>NZ_WBKF01000001.1:802528-1552749 GCF_008831235.1 Pseudoclavibacter sp. CFCC 11306
CCCCCCACCAGCTTTCCTCGCGCCGCGCTCCGGCGCAGAGAGGCGCCGCCAGGATTTCACATCCTGGCGGCGCCTCTCGACGACGGGCGTTGCCGTCTGGGTTCATCGACTCACTTCACGTCGAGCAGATCGATCACGAAGATCAGGGTCTGCCCGCTCAGCGGGTGGCCGCTGCCGGCAGGCCCATAGGCGAGATGCGGCGGAACGATCAGCTTGCGCCGACCGCCGACTTTCATGCCCGGGATGCCGACCTGCCAGCCTTTGATCAGGTTGCGCAGCGGGAAGGTGATCGATTCGCCGCGCCCCCACGACGAGTCGAACTCCTCACCCGATTCGAAGCCGACACCGAGGTAGTGCACCTCGACGGTCGAGGCCGCGGTGGCCTCTGCACCGCTGCCGACGACGACGTCTTCGATCTCGAGGCTCTCAGGAGCCGGCCCGGTCGGAAAGTCGATCTCTGGTTTGCTGAGTTCTGTCATGGCAGCAACCTTACTTCGACTCGGCGTCAGTGCTCTGCGCACTCGCCGGGGAGCCGTCGGACAGCAGCCCCAGACGCTTCTGGCGGCGCTGCACGATCAGACCGGCCACGACGCTCACTGCGGCGACGACCAGGCTCACGTAGAGCTCGATGCGCGTCTGCAGACTCTTGTTGAACGTCATGTAGGCGAGCAGGGCGACCAGGGCGACGATCACGATCCAGGTGATGTACGGGAAGCCCCACATCTTGATGGTGCCGTTGGCCTTGCCCGGGACGACACCCTGCTTCGCGAGCATGCGGCGGCTGCGCAGCTGAGAAACGGCGATGACGAGCCAGACGAAGATGGCGGTCGCACCAGTCGAGTTCACCAGGAACGCGAAGACGTAGTCGGGCACCGTGTAGTTCAGGACCACCGAGATCAGGCCGACGATGGCCGAAGCGAAAATGGCCACGTACGGGGTGTTGTGCCTGTTGACCTTGCGGAATGCCCGCGGCGCCTCACCACGACCGGCCAGCGAGTAGGCCATGCGTGATGCGGTGTACAGCGATGCGTTCAGCGTCGACAGCAGGGCCGTCAGCACGACGAAGTCCATGACCACGTCGACGCCTGGAATGCCGACGTACTCCAGTGCGCTCACGAAGGGAGACTTGCCCGAAACGACCTGGTCGTGTGGCAGCAGCAGCACGATGATGGTGATCGATCCGATGTAGAACAGCAGGATTCGCCAGATGACCGAGTTCACCGCTTTGCGCACAGCGTGTGCCGGGTGCTCCGACTCGCCTGCGGCCACGGTGGCCACTTCGGCGCCGAACATCGAGAAGATGACCGGCAGCAGCGCGACGAAGATGCCAGAGATGCCGTTCGGCATGAATCCTCCCTGTGCACCGTAGTCGACGCCCTGGTGCGCACTCGGGATGATCCCGGTCACCAAGCCGATGCCGAAGAGGATAAACAGCGTGATCGCGACGATCTTGATGCCGGCGAACCAGAACTCCATCTCACCGAAGCTCTTGACCGAGACCAGGTTGAGCCCGAGAAAGAGCACGGTGATCACGAGAGCGGGAATCCACTGATCCAGTCCGGGCAGGTACTTCGTGATGATCTTGGCTGCCGCTGTGGCCTCGATACCGACGACCACCACCCAGAACCACCAGTACAGCCAGCCGATCGACAGCCCCGCCCACGGCCCGATGAACTTCGTGGCGTAGGTCGAGAACGAGCCGGTGTCCGGACTCGCCGAGGCCATCTCTCCGAGCATCCGCATCACCAGGATGATCACGATGCCCGCGAGGGCATACGAGATGATGACGGCGGGGCCCGCCGAGATGATCGCGTTGCTGGACGCCACCAGCAGGCCGGCTCCGATGATGCCGCCCAGGGCGATCATCGAGAGGTGGCGAGGTTTCAGCGTGCCCGCCAGGCGTGGTTCCGGCTCGGCACGGTCAAGCTCGCCGACTGTGAACACCGCCTCCGTTGGCGGAGTCGTCGGCTTCTCGTTCTTCTCAGAACTCATGATGTGGTTCCTCTATTCATTCCTCGCCGCACCGCGGCGAAGAGATTGTTTCTGGACAGGTTCTGCGAATGGCTGTGCACCGGCTCGAATCCCCTGTGTCCCCTCTGTGGAATCGTGCAAAAGTCTATGCAGCATCAACGTGAACGCTGGGTTACGCAAACTGGCCGAATCGTCCACTGATTGGCCGAAATGTACAGCCCTGTACAGGCGGCCTGATTCGTCCTGACACAGGAAAGAGGCTGCGGTGCCGCTGGAGTTCTCCTCCTGCGGCACCGCAGCCTCTCAACGCCGACCGGCGCTGTCAGACGAATGTCTCAGGCCCCGGGCCAAGCGACGCTGAAGTACTGCGTCTCCTGATACTCCTCAATGCCCTCGTGCCCGCCTTCACGCCCGACGCCGCTCTGTTTGAACCCACCGAACGGCACTGACGGATCGGAGACGAGCCCGCGGTTCACGCCGACCATACCGGCATCGATACGGTTGGCGATGTCGACGGCATGTCGCAGCTCACCTGCGAACACGTACGAAGCCAGCCCGTAATCGGTGTCGTTCACCGATTCGATGAGGGCATCCTCGTCAGACCAGGTCGCGATCGAGGCAACCGGCCCGAAGACCTCTTCGGCGAACACCGGGGATGCCGGAGTCACGTCGGTCAGCACCGTCACCGGGGCGTAGTACCCCGTCTCAGGAACCTCGGACTGATACGCGACGGTCGCACCGTCACGCACCGCGGCGGCGACGAGCTCGGACACTTTGTCGACCGACTTGCGGTTGACCAGCGGGCCGATATCGGTGCCCTCGGCGAGTCCCGCCCCCACAGCGAGATCAGCCGCGCGCTCGATGAAACGACGAGTGAACCTCTCTGCGATGTCTGCGTGCACGAAGAATCGGTTCGCAGCGGTACAGGCCTGACCGCCGTTGCGGAACTTCGCAGTCAGCGCTCCCTCCACCGCCGCCTCGACGTCCGCATCCGCCGTCACCACGAAAGCGGCGTTGCCGCCCAGCTCCATAGCCGTGTTGAGCACACGGTCGGCAGCCTTGCGCAGCAGCACCTTGCCGACCGGAGTCGAACCGGTGAACGAGATCACCCGAACGTGCTGGTCGTCGAGCAGATGATCGACGATCTCAGCCGTGTGCGATGAGGGCAGCACATTGACGAGCCCGGCAGGCAGTCCCGACTCAGCGAGGATCTGCGCGATCGCCAAAGCGGTCAGGGGTGTCTCACCGGCCGGCTTGAGCACGGTCGCGCATCCGGCGGCGAGCGCCGGTCCGATCTTGCGTGTGGCCATCGCGGCGGGAAAGTTCCACGGTGTGACCAGCACCGCGACACCGGCGGGTCGGCGTGTGACCAGGTTGCGCACCCCACCTGCCGGCGCGGTGAGGTACTCCCCCTCGATGCGCACGGCCTCTTCGGCGAACCAGCGGAAGAACTCTGCCGCATAGGTCACCTCGCCGAGCGCGTCAGAGAGCGCTTTGCCGTTCTCAAGAGAGATCAGCTCGGCGAGCTGCTGACGGCGTTCGATCATGAGCTCGAACGCACGTCGCAGCACCTCGCCGCGCTGCCGCGGCGCCACCTTCGCCCAGGCGATCTGTGCCTCGTGCGCTGACGCCAGCGCACGATCGGCGTCGGCCAGCCCGGCATCGGCCACCTCGACGAACGCATCCTCGGTGCTCGGGTCGATGACCGCGAAGGTCTCTCCCGATTTCGCATCGACGAACTCGTTGTCGATCCAGAGGCCGCTGACCGAGCGGGCGTAGTCGATGAGCTCGGTCATGCTCAGTTCTCCTTGAACGCCTGGACGATGACGTCGAGGCCGTCGTTGAGCACCTCGTCAGAGATGACCAGCGGCGTCAGGAAGCGGATGACGTTGCCATAGGTGCCGGCGGTCAGCAGCACGACGCCGTTCTTGTGCGCGTACTCGGCGATCTTGTGCGTGAGCTCGGCGTCCGGCTCCTTGGTCTCTGGGTGCACCAGTTCGATGGCCTGCAGAGCGCCACGACCGCGCACCTCGCCGATACGGGGATCGCTCTGCTGCAGCTCGTGCATACGGTTCGTGATGACCTCGCCGATGTGCAGGGCACGGTCGGCCAGTTTCTCGTCGACGACCTTGTCGAAGACGGCGAGCGCTGCCGCACAGGCTGCCGGGTTGCCACCGTAGGTACCGCCGATGCCGCCGGCCTGTGGGTGATCCATCACGTCGGCACGGCCGGTGACCGCCGAAAGCGGCAGGCCTCCGCCGATCGCCTTGGCGGTCGTGACGAGGTCGGGCTCGATGCCTTCGTACTCCGAGGCGAACAGCCGCCCCGTGCGTGCCAGACCGGTCTGGATCTCGTCAGAGATGAACAGCACGTCGTTCTCGTGCGCCCATTTGACCAGTGCTGCCATGAAGCCCTCGGCGGGAACGATGAAGCCGCCCTCTCCCTGAATCGGCTCAAGCAGAATCGCGGCGACCGAGTCGGCACCGATCTGCTTCTCGATGGCGCTGATCGTGCGCTTCGCAGCCTCTTCGCCGGTCAGTCCGTCACGATACGGGTATGAACCGGGAACCCGATAGAGCTCGTTCGCGAACGGGCCGAAGTGGCTCTTGTACGGCGCGGCCTTTGCAGTCAGGCCCATGGTGAGGTTGGTCCGCCCGTGGAAGGCATGGTCGAAGGCGACGATGCCGTCCTTTCCGGTGAAGCTGCGCGCGATCTTGACTGCGTTCTCGACTGCTTCGGCACCCGAGTTGAACAGTGCGGTGCGCTTCTCGAAGCTGCCCGGGGTCAGCGCGTTCAGACGCTCTGAGACCTCGATGTACGACTCGTACGGAACCGTGGCGAACGACGTGTGCGTGAACTGTGCGACCTGGTGCTGCACGGCGTCGACGACTTCTGGAGCCGAGTTGCCGACACCGGTGACGGCGATGCCTGAGGCGAAGTCGATCAGGGTGTTGCCGTCGACATCGAGAATCACGCCTCCGCCCGCGGCGACGACGTAGGTCGGCAGCATGACGCCGACGCCGGCGCTCACTGCGGCGACCTTGCGCTCGTGCAGCGCACGCGACTTCGGGCCGGGAATCTCGGTGACAAGGTTGCGGTGCTGGGCGAGGGTGGGCCCGCCGACGGGGATGCTCTGTTCAGTCATGAGACGTACTCCATTCGTTTGCGACAGATACCGATGTCGATGGCGCGCCGCAGACGTGGCGAGCCCGACGTTGGGCAGTTCGAGCTGAAGGTGCCGGAATGCACTTTTCTGACATTGACATTACGGTCACAACGTCGCTATTTGGCATGTACGTTGCGGATATTCAACTAGTTTTCAATGTACAATTTGTCCATGCCTGTCACCATACGTCGCCTGCTCGGCATCAGTGAGTTGGCATTGCGCCCCGTCGTCGGTGACGAGACGGGCGCCGAAACGGTCGAGCTGCTCGATGCTCCGCTCGAATGGGTGTACAGCTCCAACCTCGTGGACCCGATGCGTTTTCTTCCGGCCGGCCAGATGCTCCTGACCGACGGAGCACAGTTCGGCGTCGAGGGGTTCGACTACGACCAGTACGTGGCTCGACTGCGCGACGGCGGTCTCGTAGGCATGGGGCTGGGCACCGGCCTCACGTGGGCGGAACCCCCCGAGGGGTTGGTCGACGCCTGCCGCAGGTGCGGCCTGCCGCTTGTCGAGGTGCCGTATCACGTGCCGTTCCTCGCGGTGATCCGCAAGGCCGACGACCTGCTCGACAACGAACACCAGCAGCACATTCAGTGGGGGCTCGACGCTCAGCGCGCCATCTCCCGAGCAGCAATGCGGTCGAACCGGTTGGGCGACCTGCTGCAAGAGCTCGCCAAGCAGCTGAACTGCGGCGTGGCCATCTTCGACAGCTCCGGGCAGCTGATGGGCTCGGCCAGACAGCGTCCGCTTCCCCATTCTCAGCTGCAGGAGCTCACAGACGCCATGGAGCGTCTGACCAGAAGCGGCACGCGTTCGGCCGCGCGCATCAGCGCCGATGGCGCCGAGTTCATCGTGCAGACCATCGGTGCGCCACCGAAACTCTCCGGCATGCTTGTGCTCAGCGGCGTGAGCCGACTCGACGGCGTACAGCTGGACGTCGTCGAGTCAGTTCTGGCGCTCACCGGCATCACCTTGGAGTTCAACCGAACGATCAATCGACAGCAGCATGTGCTGCGCGACGGCGTCATCGAGATCGCCGCGTCAGGAAGCATCGCCCTGGCCAATCGACTCGCAGAACGGCTCTGGAACGAGGCCCTTCCGGCGGGCGAGCGCACAGTGATCGCTCTGAACGACACCACGACCGCTTTGGTCGACGCACTCGATCGCATGCAGCGCGACTGCATGATCTTCTGGGGGCTGCGCGACGGCCGGGCCACCATCGTCTCACCGGCTGAGAACCTCGACGCGGTGCTGGACATCTGCCTGCGCGAACACGTCGGGGCCGGCATCTCACAGCTCAGCACGAATCTGCCGCTCAGCCAGCTCATTCAGCAGGCGCGGCGCGTCGTCGCAGACGCTGATCCGGGAGCGGTCGTCCGTTATGACGATCTGTCCGATGCCGGCTGGCCCACGCTGCTGCGCGGATCGATGCTCGAGGTCGTGGCAGCACAGCTCCTGGCACCCCTCGATCAGCGCCATGCGTCAGAGGGCGCCGAACTGCGCCGCACGCTGCGCGTCTGGCTCGAAGAGAACGGCCAGGCTGAGGCCGCCGCAGCGCGTCTCGGCGTGCACCGGCACACTGTGCGCAACAGAGTCGCTCGTGCAGCCTCTCTGCTCGATCTCGACCTCGACACCTTCGAGGCGCGCACAAAAGTCTGGCTGGCGCTCAGCGCAGCAGACGACCCGAACGACCTCTCCGCAGCAGCGGGAGAAGCCCAGAGATGAGCATGCACGCCAGGGCCGCCGCGATGACGGTGTAGACGAACAGATCAGCCGTCAGCAGCTGCTCCCCGAGCAGCAGCGCCGCGGCGAAGAGCAGCACCGGCTCGAGGTAGCTCAGCATGCCGAAGAGAGTGAGGTTCAGTCGGCCGCTGGCGAGAATGTACAGCATCATCGCCACGCCGCTGAGCACGCCGAGCATGACGAACGACCACCAGGCCGGGCCGGCCTGTCGCGCCAGCGTGCCTGCGACATCTCCCTGAGAGAGCAGCCAGAGTGCGAACGGAACAGCCAGCAGCATCTCGAGCCAGAACACGCGCACATCGTCCATACCTGCTGCGCGGCGCACCGCGAAGTAGACGGGATACCCGAAGCCCACCAGCGCGGTCGGCCACGAGAACCCGCCGACGATGAGCACTTCGATGATCACGGCGACGGCCGCGAGCGCGACGGCCACCCACTGCCAGCGGTCGAGACGATCTTTGAAGAGGAAGCGACCAGCGGCGACCACAACGAGCGGCATCAGAAAGTAGCCCAGCGAGACGTCGAGCGCGTGCCCGTGCATCGGCCCCCAAATGAACACCCAAATCTGTGCGGTCACCATAGCCGAGCAGCCCAGCAGCACCACAATGCGGCGGGGGTCATGGAGGATGCGGCGTATCAGGCGCCCGATGGCGTCCCAGTCCCGGTGCACCGTGAAGAAGACTGCCATCAGCACGACGATGCAGACGATCCGCCACGCAGTGACCTCTTCCGAGGTGAACGCCGACAGCTCGCTGGTCAGCAGCGAGATCAGACCGAACATCACCGATGCCGAGACCGACGCGCTCACGCCTGACTTCGTCGTCTGCGCCATCGCAGCTCCATTTCTTCGTATCGGCCGGACACACAGACATTCGCCAGGCGAACATGTGCAGTCGGAAGGAGGGAAACGGCAATGCAAAAGGCCCGCATCAGCCGAGTGACTGAATACGAGCCTTGAGCTCTGGTGACCCCAGCGGGATTTGAACCCGCGTTACCGCCGTGAGAGGGCGATGTCCTAGGCCGCTAGACGATGGGGCCGTCTGTAAGCAACCAGATGATTATGCCACAGATTCGACCGTGCACACCAATTCCGGCGCATGTTTCGGGCGTGTCGTCTGCGCCCGCAGGGTTCAGTCGGCTCGACCTTTGATGCCGTAGAGACGAACCATCTCGTCGATGGCACGCTCGCGCTCGTCTCCCCCGGCCTGCAGCATATGCGGCACATGGGTGCGCAGATGGTTCTCGACGAGAAGCGAGTTCAACGAGGCGAGCGACCGCTGCACTGCAAGTGACTGCGTGACGATGTCGACGCAGTAGTCTTCGTCTTCGATCTGACGCTCGATGGCGCGCAGCTGCCCCTCGATGATGCGCACGCGATGCAGAGCACGCTTCTTGATGTCGTCGATCATGCTGCCCAGACTACGCTGTCGCGCTCAACGACGGCTGAGCACAGGCACGCTCGGCAGGCTGCTGCGCTCGATGTCTTCTGCGCCGAGATGTCTGATCTGTCGCAGCCCGTGCAGAGACGGATAGATCATGTAGAGCACGGCCTGTGGAATGCGCTCAAGGCCGCGATTGAGGCTGTGCGCGCGGTAGGTGCGGCGAAAGCGCTGCACGTAGTCGCTGTAGTCGCGGAATTTGGAGTCCATTCGTCGCGCCGAGATCCCGCAGACCATGTTCGACTCGTAGCCCACGAACAGCCCGTTCTCGGCGAGATGAATCGACAGGTCGATGTCTTCATGCAGCAGATCGCCCTCATCGGGGCACACCTCGTCGCGAATCAGGTTCCAGACATCGGCCCGCACCGCCATGTTGCTGCCGAAGACGAACCGGTATTCCCGGTTCAGTCGCATCAGCAGCTTGCGAAACCGATCGTCGGCGCGCAGGCCGAAACGACGGAAGGGCATGTCGTAGTACATGACCGGGCCGGTGAGCGCGCTGATGTGCTGGTTGCGGAAGGCACGACGCACCTCGCGGCTCCATTCCGGAGCCAGCAGCGAGTCTGCGTCGATACGTCCGAGCACATCGCTGGTGGCGGCGTCGAACCCGGCGTCACGAGTCGGTATAAGCCCCTGGCGCTCGTTCTGAGCGATCAGACGGACGACCTGATTCGGGTGCTGTCGAGCCACGCGCCGCACCGTGTCTGCGGTGCCGTCGGTGCTGCGGTTGTCGACGACGATGATCTCGTCGAGCGGCACGGTCTGTGCGATCGCCGCCCGCAGGCACGCCTCGATGCGCTCTTCCTCGTTGTACGCCGGGATGATCAGCGAGACGCTAGGGAGCAAGCCGGTAACCTCTGCGGTCACTGCGGTTCCTTTCCAGTCTGTCGCCCTCCACCCTAGCCGCACCACCGCACCGTCGTCAGGATTCGACGTTGCAGATCGATAAAGTTCTCACCGCCGAACACCCAGATGACGGTGGTGTTGACCCGATCTCTCGTTCTACTGTGGCCTTCAGACGCGGCGATGGCACCCATTGCGAGCAGCATCCGCACCCAGAAGACCAGTTCTCACGAGGAGGCCTGACTCCATGTCAGCAGCGGCAACGGTGATCGATCCGACCAATCCGCACACCTACGACCACACACACGCGAATGTGAGCGGCGGCTGGCTGCGTGCCTCGGTCTTCGGTGCGATGGATGGCCTGGTCTCGAACATCGGACTGATCACCGGCATCGGCGCAGCCGGTGCCTCGAACCACGTGGTGCTGCTGACCGGCATCTCGGGCCTGCTGGCCGGTGCGTTCTCGATGGCTCTCGGGGAGTTCACCTCGGTGCGCAGCCAGAACGAGCAGCTGGACAAAGAGATTGCCATCGAGGTGGCCGCACAGAAGCGCAACCCGGTCGGCGAGCAGGCCGAACTCGCACGTGAGTTCCAGCAGATGGGCATGAGCGAGCAGACCGCACACACCGCCGCCGCCGAGATTCACAGCACGTCGGTCTCGACCCGCACTGTGCACGTGCATCTCATGCAGGAGCTCGGCATCGACCCGGATGATCGCCCGTCACCCGTCGCCGCGGGCCTGCTCTCGTTCCTGTTCTTCTCGATGGGAGCGATCGTGCCGATTCTGCCCTACCTCTTCGGCATCGGCTCGCTCATGACCGGCCTGATCGCCGGCTGCATCGGCCTGCTGCTCGCCGGCGGCATCGCCGCCAAGGTCTCAGGGCGCAACTGGTTCAAAGGGGCGGCACGCCAGCTGTTGCTCGGCCTCATCGCCGTGGCCGTGACCTACGCCGTCGGCATGCTCATCGGCGTCGACGCGCACTGATCGACTCCCCCGGCCCGAATGCTGCAGGCGGGCTCGCCACAGCATCCGCCGACGCCGCCTGCCGCGCCCGCGCGATCGCCTGCAGCATGCGCTCTCGCAGCACGTTGGCTCGTGACGCGAAGCTCTGCTGTCGCACGGCGAACTCCCGCCGCCCCTGCTGCGTCTCTATGCGCACCGGTTCGAGGCCGAAACGGCGCACGTCATAGGGCGATGCCTGCATATCGAGATCTCGCACCTCGCGAGCGAGTTCGAATGTGTCGATCAGCAGCTCGCCGGGAATGATCGGGCCCAGCTTCATGGCCCATTTGTAGAGATCCATGTTCGCGTGCAGGCAGCCCGGCTGTTCGAGTTCCGTCTGCGTCTCGCGCGTCGGCTGCAGTGCGTTCAGCGGTCGGGCGACGGGTGTGAAGAAGCGGAAGGCGTCGAAGTGCGTGCACTCGATGCGGCTCGACTCGACCACGGCATCGGTACCGGCATGACCCAAGCGCAGCGGCAGCTTCGTGTGCCGCTCCTGCCCGTCGCGCATGCCATAGACCATCGCCCACTCGTGCAGGCAGGAGCAGCCCAGCTTGGCGCGGCGTGCAGCGGTGCGGCGCAGCAGACCTTCGACGAAGCCGACCGTGTCGGCGCGTTCGGTGAGAAAGGCACCCGCATCGACCAGCACGTCGGCCTTGTCTGTCGCGTACCAGCGCCACTGGGCTCGCGGTTCGGCGGATGCTCCTTCGAGTCTGATGCCTGCGCCTGGGTGCCAGCGCCGCAGCAGCGCAGGCCGATACGAGTAGTAGGTGAAGAGGAAGTCTTCGACCTCGTTGGCCTCGCCGGTCTGTCGACGCTTGCGCCAGCCAGCGGTGAGCTGATCTGCGCGCTGCCGGTGTCGAGCCTCGCGCACCCGCCACTGCTGCACCGAGAGGCGCTCGAAAACTGCAGGCTGAGTCGTGGTCACTCCCCCATCGTAAGGCGCTGAGCAGCACCTCTTCGAGCTCAAGTTGTGTTCTGGATGAGAATGTCCTATCGTTGACTCTCGGTTCGCAAACGTGCACACGAATGCGCAACTGCCCTTGGGGTATGGTGTAATTGGCAACACGACGGTTTCTGGTACCGTTATTCTTGGTTCGAGTCCAGGTACCCCAGCACTAGAAATAACAAGGCAGAATCGGGTTTCATCCGTTCACGCCGACCGACTGTCAGCCTTTCTTGCAGCCTTTCCTTTCGCAGACGCTCAAATGCCGCACCCTATTCGGAACCTTCTCGGCAGACTTCCGCTATCGCTCCGCCAAGCCACTTCCCGCGCTGAAGCATCCATAGGCCTGCATCGAGCGCTTGAGCGCTGCCGAAGCACGCGTACTCATCTTCTCGCCAGCGAACAGGCTGACTTCAGCGGTCTTGGTCTTCCACACGCCACGGATGCGACCGTCGCTCAGCACCGTGGGCTGCCCCAGACCGTTCTTCGACATGACCAGCGGCCCGAACTTCGGGTCGAGCACGGTCGAACGGTCCTTGTAGCCGAGCAGAAGCTCGTCGAAGGCAGGCAGCGCCAAGGTCACCGCCAGAGCATCAGTGCCGGTGCGCCCCGTCGACCCGTCTTCGCCCAGCGCTCTCTGCAGCTGCTTCTCGGTCGCCCACAGCCCCTCGTCATTGGGGCCGACGCATTCCACGAGCGGCTGACCCGCATCGTCTGACGCGGCGAGGTGCAACGCCCTGGCGCTCTCTCGCATGGTCAGAGCCGTCCACCAGCTGAGATCTGCTGCAGTCGCAGGGCCATGACCGGCAATGTAGCGTCGGGCGAGCTCGGCCAACGCCTCGTCTCCTTCGTGCACCCGCGGCGAGACGATCCACTCGTCGGCCAGCACCAGATCGAGATCACGCCCGTTGTCGCTCATCGGCCCGAACACCACTTCGCCGAGCTGATTGAGCGCCCACACCAGGTGGTACGACCAGCCCGCTCGCATCTCGACCCCGGCATCCTGCCAGACCTGTATCAGGGCATCTCGATGCAGCCGTCGCCCGCCCGACAGAGCCTGGCGCGTGATTTCACGCACCTGATCGACGACGGCGAGATCGAGGTGCAGACGCGCACGGCGCTTGGGCCAGTCTTTGAGCACGCGGTGGTTCGTGACCTGCTGCATCCAGCCGATGTCTGCCGCCGCCACGAGGTGCACGGTCGAGCGCATCGGCCAAGAGCGCACGATCAGCCCCTGGTCGAAAGCCGCCCGAATCGTCTGCGCTGCAGCCCCCGTTCGCAGAGCCAGGGCCCATTGAGCGGCGAAGAAGTTCTGCCCCTGCAACGCGAGCAGATGCTCAGCAGCCTCGAGAACGTCATCTGCGCTCGCGGCGCAAGCCGTGGATGTGCCTTGTGCAGCCGCTGTCTCTGCCGACGCAGACACGCTGCATGGCGAATGCATCGGATCATCAGCGGCCGCATCGAGCAGCTGCGCAGAGATCCGGGCTGCTGCGATCTGCGACGTGCTGAGTGCGATGGCCATGGCATCACTCTATTCGCCGCGCAGATCTGCCGCTGCGAGGGCCGATACGGCTACGGCAGCCAGGGATCGAGACCGAGCATGATGCACAGCGCCATGATCGACACGAGTGAGAACCCGAACATGCGGTGCGACCATGCGATCTTGTCTGAGCTCGTGAAGCCGAGCGCGCCGATCGCGATCCACACGACGCCGAGCAGCCCCAACACGCTGGTGGTGGTCAGGCTGGCGAACCCGAGCACGCCGAGCAGCACCACGCTGGCAACGTACAGCACTGTGTAGACGAAGATGTGCACGATGGTCGTCGGCACGCCCTTCACCACGGTGATCACAGGAACGCCTGCGGCCGCGTACTCCTCGCGCCGATAGATCGCAATCGAGTAGAACTCGGGCATCTGCCAGAAGAACAGCGCGAGAAAGACCAGTACGGCCCCAACATCCACACGCCCTGTGGCCCCCACATAGCCCGCGAGAATGGGCACCGCGCCCGAGACCGACCCGACCAGAGTGCCGTGATACGACATGCGCTTCGAGGTCGCTCCATAGAGCCAGACGTAGCAGACGAAGCCGAACACTCCGAGGCCGAGCACCAGCGGCGTCGACCAGAGGCCCAGCACCGCAGCGCCGAGCATCCCCAGCACGATCGAGAAGATCGTCGCTCGTCTGGCCCGCACTCCCCCGGTGACGGTCGCCCGCTTCTTGGTGCGTTCCATGCGCTGATCGATGTCGCGATCAAGCACGTTGTTGAGCACGGTCGCCGAGCCGACGATCAGCGTCGTGCCGACCGTGACGATCACGAGTGAGAAGAGATCGACGCCGTTCTGACTGCCGAAGAGAAAGCCTGCGACGGCGCTCAGCACGTTCGCATAGAGCACCCCTGGCTTGGTCAGCGAGTAATAGCGCGCGATCACATCGCGCAGCGACTCCCCGGCATGCCGAGAGGCGATCGCGGCATCGGTGCCGGGCCGAGCCGCAGGTGTCGGCGAAGGCTGCGCAGCGGCGGCCTGTTCCGAGGTGCTCCGGTGACCTCCCGACGACGTCTGGGCGTCGTCGGCCGCACGCTCGGATGACACACTCATGCCCTTATACCTCGTTCGCTCTCACCCTCGACAACGAGAAGTCGAAGGCAGACATTCCAAAGTTGTAGGCTAACACGCTCGTGCCGTCTCTCTGATCACTCACCCGATCGAGGCGACGCGGCGAGCACCCGCTACCGGGGTGACGGCGAAGCACTCTCAGGCGCAGACGCGGAACCGCCTGACGACTGCATCGGGTAGGACCTCCCCTCGACGGTGGCGTCAAGGGTGTAAACGCCTCCGTGCTTCGCGAACACCTGCTCGATGGCAGCGATCGTCTGCTGCCAGAATTCGTCGGCGTCAAGACCTCTCACCCCCGTCTGCCCGTCGCTGGAGTAGAACTCGAAGCGGCACTCCGTCGCCGGCTCTGTTGTCTGCCCGGTCGCCGGCTTCGACGCCTGCCCTGACGTCAGCGTGCACGACGGGCGCCGAACGATGCCCGCTGGCAGCCCCTCGAGCACGGCGTCAAGGTCGCCGAAGAGCTGCACGTAGCCGTCATTCCACAGACCGGGCTCGTCTGCTCTGATGTCTGCGATCAGGCCCTCTTGCTGATACGTCTCGTAGCCCGGACGCATCACGGTGATGGCGGCATCGCGCACGTCGACGTGCTGCAGCTGCAATGCGCTGAAGGTCGATGTCAGCTGCGGAACAGCCTGACCGAGCGTGTCGGCGCGCAGCGTCTGACTGAAATCTGCAATGGGCCGATCGCTGCGATATCGCGATGAGTGCAGACGCGACAGATCGACTCTGGCCTCTGGCCGCCCGCTCATCGTCTGCACGAGCTCACGCATGCCGGCCTCGTCGACCTCGATCGGCAGCGAGAACCTCATGGTCGAATCGACGTCACCGAGTTCGACCGAGAGACTGCCGTACATGACGTCGTGCAGCGACGAGTCATCGATCGCCTGCTGCACTTGGGCGACTGCCTGCTGCGTCTGCTCAGGTGTCGCCGTCGCGTCGAAGGCAAGGTCGACCTGAAGACTGCTGCCGGAGTCGATGCCCGAGTTGAACCTCACATCGCTCTTCTCTCTGTTGACGCCCGGCAGCCCGGTGATCAGCTGGTCGATGCTTCGGGCGTCGTTGACTCGTTGCTGCCCGACGCACCCGCTGAGGGCGAGCACCGTGCACAGCAGTGCGCCCAGCGCGGCGGTGCGCCGGCTGCGACGCCGCAACGTCATCGTGCGTGCGTCGGGTGCCTCGCTGTGGTCGCGCTCTGCTGTCGGCGGATGCTCTGGTCGCGTCGGCATGATGGGCTCCTATCGATCGATTGCGAGGTCAGTCTCGGGCCCGGCGATATCTGAGCAGCAGCAGATCGTCTGAACGCAGTGCATCGCAGAGACGAAAGCGCCGGGAGAACTCTGCGACGCCGTGCGTCAGACGCGGGCCGTCGCCGCCGACGACGAGGGCGTCGAGCGACAGACACAGTTCGGTGACCGCATCGGCGTCGAAAAGCGCCGATGCCAGATGAGGGCCACCCTCGCACAGCACGTCGCAGAGCCCTCGTGTGTGCAGCGCGGCGACGAGCCGCGTCATGTCGACCTCTGTCTCGCCCACGACGACGACCTCGGCCACCTCGGCGAGCGCAGCGCGACGATCGGCGTCGGCACTCGCCAGCGTGAAGACGATCGGTCGTGTCGGCGCGTTCACGAAGACGTCACTGCCCGGGTCGAGATCGGCCCGGCCCGAGACCAGTGCGAAGGCAGGATGCCGAGACAGGCCGTGTGCCTCGCGCCACGCGGCCGAGGCGTCGTCGACGCGCATCCCCCCGTAGCCTTCGTCACGTGCGGTGCCGGCACCGAGCAGAACCACGTGCGCCCGGCGACGCAGCAGGTCGAAGACCCTGTGGTCGGCCTCGCCGCCCAGCGGCCCTGAGACGCCCCCGACCGTGACCGCGCCGTCGAGGCTGCTCACGAAGTTCAGTCGGATGCGCACGCCGTCACCGGCTGGCCAGGCGTAGCGCCGCAGCAGGTCGTCGTCGCTCAGCGATGTCGCCGCATCGCTCGTCGTGATGAGTTCGGTGATCTCGCTCATGCTTCGACCCTACCGGCAGCAGGTGACAGAGCTCAGATGTTGTGCCGCTCGTAGGCCGGTTCGCGCCACCCGAGCACGGCTTCGACGAGCCGCATCGCATCGACCGACTCCCGCGCGGCGTGCATGCGCACGATGCGGGCTCCCTGCATCGCGCAGATCGTCGCCGCGGCGAGCGACCCGGCCAGCCGGTCGGGCTTGTCCCGATCGAGTGTCTCGCCGATGAAGTCTTTGTTCGACACCGCCGCGAGCGCGGGCAGACCGATCTCGGCGATCTCTGCGAAGCGACGGGTGAGCTCGAGCGTCTGCCGGGTGCTCTTGTTGAGGTCGTGCCCGGGATCGATCACGATGCGCTCGATCGGCACGCCGAGTTCGACCGCCCGGTCGACGCGACGGCGCAGAAAAGTCGTCACCTCGGCCACGACGTCGTCGTAGTGCGGATGCGGAAACGGCGTGCGAGGCTGGGCCAGACTGTGCGTGATCACGAGCGTCGCATCGCTGTCGGCGACCACTCGTGCGACGTCGGGATCGTGCAGCCCGGTGGTGTCGTTGACCACCGCCGCACCGGCCTCGATGCACGCTTCGGCCACTTCGTGCCGAAAGGTGTCGACCGAGATCACCACGTCGCTGCTCTGCGCCACCGCCTGAACCACGGGCAGCACCCGTGCAACCTCGTCGTCTGCCGGCAGCTCTGGCCCGGGGGCGAACTTGACCCCGCCGATGTCGACCCAGTCGGCACCGGCCCGCGCCGCATCCATCGCCGCCTCGACGGCCGCATCGAGTGCGAAGGTGCGCCCCTCGTCGAAGAACGAGTCGGGTGTGCGGTTGACGATCGCCATCACCGCGATCTGGCGAGAGAAATCGAAGCTGCGCCGACCGATGGTGCGACGAGAGTGCTGCAGCGGGGGCAGATAGAGGTGACCCGAAGTCGGTTCGCTGATGCGCATGCGCCCATTGTCTCGCAGACGTCTGCCCGACGACAGCGCACCGGAGGCTGCGGCGCGTTCGGCCGGGTGTATAGTCATGGCCATGCAGTTCTCGCGCAGCGCTTGGTGGTGGCCGTCCTTCCGACGGCACTGACCCGCGCACCGCGCACACATTCAGGCCGCCGATCGAGCGGCCTTTCGCATCTGTGCGATTCTCTCTCATCGGCGGCACGGCCCCGAATCCGATCAGAAGATCGGCCCCATGCACAGAGAGATCACAGTGAATCAGCGAACAACCCACGAGCCATCACCGAAGCTGCACCTGCCCGATGACCCGCCTGCCGCGACGCAGCCTCGTCACGGCCTGCTCGGTCGCCTCGCCCTCGCCTCGGGAGTCGGCACGGCACTCGAGTTCTACGACTTCGCTCTCTACGCCACAGCCACCTCGCTGGTGTTCAACAAGGTGTTCTTCGTCGTCGACGACCCGTGGTTCGGGGCGTTCCTCGGGTTCGTGACCTTCGCGGTCGGGTTCTTGATGGCGCCGATCGGCGCGCTGCTCTTCGGTCACTTCGGCGACCGGCTGGGCCGCCGAAACACCCTGATCGCCACGTTCACCCTGATGGGTGCTGCGACGTTTCTCATGGGTGTGCTGCCGAGCCACGCGACGATCGGCATCGCGGCCCCGCTGCTGCTGCTCTTTCTGCGTCTCGTGCACGGCATCGCCCGCGGCGGCGAGGTCAGCGGTGCGGCACTCATCGCGATCGAGCACGCACCGAAGGGCAGGCGCGGCCTGTACGGCAGCTTCGTGACCTTGGGGTCGCCCATCGGCGCAGGGCTTGCGAACCTGTCATTTCTGCTGATTCTGCTGCTGCCGCAGGATGTCGTGGTGTCGTGGGCATGGAGAATCCCGTTCCTGCTCGGCGGCCTCGTGCTCGTCGTCGGCCTGGTCACGCGTCTGCACGTCGACGAGACGCCCGTGTTCAAACAGCTGCAGAGCGAACGCAAAGTCGCGAAACGGCCCATCGCCGAGACGCTGAGGCACAGCTGGGGTCGCGTGCTCGGAGCGGCGGGCGTGATGTTCGGCTTCAACGCGTTTCAGTATGTGCTCTTCACCTTTCTGCTCTCGTTCGGCACCGAGCCGGTCGCCCAGCACGGGCTCGGCCTCGAGCGCAGCGTGCTGGTGACCGGCACGCTGTTCGGCTGCCTCGGGCACGCCGTGACGATTCTGCTCAGCAGCGTGATCTCTGACCGGGTGGGCCGCAAGCCGGTGATCCTGACCGGAGCGGTGCTGCTCGCGCTCTACGCCTTTCCCATGTTCTCGCTGTTCACCGCTGGTTCGTCGGCTGACGCCGCCATGGCGATCGTGATCGGATTCATCATCGCCGGCATCATGTTCGGCCCGATGCTCACCTGGTTCTCACAGCTGTTCGCACCGGCGCAGCGCTACACAGGCATCGGCCTGGGCTTTCAGATCGGCGCGGCGCTCGGTGGCGGCTTCTCCCCGCTGATCGCGAACCGGCTCTTGGTCGCGACCGGCACCACCGTCTCGATCTCGATCTTTCTCGTGGCGGCGATGGCGCTGAGTCTGGTCTGCCTGATCGCCCTGCCCGAACGCCACCGTGAGGTTCCCGTCGATGCCTGAGGCAGTGGGAATAGAATCGCTGTCATGATCCGTCTCGTTCTGAAGGGCGCACGGCCGGTGGGGCACACCGACGCCGAAGAGATTCGACGTCTGGCCGTCAGCGCCACCGACGGCATCGTCGCTGCAGCCGGCATCGCTCAGGGTCTCAACGTGACCGATCAGCCGCAGGATGTGATCATGGTCGCACTGGTCGGCAGCGTCGTGGCGGGCGGTCTCGGCGCCGCGAGCGCGATGTATCACGAATACGCTTGGGAGCGCGACGCGATTCGTGCGGCTCTGCACAAAGAGCGGCTGGAGCACGAGCTGCATCCCGAAGCCGAGCTGCAGGAGCTCGCCGCGATCTACGAGGAGCGCGGGCTCGAACCGGCGCTCGCCAGACGGGTCGCCGAGCAGCTGAGCCGTGACGATCCGGTGCGTGCACATGTGCGCGAAGAGCTGGGCTTCACCGAAGACGACCTGCATCTGAGCCCGCTGCGCATGAGCATCACCGGCGGTCTGGCCTTCGTCGTCGGGGCGTTCGTCCCGCTGCTGTCGGTGCTGCTCGTGCCCGACCAGGCGCACACGGTCGTCACGTTCGCCTCAGTGGTCATCGCGCTGCTCGTCACCTCTGCGGTGGTGGCCCGCAGTGGGCATGCCAGCGTGCTGCACACAGTCGTTCGCACGCTGGCCATCGGCATCGTCGCGATGTCACTTTCGATGATCGGCGGCACCGTCATCGACTGAGGGCTGGGCTGTCTGGGCGAGCGTGCCACGACGGGCCGCGGCGAAGCTCGTGATGACGACACCGGCGATGATGAGGATGCCGCCCAGCGCGGCTGAGACGGTGAGCGGTTGGCCGAGGGCGAGGCCGATCAGCACGACGAACACCGTGATCAGGTTGAGGTAGATCGCCGCCGTCGACGAAGGCACCACGCTCACAGCGCTGTTCCAGAGCAGGTACGACGCGACCGAGGGCAGCAGCGCGATCACGATCAGCCCCCACAGTGTGCCGGGCGCCTCCAGAGGAAGCCCGGCCTGCTGCACCGCGGCGAAGGGGCCGAGCATCACGCAGACCAGCACGGCCTGCACCGCGGTCGACGTGATCGGCCGCACGCCGGGCACGCGCCCGTAGATCGTGTAGAGGCTCCACACCAGAATGGCTCCCAGCATGATGAGCTGCCCGACGTTGAAGTCGAGCCCGGCGAGCGTCTGCCAGCTGCCGCGGGTGAGCACCACGACCACGCCCACCAGGCTCAGCCCGATGCCTAAGACACCGGCCTTCGACACCCGCTGCCCGACCAGCACCACAGACAGCAGCACCATGAGCGCCGGGTTCGCCGCATTCACCAGCGACGCGCCGACCGGAGTGGTGAAGTGCAGCGCGGCATAGAGCAGCAGGTTGTAGCCGACCAGCCCCAGCAGGGCGAGTACGACCAGCCTCGGCAGCGCACGCACCACCGCTCGCCAGTCGGGGTGCTCGATGAGCTGGGCCAGTATCAGCAGAGGCACGGCGGCGATCGCCCAGCGCCAGAAAGTGAGCCCGACCGCCGACATGCCCTGCAGTACGAAGGCGCTCAGCTGATAGTGCACCGCCCAGAACAGGGTGGCTCCGATCATGGCTGCCGAGGCACGCAGGCTGCGTGCGGTCTGTGAGGTCATAGCGGCACTGTACTCGTTCGACGCCGATGCGGCACGGGGCTACACTCACCCAGTGTGACTCCCTCTTCTCTGCTGGCTCCGCTCGACGACGACCAGCAGCGGCTCTTCGATCGCATCATCGCTTTCACCGATCGCTGCCTGTCGACGTCGCAGCGTCCCGCAGTGTTCCTCGTGCAGGGCGCTGCCGGCACCGGCAAGAGCGTGCTGCTCTCACACCTGCTGATCGCGCTGACCGAACGCGCCCGCTCTGCGCAGGTGCCTGCCCTGCTGGCGCACGGGCGCATCCGCATGCTCGTCAATCATGCCGAGATGTGGCGACGCTACCGCGAGCTCGCCGAGCGCACTCCTGTGCTGCGGAAAGCCCAAGTGCTGCGGCCGACGCCCTTCATCAACGCTGCGGCCCGCGACGAAGCGAAGCAGGCCGACGTCGCTTTGGTCGATGAGGCACATCTGCTGCTCACCCGCCCCGATCCGTACACCCGTTTTCACGGGAGCAACCAGCTCGCCGATATCATCGCAGCGAGCCGCGTCACCATCGTGGTCTACGACGACGCTCAGGTGCTGCGCATGCGCGCACAGTGGACGCCGAAGCTGCTCGACGAGGTGCTCGGCAGTGCCGCCGTCGAACGCGGCGAGCTGAAACGCCAGCACCGCATGGGAGCCTCACTGGCGGTGCGCGACTGGATCGACCGCACGGTCTCGGGGCAAGCACCCGTCGAACCGCCGCCCGCAGGCGACGGCGACTTCGGCATCCGTGTCTTCGACGACGCCGGGGCGCTCTACCGTGCGATCCGCAGCCACGATGGCGAGGGCTCAGCCCGCATGCTCTCGACCTATGACTACCCGTACACGCTCGACGGCGGCGATCACTTCATCGATGAGCCGGGCCTGCACATTCGCTGGGACCGCTACCGCCCAGATGAGCCGGAGCCCTGGACGACACGAGCCGACACCGTCGATGAGGTCGGCTCGGTCTACACGGTGCAGGGCCTCGATCTCGACTGGGCCGGCGTGCTGCTCGGCCCGTCTGTGGCGCTGTCGTCAGACGGGCGTCTGCGGATGCTGCCCGAGCGCTACGAAGATCGCGCAGCCCTGAACGGGGTGACCGCGCTGCGTGCCCGAGGCTGGTCTGATGGCGACGTCGAGCAGGCTCGCGAACGCATTCTGCGAGATGCCCTGCTCACACTGCTGACGCGTGCGCGGCGAGGGCTGGGCCTCTACGCGCACGATCAGGCCCTGGCAGCGGCGCTCGGGGCTCGGCCGCGTGCCAGGGTCGAACGGCTCTGATCACGCACCGGCAGGCGCGGCGGCCGGGTTCAGATCAACTCTGAGAGGTCTTCTCGTGCGAAGCTGATCCGTCGACGACCTGCAGGGGCATCGTGCGGGTGTCGATGTACGGGTTCTCTTTCTGGTCTCGCACCAGGCGTCGTGCCTCGGCCTCGGTCTCGACCGTCGGCATGGAGCCCAGCAGCGGGCGCTTCGCGCTTTCACGCATGCAGAGCATCGCGATGCCGCCGAGCAGGCCGAAGAACATGATGTAGAACGCTGGCATGTAGTGGTTGCCGGTCAGCGCGATGAGCCCCTGCGAGAACACCGGGGTGGTGCCGCCGAAGAGCGCCACGGCGACGTTGTACGAGATGGCCATCGCGCCGAAGCGTGAGGCGGTCGGAAAGAGTGCCGGCAGCGTGGCCGCAGAGATCGCGACGTAGAACGCGACGGGAATCGCGACCAGGACGAGCGCGCCCTGAATGGCCCAGAAAGTGCCCACGTGCATGAGCATGAATGCGGGCACCATCAGCACCAGCGTCGAGATCACGGCCATGCCATAGACCGGTCGGCGACCGATGCGATCTGAGAGACGACCGATCAGGGGAAGGCACAGCGACATGACCACGAGCACGGGAACGGTCGCAGCCGCTGCCATCGTCGGGGTGGTTCCCACCTCGGTCTCCAGGTAGGAGGGCATATAGCTGGTCAGCGCGTAGCCTGCGGTGTTGGTCGCCGCGACGATCGCGATGCCGATCAGCACCTCGCGCCAGTAGTTGCGCATGATGCCGACGATGCCCAGCCGCTGGAACATGGGATCGTTGGTCGTCGATTCGCTCTCTTGCGACTGCTCGTCTTCGAAGTGCGGCGTCTCGGGAATCCTCGTGCGCAGATAGATCGCGACGGCTCCCAGCGGAATCGCGACGAGATACGGAATGCGCCAGCCGCCGTTGACCATGGCCTGCTCACCCCACGCCGATTCGGCGATGACAGTGGTGATCGCGACCGTGGCCGCGCCTGCGGCGAACCCCAGGTACGAACCGACGTCAAGCCACGAGGCGAAGTATCCCCGTCGTTTGTCTGGCGAGAACTCCGAGACGTAGGTGGTCGCACCTGCGTATTCGCCGCCGGTCGAGAAGCCCTGCACCATTTTCAGCAGGTACAGCGGCACCGTCGCCCACAGGCCGATCTGCGCCGCGGTGGGCAGCAGACCGATCAGAGCGGTGGCCAGAGCCATCATGCCCATCGTGATGAAGAGCACCTTCTGACGACCGATGCGGTCGCCCAGCGGCCCGAGCACGAGCCCGCCGAGGGGGCGAACCAGAAAGCTCACGGCGAAGCCCAAGAGCATGATGATCAGACCGGTCTGCTGAGGCAGCCCCTCGGTGAAGACGTGCGTCATCACGACGGCCAGATAGCCGTATATGCCGAAGTCGAACCATTCCATGAAGTTACCGACCACAGTGCCGCCGATAGCCTGTTTCATCGGCCGTTTCTCGACGATCACCACGTCGTCTTTGCGCAGCGGTCGTCTTCTCACCTGCTGCTGAGCGGGCTCGTTTGAGCCCTGATTCTGCGAAGTACTGTCTTTTGTCTGCATCTCGACCTCTGTTCGTATCGTGAACGCGGGAACGGAACGGCATCGCGAACGTGGCCCGGATGATCGCTCACCCAGACATCTGCCCTGAGGATCTCTCAGCGCAGCACGGACATCTTGCACAGCCCTGCCAGCCGCGCATCGGGCGCGGGGCTTGGGCTACGGTGCCGCGGAACAGTCATCTCGACCGTCTTCCGCCGCCTGTCGACAGGGCGCTGACGCAGCTCTTCACGGGTCACTAGGACCCGACCGTTACAGGCAATAACGCACGAGTATACCAGATGGGTGTCTTTCGCCTTCGTGCCGTGGTGTTGTCACATATCTGCAGTCACAACGGAGGGCCCGCTCAGATCTGCGCCCCGAAGATGTCGAGCAGCCCGCGCACCAGCGTGACCACGCCGCCCGCGTAGCTGATCACGAGCACGGCCATCCGCGCCGCACCCGCCGGCACTCTCTTCGCCACCAGGCTGCCGCAGGTCACCCCAAGCACCAGCGTCACGAAGATGCCGATCCAGACCAGCGCCGGCAGGCTGACCAGACGCCCAGGGTCGATCAGAAACTTCACCAGGAACGAGGCGACGCCGGTCATCATGAAGAACGGCTGCAGCGTCGCAGAGAACGACTTCTGCGGCCACTTCGAGAGCACCGCATAGACCGTCATCGCCGGCCCGCCGATGCCCGCCGCCGAGTTCATCGCACCTGCCGCGAACCCGCTGCCGGCGATCCAGCTCGGCCCCGCCGCGACGAACGAGGTGCGACCGATCAGCTGCGAGACGGTCAGCGCGATGATCAGCGTCGCGCCGATGATCGCTTCGAGCCACTCCCCCGGCAGCGCGTGCGCGAGCATGCCTCCGGCCACGATGCCAAGCAGCGTCGTAGGCACGAAGCCGATGAACCGCCGCCAGTCGACGTCTCGCCAGACGCGGCTGAGTACCAGCGAGGCAGAGACGATGGCCGCGAGGTTGAGAATCATCACCCCGCTGTAGGGGCCCAAGAGCAGCACGATGAAGGGCGACACGACCAGCCCGAAGCCCAGGCCGGTGATGCGTTGGGCGAACGAGCCGATGAAGACGAGAATGAGCAGCGCTGCGATCACCGGGGCAGGCTACCTCCTGCGACCCTGTTCTCCTACTTCACAGCGACAGATGTCGGCGATCGCTATGATGACCTCATGCCGATCGAGATGGACGAATCCCGCTTCGCCGAGCTGGTCGACGACGTCTTCGACGAGATTCCGCAACAGGTCATCGACGAGCTCGACAACGTGGTCTTCGTCATCGAGAACCGGCCCGCCGACGGGTCGCTCGACCTGCTCGGCGAGTACGACGGGCTCGCGCTGACCGAGCGAGATGACTACGGCATGGTCGATCTGCCCGACCGCATCGTGCTGTATCGCGAGTCGCTGCTCGACGTCGTCGACGACGAGCAGGCCCTCGTCGAACAGGTGCACATCACCCTGATGCACGAGATCGCGCACTACTTCGGCATCGACGAAGAGAAGCTGCATGAGCTTGGCTGGGGCTGAGCTCGTCGTCGGCTCCGATGGCCGGGCACGCCCGCCGTGGGCGGCCACAGACCCACTGCTGCGCGACTACTACGACACCGAGTGGGGTCTGCCCGTCACTGATGAGCGCGGCGTCTTCGAGCGGCTCAGTCTCGAGGCGTTCCAGGCCGGCCTGTCGTGGCGCACGATCCTCGCCCGGCGACCGGGGTTTCGGGCCGCCTTCGCCGACTTCGAAGTGGATGCCGTGGCCGCCTTCGACGAATCGGACGTCTCCCGCCTGCTGGCCGACGAGCGCATAATCCGCCAGCGCCGCAAGATCGAGGCGACCGTACGCAACGCGCGCGCAGCCGCCGCCATGCGCGACACCGGTGGGCTGGCGGCGTTCGTCTGGTCGTTCCGCCCATCGACGTGGGATGCGCCGCTCACGCTGCATGACATCCCCACGCAGACCGCCGAGTCACGCGCACTGGCCGACGGGCTGCGAGCGCAGGGGTTCTCGTTCGTCGGCCCCACGACCATGTTCGCCCTGATGGAGGCCATCGGCATCGTCGACACGCACCTGCCCGGGGCACACCGACCGGTCGCCGCAGGTGACGCTCTCGGGCCTCGATGAGACTTCGCAAGATCGACACGCGACAAGCCGACACAGATCTGGAACGATAGAGACACCAATCCATCACAGTAGCTGGAGAGGAAGTGGTCTCATGACCTGGACGATCAACCCGGAGTTTCGCGCCTTTCTGGAACGAGACGATTTGTATTCGAAGGTGCGCCCGGCCAAGCTGCCCGTCGGCGACATCGAGGGGCGCAGGCGACGTGCGGCGCTGCGTCTCGGCTTCGTGACCGACCCGACGCGCACGCCCGAAGTGGTCACTCGCGACTACCCGATTCCGACGCCAGACGGCCACAAACTGCGCGCCAGGCTGTACCTGCCGCTCGACTGGACTCCCGGCCCGCTCGGCCTCTTTCTGCACGGCGGCGGCTGGTTCGTCGGCACGCTCGATCAGGTCGACGCCTCGATCGCCGACTACGTGGCCCGCTCAGGGGTCGCGCTGCTGGCGCCCGAGTACCGTCTCGCGCCTGAGCATCCGCACCCCACCCCGCTCGAAGACGCCTACAGCACGCTGACCTGGGTGTTCGAGCATCTCGACGAGCTCGATGCCGACCCTCGCCGCATCTTCGTCATGGGCGACAGCGCCGGAGGCGGCATGGCCGCAGGTCTGACCCTGCTCAGCCGCGACCGTGGCGGTCCCTCCCCTGCAGCCCAGATTCTGATCGCGCCGATGCTCGACGACCGAACGGTGCTCTCAGACCCGCTGCTCGACGAGCACGTCACCTGGACGTACAACGACAACATCACCGCCTGGCAGGCGCTGCTCGGAGATCAGGCTGCAGCCGACGAGCCTGCCTCGGTCTATGCGACACCGGTGCGCGCCGACGACCTCTCGGGCCTGCCCGACACCTTCATCGACACCAGCACGCTCGACATCTTCCGCGACGAAGACATCGCCTTCGCGAGTCGGCTGCTGCAGGCCGGTGTGCAGACCGAGCTGCATGTGTATCCCGGAGTGCCGCACAGATGGGATCGCATCGCCCCTGAGATCGAGATCTCTCGTCAGGCGATTCTCGCCCGCATACGCGCGATGCACGCGATCTGATCGACGGGACGCACGACAGAGGCGGTCAGGTGCCATGCGCGGCTTCGCTCTGCATCCGAGATCGCAGCGGTCTCGGAGGCCTACAGCGCGATCGGCCGACTCACCACGACCGAACGCATGACGAGAGTCGAACGGATGCGCTCGATGCCGGGGATGACCGAGATGCGCTGATCATAGAGCTCTTGGTAGTCGGCCAGAGTTCGCGTGAGCGCCTTGACCAGAAAGTCTGGTTCGCCGAAAAGCCGTTGGCACTCGATGATTTCGTCGATATCTGCCAACGACCGTTCTATTGACGCCATGGTCCCGGCATCGCTGCGACTCACCGTGATGAAGAGCAGCGCCTGGAACTCGAGTCCGGCCTTTCGCGGGTCGATGCTGGCGTGATAGCCGGTGATGATCCCGGTTCGTTCGAGCTGACGCACACGCCGCAGACACGGCGAGACGCTCAGCTGCACCTTTTCGGCAAGCTCGGTGACGGTCTGCCGACCATCTTTCTGAAGCTGCGCAAGAATCTTCCGGTCAATTGCATCCATACGCAAGATCTTACCCATAGTGACGCTTTCGACAACCAGACTTGGCACCACATGCGAAAGCTGTGCACATACCATTCACTCTATGGATACCGCATTGCTTCCGGCGTTCTTCGCCGTGAGTCTCATCGTCATCATCACCCCGGGTGCAGACTGGGCGTACATCCTCTCGCATGCACGCGGCACGCGTGAGGCGATGGCCTCGATCGGCGGGCTCCTGATCGGTTATGCCGGCCACACGATCCTTGCGACCGCCGGCCTCACTGTCGCACTGGCACTGCTGCCCGGTGCGCTCACGACCCTCACCTTCGTGGGTGCGGCCTATCTCTGCTGGCTCGGGGTGCAGTCCCTGCGGCGTCCCAGCGGCTTCGCACTGTCGGCTCCGGCACAGGCGACTCCAGTGCAGGCACAGGCGATCTCGACGACGACAGGCGCGATGCCGGTGGTGACCAGGTCGATCACGCTGCCGGTGCTGCCTGCCCCGCCGGAGCATCCGCTCGGACGCGTCGTCGCCAAGGGCGCCGGCGTCAGCGGGCTCAACCCCAAGGTCGTGCTGCTGTATCTGTCGATTCTGCCGCAGTTCATCAGCCCTGACGCCGCATGGTCGCTGAGCGCGCAGACGGCGATGCTGGGCGGTGTTCACGTGCTGGCCACGATGTGCTTCTACACGCTGCTGGCGCTCACCGCAGTGCGCGTGCTCGACCGGCACCCTGGTGTCTTCAAGCCGATCTCGATCGTCTCGGGCATTCTGATGCTCTGCTTCGGGGTGGCGCTGATCGCAGACCAAGTCGTGACGCTGCTGCGCTGAGTAGGTGGTGCCGTGGGCTGCGCAAACGGCGGGCCAGACCGGCGGCGAGCTGCGGCAAATGGCAGACGCCTGCGGCGATTGGTCAAAATCCGCTGATTTTGCGCGAACGATGGCTACTCCATCCAAACCGTGGTGGCGGCGCACGTGCGAAGCGTGGTGGCGGCGCACGTGCGAAGGGTGGCAACAGCACCCACCCGCAGAGCGCAAGCGAGCCCCGGCACCAGAAGTTGGGCCGAGGCTCGCTGCAGTCGCTACGCTGTCAGCGCGACTGCACGCTGAGATCAGAAAGACGCGCGCTGACCGATCAGCGCAACGCCTGCTCTGACCAGCATGCACAGACCGATCAGAACGGCGTGTTGATGTCCTGCACGTCGATCAGCTTCTTGTTCACGAACTCGTCGAAGCCGAGATCGATCAGCTCGTTGCCGAAGCCCGAGCGCTTGATGCCGCCGAACGGGATGTCTGCGAACACACCGGTGGGATGGTTCACGAACACCATGCCCGTGTCGATGCGCTTGGCCACCTCGACGCCACGCGCCTCGTCAGCGGTGAACACCGAGCCGCCGAGACCGTAGGGCGAGTCATTGGCGATGCTCACTGCGTCGTCTTCGTCCTTCGCACGGTAGAACGTGGCCACCGGGCCGAAGAGCTCCTGGTGGTAGGCCGGGTTCTCCGGGGTCACGCCGGTGAGCACGGCCGGCTGGTAGTAGGCGCCCTGAGCCGGGATCGGCGCGCCGACCTCGACCTTGGTGGCACCGGCAGCGACGGCGCCGTCGACCTGCGCGGTCAGCATCTCCTTGGCGCGCTGTGACGACAGCGGAGCCATCGTCGTCTCCGGATCCTTCGGATCGCCGGGCTTGATCGTCGCATTCGCCTCGGCGATGTACTTCTCGAGGAACTCGTCGTAGAGAGCATCCACGACGATGATGCGCTTGGCCGACACGCAGACCTGCCCTGCGTTCCAGTTACGACCGCGCACGGCGAGGTGCACAGCCTTGTCGAGGTCGGCGTCGTCGAGCACGATGAATGCGTCAGAGCCGCCGAGTTCGAGGGTCGCCTTCTTCATGGCTGCGCCGGCGACGGATGCGACGGCCGAGCCCGCCCGCTCGCTGCCGGTGAGTGCGACGCCGACGACTCGGTCGTCTTCGAGCACGAGCTTGGTGTGCTCATGCGTGGCGAACACGTTGGCGAACACCCCTTCAGGCGCACCGGCCTCGCGGAACAGATCGTCGAACGCCTGCGCAGCCTGCGGCACGATCTCGGCATGCTTGAGAATCACGGTGTTACCCGCGGCGATCTGCGGCGCCGCTGCGCGTGCGATCTGGTAGTACGGGAAGTTCCAGGGCTCGATCAGGTAGACCACACCGAGAGGCTGAGTCACGAGCTGTGCCTTGCCCTCTGCAGGGTCGGCGACGGGGAGCACGCGCGGTGCGAGCAGCTCGTCGATGTGATCGGCGAAGTACTGCAGAATGTCTGCCGACAGATCGACCTCGCCCAGTGCCTCTGCGGTCAGCTTGCCCATCTCAAGGGTGAGGATGTCGGCGTACTTCTGCTTGTCGGCGCGCAGCAGATCGGCTGCTTTGGCAAGCACCGCCGCACGATCGGCAAGCGGAGTGTTTCGCCAGTCAAGGAAGGCATCGTGTGCCTTGGCGACCTTGTCGAGGATCTCCTCGTCAGTCGCGTTCGGAAAGGTGGCCACGACTTCGTTCGTGGCCGGGTTCACAGTCTGATACTGCAGCATGGATCTCCTTGGTCCGGTTTCGCGTGGCGTTCGCCGCACCGATCGAGGCACTCCTCTGTCGGCCCCGAGAATCCTGACTGCTGATCGCGGTGCGGCACTTCGACGCCACATCGCGTGAGTGGGGCGACGTCTTGAGCGTCGACCCGAAGACCGAGTGTAGAACCGGATTGATCGCATGACAGTCCGCTGGCATAGGGATGTGCCAGAACAGGACATCTCACAGACTCAGTCGCAGACAACTGCTGCAGAACTCCGCGCGCATCGGCACACGCTGCAGACGAGGAATCCCCGTGTCGCGACAGATTCGTCGCAGGCACGGGGATTCGACTGCTCAGTCTTCATCTCAGCCGGTCAGATCCGACTGCGACTGGGCGTGGGTCACTCGTCGACGGTCTCGTCTGCCTCGCCCAAGGCGATCACGCCGTAGTTGTAGCCCTTGCGTCGGTAGACGACGCTCGACTTGCCGGTCTCGATGTCTTCGAAGAGGTAGAAGTCGTGGCCGACCAGCTCCATGCGATCGACGGCCTGCTCGGGAGACAGCCGCTCGGCTGGGAACTCTTTGCGGCGAATCACCAGCGGAGACTCCGGCTGCTCATCGACACCCGCGTCGGTCGCAGCAGACGCGTCAGGCACGACGACTCCGGCATCCACACTCACCTGGACACGATTGGGGCGACCCTTCGAGATCTTGCGACGATCTTTGCTGCGCCGCAGTCTCTCTGACAGCTTGCCCAAGGCCTGGTCGAACGCTGAGAAACGGTCGCCGCCTTCGGCCTCGGCACGAATCACCGGGCCGGGAGCGATGACTGTGAGTTCGACGCGTTCGCCGAGATCGGGAGTCTTGTCGCTGATGTTCGAGACCTTCACCTCGAACCGCTGTGCGCGGTCAGAGAGCTGAGTGACTTTGTCGGCCTTCTGATCGACATAGTTCTCGAAACGATCGGAGTTTTTCACTCCCCGTGCCAGGACGCTGATCTGCATGGCAGACCTCCTTCTGTCGTCGGCTGTGCCGAACACCGGCACCGCCGGGAATTAGGTTGCGACCATTGTACGGTACACAGCCGGCGACGGAGGCCTCAGCGACCTGGCGCGTCGAACGTCGCGAAGATCAGATCGTTGTTCAGACCGATGCCGGCCCGAGCGCCCTCACCCGCGGCGATGATCAGCTGCGAGGGCGTGATGCCGCGCACGTCACCGGCGGCGTAGACTCCGTCGACCCCCGAACGGCCGTACTCATCGGTCTTGACCCCGCCGAGATCGCCTGCCGTGGGCACGAGATCGGCCACGACCTGCGGCAGGCTCCACTCGGGCTGCACGAACCCGCCGGTCGCCGGCAGCACGCGGCCGTCGGCGAGTTCGACCGATTCGAGACGGCCGCCGTCACCATGCAGCGCGGCGATCGGGGTGTCGTCGACCTCGATGCCCTGTCTGCCCAGCACCTCGGCCTGGTGTTCTTCGATAATGCCCGAGCCGTTCGTGAGCACGATCTCGCGGTCGGCCCACTGCGATGCACGCTTTGCGGTGTTGACCAGTTCGGGGTTCTCTCCGATGACCACCAGCGACTGCTCGCGGCGTTCCCAGCCGTCGCAGTGCACACAGCTGAAGATGGTGGATCCGTAGTAGCTGATCAGGTCGGGCACCTGCGGCAGCGCCTCGAGCACACCGGTGGCCAGCAGCACCTTACGGGCCTGCACCTCGCCGCTCGGCCCGCCGCGCACGCCCTTGATCGACGCGGTGAACGCACCGTCGACGCCCGTGACGTGCTGCACTTCACCCCACTGGAAGTGCACGTTGGGATATTTCGCGAGATCTTCGCGCCCCAGTTCGCGCAGCGCCATCGGCGGGGTGCCGTCACGCGTGATGAAGCCATGCGACATATAGGTCGCACGGTTGCGAGGGCGATTGCCGTCAACGACGAGCACCTCGCGTCGGGCCCGGGCGAGCACCAATGCGGCGCTCAGACCGGCCGGTCCCCCACCGACCACGATGCAGTCGTAGTTGTTCATCTGCAGCTCACCTCTCTGTGACCGTGCCTGTTCGACGGGGTTGGACGCCGCCCGTATGTCAGAGCCCGCGCTCGGCGAGCACCGTGGAGAAGCGATCGAACCGTGCGAACGTCTCGTCGCGGCCGAGAATCTCGAGTGACTCGAAGAGCGGCGGAGAGACGCGTCGCCCCGACACGAGTGTGCGGATCGGCCCGAACGCCAGGCGCGGCTTGACGCCGAGACCGTCGACCAGCGCCATCTGCAGTGCGGCGTGGATGGCATCGGTGTGCCAGCTGGTGGCTGGCAGCGCCTCGAGTGCAGCCCGCGCGGCCGAGACGACCACTGCGGGATCACCCTTGAGCTTCATCGCGTCGTCCTGGTATTCGACCTGGTCTGCGGTGATGAACAGGAAGCGCAGCATGTCGGGGGCTTCGCCCAACACGTTGAGACGCGGCTGCACCAGCGGCGACGCCTCGTGCAGGATCTCGGCTTCGCGCTCGGTCAGCGGCGTGCTGACGAGCCCGCCGTGCTGCAGAAACTCAGTGAGTCGCGCTTCGAAGTCTGCGGGATCGAGAGCGCGCAGATGATCGCCGTTGATGGCAGTGGCCTTCTTCAGGTCGAAGCGTGCCGGGTTCGGGTTCACATCGACGATGTCGAAGTGCTCGACCAGCTCGGCCGGGCTGAACACGTCGCGATCTGGAGCGATGGACCACCCCAGCAGAGCCAGGTAGTTGACCAGGCCCTCTGGGATGAACCCGTTGTCGCGGTGGTTGAACAGGTTCGACTCGGGGTCGCGCTTGCTGAGCTTCTTGTTGCCCTCGCCCATCACGAAGGGCAGGTGACCGAAGCGCGGGATGAACGTGGTCAGCCCGATCTCGATCAGTGCGTGGTACAGAGCGATCTGGCGGGGCGTCGACGACAGCAGGTCTTCGCCGCGCAGCACGTGGGTGATGCCCATCAGCGCATCGTCGACCGGGTTGACCAGCGTATAGAGCGGCTGCCCGTTGGGGCGAACCACGACGAAGTCGGTGAACGAGCCGGCCGGGAACACGATCTCGCCGCGCACCAAGTCGTCGTACGAGAGGTCGGTGTCGGGCACGCGCAGACGCAGAGCAGGCTGACGCCCCTCAGCGCGGTAGGCGGCGCGCTGCTCGTCGGTGAGGTCGCGCTCGAAGTTGTCGTAGCCCTGCTTGGGGTTGCGCCCCTGTGCGACGTTGCGGGCTTCCATCTCTTCACCCGTGACGTAGCTCTCGTAGAGAAAGCCGGCGGCCTTCAGCTTCTCGATGACGTCTTGATAGATGTCACCGCGCTGCGACTGCCGGTATGGGCCGTGCGGGCCGCCCACGTCGATGCCTTCGTCCCAATCGAGGTGCAGCCAGCGCAGAGCCTCGACGATCTGCGCGTAGCTCTCTTCGCTGTCACGCTCGGCGTCGGTGTCTTCGATGCGGAAGACGAACGTGCCGCCGACGTGGCGCGCATACGCCCAGTTGAAGAGTGCAGTGCGAGCCATGCCGACATGGGGTGTGCCGGTGGGTGACGGGCAGAAACGCACGCGGATGTCAGAACCGGTCGCGTGAGAGAAAAGGTCTGTGGTCATGATGGCTCAGTCTACCCCGACAGGTGTCGGGGAGCACAGCGCGGCGCGCGGAACCAGCCTAGTGGTTCCGCGCGCCCACTGTCTTGTCAGAATGGCTCAGAGTGCGCCGGTCTTCGCCTGCGCAACCATCTCGACGACCTGCGAACGGATCGACTCAGGCAGCTGCTGACTGTCGAAGTCGAGGAAGCCCTGCACGATCAGCTCACGGGCCTGGTCTTCTTCGAGACCGCTCGCCATCAGATACGACAGCTTCTCTTCGCTGATCATGCCGATCGACGCCTCGTGCGAGAGCTGGGCGTCGGTCGTGTTGGCGCGCAGCGACGGAGACGAGTCGATGAAGCCGCCCTCAGAAAGCTTGAGCCCGTCACACCCCAGGTATCCCTTGGTGTCGTGGCCGTCACCAGTGAGATGGGAACGGTTCGTGATCTCGCCACCGGCCGAAACCATGCGCGCAATGCTCTCGGCGCTGGAGCGATCGCCCCGCAGATCAATGCGCGTGTCGCTGATGCGCTGCGTGCCTTCGGGCGCGAAGACGATGGACTGTTCGCTATAAACCGCGTCTTCTTCGATGTCGACCTGCGACACCGACTCGTGCCGACCGATCGGCGCGAGCGCGATCGAGCTGTCGGTCACGTGCGCGCCCTTCTCGATGTGTGTGCGTGAGTAGGACTTCACATGCATGTCTTCGCCCCATCGTTCGATGCTGAGCGAACGGCATCTGGCACCCTCGCGCACATATTTCTCAGAGATCGAGACGTGCTCTCCGGCGCGCAGGCCGTCGGAGACGGCGTCGCCGGAGATCATTTCGACCTCGGCGTTCGGCTCGATGACCGTGATGTCGTGTACGTACTGCCTGGCCTGCGGGGTCTCGAGCAGAGTGAACGTCTGCACTGGCAGCTTGACCTTGGCGCCCTCTTTGACGTGCACGAGGTAGCCGACAGGCTCGAGTGCCAGCTCGGTCACGCGACGCACGTCGTCACTGGCGTCAGGAGCGATCAGCCCGAACATGAGATCCTGCACCCAGTCGTACTTGCGCAGAGCCTCGGCGATCGGCAGCACCTCGACGTCGGGGTCGGTCATGCTGATGTGCTGCACCTTGTTGTCGACGACGATCGCGGTGGCTGCGCGCTCGGTCTCGTCGGCGAATCCGACCATATCGAGATTGGTGCGTTCGACGGTGCTCAGTGGCCCATGCTTGATGATCTCAATCATGACGATCAGCCTTCTTTCTTGGCAGTGGATGATGTGGTGCTCGCCTCGTCAGGGGCGCGATAGCCGTTCTGACGGATGGCGGCGAAGAGTTTCAGCGGATCTCCCGAGTACACGATGCGCCCGTCGACCATCAGGTGGCCCACGTCGGCCTTGACATAGTCAAGGATGAACCCCGTGTGCGTGATGATCAGAGCTGACGGCAGCTCGCCGTCTGGCCGCGGCGTGCGCACCAGACGCTCGATCGACTCGCCCACCGCGGCGATGTGCTCAAGATCCACGCCGCTCTCGGGTTCGTCGAAGAGGCTGACCAACGGGCGCTGCAGCAGCAGCTTGAGAGTCTCCCAGCGTTTGATCTCACCACCGGAGAAGCCGGAGTTGATGTCGCGAGACCCGAAGCCCTCGAGATTCAGCTCGCGCTCTTCGCGAGCCAGCGCGTCTTGGGCGTGCATCGATCGCGCAAGCGCGCCGACGGTCACGCCTTCGAAGCTCGGCGGTCGCTGGAACGCCATGCCCAGACCAAGCCGGGCACGAGCATCCAGAGTCAGCGGCACCAGCGAGCGATCGTCGAGACGGATGTCGCCACCGGTCACCTGGTAACCAGGGAGCCCCATGATCGCCGAGAGCAGTGATGACTTTCCAGAGCCGTTCTGCCCGAAGAGCACGTGGACTTCTCCGTGTTGGATGTCGAAAGAGACGTCGTGGCAGACTGCTTTGCCCGCGATCGACACATTCACTCCGTGCAGAGCCAGCGCCGCAGGCTGCCTCAGCTCGTTCACCGTCATAGCCAGACCCCTCTTTTCAGACTGCCCTCGTTAACATCTGATGTTTCATTAGCCTATCGGTTCAGGCCGCGGCCGCGGGTCTTTCACAGACACGATGTATCATCGGCACCAATCTCCACCGCGACTCGGTCGAACGCCACACAGCTGAAGAGGGAACCAATGAATCATCTGCTGCTCTTCACTCTGCTCACGATGTCTGTGCTCATCACCGCCTTCGCACGCAGACGTGGCTGGTCCTCTCCGCTGGTGATCGTGATCCTGACATCGGCGATCTCGTTCCTGCCCTTCGTTCCGCACTTCGACATCGACTCCGAGCTGATTCTGACGCTCGTGCTGCCGCCGCTGCTCTACTCCTCTGCGCTGAACGTCTCCGTGATCAGCTTTCGCAAGAATCTGCGCGACATCTCGATGCTGGGCGTCGTGCTGGTGATCGTCACGGCCGCAGTCGCCGGTTTCGTGGCCTACATGGTGATTCCGGATATGACTTGGGCCGCGGCTCTGCTGCTCGGTGCGATCATCGCACCCCCTGACGCCGTCTCGGCGGCCTCGGTCGGCCGCAAGCTCAACCTGCCGAGACGTCTGATGACCGTTCTGCTGGGTGAGAGCCTCATCAACGACGCCACCTCGCTGACCATGATGAAAGTGGCGCTGACACTGGTCGGCGGGGCGGCGCTCACCTTCGCAGACGACCTCGGCATCTTCGGCCTGGCCGTCGGCGTCGGCATCGGTCTGGGCGTGGTCATGGGTGTGGTCTACAACTGGCTGCGCCGTCGTCTGAACGATCCGGTGATCGAATCGCTGCTCGGACTGCTGCTGCCGTTCTTCGCCTACACCGGAGCCGAGCACTTCGGCGGCTCGGGTGTGCTGGCCGTCGTGGCAGCCGGTCTCTTGGTCGGATATGCGTCGCCGACCTTCAACTACCGCACCCGTCTGCAGGACGAACCTCTCTGGAAAGCGATCGACGTGCTGCTCGAGGGCATGGTGTTCGCCCTCATCGGGCTGCAGCTGCACAGCGTCAGCACCAACCTGGTCGACGGCGGGCGTGGCATCCTGTGGAGCCTCAGCGTCGCCGCGCTGGTGCTCGTCGCCGTGATCCTGGTGCGACCGGCCTTCGTCTTCGCCACGTACGGCCTGCAGCTCTTGGGCATGCGCCTGCGCCGAAGCCGACACAGCGGATCGCCTGACTCAGCCGATGCATCCGCCCCACCCGGTGAGCGAAGTGTCCCAAGTGATCCGAGTCTGCTCACCCGGTCGATCATGGTGCTGACTCCGGAGAACAGCTCGACCCGCCGCTTCGCGGTTCGAGCGAAGAACACGGTGAGAGCGTTCGGCAGCTCGCAGGATCCGCTGAAGTGGAATGAGCTGTTGGTGCTGTCCTGGACGGGGATGCGCGGCGTGGTCACCCTGGCCGCCTCACTGAGCATTCCGGTGGTGATGTCCGACGGGTCGCGCTTTCCCGGGCACGACATGCTGGTCTTCATCGCGTTCGTGGTCACGGTCGGCACGCTGCTGCTGCAGGGGCTGACTCTGCCCGCGCTCATCCGCGTGCTCAACGTCGAAGACAAAGAGCAGCCCAAGCGCGACAGGGCCGCCCGGCAGCGGCTGCTGCGCACCAGCCTCGCCGAGGCCACCGACTTCGTCAAAAAGCGCGAGGGCAACTGGCGCAAGAAGTTCGGCGACGAAGCCGTCGACCGCGCGATCACGAACATCGAGTCACGGCTCAGCCGCATCGAGCATCAGCTCGACGCCGCCGAACATCAAGAGGTGACCGCGCTCGCGTCTCGGCACATCACCGAACTGCGCCGTCAGGTGCTGCGCACTCGACGCGAGATCCTGCTGCGCGAACGCAACGCCGGGCACATCGACGAAGAGCTGATGCGCGAGGTGATGGCCGGACTCGACGCCGAAGAGCTGGCGCTCGACGAGTCGGTCGTGGGGGCCCGCTGATGGGCGGCCGCAGGTGAGCGGGTTCTGGTCTTCCTCGTCAGGCGGATGCGCCGAGGTCTCGCTGCGTGCGCTGCGGTCGGCTGACACCGAGTGGACGAACGTGCCCAACGCGTCCACTGGCTATGCCTTCGGCGAGATCGTCTGGACGTGGGTGCCCTTCGGCGAGCGCGGCGGTCACGGCAAAGACCGCCCCTGCGTTGTGGTGGGGTCGGTCTCTGACCGCGGCGACCTGCTGATGGTGTATCTGACCAGTCGAGATCATGATGACGACGTCGATCACCTGTTTCTGGGCTATGGCAGCTGGGATCGCAGCGATCGGGGCAGCTGGGCGCAGGTGCGCCGCCTCTTCCAGGTTCATCACACGGAGGTGCGAGACGGCGGCGCAGCGCTCGATCGTATGCAGGCGAGAGCGCTGCGCCGAACGCTGCGGCTGAGCGACTGATCGATTTCTTCGTTCAGAGCTCAGCCGCAGACGGCCTGACGATCAGCAGGGACGGGTCTGCGGAGCCCGTTCGGCCGTCTTAGCCGGATCGGTCTCGGCGAAGGGCAGAATCACCTCGTCGATCGCAGCGAGCGTCGCATCGTCGAGCTCGACCTCGGCGGCCTGCACGTTCGAGGTGACCTGCTCGGGGCGTGAGGCGCCGATGATCGCACCCGCGATGCCGTCGCGATGCAGCACCCAGGCCAGCGACAGCTGCGCGAGCGTGATGCCGTGGTCGTCGGCGATGGGGCGCAGTCGCTGCACGGCTGCGAGCAGATCGTCGTGCAGGAAGGGCGCGATCATCTGCGATCCCCCGTGCTCGTCGGTGGCACGGCTGCCGGCCGGCGGCTGCTCACCTGGCAGGTACTTGCCGGTGAGCACGCCCTGCGCGAGCGGCGACCAGACGATCTGCGAGATGCCGAGCTCCTTCGACGCGGGCACGACCTCGCCCTCGATGACTCGCCAGAGCATCGAGTACTGCGGCTGGTTCGAGATGATGCGGAAGCCTGCCTGACGCGCGAGCTCCTGCCCGGCGCGCAGCTGGTCGGCCGTCCACTCTGACACGCCGATGTAGAGCGCCTTGCCGGCGCTGACGACGTCGGCGAAGGCCTGAATGGTCTCTTCGAGCGGAGTCTCGGTGTCGTAGCGGTGTGCCTGGTACAGATCGACGTAGTCGGTGTCGAGCCGTTCGAGCGAGCCGTTGATCGATTCGAGGATGTGCTTGCGACTCAGTCCGCAGTCGTTGTGCCCCTTCGGCCCGGTCGGCCAGTAGACCTTGGTGAAGATCTCGAGAGACTCCCGCCGCTGACCGTGCAGGGCTTCGCCGAGCACTGACTCGGCCTTCGTATTGGCATACACGTCTGCCGTGTCGAACGAGGTCACTCCTGCGTCGAGCGCCGCGTGCACGCTGGCGATCGCAGCATCGTTCTCGATCTGTGAGCCGTGTGTGAGCCAGTTGCCGAAGATGAGGGATGAGATTTTGAGGCCGCTGTCGCCCAGATACCGAAATTCAGTCATGAGTGCACGTTATCGCATGCGTCGTGTCCGCCGCTGTGAACACGACATGAACCTCCGCCGACTTGGCCCGACGAGACTGGTGCTCTCACGCGAGCGTGAAAGACCCCTCGAACACCAGCTCGGCAGGCCCGCCCAAGGCGACGTGCTCACCGTCTTCGGCGGCGAACATGCGCACGGTGAGCGCTCCGCCCGGCACCTGCACACGCCACAGGTTCGGGGCGCTCTCCCCCATCCAGTGGCGAGTGGCCAGTGCAGCGGCAGCAGTGCCGGTGCCGCACGAAAGGGTCTCTCCGACGCCGCGTTCGAAGACGCGCATACTGATCTGGCCAACGCCGTCCACGATCGGCTGCTCGCCCAGCGCCACGAACTCGACGTTCGCGCCCGCAGGCGGAGCAGGTCTCAGCACGGGCGGCTCGATCAGCTGCATCCGCTGCTGTGTGGCGCGATCCGGCAGCAGAACGACCACGTGCGGATTGCCGACGTCAATGCCGAGACCGGGCCGACTCGCGCCGCCGAGTTCGTCGTCGACCGTGACGTCTCCGGGCACCAGCGCCCAGCGTCCGAGGTCGACCTGAAAGCCACCCGCCGACGCCTGCACGTCTTTGATGCCGGCACGCGTGGCGACCGGCAACGTGCTGCCCGGCATGATCTCGGCCAGACCTCGAGAGGTCAGATAACGACTGAAGACGCGCACGCCGTTGCCACACATCTCGGCGACGCTGCCGTCGGCGTTGCGGTAGTCCATGAACCACTCCGCACGAGGCTCTTCGGCCAGCAGCGGGCGGCCTTCGGGCAGATGTTCAGAGCGCACCACACGGATCAGCCCGTCTGCTCCCACGCCGAAGTGTCTGTGGCAGATCTGCGCGATCTGTTCCTGGGTCAGCTCGAGCGTGCCGTCGGCGTCTTCGACGAGCACGAAGTCGTTGCCGGTGCCCTGCCCCTTGGTGAACGCAATCGTGGTCATCGTCACTCCGTTTCGTGATCTGGCCGGGCATCGACGTCATGTGCGAGGTCGTCAGCCACAGCGTCGGCGATGCATCGGATGTTCCCAGGGTCTCCGGTGTGCAGCCGCACAGCATCATGGTATCGCCGAAACCAGGTGCGCTGCTTCTTGACGAGTCTCGTCGTGGCGAGCACGGTGTCTTCGACGGCCTGGGTCTCGGAGCAGCGGCCGTGCAGCTGTTCGAGCGCCTCACGATACCCCGTGGCGTGTATCGCCGTCGGGCTGGTGGCGAGCCCCTGCCGATCCAGGGTGCGAACCTCGTCGAGCATTCCGCCGCGCCACATCGCCTGGGTGCGCTCGGCGATGCGCGCGTTCAACACGGCGCGCTCGTCTTCGAGCACGAAGAGCCTCGTGGGCTGCCACAGCTCGGCGGCATCCGCGCGGAACGAACTGAATGGTCTGCCGGTGAGCTCATACACTTCGATGGCTCTGATGACGCGACGTCTGTTGCGCTGGTCGATGCGATCCGCCGCGATCGGATCGACTTCACACAGCAGATCGTGCAGCTGTTCGTCGGTGAGATCTGCTGTCTGCTGCTCGAGTCGCGATCGAATGGCCGGGTCGGTTCCTGGCATCTGCTGCTGATGGATGACAGCCTCGATGTAGAACCCCGACCCGCCCACCATGATGGGATGAACGCCGCGCTGCTGCATCTCGGAGATGACGGCTCTGGCACGTTCGCGGAACCAGGCCGCTGTCGCCTCTTCTGTGATGTCGAGCTCATCGAACAGATGGTGCGGCACGCCACGACGTTCGAGCCCCGTGATCTTCGCCGTGCCGATGTCCATACCACGGTAGACCTGCATCGCATCGGCGTTGACGATCTCACTGGGGATGCCCTGCTCGCGCAGTGCGAGGGCGACGTCGACGGCCAGCGCGCTCTTTCCTGTGGCGGTGGCGCCTGCGATGACGGTCAGCGCCATCAGGATGCGGTGGTCGCTCTGATCGGAATGCTCGGCATGCCGAGACTGACTCGCCCGTCGTCGACGGCGCAGGCGTCGGCTTCGGCGGCCTCCCAGGCATCGCCGGATACGGTGCGGCGCACCCGATACTGGTCTTCTCGCGGATCGGCCAGCAGGTGGAAAGGCGCAGCGTCGGTCACTGGAACCGTCACGAAATCGCCGGGACGAGGCGCATCTGCACCGGCCGGCACGCTGAAGTGGACGAGGCGGTTGTCTGCGGCGCGACCGCTGAGACGATGATTCGCGTGATCTTTGCGTCCCTCGGCGGGCGCGACCAGCACCTCGACGCTGCGGCCGACCTGGTGGCGGTTCTCTTCGAGCGAGATCTGGTTCTGCACTTCGACCAGTCGTTCATAGCGCTCTTGGACCACAGCCTTGGGCACCTGATCTGGCATAGTGGCTGCCGGAGTACCGGGACGAATCGAGTACTGGAAGGTGAACGCGCTGGCGAAGCGCGACTTGCGCACCACGTCGAGAGTCTGTTCGAAGTCTTCGTCGGTCTCGCCGGGAAACCCGACGATGATGTCTGTGCTGATGGCGGCGTCAGGCATACGGTCGCGAACATCGTCGAGGATGCGCAGGAACTTGGCGCTGCGGTACGAGCGGCGCATGGCTTTGAGAACTCTGTCTGAGCCCGACTGCAGTGGCATGTGCAGCTGCGGCATGACTGAGGGAGTGTCAGCCATCGCATCGATGACGTCGGCGGTGAACATGGCCGGATGCGGGCTGGTGAACCGCAGACGCTCAAGCCCGTCGATCGCACCGGCGGTGCGCAGCAGCTTGCCGAAGGCCTTGCGGTCTCCGAAGCCGACGCCATATGAGTTCACGTTCTGCCCGAGCAGCGTGACCTCGATCACGCCCTGATCGACAAGAGCTCCGACCTCGCTCAACACGTCGCCCGGCCGACGGTCTCTCTCTTTGCCACGCAGTGACGGCACGATGCAGAACGTGCATGTGTTGTTGCACCCCACTGAGATAGAGACCCACCCGGACGCATGAGACTCCCGCTTGCTCGGCAGCGTCGATGGAAAGACCTCAAGCGATTCCAGAATCTCGACCTGCGCCTCATGATTGTGTCGCGCGCGTTCGAGCAGCACCGGCAGCGAGCCCATGTTGTGAGTGCCGAAGACCACGTCGACCCAAGGGGCCTTCTCGATGATGCGCCCCTGATCTTTCTGAGCGAGACAGCCCCCGACGGCGATCTGCATGCCCTCGTGCTCCCGTTTCACCGAGGCCAGGTAACCGAGATTGCCGTAAAGGCGATTGTCGGCGTTCTCACGCACAGCGCAGGTGTTGAGCACGATGACGTCGGGTTCCTGCCCGTCTGCCTCGACATAGCCGGCAGCCTCGAGTGATCCACGCAGGTGCTCGGAATCGTGCACGTTCATCTGGCAGCCGAACGAGCGCACCTCGTAGGTGCGGGGCTGGTCGGTGTGTGGTGCGCTCTGTTCGATGGTGCTCATGATGAAGTCATTCTAGGCGACGTCGGTGATACGGCAGAACGCCTCCGTTCTGCGCGGCTCGTACGCCACGAAACGCTCTGCAGAGGTGCCGCCTCGGCGAACCTAGCCAAGCACCCTGGCGATGGCAAGATGAACCGTCTCAGAGTCGAAGCCTTTGCGCTGCAGCGTCGCCGAAAGCCGCTGGCGTTGAGCCGAGGGGGTCTGGGCGCCCAGACTGCGCAGTCGCTTGCGAGCCAGGGCCTCAGCTCGATCGACCTGCTGATCGCCGTCGAGGTCGGCGAGTGTGTCGTCGATGACCGAGCGGTCGAGCCCGCGCTCTTCGAGTGCACGTCGGATGACGATCGTGCCCTGGCCTCGACGACGCAGAATCTGCTCTGCGATGTCCTGAGCGATCTGATGATCGTCGATGTCGCCACGTTGCTGTGCTTCTGCGATCACGGCGTCGACCGCTGCCGGGGAGATCTCGTGTGCGTACAGCGCACCGCGGAGTTCTGACTCCGTTCGGTCTCGACGCGTCAGCAGACGGTCGAGCTCGGCTCGGGCCTGCAGCAGTTCAGGATCAGCTCCGAGCATTTCGCCGAGGGCTGTCGCCGCATCGGCTGCGCCGGCCAGCGCACCCTCAGCGTCGAGCTCGTCGGTGTGATGCTCGGTTTCGCCTGTCGGGCCTGCAGCTGGTGTCTGCGTCTGGGCCTCTGCGTGAGCCTGACCCTGGCCCTGCACAGCGCGAACTCGAGGTGAAAGCGAGATCACCGAGGCGTCAGCACTCTGCTGCCGATGGTTGGAAGCAGTCGCAGTCTGTTCAGACCGGTCGTCGGCATCTCTGCGCCAGGCCCCCAGACTGACGACGTTGTCGTCGCTCATCAGGCCTCTTTTGCCACACGCTTGTCGTCGAGCGATTCGACATTCGACTCTTCTGCGGATTCGGGAGCTGCGATGATGCCCAGACTGACCTTGATCTTGGTCTCGATCTCGTTGGCGATCTCGGCGTGGTCTTTGAGAAACTGTCGAGCGTTCTCTTTGCCCTGACCGAGCTGCTCACCTTCGTAGGTGTACCACGCCCCAGACTTGCGCACGAAGCCGTTGTCGACACCGTAGTCGATCAGACCGCCCTCACGTGAGATGCCTTCGCCGTAGAGAATGTCGAACTCGGCCTGCTTGAACGGCGGAGCCATCTTGTTCTTGACGACTTTGACACGTGTGCGGTTGCCCACTGCGCTGCCGCTGTCTTTCAGAGTCTCGATGCGACGGATGTCAAGACGCACCGATGCATAGAATTTCAGTGCCTTTCCGCCTGAGGTGGTCTCAGGGCTGCCGAAGAACACACCGACTTTTTCACGCAGCTGGTTGATGAAGATCGCCGTGGTCTTCGAATGCGAAAGCGCACCGGTCAGCTTTCGCAGGGCCTGGCTCATCAGTCGTGCCTGCAGACCCACATGCGAGTCGCCCATGTCGCCCTCGAGCTCGGCTCGCGGAACCAACGCAGCCACCGAGTCGATGACGATGACGTCGATCGACCCCGAGCGGATCAGCATGTCGGCGATCTCAAGCGCTTGCTCACCGGTGTCGGGCTGAGAGACGAGCAGCTGGTCGATATCGACGCCAAGCTTGTGAGCGTAGTCAGGATCGAGCGCATGCTCGGCGTCGATGAACGCAGCGATGCCGCCGTTCTTCTGTGCATTGGCGAGTGCGTGCAGAGCCACTGTGGTCTTACCCGAGGACTCAGGGCCGTAGATCTCGACGATTCGGCCTCTCGGCAGCCCGCCGATGCCGAGCGCGGCGTCAAGTGCGATCGACCCCGTGGGAATCACCTCGACAGGTGCACGCTCGTCGCTGCCCAACCGCATGACCGACCCCTTGCCAAATTGGCGGTCGATCTGTGCCAGCGCCGTGTCAAGCGCTTTATGACGATCATTTGCTGCAGCCATGTGCTTCCTCATCTCTGGTCGACGTTCACATTCTGTGATGAAGATCACGTTAGAGCCGACCACTGACATTCCTGTACGACGTCGACTGTCTGTGGAGAAGCAGACTGGCGACGACGCGCTCTGCAGAGAACGTTAGCAGAAGATTCGAAGATATGTTCGAAGAGCAAGCTGCGTGTCTCCAGCGTTCGACTCCTCGTCACGGACCTGAGGATTCGACACGAGACGGCAGTGCGTCAGGAGCGCATCCGATTCTTGGCCGCTTTGGGGTCGACGCCATGCCACCGACTTTTGGGCACGTCTGCTGCTGCGCACAGCGCCAGCCAGACCTCACGAGGCTCATCGCCTCTGGCCAATGCGACTCTGCCGGTCACGTCGCCGCAGGCACCCAGCACAAGGTCATCGACCAGCACCTGCCCGTACGCGCTGCCGAACTCGTTCTCGACGAACTCCCAGAACTGGCTGTTGCGCATCGGCTGGGCTCAGCGCGCTGAAGGAACGTAGCGGTCGACGTCGTCGAGCAGCTCGTCAGGAATCGTGTCGGGAATGCCCGACATATCGTCGAAGGGATGCGCAGTGATGCCCTCGAGCGTGGCCATGCGATCACTCACCTGACGCATGATCTGCGAGACCGGCACATCAAGCGCGTCGGCAACCGACGCGAGAATCTCGCTCGACGCCTCTTTCTGCCCGCGTTCGACCTCGCTGAGGTACCCGAGCGCAACGCTTGCCCGACCGGCCACCTGGCGAAGCGTGTGGCCGCGTTCCTGTCGCAGATCCCGGAGCACATCACCGAGCTCCTGGCGAAGCAATACCATCGGTTCTCCTCTCCGGCCCGCTTGAGCCTGGCTGTTGCGGCTACGAACCAGAGTAGCCCACCCCTGTGACAAGGTATGCAGAGTGACAGCTCATGCACAATTACTGAAGGCCATGGGGTTCTGTTGGTACAACGAAGGTGCACCACACGCTATTCCCGCAATGTGACACACACGATTCACACGGTTCGGCACACACGATTCCCACGGTGCGGTACACACGATTTCGCGAGAGCTGTGCACCCCTGAGGCGGCGAACACGACGACCCTGGCCCCGTCGCGCGCAGCTGCCCCGGCACTAGACTCGTCCAAGATCCATGCGGCGCACCGAGGAGCGGAACCTCTCGTTCCCAGCTTCACCGCGGCCTCCGACAGCCCAGCTGCGCCGACCGAGAGATGAGGAATCCCATGCAGGACGGGCAGACGAGCAGAGAGACGAGCTCGAGCACGACGAAGGCGAGAAGCGGCTTTCGCACGAGACACCTGACCATGATGGGTCTGGGCTCGGCCATCGGCGCCGGCCTTTTTCTCGGCAGCGGGGCAGGCATCGCGATGGCGGGGCCCGCGATCATCGTCTCCTACGCCGTAGCCGGCGCTCTCGTGCTCATCGTGATGCGCGCCGTCGCCGAGATGGTCTCGGCACGCCCCTCGACAGGCTCGTTCGCCACCTACGCGTCACAGGCGTTCAACAAGAAGGCCGGGTTCACCCTCGGCTGGCTGTACTGGTTTCTGCTGATCATGGTGCTCATCGCCGAGATCAGCGGAGCCGCCGGCATTCTCCACTCGCTGGTTCCCACAGTGCCGCAGTGGGGCTGGGCGCTGATCTTCGTGGTCTCGTTCGCGGCGGTCAATCTCTGGGGCGTTCGCAACTTCGGCGAGTTCGAATTCTGGCTCTCGGGGGTCAAGGTCGTCACCGTCGTGGTCTTCCTGATCATCGGCGTCGCACTGATCGTCGGCATTGTGGGCGACGGCCCGGTGGGCTTCTCGAACTTGGTCGAACACGGCGGCTTCGCTCCGCAGGGCTTCAGCGGTGTCGCGGCCGGGCTGCTCGCCGTGATGTTCAGCTTCGGCGGCATCGAGATCATCACGATCGCCGCGGCCGAGGCCGATCGCCCGCGTGAGGCGATCCGCGCGGCGACCAAGAGCATCTTCTGGCGCATCCTCATCTTCTACATCGGCAGCATGCTCGTCATCGCCACGCTGCTGCCGTGGAACGACCCGGCGGTCAGCGGCCCGAACGGCCCGTTCGTCGCAGTGCTGCAGCTGGCTCACATACCGGCCATTGCGACGGTCATGCAGATCATCGCCGCCCTCGCGCTGCTGTCGGCGTTCAACGCGAACATCTACGCGACCTCGCGCATGGCCTATTCGCTGACAGCGCAGGGTGAGGGGTTCGCTCCCCTGCTGCATCTGTCGAAACGCAAAGTGCCGACCAATGCCGTCTTGGCCTCGATCGTGCTCTCGTTGGTCGGGGTGTTCCTCAACTGGTGGATTCCCGGTCAGGTCTTCACTGTGCTGCTCGACCTCGTCGGCGCTGCGCTGCTGGTCGTCTGGGCGGGCATGCTCGCGTCACAGCTGCGTCTGCACCGCGAGCTCGAGCGCGAGGGGTCGATCAGTCTGCGCATGTGGTGGCACCCGTGGCTGTCGTGGATCGGGCTCATCGGGCTCGCCGCGTTCGCCGGGCTGATGCTCTGGAACGAACAGACTCGCTGGCAGCTGCTCGGCACGATCGCCATCACGCTGGTGATCTGGCTCATCGGCCTCGTCAGAGGCGTCGATCGACACCGTTCGACGATGCCCGGCGACCTGTCGCCTGAGGCTGGTCAGGGCAGCGGGCCAGTCGTGACGGGGCGTCCGGGCGTCGACGACCACTGACTCCACGAGCCGGGATAGAGCGCCGCATCGATTCCAGCAAGGCTGAGCGCCAGAATCGTGTGTGTCGCTGACACGCCTGATCCGCAGTGCACCGCCACGGAGGTCGTGCCGTCGATGCCGAGACCGGCAAAGCGCTCGCGCAGCTCGTTCGGCGAACGGAACGTGCCGTCGTCTGCGAGGTTCTCATCGGTCGGTGCGTTCACCGCACCCGGAATGTGCCCCGCCTGCGGATCGACCGGCTCGCTCTCGCCGCGGTAGCGTTCGAGCGCACGGATGTCGACCAGAGTGCCATGCTGTGGCAGACGGCCCGCCTCGTCCATAGTGACGGTCGGCAGATGGCCGAAGCGCACGGTCACCGTGCCGTCGTCGCCGGCGACGACGTCGCCTGCCTGCAGCGGCCGACCCTCGGCTCTCCATTTGGCGAGCACTCCGTCGAGCAGTCGAACGTTCTCGAAACCGGCGTCTCGCAGCAGCCACCAGGCGCGCGTCGCGGCGATGCCTCCGACGTCGTCATAGACGACCACCAAGTCTTCGGGGCGCAGCCCCCACCTCCGCACAGCTCGCTGAAAGCGTGCGGTTGAGGGCAGTGGATGCCGCCCGAGCTCTGGTGCAGCAGGATCGGCGAGCTCGACGTCGAGGTCGACGTAGATCGCTCCGGGCAGATGCCCTGCCAGATACTCGTCATGGGTGCGATCATTGCCAAGCTGCCAGCGCACGTCGAGCAGCACCAGACGGGGAGCATCCGCCTGCCCGCGCTGGTCGATGAGCGCCGCGACCTCGTCAGTCGAGATGAGCGGATCGATGACCATATGACTCCTTTGTCGGTGAGTTGTGCAGCAGGCGTCGAGCAGGGCGACGCCGATCAACGCATGCCGAGATCGATGTGCTCCCAGAGATGATCGAGGGCGGCCGAGACCGTTGCCTCGCGAATCGCCTGACGGCTGCCACCGAAATGATGTGCGAAATGAGTCACACCGGACTGTGACGCCAGGCCGATAAAGACCGTGCCCGGAGGCTGGTCGTCTTGCCAGTCGGGGCCGGCGACTCCCGTGGTCGAGATGCCCACGGTCGAGACCAGCGGCCCCTGGGCCAGCCGCTCACGCACGCCGAGCGCCATCTCTTCGGCCACCTGCGGGTCGACCGCGCCGCGTTCTTCGAGCAGCTGTTTGTCGACGCCGAGCAGACGGTGCTTGAGCGGAGTCTGGTAGGCCGTGATGCCTCCGGCGAGCACCTTCGATGCACCGGGCACATCGGCCAGCGCCGCACTGACGAGACCTGCGGTGAGCGACTCTGCGACAGCGATGGTGAGCCCGAGCCGCGTGTAGTGCTGAATGATGAATCCCTGCCGGCTGATCGGCTGTTCTGCCATCATCGGGTGCCTCCTGGCTGTGTTGTGTCGTCGGCAGACGAGCGCGCTCGGTGCCCGCGAACGGCATCGACGGCATAGGCGACGCCGCTGTACAGAGTGAGCAGCACTGCCGCTGCCAGCAGCGCCCATGTGATCCACTGGAACCAGGCGACGTGGAGCGCGAAGGGTGCGAGGGCACAGGCGATGGCGACCGACTGCACTACCGTCTTGAGTTTGCCTGCTCGCGAGGCGGGAATCACCAGGTGCGACCGCAGAGCGATGACGCGATAGATCGTGATGCCGATCTCACGCAGCAGGATGACGATTGTCACGGCCCACCACACATCGCCGACGATGCTGAGGCCGATGAGTGTCAGGCCGGTCATGCCTTTGTCTGCGATCGGATCGGCGATCTTGCCGAAGTCGGTGATCTGCCCCCAGCTGCGCGCGAGATGACCGTCGACGCCGTCTGAGGCCATCGCCACGATGAACAGCACGGTTGCCCACCAGCGCAGACCGCCGCCGTGCACCCCGGCCGCGTCGACCAGCAGCAGCACGAAGACGACGGGTGCGAAGAGGATGCGTACGACCGTGATCGCATTCGGCAGGTTCCAGGGTGAGGGCTGAGCGTCGCTCGAGCGCGCCGGGGTGGGTGTGGTCATCTGGGTCATCTTCCTGTCAGCTGCCAGGCGTCCTGACTCGAGCCGCCATGCCGACGGCCGTCGTCCAAGTCGTCAAGATCGTTCGAGAGCACCGGTTTGCTGGGATCGACACCTCGGGCGTCGGGTCCCGTCGGTGCGTGGTTGTCGGGACCGCCATAACCGGCGACGTGCCCGCGCGCTGCGGCCGACTCAGCCTCGTGTTGGGCGTTGCGGCTCTCATGAGACTGCCCGGCCGCGCTGCCGGCCGAGCCCGTCGGATACCCGCCGCTGGGTGCGTCGCCGCCCGCGGCTGGCGTCGCACCGTCGGCTCCGTCGTCATCGGCGTCGTAGATGCTGTCGCGCTCGCCTCGGAGGTAGGCCAAGACGTTCGGCAGATACTCTGACGTCACCAGCACATCGCGCGCCTTCGACCCCTCAGAGGGACCGACGATGTCACGCGACTCGAGCAGGTCCATCAGACGCCCGGCTTTGGCGAAGCCGACGCGCAGCTTGCGCTGCAGCATCGATGTCGAGCCGAACTGGTTCGAGACGATCAGCTCGGCCGCAGCCAGCAGATCTTCGAGATCGTTGCCGATGTCGGCGTCGATGTGCTTCTTCTCAGCCTCTGGTGCAGCGGTGACGTCTTCGCGGTAGTCCGGGTTGGCCTGCTGTCGAACATGATCGACGATCGCATGGATCTCGCCCTCTTCTACCCAGGCGCCCTGGACACGAGCCGGTTTGTTGGCACCCATCGGCAGGAAGAGCGCGTCACCCTGCCCGATCAGCTTGTCTGCGCCGGCCTGGTCGAGGATCACGCGGGAGTCGGTGACGCTGGTCACGGCGAACGCGAGACGGCTCGGAACGTTGGCCTTGATGAGACCGGTGACCACGTCAACGCTCGGTCGCTGCGTCGCGAGCACCAAGTGGATGCCGCTGGCACGGGCGAGCTGAGTGATGCGCACGATCGAGTCTTCGACGTCTTTGGGCGCGACCATCATCAGGTCGGCGAGCTCGTCAACGACGACCAGCAGGTAGGGATACGGCCTGAGCACGCGCTTCGAGCCTGTAGGAGGCTGCACCTCTCCGTTGACGACGGCCTTGTTGAAGTCGTCGATGTGTTTGAAGCCGTAGTTGGCCAGATCGTCGTAGCGGTGATCCATCTCTTTGACCACCCACTGCAGCGCGTCTGCCGCCCGCTTGGGGTTGGTGATGATCGGGGTGATCAGGTGAGGCACTCCGGCGTAGTTCGACAGTTCCACACGCTTCGGGTCGACCAGGACGAGTCGCACCTGTGCCGGCGTGGACCGCAGCAGGATCGAGGTGATCATCGAGTTCACGAAACTCGACTTGCCCGACCCGGTCGAGCCTGCCACCAGCAGATGCGGCATCTTGGCGAGGTTCGCCAGCACGAAGCCGCCTTCGACGTCTTTGCCGACGCCGATGGTCAGCGGATGGTGGCTCTTCTGCGCCGCCGGCGACCGCAGGATGTCTCCCAGATGCACCGTCTCGCGGTCGCGGTTCGGAATCTCGACGCCGATGGCCGATTTTCCGGGAATCGGCGACAGAATGCGCACATCGGCGCTGGCAACCTGGTACGCGATGTTCTTGCTGAGTGCAGTGAATCGCTCGACCTTGACGCCCGGACCGAGTTCGACCTCGTAGCGGGTCACCGTCGGGCCTCGGCTGAATCCGGTGACTTTGCCGTCGACGCCGAACTGCTGCATGACGTCGGTCAGCTGTGCGATGACTTCGTCATTGACCTTGGTGCGTGCCTGTGCGGGTGCCCCCTTGCTCAGCAGGTCGATCTCGGGCAGCTGATAGGGATGCTCTGGGTCGTCAAACGAGGCAGGCTCAGGTTCGAAGGTGTCTGGTTCGTCACTGGGAGCAGCACCGTGCTCCCCCTCACTGAGCACCTCGGTGTGGGTGTTGTCAGCGGCGTGCACGGTCGCGGCGGGTTCGTCGGGAATGTCGAAGAGTGCGGCGACTTCGTCTGCGGCAGGCGTCTCGGCGCTTTCGATCGCCTCGTGCTCGGCTGCCTCTGCGGCCTTCTTCGCACGGCGTTCGGCCCGGCTCGGGCGACTGCGCCGACCGGGCTGCTGCGGGCTCTCTTCGGAGCGGTCGCTCGCCAGCAGCGGACGTGTCGGCGGAAGCTGTTCGCCCGGCACTCTCTTGGCCTCGTCGGCCTCGCGGGAAGCACTGTGATCGAGGCCGAACATGTAGGCATAGGCCTCGCGCAGCCGACTCATGATGCGGTTCGGCGGCGTCTTGGTGAGAATGAGCAGTGAGAGCAGCAGCAGAACGGTGAGCACCGGCACAGCGAACCAGACCGTGAGGCGGATCGGCAGGAAGGCGACGGTGAAGCCGATGATGCCGCCGGCCTGGGCGACGTGTTCGAGGCCGTCGTCAGCTGGAACGGGGTTGCCTGCCGCAACCTGCCAGAGCCCGGCGAGCATAGCGACGAAGAGTCCCAGACCGATGCCGATGCGACCGGTCTCAGCGGCCTTGACCGGGTGGTGGAACAGCCAGAGACACAGCAGAAAGAAGAGCACTGGCAGCAGCGTGGCAGACCCCCCGAAGAGCGCCCCGAACGTTGCGGTGTGCAGCGCGTGCCCGACGGCTGAGGTGGGCAGGAACCACTCGACGACGACACCGAGAACCGCCAGCACGAAGAGAGCGAAGGGAAACCCGTCGCGGCGTTCGTCTGCTGGCACCTTGTCTGGAGCGAATGCGCGTGCGGCGGCGCCCACGCCATGCGCGCACGCCATGTAGGCACGCCTTACAAACGGCCCGAACCCCTCGCCTTCGGTCTGCACGCGCTTGGCCTGGCCCTTCTGCGCGTCTTGGAGCACGCGGGTCTTCGCCGTCTTCGCGGCGGGTTTCGTTCGGGGTTGTCGAGCCATGGCCTCAACGGTACCGCCAGCCGCAGACGCTTGCACGCATACACGCTGGCGGCACCGGGAAGAGTCCGAGCTGCAAAGCCGAGATCAGTCGCTCTCTGTGACGATCTCGACGTCGTCGATCGACTCGGCCGGGAGCACGATCGGCACGATCATCGGCTTGCGGCGAAGCCTCTGGCTGACCCACCGGCCGACAGTGCGGCGCACGACCTGCTGCATGACGTGCGGGTTGCGCTCGCCCTCTGCGTAGACGTCTGCGATCGCACGTTCGACACGTGGCACGACGTCGTCGAAGACCTTGTCGTCTTCGGCAAGACCGCGCGCCTGAATCTCAGGCCCGACGACCAGGTGGCCGTCGTTCATGTTGATGCCGATGATCACCGTGATGAAGCCCTCGGCGCTCAGCGTGCGCCGATCCCGCAGGTCGGCCTCGGTGATCTCTCCCACCGACGAGCCGTCGACGAAGATGTGGTCGTTGCGGTACTGACCGGTGATCTTCGCTCGTCCCTTCGCCAGATCGATGACCGACCCCGAGTGCGCGACGACGATGCCCTTGGGGTTCACACCGGTCGAAGCCGCCAGCCCAGCGTTGGCGTGCAGATGGCGGACCTCGCCGTGAACCGGCATCGCCATGTGGGGACGCACCACGTTGTACCACTGCAGCAGCTCGCCCGAGTTGCCGTGACCCGAGACGTGCACCTTGGCGTTGCCCTTGTGGATGACGTCGGCACCCTTCTCGATCAAGTTGTTGATCAGACCAGAGACCGCAGTCTCGTTGCCCGGGATCAGCGACGATGCCAGCAGAACGGTATCGCCCTTCTCGACAGTGATCGAAGGGTGTGAGCCATTGGCGATGCGAGACAGCGCGGCCAGCGATTCGCCCTGCGAGCCGGTGCAGATGTAGACCAGCTTCTCGCGCGGCATCTTGCCGGCCTTCTTCAGATCGACCAGGGCGTTGTCGGGAATGTTGAGGTATCCCAGTTCGCGGGCGATCGTCAGGTTGCGCAGCATGGAACGGCCGACCAGCACGATCTTGCGTCTCGCCTTGATGGCGGCGTCGGCGATCTGCTGCACGCGGTGCACATGCGACGAGAACGTCGACACGATCACCTGCTGCTTCGCCTCGCTGATCACACGGCGGATCGCCGGGCCGACGCTGCGCTCAGAGTCGGAGTGCCCCGGCACCTCGGCGTTGGTCGAGTCCATCAGCAGCAGATCGACGCCTTCGGCGCCGAGACGTCCCAGGCCCTGGAAGTCGGTGACGCGACCGTCGATGGGGGTCTGGTCGACCTTGATGTCACCGGTGTGCAGCAGCGTGCCGGCCGGTGTGTGCATGGCGACGGCGAGACAGTCGGGAATCGAATGGGTCACCGTGAAGAACTCGAGCACGAACTCGCCGACGGTCAGTTTGTCTCGTGCCTCGACGACGATCGACTCGGGGGTGATGTGGTGCTCTTTGAGCTTCGCCTCGGTGAGCCCCAGCGTCAGACGTGAGCCGATCAGAGGAATGTCGTCGCGCAGTTTGAGCAGGTACGGCACAGCACCGATGTGGTCTTCGTGGCCGTGAGTGAGCACGAGCGCGTCGATGTCGTCGAGACGATCGGCGATCGGTGCGAAGTCAGGCAGGATGAGATCGACGCCGGGCTGTGAGTCTTCGGGGAAGAGCACGCCGCAGTCGACGATGAGCAGACGTCCGTTGAGCTCGAACGCCGTCATGTTGCGTCCGACCTCGCCGAGGCCGCCCAATGGGATGATGCGCAGAGTGTCTTTGCGCAGTTTCGGTGGCTGATTGATTACTACAGCGGACAAATCCGACCTTCCGTGGGCACACTCGTGCCCGTGCTTCGTGCGGCTCCAACGTGGAGACTCGCGTCTTCATGGCCGTGCCTCCTGCACGACATGTACATCTCTTCTCGTCACCGGAGCAGGCGAACGTCGCGCGATCAGCCTGCGCTGGTCACGCTGCGCAGTGCGCGGACGGCGTGCCGCTCAGGCGTTGCGCCGCGCCGCGCCGGGGATGCGCGGCAGTGCTCCTCCGGCCGCAGCGTTGCGGTCGGGGCGGAAATCTGTGAAGTCGACGCCGGGAATGCTCTCGACCGCGTCGATGTCGGCCTCGATGAGCGCGGCTTCGGCGTCTTCTGGACCGACCAGCGGCAGTCGCACGCGCGGGCTGCCGATGCGGCCGAGACCGTGCAGGATGTACTTCGTCGACACCGTGCCAGGAATGTGCGTCATGGTCGCCCGCACCAGTGGTTCGAGCTGACGGTGCACGTCGAGCGCCGTCGCGAAATCGTTGGCGTTGACGGCGTCGAACATCTTGCGGTATGCGGCCGACACGATGTTGGCGGTCACGCTCACCACGCCGACCGCACCGAGCGCGGCGTGCGCCAGCGCATGCGTGTCGTCACCGGAGTAGTAGGCCAGGCCGGTCTCGTTCAGCACCCGCGAAACCTGTGCGAAGTCGCCCTTGGCGTCTTTGACCGCGACCACGTTGGGATGCTTCGCGGCGCGCGAGATGGTCTCGTACGTCAGCGGAATGCCAGCACGCCCAGGGATGTCATAGAGGATCACTGGAAGATCGGTGGCGTCTGCGACCATGCGGATGTGTGTGAGCACGCCCGCCTGCGTCGGCTTCAGGTAGTACGGGGTCACGAGCAGAATGCCGTCGGCCCCGGCGGCCTCGGATTCGCGGGCCAGCTGGATAGCGTGTGCCGTCTCGTTGGAGGGTCCGCCTGAGATGATGCGGGCACGGCCTGAGGCCACCTGTTTCGCAGTGCGAACCAGCTGGATCTTCTCGGCGTCAGTGAGCGTCGAGGTCTCACCGGTTGTGCCGCTGACGACGATTCCATCGGCGCCTTGAGTGACGCAGTCATCGATCAGCGCTTCGACTCCGGCCCAGTCGACTTCACCGTCGGCGCGCATGGGAGTGACGACTGCGACCAGCACCTGGCCGAGCTGCTTGATGATCTCTGTCTCTGGCATCACCTCAGTTTACCCCGCAGGCAGGCGGCTGGCCACATTTCGCGCGTGCCCGGTGCCGAAGCATGCCGCAGGCCTCTGCTGCGCGGCGGCGTCTCTGCTGACAGAATGGGCGAACGCAATGCGACCGGAGCAGGGCCAGACCGAAGGAGCCACCATGTCGACCATCGCCATCGTCGGAGGGCACGGCAAGATCGCGCTGCTGCTCACGGAGCGTCTCTCGTCGGCCGGGCACACGGTGCTCAACGTCGTTCGCGACGCCCGCCATGAGCCCGATGTGCTGGAGCGCGGCGGAACCCCGCTGCTCGCCGACCTCGAAGCGGCGAACGCCGTCGAACATCTCACCGAGAGGTTTCAGAATGCGGATGCCGTGGTCTTCGCCGCTGGGGCGGGCGGCGGTTCCGGTGTGGCTCGCAAGCACACCGTCGACTACCTCGGTTCTGTTCGCAGTGCGGACGCAGCCGTCGCGGCCGGGGTGCGCCGCTTCGTCCAGATCTCGTTCATCGGCGCCGAGCAGGACGAGCTCGGCCTCGATGACGAGGTCTTCACCGCGTACCACCACGCCAAACGAGACGCGGATCGTGCGCTGCAGAGCCGCGACGACCTGGACTGGACGATCGTGCGACCCGGCCGCCTGACCGACGACCCGGCCTGCGGTTCGGTTGCTCTCGGCACCGGGTTCGCCCGGCGAACGGCCGAGGGCGGTGCGTCCGACAGCATCACACGCGCCGATGTCGCGGCGCTGCTGCAGGCGGTGCTCGACGAGCCGGGCACCGTCGGCCGTGCGATCGACGCGCTCGAGGGAACCGCAGCGATCGCAGCAGCCGTCGCCCAGCTCTTCGGCGTGCCTCAGTCTCGCTGAGCCGATTCTGCCTGCGGCGCCTTGCGCTCGACGCGAATCGCCTGCACGATGGTGCGTCGGCCGTCGGATCGACGCCCTGCGGCATCCTGCATGAGCCCCAGACGCAGAAGATCCTGCCAGGTCGCCCGGTCCCCTGCCTGTTCGACTGCCGCAGCCAGGTCGTCGACGCGCTGCGTGGCGACCTCGCGATCGGCTTTTCCGCTCGGTCGCAGCGGCAGGTCGTCGGTGGGCAAGGCGCCCTCTCGCGACAGCCTCGCGATGAGTCGGTTGGCACGCACGGCGAATCGCATCTCGGCATAGATCACATAGACGCCGAGCAGCGGAAAGATCAGCAGGAACGCGCCCATCGTCTTCGCAATCGGATCATGCAGGCCGATCAGCACGAAGGCGCGCTCGAACACGGTGAAGATGTACAGGGCCAGAAAGACGATCATGACGATCGCCAGGGTCAGTGCCCGAGACTGAGCGCGGCGGTCCATCTCAGAGCCCGATGACGTCGGCGAGCCCGACGGTCGTACCGGTCTGCTCGTGTGCGAAGACGATGCTGCGTGCGATGCCGTCTCGGTAGGCGTCGATGCTCAGGGTGTCATGCCGCAGCGTCAGCGTCTCAGCGGTACCGCCGAAGATGACCTGCTGCACGGCGTCGACTCCCTGCAGACGCAGCGAGTGCACCGGAATTCCCTCGACCAGCTGGCCGCGAGCGGTCTGGTCGGTGTTCGGCTGCGCGTAGGGACCGTGTGCGGCCGCAATGAGCTCGGCCGTGCGCACCGCGGTGCCCGAAGGGGAATCCTTCTTGCGGGCAGGGTGCGCCTCGACCACCTCGACCGAATCGTAGAGCGGTGCGGCGAGCTGCGCGAGTTTGGTGGCCAGTGCTGAGCTGACCGAGAAGTTCGGCACGATCACCAGCGAGCTGCGATCTGCCCGATCGGCGACCTCGGCGATGCGCTCGGCGTTCCAGCCCGACGTGCCGACGACCACGTCGATGCCGTGGTCAAGCGCGTGGTCGACGATCTTTCGGCTGGCGTCATAGATCGTGAAGTCGACCACGACGTCGGCTCCCTCCATCTTGCTCAGCGAGCTGTGCGAATCGAGTGTCGAGTGCAGCGCGAAACGGTCGTCGTGTTCGATGATGTCTTCGACGAGCCGCCCCATGCGCCCGGTGGCGCCGGTGACAGAGATGTTGAGAGTCATGCGTTCAGTGTAGTGCGGGCGGTCTACGCCCCGGCGATGAGGTCAGCGAAGCGGCTCGAAGGTGCGCAGCACGTCGTCGAGCAGTGCCGATGCGCCGAAGCGCATCGACGCCGGGGCCACGAACGAGTCGCCGCAGATCACGCGCGCCAGACGCAGATAACCCATGGCCTGATCCACGGTGCGCACGCCTCCGGCGACCTTCACCCCGATGGTCTCACCGGTCTCTTCACGCCAGTGTGCGCTGGCCTGCAGCAGCACGGCGGCTGCCTCGGGAGTCGCACCTGCGCGCCCCTTGCCCGTCGACGTCTTGACGAAGTCGGCACCGGCGAGCAACGCGATGATCGCAGCATGGAACATGGCGTCGTAGTCGGGCAGCTCCCCCGTCTCGAGAATGACCTTGAGGTGTGCGCGGGTGCCGTCGCCTCGTTCCACCAGGCGCCGCGCGACCAGCACCCAGTCGTAGACCTGCGCGTAGCGTTCGCTGAGCAGCGCACCGCGGTCGATGACGATGTCGATCTCGTCTGCTCCGGCAGCCACGGCGTATTCGATCTCGGCGGCCTTCGCAGCGAACGGCGACCGACCATGCGGAAAGCCGCCGGCCACCGCGGCGAGCGCGACCGGAGCATCCGCCGCCTCGTCGAGCGCGACCCGAGCCGGCACGACGAGGTCTGCGTGCACACAGACCGCAGCCGTCGCGGGCAGCACTGCCGGGTGCATGAGATCCGATTCGGGTGCGAGTGCTCGCCATACCAACGCCGCGACGCTCTCTGGGGTGTCGTCAGCAGACAGACTGGTCAGATCGATGAGCGACGTGATCAGCCGCAGGTCGTCGGGGGTCGCCGCATCGCGCGTCGCGATCTGGGTCTGCTGCCCCACCCACGGCGTGAGCTGGGCAGGATCGATATGCGGCAGCGAACGCAGCAGCGTCGTGATGCGCGCGTCGGTGGCCGGCCCGTCGAGCAGCTGCGCCGAGCGCTCCAGGATGCGATCGAAGTCTGACATGCACCTCATTCTAAGCGGGCGGCGCGGCGTGAGAGACGTCGCCGGGTACGATGATGGGCATGCAGAGACCCCGTACCGTTCCGCTGAAACACGAGCGCATCGCAGACGCGCTCGCAGCCGACATCCAGGCCGGGACCTTCGCTGCAGACGAGCCGCTGCCCAGCGAGGCCGCCCTCGGTCGGCGTTTTGCGGCGAGTCGCAACACCGTGCGTCAGGCGCTGGCCGCGCTCACCGAGCAGGGTCTGATCATGACACGGCCGGGCGTCGGCTCGTTCGTGACGTTCCATCCGGTGGATGCCGAGCCCGCGCTGGGCTGGGCGAGCGCGATTCAGCAGAAGGGTGCGGTCGGTCACGTACGAACGCTCTCGATTCGAGAGGTGGCGGCCGCAGAGCTGCCGACCGGCCTGCTCGGTTCGATTGTGGCACCGGCCGAGCGGCTGCTGCGCATCGAACGCGTCCGACAGGTGGTCGGTGCGCGCACGATCTCGCTGGAACGTTCGCTGGTTCCGGCCGTCGCCGAGCTCGACGGGCTGCCCGAGCAGGGCTTGGTCGACGACTCGATCATCGCGACGCTGCGCGAGGCAGGGTTGGTCGCGGCCTCTGGAGAGCAGTGGGTCGACGTCGGCACACTCGGCGAGCGCGATGCTCAGCTGTTCGAACGCACGGCGGGATCAAGCGTTCTGGTGTCACGATGCGTCACTCGCGCAGCCGACGGCACGCTGGTCGAATATGCCGAGTCGCTGATGGATCCAGACTATTTTCGCCTGCATCTGACTTTCTGACGCACCACGGCTGCGTGCTCTCCTACGCTAGAGGCATGACCAATCCGGATCTGCCCAAATTCGCCCCGCCCGCCTACCCGCCGACGCCGACTCCCCCGCCCTACGGAGGCCAGGGACAGGCCCCGTATCAGCCTTACCAGCAGGTCACCCCGTACAAGAGTCGCATCGCCGCCGGCCTGTTCGGCATCTTCTTCGGGACTGTGGGCGTGCACAACTTCTACCTCGGCAAGACGGGCCTCGGCGTCGCACAGCTGCTGATCACGGTGCTGTCGCTCGGCATGCTGGCCATCGTCTCCTCGATCTGGGGCTTGGTCGAGGGCATTCTCATCCTGGCGAAGGCACCGAACTACCGCACCGACGGCACCGGCCAGCCGCTGCACGACTATATGACCGAAGACTGAATGACCGAAGACTCACGCTGGCCTCCCGCCGCACGTCAGTGCTGGTGAGCGGCGGGCAGGCGCGGTGAGACGCCCCCTTCGGTTCCCGGTTCGACGACGACGAACTGTCCCATCATGCCCTCGTCCTCATGCCGCAGCAGGTGGCAGTGATACATGTAGGGAGTCACAGGATCGGTGTCGGAGCCGAACTGCACGGCCAGGCGCACTTTGGTGGCGTGCGGCACGAAGACCGTGTCTTTCGGCCCGCGCATCCATTCGGGAGGTTCGGCGCCGTCATATTCGACGATGCGGAACGAACAGGCGTGGATGTGAAAGTTGTGCGGGTCGACGGTGTTCGCCACCCGCCATTCCTCGAGCGCTGACGCAGGCACGACTTCGTCGATGCGGTTCATGTCCATCGACAGCCCGTTGATGCGGTTGGCATTGTCGAACGAGAAGTCGCGCGCCTTGCTGCCGGCGGCCGGAGTCGCGGCGACTCGGGCACCGGGAAGATCCGCCGCGAGAGGTGGCGAGGGCAGCAGCTGCTCGGCGGCGTCGAGACGCAGCAGGTTGAACTCGGCGTTGTCGAGCACGTCGTTGGTGCCTTTGGCGCTGCGCAGCATCACCCGTTCGCCGGGCTGCAGCTCGACGACGATCTCGACGCGCTCTGCCGGGCTGAGCAGCACCTGCGTCGTGCTCACCGGGTGCTCGAGCAGCCCGGTGTCTGTGGCGATCACAGAGAACGGGCGCTGGTCGTCGCATTCGACGTGATAGACGCGTGCGTTCGACCCGTTGACGACGCGCAGGCGCACGAGCGTGGTCGTAGCGGTGAACTGCGGCAGCAGCGTTCCATTGACCAGGATGCTGTCGCCGAGCAGGCCGAACGCGGAGTCGGCGCCGGAGGTCGAGAGATCCCCGTCTCTCATGAACGAGCGATCCTGCAGAATCACCGGGACGTCGTCGACGCCATAGGTGCTCGGCACGCCGGCCCGGCTCACGGCGGGGTCGTCGATCAGAAAGAGCCCCGCCAGCCCCCGGTACACCTGCTGTGCGGTCTCGCCATGCGGGTGCGGGTGGTACCACAGTGTCGCTGCAGGCTGAGCGATCGTCCAGTCGGGGTGCCATTCGCCGCCTGCGTCGACCATCTGGTGCGGGCCGCCGTCCATCCGAGCCGGCAGCATCATGCCGTGCCAGTGCACGGTCGTCGCCTCGTCGAGGCCGTTGACGAAGTCGACGGCGACGTGCTCACCCGGCTTCGCTCGCAGCGTCGGCCCCAAGTAGTCGCCGTTGTAGCCAGCGGTGTGCGCGGTCTTTCCCGAGACGAACTCTGTGCTGCCGGATTGGGCCCGCAGAGCGAATCGACGGATGCCTGCCGCGTCGACGGTCGCCGGCGCCTCTGCCGGGATGTGCAGCGCATTGACGAAGGCTTCGGCGTCGGCCGTCGACACGCTCTGCGAGCAGCCGGCGAGAGCCGACCCCGTGGCACCGATGCCCAACGCGCCGACGGCGATCAGACCGGTGCGCTCGAGAAAGCCTCGACGGCTGACTTCGGTCATCGTCAGTGCGCCTGTGCTGCCGAGACCGTCGACTGGAGCTCGCTCACCCGCAGTCGATCGGCGTCGATCGGACCGACCGCGGCGATCTGCAGCGGCCCGGCGACGAGTTCGGCGGTGAGATCGCGCACCTGCTCGGCGGTGACGTCGCGAATGCGCGCGATCGTCGCAGGCAGATCCCAGAGCTCTCCGAGCCCGATCTCCGATTTGCCCAGGCGCGTCATATGATGCGAGCTGTCTTCGAATCCGAGCGTGATGCCGCCCGAGAGCTGGCCTTTGACTCGCGCGAGCTCCGTCGCGGTCGGCCCTTCCTCGGCGAACCTGGCCACGACATCCTGCATCAGATGTGCGACTTCGGGAGCCGAGTCCGGGCGGGTGCCGGCATACACGCCGAACGAACCGGCGTCGGCGTATGTGCCCGAGAACGAATAGACCGAATAGGCGAGGCCGCGCTGCTCGCGCACCTCCTGAAAGAGGCGCGAGCTCATGCCGCCGCCGAGCACGCCGTTGAGCACGCTGAGCGTGAACCGGCGCTCGTCCCACCCGGGGATGCCGCGTGTGCCCATGATCAGGTTGACCTGCTCGGCGTCACGCTGACGCACCTCGAAGCTCGGCCCGACGAGTGCCGGCAGCGCGCCGCGGGTGCGCCGCGGGTGCAGCGCACCGTGCGTGGATGCGCCCATGCCTCCGGCTGCGAGCGCCTCGCCGAGTCGGGCGAGCAGATCGCCGTGATCGATGGCCCCTGCTGCGGTGACGACGATGTCTTCAGGGCGATAGTTCGCACGGTAGTGCGCCCAGACGGCGTCACGACCGACGGCGTTGATCGACTCGGGTGTGCCGCCGATCGGGCGCCCCAGACTCTCGCCGCGGTACACCAGCGACGAGAAGAGCTCGTGTGCGACGTCGGTGGGGTCGTCTTCGCTCATCGCGAGCTCTTCGAGAATGACCTTGCGTTCGCGTTCGAACTCGTCAGGGTCGATGACAGAGCTGATCACCATGTCGGTGAGCACGTCGACGGCCACACCCAGGTCGGCGTCGCGCACCTTCGCGTAGTAACAGGTGTGCTCTTTGCCGGTCAGCGCATTCGACTCGCCGCCGATCTCGTCGAAGGCCACGGCGATGTCCATCGCCGTGCGCGTGGGCGTGCCTTTGAACAGCAGATGCTCGAGAAAATGCGTCGAGCCGAACTGGCCTTCGTGCTCGTCACGTGAGCCGACCGGCACCCAGATTCCCAAAGTCACCGAGTGCGCACCGGGCATGTTCTCGGTGAGAACACGCACACCGTTGGGCAGCACCGTTCGACGAACGGTCGCGCCGCCGTCGAGTTCGAACGAGGAGTCGTCCACGTCAAGTGGAAGAGGGAAAGGAGAGGTAGTAGCCATCTGGCTGAGTCTAGTTGGTCGTCCGGTCTCCCGGCTCGACGATCCGGCCCGGAATGAAACGGCGGCCTTCGTTGCTGAGATGAACTGTGTCCGACTTCGCTTCCTCCGCACCGCCGACTCGCCTGCCCTCGCGCGCGCCGGTCGTGATCATCGGGGCCGGTCAGGCCGGGCTCTCGACCGCCTACTGGCTGCTGCGTCGTGGGCTGCGCCCGAACGTCGACATGGTGATCGTCGATCGTGATGCGGATGCCGGCGGAGCCTGGCAGCATCGCTGGTCAGCCATGCGCCTCGGCGACGCACATCGGGTGCACGATCTGCCGGGCATGCATGACCTCGGGCTGAGCTTCGAGACCGCCGAACGTCATCGCCCCGCATACGAGATCGTCGTCGAGTACTACCGCGCCTACGAAGCACACTTCGGCCTGCAGGTGCATCACGGGCACGGGGTCGACCACGTCGTGCGCCCGTCCCCTGCCGAAGGATTCGGGACCGATCGCTTCGAGGTCGTCGGCACGAGCGCGACGGGAGGGTTCAGCATCCGCGCGCAGGTCGTCGTGAGCGCGACGGGCACGTGGGGTGCGCCGTTTCTGCCGTGGTATCCGGGGCAGAACGTCTTCGCAGGGCGACAGCTGCACACCCACGGCTACCGCTCAGCCGAGGAGTTTCGCGGCCAGCGAGTCGGCGTCGTCGGCGGGGGCACCTCTGCGGTCGAGCATCTCGCCGAACTCGACGGCGTCGCAGCCCAGACGCACTGGTTCACCAGACGCCCGGTTCGCATCGTGCCCACGCGAGGTCTCACCGACCAGGCCGGCCGAGCATCCGTCGCCGCCGCCGATGCGGCCGCACGCGCCGGCCGAGCGCTGCCCAGCATCGTGAGCACGACCGATGTGCCGATCACGCCGTATATGAGCGACCTGCACGAGCGGGGCGGGCTGCGCCGACAGCCGATGTTCCGCAGTCTCGACGAGCAGGGCGCGGTACTGGCCGACGGCACGCACGTCGACCTGGACGCCATCATCTGGGACACCGGGTTTCGCGCCGATCTCAGACACCTCGCGGGTCTGGGGCTGCGCGAGGAGGCCGGCGGCATCCGTGTGATCGACGGCGTCGCACAGCGTGACCCAGCCCTGATTCTGGCGGGGTACGGCCCGCAGGCCAGTACCATCACGGCGGAGCGAGCGGGGCGGCTCAATGCGCGATCGACGCTGGATGCGCTGGATGCGCTGGGCGGTATCCTCCGCAGCTGAGGCGGCCACGAGGCTGACCGCGCACGCGTCCGGAAAGGTCAGTCCTTTACAATGGGGGCAGCTCGAATCCGGAAGGCATGAGATGACACCTCGCACCTATCGACGGGTCGAAACGCACAGCGCCCGCCCCACCGCCGCTGCCTCACACCGCAGCGTCCAAGCCGCTCGAACGCGTGCCGAGCTGCTGCACGCCGCTGCCACTGCCATCGGAGAGCGCGGCTACGAGGCAACCTCTCTGGCCGACATCACGGCAGTGCTGCACAAGCCGAAGACCGCACTGCGCTATCACTTCGACACGAAGGCAGACATCGCGACCGCACTGCTCGAGACCGAGTTCGAGCGGTGGGAGACGATGCACGAGCTCGTCGATGACACCAACCGCACCGGACTCGCCGGTCTCATCACGATGATGCGCACTTTTCTCGCAGACCGCGGCACCGGCCCGTATCAGCGGGCCGCCATCTCACTGCTGCTCGACGCGCCGGTGCTCGATGTGACGCTGCCCACCCCGCCGTTCAGCGCGCGACAGCTCGTGGCCGAGTATCTCATCGAGGCCCTCGAAGACCGGGAGATCGACAGTGCGATCGAGGTGCAGACGGCGAGCGAAGGCATCGTCGACGCCACGCTCGGTGTCGTGTTGCGCTACCGGCTCGAGCCGATGGTCGACCTCGAAGACAAGGCCGAATCGATCTGGAGCTGGTCGCTCATGGGGTTGGGCGTCAAGCGCCCGCACGCGCTGCTCGAGAAGTATCGAGCCATCGCGCTGCCGCCGCACGACATCGAGACGAAGCGTCTGCTGTGACCGCAGCGGTCAGCGTGTGCGAGCGAGCTCGTCGAACAGATCTGCGTTCAGCTGGTATGCACGCTTCGACTCTGCGATGAGCTGGTCGATCTGGGCGGCGTCAAGACCGAGATGGTCGATGTGCTCGCGGTAGGCCCGTTTGTAGCCCACCAGTTTGTCGATCTGGTCGAAGCGGTAGAACGTGAGCTGGTCTTCGGTGGCGCCGTAGTGCCGCGAGATCATCGTGGCGATGACCTGCCCGCCTGAGAGATCGCCGAGGTAGCGGGTGTAGTGCTGGGCCAGGTAGGAGACCATGTCTTCGTCTGCCGCAACGGTGCGCAGATGTTCGACGTATCGACGAGTGGCCGCGAGCGCGGGATGCTCAGCGCGCCAGTCCTGAACGCCCAGCTCTGTGAGATCGTGCCTGGCTGCCGCGAATCTGGCCAGACGGGGATCGTGCAGAAACTCAGGTTCCTCGGGCCTCGGCGGACGGTTCTCCAGCGCCTCGTAGACGTAGGCGATCTGAGCCAGATACCTCGTGTAGTCGGCGAGGGTGAGACGGCCTTCGATCAGGTCGGCGATGAAGGTCTTCGTCTCGGCTGCGGAATGCTCGGCGACCGTCGCCTCACGAAGTCGCGCTGAAGGAGTCGCAGCCGCCGGTCGTTCCCTGCTCGTCGCTGTCATGGTCATGGCACCTCGTCTGTCTCTTTGTGTGGTGTGGCTGCTCGCACCGCGAGCGCCTGCCCGCTCTATTGAGCAACGCTCGTGTGTGTGTTCTACCTTAGTCGCAATGTGGTCATCTTCCATCACTGCGTCTGAGCATCAGCAGACTGGTTCCGCCGGCGACCACGATCACTCCCCCTGCGATGATGAGCAGTGTGGTCCACAGCGAGTCGTTGCTGCGCCGCTCTGAGGCAGCAGGCGGCTCTTCTGCTTCGACACGCCGCGACGATGACTCAGCAGCTGTTCCGCTCTGTGTCGTGTGCACGGCGATCGTCCTGCCGGTGTCGCCGAAGAAGACGAAGTACCGCTCTCCGTCGTCGCCCTGCTGCAGCACGGACGAGTCGACGGCCAGGCGAACCTGCCCGTCGGTGACGGTGAACGCCCCCACATACTGGGCATGCGGATACGCCATGACGGTTCCCCCGGTGGCATCCGTGTCGTCCTCTGGCCAGGCGAAGCCGATGTCGAGCCGATCGCCCCAGGCGAACGACTCCGCGAGCCCGGCGTCAGTGCCTTCGATCTGCTGCACTCGGCCGTCCTGAATCGCCGCTCTGAGGTCGTCGATCGTCTTCAGTTCCGTCGGCGTCGCCGCCTGCGGCGCGTCTGCCATCGGTGCCGCGGCGGCAGCCGAAGACTCGGTTCGCCGAGGCGTCGTCGCGGGCTGGCGCTGTGTGTCAGCGGTCTGTGCTGGTGCCTGCCGTGCGGCGGCGTTCCCGCCCTCGCTGCCTCCGGTCACGCTGTTCACCGTCACCTGCTGAGTGACTGGGGCGTTGCCATAGCGAACCGTGACCGGGGCTGCCACCTTGTTCGGGTCTGCCGCGCCGTTCGATGAGTACCAGTACGCACCCTGACCGGTGGCCTGCTGAAAGCTCACGAAGTCCTGAGGGAACGAGCCCTGGGGATTGCCCGCCTCGTTCAGCACCGCGCCGGAGTCGTCCTTCACGCTGATGCCTTCGTAGTCTGGGAGGATGTCGAATCCCTTGGCTTCTTGATCAGTCGTGTCTGCACGGCGCAACGCCCCCTCAGCGAGCGCTGCGCGGCCTTTCGCCTTGTCGAACGTGGCCAAGGTGATCTCTCTCGGCTCGACGGGGCCCCATTGCGTCATATCCTCCATCGACGAGGAGAACCCGCTTCCGGTTGCAGTGATCTTCGCGCTGCCGTCGGCGTTGACGGTGAGTTTGGGATTCTCTGCGTACCAGAAGGTCAGCCCGTTGTAGTAGGCGACGGTCCACGCGCCCTGCCATTGAATCGTTCCTGCGCCAGTGCGCCAGTCGACGCTGCCGGTACCGCCTGAGATGTCGATGCGGTTGTGGCTATAGTCTCCGTCGTCCTTGTGTACGCCGGAGACGAGCTTCGCACCGTTCACAGACTGACAGCGATTGGCGAACGTCGAGTCGACGCGTGTCTTGCGATCCTCCGACGGTCTGGTCACACGCACATTGCCGACGTCGTTCTGGCGAGCCGCAGTGTAGGCGGCCTCATCGATCTGCTGACTGCCGCGTCCGGGATCGGGCACCTTTCCTGCAACGAGGAAGTTGCAGCTGCCGGGCATGAACGCACCGTTGCCGGACTCATTGTTCATCTCCCATGCGAAGCTCGCATCCTTGATCTCGACCAGATTGCTCGCGGGGGTCGCCGCCGTCACCGCAGCCTGGGCAAACGCGCCGCCGCCGACTCCGACAGCCAGCAGCGCCAGCACGGCGGCGACACGACGCCCACGACGCCCGGTGCCCATGGTTGGCCGCGCTCCCACGCCGCGTCTGTGACGTCTGAGGCCGCTCGTCTCTGACTTCTTACCCATCGACTCAATCATCTGCCTGCCCATCAGCCGTTCTGTTCCTTCGAAAGCGCGACCAGTGCCGCCGCCCCGGTCACCAGGAGCGGGGTGCGATCCGCAGCGCAGATCGCACCCCGCCTCGTTCATCTGTCCGGTCTCAGATCAGAGACCGCTGCGATCAGCGCTGAGACGCCTGATCGTCACGACGGCGAGCCCGTGTCAGCAGCAGGCCGCCTGCCAGCAGCGCGGCCGCCAGTGCGATCCCGGCGATTCCCTGACCGGTTCGTGCCAGCTGCTGCTCCGAGGTCTGGGCGTTCGTCTGGGCACCGGTCTGCTGACCGTTCTCGGCTGACTCCTTGCCGCTCGTCCCGTCGGCTGCCGGCTGCGTCGGGGCTGCCGGCTCTGACGGTGCCGGGGTCTCGTCGCTCTTCTTGGCCTCGACTGTCAGTGTGACCGGATCGGACGACACCGTGCCGCTGTCGTTCGTCGCGACGAGGCGATAGCTCTCGCCGTTCTGGCTGAGAGTCACCGATTTGAGCGTCAGGCTCGATTCGGTGGCTCCCTCGACATCGGTCCAGGTCTGGCCGTCAGTCGAACGCTGCCACTGCAGCTTCGGTGCCGGGGCCCCGGTGAGCTCGGCGCTGAAGGTGGCATCCTGCCCCTCGACGACCTTCTGGTCGGTCGGCTGCGTCTTCACCGAGGGCTTCTCGGGGTAGAGCGCATCGAACTGCGCCGTCGTGATGCTGACCGGAGTCTCGGCCAGAATCAGAGGCTGGTTCGGTGCCTGCGGCAGACCGTGAGCGTTCCAGACGATGACCTTGTACGACTGGTCACGCGACAGTCTGGGCTTGTCCTGGTCATCCTTCGTCGTCACCTGCAGTGTCGTCGAGAACGTGCCGTCGGCCAGAGCGCCGGGGCCGTACTTGGTCACGTACTGCACGCCGAGGGTGCCGTCAGTCGCGGTGATCGCGCTCAGGTCGACGTCTGCAGGAACCAGCGCAGCGTAGACGCCTGCCGAGTCTTTCCACGCCTGGCTGCCGTCACTCCAGTACTGAGGAAGATCGGTCGGGACGAAACCGGTGCCGTCCACCTTGACCTCCAGCATGTTCTGCGCCGGCGTGGTCGAGACGCTGCCGGTCACGCTGGCGGCGAGCTTCGGGGTCGCGATGACGGGGTCAGAGGCGGCGGATGCTGCCGACGCACCGATGGCGTTGTTCGCCGTGACCGTTGCGGTGTAGGCCACTCCGGGAGCGACGAGGCCGTCGAACACACTGCTCGTGGCGTCAGCGGCTGCGGTGACCGTCTTCGGACTGCCGCCGTCGGACGGCGTTAGCGTGACCGCATAGCCGGTGACGGCCGAGTTGTTCTCAGCGGGCTTCTGCCAGGTGACCTCGATGACCGAGGTCTTCGACTTCGTCGCAGCTGGCTTGGCGACAGCAGCGGGCACGTCGTTGACGAGGAGCTTCGCCGGGTCAGTGGCCACGCCATCAGCGCTGGCGAGATTCGTGAAGACCGCCCGGTACTCTGTGTCGTTCTGCGAGATGGTCGCCGCGTCGATCTTCAGATGAGTGGTGACCGACGGACGCTGCGACGTCGTGGCGACCGAAGTCTCCGGAACGTCGGTCCAGTCGGCGTCGCCCGTCTTGCTCTGCCACTTCGCCGCCGGCAGGGGGAGCCCGGTAGCCGTCGCCGCGAAGGTCACTGCCTGCCCGGCTCGCGTGGACACGGCCTCTGGCTGTCCGGTGATCTGCACGGGCTCGGGGAGGACTTGGTCCCACTGGTCGTCGGTCATCGAGATGTCCTGGCGAGCGATCACGGCGTTGCCGGTGGGCATGCCATGTGCACGCCAGACCACGACCTGGTAGGTATGCGTCCGATCCAGTTTGTCTGCGGGAGCTTTCAGCTTGGCTGTGAACGCCCCGTCGACAATGTCTTTCTGCGCGACCCATTTCGCCTCGCCGATGAACCCATTGTTCTGATCGATCGCCGCCAGGTCAGTGGCCGAGTCGATGACGGCGGCATAGACGCCGTTGTTCAGGAAGGAACCGACTGACGAGTCAGGCAGATTCGTGTAGTTCGTGCCTGCGACGGTGATTCCGAGCCCAGTCGTATCGGTTGAGTCGACCGTGACTGTGGTGACCGGCGTGGCCGCCTGCCGCACCGTGAGCGTTGCCGCGGTGCTCGTCGCTGTTCCGATCGCGTTGGACACGATGGCACGGTACTGCGTTCCAGTGGCTGAGAGCTTGGCGGCGTTGACCGTCAGCGTTGTGGCCGTGGCTCCGGGGACGTCGGTCCAGTCCGCGTTGACTGCCTTGGACTGCCACTGCACGGTCGGCTGCGGAGTGCCCGCTGCTGCAATGGTGAACGTCGCATCGCCGCCCTCGGTCACGGTCGCGTCAGCGGGCTGTGCGGTGAACGTCGGAGCGACGCCTTTGGACTGCGCGGTGTAGCCGATGCTCACTGGCGTCGCGGGTTTGTTCGGGTCAGCGCTGCCTCCTGACGAATACCAGTAGGAGCTCTGCCCCGTAAGCTTCTGGAAGTCGACGAAACTCTGCGGGAACGATCCCTGGGGATTGCCGGTGGGGTTGAGCACCTGCCCTTCGGCATCTTTGACCTGCACGCCTTCGTACTGTGGCGTGATCGGCTTGCCGTCATTCGTCGTCACACCCGTGTCGGTGACTTTCACCGCGCCTGCGGGAAAGTCGGCGAGGGTGATCTGCTGGGCGGGAATGCCCGTCCACTGGCTCATGTCCTCCATCGACGACCCGAACCCGCTGGCCGTGGCGGTGATCTTCGCGCTGCCGTCGCTGCTGACGGTCAGGTGTGGGTCGCTTGCGTACCAGAATGTGAGGCCGCTGTAGTAGACGACCGTCCACGACCCCTTCCAGCTGATGTCTGCGGTGTTCTTGGCCGAGTCGATCTCGCCGGTGCCTTTGCCGATCTGCACCTCGTTCAGGCTGAAGTCGTTCACGTCCTTGTGCGCGCCAGGCTTGACCTTCGCTCCTTTGACCGAAAGGCAGCTGTTCTCCCACGTCGCCGCAGTCAGGTTTCCCTGCAGATCAGGCTTCAGCACGCTGGCGTTTCCGGCGTCGGTCGCGGCGTCATAGCCGGCCTTGGTGAGCTGGGTGTTCCCCTTCCCCGGGTCTGGGATCTTGCCCTTGACCAGATAGTTGCAGCTGCCGGGCATGAACCCGCCGTTGCCCGACTCGTGGTTCATCCCCCATGCGAACGTCGCATCGGACACGGTCTTGGAGTCATCCGCCGCCGAGGCGAACGTGGTGCCGGCGATGGTGCCGACGACGGCGAGAACGGCCGCAAGGCCGACTGCCAACGCGCCACGCACACGGCGTGGTCGTCCTGTTCTGTACATGTGTGCTCTCTTTTCTCTGTGGGTGCTCGGGGTCATGGCTGTTCAGGCCTCCTTCGACTGCAGGTTTCGCCGTCTGCGCAGAATCACGAAGATCAAGACGATGATCGCCAGCACTGCGACGGCACCGACGGCGACCGCCGCGGCGACCAGCGCCCCGTTCGAACCGCTCTGGTCGGCGGACGTCTCGGTTTTGGCCGTCTGGCCCGATGTGTCGAAGGTCGTCCATCCGGTCACATCACCCTGTGCGTTGACGGCGACAAGATGGTGCTCTCCGTCAGTGATGTCGTCGGGCAGCCGCACGTCGAACTCTCCGACGGAGTTCGGCTTGGACCATCCCGTGAACTGGGGGTCGGACATCACGAAGAATCCCGTCCACGATGCAGGGTCGGCCGCAGCATCGGTGACTTTCAGCTGTGTCTCTCCGACGGTGACCTGAAGACTGCCCCGTTTGTCATCGGTCAGAGCCGCGGGGTCCGGGCTTCCAGGCACGGTTGCCGGCCGAGCATCGGCCGCGTCAGGTGCTGCCACACCGGCTGCGCCGCCCGAGGCCTGCTGCTCGAGCGCCTTGCCCTGCGCCGAGGTCTGGCCGGTCGTCCCAGCCTGCGCGTCGACCTTCGTTCCCGAATCGGAGATATGCCGGAAGTTGATGGGAGTGAACGACTCGTTCGACGGCTCTTTGACCCCGTGAGCGCCGACGGTCATGATGCCGCACTGCGTCTCCAGACAGTTCACACTGCCTTTGTTGCCGTCACGATCGCTGTACTCGAACGTGGGGCCAGGAACCATGAGCTTCGCATGCCACGTGCCATCGGCATTCAGCAGGCCACCGTTGGCCGCGTACTGCGTCTCGCTGCCGGGAAAGCTCACGAAGAGCATATAGCCGGTCGGGTTGGACTCGTCGTCATAGACGTACTTGCGGTCGAGGCCGTCGACTCCGCCGCTGCTGGGCTTCCAATTCTGCCCGGCCCAGCCGAAGAGCACGTAGATTCCGCCGAATCCGTTCTTCTTCGACACGAAGCCGCTGCCCGACACGTCGAGCGTCGTCAGATACTGGTTGTCTGCGACGTTGACCAGATCGGGTCGCCCCTCGACCGTGGCGACGACGGTCGGACCGGCTGCCTGGGCGGACTCTGCCGTCGACTGTGCCGCTGCGGTGCCCGCTGCGATCAGACCGACGACGGCAAGAGCGAGACCCCGCAGGATGCGGCCGGCATGACGCTGTCGATGTCGTGTCGCTGGACGCGCTGAGTTCTTCACGCTGATTCCTCTCGTGTGTGTTCGGATGCTTTGCCCCCGCGGCTGGGCAGCACCAGCGGCTGACCCGTGTGAGGATGCTCGATCACGTCGACCGGGTACCGGTAGACACGACTGATGCGTTCGGTCGTGAGCACTTCGCTCGGGCTTCCCACTGCCGTCACCGTGCCGTGCTCGAGCAGCGCGATCCGATCGGCATAGGCGGCGGCGAGGTTCAGATCGTGCAGCACGATGACGACGGCGTCACCCGCTTGTGCGCGCTCGCGTGCGATGCCGAGCACTTCTTCCTGATGACGGATGTCGAGTGCTGCGGTGGGCTCGTCGAGCAGCAGCACACCGGTACGCTGGGCCAGCACTCGTGCGAGTGAGACCCGTGCGCTCTCCCCTCCCGAAAGCGAGGGAAAGGCCCGTGCACCGAAGGCCGACGTCTCAGTGCGCTCCATCGCCTCGGCGACGGCGGCCTCGTCTTCGACCTCGCGAGGCGTGCGCTGCCACGGCGCACGCCCCATCTCGATGACCTCCAGCACGGTGAACGGGAACGCCAGCGAGTTGTGCTGGGTGAGCACGGCTCGCGCGCGGGCCTGTTCGCTGAGGGACCACTCGCTGAGGCTGCGTCCGTCGAGGCGCACCACCCCGGTCGACGGGATGTCGCCGCTCAGCGCTCCGAGCAGCGTGGACTTGCCGGCGCCGTTCGGGCCGACCAGCGCGAGCACCTCGCCGGCGCGCACCACCGCATCCACATGATCGAGAATGGTGCGACCGCCCAACTCGACCGAGAGATCGCAGGCTTCGAGAGCGGTCTCCCCGATCGGCGTGCGCTTCGGCAGAGCGATCATCCGAGCACTCATCAGACCGCTCATCCCCACCCTCCTGACGTGCGCCGCGTGCGCCGCAGCAGCCAGAAGAAGAACGGACCGCCCACCAGCGAGGTGAGCATGCCGATGGGCAGATCCGCATACGTCACCGCAGTACGTGCGACCAGGTCTGCGACTTCGAGCAGCAGCGCGCCACCGAGGATGCTGGTGATCAGCAGCGGGCGGTGCGCCGGCCCCAACAGCATGCGCATGAGATGCGGGATGACCAGCCCGACGAATGCGATGATGCCTGCGAATGAGACCGCGGCAGCGGTCAGAACGGCGACGACCACGATGCCGATCACGCGCAGCGCCTCGACGTTCACACCGAGGTGTCGTGCCGAACGCTCGCCGAGCGAGAGCAGATCGAGTCGGCGGGTGAAGAGAAACGTGCAGGCGATGCCGATCACGACCAGCGGGGCCACAGCCGCCACCTGCACCCACCGGCTGCCGTTCAGGCTGCCCAGCTGCCAGAACACGATCTGCTCGCGCGCAGACTGGTCGCTGACGAACGTCAGAAAGGCGAGTGCCGCACCGGCGAACGCGTTGACTGCGACGCCGGTCAGAATCAGGGTGACCACCTCGGTGCGGCCGCCCGATCGAGAGAAGGCGTACACGATCAGCGTCGTCGCCAGACCGGACACGAACGCCATGACTGGAACGGTCCACTCGCCCAGCAGAGCGATGTTGAAGACGATGGCTGTGCATGCGCCGACCGCAGCACCGCTCGAGACCCCGACGACGCCCGGGTCTGCCAGCGGATTGCCGAAGATCGCCTGCATGATGAGACCGGCGACGGCGAGCGCGGCGCCCACGAGCAGCGCCATCACGACACGCGGCAGACGGATGCTCCAGAGTGCAGCTGCGGCATTGGGATGCGTCGTGCCGTGCCCGATGTCGATGCCGACCCCCTGCAGCAGAATCTGGATGACCTCTCCTGCTGGGATATGCAGCTGCCCGGAGCCGACGGAGATGACGCCGAAGACAGCGAGCAGGGCGCTCAGCACCACGATGGCGACGGTGGTGCGAGCCTTGTGCGGCAAAGTGGCTGCGAGTGGTTCGGCGGTCACCCCAGAGTGGGCCGGCAGCTCTGCCCGTGACGTCTGTTCGAGCTTCGCACTGGGCGCAGAAGGTGAGGCTTTCATCAGCCGTCCCTGCGACTTGGACCGTCTGAAGCCCCCGCAGCCGGGCTGGCATCCGGTGCGTACACCGCGCGGGCCAAGGCGTCGAGAACGTCTGCGGTGCGCGGCCCGTAGCTCATGATCTCGGTGTCGGACATGTCGACGACCCGGCGGTTCTGTCCTGCCGGGGTGTTGGCCACCGCAGGCACGCGCTCCAACAGCCCGTCGACACCGCCGACCGATTCCAGGCCTTTGGTCATCATGAGGATGAGGTCGGGCTTCATCTGGACCAGCGCCTCGGCGTTGATCGGCTTCATGCCCTTCCAGCCGACCTCGCGCGCGACGTCGACCCCGCCGAGAGCATCGATGAGCGAGTCGACACCGGATCCTTCGCCGAACATGTAGTAGATGCCGGCGTTCCCGCGCACATACAGAAAGACCATGCGCACACGGTCGGCCTCGTTCTGCGGCCGGATCGCGGCGACCTCCTGCGTCTTCGCTGTGATCTCGGCAGACAGGCGATCTGAGAGACGGTGCCCGGTCTCGGGCACGCCCAACGCAGAGGCCACCTGCATCACGATCTCGCTGACGTTGCCCATGTTGCGTTCGGAGTCGACGAAGACGACGGGGATGCCGGCATCTTTCATCTGCATGAGGGTGTCCCACGGCCCGAGCGTGGTGTCGGTGACGATCACAGTGGGGGCGAGGTCGAGGATGGCCTCGCCGTTGAGCTCGTGGCCGTTCTGCGTCACCAGCGGCAGATCTGCGGCTTCGGGGAATCCCGTCGAGACGTCTCTGCCCACGACCCTGTCGCCGAGACCGAGGCCGAAGACCGTCGCCGCCAGCGATCCGTAGAGGTCGAGTGCCAGAATGCGGCTCGTGTCTGTCACCGTGACGGATGCGCCCTGAGTGTCGGTCACGGTCGCCGGCAGCTGCTGCTGCGGGTCGTTCTCGATCGGGGTGATCGAGGTCTGAGCCGTCGTGGCGGTGGACTCGCCGAAGTGGTTACGCGGATTGCTGAGAGTGTCGAGTGAGGAAAGCGGCTGAAGGTTAGCCTCACCCGCCTTCTGCTCACTGGTCGTCGCCTTACTCCCGACAGAGCAGCCCGAGAGCGCCAGCGTGAGAGCAACGACCGTTGCCCCTATCACGCGCATGAGTGGCCCGACAGCGCCCGCACCATGACGTCGAGATCCGACCTTCACAGGCGGTTTCTCACACAGTTCTTGAGGGCACATCGCTGTCTCTCTCTCCGGTTCGACACTCGTCAGGCGCGCACGACGGCCCAGAGAATCACCAGGTCGGACGCACAGAACATATCTAAGGCTTACCTCAGATGCACCTTTGGAGTTTAGGCAACGATCGTAGCTTTCGTCAACAGTCGCGTGGTCCAATGTGTGTCGCGGTGTGAGTCGCTGCGAGAGCAGCAGTGTGAGCAGCAGTGCGAGTCCCTGACGATCGCGTGCTTCCAGGCTCTGTGTCGTTCTGCCCATGTGCGGTCTGCACGTCTGACGCCACAAGCCGCTGACGATCAGGGGGCGTCTCAACGGAAGACAAAGTCCAGAGGTACCGCCACCCCGACAACTTGCATTCGCGTCCGCGGCCGTGTCCAGACCCACCGCCCCAACCACGGCCATCCGCATCCACACATGCCAAATGCGGCCCAGGCCGTTCGAGGCATGCCAAGTTCCATGACTTGATCGGTTGGGGCAGCAATTCCCATGACTCGATCAGTGAGAGGCCGCGTTCTCAGAGCCGATGCCTGGGCATTCAGGCAGAAACTCCCTGGTGACGGCTGCACTCGGCGACGGCGGCACCGGCGGCAGTTGCCTCCGATCAACGCCCCCACGGCAACCTGCAGAGATGCAAAAGAGCCCCACCAGACAATGTCTGGTGGGGCTCCGAGTCGTACTCGACACAACTTTGCCGCAACCGCTCGCCGCAACCATTTGCGGTAGCGTGCCGTTATCCTCCTACAGGAACGACAACGTCAGCAGTCGAGAGTTCAACGACTACGACTGCTACTACTCAGCGTCGGCCGCAGCATCCTCTTCGACCACGGGGATCAGCGACAGCTTGCCGCGATCGTCGACCTTCGAGATCTCGACCTGAACCTTCTGACCGACCTGCACCACGTCGCCGACCTGGTTGACGCGCTTGCCGTCGTTGAGCTTGCGCAGCTCCGAGATGTGCAGCAGTCCGTCGCGGCCGGGCATCAGCGAGATGAACGCGCCGAAGTCGGCGAGCTTCACAACGGTGCCCAGGTAGCGCTCCCCCACCTCGGGGATGGTCGGGTTCGCGATCGCGTTGACCGCGGCACGAGCGGCGTCAGCCGAAGGTCCGTCGGCACTGGCGATGTAGACCGTGCCGTCGTCTTCAATCGAGATGTCGGCGCCGGTGTCTTCCTGGATCTGGTTGATGATCTTGCCCTTCGGGCCGATGACCTCACCGATCTTGGCGACAGGAACCTGCACAGTGATGATGCGCGGCGCGGTCGGGGCCAGTTCGTCCGGCTCGGAGATCGCCGAGTTCAGCACGTTGAGAATCGTCAGACGAGCCTCTTTGGCCTGCGTCAGCGCACCCGCGAGCACCGAGGCGGGAATGCCGTCGAGCTTCGTGTCGAGCTGAATCGCGGTGATGAAGTCAGCGGTGCCGGCGACCTTGAAGTCCATGTCGCCGAGCGCGTCTTCGGCGCCCAGGATGTCGGTGAGCACGGCGTACTCTGTGTGGCCGTTCTCTTCGTGGCTGATCAGACCCGAGGCAATGCCTGCGACCGGGGCGCGCAGCGGCACACCGGCGTTCTGCAGAGCCAGCGTCGACGCGCAGACCGAGCCCATCGAGGTCGAGCCGTTCGACCCGAGCGCCTCAGAGACCTCGCGAATCGCGTAGGGGAACTCCTCGACGCTGGGCAGCACGGGCACCAGAGCGCGCTCGGCGAGCATGCCGTGGCCGATCTCGCGACGCTTCGGGCTGCCGACACGACCGGTCTCACCAGTCGAGTAGGGCGGGAAGTTGTAGTGGTGCATGTAGCGCTTGTGTGTGACGGGCGACAGCGAGTCGATCTGCTGCTCCATCTTGAGCGTGTTCAGCGTGGTCACACCCAAGATCTGGGTCTCGCCGCGCTGGAACAGCGCCGAGCCGTGCACGCGAGGCAGCACAGCCACCTCGGCGTCGAGCGCGCGGATGTCGCGCAGCCCGCGGCCGTCGATGCGCACGCCCTCGTTGATGATGCGCCCGCGCACGATCTTCTTGGTCACGGCCTTGTACGCCGCACCGATCTGCTCGTACTCGGCTTCGTCGACCTCAGGAGCCAGGCGCTCCTTGATGCTCGCCTTCAGCGCGTCGTCAGCATCCTGACGCTCGAGCTTGTCGGCGATCTGGTAGATCTTGGCGAGCTCGTCGTGAGCCAGCTTCTCGACCTTCTCGTACAGGCTTGCGCTGTAGGGCGGGAAGAGCGTGAACTCGGCGACCGGCTTGGCGGCCTGACGGGCGAGCTCCTCCTGAGCCTCGACCAGCTGGCGGATGAACGGCTTCGCGGCCTCGAGCCCCTGGGCGACGACCTCTTCGGTCGGCTTCTGCGCGCCGGCCTCGATGAGATCCCACGAGTTCTCGCCGGCCTCGGCCTCGACCATCATGATGGCGACGTCTTCGCTGCCGTCTTCGGTGACGACCTTACGGCCGGCGACAGCCATGTCGAACACGGCCTGGTCAAGCTGTGACTGCTTCGGGAACGCGACCCACTGGCCGTCAATCAGAGCGATGCGAACGCCGCCGATCGGGCCTGAGAAGGGCAGTCCGCCGATCTGGGTGGATGCGCTGGCTGCGTTGATCGCGAGCGTGTCGTAGCGCTCGTCGGGAGCGATGGTCAGCACCGTGATGACGACCTGCACCTCGTTGCGCAGACCCTCGGCGAACGAGGGACGCAGCGGGCGGTCGCACAGACGGGCGACGAGGATGGCGTCGGTCGTGGGGCGGCCCTCACGACGGAAGAACGAGCCGGGAATGCGACCAGCAGCATACATGCGCTCTTCCACGTCGACCGTCAGCGGGAAGAAGTCGAAGCCCTCTTTCGGCTTCTTCGACACGGCGGTCGTCGACAGCAGCGTGGTCTCGTCGTCGAACGTGACGAGCACGGCGCCGGCGGCCTGCTGAGCGAGACGACCCGTCTCGAAACGGATGGTGCGCTTGCCGAACTTGCCGTTGTCGATGACGGTCTCGGCGTACGTGATTTCTGGACCCTCCAAGGGGTGCTCCTTTACCTGATACGTGCAGGCAGGCAGGACTGGCACGAGCAACGTATGGTGCTGATCAACAGTAGAAAACCTCGGACGGACGTTCCGAAACTCACCACCGAAGATCAGCGCCTGAACGGCTCACCTGCACGGTTTTGATTTGTGAGTGGCTCTCACCGAGCCGCTTTCCAGTCTAGCAGAGCGCGCCGAAGACGAACGGAGCAGGACTTCTCTGCCGCGATACCGGGGCGTTCGGTGCACCGGTCGAGGCGACCTGCCGCCCGACGAACGACGAAAGCCCCGAGCGAACCGGAGGGTTCGTCCGAGGCTTTCGAGCCGAATCGCAGGGTCGCTGCGTGCTTCGGCAGAAGTCAACTGAGTCTCAGCGGCGCAGGCCGAGGCGCTCGATCAGCTTGCGGTAACGGTCGATGTCGACCTTCTGCAGGTAGCCGAGCATGCGACGGCGCTGGCCGACGAGCAGCAGCAGGCCACGACGTGAGTGGTGGTCGTGCTTGTGCTCTTTCAGGTGCTCGGTGAGGTCGGTGATGCGACGGCTCAGCAGCGCAACCTGCACCTCGGGTGAGCCGGTGTCACCCTCGTGCGTCGCGTACTCGCTGATGATCTGCTGCTTGACATCAAGTGCCAGTGCCATGGTGATTCCTCTCACTCGCTGCGCGGTGCCGCTGAGGGAATTCTCAGTGGCGCTCTGGTTCCGCGGCCGATATACGGCGAACACTCGACTGTAGCACAGCCCGCGTCTCGTCGCAGTCCCGATGCATCTGCTCGATCAGCGGTTCGAGGCCCGTGAACGCGACCATACCGCGCAGCCGAGCCACGAAGACCACGCGAGCCCAGCGTCCGTAGAGATCGAAGTCGCCCACGTGTTCGTCGTCACGGTCGATGACATGCGCCTCGACGGTTCGCGGCACGTCGTCGAAGGTCGGGTTCGTGCCCACCGAGACGGCCGCCGGGTAGCGATGCACCTCACCTGTGTCGGCGCCGTCCGGCCCGCCGGCCGAGACGTCCAGCCAGCCGGCGTACACGCCGTCAGCGGGAACGAACCCCTCGACGCCACGCTGTTCGTGGGTGGCTGGGTCCTCCCCTGACCCCAGGTTCGCCGTCGGGAACCCGAGCTCGCGACCGCGCTTCGCCCCGTGCACCACGAAGCCGCCGACGCTGGGCGACCGCCCGAGCACAGAGGCCGCCGTGTCGACGTCGCCCGCGCTCAGCGCCGCACGCACGCTCGACGACGAGAACTTCGGCTCGCCCGGCTGCGGTCGCAGCACGTCGGCGGCGATCACGTCGAATCCCAGTCGCACGCCTGCCTCGCGCAGCGTGTCGACATCGCCTGCGCCGAAGTGTCCGAATCGGAAGTCCTCGCCCACCAGCACCAGCCTGGCCTCGAGCCGCTCGACGATCACCTGCTGGATGAACTCCTCCGGCGTCAGCGACGCGAACGCGCGGTCGAAGGTCATGATGGCGAGCGCGTCAACACCGGTCTCGGCGATCAGCTGTGTCTGTCGGCGTTCGTCAGCCAGAGGCTGCGGGCATTTGTCCGGTGCGATCACGGCGAGCGGATGCCGATCGAACGTCGCGACGATCGAGGCCAGGCCGCGCTGTCGGGCCATTTCGGTCAGCTGCGCGATGATCGCCTGATGACCACGATGCAGACCGCTGAACTTGCCGATCGTGACGGCGCTGGGGCCGAGATCCGACGCCTCTCGGTCGAGGTGCAGAACGCGCATCAGCCGTTGTGCTCTGTGTCGGTCTTCGCCGCAGTGTCGGCAGAGCCGGCGACGCTCTGCGTACCCGGGCGGTGTCTGGCCAGCCACCAGAGGCCCAGCAGCGGCAGCACCAGCGGGACGAACCCGTAGCCCATGCCGAACCACGACCAGACCGTGCTCTCGATGCGTCCGTTCGGAGCATCAGGAGAGATGAACAGCTGCGGCGCCCAGGTCGTCAGCGCACCCACGACGAGCACGCCGACCAGCTCGAAGCCGATGGTGAGCAGCGCGATGCGGTGCCAGCCCGGCCGGTGATGGCGAGCCAGCGCGACGGTGGCCAGGATGTACACGAGAGCGGCGACTGCGCTCAGCGAGTACGCAAGCGGAGCGTGATTGAACTTCGTGAGAATCTGCACCAGTGACCGTGCGGTGGCCGCGAGCGCGAGAATCGCGTAGACCACGACCAGCAGTCGGCCGGCTCCGCTCAGCCGCGGCGATTCGTCGGCGTCGCTGCGCGCGTCTTCGCCGCTCAACGGGGTGTGTGGGGTGAAAGCAGTCATCGGTCACTCATTCTAGTCAGCGTTCGAGGTGTCGCAGCAGTCGCTTCAGCCGACGCCGAGCGCCATGGGCGCCAGCCCGGTTGCGCCCTGTAGAAACCAGATCTGGTCCATACGCCAGATCATCACTGCGATGGTGAGGGCCGCGATCGCGAGCACGACGTTCGACCACTTGGTGCGCTCGATGAGCCCCCAGAACACTGCGGCCGGCGGAATGATCAGAGCAGTCACCAGGTAGCCGACGAACTCAACTCCGCTGCCGGTCGGCCCGGGTCCCGTGTTCCACACCACGATCGTGACGACGATCTGTGCCACCAACAGCAGCTCGACCAGTGCGAGGCACCCGAGCGTCAGGTCGCTGGGAGCTCGCCCGATGAGCCCGAGCACGAGGCACAGAACGCCGACCCCGCAGCTCACGATGATCTGGGTCCACGTGAACCAGTCGGTCAATGGTCTCGGCTTTCTTTCTGAACGTCTGAGCGCTGCGCGCGCTCTGTGGCCGGCGGCACGACGAGCACCGCCCGCGCCCGACCCCCGCGATTCTCCAGGATGCCTCGCAGCCCGCCGACGTCGTCGAGGGCTGCGGTGAGCACCTTGGCGGTCGACGGATGCCGTGCCGCGCTGGCAGAGACCGGCTGCGGCGCCCCGGTCGGCTCGACACTCGGTGCCAGTCGTTTGCCGTGGCCGAGGTCGACGGCCTCCTGACTGGTCAGCAACCGGGTCGGGAAGACCGCGCTCGCCGCCTGGCCGAGCGTGAGCGTGGGCGGCGTCTCGACCTGCTCGATCGGCACCTCACGGCCGGGCAGAACCGCGGCATCCGCCACATCGAACGGCCCCACGCGCACACGCCGCAACGCGGTCAGGTGCCCGCCCACGCCCAGCGCACGACCGAGGTCGCGGGCGAGCGCACGAATGTACGTGCCCGAGCTGCAGTGTACCCGCGCATCGACGTCGACGAATCCCTCTTCGCCGCTGCGCACGTCGGTCACGGCGAACTCGTGGATCGTGACCGGCCGAGGTTCGAGTTCGACGCCCTCTCCCGCTCGCACCCGTGCATACGAGCGCACGCCGTTCACCTTGATCGCGCTGACCGACGAGGGCACCTGGTCGATGGCGCCGCTCAGCTGCGTCGCAACGATCTCGCGAATACCGCTCTCGGTCACCGTGCGCAGCATCGCGGCGTCGGCCTGCTCGGTGATGTCGCCCTCGGCGTCATCGGTGACGGTCGCCTGGCCGAGTCGGATGGTCGCCTCGTAGACCTTGTCGAGCCCGACCAGATAGGTGAGCAGCTTCGTGCCGCGGTCGACGCCCAGTATCAGCAGCCCGGTGGCCATCGGATCGAGTGTGCCCGCGTGCCCCACGCGTCGCGTGGCGAAGATGCGCCGGCCTCGGGCGACCACGTCGTGGCTGGTCCAGCCCTGCGGCTTGTCGACGAGAACGATGGCATCGGGCATGGTCTCCAGTCTGCCACAGGGTTTCACCCGGCTTTCGCATACAGCGGTCTCTGCGCCGTAGAATCGCCCCATGAACGACGAGGTCACCCCCGCACAGACGCACGCTCCCCATCGCTCCAGCGACGCCTCTCCCGGCTCGGCGTCCTCTCCCGGTTCGGCTTCACCGGCACGCATTGCGGTCATCGGCTGCGGATCGATCGGGGGTGCGATGGCTGCGGCTCTCGATCGGGCAGGTCTCCAGGTCACCGTGACCGCTCGCGGTGCGCACCTGGCGGCGATTCAGCACGACGGGCTGCGAATGACCGGAGCGTTCGGCGACCATGTGGCGCACGTGCAGGCGGTGCCGGTGCTCGATGCGGCTCCCGATCTCGCCATCCTCACCACGAAGGCGCAGGATGCGGCAGCGGCGTTGGCCGACAACGCCGCGTGGCTGCGCGGTGTGACGCTGCTGGTGGTGCAGAACGGAGTCGAGGGCCCCACCACCGCCCACGAGGTGGTCGACGGGGCGAGCGTGCTAAGCGGCACCTCGTCGATCGGTGCCAATGTGCCTCGCCCTGGCGTCGTGGACGTCACCACGCCGGGCCCGACAGTGGTGTGCCCCGGCCCCGGCAGCGATCTGACCGAGGCTCGACGGGTCGTCGCGCTGCTGCAGTCGGCGCTGCCCGCACGTGCGGTCGAGAACACCGACGGCGTGCTCTGGACGAAGCTGGTCGTCAACCAGGTCAACGCACTGCCTGCGATCACGGGGCTGAGCATTCAGCAGACGATCGCCGACGACCGACTGCGCCGAGTGCTGGTCGTCTCGATGCGCGAGGCCGTGCGGATCGCGCACGACTCAGGCATTCGCTTCGGCGGCGCTCAGGGGCTCGACGACAGCATGCTGACCGTGCTGGCCGAGGCACCGGCGGTCACGGCCGAATTCGTTCCGCTGCTGCTGGCTCAGCGCATGGGCGACGTGCCGAACACCGGCTCGACGCTGCAGTCAGTCGTCAGCGGCCGCCCCACCGAGATCGATCACCTGCACGGGGCGGTGGTGCGCGCAGCCGAGCAGATCGGCCGGCATGCGCCCGTCAACGCGCTGTTGGTGCGGCTCGTGCACGAGGTCGAGAACGCCGCCCGGAGCGTTGACGGCAGGCCGGCGTTCCGCACGATCGACCAGGTCTGGGCCGAGGTCGAAGACCTGCTCTGACCGAGGCTTGTTCAGGCCTGACCTGCCGATTCGTCCTCAGACTCTTCGCCCGGCTTGCGGTAGGGGTCGGCCTCGCCTGCGAAGCTCGACCCCTCTGAGGCCTTGCGTGCCGCATCGTCGCGCTCGTGCGCAGTCTGCAGCAGCGCTTCGATGTGTGCGGCGTTCTCGGGAATGGCGTCGAGGATGAACTCGATCGACGGGGTCAGTCGCAGCTTGATGTTGCGCCCGATCTCAGTGCGGATCATGCCGGTCGCGCTGCGCAGCGCGGCCTCGGTGTCAGCGCGCTCCTCGTCTGTGCCGAGCACCGTGTAGAAAATGCTCGCGTGCTGCAGATCGCCGGTCACCTTCACGTCGGTCACCGTCACGAAGCCGAGTCGAGGGTCTTTGACTCCGCGATCAAGCGTCTGAGCGACGACGACCTTGATGCGGTCGGCGACTCGTTCTGCGCGGCCAGCGGTCTGAGCCATGATGTTCTCCTCGGTTCGGTCTGTCGGGGCGATGGTGTCGGCCCCGTGTCGATGGTAGTTCACTCCCGGTCTCGCCGTGAACTGTGCGCAGAACGGTGGTCGCGGGGTGCGGCCGGTGACAGAGAAGCGCCCGCACCGCCGGATTCCGGTGGTGCGGGCGCTTCGGTCAGAGCCTCAGCCGCTCAGGCGGGGTTCAGTCTCGCGGCTTCTCGCGCATCTCGTAGGTCTCGATCTCGTCGCCGACCTGGATGTCGTTGAAGCTGCCGAGCCCGATGCCGCACTCGACGCCCTTGATCACCTCGGTGACGTCGTCTTTGAAACGACGCAGCGATTCGATCGTGAGGTTGTCGCCGTGCACGACGCCGTCGCGCAGCACGCGCGCCTTCGAATTGCGCGTGACCTTGCCGGTCTGCACGAGCGTACCGGCGATGTTGCCGAACTTCGACGAACGGAAGACCTCGCGAATCTCGGCCGTACCGGTGTGCACCTCTTCGAACTCCGGCTTGAGCAGGCCCTTGAGTGCCCCCTCGATGTCGTCGATCGCATCGTAGATGACCGAGTAGAACCGGATGTCGACGCCCTCTTTGTGCGCGGCCTCACGAGCCTTGCCGTCAGGACGCACGTTGAAGCCGATGACGATCGCGTTGTCGACCGTGGCCAGGTTGACGTCGCTCTCGGTGATCGCGCCGACACCACGGTGGATGATGCGCAGCTGCACCGAGTCGTCGACCTCGATCTTGAGCAGCGACTCCTCCAACGCCTCGACGGCACCGGAGACATCGCCCTTGATGATGAGGTTAAGGGTCTCGACCTTGCCTTCTTCGAGAGCCTTGGTGAAGTCTTCCAGGCTGATGCGCTTGCGGCTCTTGGCGAGCAGGGCGTTGCGCTGGGCGGCTTCACGCTTCTCGGCGATCTGACGGGCCGTACGGTCGTCTTCGGTCACCAGGATGTTGTCGCCGGCGCGGGGCACCGAGGTGAGCCCCAGCACCTGCACCGGACGTGATGGCCCGGCATCCTGCATGTTCTCGCCGTTCTCATCGAACATGGCGCGCACACGACCGTAGGCGGTGCCCGCAACGATGGCGTCTCCGACGTGCAGGGTGCCGTTCTGCACCAGCACGGTGGCGACCGCACCGCGACCCTTGTCGAGGTTCGCCTCGATCGCCACGCCGCGCGCCTCACGCTCGGGGTTCGCGACCAGATCGAGCCCGGCATCCGCCGTCAGCAGAATCGCGTCGAGCAGATCGTCGATGCCGATGTTGCTCTTGGCCGAGACGTCGACGAACATCGTGTCGCCGCCGTACTCTTCGGCGACCAGGCCGAACTCGGTCAGCTGCTGGCGGATCTTCGCCGGATTCGCATCGGGCTTGTCGATCTTGTTGACGGCGACCACGATCGGAACGTCAGCGGCCTGGGCGTGGTTCAGCGCCTCGACCGTCTGCGGCATCACGCCGTCGTCAGCGGCCACCACCAGCACGGCGATGTCTGTCACCTTGGCACCGCGGGCACGCATGGCGGTGAACGCCTCGTGACCAGGGGTGTCGATGAAGGTGATGGCACGTTCGTGACCCTCATGCTCGGTCTCGACCTGGTAGGCACCGATGTGCTGGGTGATGCCGCCGGCCTCGCCTGCGAGCACCTTGGTATGCCGGATCGCATCGAGCAGTCGCGTCTTACCGTGATCGACGTGACCCATGACGGTCACCACCGGAGGACGCTCCACGAGATCTTCGGGATCGTCGGCGTCTTCGAGGTCGATGTCGAACTGCTCGAGCAGCTCTTTGTCTTCGTCTTCAGGGCTGACGATCTGGATCTTGAAGCCGAGCTCGGCTCCAAGCAGCTGGAACGTGTCTTCGTCGAGCGACTCGGTGGCCGTGGCCATCTCGCCCAAGTGGAAGAGCACGGTGACCAACGATGCCGGGTTCGCACCGATCTTGTCGGCGAAGTCGGTCAGCGAGGCACCGCGACGCAGACGAATGATCTGCTCGCCGTTGCCACGTGGCACCTTGACGCCGCCAAGCGTCGGGGCCTCCATCTGCTCGAACTCTTGCCGTTTCGTGCGCTTCGACTTGCGAGACTTGCCCGAGCGGCCTCCGCCGCGTCCGAACGCACCAGCTGTGCCGCCACGACCGCGACCGCCGGGGCCGGGACGACCGCCGCCACCGCCGCGATTCGCGAAGCCGGAACCGGGACCACCACCCTGACCAGGGCGATGCGGCCCACCGCCGAAGCCGCCCTGACCGGGACGCGGCCGAGCGCCGCCGCCCTGGCCGACGCGGTGCGGACCGCTGCCGCTGCCAGCGCCGCGACGCGGACCGAAGCCCTGCCCCGGACGCGGAGCGTGCGGACGAGGACCGCCGCCGGCACCGGGACGCGGGGCGTGCGGACGAGGACCCGGACGGGGACCGCCGCTGTGTTTGGGCGAGAACGGGTTGTTCGCCGGTCGTGGTGCGCGCGGGCGCGGAATCGAACCGGGCGAAGGCCGCGGGATCGGCGAATGCGGCTTCTGCCCGTCGGAGTCAGACGCGCCTGCCTCTGCGGCCTGCGGGGCCGGACGAGCCGGTGCCGGAGCGGCAGGGGTGCGCTTCTCGGCAGCGGGCTTCGGCGCCGCCGGATGAGATGCCGGTGCAGACGAAGCCGGCTGAGCCGAGCGCCCGGGACGAGCGGCTCTGGGAGCCGGGCTGGGCGTCTTGGCCGGAGCAGATGCCGTATCGGCCTCGGCTGCTGACTTCGCAGCAGTCGTGCGGGCGCCGGGCTTCGGCGCCGAGCTCTTCGCCGCCGTGCTGCGAGCAGCAGGCTTCTTGGCCGCGGCGGGCTTCTTGTCGTCTGCGGATTTCTGCTGCGGGAAGGCAGCCTTCAGTTTGCGCACGACTGGTGGTTCCAGGCTCGACGAGGGGCCCTTGACGAACTCTCCCATGTCGTTGAGCTTGGCCAGCAGCTCTTTGCTCGTGACGCCGAGTTGCTTCGCAATCTCGTGTACGCGTGGTTTTGCCACAATTCTCCTGTCTCAGGTCTGCACCCGAGAGCGGGAGCAGACAATTACCTCTGACGTCTCATTTCGAGCCGTTCATTATGCGTCCATAAGCCGAATCAGCCTGTTCTGTGTGGATTCCGACATGCACATCGGGCACATGTCCAGTACGTCATCCTAGCGTGTTCTGGCTCAGACGCACAGCACCGGCGTGCCGTCTCGTGAAGACGGACACGCCGGCGCCTCGCGAAACCGAATCAGTTGTCGGCTTGGATGTCGATCTTGGCTCCGGTGAGCTTGGCCGCGAGACGGGCGTTCTGCCCCTCTTTTCCGATGGCCAGGGAAAGCTGGCTCTCTGGCACGAAGGCCCGCACGGCCCGCTGATCGGCGTCGAGCACCTCGGTGCGCGTCACCTTGGCGGGCGAGAGCGCACTCGCCACGAAAGCACCCAGGTCGTCGTTGGAGTCGACGATGTCGATCTTCTCGCCGTTCAGCTCTGCGGTCACCGCGCGCACACGCTGCCCCAGCTCGCCGATGCAGGCGCCCTTGGCGTTGATGCCGGGCTCGGTCGCACGAACCGCGATCTTGGTGCGGTGACCCGCCTCACGTGCGAGCGAGGTGATCTCGACGGCACCGGCGTGGATCTCAGGCACCTCGAGCTCGAAGAGCCCGCGAACCAACCCTGGATGGGTGCGGCTGACGGTGATGGTCGGCCCCTTGGCCGTGCGTGCGACCTGCGCGATGAACACGCGCAGGCGATCACCGTGGCGGTAGTGCTCGCCGGGCACCTGCTCCTCGGGAGGAAGCACGCCTTCGGCCGACCCCAGGTCGATCGGTATCAGACGAGGATTCTGTCCCTGCTGCACCACGCCGGCGGCGATGGTGCCCTCGCGGTCTTTGTACTCGCCGAGCAGACTGTCGTCGGCCAGCGCGCGCAGGCGCTGGTTGATCTCCTGCCGGGCGGCGAGCGCGGCGACGCGCCCGAAGTCGTGCGGGGTGACATCGGTCTCACCGATGTCGTTGCCGTCTTCATCGGTCTGCCGTTCGAGAACGGCGACCTGCCCGGTCTTGCGATTGATCTCGACTCGGGCCGCAGACGTGTGGCCGGTGTGCTTCTGGTATGCCGTGAGAATCGCCTGCTCGAGAATCTCCAGCAGTTCGTTCAGGGGAATACCCTGTTCGCTCTCGAGAAGACGAAGTGCACTCAGATCGATATTCATACCGCCTCCTCTATTCAGCTGAGATGTTCAGTGTCGAACACCCTATCTTAGCGGGTCGTCAGCCCCGCCGTCGCCATGTGCGACGGCAGCTCAGTCGCGACCGAGACGACGACGCAGCTCAGCTACGGCATCCTCGAGCGCGATCGGCTGCTTCGTGCCGGCGCGACGATCCCAGAGCTCGAGCTGACCGTCGGCGAGACCTTTGCCCACCACGAGCACGTGCGGCATGCCCAGCAGCTCGGCGTCTTTGAACTTCGCTCCGGGCGAGACCTTGGGCCGATCGTCGAAGAGCACCTCGATGCCGACGCGCTCCAGCTCGTCGGCCAGATCGGAGCCGACGCGGTAGACATCGTCGCCCTTGCCGGTCGAGACGATGTGCACCTGGAACGGAGCGACCGCCTCTGGCCAGACCAGCCCTTTCTCGTCGCGATTCGCCTCGGCGAGAACGGCGAGCAGACGTGTGACCCCGATGCCGTACGACCCCATGGTCACAGTGACGAGTTTTCCGTTGCGATCGAGCACCTGCAGTCCGAGGGCCTCGGCATACTTACGACCGAGCTGGAAGACATGTCCGATCTCGACGCCGCGCGCAGCCCGCAGCGGGCCTGACCCGTCGGGAGCAGGGTCGCCGTCGCGCACGTTCGCCACATCTGCGATGCCGTCGGCGACGAAGTCGCGACCGGCCACGACGTGCAGCGCATGGCGGCGCTCGGCATTCGCGCCGGTGACCCACTCGGTGCCGGCCGAGACGCGAGGATCGACCAGATAGCGGATGCCGTCGACCGAACGCTCCCCCAGCGCGTAGGTGCCGGTGTCATCGGCCTGCGGACCGATGTACCCGCGCACCAGGCCCGGATGGTGCTCGAAGTCGGCCTCGACAGCGGGTTCGACCTCTGCCGGGGCGAAGGCGATCTCTGCACGCTTCAGATCGACGTCGCGGTCACCGGGCAGGCCGACGACCACGAGCTCGCGCTTGTCGTCAGGGTGTGTGAGAGCGAGCACGACGTTCTTCAGAGTGTCGCCCGCCTGCCACTGCCCGTCGTGTTCGTCTGCATATCGGTCGTTCAGCAGTGCGACCAGCGACTCGATCGTCGGGGCGTCAGGGGTGTCGACCGTCTGTGCCTCAGGCACGTGGCTGGCGTCGACCGGGTCTGCCGGATGCACGCTGACGGCCTCGACGTTGGCGGCGTAGCCGGCGTCGGTGTAGACGAAGGTGTCTTCGCCGATCGGCGACGGCGAGAGGAACTCCTCGCTCTTCGAACCGCCCATGGGCCCCGCGTCGGCCTTGACCGCGACGTATTCGACGCCCAGTCGGGTGAAGATGCGCTCGTAGGCGTCGCGCATGATCTGGTAGCTCTCATCGAGCCCCGCGTCGTCGACGTCAAACGAGTAGGCGTCTTTCATGACGAACTCTCGGCCGCGCAGCAGGCCGGCGCGAGGGCGCGCCTCATCGCGGTACTTGGTCTGAATCTGGAAGAGGCTGACCGGCAGGTCTTTGTACGACGAGTAGAGATCTTTCACCAGCAGCGTGAAGACCTCTTCGTGCGTGGGAGCCAGCAGATAGTCGGCCTCTTTGCGGTCTTTGAGCGTGAAGATGTTGTCGCCGTATTCGTCCCAGCGTCCGGTGACCTGGTAGGGCTCACGCGGCAGCAGGCCTGGAAAGTGCACCTCCTGCGAGCCGGCGGCCTCCATCTCGGCGCGCACCACGGCCTCGACCTTGCGCAGCGCGCGCAGCCCCAGCGGCAGCCATGCGAAGATGCCCGGCGCCTCGCGTCGGATGTAGCCGGCTCGCACGAGCAGTTTGTGGCCGGCCACCTCGGCATCGTTGGGGTCTTCGCGCAGGGTGCGCAGGAACAGGTTCGACAGGCGTGTGGGCACTGGGCTGGGTCTTTCTCTGAACGGTCTGGGCTGTTCGCTGTGAGCAGCCAGCTCTCATCGTACCGCGTCGGCCCAGTCGTCTCACATGAAGCGGTCGGGCAGGTTCTCCGGGTCTTTCTCAGGAGGCGGCCCTTTGAAACGAATTGCTGCGGCGAGCAGGATCACGATGCAGAGACCGTCGAGAATCCACCACAGCCACATCTGCATCTGCCAGAGCGGCAGGAAGACCAGCGCCACGAAGCTCAGGGCGACGCCCCATGCCCGATGCTGTGTGCGATACATCAGCGAGGCCATGATGATCGACATGACCACCACGGCCATGCCGAAGATGCGGTGCAGCAGCACCGCCTGACCGTCGAGCTGCACGAAGACGAGCACGATGCCGATGGCCGCCGACACGATGCCCATCGGCCGAAAGCCTCGCATGCCGTCGGGAACATGACTCTGATCACTCATGCCGTCACCACTTCCACTCCGGATCCTTCACTGGGCGTCATGCCCTCGGCAAGACGATTCGCCTCGGCGATGAGCGTCTCGACGATGTCGGCCTCGGGCACCGTCTTGACGACCTCGCCCTTGACGAAGATCTGCCCTTTGCCGTTGCCGCTGGCCACTCCGAGATCGGCGTCGCGAGCTTCGCCCGGGCCGTTGACCACACAGCCCATGACGGCCACGCGCAGCGGCACCTTCATGCCTTCGAGGCCCTCGGTGACGCGTTCGGCCAGCGTGTAGACATCGACCTGGGCGCGGCCGCACGACGGGCACGAGACGATCTCGAGCTTGCGCTCTCTGAGGTTCAGCGACTCCAGAATCTTCAGGCCCACGCGCACCTCCTCGATCGGCGGAGCCGAGAGCGACACACGGATCGTATCGCCGATGCCCTGTGCCAGCAGCACGCCGAACGCGACCGACGACTTGATCGTGCCCTGGAACGCCGGCCCTGCCTCGGTCACACCGAGGTGGAGCGGCCAGTCGCCCTGTTCGGAGAGCATGCGATAGGTCTCGATCATCACGACGGGGTCGTGATGCTTGACCGAGATCGCGAAGTCGTGAAAGCCCACCTCTTCGAAAAGCGACGCCTCCCACACGGCAGACTCGACCATGGCCTCCGGAGTGGCCTTGCCGTACTTCTGCATCAGTCGTTTGTCGAGCGAGCCGGCGTTGACGCCGATGCGCAGCGCGACCCCGGCATCTGACGCCGCCTTGGCGATGTCGGCGATCTTGTCGTCGAATTTGCGGATGTTGCCGGGATTCACGCGCACCGCGGCGCAGCCCGCCTCGATCGCCTGAAAGACGTAGCGAGGCTGAAAGTGGATGTCGGCGACCACGGGGATGTTCGACTGCTGCGCGATGATCGGCAGCGCGTCGGCGTCGTCCTGACTGGGCACGGCGACGCGCACGATGTCGCAGCCCGCTGCGGTGAGCTCGGCGATCTGCTGAAGTGTGCCTCCGATGTCGGTGGTCTTGGTGGTGCACATCGACTGCACGCTGATCGGAGCGTCACCGCCGACGGCGACCTTTCCGACCTGGATCTGACGGGTCTTGCGTCGGGGCGCCAGCACGCGGGCCGGCCCCTTGGGCATCCCGAGATCGACAGCGGTCACGATGGCCTCCTTCATTCGGCGCGCGATGCGCCGATGCTCTGCAAGTCTAGAACGCCCGACCGATTCGATCTGCTGAGGTCGGGCTGATGGGTGTCAGCCTCGTCAGCCGAGCACCTGGATGGGTTTCACGAGGTCGGCGTAGATCAGCAGCACACCCATCAGGGTGAGCGCGCCGAAGACGACCAGGGTGAGCGGCATCAGGCGGGCGGTGTCGAACGGCCCTGGGTCTCGACGCCCGAACAGTCGCGCGAGGCGGCGACGCAGCCCCTCGTAGAGTGCCCCGACGATGTGCCCGCCGTCGAGCGGCATCAGCGGAATCATGTTGAACGCGAAGAGCGCCACGTTGAGCGATGCGGCCAGACCGACCAGGCTGGCCACCTTGTCGGTCACGCCGATCTGGTCGCTCGAGGTGAGCTCACCGGCGACCCGGCCGACGCCGACGATGCTCATCGGCCCGTCGGGGTCGCGGGCTTCGCTGCCGAAGGCGGCCTGGGCGGCTCCGACCAGCTTCTGCGGCATCGAGATGATGCCCTCCCACGCCAGCTGCAGGTTGTCCCGCATCGCTGGAACGGCTGCGGTCACCGGCTGACGCACGCGTTCTGACGTGGGTGTGATGCCGATGAAGCCGACCGTCTCAGTCTTTTTCTGCCCGTCGGCGTCGCGTTCGACTCGTCCGAACTTGTCGTAGACGAATCGCTCAACCGGCTGCGGCGTCAGGCTCACCGTCTGCACCTGCCCGTCGCGAAGCAGGGTCACGCTGACCGTCTGTCCGGCGAGCGGCTGCACGATCGACTGCACGTCGCTCCACCGTTCGACGTCTTCGCCGTTGATGACGAGCAGCTGGTCTCCCGGCTTCAGGCCGGCTTCGGCACCGGGTGCCGACGGGTCGTCGGGTCGGCAGTCGCTGCGCTGCTCGGTCGTCGGCAGCACGCACTGGCTGACGCTCGACAGCGACGTCGTCGACTGCACCGTGCCGAAGGCGCTGACCAGCACGGCGTAACAGACCAGAGCGATGATCAGGTTCATCAGCGGCCCGCCGAACATGATCAGCAGTCGCTTCCAGACCGCCTGTCGGTAGAACGCCCGATGCTCTTCGCCGGGCGGGATGGTCTCTGCGCTGGCACGCCGTGCTCCGCGCACCATCTCGGCCAGTCGCCCCCGGGAGACCCGCACCGGCTCGCCGTCCGGCCGCGCGTCTCGGGCCGGCGGGTACATGCCGATCATCGAGATGTAGCCGCCGAGGGGAATCGCTTTGAAGCCGTACTCGGTCTCGCCTCGCCGCCACGAGAAGAGCGTCGGCCCGAAGCCGATCATGTACTGGTTGACGCGAATGCCGAAACGCTTGGCCCAGAAGAGGTGCCCCAGCTCATGCAGGGCGATCGACGCTGCCACGACGAAGGCGATCGCGACGATGCCGATGATGTACCAGAGAACCTGCATGATGACCGAGCCTAGACCTGATTGCTGTGAGCGAGCTGACGATTCGAGACGTGCTCAGACCTCGCCGAATGTGGGTGCACCGATGCCGGCGACGACGGCATGCGCTGCTCGTCGTGCCCACCGATCCGCGGCGAGCACGGCCTCGACCGTGAGCTCGGCATCCGGCTGACGCCACTGTTCGAGCACCCGGGAGATGCCGTCGACGATCGTGGCGAAGCCGATGCGACCGGCGAGGAACTCGGCCACCATGACCTCGTTGGCGGCGTTGAAGACCGCCGGCCAGGTGCCGGCGCGCTCCCCCACCTGCTTCGCGACGCGTACCGCCGGAAACGCGTCGTGATCGATCGGCTCGAACGACCACTGCTGCACCTGCGACCAGTCGACGGCGGGCACTGCGTCGGCAAGCCGGTGCGGCCAGTCGAGCGCCATGCTGATCGGCAGTCGCATGTCTGGCGGCGAGATCTGTGCGACCGTCGCACCGTCGACGAACTGCACCATCGAGTGCACGATCGACTGCGGATGCACCACGGCGTCGATGCGTTCGTACGGCATGTCGAAGAGGTAGTGGGCCTCGATGATCTCGAGGCCTTTGTTGACCATCGTCGCCGAGTTGACGGTCACCAGCGATCCCATGTTCCAGGTGGGGTGCCGCAGTGCCTGCTGCGGCGTCACGTCTTCGAGTTCGGCTCTGCTGCGCCCCCGGAACGGGCCGCCGGATGCGGTGAGCACGAGTCGCGAGACCTCGTGGCGACTGCCGGAGCGCAGGCACTGAGCGATCGCGGAGTGCTCGGAGTCGACGGGCACGATCTGCCCGGGTGCGGCTGCCGCCGCGACCAGGTCGCCGCCGATGACCAGGCTCTCCTTGTTGGCCAACGCCAGCGTCGCGCCGCAGCGCAGCACGGCCAGTGTCGCCGCCAGACCCGCTGCGCCGTCGATGGCGTTCAGCACCACGTCGGCCGTCACCTCGCGCACCAGCCGCACGGCGGCATCCGCACCATGGCGAATCGTGACCGACGGGTCGACGCGACCGGCTTCGCGCTCGTCGACGCTCGTTTCGGCGACGGCGAGATCACGACAGCCGTGACGCCGGGCCAGGTCGCGAAGAGCTGTGGTGTCATGGCCTGCGGCAAGGCCGACGACCTCGAACCGATCAGTCGCAGCGATCAGCTCCGACGCCTGTCTGCCGATCGACCCGGTCGCGCCCAGAATGATGACTCTGCGGCTCATTCGGCGCCGTCGCCTCGCCTCTCGACGCTCTCGGCCGGTGCGACCTTCTCCGTTGCCTGTGGCGTCTCAGGCTGTGCCTGAGGCTCGGCACCCGATGTCGGCTCTGTCGTCTGATCCTCGTCCGATGCCGCAGACGGCGCGGTGACAGTGGAGTCGACGACGATCACCGAGACGTTGTCGCGCCCGCCGTTCTCGAGGGCCTGCTCGACGAGCCGCTCTGCGGCGACGAACGCTTCGTCGTTGTCACGCAGAATCTCTTCGATGCGTTCGTTCGAGACCTCTTTCGTGAGGCCGTCGGAGCACACCAGCAGCCGCACCTGAGGCACGAGGTTGAGATGCCAGAAGTCGGGCCGCGGATCCATGCCGAAGCCGATGGCGCGCGTGATCGAGTTGCGCGCCGGGTGGCGTTCGGCGTCTTTCTCGCTGATCTGCCCGCTGTCGACCAGCCCCTGCACGACCGAATGGTCATGCGTGACCTGACGCAGCTGCCCTTCGTAGAAGCCGTAGGTGCGCGAGTCGCCGATGTTGAAGACGAGCCAGCCGGGCTCGTCTTTGACCACGTCGAACGCCACACCGGTGACCGTCGAACCTGACTGCCCACCCGATGCGGCCGAGATCTGCTCGACGTCTTCGCTGGCGCGTCGCAGCGCCGCATAGATGTCTTGTGGCTGAGGATCACGCTCGAGCTGCGAAAGCTCTTCGACGATGGCTGCCGATGCCCGGTCGCCGGCTTCGTGCCCGCCCATGCCGTCGGCGACGGCGAGCACCGCTTCGGTCGCGACCACACTGTCTTCGTTCCGCTGACGCAGCAGGCCCGTGTCGGTCAGCGCCCCCCAGCGGGCACGCAGCCGGCTGCCGTCTGACAGTCTCGTCTCGAAGCTGCCTTGTGCAGCGCCAATCAGGGTCATCGATTGCCTTTCCCAGTGGGATTAGAGATGTCTCAGGCGCGGCGGCCAGGCCTCCGGCGAAGACAGACACCTGTCTCAGTCTACGGGTGATCGCCCAGATCAGCCTGTCGACGGGCGCAGTCGCACGCGAACCGACGCTGATATTCAGCAGATGATCACCCCTGATCATGCATGGATCCCGCTCAACACGCTCTTTTCACAGCGAGTCTTCCCTTTTGAGGGTCACCTAACCTAGACTGTGGTCGTTATGAGTATCGAGTATTCAGCGTCAGCGTGGCATCCTTCGCAGTCACGGCGCTTCATGATCGCCGGAGACGACAGCGACCTCGCTGTGATCCAGCTCATGCTGTCAGCTCTGCCCCAGCGTGCCCATGGCCAGGTCTTCATCGAATACTCGCCCGAACACTCCGAGCCCGTCGTTCTGCACGGGCCGACACGCGTGAGCGTGCACTGGATTCCCACTCGCCACGACGCGCATGGCGAAGCCCTCGCGCAGGCCATCGATCTGTGGCGCAGCGAGTTCCTGACCGCGCCCGACTTCGACGACCCGAGCGAGTTCAAGGTCTGGATCGGCTGCGCCAGCTGCCCGATCGTCGCCGAGCTCAATCGCCAGATCGAATCGCAGATCCAGCCGCTCTGAGCGCACGTTCGGTCTGGCGGCGCATACAGTTTCACGATCTTTCGGTGAAAGCCGCTCCACAGGTCGTCCTCAGACGATGCTGGGCCGTTCTCACTCTTCCCTGATCTCCAGCAGCCAGTCAGTGCCCTCACCGCCACAGATGAGTCGCGCCCCGATACGATCGGCCGCCGCGACCAGCAGTGACTGATCGCTCTCGGTTCCCGTCGCCTCCGCCGCACGCTCTTCGGCACACTCGACCAGAGCCCGGGTGAACGCGCCCTTCGACTTCTTGTTGAAGTGATTCAGCGGCCGATGCCGCCCGTCTTCGTCGCGCACCACGACTTCGACGACGTGGGCGCGCGGATGCTTCGGCAGAGGTGCGAGCGCCGCGTAGGCCTTGGAGCGCAGGTCGATCACAGTCGCTCCGTCTGCGAGCAGGCGGTGCAGCACGGCCGCGCACGGCTCGTGCCAGACGGCGCTCAAGTCGTAGACCGACTTTCGGGTGCCGGCGGAAAGCCGGTAGGCCGGGATCTCGTCACCGAGCGAGATGAGGCCGAACAGAGCAGACTGCACGAAGACGTGATCACTGAGCCAAGCGCGCATCTGTGGGGTCAGCGTCTGCTCACCGATCGCGTCGTAGAGCACGCCGGTGTAGCGCTGCAGGGCAGGTTTCGTGGCTGCCTCGGCAAGGTCGCGATCGTCTTCGAGTGAGCGGGCCTGGCGCGCAGTCAGGCGCAGCGCCTGCGCCGCCGCATCGGGATCTCGGCAGAGCTGAGTCAGCCAGCCGATCGTCTGTCTGCGTGCAGCCGTGAGTTCTGGTGCGAACGAGAGCCGTGCGGTGTCGAGTGCGAGCCCGCTGCCGCCCGTGGACTTGGTCTCGCTCGGCGGCAGCAGCAGCATGATGCCGGCTCTTCGCCTCAGAGGGGCAGCAGTGTGGGCTTCGGGACGCTTTGCATCGGCCTGGCCGACAGACGGAATGCTGGGTGCGGCGTCTTGCCTGATCGACATGCCTCGTGGTCTCCTCATCAGTGCAAATTTCTGGGTGAGCAACACGGTTCGCTCCAGATGACTACGGTTCGCTCGGATTCACTTGATTTCGAGCGAACCGTGGCGGTCCCGAGCGAACCGTGCCGGTCCTCTGTCCAATCCGTGGCGGCAGGTGCAGCCGGCGGCGGCCGGGTGCGTTAGGGCAGAATGCAGTCCGTGGCCGCAGCCAGGCACCTGCCACACAGCAGCAAGAAGGGCGCCCACCCAGAGGTGGACGCCCTTCAGACACATCAGAGCAGAGCACTCGGCTCCGGCCGGTGAGCTCAGGCAGCGAGCTCGGCCACGCGAGCGACGACTCGCACAGCGTGGCGCTCGACCGAGAGGAAGCCGTCAGCGGCGGTCGCCTCGACCGTCTTGCCGTCTTCCAAGGTCACTCGAACGGGGCCATCGCCCAGCACGGCCAGCAGAGGCTCGTGGCCAGCCAGAACGCCGATCTCGCCCTCGATGGTGCGGGCGGTGATCTGCGTGGCACGGCCAGACCAGATGAGCTGCTCTGCCGAGACGATCTCGACGTCGAATGACTGAGCCATGGTTTACTCTCCGAGTTCCTTCTTGATCTGATCCCACTTGCGGAACACATCGTCGAGCGGGCCGACGTTGTAGAAGGCCTGCACCGGGATGTTATCCACCTCGCCGTCGGCGATGGCGCGGAAGCCCTCGATCGTGTCTTTGATCGGCACGGTCGAACCCTCGACGCCCGTGAACTTCACGGCGGTGTAGGTGTTCTGCGACAGGAACTGCTCGATGCGACGTGCGCGCTCGACCACGATCTTGTCTTCTTCAGAGAGCTCGTCGACACCGAGGATGGCGATGATCTCCTGGAGTTCCTTGTTCTTCTGCAGGATCTGCTTGACGCGGATGGCCACGTCGTAGTGCTCCTGACCGACATACTGCGCATCGAGGATGCGCGAGGTCGAAGCGAGCGGATCCACAGCGGGGTACAGACCACGGCTGGCCAGGTCACGGGTCAGGTTCGTCGTCGCATCGAGGTGCGCGAACGTCGTCGCCGGGGCCGGGTCGGTGTAGTCGTCTGCGGGAACGTAGATCGCCTGCAGCGACGTGATCGAGTGACCACGCGTCGAGGTGATGCGCTCCTGCAGCAGACCCATCTCGTCAGCCAGGTTGGGCTGGTAGCCCACGGCCGAAGGCATGCGACCCAGCAGGGTCGAGACCTCAGAACCGGCCTGAGTGAAACGGAAGATGTTGTCGATGAACAGCAGGACGTCCTGGGCCTGCTCATCGCGGAAGTACTCCGCCATGGTCAGGGCAGAAAGCGCGACGCGAAGACGCACGCCCGGCGGCTCATCCATCTGGCCGAAGACCAAGGCGGTCTTGTCGAGCACCCCTGCGTCGTCCATCTCGTGGATCAGGTCGTTGCCCTCACGGGTACGCTCGCCGACACCGGCGAAGACCGAAACGCCGTCGTGGTCTTTGGCCACACGAGCGATCATCTCCTGGATCAGCACGGTCTTGCCGACACCGGCACCACCGAACAGACCGATCTTGCCGCCCTGCACGTAGGGAGTCAGCAGGTCGATGACCTTGATGCCCGTCTGGAACATCTGGGTCTTCGACTCGAGCTGGTCGAAACGCGGGGGCTCGCGGTGGATTGACCAACGCTTCTCGAAGGTGATGTCTTCGCCCTCGGCTGCGTTGAGCACGTCGCCGGTCACGTTGAACACGTGGCCCTTGGTCGCGTCGCCGACCGGCACCGTGATCGGTGAACCGGAGTCGAACACGACCTGGCCGCGCACGAGGCCGTCAGTCGGCTTCAGCGCGATGGCGCGCACGAGATCGTCGCCGAGGTGCTGAGCAACCTCGAAGGTGATCGTGTACGTCTCGGCGCCGACGGTGACCTCGGTGCTCAGAGCGTTGTTGATCGGGGGCAGCGCGTCGTGAGCGAACTCGATGTCGACCACCGGGCCGGTCACTCGCACGATGCGCCCGACGTTACCGGTGGCCTCGGCCGCCGGCGTCTGGGTGCTTGATGCAGTTGCCATGTCTCTCTTCTCTTCTGTGTCGTCGTCTAGTTGGCGAGGGCGTCGGCGCCACCGACGATCTCACTGATCTGCTGGGTGATCTCGGCCTGTCGAGCGTTGTTCATCAACGTCGAGTAGGTGCGGATGAGCTTGTCGGCGTTGTCAGAGGCCGACTTCATGGCCTTCTGGCGACTGGCGTGCTCGCTGGCTGCGGATTCGAGTCGCGCATGGTAGATACGGGATCCGATGTAGCGCGGCAGCAGCAGGCTGAGCACCTCGTCGGGATCCGGCTCGAACTCGTAGAGCGGCTCTTCGCGCTTCTCGGCTGGATCCGCACCCGCGTCGACGAGCTCGAGCGGCAGCAGCCGCAGCACGTCTGGAGTCTGCGAGACCCGGTTGAGGAACTTCGTGTAGACCAGATGAATCTCGTCCACGCCGCCCTCTGCCCCACCCTTGAGGTAGGAGTCGACCACTGCGGTGCCGATCTCATGAGCGACCTCGGTGCTCGGCTTGTCGGTGTCACCCGTCCAGCTGCGCACGAACTCGCGATCACGGAACTGGAAGTAGCCGACCGCCTTGCGCCCGATCAGGTAGAAGTCGACCTCACGCCCGTTCTGCCGAAGCATGTTGGCGAGACGGTCGGTCTCTTTCAGGATCGCTGAGGAGAAGGCACCGGCCAGACCGCGGTCAGAAGTGAACACGACGACCGCGCTGCGGCGGATCTGCTCCCGCTCGCGCAGCAGCGGATGATCGATGTCTCCCGACAGCGCCGCCACCGCACCGACCGCGCGAGTGATTGCCTCGTCGTACGGTCGGGCTGCGTCGGTGCGCTGCTGAGCCTTCTGAATGCGGGAGGCTGCGATGAGCTCCATGGCGCGGGTGATCTTCTTAGTCGTCTGAGCAGACTTGATCTTCTGCTTGTAGACGCGAAGCTGCGCTCCCATGTGTTACTCCCTCGTCTCTCGACTACTTGCTCTGCTTGACGAGCTTGGCCTGACCGACCTTGCTCGCGTCAAGCGCGGCGTCGTCTTCTGCGCCCGGAGCCGAGAGCCCCTGCACATCTGACTCGACGAAGTTCTTCTTGAACTCCGTCACAGCCGACTCAAGCTTCGCCTTGGTCTCGTCTTCGAGCTTGCCCGACTCGCGCAGCACGTCGAGAACGTCAGTGTTGCGCTTCAGGTAGTCGAGGAACTCGCCCTCGAAGCGCAGCACGTTCTCGACTGAAACGTCGTCGAGCTTGCCGGTGGTGCCCAGCCAGATCGACACGACCTGGTCTTCGACCGGGTACGGCGAGTACTGCGGCTGCTTGAGAAGCTCCGTCAGGCGCGCGCCACGATTCAGCTGCTGCTTCGACGCGGCGTCGAGGTCTGACGCGAACATTGCGAAGGCCTCGAGGTCACGGTACGAGGCGAGCTCGAGCTTGAGCGTTCCCGAGACCTTCTTGATGTGCTTGCGCTGAGCGTCGCCGCCGACTCGAGACACCGAGATGCCGACGTCGATGGCAGGACGCTGGTTGGCGTTGAAGAGGTCGGACTGCAGGAAGATCTGGCCGTCGGTGATCGAGATCACGTTGGTCGGGATGTAGGCCGACACGTCGTTCGCCTTGGTCTCGATGATCGGCAGTGCGGTCACCGAGCCGCCGCCAAGTTCGTCAGAGAGCTTGGCCGCACGCTCCAGCAGGCGGGAGTGTAAGTAGAACACGTCGCCGGGGTATGCCTCGCGGCCCGGCGGACGACGCAGCAGCAGCGAAACGGCACGGTAGGCCTCAGCCTGCTTTGACAGATCGTCATAGACGATGACGGTGTGCTTGCCCTGGTACATCCAGTGCTGGCTCAGTGCAGAACCGGTGTATGCCGAGAGGTACTTGAAGCCTGCCGGGTCTGACGCGGGCGAAGCGACGATGGTGGTGTACTCCATCGCGCCGGCCTTCTCGAGCGCAGCCTTCACGCTCGCGATGGTCGAGCCCTTCTGGCCGATGGCGACGTAGATCGCGCGCACCTGCTGCTTGGGATCGCCCGACTCCCAGTTCTTACGCTGGTTGATGATGGTGTCGATCGCGATCGCGGTCTTGCCGGTCTGGCGGTCGCCGATGATCAGCTGACGCTGGCCTCGACCGATCGGGATCATGGCGTCGATCGCCTTGATGCCGGTCTGCAGCGGCTCGTCGACGCTCTTGCGGCTCATCACGTTCGGAGCCTGCAGCTCGAGTTCGCGGCGGGTCTCTGCCTTGATCTCGCCGAGACCGTCGATCGGGTTGCCGAGCGGGTCGATGACTCGCCCGAGGAACTCGTCGCCGACCGGCACGGAGAGCACCTCACCGGTGCGCTCGACGCGCTGGCCTTCGGCGATGCCGACGAACTCGCCGAGCACGACGACGCCGATCTCATGCTCGTCGAGGTTCTGGGCGAGGCCCAGCACGCCGTTCTCGAAGCGCACCAGCTCGTTGGCCTGCACGCTCGGCAGGCCCTCGACGTGGGCGATGCCGTCGGCGGCACTGAGTACGTAGCCCACCTCGGCCTTCGTCGAGGAGGCTGGCTGGTACCCCTCGGCGAATTCCTTGAGAGCACCCCGGATCTCTTCGGGGCTGATTGCTACTTCTGCCATCATCTTCCTTACATTCGGTGGGGCCGCCGGCCCCGATCTACACCTGTTCAGTACCTGTCGAAATCGACTACGCGATGGCCTGTCGAAGCTGTGTCAGCTTCGTGCGAGCCGATGAGTCGATGAGGGTGTCGCCGAGACGAACGACGACGCCGCCGACGAGGGCGGGGTCGACTGACACGTTGACGTGAACGGGGCCGCCCGCCTCGTTCTGCAACGCCTGAGCCAGAGCGACTCGCTGCGGCTCGGAAAGCGGGCGCGCCGAGGTCACGTCTGCGACCTGTCGGCCGGCGACCGCTGAGACCCGCTCTGCGATCTCATGAAGTCGACGTGCGACCTTGCTGCCGCGCACGCTGCTGACCGCACGGGTCACCAAGAGCGTCGTCTCCGGCAGAGTCTGCTGCCCGAAGAGCCGATCCACGAGCTGGCGCTCAGCCTGTGGGTGCTCTCCCGGGTGTGAGAGACTCAGCTGCAGCTCACGGCTGCCTTCGAACACCTGGGCGACCTGGAAGAGCTCGTCTTCCAGGCGTTCCAGATTGCCCTCCTGCTGAGCCGTCAGCGCCACCGCCGTCTCGCCGAGAGCCTCGATCGAGGAGACGAACTCGTCGTCACTCGACCAGCGCAGTGCGGCGGTCTTCTCGACGAATGCGACCACGACATCCGCCACTTTGCCGGTGAACAGCCGGGTGATCAGACCGACACGCAGCTGTTCGTCAGTCGAGGGGTCGGCGATGAGTCCGCGAAGCTGAGCGCTCTCGCCCAGCGCGTCGGCGACCTCGAAGATTCCTTCTGCGGCGTCCAGGCCACGAACCTGGGTGTCGACGGTCAGAATCTCTCCGGCCCGCTCGAGTGAGTGTACGGTGGCGCTTCCCATGCCTACTTGGCCTCCGACTTCTCGAGGTCAGCGAGGAAGTGATCGACGACGGCCTTCGACTTCTGGTCGTCTTCGAGCGACTGACCGACGACCTGTGATGCGAGGTCGACCGACAGCACGCCGATCTCACTCTTCAGCTGGTCGAAGGCCGTCTTGCGATCTGCAGCGATCTGAGCGTGAGCCTGATCGCTGATTCGCTGAGCCTCGGTCGTCGCCTGCTCTTTGAGCTCGGCGACGATCTGCGCACCCTCTGATCGGGCGGCGTCCCGAATCTTCTGAGCCTCGACGCGTGCTTCGGCCAGCTGCGCGTTGTAGGCGTTCAGTGCGGCCGCGGCCTCTTCCTGAGCCTTCTGCGCCTGCTGGATGCCACCCTCGATCTTCTCTGAGCGCTCGTCCAGCGTCTTCTGCAGCTTGGGTACGATGACCTTCCACACGAAGATGAGCAGGACGAGGAAGATGATGAGCGACAGCGACCAGTCGTAGACGGCGGGGAAAAGAATGTTGTGCTCTTCCTCGGCGGCCTGTACGCCTGCTGTCAGCGCGAATTGAGCCATATTAGTGCCTTACGTCTGAGGTGGGTGTCGACTTACTGGAAGATGAAGCCCGCAGCGAGGCCGATGAGGGCCAGCGCCTCGGTGAATGCCACCGCCAGGAAGAAGGTGGTCTGCAGCTTGCCAGCGAGTTCGGGCTGACGAGCAATCGCCTCGACGGTCTTGCCGCCGGCGATGCCGATACCGATACCGGGGCCGATGGCTGCCAGGCCGTAGCCGACGCTGTTGATGTTGCCCGAAATCTCAGCGAGTGTGTTGATATCCACGGGTTTTCGTTTCCTTCCATAGTGTGGCCGGAGGTTTCCGGCCGCTTAGTGCTCTTCTGCCAGCGACGACTGAATGTAGGCCGTTGTCAGAAGAGTGAAGATGTACGCCTGCAGGGCTGCGACCAAGATCTCGAAGAGGGTGAACGCGAAGCCGAAGGCGAATGTGACGACGCTGAAGCTCTTGAGAATGCCGTCAGCGCTGAACAGGAAGAACCAGGTGGCACTGAAGCACAGCACCAGGATGAGGTGGCCGGCGACCATGTTCATCAGAAGTCGAAGGGTCAGCGAGACCGGACGGATGACGAAAGTCGAGAGAAACTCGATCGGGGTGACCAGAAGGTACATCACCTTGGGCACTCCGGCCGGGAACAGCGCGTTCTTGAAATACCCGGCGCCATGCTTCTTGATGCCTGCGTAGATGAAGACGATGTAGGCGACGAGGGCCAAGACCAGCGGAAAGCCGATGGTCGCCGAAGCCGCGAGGTTCAGGCCGGGAACGATGCCGGTGATGTTGAAGCCGAGCACCACGATGAAGATGGTGAACAGCAGCGGCACGAACCGCTTGCCGTCTTTCTTGCCGAGCATCTCTTCGGCGATGTTGACCCGCACGAAGTCATATGCGAACTCGAGCATGCCCTGACCGCGACCGGGAACGAGCTTCAGCTTGCGAGTTCCGAACCACAGCAGCGCGATGATCACGAGCATCACCAGGATGCGGATCAGTGCGATGCGGTTGAGCTCGAACGGCGTGCCCGCGAAGAAGATCGGTTCGGGGAAGAACTCGCTGATGCTCGGTGCATGGAACTCGCCGTCAGCGGCGAGAGTCGGCGTTGTCAGCTGGGTCAGCGCGTGAATCAAAAGATCATTCTCCTGAGCGATGTCCGCAGTCTTCGCCACGGCGCGTATTGAGTGATTCGGTGGCCAGTGACAAGACCACCAGGGGACATACTAGCAACATCTGGCCGCGAGTGCGGAACCGACTGTGCGATTGGGGTGAGTTCGGGCGGGGCTGGCTCACTGCGGATCGTCGACATACGGCACCTTCGCACGCATTGCGGCGAAGGAGTCTGCGGCGAGAGAGCCGAGCACAGCGGCGACGATCGATCCGAAGAGCACGCCCTTCACGACGAACGGTGCCGAGGTGATCAGAGCGAGCAGCCCGATGAACACGATGATCTTGACGATCCAGCCGCCGAGCACGATGGCCAGAAACGAGATGCCTCTCTGGCGGGATCCGAGCCACAGGCTGCCGGCCGTGATCGCGGCGAAGGCGAGGGTGAGCGCAGCTCCGACGAGTGCGCTGAGCACGCCGTTCCAGCCGGCGACCGACCACCCGATGAGGCCTCCGACGATGGCGACGAGCACGGCGAGCACCGCAGTGAGCAGCAGCGAGAGTCGAAGCACGCTGACCAGACCGGGTGCGGCCTGTCGCTTCACCGGCTGCTCTTCGCCGTCTTCGATGAAATGCTCGTCGAATGCGGATGCGTCCTGCTCGTCGATCTGCTCGTCGCGGTCTTCAGGGGTGGTCATGCGATCTCCTTCTTGCGGATGCGTCTGGCCGTCAGCTGCAGTTCGTTCGGTATCGGCGGCCCCCACCCCAGCTGAGGCTGCAGCACCGGCCAGAACGTGAGCACGATGCAGCAGAGGATGCCGATCACGGCGAAGACCACGACGAACGGCCAGGGCCACACCATGAACAGGAAGCATGAGAGGGACAGCACGATCGTCCAGCTGTAGAACACCGCCACTGCAGTGTACGTGTTGTGACCGAGACCGAGCAGACGATGGTGCAGATGCTTGCGATCCGGGCTGAACGGGCTCTTTCCCGCGCCCACGCGTCTGATGACCGCCAGAGCGAAGTCGACGAAGGGCAGTGAGAGCACGACGACGGGCACCAGCAGCGGCAGCCAGACGCTTGAGTCCGAGAGCGTCTGCGGATCGATCTGACCGGTGACCGAGATCGCGCTCACCGCCAGCAGCATCCCCAGCAGCATCGCACCGGAGTCGCCCATGAAGATCTTGGCCGGGTGCCAGTTCCAGGGCAGAAAGCCGACGCATCCGCCGATCAGCAGCGCGGCGACCAGCGTCGCGAGGTTGAAGTAGTCGGTCGGCGAGGTGCGCACCGTCAGCAGATAGACGTAGAGGAAGAACACGCCTGAGGCGAGCAGGATGACGCCGGCGACCAGCCCGTCGAGACCGTCGATGAAGTTGACGGCGTTCATCGTGAGCACGATGAGAATCGTGGTGAGCAGCGCGCTGACGGCCCCCGAGCCGATCAGCGTGCCTCCGATCGGCAGCGACACTATCTGAAACCCCTGCCAGGTGAGGATGCCGGCCGCAAGAAACTGCCCGGCCAGCTTGGCGTACCAGACCATGTCATAGAGATCGTCGAAGACCCCGATGAAGACGATCAGCAGGCTGGCCGCCGCCAGAGCGACCATCTGCCCCGGGTGTCTGAACACCTCGCTGAACCACTCAATGCGGCTCGCCGTGAACAGCCCCAGCATGATGCCGATGAAGATGGCCACTCCCCCGAGTCTGGGCGTCGGGCGGGTGTGCACATCTCGCGCTCTGATGGCGGGATAGATGTGAAAGCGGAGCGCAAAGCGCAGCACGGCCCAAGTCAGCCCCCACGTCGCGACGGCGGCGACGAACGCGACCAGCGCATAGCCCTTCACTCGGTCAGCACCTTGCCGTCGCCGATCACCTCGGCGAGCTGCTCAGGGGTGACGCCGCCCTGCCGCACGATCCGCACCGCGCCGTTCACCTCGAAGAGCGTCGCATCGATGATGGTCGACGAGAGTCCGCTGTGACTGGTGCCATGGTCGAGGTAGACCTCGACGCTGTCGCCGAGCTGCTGCTGTGCGTCGTCGATCGTGGTCGCGGCCGGCTGGCTGTGCCGATTCGCCGAGGACACCGCGAGGGGCCCCGTCTCTTCGAGCACGGCGAGTGCAACCGGCTCGTCGGGAATGCGCAGCGCAACCGTACCCTGCGTGTCGCCGAGATCCCAGTTCAGGCTGCTGCGTGCGTTGAGAATGATGGTGAGCGCGCCCGGCCAGAACTTCTCAGCTGCCCGTTCGATGGGCTCGGGCACGTCTTCGGCCAGAGCATGCAGGCTGTTCAGGCTCGGAATCAGCACCGGCGGCGGCGACTGACGTGTGCGCCCCTTCGCCTCGAGCAGCGCGTTGACCGCGTCTGGAGAGAAGGCGTCGGCGGCGATGCCGTAGACCGTGTCGGTGGGCATCACGACCAGTCGGCCGCGCCCGATGGCTCGGCGGGCCTCTCTCGTTCCGGTCAGTAGCTGCTCAGTGTCGTTGCAGTCGAACACGCTGCTCATGTCGAAATCTCCTCGGGGTGTCTGTAGCAGTCTAGTCGCCGAGTCTGCGTGTGCCCTGTGTCGACTCGCGACCGAGTGCGATCAGCGGCTCAGTGGCGCGACGGGTGTCGGGCTTCGGTGAATCGGTCACGACCGGTCAGGTCACGATGCGTCTGTGCTGCCTCGAACCCCGCCGTTTCGAGCAGCATGCGCACGTCCGAGCCCTGCTGCTCGGTGTGCTCCAAGAGGATGCTCCCTCCGGCCTGCAGCGCGGCGAACGCGGGCGCGACCAGCTCACGGATGAAGTCGAGACCGTCGGCGCCGGAGTAGAGCGCCGTGTCGGGATCGGCTCTTGCCTCGGGCTCGAGCGGGATGTCTCCCGTCGGCACGTACGGCGGGTTCGACACGATCAGATCGAACGTGCCTGCTGACTCTGCCACGGGCTGGCCAGGCGTCATCTGCGCTGCCGCCTGTGCCCGTGACCGTGGGTGCGGCTGCGCTGGCAGGAGCGATGAGGAGGCGACGGCGAGGTCAGCGATTGCATCACCGGCGACGAGTTCGACGGCGCTGTCGGCCGCTGCCAGGGCATCGGTGTAGGCGACGATGTTGCGCCGCGCCCACGCTTCGGCGGCGGTCTCGAGTTCGACGGTGCGCACGTGCGTATGCGGCAGCTCAGTGGCGATCGCGAGGCTGATCGCGGCCGAACCGGTGCCCGCTTCGAAGACTCGGAGGCGTCGTGGTGCGACGTCGCGTCGAGTGCCGTCTGTCAGGGCCGGGTCGACAGCGGCTGCGTCGTCACCGTCGGAGTCGGATGTCTGCTCGGCGGCACGACGCTCGCTCAGCAGCTCGAGTGCGCGTTCGACCAGCAGCTCGGTCTCTGGGCGCGGTACGAACACGCCCTCCCCTACTGACAGATCGAGCGCGCGAAAGGGCGCCCTGCCGAGCACATGCTGCAGTGGGATGCGCCGCGCGCGTCGTTCGGTCAGCGTCTCGATGGTGTGCATCTGCTCGGCGCTCACCCGGAGTCGACCGGTGAGCTCGGCCAGGCTGAGGTCGCCGAGACTCACATCGAGCACGTGCGCGACGATCTGTCGGGACTCTGCCCGAGCCGGACCGATACCGGCCTCGGCCAGCCGCTGCAGCATCCGCAGGACGACCGGCCCCACCTCGCTGCCGCCAGCCGGATCGGTCACTGCCCCAGTGCCTCGAGACGGTGCGTCTCGTCAGCGGCCACAGCTGACTCGATCACGGGATCGAGCTCGCCGTTCATCACCTGATCGAGGTTGTAGGCCTTGAACCCGGTGCGGTGGTCGGCAATGCGGTTCTCTGGAAAGTTGTAGGTGCGGATGCGCTCCGAACGGTCCATCGAGCGAATCTGGCTGTGGCGCTGCTCGCTGGCTGCGGCGTCGAGCTCTTCCTGCTGTTTGGCGAGCAGGCGGGCCCGCAGCACGCGCATGGCGGCGTCACGGTTCTGAATCTGGCTCTTCTCGTTCTGCATCGACACCACGATGCCGGTCGGCAGGTGGGTGATGCGCACCGCCGAGTCGGTCGTGTTGACCGACTGACCGCCGGGGCCGGACGAACGGTAGACGTCGATGCGCAGATCGTTCTGATTGATCTGCACCTCTTCGGGCTCGTCGACCTCGGGGAACACCAGCACTCCGGTGGTCGAGGTGTGGATGCGCCCCTGGCTCTCGGTGACCGGCACACGCTGCACGCGGTGCACGCCGCCTTCGTACTTGAGGTGCGCCCAGACGCCCTCAGCCGGGTTGTTCGAACGACCCTTGATAGCCACCGAGACGTCTTTGTACCCGCCGAGGTCGGATTCGGTGGAGTCGAGCATCTCGACCTTCCACCCTTTCTTCTCGGCGTAGTGCATGTACATGCGCAGCAGGTCGCCGGCGAAGAGGGCGGACTCCTCGCCGCCCTCACCGCCTTTGATCTCCATGATCACGTCACGGCCGTCATCGGGATCGCGCGGGATCAGCAGTCGACGCAGACGTTCGGCCGACGCGGTGAGCTCGGTCTCAAGACCGGGCACCTCCTCGGCGAACGAATCGTCTTCTTTGGCCAGCTCACGCGCGGCCTCAAGGTCTTCGTCAGTCTGCCGCCAGTGCTCGTAGGCGACCTTGATCGCATTGAGCTCGTTGTACCGACGACTGAGCTTTTTGGCCAGGGCCGGCTTGGTGTGCACCACTGGGTCGGCCAGCTGCACCTGCAGATCAGCGTGCTCGGCGAGCAGTTTGTCGACGGAGTCGAACATCGAGCTCACAGTCGAGGCCTCGCTCAACGCTGGCGCAGGCCGGGCACGTCATGTGCCTGCATGCGCATCAGGAACTCGACGTTCGACTTGGTCTCTTTCAGACCGTTGAACACGATCTCGATGGCCTGCTGCGGTTCGAGGCCGCCCAGTGCGCGACGCAGCTTCCAGACGATTTTGAGCTCGTCGGCCGGCAGCAGCAGCTCTTCACGACGGGTACCCGACGCGTTGACGTCGACGGCCGGGAAGATGCGCTTGTCGGCCAGCTGACGCGACAGGCGAAGCTCCATGTTGCCGGTGCCCTTGAACTCTTCGAAGATCACTTCGTCCATCTTCGAGCCGGTCTCGACCAGAGCCGAGGCGATGATCGTCAGCGAGCCGCCGTTCTCGATGTTGCGCGCGGCACCGAAGAAGCGCTTGGGCGGGTAGAGCGCCGACGCGTCGACACCACCGGAGAGGATGCGACCCGAGGCCGGCGTCGACAGGTTGTAGGCACGACCCAGACGGGTGATCGAGTCGAGCAGCACGACCACGTCGTGACCCAGCTCGACCAGGCGCTTTGCCCGCTCGATGGCCAGCTCGGCGACCGTGGTGTGGTCGTCGGCGGGGCGGTCGAACGTCGAGGCGATGACCTCGCCCTTGACCGTGCGCTGCATGTCGGTGACCTCTTCGGGGCGCTCGTCGACGAGCACGACCATGAGGTGCACCTCTGGGTTGTTCACCGTGATCGCGTTGGCGATCTGCTGCATGATGATCGTCTTGCCGGCCTTGGGCGGTGCGACGATCAGACCACGCTGACCCTTGCCGATCGGTGCGACCAGATCGATGACTCGACCGGTGAGCTTCTGCGGCTCGGTCTCGAGGCGCAGACGCTCTTGGGGGTACAGCGGCGTGAGCTTTGAGAACTCGACGCGCTGACGCGCCTCTTCGACCGTAGCACCGTTGACGGTGTCGAGCTTGACCAGCGCGTTGTACTTCTGACGGCTGCTGTTCTCGTTCTCACGAGGCTCTTTGATCGCGCCGACGACCGCGTCGCCCTTGCGCAGACCGTAGCGCTTGACCTGTCCGAGCGAGACGTACACGTCGTTCGGGCCGGGCAGGTAGCCGCTGGTGCGCACGAACGCGTAGTTGTCGAGCACCTCGAGCACACCTGCGATCGGGATCAAGGTGTCGTTCTCGGTGTACTCGGGCTCGTCTTCACGGCCGCGACGCTTGCGGTCACGGTTGCGGTTGCGGTTGCGGTTGCGGCCACGACGCTCGTCGTTGTCGTGATCGTCGCGACGCGAGTTGTCGTCGCCCTTCTCACCGCGTTCGCGACGGTCGCCCTTCTCGTGGCGGTCGTGCTTGTCGTTCTTGTCGCTGCGATCGTTCTTGTCGCTGCGATCGTTGTTCTCGTCTTTGGCGTCTTTGCCCTCAGCCGACTCGTTGTCGTTCTGACGGTCGTTGTCACGCCCACGGCCACGCCCGCGCCCACGGCTGCGACGCCCTTCGCGGTGCTCATTGCGGCCCTCGTGGCCCTCGGTCTCGCCATCAGCGCTCTCGCCGTTCGACTCTGCTGAGGTGTTCTCTGCGTCAGTGCGCTGCTCGCTGCGGCGACCGCGCTTCGATTCGCGCTGCTCACCTGCCTGCGCGGTCTCGGTCTGTGCGTTCTCAGCCGGCTCGTCGCTCTGAGCCGTCGCGTCTGCGGCGACCTCGTCGCGCGCGGCGCTGCTCTGGCCGCTGTCGGCATGTCGAGCGGCGGTCTGCTTCGAGCTGGCACGACGCGGGGCGCGCGCCTCGGTGCGCGGTGTCTCGGCCGTGCTCTGCTCGGCCTGAGCGCCGGGTGCGTCGAGTACCTCGACGGTGACCTCGGCGTTGACGCCGTCAGCCACATCGGTCGTGGGCAGCGTCGCCCGACGCGAGCGGCGACCCGTGCTGGCACGGCGTGTCTGCGGCGCCTCGGCGGCCGCGGTGGCCGGCTCGGCCTCGGCCGCGACGGCGGCCGCTGCGGGCTGCTCGGTCGTGCTCGCTGCGGCGGCCGGCTCGGCATCTCTGGTGTTGGTCGGCTCAGCGGTCGATGCGCCGGCCAGCTCGGCACGGCGATCGGTGATCGCTGAGATCAGTTCGCTCTTGCGGAGCTTCACGCCTGAGAGCCCCAGCTCTGCGGCGATGCTCTGCAGCTCTGCCACGCGCAGGGTGGTCAGCTTCGGCGTCTGGGTGGTGTTCTTGACATCAGTCACAGGAGGTTTTCCTCTCGCCTTGCCGTTTCGGCCAAGGAGATTCATCGATCGGTGGTCCCGATCGTCATTACAGAAGGGCACACATCTGAGAAAACGTGAGGTGCCGCTGGATCATGACCGAGAGCACAGCTCTCAAAGTCACAGCTCTACTGTAGCACCCTCAGCGGCGATCGCCACCCGATGCGACTTCCATCGCACGGGCGTGTCATTCGAGGCGGAATCGACCAGGCCATCCGCCGCTGCCACGGCGTCGGCCTCAGCCGAGCTGGTCGCGAGCACGAGCACGGTCGGCCCTGCCCCGCTCAGCGCAGCCGCATGCCCCTGCGTGCGCAGATCGGTGATCATGCGATCGGTCGCCGGCATCGCCTGCGCACGGTACGGCTGATGCAGGCGGTCTTCGGTCGCCTCGAAGAGCAGGCTCGGGTCTTCGCCGAGAGCATGCACCAGCAGCGCCGAACGCGACAGGTTGAACACGGCGTCGGCGACCGGCACGCTCTCTGGCTGGAGCATGCGCATGGCGCTCGTCTTGGTCGTGTAGTCAGGCACCAGCAGTACCGCATGGATGCTCTCGTCGACCGTCATGGAGGCGCAGCGAGGGAGCCCCTCGGCATCGGTGTAGGCGATGGTCGCACCGCCGTAGACGGCCGGAGCCGCGTTGTCCGGGTGCCCCTCGCAGGCGCTGGCCAGCCGGAAGACCTCGTCGCGGTCGGGCTGCCCGCCGGTGTGCAGCGCGAGCGCGGCGGCGACTCCCGCGACCACGGCCGACGCCGACGATCCGAGCCCTCCCGACTGCGGCACGCCGTTCACAGCACGCAGATGCGCCCCCGAGAGGCTGCCTCCGAGCTGCGCAGTGGTCTGCAGCAGGATGCGAACGAGCAGGTTGCGGCGGTCGCGCGGCAGCCACTTCGCCCCCGCGCCCTGCACGTCGACCGTGAACCGGCCGGAGTCGTTCGGGACGACCTCGACTTCGTTCCACAGGTCTACGGCGATGCCGAGCGAGTCGAAACCTGGACCCAGATTGGCGCTGGTGCCCGGAACGCGGACGCGCACGGACATCTCAGTCTCCCTCGACGCGCATGACGCCGATCACGGCGCGGACGGCAGAGGCCTCGGCCAGCTGCTCGACGGTGCGCTGCAGTCGGCCTTCTGTGGCACGGTGCGTGACCACGACGAGGCTGGCGTCTGCAGCAGAGTCGGCCAGCTGCTCCTGATGCAGTGCACGAACCGAGATCTCGTTGCCTGCGAAGACAGCCGAGATCTGTTCGAGCACGCCTGGCTCGTCGGCGACGTGCAGTGTGATGTGCCAGCTCGACTCGACCTCTGAGATGTCGGCGATGCGCAGGTTCGCGTCGAAGGAGACGAACTCCGCCGGAGCACCGCGCACGATGCGCTTGGCGGCGAGCACGAAGTCGCTGAGCACGGTCGATGACGTCTCGACACCGCCGGCTCCTGCCCCATAGAACATCAGATCGCCGGCGTCGAGAGCCTCGACGAAGATCGCATTCTTGCCGCCGTGCACCGCGGCGAGCGGGTGATCGGTCGGCACCATCGCCGGATAGACACGCACGTTGACCGCATCGCGTTCGCCCGGTTTCGCAGGCAGCCGCTCGGCGATCGCCAGCAGCTTCACCACGTAGCCGTCGCGTTTCGCGGCGACCAGCTGTTCGGTGGTGAGCTGTGTGATGCCCTCGGTGTGCACCGCAGACCGAGGCACGTGCGTGTGGAACGCGAGACCGGCCAGAATCGTCGCCTTGGCTGCTGCGTCATGCCCCTCGACGTCGGCACTCGGGTCGGCTTCGAGGTAACCCAGACGGCTGGCCTCGTCAAGAGCCTCTTCGAGCGTGATGCCTGCGGTGTCGATGCGGTCGAGGATGTAGTTCGTGCTGCCGTTGACGATGCCGAGCACGCGGTTGATGCGGTCGCCCACGAGAGAGTCCTGCAGCGGCCGAATGATCGGGATCGCGGCCGCGGCGGCCGCCTCGTACCAGGTTTCGGCGCCGCCGCGGCGCCCGGCCTCGAAGATGTCGACCTGATGCGCGGCCAGCAGAGCCTTGTTCGCGGTGATGACGTCTTTGCCGTCGCTGAGCGCGCGCTCGATGTACGTGCGTGCGGGTTCGATGCCGCCGATCAGCTCGATCACGATGTCGGCCTCGTCGATGAGGCGGTCTGCGTCGGTGGTGAACAGCTGCTGTGGCAGCTCGACGTCACGGTGACCGTGCAGGTTTCGGACCGCGATGCCGATCAGCTCGAAGTCGGCACCGATGCGCTGCGCGAGCTCGGCACGCCGCTCGATCAGCTGGCGGGCCGTCTGAGCGCCGACCGAGCCGGCACCGAGCAGGGCCACTTTCAGCGTGCGGTGAGTCATCTGTCCTCCGTCTTGTTCGTGATCTCGAGACCGGCGTCACGGCGCAGCAGCGTCTCGATGCTCTCACCGTGCACCAGCAGGTGCGCGGCTCCGTCCCAGACGCCCACGACTGCCGGGCGCGGAAGCATGTTGTAGTTCGACGACAGCGAGAAGCAGTACGCTCCGGTGTCGGGCACGGCGAGCAGGTCGCCCCGCCGCACGTCTTCGGGCAGGTAGTCGGCCTGCACCACGATGTCGCCGCTCTCGCAGTGTTTGCCCACCACGCGCACGAGCACAGGCTCGGCGTCGCTGGTACGCGAGGCGAGTGCGGCCTGATAGTCGGCGTCGTACAGCTCGGGGCGCGGGTTGTCGCTCATTCCCCCGTCGACGGCGATGTACCGACGCGTATTGCCGGCAAGATGATCGACCTGCACGTCTTTGATCGTGCCGGTCTCGTAGAGCGTCACACCGGCACGCCCCACGATCGAACGACCCGGCTCGATTGCGATGTGCGGCACTTGGACGCCCTGAGCGAAGCAGGCACGCTGCAGGGTCGATGCGATGTTCTCGGCCATCTGCTCGATCGGTCGCGGCTGGTCGGCCTCGGTGTAGGCGATGCCGAAGCCGCCGCCCAGGTTGAGTTCGGGAACCGGTCCGCCTTCGAGCAGTCGCTTCTGCACCTCGATGAGACGCGTGATCGCTTCGTCGAACCCGAGCGCGTCGAAGATCTGCGACCCGATGTGCGAATGCATGCCCACGAATTCGACGCGGTCGATCGCGCGCAGACGGCGCACCGCTTCGTCGACATCGGCGAGCGCCACCCCGAACTTCTGGTCTTCGCGCGCGGTGGCCAGAAACTCATGCGTCGACGCGTGCACGCCCGTCGTCACGCGCAGTCGCACGCGCTGTCGATACGACGGGTCGGCCAGCGGGCTGGACACAGTAGGCGAACCGGCTGCCGCATCCGCCGCCGTCTCGGCGACCGCGTCTTCGATCACGGCCTGCAGCAGATCGATCTCGTCGAGCGAGTCGACCACGATCGTGCCCAGGCCGATGCCGACCGCGGCGCGCAGCTCGGCATACGACTTGTTGTTGCCGTGCAGGCCGATGCGCTGCGGCGGCATGCCTGCGGCGACGGCGATCGCGAGCTCTCCCCCGCTCGAGACGTCGACGTTGAGCCCGGCGTCGCGCATCCAGCGCACGACATCTGAGGTGAGCAGGGCCTTCGAGGCGTAGTAGACGGTGACGTCGGTGCCGATCGTGGCGAGTGCGTTCGCGAATGCGTCACGGATGCGAGTGGCCTGTGCGACGGCGGTGGCGCGATCGACCACGTAGAGCGGCGTGCCGAAGGTCTCAGCGAGCTCGACGACCGGCACTCCCCCAATCTCGACCACCCCAGCGGCATTTCGGGTCGCGGTGTCTGGCCAGATGGAAGGGTCGAGGGCGTTCAGGTCTTCTGGAATGGCGAGCCATTCAGGAGCCAGCGGTTCGATGTGATCTGAGTGTGAGGGCACCCGCACATTCTACGTGGTCGACACGGCGGCCTGCCCCAGCAGGAGCAAACCTACGACCTTGCTGCCGAAAGTGCAGAAAGTGCGGCGTTCAGCGATGAGCCGGAGACAAGGAGACACCGAGAGTACAGGAGATGTGGTGTTTGCGATGAATCAGAGCCGAGTCGATGCCGAAAGCACAGAAGGTGCGACCATCGGCGGCTGATAGTCACAAGTTCTGCCGCCTCAGCACGAAGTCGAAGTCGAAAACGAAAACGAAAACGAAGGTAAAGACTAAAGACAAAACCAGGCAGACTCGCATGCGCTCGGGAGCTCGGGGGGGGTAGAGACTCCCCCGCAGGCTCACATGCGCTCTGGGGCAGAGACGCCCAACAGGTTCAGGCCGTTGCGCAGAACCTGTCCCGCGGCATCGTTGAGCGCCAGGCGCGCAGCATGCACCGGCTCGACCGCCCCATTGCTGAGCGGAATCACCCGGCAGTTGTCGTACCAGCGGTGGAAGTCGCTTGCGAGCTCTTCGAGATAGCGGGCCACGCGGTGCGGCTCGCGGAACTCCGCAGCCTTCGCCACCACGGCCGGGAACTGCGCGATCTTCGCGATCAGCTCGGTCTCGGTGGCGTGCGTGAGCGTCGACGGGTCGAAGTCGAAGGCCGAGACGGTCACCCCGGCAGCCGCCGACTTCGCAGCCGCGGTGCGCACCTGTTCGACGTCCTGCCCGGGCAGTGCCACGGCGATACCCGCGGCAGCGGCGTTCAGCCCCACGTTGTGCGTGCGGGCATGCGCGTACTGAACGTAGAACACCGGATTGTCATTGGTACGGCTGCGCAGCTTCTCGCCGTCGAGATTCAGCGGAGAGTCTGCAGGGTACCGCGCCAGCCAGTAACGCATCGCGTCGCTGCCGATCCAGGAGAGCAGATCGTCGAGCTCGATGATGTTGCCGGCGCGCTTCGAGAGCTTGGCTCCGTTGAGGTTCACCAGCTGCCCGATCAGCACGCTGATGTTCGTCTCGGGATCGTCGCCCGCCGCGGCCACGATCGCCTTCAGCCGGTTCACGTACCCGTGATGATCGGCGCCCAAGAAGTAAATGGCCTGCTCGTACCCCCGGCGACGCTTGTCGAGATAGTACGCGGCATCGGCGGCGAAATACGTCTCTTCGCCGTTGGAGCGCACGACCACGCGGTCTTTGTCGTCGCCGAAGTCAGATGTGCGCACCCAAGTCGCACCCTCCTGCTCGAAGACGCGGCCCTGATCTCGCAGGTGCTGCACCGCATCCTGAATCAGGCTCGTACCGGTCTCGGGGTTGATCGCGTGCAGGCGACGCTCGCTGAACCACACGTCGAAGTGCACGTTGAACGTGTCGAGAGAGTGCTTGATCTCGGCGAGCTGCTTCGCGTAGGCGAGCTCGCGTGCGGTCGAGAGCTGCTCGTCGGCCGGCAGATCGAGAATGTCGGGCCGCTCGCCTTTAACGTAGGCGGCGAGGTCCTGGATGTACTGCCCCGGGTAGCCACCCTCGGGCGTGGGTTCACCCTTGATCGCGGCAAGCACCGAGTCGGCGAACCGATTCATCTGACTGCCGGCGTCGTTGATGTAGTACTCGCTGACGACCTTCGCGCCGGATGCCCTGAGCAGCCGAGCGATCGAATCGCCCAGCGCCGCCCACCGGGTGTGCCCGATGTGCAGCGGGCCGGTCGGGTTGGCCGAGACGAACTCGAGGTCGATCGAGTGACCGGCGAGCGCCTCGTTGTCTCCGAAATGGTCGCCCTGGTCGATGACCGTCGGCAGGATGCTGGCTCCCGCAGCAGCGTCGAGCGTCACGTTGATGAACCCCGGGCCTGCGACGTCGACCTCTGCGATGCCGTCGACGTCGCGCAGACGCCCGGCGATCGTCTCGGCGAGCGCACGCGGAACCAGCCCGACGCGCTTGGCGTGCTGCAGCGCGACGTTGGTCGCCCAGTCACCGTGGTCGCGGCTCTTCGGCCGGTCGATGCGCGGGGCCGGCACCGAGGTGAGCTCGGCCGGCACGTCGCCTGACTCGGCGAGGCCGTGCAGGATGTCGACGATGGTCTGCGAAAGATCTTCAGGGGTCACGAGGGCCTATTCTAGCGACTGCGAGCGCGCCGCGCCCTGCACAGGCTGCGATGGATGCTATTCTGATGGGCGTCTGTGTGCGCCTGCGATGCGGGTGCGTGCGGTCTGCGCCCATAGCTCAGCTGGATAGAGCGTTGGTTTCCGGTACCAAAGGTCAGGGGTTCGAATCCCCTTGGGCGCACATTTGACCGTTGACTCTTCGAGCCCCGGTTGGCGTGCTCAAGGTGCAGCCGAGCCGGTGCTCGGTCAGCCCGATGCCGGCTCGGCACCTCTGTTCCTAGCGCCTCATTCCCCTGTGGAGGTCGAGGCGTCGCTGGCCGGCCCGGTCGAATCGATCGTGAGCACGAACACCAGAGCCTCATGCTGCATCACCGCTCCGTCGCTGCTGCCATACGCCTCTGACGGCGGCACGACCGCCACCACCGTCGAGCCGACCTTCTGCCCGACCAGCGCCTTCACGAATCCGGGAATCAGCCCGGACTCGTCTGCAGTGCTCGATGCCGCGTCGCCGCCGTAGTTGCTCTCGACCTGCTTGCCGTCGCGCAGCTTGGTGAGCTGGTAGTGGAACGACACGCTGTTGCCCGCCGCCACCGTCTCGCCGTCACCCTGCTTGATGACCTTGACCTGTGTGGTCTTCGGTGTGACACCGGTCGTGATCGTGGTCGTGGGGTTTCCGGAGTCGTCAAGTGTCACAGTCGGAAAGTCGGCATCGCCGAACGTGTCAGAGAGCTCGGGATCGGTCGACTGCACGAGCCCGATGACGTCGACCACCATCGCCAACGGGTCGGAGTCGTCGAGACCGAAGTAGCTGCTTGCATTGCCTGCGCCGAGAAGGTCGGAGGCACTGCCGGTGATGCTCAGGCGAGTTCCGATCTTCTTGCCGTCGATCTGATCGGGCAGCGAGCTGAAGTACTGCTTCCACGACGCCAGGCTCGACGTCGTGTTGTAGGGAGAGAGATCTTTCTGATTGGTCGGGTCGTAGAGTGCCAGCCCGATCTCGACGTTGTCGTCTTTGCCGACGGTGTCGCCATCGCCGTCGATCAGCGTCTTGACCTGCACCTTCGAGGTGTCGACGTCACCCGAGACGCTGACGGCCGCCGCCGTGCCGAAGTCACCCGTGACGTCGACGCCGTTCGACCCGTTCGAGCATCCGGCCAATCCCACCATCGTCGCCGCGATCACTCCGGCTGTGAGCAACTTGCGCACGCTACCACTCTCCTGTCTCTGGCCATGTCGCAGCATGGCCTCGTCTTCGTCTCAGATTCTGCTTCGATCGCTCCATTCGGCGGATGCCATGGAGCCCCCGGCCTTTCGGCTGGCGTGGGCCAGTATGTCTGAGGTGTTCGATCAATCCTGACCGCTGCGCATTCCGGTGACTCATGACTGCACTGTGAATTCGCTGAGCGTCTGTGCGCAGAGTGCCGTCCGAAGCACGCCGCCTCGGCACGGCAGCAGAAGGGGGCGCCGGCGAAAGCCGACGCCCCCTTCTGCCTCAACGAACGGAGATCGGGCTCACTTCTTGGCGCCGGCGGCCTCGCGCTCGGCTTTCGCCTTGAGCTCGCTGGCAGCGGCCTGGGCACCGTGCGCCTCGCGTTCGTCGCGTGTCAGGCGGCGCAGCTGCGTGACGTGACCGGGGTTCAGTTCGTCAAGCGACGAGACGCCGAGCAGCTTCATGGTGCGGATGATCTCGTCGCGCAGAATCTGGATCGTGCGATCGACGCCCTGACGGCCACCGGCCATCAGCCCATACAGGTAGGCGCGGCCGATGAGCGTGAAGTTCGCGCCCTTGGCGATCGCCGCGACCACGTCGGCTCCAGACATGATGCCGGTGTCGACGCCGATCTCGGTGCGATCGCCGACGGCTTTGACCACGTCGGGCAGCAGCTGGAACGGCACCGGGGCACGGTCGAGCTGGCGGCCGCCGTGGTTCGAGAGCACGATTCCGTCGACCCCCGCAGCGACCAGGTTCTTCGCGTCTTCGACGTTCTGCACGCCCTTGATCACGAGTTTGCCGGGCCACATCTCACGAATGACGTCGAGGTCGTCGAAGCTGATGGTAGGATCCATGGCGCTGTCGAGCAGCTCGCCGACAGTACCGCCGGTCGAGCTCAGCGAAGCGAACTCCAGCTCAGGCGTGGTGAGGAAGTCCCACCACCACCATGGCCGCGGAATCGCATTGATGACGGTGCCGAGCGAGATCTGCGGCGGAATCGAGAAGCCGTTGCGCTTGTCTCGCAGGCGCTGCCCGGCGACCGGGGTGTCGACGGTGAAGAACAGTGTGTCGAACCCGGCTTTGGCCGCGCGACGAGTGAGCTCGTAGCTGATCTCACGGTCACGCATCACATAGAGCTGGAACCAGTTGCGCCCGTTGGGGTTGGCCGCTTTGACGTCTTCGATCGACGTGGTGCCCAAAGTCGACAGCGTGAACGGGATGCCCGCGGCGCCAGCAGCGCCGGCACCGGCGACCTCGCCCTCAGTCTGCATCAGGCGCGTGAACCCCGTCGGCGCGATGCCGAACGGAAGCGCAGACGAACCGCCGAAGATCTCGCAGCTCGTGTCGACATCCGTCGCCGGGTGCAGCACAGACGGATGCAGCTCGATATCGCGGAACGCCTGCCGGGCACGACGCAGCGAGATCTCGTCTTCGGCCGCGCCATCGGTGTAGTCGAAGGCGGCTCGTGGGGTGCGCCGCGCTGCGATGCGGCGCAGATCCCAAATGGTCAGAGCCGAGTTGAGCCGCCGGCGGCGACCATTCAGATCGATAGGTTTGAAATGCAGCAGATCGAAGATCTCGCTGGGCTTGGGAAACTGCCTCGTCACCATGTTCGCCACTCTCCTATGAATCGCTGTCAGCGGCCCGCACGCCAATGTGGTCGGGCCACCAGTTCGTTTCGGTCAGCCTAATGAGTGGCAACGATGAAAGAAAGGGTTGCCTCGCCTCACTCATCACGGTATGAGCTGGTTCGCACTCTGCAGCCGGCGGTCAGAAGTTCGCGTCGTCGTCGAGAACGACGGAATGCCAAGAAAGAGCAGACGGGCTGTCCGCTGCCGCTTGACTCTGCCGCGACGTCAACCGACAAAGTGGTAACCATGAACACGAACGCCGAGCCGTCAGGAGCAGTGACATGCGCGAGTGGCCGATCAGAGATGTCGCCCGAGCTACTGAGCTCACCAGCAGAACCCTTCGACACTACGAGCAGATCGGGCTGCTTCGGCCCGCACGGGTGGCCCCAAACGGCTATCGCTTCTATGGCGAGCCCGAGCTGTCCCGTCTGTACAGGATTCTCTCGCTGCGCGCGCTCGAGCTGCCGCTTTCCAGCATTCGGATCGCTCTCGACGACGAAACGGCACTCGCCGACGTGGTGCGATCTCATCTCTCACTGCTGGAAGGCAAGAGAGCACGAGTCGAGCGACAGATCACTGCTGTCGAACAGACGCTCAGGGCGATCACAGAGGGAGAGAATATGACCATCAGACAGATGTTCGCCGGCTTCGACCAGAGTGAGCACGAGACCGAAGTGCGGCAGCGCTGGGGCGACGAGGCTTGGGACCGGAGCGCGAAGCGTCGGCAGCGCCTGAACGATCAGGAGCGACGCGCCGACGACGAACGCAGCCTCGAGATCAACGAGGCCCTTCGTCGCGCAGCCGAAGCAGGCGATGACCCCGCAGGAGAGCCGTTCCAAGCGCTCGTGACCGCGCACCACCGTTGGGTCACCGACTTCTGGGGCGGCCGAGTCCCGGATCAGGCTGCCTACATCGGCCTCTCAGAGCTCTATGTCGCCGACGACCGATTCGCCGCGGTGTACGGAGGCAGAAAGAACGCAGAGGCCATCCGGACCGCCATGCAGACCTGGATCGCACAACGGCCTGAGTCGGCGGACTGAGTCAGCGAGCTGAACACGTCGACGCGTCGCGGTGCATGACGGGAATGCGGGAGTCACCTTGGTGGGTCCGCCTCCAGAACTGGGTCAGGCCGTTGTCGACCTGCTCGACATCTCGTTCAGTGCCCAGCAGCTCGAACCGATACAGTTCGGGCACCTGACACTTGGTCGCGATGATCGGCCCGGCATAGCAGTAGTACTCGCCGAAGTTCGTGTTGCCCGCGGTGATCACGCCGCGCAGCAGGCCTCGATTGACCGGGTCGTTGAGAAAGCGGATCACCTGTTTGGGCACGGCGCCATTGCGCACGCCGCCGCCATAGGTCGGCAGCACCAGCACGAAGGGACATGAGACGCGCAGCATGCCCTCGGTGCGTGGGCGCAGCGGGATGCGCACAGCGTCGTGGCCCACACGCTCCACGAAACGACGGGTGTTCTCAGAGACGCTCGAGAAGTAGACCACCTCGGGTGACTCGTCTGCCCGAAGCTCTCGTACCGTCGCGGCGGTCGTCGACTGCATCACTTGTCCAACCTCATCCATCTGCCCGACCTCCATATGTAGTGCCTCAGGCTCTCGTAACCCACAACATGTAGTATCCGCCGTTTCTCTGCGAAACAGATCAGGCACTCCGAAGAGAACGATTTGGAATGCCACACTTCGTGCGGGAAGAACAGGCCGATGACGACGACTCTGTGGGATCATCGGCATCGGCCTGTGGTCTGGGATGCGCGCTGTCGCCTCGGTGACTCAGCGCGCCGATCCGAGCCGCGCGTCTTCGTTCTTCTCACGAAGGGCGGCTTCGGCCTCCTCTTCGCTGTGATGACGACGCAGCATCGTGAACAGCGCACTCGACGGCCCGAACAGGTACACGATGCCGAACGCGACACCCAGCACCACACCGATCATGCCGCCCGACGAGGTGTCGAACGCATAGCTGAGCAGAATGCCGACCAACACACAGACGGCAGCGATCAGCGGAGCCAGCCAGAGCATCCGCCAGATGCTCGACGTGAGCAGACGGGCGGTCGCACCGGGCACGATCAGCATCGACACCGCAAGGATCACCCCGACCGCCTGGAACGACACGACGACGGTCACCGCCAGCGCACCGAGCAGCAGGCTGCTCAGCACGCGCGTCGACAGTCCCAGCGAACGGGCGTGAGTGGGGTCGAAGGCGAACAGTGTGAGGTCACGGCGCTTCAGCAGCACGACGACGACGGTGATTGCACCGAGAACGATCACCTGCCACATGTCTGTCTTGGTGATGCCCAGCAGGTTGCCGAAGAGGATGTGATTCAGATCGGTCTGGCTGGGAGTGATCGATATCAGCACGGTGCCGAAGGCGAACAGCGTCGTGAACACGATGCCGATCGCGGCATCCTCTTTCACCAGCCGCTGCCCGCGCATGCCTCCGATCAGGGTCACGGCGATCGCAGCGAAGAGCAGCGCGCCGACGGCGAAGGGAACTCCCCAGATGTAGGCGAGCACCACGCCGGGCAGCACCGCGTGCGAGATCGCGTCACCCATCAGCGACCAGCCGATCAGCACGAGCCAGCAGCTGATCACGCCGCAGACGAGGGCGGTGACCATGCCGACGATCAGCGCGCGCTGCATGAAGGCGTACTGCCAGGGGTCGACCAGCAGCGAGATCAGGTCGTTCATCGGATCACCTCTCTGGCCTCGTCGGCGCTCAGGTCGAACGCGCGGGCCAGGTTCTGCGGCTCCAGCACCGTCTTGGTCTCGCCATGCATGAGCACCGTGCGATTGATCAGCACCGATTCGGCGCAGAGCGCAGGCAGCGAGTGCAGGTCATGCGTGGCGACCAGAATCGTCGCGCCATCGGCGACGAGATCGTGCAGCACGCTGACGATCGTAGCCTCAGACCGCTTGTCGACGCCGGCGAAGGGCTCGTCGAGCAGCAACACACGTGCATGCTGGGCCAGGGCCCGGGCGACGAAGACGCGTTTGCGCTGACCGCCCGAGAGCTGCCCGATCTGTCTTTTGGCGAGACCGGTGAGTTCGACGCGCTCGATCGCCTCGGCGACCGCCTCACGGTCGACCGCGCGCGGGTGGCGCAGCCAGTTCTGGTAGCCGTAGCGGCCGAGCATGACGACGTCCTGCACGCTCAGAGGAAACGTCGTGTCGATGTCGTCATGCTGCGGTACGTATCCGATCATGCCGGCGCGGCGCGCCTTGACAGACGGCTCCCCGAGAAACGAGAGCCTGCCGCTGTGAATCGGAATGACGCCCATCAGCGATTTGAAGAGCGTCGACTTACCGGCACCGTTCATGCCGACCAGACCGCAGATGCGGCCGGGCTTGATATGCACCGAGACGTCTCGCAGGGCACGCACTGCGCCATACGAGACGTTCAGATCGTCGACGGAGATGCCGTCGACAGCGGAGTCGATGCTCACTGGGCGCTGGCTCCGGTCAGACCGTCGGCGATGGTGTCGGCGTCGTGCTTGAGCAGGTCGACGTATGTGGGCACCGGACCGTCTTTCTCAGACAGCGAGTCGACGTAGAGCAGGTGTTCGGGATCAGTCTCGAAGCGAGCGCCGGTGGCCTCGGCCACCTGTTCCATCGCCGAGGTGTTGACGGTCGACTCGCAGAACACCACAGGCACGTTTGCGGCCTTCACCTTGTTCTCGACGTCGGCCTTCTGCTGCGGCGTGCCCTCTGACTCGGCGTTGACCGGCCACATGTAGATCTCGTTCAGCCCCGAGTCACGGGTCAGGTACGAGAAGGCTCCTTCGCAGCTCACCAGAGTGCGCTGCCCCTCGGGAACGCTCGACAGGCGCTGCTCCAGACTGTCCGAGACGCCCTGGAGCTGCTTTTTGTAGTTCTCACCGTTCTGTCTGTAGTCGGCGGCGTTGTCGGGGTCGAGGTCGCTGAAGGCCTTGACGATGTTGTCGACGTAGATCTGCCCGTTCTTCGGCGACATCCACGCATGGGGGTTCGGTTTGCCGCTGTACTCGCCCTCGCTGATGTCGATCGGGTCGACGCCCTCAGAGAGGTCGGCGCGCTTGGCCTTCGAGTCAGAGGTGAACTTCTCGAACCAGCGTTCCAAGCCCAAGCCGTTGTTCAGAATCAGGTCTGCCTTCGAGGCCTCTTTGATATCGCTCGGGGTCGGTTCGTAGTCGTGGATCTCAGCGCCGGGCTTCGTGATCGACTCGACTTTCAGATGGTCGCCGGCCACGTTCTCGGCCATGTCGTCAAGCACGGTGAACGTGGTGAGCACGAGAGGCTTGCCGTCGCCGTCAGCCGACTTCTGCTCACTGCCGCCGTTCGAGGTGCAGGCGCTCAGAGATGCGACCACCACCGTCGCGGCGGCAGTCGCGGTCACAACGCGCAGGAGTCTTGATTTTGCCCACATATACAGGTGTCCTTTCACAGACGATCGAGTATTCGCTTTCATGCCAGCGCACCCAGCAGGGATTGCAGCGACAGCATCCACCGTAACCCAAACTGTTCGGTTACCCGAACTTTTATTTCAATGTGCTAGAACTAATTGCAGATGGACGTGCAAGGCTCGCCCACCATGCGCGAGCCTGCGGCTCGTGATCACCGGGAGTGCATGTAGAGGAGCACGCGATATGTCCATCGAATCTGAGACACGTCCGAAACGGGCAGACGGGTCGCGCAGGCGACTGATTCAGCCGGCGAACGGGCCGTCGCTGCAAGAGATCAACTCGACCGTGCGCACACCGCCCGCCCATGCCGGGTTCTGGCGAACGCTCGCCGCCTACAGCGGCCCCGGTGCGCTCGTCGCGGTCGGGTATATGGATCCCGGCAACTGGGTGACCTCGATCGGCGGCGGCTCGCAGTTCGGCTATCTGCTGCTCAGTGTGATCCTGATCTCGAGCCTCACCGCGATGCTGCTGCAGTACATGGCCGCGAAGCTGGGCATCGTCACGGGCATGGATCTCGCCCAGGCGACGCGGGCGCACACGGGGCGAAAGACGGGCTTCGTGCTCTGGATCGTGACCGAGCTGGCCATCATGGCCACCGACGTGGCCGAAGTGATCGGTGCGGCCATCGCTCTGCACCTGCTCTTCGGCATGCCTCTCGTGGTGGGCGTCATTCTCACGGTGCTCGACGTGTTTCTGCTGCTCCTGCTGCTGCAGATCGGCTTTCGCAAGATCGAGGCCATCGTCGTCACGCTCATCCTCACGATCATGGTCGTCTTCATCTACGAGGTCGTCATCGCCCAGCCTGATCTGCCACAGGTGTTCGCCGGCTTCGTGCCGAAGGCCGACATCCTCAAACCTGAGCAGCTGACTCTCGCCCTTGGCATCGTCGGCGCCACCGTCATGCCGCACAACCTGTACCTGCACTCTGCCATCGTGCAGTCGCGCGACTACGCACGCGAAGACGACGTCGAGAAAAGGCGTGCGGTGCGCTTCGCGACGTGGGATTCCAACATCCAGCTGTCGGCCGCGTTCATCATCAACTGTCTGCTGCTGCTGCTCGGTGCGGCTCTGTTCTTCGGCGTCGAGAGCGACTTGGGCACGTTCGGCGCGCTGTACGACGCGCTCAAGGATTCCAGCCTCGCCGGTGCCGTCGCCAGCCCTGTGCTCAGCACGCTCTTCGCCGTCGCCCTTCTCGCCTCGGGCCAGAACTCGACGATCACCGGCACGCTGACCGGTCAGGTCGTGATGGAGGGGTTCATCAAGATGCGGATGCCGCTGTGGGCCCGCCGCGTGATCACCCGAACGATCGCGGTGATTCCGGTGATCATCTGCACGGTGATGTACGGAGGCGACGAGCAGGCCCTCGACAACCTGCTGGTCAACTCTCAGGTGTTTCTCTGCATCGCACTGCCTGTGTCGATGGTGCCGCTGGTCTGGTTCACCTCGTCGAAGAAGATCATGGGCAGCTTCGCGAACCCGCGGTGGGCCGTGGTGCTCGGATGGCTCGCGACCGGCGTGCTGACCGTGCTGAACATCAAACTCATCTTCGAGACCGTCGGTGATATGTTCGGGGCGTGATTCTGACCCTTGCCGGCGCGCAGATCGATATGTTCGCCGTCACCGTTGCGCGCGAAGTCGGAGTGCTGCGCCACGACTGGGCCCTGCTCGATGCAGACGAACGGCGCCGAGCCGATCTGCTGCGCTCTCCCGCTCGGCGTGGTCTGTTCGTCGCCGCGCACGCTCGGCTGCGTCGAGAGGTCGGTGCACGTCTCGACTGTTCGCCCGCTGAGGTGCCTCTCACACGGATGCCCTGCTCGCGCTGCGGCAGTTCGGCTCACGGCCGCCCGGTGGTCGCGTTCGGTTCGCCCGCCACCGTCGCTTCGTCAGAGTCTCACGCTGCAAGACCGGTCGAGATGCCGATCGCAGCTCCGACTTGGTTCTCGGTCTCGTATGCCGAAGATCTGGCGGTGATCGCTCTGAGTTCTCGCCCGGTGGGCGTCGACGTCGAGCACACCTTTGATGAGCAGACCGCTCAGCGTCTGCGTGAGATGCTGCTGAACGGGGCGCTGCCGCAGCACCTCGGTCACGAATTCATCGGCGCGCTGCAGAGTTCAGCGGTGTCGATCGAACCTGCTGCTGAAGCGGGGTCTTCAGAAGATGCTGCACATAAGCTGACTCGCGCATGGGTTCGTGCCGAAGCACGACTCAAAGCCTTGGGGTGCGGACTCTGCGACCGCCCGAGACCGGCCGATGACGGCCTCGTGGACGAAAGGACCGTGTCCGCAGCCGCCTCGGCGCCCGACCGGGCTCTCGTCATCGCCGATGCTCCGGTGCCACACGACGTTCTGATGCTCCATAACGCTGCGGTGCTGCTGCCCGATGCCTCAGCGCTGCAGAAGGCTGAGACCTCGAACCGTCAGCCAGTCGCGCATGTCGCCCTGGCCGTGTAGCGATATGTGAGGCGAAGCCGTCAGTACCCCACGAATTTCGCTACACGGTCCCGGCGAAAACCGCGCTTCGCCGACTCACTCCATCGATACTCGGCGGGCTGCGGAACAGCCCGCCTGCATCAGTCAGTGAGACGAGCGGCGAGCACATTCCGCAGATCGCGACGAGACGACTTGCCCACAGCCGTCACCGGCATCTCATCGATCACATGGAACTCGTCAGGCACGCAGAATGAGGCGAGACCCACGTCGCGCAGAAACGCGCGCAGCTCACGACTCATTGTGACCGGGTCGTTCCAGGCATCAGCATCAGCGGTAACGGCATCGGCATCGTTAGCAGCAGCTGCGTCTGCAACAGCACCGGCAGCAGCACCAGCCCCTGTCGCACTGCGTAGCTGCACGAACGCCGCAATCGTCTCGCCGAGACGGTCGTCTGGCTTCGGCACCACCACCGCGTCGAACACACGCGGATGCTGCAGCAGGGCGTCTTCGACCTGAGCTGCGACGACTTTCTCTCCCCCGCGATTGATCAGGTCTTTGCTGCGCCCCTCGACGATCAGACTGCCGGTGTCGTCGATGCGCACGATGTCACCGGTGCGGTAGAAGCCGTCGTGCGTGAAGCTCGAACGGTTCGTCTCGGCCGCCCTGTAGTAGCCGTTGATCGTGTAGGGCCCGCGCGTCACAAGATTTCCGGCGGTGCCCTGCGGCAGCGGCTGATCGCTGTCGTCGACGATGCGCAGCTCGTCAGCCGGCGACATCGGGCGCCCCTGCGTCTCGACGATCTCGTCAAGCGGCGCATCGAGCGCGGTGTAGTTCACCAGCCCCTCGGCCATGCCGAAGACCTGCTGCAGCGTGCAGTCGAATGCGTCCACGATGCGCCGAGCAGCCGTCGGGGTCAGCTTCGCGCCCCCGATCTGCAGCACCTCAAGGCTCTCAAGCGAAGCCGCCGACCCCACGTGATCGGCCCAGAGCAGCGCCAGCGGCGGCACGAGCGCCGTGATCGTGACATGTCGCCGTGCGATCAGGTCGAAGCAGGTATCAGGTGCCGGCGCACTGGCGAGAACGACGGTGCCGCCCGCCAGCAGCACGCCCAGCACGCCGGGCGAACTCATGGTGAAGTTGTGCGGCACCGGCAGTGCCGCCAGATACACCGAGCGCTCAGTGACGCCGCACAGCTCGTTGCTGCGCCGCAGCGTGTAGATGTAGGCGTCTGACGAGCGCGGAATCATCTTCGGCACACCCGTGGTCCCGCCCGAGAGCTGCAGAAACGCCGTGTCTTCAGGATCGATCGAAACCGCCGGCGCCGATGCGAGACCTGGCTCAGCGGGCGCGACCAGAGCATCCGGATCAGTGATCACGATCAGCTCCGCATCAGCACGACCGGCTTCGGCATGGGCCGCCGCCACCTGTTCGGCGACGTGCGCGGCGGTCTCGCCCAGTCTGTCGCGGCCGTGTCGTCTGACAGTGATGATCGCGACGGCGTCGGCGTGCTGCACGAAGTGTGTGAGCTCGCGCTCGCGGTGCCCGGGCAGTGCGAAGATCGGCAGCGCGCCGAGACGAAAGAGCGCGAACACGGTGGGCAGGTAGCTGATCACGTTCGGAAACTGCACCACCACGCGATCACGGTCGCGAATGCCGAGCGCGTGCAGGCGTGCGGCCGCGGCCTCGACGGCCGCGCCCAGCTCGCGGTAGGTCAGCTCGTGGCCGCGGTCGTCTGCGACGGCGAGCGCGTCACCTCGCTGGCGGATGCTGTGCTGCAGCAGGTCGGGAAAGGTCGCGCCGGTCCAGTAGCCGGCTGCCCGGTAGGTCGCCGCGCGTTCTGGCGGAAAGGGCGTAACGCCATCGAGCATTCTCAGACCCCACTGCTCGGCGCATGTTCGCGCAGCACCTCGACCCACTCTCCGAGGGTCGAGGCCTCGAGCAGATCCATATAGGTGACGGTGTAGCCTGCGTCGCGCGCCCGCTGCACGATCTCCATGGTGCTGAGCGAGTCGAGCCCTTGGTCGAAGACGTCTTCGGCAGGATCGATGCTCGACGGATCGTCGTTCTTCAGCGCGGTCGCGACGACCTGTTGGAGTGCTGAAATGTCTGGGTCACGGGGGAACATGGGACTCCTCTCACCGGCTCTGCGAATATGGCGTCGGCTACACGCCATGAGAGCCGAGGCTCTTTCTCTCGGCGGTCACTGACTATACACTTGCTCACCATGTTCAGATCTTTGGCAGCGCTGCCGCTGCTGGGCACTCAGCGCGGAATTTGGATGGCGCAGGCCCGAGACCCGAACTCTGCCGCGTACAACACCGGGCGCTACCTTGACGTTCCCGTGCGACTCGACGCGGAGCGCTTCGTGGCTGCGGTCGAATCGATCGCCGCCTGCCATGACGTTCTGCGCGTGCGACTCACCGAGGTCGACGGTCAGCCGACGCAGCAGGTGCTCGACCACGCTCCTTGGCATCCGCAGGTCGTCGACCTCTCAGACCAGCGCGATCCCCTCGCCGCCGCGCTGACGCACATGCGCGACGACATGGGTCGTACCCGCAGCCTCAGAGGTGTCGTGGGTGAGCCCGACGACCTGGTCTCAGAGGTGCTGTTTCAGCTGACGCCGGCAGGAGTCGAGCCGGGCCGCTCACTCTGGTACCAGCGAGCGCATCACATCCTGACTGACGGTGTGGGACATTCGCTGCTCTTCTCGCAGATCGCCCGCGCCTATGACGGCCGCGCCCCGAAGCCCGGGCCGTCGCTGCAGCAGCTGGTCGAGGCAGAACAGGCCGAGGCAGCCGACGACGACGCACTGAGCTTCTGGCGATCGCAGCGGGGCGATGCACCGGCCTCGCCGCAGCTGTCGACACCGACCTCGACGACGTCAGGCGTCGGACCTGCATCAGTCGCACCCGCACCGAGCCACGTACGCCGGTCGGATCTGCTGTCTCCGGAGGCATTCGAACGGCTCGAGGCGACGGCGGAGGACTGCGGCGGGTCGTGGGTCGACGCGGTGACCGTCGCCGCTGCAGATCTCACGGCAGGTCTGACCGACGCAGACGATGCCACGCTGGGTTTTCCGCTGATGCGACGCACGTCGTCGCTCTGGCGGCACACACCGGCGCCCAGGGTGACCGTGCTGCCGCTGCACGTGACGCTCGGCGAAGCGGCGAAGACGGGCTGCCTGAGCCTGTGCGACGCCATCGCGCACACCAGACATCTGGTGCGTGAGGCGAGCCGGCACCAGCAGCTGCTCGGCGAAGATCTGCGCGCCGAGGCCGGGCTGCGTCCCGACGACCGACTCTTCGGCCCACAGCTCAACGTGAAGCCGTTTCACGACGACCTGCGCGTTGCCGGGGCGCCGACCCGCATGATCGACCTGTCAGCGGGGCCGGTCGACGATCTGACGATCAGCGTGTATCCATTGCAGGGTGGTCTGCACATCGACGTCGACGGCAACCCGAATCGGCACACTGCGGTCGAGGTCGAGCGGCTGCTCGCCCGGTTGGTGCAACGGCTGACCCAGCTGGCGGCGCAGTCACCCGCCGCCCCGCTGATCGACGCCCGAACGCCTGAGGCGCGGGCCACCTCGCTGCTGCTCGACGACGAGCGCGCACAGCTCGCACGCTGGAACAGCACTGGCCACGAAACCCCGGCGACCACGCTGCCGCGTCTGGTGACAGAGTGCGCGGCGGAGCATCCACAGCGCATCGCGGTGGCCGACGACGAGCACAGCCTCACCTTCAAGGCCTTCGACCAGACGGTGGATGCCGCTGCCGCCCGCCTGCGAGCGTTCGGTGTGCGGCAGGGCGAGGTCGTCGGCGTGCACCTGCCACGATCGGTGCGACTGTTGGTCGCCGTGCACGCGGTGATGCGCTGCGGGGCCGTGTATCTGCCGCTCGACGTGGAGTATCCGCCGAAGCGGCTGGCGAACATGCTCGAAGACGCTCGCGCGACTGCGGTGATCGCGCTGCGCGGAGACGCAGCGCCGCAGCCCACGAAAGGGCCGGCCCCACGGGTGCTGCTCGCAGACGATCTGCTGGCGGGTGCGGCAGGAACTGCTCCTGCGAGCGGCCGCGACATCGCCGACACGACGCTTGCTGGCACAGACACGGCCGAGTCGCACGATGCGTCTGGGCAAAGCACATCTGTGCACAGTACGTCTGGGCACGGTTCGTCTGGGCAAGGCGCATCTGCGCACGGTTCGGGGGCGCCCGCAGTGACCCCCGACGCTCTCGCCTACGTGCTGTTCACCTCAGGCTCGACCGGCCGACCCAAGGGTGTGCAGATCTCACACCGGTCACTGGCCAGCCGACTGCTCTGGATGCGCGACTTCTGCGACGTGACCGAGACCGACGTGGTGCTGCACAAGACGCCGATCGGCTTCGATGTGTCGCTCTGGGAGCTGACGCTGCCGTTCGTCTGCGGGGCTCGTCTGCAGGTGGCCGCCCCGGGTGCGCACCGCGACCCCGAGCAGCTGGCAGGCGTCATCGAACGTTCTGGCGTCACCGTGGCACACTTCGTGCCGACCATGCTGCAGACGCTGCTTGCGGTACTCGACGATGCCCAGCTGCGCGAGGCGCTCGCCTCGCTGCGGGTCGTCGTGTGCAGCGGCGAGGCTCTGCCTCCCGATCTCGCGCTGCGACTGCGCGCGGTCAGCGATGCGCGTCTGCTGAACCTCTACGGCCCGACCGAGGCGACGATCGACGTCACCGCGTTCGACTGCACCGAGCTGAGCGACGACCAGCTGCGCACGGCGACTGACCTGCCGATCGGTGCGCCGGTGTGGAACACGACGTTACACGTGCTCGATCCGTTCGGTCGCGAGGTGCCTCCGGGCGCACCCGGCGAACTGTATCTGGGCGGTGTGCAGGTCGCCCACGGCTACATCGGCCGCCCAGACCTGACCGAGCAGCGGTTCATCACGCTGTCGCCGGACATCGGCCGCTGCTACGCGACCGGAGACCGAGCACGCTGGGAGCCGCTGAGATGGGCGGAGCCGAGCGGGGCATCCGCAGGAATGACTGACGCACCGCTCGTTTCGGCACCGGGTGCAGCGCCCGATTCAGCGTCTGCCGCAGCGCTCGCGCACACGTCGCCACAGACCGGCCGCCCCGCGCGACTGCACTTTCTGGGCCGACGCGACGGCCAGGTCAAACTGCACGGGCAGCGACTCGAACTCGCAGAGGTCGAACGGGCGATCTCTGGACCGCATCTCATCGAGAGCGCGGCGCGACTGCACGAGACCGCGAACGGCGACCACATGTTGGTCGGATATGTGGTCGGCGACGAACAGACCGTCACCGAGGCGCTCGAACGGTGTCGCTCCGTGCTGCCGACGTTCATGGTTCCGGCGACGATGATGCCGCTCGATCGGCTGCCGCTGTCGCCGTCGGGCAAGCTCGATCGTCGGGCACTGCCTGCGCCCACGCAGACATCAGCCGGGCTGCGAGCAGCAGATGATCTCGAGAGGGGCATCCTGCGGGCGTTCGTCAGCGTGCTCGGCGCCGATGCCGCTGGCGTGGCGACTGAGGATGGGGCGGGCGACGCAGCAGATGCCGCTTTCGGGGTGACCGACGACTTCTTCGCTTGGGGCGGCACATCGATCAGCAGCGTCACACTGCTGGCCGAACTGCGACGCACGGGGCTGCCGATCGAGCTCGGCGACATCTTCGCGACGCCGACAGTGCGCGCGCTGACCCAGGTCGTGCGCAGCAGGAAGGCGGGATCTGCGGCGGGGTCACGAGGTTATGAGCCCGTGCTGCGGCTGACCGGCGCCAGTGCCGATGCCGATGCCGGCTGCGGCGCCGGTGCCACTGACGGCCCCAGCAGCGGTGCCAGCAGCGGTGCCGAGTCGCCGCTGTGGTTCATGGTGCATCCCGCGGGTGGGCTCGCCTGGCCGTATCGCCGTCTGGCACAGCATCTCGACGCCCCGGCGATCGGGCTGCAGGCTGCCGCCTACCTCGGCGCTGAGCCGTCGACGTCGCTGCGAGCGACCGCTGACGAGTATGCGCTGCGCGTGATCGAGGTGGCCGCTGGGCGCCCGATCCGGCTGCTCGGCTGGTCGGTCGGAGGGGTGATCGCCCAAGACGTCTGCGCAGCGCTCGAAGCCGCCGGTCACGAGGTCGAGCTGTTGGTGCTCCTCGACAGCTACCCCGGCCCGGTGTGGCGAGATCAGCCGGCACCCGGTGAGGCGGATGCCGCACTCGCCTTGGTGCGCATGGCAGGCCTCACGCCGCAGGAGATCGAACAGAAGGATGATGCCTCGCTCGACATCGACGAGGTCGTGCGCGTGCTGCAGCAGCGTCGGCATCCGCTGGGCCAGCTCGGCGCCGAACGCTTGCACACCATGCGTGAGCTGGTGCAGGCGCACTCGCAGATGCTGCACACCGCGGAGCATCGCATCTCGCATGCCCCCACGATTTTCGTCGAAGCCTCTGGACCCGGACATCAGCTCTGGCAGGATCCCACAGCATGGCAGCCGTGGCTCGCGGGGCCGGTAGACCTGCAGCAGCTGCCGGTCGGGCACGAACAGCTGGTGATCGAGCCGTACGCCGCGCGCATCGCCGCGACGATCGCCGAGGCCGACCTGCTGGTGGCGTGCGAACAGGCACGTTGACAGAGCAGACAGAACAAAAAGCAAGCAATCAGTCAAAGCAGACAAAGGAGTTTCACCCGATGATGACCGATGGCAGCACGGAACGCTCCAGCGCGGATTGCACGGACTCTACCGGGATCGCGCGAGATCGGCCGATTTCATCCAATCCCGGTCGGTCTGAAGCAATCGCCGCAGGTGACCCCGCCGACCGCACAGCAGTGCGCACGACCACCGACTGGCTGGTCGTGATCGCCTGCACCGCGATCATGATCGTCGAAGGCTACGACCTGCTGCTCTACAGCAACGCCATCCCGGTGCTGCTGGCCGACCCGACCATCGGCGTCGACCAGTCGGCCGCAGGCCTGATCGGCAGCATGATCTTCTTAGGCATGCTCGGCGGCGGCGTCGCTGCGGGGCCTGTCGTTCGGGCGCTCGGCCCCTCACGCACGATCCTGATCGGCATCATCGGCTTCACCGTCTGCACCGTCGCCGTCGCCGCCGCCAGCGACGCCTGGCACATCGGAGCAGCCCGCCTGCTCGCCGGCCTCTGCCTCGGCGTCGTGCTGCCTGCCGCCCTGACCGCCGCGCGCAATGCGACGCACAACGCCGACGGCTCGCTGACCATCACCATCGTCATGGGCGGCATCGCCATCGGAGCGGTCGCCTCGACGCTCACCGCGCAGAGCGTGCTGCACCTGGGCGGCTGGCGCACGCTCTTCCTGAGCGGCGGCATCGTCGGCATCCTGCTGGCAGCCATCACCATACCGGCGCTGCGCCGCATCGAAACGCATCACCGCAACGTCGCTGAGGCGGATGCGGGGGCGAGTCGCGCATCCGTTCGCGAGCTGGTCGCCCCCAGACATCGCACCCTGCTCGCGCTCGGGGTGCTGGTCACCTTCGCCGATCTGCTGACCTGGTACGGCGTGAGCACGTGGCTGACTCAGCTGATGCGCGAGTTCAGCATCCCGCTGCAGGGGGCGCTGCAGCTCATGCTGGTGCTGAACCTCGGCGCAGTCGTCGGGTCGGTCGGCATCGCGCTGCTCGCGAAGCGACTCGGCACCCGGCCCATCGCCGCCGCATCCGGCGTCTTGGCCGCCGTGGCGCTTCTGCTCATCGCCGGGCAGATCGGCCCGGGGTGGCTGCTCGCCGGCTACGCAGCGGTGCTCGGTGCCGGCGCGATCAGCGCGCAGAATCTGATCAACTCGTTGGTCGCCGACGCATTCCCGGTGCGGCTGCGCACGACCGCGCTCGGCTGCACCCTCGGGCTGGGACGCCTCGGCGCTGTCGTCGCACCGATCATCGGCGGGCAGACTCTCGCAGCGGGTCTCGGGCCGGCATGGGTGCTGGTCGCGTTCGCCTCGGCCGCGCTGCTCGGTGCCGTGCTGCTGATCTGGTTCACGCCCGAGCGAGTCGAGCGCAGCCTCGCAGCGAGGTGATGATCGGGGCGCGGGTGCGTGGCCGGGGCCGAGCCTGATGTCGGCGGCCAGTGGCAGAATGTTCGAATGACCATCATCGCCTCTGCAGACGGATCAGCTCTCGGCAACCCAGGCCCCGCCGGCTGGGCCTGGTACGTCGACGACGCCCATTGGGCGGCCGGCGGCTGGGAGCACAGCACCAACAACCGCGGCGAGCTGCAGGCCGTGCTCGAGCTGCTGAACGCGACGGCAGACCGCGACGAGCCGCTGCGCATCCTCTGTGACAGCCAGTACGTGATCAACTCGGTCACGAAGTGGATGCCCGGCTGGAAGCGCAAGGGCTGGAAGAAATCCGACGGCAAGCCGGTGCTCAACCGCGACCAGCTCGAGCAGATCGATGCGGCGTTGCAGGGTCGAGACGTGCATTTCGAGTGGGTCAAGGGGCACGCCGGGCATCACATGAACGAGGCCGCCGACGAACGAGCGCACGGCGCCGCCCTCGCCATCCAGGCGGGTCGTGCGGTGGATGCCGGTCCCGGTTTCGCCGCATCGACTGCCCCGTCGTTCGCAGATACCGCGGCCGCGTCGACCACAGATACCCCGGCAGATACCCCGGCAGACGCCGCCCCATCGAGCTCGGCTGCCTCGGACGCACTCGCAGCCGAACGGCTGCTCGCCGACGCACGTGGCGCCCGCGACATCGCCACCGGCCGCAGCCTGCTCGACGAAGGGTGCCGCATCATCGGCTCACGCGCCCTACTGCCGGCCGCAGGCGATCAGCTCAGGTCGGCTGCGGCATCCGCCGTCACCGACGACGTCACCATCGTCACCTACGAAACCCGGTCACCGGCGGTGGCCGCCCATTCATCGGTCTGGGTTCGGCGCGAGGGCCGCTGGCTGCTGAGCCTGCACCATGTCTCGTCCGGCGGGCTCGCCTGAGTCTGCCTCGGGTCACAGATTCAGCGAAGCCCACCAGATCAGCAGCATGGTGACGCAGAACCCGCAAGCATAGTTGATCGCCAGAAAGCGCCGCCAGCCGACGTTGGCCTGAGCCGAGCCCTCGTCGCTGATCGAACGAAACGGCCACACCGCGACGATGTACGGCACGACCAACAGCGCCCCCAGCGGCCCGGGCCAAGACGTGAAGAGCGTCAGCACGCCGGCCGCCGACCAGAGCCAGATGGCCAGCCGCACCGTTCGCCCCGCCCCCAACACCGTCGCGATCGACGAGATGCCACCCTCTCGATCAGGAATGACATCCTGCACCGCACCGAACGCATGACTGGCCATGCCCCAGAGGCCGAAGGCCACCAGCAGAGCGATCAGCGGCCAGGTGAGCTCGACGCCGGCGAAGGCGAGACCGCATACCGCCGGGGTGACGAAGTGCAGGCTCGAGGTGATCGAGTCGACGACGGGCCGCTCTTTGAACCGCAGCCCTGGCACCGAGTAGGCGACCACGAGAAACAGGCTGACGGCCAACGTGATCGCGCTGGCAACCATGGTGCCCAGATGCCAGGCGGCAACCAGCATGAGCGAGACGAACGGCGCTGCCGAGATCACGCCGCTGAGCACCACAGTGCGATGCAGTCGGGGCTCCAGCAGGGCGCCTTCCGCCCCGCCCTTGCGAGCGTTGCGCAGATCGCTCTCGTAGTCGAACACGTCGTTGATGCCGTACATGAGCAGGTTGTACGGCACCAGGAAGAACAGCGTGCCTGCCACCAGGCCCAGAGTCGGCCAGGAGCCGGCAGCCGACACGGCGCTCAGGTGTGGGTCGCCGCCGCCGACGCCGAGTGCGAATGCGGCGGCGAACGGAAACGCCGTGTTGATCCAGCTCAGGGGTCGTGACGAGAGAAGCACCGTGCGTGCGGTGCGCTCATGATCACGCACGAAGACCCACAGTGCCGGCAGCAGCAGCAGCGCGGCGAGCGGGTAGGCGAAGTCTTCGATCGGAGCTCGGCCGATCTGCCAGCCGGTGCGCCCCTGGTCGGCGTAGGAGAAGAGCCCTGCCGAGATCATCACGTTGTCGAAGACCGCAGTGAGCAGCACGAGCCCCGCCAGCGCGATCGCGAATGCGCTCAGCACGCGGGTGATGCGCGGCCCCGACGAGGGCAGCGCTCCTGAGCCCGGCGTGTGCTGCGGAGGCTCCGAAGCGCGTCGAGCGCGGATGCGGCGTGCCAGCAGGCAGAGCACCGCGGCTCCGGCGGCGACGGCGAGCATGACCAGGTTGAGCTGCGGATAGGTCATCGCTGCCGCCGTTCGAGCAGCCGCACGGCGGCACACCACAGCAGCATCGCAGACCAGCAGAGCAGCAGCAGGAACACCGGCTCTTCGATCGGCAGCTCTGGCGCGAGCAGCACCCCGAGCTGCCAGGGCCCGTCTGCCTGCCGAAAGTGTCCGTTTGCGATGCCGAACAGATCCCAGAGCACAAAGAAGACGACACCGCTGACGAGCACCATGACCGCCGTGACCGGCGCACGCCAGACGAAGAGTCGCCACCGTCGGTCGAGCAGCGCGACGCCGAGCAGTGAGAGCAGCAGCAGAATCAGATACGCGGCGCTCATCGGTCGCTGCCTGCCGTCGAGCGGGGTGAGGGTTCGGGCAGCTGCCCCAGCGAGGAGTCGCCGCGCACACGCTTCAGCATGATCTCGGCGCTGATCAGACACATCGGCAGGCCGACCCCTGGAATGCTCGATGTGCCGGCATAGTAGAGCCCCGCCACCTTGCGCGAGGAGTTTCTGGCGCGCAGCAGCGCACTCTGACGCAGTGTGTGTGCTGGCCCCAGTGCGCCTCCCTGCCAGGCGTTGAGATCTCTCGCGAAGTCGGCGGGAGCGACGGTGCGACGCACGACGATGCGCTCGGCGAGGTCGGGGATGTCTGCCCACTCAGAGATCTGTGCGATCGCGCGGTCGACGGCGGCCTCCACGGCCTGGTCTCCGGTGCCGTCGAGCCCTCCGGTGCCGATGCGGGTGTCTGCCGCAACGGGAATCAGCACGAACAGATTCTCATGGCCCGTCGGTGCCACGGCTGCGTCTGTGGCACTCGGTCGGCAGACGTAACAGGATGCGGGCTCGGGGATGCCTGCGCGATCGGCGAAGATCGTGTCGAAGTTCGCCTTCCAGTCTGTGGTGAAGAAGAGGGAATGGTGTTCGAGCTGCGGCAGCCCGCCGCGCACCCCGAGCATCGCCAGCACCGCGCCCGGCCCCGGGTCACGGCGCTGCCACCACGATGACGGGTAGGTGCGCAGCGGCGACGGCAGCAGCTCTGTCTCAGTGTGGTGCAGGTCTGCCGTCGACACCACGATCTCGGCGAGGTGTCGACGACGACGACCAGTGTGGTCGACGGTGGTCACGCCCGTCGCCTGAGCGCGCTGACGCCGTCTGCCGCCGCGCTGACTGCGGCCGCCCTTGGTGTCGATCGAGATCGCCCGACGATCAGTGACGATGGTCACTCCCGCGTCGCGGGCGACGCGCTCGACGGCCGCGATCAGAGCGGTGAAGCCTCCCTGAGGGTAGAGCACGCCGTCGTCGAGGTCGAGATGGCTCATCAGGTGATAGAGCGCCGGTGTGCGCTCGGGCGACGTGCCGAGGAAGACCGCCGGGTAGCCGAGCACTTGGCGCAGTCTGCGGTCGGCGAACCGCGCCCCCACGAAGGCCTCCAGCGTCTGTGTCAGCAGACCCGGAAGACGCCGGATGTCACGCAGCACCGATGGTCGCAGCAGTGGCGTCAGCCGCTGCCACGATGTGTAGAGAAAGTGCTCCTTGGCGCTGCGGTAGGTCGCCGCCGACGAGTCCAGATAGCGGCCGAGCGCCTTTCCCGCGCCGGCCTCGACGGCTTCGAACGCGGCCTGGTTCGCACTGCGCGACCGGGCGATGTCGAGCCGCGAGGCCGGCTCGCCTGAGGCAGACGGTTCGAAGAACACCCGGTAACCGGGATCGAGTGTCGTCAGTTCGAGCTGTTCCGCAGCGCTGGTGCCGAACAGTCTGAAGAAATGGTCGAACACCTCGGGCATCAGGTACCAGCTCGGCCCGGTGTCGAAGCGAAACCCCTCGTGCTGCCAGGTGCCCGCGCGGCCGCCGAGCGCGTCCTGCCCCTCGAGCAGCGTGACGGCGTGCCCATCGCGTGCCAGGAGCGCGGCCGACGCCAGACCAGCGATGCCTCCGCCGATCACCACGGCACGCTGCCGCTGGTTCTGTGGTGGTCGCTGGTGCTTCCTCATCGTCTGCTCCCATCGAGTGGCATCGGTGCCTTTGATCTGTCGGCCTCGCGGCCTCGTCGCCTGGCAACGCGCTCGTGCAGCATGCAGCGCGCCACGATCTGCGCTTTACGCCATCCGGGCACCCGAGTGCGGCTGGTCACGAGCATCTCGACCGACGTCTGTCGAAGGCGCCGGGACAGCTCGGAGAACAGCGCATGTGCACTGGAGACGGCCAGTCTGCTGCCGGTTGGCAGGTCGGCGATCGCCTCGCCGGCCTGGGCGAGCTCGGCGTCGATGTCGTCGAGAAGGCGATCTCGATCGGTCTCGGTCAGGCGGATGCTGCGGTGCGGGCGTGCTGTCGCATCCGTCGCCCGCAGGGTCGTCTGCGCAGCCGGCGACTCATCTGCGTCGGGCCGCACCGGCTGACGATCTTCGACGACCACGACGGCGTCCGGAAAATAGTTGCGACCGCGCAGGTGCACATCGTCGCCCAGGTCACGCAGGAAGTTCACCTTCTGAAAGGCGGAGCCCAGAGCACGTGCCCCATCGCGCAGCCGTGCTCGATCGACGGGATCTTCGACGAAGCAGGCCAGGCACATCAGCCCGACGACCTCGGCAGAACCGTGGATGTAGGCCGGCATCTCTGCCGCAGTGAACGGGGCGGGGTCGAGGTCACGCCGCATCGAGGCGAAGAACGGCGCGATCAGCTCGGCGTCGATGCCGCGGCGGCGCGCCACGCTGGCGAAGGCGTGCACGATGGGATTCGTGCTGTGTCCGTCACGAATCGCCTCATACACTGTGTCTTCGAGCGCGTCGAGCGCATTCGCCTGCTGTGCTGTGGACATCCCCGCCTGCTCCGCGGCCCCGTCAACCGTTTCGTCGGCAATGCGCACCAGCGCATAGAGAGCCCTGATCTCGGGACGCAGCGCAGGTGTGAGCAGGCGACAGGCGAGCCCGAACGACGTCGAGTACCGCGCGACTACGAGTGCGGCGGCGTGCATCGCCGTGCGCTGGTATCGCTGTGCGTCGCTCTCTCTCATCGCTGCCGCCCTGCTATCGCGTCGAGGTGCGCCTGCATGCAGTCTCTGAGGCGCGGCGGCAGTGACTCGTCTTCGAGCAGGCTGCGGCTGAGACGCAGATGGTCCCGCGCCCGCAGCTCGACCGCCGCACGGGCGCCGCAGGCGTTCAGCAGGTCGCGCGCTCGGGCCGCACGTGCGTCATCGAGTGTGGGGTCGCCGATCATGGTTTCGAGTTCGGCCCACACGGCTGTGTGCTGCGCGACGGCGATGAGCGCCGTGCGTGTGCCGCGCTGCAGGTCGACCTTGGTGCTTTTGCCGGTGACGTCGGCGTCGCCGAAGACGCCGATGAGATCGTCAGTCAGCTGGAAGGCGATGCCCGCGTGGCGAGCCATGTCGCTGAGATTCGAGATCTGCCGCGCATCGGCGCCAGCCAGCATCGCGCCGATGCGTACAGGAGCGACAAAGCTGTATCGGGCCGTCTTGAGCTCGAGCGTCTGCTCGATCTGGCACAGCGCCTCGTCTGCCAAGGGCGGCACCGATGAGGTCTGAGCCGAGGCAGTCGACCGCGACTGAGGGCGTGCGGTCTGCTGCACGGTCGAGCGTGTCGGCTCAAGCGGTGAGACGCCGGCATCGGCCGCAGAGAGACGGCCCGTCGACTGCGAGGCGTCTGATATGAGCGACTGTGTGACATCCGCCAGCTCGCCGGCAGCAGAGAGGTGAATCGTCTCGTCGAACTCATCGAGGAGCTGATCTCGCAGCCCGTCTTCGACCCGCACGCCGGCCAGACGGCGAATGGCCGAGCTGAGCAGCAGATCGCCTCCGAGCGTTCCCGCCGCAAGCCCCCAGCTGCTGCCGGCTCCTGCGGCATGTGCGTTTCCGCGTGCGGAGAACTCGGCGATGGCGTTCGGGCGACCACGTCGCAGCAGATCGCCGTCGATGAGGTCGTCGTGAAGAAGAAAGGCTGCGTGCAGCATCTCGAGCGCCGCTGCTGCCTCGATGCAGGCCTCGCGATGCTTCTCCGGGCCGCCCAAGGCCGTGAAGGTGTCGATCAGCAGCGCCGGACGAACCCGTTTGCCGCCCCCGATGCCCGATCGCAGTGCCTGCCACAGCTGCACGAAACGATCGTCGACCTGTGCCGCCTGCCGCAGACTCGCGTCCAGCACCTGCTGCAGCCGTTCGTCGACGTCGGCCAAGGTGATCGGCGCTGCGTGCGGACGCGTCGGCTCGGCGACATGACGGTTGTCGGTGGTCGATGCCGGGCGGGCGGACATATGGTCTCCTTCATGATCCGGCGATGACTGCTGCCGTCTGATCAAACTATATCTAACTTAGTTAGAGTTCTAGCTCAGAACCGCGTTCGCCCAGTAGGCTCAGAACAGGGCGACGCGACAGGATGCGCATCGCTGCACAGAGGAGAACACGATGTCTGAGAGAACTGGGCAGACCACAGGCGCACCATCCCCACATCCCATCGCGGGAACTGATCGTCGCCCGCATGCCTACTGGTATGACGAGGACACTGAGACCGGTGCCCGCCAGGTGCTCGAAGCGGTTCGTCGTCTGCGCCGCGCAGACCAGGCCATGCGCCATCGATCAGAGCGATACATGAGGCTCAATGCGACCGATATGGAAGCGCTGCGACTCATCATGGCACGCGAACGCTGCGGCCTGGCGACCACTCCGGGCGACATCACCTCGCACCTCGACGTCACCAGTGCGGCAACCACCAAGCTTCTGGGCCGCCTCGAGGCCACAGGGTTCGTCACCCGGTCGCGAAACCCCCTCGACGGACGCGGCCAGCTGCTGCAGTCGACAGAGTCAGCGCACCGTGAAGTGCGCAGTTCGCTGGGCGACATGCATGCACGCATGATCGAGCTGGCCTCCACCCTCGACGATGATCAGCAGCGAGCCGTCATTGGCTTTCTCGACGCGCTCGCAGAGCTCTTCGACGGCGGCCCTCACACCGACGGCCCCAGCTGAAAGACCCGGCCTGAACGTCGACGCACGCAGCCGACTTCCCCTGACCAGCACGAATCCGAGAGGAACCGCCATGACATCCGCAGCACCAGCCCCCCACCCCGCGCAGGCAGAGTCATCGCCCCTGACCGCGACGAGCACCGCACCCGTCGAGTTCTTCTTCGACCCGATCTGTCCTTGGGCGTGGATGACGTCCCGATGGCTCGCCGAGGTGCAGCAGACGCGCGACCTCGACGTGACCTGGCGTGTGATGAGCCTCGCGCTGCTGCCGGCGAACGCCGAGCCCGACCCCGAACACGCCGACGGCATTCGAAGGTCGAAAGAGTACTGCCCGCTGGTCGCTCTGGTCGCCGAACGCTTCGACAGCGCTGCGGTCAAGGCGCTGTATGACGAGTTGGGCCGACGCATCCATCTGGATGCTCGCACCGACGTCGAGGCGGTGGCACGCGAGAGTCTGTCGGCGGCCGGGCTCGATGCCGCGCTCTTCGACGAGCGGCACGAGGGTGACGCGGCGCTGGCGGCGAATCAGGAGGAGGTCGCCAGGCGCGTGGGCACCGACGTCGGCACGCCGGTTCTGACGATCAACGGACACTCGTTCTTCGGGCCGGTCGTGTCTCCGGCTCCGACCGGGGATGCTGCCCTGCGGCTGTACGACGGGCTCGCGCTGGCGACCAGCGTCGACGGATTCTTCGAGCTGAAGCGCTCACGCGACGTCGGGCCGATTCTGCGGTGATGCGGAGTTCTGCACAGAGGCACTGATGGCGTGGACCCGTGCACAGACTGAGTGCAGCACTGTCGACAGAGCATTCTGTCAGGCAGACTCAGAGAATGAATCAGATGACAGAGATGGCAAAGCCCTCACCGCCGACACCTGACGCCGCGCACCACGAGGTGCGTTCTGCCAACGCCCTGCACCGTGACGAGCTGACATCGTCGGTCGTGTCGACGCCGATCGGCCCGCTGCTCGTGGCGACGACCGAGCGAGGCGTGGTGCGCGTCGCGTTCGCCACAGAGGGCGTCGAACCTGTGGTCACCGAGCTGGTCGATCGACTGCGCCCCGATCGGCTCATCGCCGACGACGAGACCAAGCACGAAGCCGTCGATCACCTGGCCATGGCCGAAGCGCAGCTGCGCGAGTATTTCGCGGGCCGGCTGCAGGCGTTCACCGTGCCGATCGACGACGCACTGTCGTCGGGGTTCTACCTCGAGGTGCGCCAGGCGCTGCGCCAGGTGCCGTTCGGCACCACCACGACGTACACCGCTCTGGCCGAACGGCTCGGGCGACCCAAGGCGGTTCGCGCCGTCGGCACGGGGTGCTCGGGCAATCCGATTCCCGTGATCGTGCCCTGCCACCGCGTGACGCGGGCCGACGGCAGTCTGGGCGGCTACCGAGGCGGCGCACCGGCCAAAGCGATTCTGCAGGCGCTCGAGACTGACGCCCTGCGCTGAGCCCGGTTCGCGTCTGTGCCGGCCGATGTGCACCCTTCGCTGCACTCGCTTTCCGCTCGCAGGCGCGCACTCAGGTCTGATCACGCGAGCCCTGTGTCTGGGCCTGCGCCCTCGTTCGTGAACCTGTGCCCGTCATACTAGAGGGTATGAGGGGATACACCGCCGAACAGATCCGCACTGCCGAGAAGCCGCTGCTCGACGCCGGGCTGCCGTTGATGCAGCGGGCAGCGACCGCACTTGCCCAAGAGGTTCGTGGCCTCTTGGACGACCACGGCACGGCGATCGACGACGCCCAGGTGCTCGTGCTCGTCGGGGCAGGCAACAACGGTGGCGACGCGCTCTTCGCCGCCGGTCGACTCGCCGATGCGGGTGCCGACGTGCGCATTGTGCCGATGGCTGACCGCGTGCATGGCTCCGGCCTCGCCGCCGCCGAGGATGCGGGCGCTCGACTGGCGGTTCCTGTCGGGGCCGCTGAAGAGGCGTGCGTCGACGCCGCTGTCGCCACGGCACGAACGAGCGATGTGGTCATCGACGGCATTCTGGGCACCGGCACAAGACTGGGCGCCGAAGCGGCACTGCGTGGAACGGCTCGAGCCGTCGTCGAGGCCGTGAACGACGTGATCGCCGACCGCCGCGGTCTCCAGGTGCAGAGTCTCGACACCGCCTCGCTCGCCACGCAGGCACCGGTGCCTGCGCAACGCTCACGCGACGCGTCGGGCGATCGCGACCAGGGCATCCGCCCGATGGTCGTCGCCGTCGACATTCCCAGCGGCATCAATCCAGACACCGGCGAGGTGCCCGATCCGACGGTGCTGCACGCAGACCTGACCGTCACGTTCGGCGCCGCCAAGGCGGGGCTGCTGCAGCCTCCGGCGAAGGCCTATGCCGGCGAACTCAGCGTGATCGACATCGGCATGCTCGGCGAGCTTGCCGGAGTGACTCCTGCTTACGAAGACTAGGGAAGACTCAGTCTCGTTCACCGCAGCGCGCGAAACCCGTCAGTCGCCTCGATCAGGCCCGCCGCGATCCCGGCTTCGTTCGATCCGTGACCGGCGTTCGGCACGAAGGTGAGCTGCGACTGCGGCCAGGCACGATGCAACTCCCAGGCGCTGCGCGGCGGGCACACCACGTCATAGCGCCCCTGCACGATCACACCGGGGATGCCGGCCAGGCGGTCGGCCTCGTCGATCAGCTGGTTCTCCCGCATGAACCCGCCGTTGGCGAAGAAGTGGTTCTCAATGCGTGCGAACGCGAGCGCAAAGCGACGATGCTCGGCCAGCTGCAGCGTGGTTCGCGCGGGCTCTCCAGGAACGAGCAGATGGCTCGTCTGCGACTCCCAGTCAGACCACGCCAGCGCGGCCTGCAGCGCCACCTCTTCGTTTGGCCCGTTGAGCAGTCGATGGAACGTCGCGATGTGGTCGCCGACGAGTTCTTCCGGCGCATGTTCGCGCAGCACAGACTCATAGGCGTCGAAGAGGTCGGGAAACAGGTTCTGGGCACCGCCTCGGTTGTAGTACCAGTCGAGCTCCCAGCGGCGCAGCAGGAAGATGCCACGCAGCACGAGCCCGATCACGTGCTCGGGGTGAGCCTCGGCATATGCCAGTGACAGCGTCGAGCCCCATGACCCGCCGAAGACGAGCCAGCGTTTGACGCCGAGGTGCTCGCGAATGCGTTCCATGTCGGCGACGAGTCGAGCGGTGTCGATGACGCCGAGGTCGGCGCCGTCGGCCGCATGCGGCGTGCTCTGCCCGCATCCGCGCTGGTCGAAGAGAATGATGCGGTAGACGGCTGGGTCGAAGAAACGCCGCTGCCATGGGCTTGTGCCGCCGCCGGGCCCGCCGTGCACGAAGACGACCGGCGTGCCCTGAGGATTGCCCGACTGCTCCAAGTACAGGCGCTGCCCCTCGCCCACGTCGAGGTGCTCGGTCTGGTGCGGCTCCAGCGCCGGGTACAGAATCTCTTCAAGACTGCGCGTCTCGATCGCGGCTGTGTGAGCTGCGGCGGATGCAGAGGTTGCGTCAGACATGCAGCCAGACTAGTCGTTCGCTCCCTTGCGTCAGCGACCGGTGGATCGTGCCGGGCCAAGTCCCCGCTGGCAATCCAGCCGCCCGAAATGCCATCCCACAGCATCCAGACATGGAACTTGGCATGGATGGGTGGTCTCACCCGACATTCGGCATGAGTCGATCGCCTCGGCCGACATTTGGCATGGACGGATGCGCGCCTGGAGCTTTTTGCAAAGACATCACACGCGTACTTGGGTTCATTACTTGACTAATGAACCCAAGTACGCGACACTGATGGAACAGAACCGAGCAACAGAGAGCAGGTGATCCGTGGCATTCGACAACGACCGGCCGATCTTCATCCAGCTCGCTGACCAGATCGCCGACGACATCGCCAACGGCGCATACGCCGAAGGCACAGCGGTTCCGTCGACCAACGAGCTGTCTGCATTTCACCGCATAAATCCGGCGACAGCAGGCAAAGCGCTCAATCTGCTCGTCGACCGTCAGCTGCTCGAGAAGCACCGGGGTCGCGGCATGTTCGTCGTCACCGGCGCCCGAGCGCAGCTGCTCGCCGAACGCCGCAGCCACTTCGCAGAACAGTTCGTCGCGCCGATGCTGCGAGAGGCGCAGCGCCTCGGACTCACCCCCGATGAGGTGCGCAGCGCGATCGCACAGACCATCCAGACCACGCAGAGCGTCCAGGCATCACACATCCACAAGCCCGACCTCGACAGGAGGCCCCAATGAAGAACCCCACCATCTCAGTGGCCGGCGTCACCCGCCGATACGGTGACGTCGCAGCCCTCGACGACGTATCGTTCACCATCGAGCAGCCCAGCATCATCGGGCTCCTCGGTCGCAACGGCGCAGGCAAGACCACCCTGATGGCGCTGCTCACCGGGCAGGATCGCCCGACTGCGGGCAGCATCCACGTCACGGGCGGCGACCCGTTCGAGTCGGCGCCTGTACAGGATGACATCAGCTTCATCCGCGACAACCAGCGCTACCCCGACGACTACCAGCTGAAGCATGCGCTGCGCATCGCGCCGCTGTTCCACCCGGCGTGGGATGCCGCACTGGCGGCCCGCCTCGTCGAGGCGTTTCGACTGCCGGCCAAGACCAAGGTCAAGAAGTACAGCCGCGGCCAGCTCTCGGCGCTCGGCGTCGTCATCAGTCTTGCCTCGCGAGCGCCGATCACGTTTCTCGACGAGCCATACCTCGGCCTCGACGCGACGGCCCGGCAGCACTTCTATGACGTGCTGATCGAGGACTACTCGGCACACCCACGCACGATCATCGCCTCGACGCATCTGATCGACGAGATGGCGCCGCTGTTCGATCACGTGTTGGTGCTCGACCGCGGGCGGCTCGTTCTCGACCGCAGTGCTGACGACCTGGCGGGCTTCGCGTTCACGCTGAGCGGCGTCACCACACGCGTCGAGCCGTACCTCGAGGGCAGAGACGTGCTGCACTCACACGAAATCGGCGCCTTGAGCACGGTGACCGTGCGTGGGCAGGCGGGCCGCGAGCTCGTTGCAGCCGCCGGTGCCGACGGCGTGGATGTTCGACCCGCGTCGCTGCAGCAGATCGTCAGCGCGCTCGGTGCGGGTTCGCTCACAGACGCACGTGCTGCCCGCCCGACCACAGACCTCGACGCTTCGCGCGCCACAACTGTCTAAGGAGTGATCATGACTTCCCCAGCCTTCTCTTCCCGCCTCGACGGCACCGTCGGCTCCGACCCGGTACGTCCCGGGCCTTCCGTCAGCCGCCCGACCCCATTGCAACGCATCGCCCGGGTCACCCGGCTTCAGCTGAACGTTCCGTCGAGCAGCGTGCTCACCCCGGCGCTCATCTTCGGCTTGGTGTTCGTGATCTCTGTGATCATCTCGCTGACGATTCAGCGTGCGACCGGTGGCAGTCCAAGCGACCCGGAGTTCGTCAGCGGGCTGCGCAACAACTCGGGTGCGGCGTGGTCCCTACCCGGTTTTCTGATCTACCTGGGTGTCGCCTCGGTCTCGACGACCTTTCCGTTCGTGCTTGCTTTGGGCAGCACACGCCGCTCGTTCACGCTCGGCACGCTGGCGTTTCATCTGCTGATGGCGGTCTACGTCGCACTTCTGGGCGGTGCGCTTCTGCTGCTCGAAATTGCCACGAACCACTGGTTCATCGGCGTCTATGTCTTCGACACGCTGCTGTTCGGCTCGGGGTCGCTGTGGCAGCTGCTCGTGACCTTGTTCTTGGGCACGCTCGCGTCGCTGTCGATCGGCGGGGCCTTCGGCGCGATCTGGGTGCGATTCGGCAATAAAGGCCCGACGATCGTGGCCATCGCACTTGCGCTGATCGTCGCACTCGTGCTGCTGTTGTCAGTCCCGGCCTGGCCCTGGCTCGGCGAACACTTCAGCGTGTGGTGGCTGGCCGCATTCACCGGCGTCATCATCGTGATCTCCTGCCTGTCACAGTATCTGGCACTGCGCCGCGCCTCGGTGCGATAGCACAACCACGCGTTCACCAGCACCGTTCGCTCGACACTGCCGTCGTTCGCTCGAGATCTGCAAATCTGGAGCGAACGACGACGATCTGGAGCGAACGGTGCCTGGGACCGAGCATCATGTGTGCCACCAGCCACAGCCTCACCGCCCACCAGCACCGGCACCAGCACCGGCACCAGCGGCAGGGCCAGCGGCAGCGCCGCACCACCAGCCGTCACACCAGCTTCAGCAGCTGCTCATGCACCGTGGTGTCACCCGTGAGCTCGGGATGAAACGCCACCCCGATGAGATTCCCCTGTGTGACGGCGACGATCTCGCCCCGATGACGCGCGGCCACGGTCGCTCCCCCGAGCTGCACAACCCGCGGAGCTCTGATGAACGCCGCGCGCACCGCCCCCCAGATCGTCTCGACCGTGGCCTCTTCAGACACCACCTGCGCCCCGAAGGCGTTGCGGTCGACCGTGACGTCCAGACCCCCGAGGGAACGCTGCCCCGGCGCAGGGTTCTCGATGCGATCAGCCAGCATGATCAGCCCCGCGCAGGTGCCGAGCGTCGGCAGCCCGGCGGCAATGACCTCGCTCAGCGCCTCCGTGAGGCCGAGCGCGCGAGTGAGCCGATCGAGCACCGACGACTCCCCACCGGGCAGCACCATGGCATCCACCCGAGGGCCGTCTGGGCCGATGAGATCGGCCGAACGCCGAATCGGCACGGGCAGCACCTGCATCGACGCCAGCAGATCGACGTGTTCGCGCACGCCGCCCTGCACCGCGAGCACGCCCACACGTCGGATGCTCGGGTCGGGTCGCGAGCGCACACCCCGGTCTGCCGTGCGGCGGATGCTCGGCTCAGGCCGCACGTGCGCATCCGGTTGACTGGCGTTCGCATGACTGCCGGTCGGTTGGCTGCTGAACGGATGGCTGCCGGACGGGTCAGGCATTGTCACCATCCTCGTTCGGCGAGACGGTGAGGCGCGGGCAGATCGGCCACGTTGATGCCGACCATCGCCTCGCCGAGACCGCGTGAGGCCTGGGCAATCGCCGCCGGATCGTCATACTGGGCAGTTGCGCGTACGATCGCGGCTGCGCGCTTTGCGGGCTCGCCCGACTTGAAGATGCCCGAGCCGACGAACACGCCGTCGGCACCGAGCTGCATCATCATCGCTGCGTCTGCGGGCGTGGCGATGCCGCCAGCGGTGAACAGCACGACTGGCAGTTCGCCGTGCTCCGCAACCCACTGCACCAGCGGCAGCGGCGCCGCGAGCTCTTTCGCCGCAACATAGAGCTGCTCCGGCTCAGTGGCGGCGAGCGCCTGCAGTCGGGCGATGTCGCCCCTGATCGTGCGGATGTGCTTGGTCGCCTCGGACACATCCCCCGTGCCGGCCTCCCCCTTCGACCGGATCATCGCCGCCCCCTCGGCGATACGGCGCAGCGCCTCGCCCAGGTTGGTGGCACCGCACACGAAGGGCACGGTGAACCGCTGCTTGTCGATGTGATTCACGTAGTCGGCGGGGCTCAGCACTTCGGATTCGTCAATGTAGTCGACGCCGAGCTCCTGCAGCACCTGCGCTTCGACGAAGTGCCCGATGCGCGCCTTCGCCATCACCGGAATCGACACCGCCGCGATGATCGAATCGATCAGGTCGGGATCGCTCATGCGCGCCACACCGCCCTGCGCGCGGATGTCTGCCGGGACCCGTTCGAGCGCCATGACGGCGACGGCTCCGGCGTCTTCGGCGATGCGCGCCTGCTCGGCGGTCACGACGTCCATGATGACGCCGCCTTTGAGCATGTCGGCGAGCCCGCTCTTGACGAGGGGCGTACCGAAGGCGGATGCGATGGTCGTGTCGGCAGCAGCGGTCTGGTCTGCGAGGGTCTGGTTCTCAGTCATGGCCTCAACTGTCACCCGATAAGTGGCATGCGACAAGATCCAGTATCCTGCGATTTCTCTGGACCACTTTGGCGTTCATAGGTCACACTGGAGTGCATGCGCGCCGCTCAGCTTCTCGAACTGCCGATCGATCTGCGCCCCGAGCGCGCCGAGTCGCTGCCGGCGCAGCTGGCCTCGGCCGTTCGAGAGCTGATCGACACCGGCGTGCTCGACGCGGGCGACGCGCTGCCGTCGACGCGAGCCTGGGCCAGGCAGCTGGGCGTGTCCCGGGGAACGGTCGTGACCGCCTTCGAACAGCTCGGCGCCGAGGGGTATCTCGAAGCTCGGCGGGGCTCGGCCACGCGAGTCAACCCGCGTCTGGCCGTGACGCATCCGCGCCCGCCGGCGTCTGACCGCGCCCAGGTGTCACTGCCCTCGCAGCAACGGCCGACTCCGCCCTCGCCGCCAAGCGGCGCGCACACACAGGCGCACACACAGACCTCATCGCGGACGCCACGCATCGTTCACGACCTCACGCCCGATCGACCATCGACCGAGCACCTGATCACGCCGGCGTGGCGAGCGGCATGGCGAACGGCGACTGAGACGGTCCCGGCCCCCGTGCCACCAGCCGGACTGCCAGAACTGCGCAGGCAGATCGTCGAGCATCTGCGCCGCATGCGCGGGGTCAGGCGCGACGCCGATGCGGTCATCGTGACTGCGGGAGCTCGCGAAGGGCTGGCTCTGCTGATGCTCGCGTCGTTCGGCAGCACCGCTGCCCCGGTCATCGGAGTCGAGTCGCCGGGCTACCCGTCGCTGCGACGCGTGGTGACCCGTTTGGGCGCGCGACTCCAGCGCCTGCAGGTCGATACGTCGGGGCTACTCACCGACCGACTGCCGCGGCCTCCCGCGGCGATGCCAGACGCGGTGATCGTGACCCCCAGCCACCAGTATCCGTTGGGCGGGTCGCTGCCTGCCGACCGTCGCCGCGAACTGCTCGACTGGGCCCGCCGTCACGAGGTGATCGTCATCGAAGACGACTATGACTCCGAGCTGCGCTACGTCGGCCAGCCGCTGCCTGCGCTCGCCGCCCTGGACGATCCGCACGACGGCGTGGTCGTCACCCTTGGCACGTATTCGAAGACGGTTGCCCCCGAGGTCGCGACCGGTTTCGTGATCGCCGGTGATCGGCTGCGCGAGCGGATGCTGCAGGTGCGCCGCGATCTCGGCTCACCGGTGTCGGCCATGACGCAGACCGCCTTCGCCGAGTATCTGTCGTCAGGCGAACTGCGCCGACACACCGCGCGGATGCGTCGCATCTATCGCCAGCGACGCAGCCGCGTTCTCACGCAGCTGCAGGGGCTCGCAGGCATCACGGTGTTTCCCATGGACGGCGGCCTGCACGCCGTCATCGAGGTGACGTCTGACGGCGGCGTCACGAGCGCAGACCGAACGGGCGTCACTGACGACGCACGCGCGCGAGGTGCTGTAGACACGACAGCCCTCGATCGCGAAGCTGATCTCATGCGCCGCTGCACCGCAGCAGGCATCGCTGTGTCAGCGCTGTCGACCTATTGGAGCGGAGGCGATCAGGGCGAGTCACGACACGGGCTGGTCATCGGCTACGGGCACCTCGACGACCGCGAGCTGGACGCCGCGCTGCGCGCTCTGAGGCGAGTGCTGGTCGAACGATCAGTGTGAGAAGCCGCCGATGACGATGTTCCACTCCTGCACGTGACGCTCGGCGACCAGACCGTTGGCGACCATCGGGTCGTCGTCGCTCAGTGCGGCGGCCTGCTCGATGCTGTCAGCCTGGAAGATCAGCAGCGCAGTGTTCGGGCCTGCTGTGGTCAGCGGCCCCGAGGCAAGGTTCTGCCCGTTCTCAAGCAGCCCGGTGAGGTAGGCGCGATGTGAGGGACGCACCTCGCTGAGCTTCTCCGTGTCGTCGACGTACTTGTAAGTGATCGCGTACAGCGCCATGCCTTGCTCCGTTCGATGGGGTGAGCCGATCGGCTGCGGCAGCCGACCTGAAGACATTATGCCCCGCGTACCGAAGAACCCGCCCGATCAAGGCGCGACGGCCACCAGAGCACTCGACGCATCGAGATCGCGAGCGCCGGCACCAGCAGCGACCGCACCAGAATCGTGTCGAGCAGCACGCCGAAGCTCACGATGATGGCGAGCTGCAGCAGAAAGAGGATCGGAATCACGCCGAGTGCGGCGAACGTCGCTGCGAGCACGACGCCGGCCGAGGTGATCACCGAGCCGGTCTGCACCAGCCCCTCGTCGATGCCCCGTCGGGTGCTGAGATGTGCGTCATGCTGCTGCCTTCTCGTCAGGTCTGCGTCGGGCACGCCGTTCTCGGAGAAGAACCGGGTCTCTTCGCGCACCCGCGTCATCAAGAAGATGTTGTAGTCGACGCCGAGCGCGACCAGGAACACGAACCCGTAGAGCGGCACAGAGGGGTCGGCACCGGGCAGGTGCAGCACGTGGTCGAAGATCAGCGACGAGACGCCGAGAGCTGCCGCGAATGAGAGCACCGTGGCGCCCAGCAGCATGATCGGCGCCACGATCGAACGCAGCAGCAGCATGAGGATGATCGTGATCACCACCAGCACGACCGGAATGATCAGGTTGCGGTCGTGCATGGCGGCGTCATTGGTGTCGACCGCCGTCGCAGTGACCCCTCCGACCAGCGCGCTCGGGGCGGCAGTGGCCAGGTCGGCGCGCAGCTCGCGCACGGCCTGCTCCGAGCTCGGGTCGTCGGCGCCGTGCTCAAGCGTCGCACGCAGCTGCACATGCCCGTCGACCTCAAGCGGCTGCGCCCCCGGAATGGGTGCCCCACTCGGACCGTCCGTCACCTGGTACGCACCGCTCATGCCGTCGGCCGCACGCAGAGCGTCCAAGGCGGCCGCCGCATCCGTCGTGTCTGCGATCACCGTGACCGGGCTGCCTGTGCCGCCTGCGAAGTGCTGCTCGAGCAGCGCCTGACCGGTCGACGACTGATTCTCGGTGAGCACCAGGTCGCGCTGCTGCACGCCGTTCGCGTTCAGCCCGAACAGCCCGGTCGCGCCCGCGGCGAGCAGCACGACGCTCGCGATCCACACCGTGCGATGACGACGGTCGACGAATCGGGCCACCGCGGGCCAGAGCCGACCGGTGCGCTCGTTCGAGACATGTGCGGCCCGCAGTCGCGGCACGTTCGGCCAGAAGCCGGCTCGGCCGACCAGCGCCAGCAGTGCCGGCAGCAGCGTCATCGCGGCGAGGAACGCCCAGACAATGCCGATCGCGGTCACGGGGCCGAGGCTGCGGTTCGAGTTCAGATCGCTCAGCAGCAGACAGAGCAGCCCGGCGATGACGGTGCCGGCCGAAGCCGCCACCGGTTCGAGATTCGCGCGCAGGGCGGCGAGCACCGCCCGCCACACGCTCGGCTCTGTGGTCAGCAGCTCGCGATATCGGTGCACGATGAGCAGCGAATAGTCGGTGCACGCGCCGATCACCAGAATGCAGAGAATGCCCTGCGACTGCCCGTTCAGCTGCACGACACCCGCCTTGGCGAGCCAGAAGACGGTGAGGATCGAGGCGCAGAGAGCGAACACAGAGGTGAGCAGCACCAGCAGAGGCAGCAGCAGCGACCGGTAGACCAGCACGAGGATCACCAGCACGGCGCTCAGAGCCACGATCAGCAGCACTCCGTCGATGCCGGCGAAGGCTGCGCTGAGGTCTGCGGCGTAGCCGGCCGGCCCGGTCACGTGCGCCTCGATGTCGGTGGATGCCGGGTCGGGGTCGGCGAGCGCCTGCTGCAGCTGCTGCACGGGAGCCTTCGGTCCGTCGCCGCGGTCGAGCTCGATGACGACCTGCGCCGCCTGCCGGTCTTCGCTGGGGATCACCGGAGAGGCGGTGGCGCCGTCTGCGGCGGCGGCGACGCGATCGGTGATCTGCTGCAGGTCGCCGGCCGTGAGCTCGCGGTTGTCTTCCGTGGTGAAGACGACGACCGCAGGAATCACATCGGGGTCGTCCGCGAAGCGCTGCTGCCACTGCTGCACCTGCGTCGACTGCGAGCTGGCAGGCAGAAATGTGGTCGCATCGGTCGAGGCGACCTGTGAGATCTTGCCGAAGGTCGGCCCGCCCAGCCCTCCCAACACCAGCCACAGCAGCGTGAGCACGACGGGCAGCCCGATCCGCAGCCAGCGGCTGGGCTGACGGCTCGGCCGACGCGAGTCGGTCTGTCCGCCCTGCAGAGTCGGCGAGCCGGTACGGTCGGAGGTGTCGGGCGAGGTGCGCATGAACTGATCGTAACACCGCATGCTTACCAAGTAAGCTACTTGCAGGTATGGTCGGTGAAACACAGGCATCATCAGTGAAACAGGCATCACCAGTGAAGAGGAGTGACTATGAAAGTGCTCATCGCGGGAGCCAGCGGACTCATCGGGTCCGAGATCCGTCGACAGCTGGCCCACACCGGTCACGAGGTCGGCATACTCACACGCCCCGGCTCGCACAGCGATTCCGGTTCGACCCCCACATGGCAGTGGCAGCCGACGACCGCTGAGATCGACCCCGAGTCCGTCGAATGGGCCGACGCCGTCATCTCTCTGAACGGAACCAGCATCGCGAAGCTGCCGTGGACCAAATCACGTCGCCGCAGCATCCTTGAGAGCCGTGTCTCGAGCACTCGTACGCTCGCCCGGGCCATAGCGGCCTCGACAGAGCCCCCGGCCGCCTGGGTCTCGGCGTCTGCGGTCGGTTTCTACGGCAGCCGCCCCGGCGAACGGCTCACCGAGCAGGCCGCCTCCGGCGAAGGCTTTCTCGCTGCCGTCACACGCCGCTGGGAGGCCGCGACGCGTGCTGCGGCAGACAGCACACGCATCGCGCATGCACGCACCGGAATCGTACTCTCGACGCGTGCCGCTCTCGGCCCGTTGGTCACCCTTGCGAAGTTCGGCCTCGCCGGCAGGCTCGGCTCGGGGCGACAGCACTGGCCATGGGTGTCACTGAGCGACGAGGCGGCTGCCTATGTGCATCTGGCCGCCGAGAGCGAGATCGCAGGGCCGGCCAACATCGCAGCGCCCAGCGGTGCCACGAGCGAGCAGGTCACCCGTGCGGTCACCCGGGCGCTGCGACGCCCACATCTGCTGCCGGCGCCGGCATGGGCACTGCGCATGGCGCTCGGCACCGCAGCCGACGACCTGCTGCTCGCCGATCAGCATGTGGTTCCTCAGCGACTCACCGAAGACGGCTTTGTCTTCGGCGACGACGATCTGGCTCGCGCTGTGGACGAGGCTGTGGCGGCCCACGGGGAATAGGCGGCGCACAGCTGCGTTCTCTAGAATGTGTATGCGCCGCGGCACCGCTGCCGATCAGCGACATTGACAGCGCGGCTGACCACGACACGACAATGAGGAGGCCTTCGTGGCTCTGGACAACCCCGTTCTCTCGAGAAACCCCTATTTCAACGGCAAGACGCCGCAGGTGGGTGAGACCGCAACGGCTGATCAGCTGCGCCAGATGTACGATCGCCCGGCCGGGGCCGAACCCCAGACGCAGCAGGGACTTCCTCAGCAGACTCAGCCGCAGGCCTTCCCTGCCGCGGGCTCGGCACTGCCAGCCTCGGAGCGCATGACCTACGACGGCGTCATCGTGAAGACCGCGATGCTCTTCGGCACGATCCTCGTCGGTGCCGTCGTCGGCTGGATGTTCCCGGTGCTGCTGCTTCCCGGCGTCATCGTGGGTCTGGTGCTCGGCCTGGTCAACTCATTCAAGAAGCAGCCGTCCGTGCCGCTCATTCTCGCCTACGGCGTCTTCGAAGGGCTCTTCGTCGGAGCGATCTCGCAGGTGTTCGCGACGACGTACTACGGTGGCATCGTCGTTCAGGCGGTGCTGGCGACGCTCAGCGTGTTCGCCGTCACACTGGTGCTCTTCTGCAGCGGCAAGGTGCGCGCGTCGGCCAAGGGCACGAAGATCCTGATGATCGCCATGGGCGGCTACCTGCTGTTCAGCCTGATCAACGTGGGCATGATGGTCTTCGGCGCGACGTCGAACCCCTTCGGCGTGTTGGGCATGCAGATCTTCGGCATCCCGGTGGGCGTCATCGTCGGCATTCTGGTGGTCATCATGGCCGCGTACTCGCTCGTCCTCGACTTCGACATGGTCAAGACTGGAGTGCAGCAGGGGGCGCCGGCCAAATTCGGCTGGACTGCCGCCTTCGGCATCGCCGTCACGGTCATCTGGCTCTACGTGGAGTTCCTGCGCCTGTTCGCGATTCTTGCCAGCAGCCGCGACTGACTCTGTTCAGCGCGACGCGCCTGTGACTTTGCGCCAGCCCTCGGCAGGTGTACACTCCTAGATACATCTTGTATCTATGTTGTATACCCGAAGGGGGCTGGTTGTGGCGGCGTTGGCGTCAGAACGCGTCTACAGCGATCTCAAAGAGCGCATCATCCTCGGCGACATTGCGGGGAACACACTGCTCAGCGAAGGCGAGATCGCCGAACAGCTCGGCGTCAGTCGCACTCCGGTGCGCGAGGCGTTCCTTCGACTGCAGGCCGAAGGCTGGATGCATCTCTATCCGAAGCGCGGGGCCCTTGTCGAAGGCGTCGACAGCAGCGAGGGCAATGAGATTCTCGAGGCTCGTCGTCTGATCGAGTCGTGGGCGGCAAGCCGACTCGCTGCGTCTCCCGCCTTACTCAAAAAGGTGGCCGACGAGCTCGAGGCAACGCTGGTCAGTCAAGAGGCCGCGCTCGCCGACGACCCCGACCTACAGGCGTTCATCGTCGCCGATCTGCACTTTCACCAGGTTCTCGTCGAGTCGGCCGGCAATCGTATTCTCACTGCGGTATATCAGCAGCTCAGCGACCGCCAGCGTCGTATGACGGCCTATGCCGTCAAGACCGGCAGCGACCGCCCCTACCGCGTGCTCAAGCAGCATCACGATCTGCTCGAGGCGCTGCGCACCGGCGATCCACATCAGTTCGTCAAAGCGCTCGACCACCATTTCAGCGACATTCATGGAGCCAGCCCCCGTTGATCGCACGCTGAACTCAGTCCGCTTCGTCTCAGCTCGGCCGCATGCCGGGCCGACACATCCGCACTCCGCCGACTGCGACATCCGCCGCACCGGCATTCGCCACCTCAGTCGCTCGGCAGTGTCGCCGACGCAGCACCCCCCTGCAGCGTCGCAGAAGTCCACCAGCCATCAAGTTCGATTCGTCGAGTGAAAACGAGAAACACCACACGCATGTCTCAGCACAATCCGTCCAACGCATCCGCCGCAACCGCAGTACCGGGTCGGCACCCACGCTGGCAGCCGAAGCGCCCCGACTGGCTTGCCGCCGCCGGGGTGCTCTTCGCCGTGGCATGGGGTGGCAACGAGTTCACCCCGCTGCTCGCGATGTATCGCATCCACGAGCACATGAGCGTGCAGAGTGTGAACGTACTGCTTGGGGCATATGTCGTGGGCATCATTCCCGCACTGCTGATCGGCGGCCCGCTCTCTGATCTGCGCGGCCGTCGGCCGCTGATGCATCTCGCGCCTGCTCTGTCGATCGCGGGCAGCATCCTGCTGATGCTGGGCGGCGACGATCACGTGCTGCTCTTCGCCGGTCGCATCTTCTCGGGCCTCGCGCTCGGCTTGGTGATGGCAGTCGGGTCGAGCTGGATCAAAGAGCTGTCGACCAGGCCGTACTCGAATTCCGGGGACGCTGGCGCAGGTGCCCGCCGAGCCACCATGGCGCTGACGGTCGGGTTCGCTCTCGGCGCCGTCGTCGCTGCGCTGCTGGCACAGTTCACCCCGATTCCCGAGATCGCTCCCTATGCCGTGAACATCGTGCTGACCGCGGCGCTGTGGCTGATGCTGATCGGCACACCCGAGACCAACCCGACGGTCACCGGCGTGCCCCTGGGCGACGAGACCAAGGTGTCGACGAAGCACGAGTCGCTGGGTCAGGCGCTGAAGCTCAAAGAGGCGGTCTCACCGCGTTTTCTGCTCGTCGTGCTGCCGATGGCCCCGTGGGTGTTCGGCGCTGCCGCGAGTGCCTATGCCGTGCTGCCGTCGCTCGTGATGGATCAGGTGCCTGGCTTCGAGGTGGCCTTCGCCGGGATCCTCTGCTTCGTCGCGCTGAGCTTCGGCGTGCTCAGCCAGCAGATGGCTCGCAAGTTCATCAAGCCGCACAGCCAGCGGGCCATCGCCTCGGCGATGTGCGCCGTGATCGTCGGTGTGCTGATCGCCGCGCTCTCTGCGTTCACACACAGCATGGTGATCACCGTGATCGCTGCCGCAGCCCTCGGCTTCGCATACGGTCTGCTGCTGATCGCCGGACTCCAGGAGACTCAGCGCAATGCCCGGCCGGAGCATCTCGGCGGCATGGTCGGCGTGTACTACTCGCTGACGTATCTGGGATTCTTCATTCCCGCCATTCTGTCGGCGCTGGCGCCGATGATCACCTACGGCGTCATGTTCGTGATCGGTGCGATCATCGCCGCACTGAGCGTCGTGCTCATCGTGTTCGGCACACGCAAGCACTGACTGCGCCCGAGAGGGCTCAGGCCTCCTGCTGCCCAGGCAGCGGCCGTTCGGAGTCACCGATGATTCGAGCGCGATGATCGATGCCGAGCCTCATCAGCATGCGCTGCACGTGGCCTTCGACCGTGCGCGGTGACAGCACCAGATGCGCTGCGATCTCCCGGTTGGTGAGGTGCCGAGCCACCAGCGGGGCGATCTGCTGCTCTCGATGCGAGAACCGTGGATCGTTCCAACGCACTCTGTTCAGCAGCGGTGTGTTCACCGGCCCCGTCGCCAACAGCAGATCGTGCATTCGCCAGAGCTCTGCGTCGGATTCCGACCGCTGCCCCTGCTCGCGCAGCAGCACCGCCCGTGCTGCCAGCGCCTCGGCCTGAGGGACGATCCGCCCCACCGCCCCGAAGGCCTCGGCAGCACGCCCGATCATCGCTGCATCTCCGAGCGCCCGGCCCTGCACGAAGAGCACCATCGCGCGCGCCAGCTCGCCGTCGAGTTCGTCTGCCTGCTGCTCGGCCAGTTCGGCAGAATCGGTCGTGACCGGCCCCGGCAGCAGTCGAGCTCGATCGTGCAGCAGCTGCAGAGCCGCCCATGCGTGTCTGTGCGCAGTCTCGACCTCGATCGCCGCATCATAGGCTTCGCGCACCGCGTCCCAGTCTCCGAGCACGCTCTGCCTGCCGTCGCCGTCCGAACCCGCAATGCGATCGGCGCGCCACGTGCGCATGGCATGAGTGAGCAGATCTCGGCGCACGATGTCCATGCGAAACATCCGAGAGACGCCGTACGACCGTGCGCCCTCCCGCTTCGGCACTCCTCCCCGGGGTTCAGCCGCATATGACAGGTCGTCAGCCGGTGGCCGTCCCTCATCGAGCTGCAGCTGCACGGCTTCGAGCGCAGACTCCGCGTAGGCGGCGAGCCCGGTCGGATCGGAGTCGTCGAGCAGCACCAACCCCTGTCGCAGCATCCGCCGCCCCGCGCGCAGATCACCCGTCTCGCTCGCGATCACCCCGAGCCCCAGCGACGCATTCGCATCGCTGACAGAGGTCACTGCCATCCCGTTGAGCACCATCGCTGCAGACTGCGCCGCCCAGGGGCGGCGGTGGCTGAGCAGCCCGAGCACGTGTGCGTGGGTCAGATCGTTCGCAATCCATCGGTCGATGCGGCTGGCCTGCACAGACATCTCGGCGATCGCCGATTCCACCCGTTCTACTCGTACGAGTGGCACGCCAGACTCGAGCCCGGCCAGAAGCGCATACGCACATGCGAGCCAACGCAGCCGTGAGGGGGCAGCAGGATCGGCTGCCAGCGCATCGAACTGCGAGACGTCGACTATCTGTCCCTGTCGCACTCCCCGCACCGCGTTCAGCAGCCGCACTGCGGCCGCGTCGACACCGGCATGCACCGTCTCCGACTCGTCGAACCACAGCCCTGCGAACGCCGCCGTCAACGGATCGCCCAGCTGGCCGACCATCGCACGCGCGCCATCCTCATGGCCTGTGCGCAGCAGGGCGTAAGCCAGTTGGAACCGTGCCTCGTCGAGCTCCGCACTGCTGAGATCGTCACTGCCGATCACCTGCTGAAGCAGCGGCACCGAGGCATCGAGCGCCCCGCCTTCGACAAAGGCGCCGACAGCCGCGAGCAGCTCTGCGGCAGAGACCGTCTCAGGTTCGAGATCGAGGCGCTGCCTGATCACCTCGGCCTCGCTGTTCGGTCCCCACGCTGAGCGCAGCACCGCTGGCACATTGTCCAGATGCCGCAGCGCGCGATGTCGAGCTGCCCGCCCAGAGACGTCGAGCAGCGTCTGCCGAGTCACCTCGGGGCTCACCGACAGCCGTTGACCGCTCACGCCGAATCCGTCATGCTGCTGCAACAGGCCGTCGGCCAGACTGCGGTCGACCACGGCGGGTGCGCTGAGTACCTCGACGGAGCGCACCGGCAGGTCGCCAGCCATGGCGATAGCGAGCAGCAGCTCGACCTCGGCGTCGTCTCGACTGCGCAGCAGCCGTCGCAGATGTTCCCGCAGCCTGTGCCCGACCGACACCCCGTCGCGCAGCAGCCAGATGCCGCGAACGACCCGCCACCCGTCGGCGTCGTCGAGATCTGCGAGCACCGCATCGAGCAGCTCCGGGTTGCCCGCGGTGAGGGCGTGCAGCTGGGCCGCCGCCTGCCAGTGCGTCTCGCCGCCGAGGTGAGCATCGACGATCTCACGCGTCTCGTCGCCGTCGAGGGCCGCGAGCCGCCACGAAACGGCGTCCGACCGGCGCGTTCGCTCGTAGAGCGGTTCAGGCAGGGCGGCGCGATCTCGTGTCGTGATGAGCAGCGCGATGGCAGCTGCGTCGGCGGCCTCCGCGATCAGCGCGGCGGATGCCGGATCGAGCCCGTCCGCGTTCTCGAGTCGAAGCACAAGGCCGGGTTCGCTGAGCGCTTCCAGCGCATGGAGGATGGCACGGTCGTCACTGCCTCGTTCGATGGTGGCGAGGTCGACCCGCTCGAGTCGAGCCTCGCGTGCTGCGCGCAGCAGCTGCCGTCGAAGCCATCTCCGGTCGGTCTGAGCGTCGCCGGATGGGACGACGCCTGGCGAGACTTGGAGCGTGAACGCCCTCGAGTCGGGGTGGTCAGGGTCCTGTGTCCGCATCCGCCGCTGCACCTCGGCGGCGACCAGCGTCTTGCCGACGCCGGAGGCTCCGGTGATGAGCACTGTGCGATCAGGTGTCTGCAGCGCACGACGGGCGAGCTGATCGGCAAGTTCGGCTCGCCGTCGGGTGAGTGTCTGAATCGCCACAGTGCGAGGTTCCGTTCTGATCGAGGGTGTGCGAATGCGCCCTCTCCCCCAAGTGCATCTGCACAGGGATTGTAAACCCTCGACCAGAGCGAATGGCGACGATCACTGCGGCACGTCGATCTTTCCCTCTCCGTGCCAGATGTCGAGCCGTCGAGAGAATTCGACCAGCAGGAACGACTTCAGGCGAAAGTCGACCACAGGAATGCGAATTTCGGCCGATCCCTGAGCATCGGCTGCCAGGTAGGCTGACGCCGAGTACTTCAGCCGGTTGAAGGACTGGCCGTCCACGACCCCCTGCTCCCACGCTCCCTGTGCAGTCGCTCCCGCGGCAAGGCTCAGCTCGGCCTGCAGCCCGAGCGCCCCGTACAGCAGCACCCCCGCTTCGAGTGACGGCCCTGCCGAGGCGTCGATCTTGACCGACTTTTGCATGGTCACACCAGAACTGGTGGCTTTGACCGGGTCTCCGGACTTCTCCGTGACGGCGACCTTCGTCACTTTTCCATTTGCATAGGTGAAGCCGTACCTTGATTTGGTGGTGGTGGAGCCCGACATGATCAGGCTTCCCGTCAACGAGATCTGAGCGCCGACGTTGACATTCACATACGGTTTGAAAATGACCGGAACAGGGCCGGCCATCACGGTGATCGCCGAGATGGGCAGCTTCACGAGACGATACTTCGCCTTCGCCGAGGCACTCGCTTTCAGCCATGCTTTCAGTGAGTAGCTCACCTTCGTCTGATTCTCGATGATCGCATGCAGGTCTTTGACGAACGGCTTGGGCACCCACCCCCATCGGAGTCCGACTTTCAGCCCGACGTCGACACCGAGCGTCATCTCGCCGGTGAACCCGAGAGAGACTCCTCCGTCGAGCGCGGTCTTGGCCTCGCGTGAGGCTCGTTCCTGTGGAGCGAGCTGGGAGATGTCTTTCACGTCATCGACCAGTACGTCTCCCCCGAAGGGGTCTTTCTTGGTGTCCCAGGCCAGCTGGACGGTGGCCTTGAAGCCCTGTTCGACGTGCGCTCCGACGCCGGCGTCACTCAGCGACCCGTGCCCGTCAGAAGACTCCGGACACACCGGAGCGGTCTGATCCTGTCGACCGGTCAGGTCGTCGTCCACGTTCTCAGTGACCGTGCAGTCGGTCGTCTCGTGGCCTTGGCTGCCCGACGACACGTCGACGGAGGGCACGACCTGCAGCGGCTGCACGCCCTCGCCTGACGCCGGTCGTTCAATGGTGACCGGGTCGCTGTCGGCAGCTGGCTGCGACGCGGTCTCGGCTTTCACCTTCGCAGGGTCGACCAAGGGTGCCGTGTCGGTCTGCTGCGCGACATCCACCTGTTGGAAGACATCGGTCAGAGCAGCATCGGCAGTATGCACCCGCCAACCCTGTGGAGTGCGATCGATTGACTGCACCGTGCGCAGCACACCGCTCTGTTCTGCGTCGATCGAGCCAGTGACGAACACGTCGCCCGGCGCGAACGGCGGCTGGTCGGTGACCAGCACGCTGTCGGCCTGCACCTCGTCGATCTGCGCAGACGAGCTGCTCGGATTCTCCTCGAGCAGGCCGTTGCCCGGGGTCCCCCCAGTCTGGTCGGGCGCGGCCAGCGCATCCTCGGCCTTGACGAACGTGCCGCTGCGCAGCACCCAGGCGTCATTGGACACCATCGGCGTCGACGTATCGCTCTGCAGTTCGATGTGCAGGGTGATCTCCTGTGTGGCAAGCGTTCCGTCGGCGTCCTTGCCCACAGCGGTGAACACGTAGTCGCCGCCTTGGGGCGCACTCACCTCTGCCTGCCAGGCGAGCGTTTCGGGGTGATCGGGGTCAGGGGCGACCTCTGCCGTGGCGACCAGACTAGGAGCACCGCCAGACGCCTTGCGCGCATGGATCTCGATGCGGTCGAGCGAGCTCTGCCCCTGTGTATAGAGCCCCTGCATCGTGAACGTCGCGCTGTGCTCAAGGTGCTGCGTGCTGCCATTGTCGGGGCTCGTGATGAGCATGCGATCGTTCTCGTCTGGGCGAACGTCTGAACCGTCGTGATCTCTGCGCACATACTGCCGCACGGTCAGAGTGACGTCGGCTGCGCCCTCTCGCATCGTGATGACTCCGCCGACGACGGGCACGATCATCAGCTCGCTCTCAGTCCTCTGCGGCTGTACGGCGAGCCCCCGCCCACGACCAAGGTAGAAGTCGCCGACCTCGAGCTGGCTGCGGGTCGTGACCCCTGTGACGTCGGCCTGCACGAACGCGAACGCCGCGTCGCTCGGAGCCCCGGTAAGGTCGATTGCCTGTGCATCTCCGGCCTCGACGTGATAGCTGCGAGGCTGACCGTCGCCCGGCTCGTCGCTGCGCACCGCAGCCGCGCCGAGGCTCATCAGCCCGGAGCCGACGTTGAGCGTCTCGGCGTTCTGGCCGCCGTTGTCGACCCAGCCGCGCACGGCGGCGCGCACGCTGGTCGGCTGTTCGGTCTCGATCGTCACGTTGCCCTGTGCGTCGGGGTCTGCGAACACGTTGAGCACGTCCTCCCCCGGCGAGGTCTGCAGACGCTGGCCGGCGACAGTGACCGTCTGCCCGACGTTCGACTGCAGACGGATGCTCAGCGACACCGAGCGCACACCGGCGCTCGGCACCCCGCCCTGACCGGTGACGCCGAACGTCAGCGATCCGCCGAGCCCGGACGTCGGGGCGGACGCCCCCAGCATCCCCGGCTCGGTCTCGCCGGGCACGGCACGCAGCTGCGGCGCGCTCGTACCCACGGCCGCATCGGCGCGCACCACAGGCTGGTCGACCGCCTGAAGCCCGCCGGGTGTTCCGGTCTTGGTGCTAAACGTGGCCATCTTCTCGATGCGCAGATTCGTCTCGGTGGTCGTATGCAGCGCGATCGCCTTGTTCTGCACGGGCATGACGACCATCGTGCTGCGGCTCTCACCTGCTGGCACAGACAAGAAGGCGTCGCCGCCGGCGAGCACTTGGGTCGGCGCACTGCCCGGTGAGCCCGGCGCGGTGAGCACCGTCACGCGCACGACGGCATCCTGTGGATCGGTCTCGGCGGGAGTGCCCTCGGCGGCGAGCTCCAGCGGCACGGACACGTCTGCGCCGGCGGTGTGAAAGCTGCGCACGGAAGCGGCACCGTCTGCCGCTTTCGGCCATTTGCCGGCTTCGGTGTCGACCATCGGAATGTACGTCTCACCCGGCCCCATGGTTGAGACGCCCGTCGCCGGGGTCAGCGGCGTGTCGTTCGGGTTGGTCGAGGTGTCGGCCGCGGCGAGCGATGCCTGGCTGAGGCCGACTGCGAGGGCTACGCCCGCCGCGACCAGAGTCTGGGTCAGCGTGCGGATGCGATGTGTGCGAACGTGTGCAGAGGTATCGGTGCGGTGTCTCATCGGTCGTTCTCCTGGTCAGTGTTCGTCGGATGCGACGCCGCGCTGGCCTCGATCGTGCGTCGGCGGTTTGCCCAGAGCAGTGCGAGCCCTGCGATCAGCAGGGCGGCAACGATGCCGAGGGTCCAGCCGATGGCTATGCCGGTGCGCGCGAGTGCTCCGTCGTTGGCGGTGTCTGCAGCAGAGTCATGCGCGGCATCGGAGTCGGAGTTCGAGCCGTCGGTGGCCTTCTCTCCCCCACCCGCGTTCTGGCCGCCGCCGTGGTCGGGATCTTCGCATGCCCCGTCGTCCGGCCCAGGTTCGTCAAGCGCGAGCGGCATCATGCGCTGTTGCGCATCGACCCAGACGCCGTTCTGGTCGAGTGTCGTCAGTGCGACGGTCGACTGCTCGAGATCCGTCTGCGGCGTGCTGACCCGAAGCTGGTAGTCGCCGACGGTCAGCGGAGTCACGATGGTCACACCCCACGTGGTGGCGTGCACTGCTGCAGAGGCATCGCCCGATCCGGAGCCCGCAGTGCCGTCGATCACGGTCGTCGCGGGAGCCCCATCCGCGCCCTCTTTCTCGAGCGTGATGTGCAGTTGTGCCGGATCGAGATCGGAGCGCTCGATGTCGATCCATGCAGAGGTGACTTCCTGCCGATCGACGACCAGCAACGCTGTTCCTCGACGCAGAGATCTCGCTGTCGCGGCATCCGCCGTTTCGCTTTTCGAGAGCGTGCACAGCACCTGCTGCGTGCTCTGCGTCGTGAGCAGCTGATCGGGGTGTCTGCTGTCGTCTTCGGCAAATGCGGCAGGGGCGGTCGATGTCGCTGCAGCCGGGAGACAGAGCAGTGCCCCGGCGGCGAACAGGGCGATTCGATGAAGGTGTCTTCTCACAGGTGAACTCCTCGGAAGTCTCGACAGCCTGAAGTCGGCTGCCGAAGGCATTCGTGATCAAGTGAGTTCAGTGTGCCGGGCAGCTCATCGGTTCTGACCCGGTTCAGGCCCGGTCACGTAGGGGTCTGCGGCAAATCGAGTACCCCGTCAGCGCAGAAAGCGACTGCTCAGCGCAGAAGCGGCGGTAGAAGTCACTTCTGCACTGAGCAGTCGCTCACGTGCGCCCGATACGCGCCCCGCGTGCCGTCAGGCGCTCACGCCTCGCGCTTTGCGCGTTCCGGGCAGAACCGCCAGCGAGATCACCACGAATGCGAGCACGAGCACGAATCCGTGCAGAATCCCGAAGTGCTCGGCCAGCATGCCCAAAGCAGGGGGCCCTGCGAGCGAAGCCGAGTACCCGAAGATCGAGACCATGCTCACCCGGCGGGTCGCATCCGTCGGATGGTCGGCGGCCAGCGACATGCCGACCGGGAACCCGAGCGACGCTCCCAGCCCCCACAGCGCGGTCGCCACGAAGATCAGCGGCGTTCCCGCACCGAAGATGAATGTGGCCAGCCCGATCGATGCGATCGTGGCGCAGCCGAGAAGCACTCGCGTCGTGCCCAGACGGTCGACGAGAGGGCCTCCCACGAGGCGGCCGAGCGTCATCGCCGAGACGAACGTCGCGTACACCAGTGCCGCAGCAGAATGGTCGAGGCCGTGGCCCTCGACCGCCGCGAGGCTGAGCCAGTCGTTGGCCGAGCCCTCGACGAATGACATGCCGACCATCATCACGCCGATGAGCAGCAGCCGTCGGTCGGCCAGCAGCCCGAAACGTGCGCGCAGTCGTGCTCGCATGTCGGCTGATGCCTCGCTCTCGCCCGAGCCATCAGACAGTCGCGCAGCGCTGCCGGCACCGTTCTGTACCGCATGGGCGGTCGACGAGCCACGTGCATCGGAGGCCTCGAAATGGATGCGCTGCGGAGCCGACGCGCCCGGCACCGACCGCAGTGTGCCCAGACCGGCGACGAGCAGGAACACCGCCGCCAGAGCGAGATACGGCAGCAGCCCCGTGCCCCGCGAGGCGGCAAGCGCACCGACGAGTGCGCCGGTGATCGTGCCCGCGCTGTAGCAGGCGTGCATCATCGGCAGAATCGTGCGGCCGACGCGCTTCTCGACGGTGGTGCCCTCGAGGTTCATCGTGACCGATGCCGAGCTCAGGCTGAATCCGAAGAGCATCAGCGCCGCGAAGGCGAATCCGGTCTGCGCGAACACATCGACTGCCACGCCGATCGCGGTGAGGCCGAGCCCGATGCCGGTGATCGCGGCGGTGAGCATGCGTCGCGCGCCGAGGCGGCCGATCAGCCCCGGTGCCACGGCGAGCCCGGTGATTGAACCGCTCGAGAGGCCGACGAGCAGAATCGCGACGCCGCCGCTGCCGATGCCGAGCTGTGCGCTCACTTCGGGGATGCGCGCGACCCAGACCGCCGTCGCCACCCCCGCGAGCGCGAAGATCACGCAGATCGCATTGCGCCAGGCTGCGAGCGTGCTGTGTCGCGTGGTGACGGCGAAGTCGAACAGGCGGTGTGCGGCGGATGCCGTGGCGGCGACCCCGCCCGCCACGCGCCGCGAGGGTGCGCCTGCACGGTCGGCGATGCGCGTGATGTCGATGGCGCGAGTGTCGACCGATCGCTCGTGACTCATGGGAGAAGCAGTGACCGGGCGCGCGACATCGTTCGCATCGAACTCAGAGAGTTGCGACTCAGGATGCCGTGTCTCTGGGCGTCGTGGCTCAGAGTGTCGTGACTCAGAGCTTCTCGAGGGCGCGATCACGCGGATCGATCCGGTCAGCACGGGGATGGAGCTCGTCACGGCGGTCAGTTCGGTCACTGCTTTCCTTTCTGGATGTTCGGGTTGGGACTGCTGCTGTCACTCCGGCGGGAGTGACGCTGTTCGGTTCTGGTGGTGTTCAGTTCGGTGCGCCGCACCCGTGGTGTTTTCGGGCGTGCGAGGGCGAGACCGAACACGTCCGTGTGACCGGTTACTGCTCTGATGGATGCACAGCGCAACCCCGCGACGATGCGGTTGACTGCCTGTGAAAGAGATGACCACTGACGTTGTGATCGAGATGCCGAGCACATTCTCGGCGAATTGTTTTCGATGCTACGGCGAGGAATCCGATCGCTGCAACTGTCTACTCAGACTACTTTTTTGATCGGCGTGTCGCGCTCCCGACCAGCTCGTTCACAACGCGCGCGGCGGCTCCTTTGTCGCTCGTTCGTCGCTCGCTCATCGCTCGCTCGCCTCGCCCACGCAAATGTCTGTACAGCTCTCACCTCGCCACTCGCCGATGCCCTCGCCCAGCATCTCTCGTCTCACCTGCACATGCCCCTCTGCACCAACGCACGCTCGACCTCGGCCACGAACTCCTGCCCGGCACGTACATCGGTCAGCGTGCGCAGATCGGCCTGAACAACCTCGTACCCCTCGTTCCGAAGTGCCTTCAGTCGTTCCCGATCACGAGCATGCTGCGCACGCGACGTGCGGTGCTGATCCCCGTCGAATTCTGGAATCACCCTCTGCACCCGATACAGCAGATCGGCCCGCGCCAAGTGGCCTCCAGCCCTGTCGTAGATGTCGGCGTTGAGCTCAGGCTCCGGCACCCCTGCTTCCAACAGCAGCAGCCGAGTGAGCGATTCCATGGGCGACTGCGAGCCGTCACGCACGAGACGGGCGACCTGGCGCATCCTTCTGCAGTTTCGCCCCGACAGCGAACCCGCCCACTCGATGAGCTCCCTCGGCCCGGCGAACGGCTGCCGGCCGTCTGCACGCAGCTCGGCGCGACAGACCAGAAAATCGCCGACAGCCACGAGATCAGCGTCGGAATGATTCGGCACATCGGCCAGCATCCTCCAGGTCGTCCGCACATCGCAGACCGGCAGATCGCCGAGTGTGTAGACATGAGCTGTCGGGGGCATGCGCCTGCTGCGGATGCCGCGGTGCCGCGGACGCGAAAGGGTCGCAGCCGCTGCGACGTCAAGTCCGTCGGGCTCGAGTGCCGAAGCAATCATGCTGAGAGGCAGAGGCAGGCCCCATATGATCGCCGCGGTCAGGTGGCTGAAGGCGAGCCCTGGCTTCATCAGTGGCAAATACTGCCGCGCGCGATGCGTCACTGCTGTGTAGAGACGCTTGGATTTCGGGGTCTCCGACGGCGAACCCGCCTGGTTCTGGGCCGATTCTGCTGTGCGCATCTCGCGTCGTGCGCAGCGCACCCCTCGGTAGGGCTGTTCGAGGTCGTTGGCCCGCAGTCGAGACTGGCTGACTCCCATGTCTCGTGCTTCTGCCACAGTGAAGGGTCGATGCCTGATCTGAATCGGCAGCGGCTGCGGTTTGGACGGCGACATGCCTTCAGCATGAGCGATCGGCCTGCCCCGGGTCTCCCCGATCTGCCCGATGTGGAGAACTTCGTGCTGCACCTACGGCTATGCGTAACAGGTTCTGCGCACTGGGTGTGCACTCGGCATGCGCTCAACACATTCTGCACGCTGGGTGTGCACTCGACACATGCGCTCAACACCTCTGCACACTCGCACCGTGCACACGCGCCCTCCACCCACCGAAAGCACAGAACACACGACTATCAACAGCAAACCCCCACACCAACTACACACTCGGTGGGCCTTCAGCAGGTTCTACACACTCGGTGGGTCTTCAACAGATTCTGCACACTCGCACCATCTGCAAGTGCCTCCACCCACCGAAAGCACAGAAACTGCGAGTATCAACAGCAAACACCCACACCAACTACACACTCAGTGAGTCATCAGCAGGTTCTACACACTCGGTGGGTCTTCAACAGGTTCTGCACACTCGATCCCGCGCTTCAGGCGGCTTCTGCGCACTCGCATGCCGCCTCGCCCGGTTCAAGACAGAACTGCCCTGAAACACGACGCCTTCAGGGCAGGACTGTCCTGAGACACGAAACCCGCAAGACAAACACACGACACAACAGCCGCAAGACAAAACAGCCTTAGGACACGACACCCACAAGACAAACACACGACACGACAGCCCCAAGACAAACAGCCCAAAACAGAAACAGACCCCGCCGCACACTGCGACGAGGCCTGCCTGACTCACTCCCACTCGATGGTGCCCGGCGGTTTGCTCGTGACATCGAGTACCACTCGGTTGATCTCACGCACCTCGTTCGTGATGCGGTTCGAGATCACCGACAGCACGTCGTACGGCAGCCGAGACCAGTCAGCCGTCATCGCGTCTTCGCTCGACACTGGGCGCAGCACGATCGGATGCCCATATGTGCGCCCGTCCCCCTGCACGCCCACTGAATGCACATCGGCCAGCAGCACCACCGGGCACTGCCAGATCTGATCGTCGAGCCCAGCCTTGGTGAGCTCCTCGCGCGCGATCGCGTCGGCCTCGCGCAGAATGTCGAGGCGCTCCTGCGTGATCTCGCCGATGATGCGGATGCCCAGGCCGGGCCCGGGGAACGGCTGACGGCTGACGATGACCTCGGGTACGCCCAGCTCGCGACCGATCGAGCGAACCTCGTCTTTGAACAGCGACCGCAGCGGCTCGACGAGTTTGAACTGCAGGTCATCGGGCAGGCCGCCCACGTTGTGGTGGCTCTTGATGTTGGCCGCACCTTCGCCGCCGCCTGATTCGACGACATCGGGATAGAGCGTGCCCTGCACCAGAAACTTGATCTCTTCGCCGTCGGCCGAGGCCTCGTTCTGCAGGTCGCGAGCCGCACGCTCGAACGTGCGGATGAACTCGCGGCCGATGATCTTGCGCTTGCGCTCCGGCTCGCTGACGCCCTTCAGCGCAGTGAGGAACTGCTCCGACGCATCGATCGTGACCAGACGGATGCCGGTCGCGGCGACGAAGTCCTCCTGAACCTGCTTGACCTCGTCTTTGCGCAGCAGGCCGTGGTCGACGAAGATGCAGGTCAGCTGGTCGCCGACCGCACGCTGCACCAAAGCCGCGGCGACAGCCGAGTCGACGCCGCCCGACAGCCCGCAGATCACCTTGCTCGCACCGACCTGGGCGCGGATCTTCGCGACCTCCTGGTCGATCACGTTCTCGCTGGTCCACTCCGGCTTCAGCCCGGCGCCGTGGTACAGAAAGTTCTCGAGCGCCTGCTGGCCGAGCGGAGTGTGCTGCACCTCGGGGTGCCACTGCACGCCGAAGAGTCGACGGCCGCGATCCTCGATCGCCGCCACGGGCGCGCCCACGGTCGACGCCAGCACGTCGAACCCCTCGGGCGCGGTCTTCACCGCGACGCCGTGGCTCATCCACACCGACTGCTTCGCAGGAGAGCCCTCGAGCAGCGTGCCTGCTTCGTGAACCTCAGACTCGGTATGTCCGTACTCGCCCACCGCCGCCTGATCGACGATGCCGCCGAGCGCATACGACATGGCCTGAAAGCCGTAGCAGATGCCGAACACCGGCACGCCGGCTTCGAACAGGGCCCGGTCGACGTGCGGGGCGCCCTCTTCGAAGACGCTCGCGGGGCCGCCCGAGAGGATGATCGCCGCAGGCTTCTTCGCGAGGATCTTCTCGACGCTCCAAGTGTGCGGCACGACCTCGGAGTACACATGCGCCTCGCGCACGCGCCGTGCGATCAGCTGCGCGTACTGCGCGCCGAAATCGATGACGAGCACCGTGGGTGTCGTCGCGTCAGCGCCTGCCTCGTTCGAGGCCGCTGCCGCAGTGGGGGTCTGCTGGGTCACTTCGTCTCGCTGCTTTCGTCGGTGTCGGTCGTGGTCTGTGCGGCGTCGCCTGAGGTCTGGCCGATGCCATGCTCGCCCGGCTGCGTCGCCGGATGACGGGCGTCGGCCGCGTTCTCAGCGGCTGCGCCCGGTGTCGCCGTGGTTGCCGCACGGGCCTCGTCATCGGCGACCTGCTTGCGCAGTGCCAGGATGGCCTCGTCGTGGGCCTCGGCACGGGCGTTGTGCTCGGCGAGATCTTTACGCGCAGCGCGCGACATGCGGTGCTCGACGAAGAACGAGAGGAACGGCACGATGCCGCCCAAGGCGATCGCGACGAAACGCCGCAGCGGCCACCGCAGCAGCGTCCACAGGCGGAAGTCGCTGATCAGATAGACGACATACAGCCAGCCGTGCACGATCAGCACGCCGATCGAAAGGTTCAGACCGCCGGCGCTGTCGATGTACTCGGGCAGCGAGGGCACGAAGTTGAGCACGTGACCGCCGCCGGCGAAGACCTCGTAGCCGACGCCGAGCTCGTGATTCCACGGAATGTATTTGAGGATCATCTCGGCGCAGAGCAGCAGCAGGAACACACCGGTGATGTAGGCGAAGATGCTGTAGAACCTGATCGCACCGGGTATGCGCTGCCGATCGCGCTTCGGCAGAATCGGCTGACGGGTCATGGGTTCCATCCTAACGCGGGCGCTCATCGCACGGCGACACGGCGCAGCAGCTCGAGCTGTTCGCGTTCCTGCGCGGCGTATTCGAGACCGTGCTCGTACTCGTCACGGCCGAGGCGCCACCACAGGAACAGAGAGAAGGCTGCGAAGACCACCCACTCGGCGGCGTAGAAGATGTTCATCCAGTTGATCTGCGCTTCAGTCGAGGGCGGCGGCGAGTAGATCGTCTGCAGGTCGCTGCCGACCACCGCGGGAACGCCGTCGGAGGCGACCAGGTACCCCTCGAACCAGGGGCGGTCGTCGGTCTGCCACACGTTGATCAGCTCCGGTCCTGAGACCACCTGCGTGAGGTAGTCGGCGGCCGTGGTCTGCTGTTTCTCGACGCCTTCGAACGGCATGATGCGCCCGCTCAGCTGCAGCATCCCTGCGCTCAGGGCCATCGCATCCCCGTCAGCGCCGGCTGCGCCGACCTCGCCTGGCGCGGCATTCGCCAAAGCCTCGGCGCGGTCACGTGTCGCTCGGGCCTGGTCGAGGTCGGGCGCCCACCCGAGGGCCACGGGCAGCACGGCTCCGGCGGGCGCTTGGGGCGCCTCCACCGAGAGGCCCACCACGACCCAGTAGCCGAGCGCATTGCCCTCGCGGTCACGAGCCTCGCCGGTCTCACCCGACGCGTTCTGCTGGGTGCGGTTCGCAACGATCGTGGCCGTTCCCGGAAGCACCGTGCCCGACACGGTCGCACGCTGCTCGATGGCCTGCACGTTCATGGTCTGACCGGGCGTGAGCAGATCGGTGAGAGGCCGCGCGGTCTCGGTCTGACGACTGCCGTCGTCTCCCGGAGTCACCGCACGCATCGCCTGCCACCAGCCCAGCCCGAGAAACCCGGCCACGATCAGGAGCACGACGAACAGTGCGCCGAGCCACTTCGCCGTCAGCAGCACCGACAGTGTCGAGCGCGGCGGCTCTGAGAGCTCCGCCTCGAGCTCGTCGATCAGAAGATTGGCCTCGGCCGCCCCGATGCGTCGCGGCGTCTGGACGCCCGGCGCAGCGGACTCCGACTGTGTGTTCGAGTCGGGCACAGATTCGGACACGTCTGGTTCAGGCCTCGTAGTGCGAGACGGTGACTGCGACCTTCTGGAACTCCTTGAGCTCGGTGTATCCAGTGGTCGACATCGACTTGCGCAGCGAGCCGATCAGGTTGGTCGTGCCGGTTGCGTCGTGCGCCGGCCCGAAGAGCACCTGCTCGAGCGGCCCGACGCTGCCGACCTGCACGCGACGACCGCGGGGCAGCTCAGCGTGATGCGCCTCGGCACCCCAGTGGTAGCCGCCGCCGGGAGCCTCGTTCGCACGGGCGAGCGCCGTGCCGAGCATGACCGCGTCGGCACCGCAGGCGAAGGCCTTCGGAATGTCACCGCCGAAGCCCAGGCTGCCGTCACAGATGATGTGCACGTAACGACCGCCCGACTCGTCGAGGTAGTCGCGGCGGGCGCCGGCGACGTCGGCCACGGTGGTCGCCATCGGCGTGCGCAGGCCCAGCGTCTTCAATGAGGATGACGTGGCGCCTCCGCCGAATCCGGCCAGCACGCCGGCAGCACCGGTGCGCATCAGATGAAGAGCGGTCGTATAGGTGCCTGCACCGCCCACGATGACCGGCACGTCGAGTTCGTAGATGAACTTCTTGAGGTTCAGCGGCTCAGTGGTCGCCGACACGTGCTCTGCCGAGACCGTCGTGCCGCGGATGACGAAGAGGTCGACTCCCGCATCGAGCACCGTCTGGTAGAACTGCTGCGTGCGCTGCGGCGAGAGCGCCCCGGCGACGGTCACGCCGGCGGCACGAATCTGCTCGAGTCGCTCAGTGATCAGCTCGGCCTTGACCGGCTCTGCATAGACCTCCTGCAGCACCCGCCCGGCCTGATCGTCGTTGGCCTCGCGAATGCGACGGTAGGCGTCGGTCGGGTCTTCGTAGCGCGTCCACAGGCCCTCGAGATCGAGCACGCCGAGCCCGCCGGCGCGCCCGAGGGCGATGACGGTCTCAGGCGAGGCGGCCGAGTCCATCGGCGCGCCGACGACGGGCAGATCGAAGTGGTAGGCGTCGATGCTCCAGTTCACCGACACGTCGCCGGCATCACGGGTGCGCCGATCGGGCACCACTGCGATGTCACTGAAGCCGTAGCCTCGCCGACCGGTTTTCGACACGCCGATCTGCACTGTCTCACTCATGATTCCTCGTTCATCCCTCGTCTGTTTGCTGCGACTGCGGCGTTCGGTCTACCGACCGTGGTAGTTCGGGGCCTCGATGACCATCTGCACATCGTGCGGGTGGCTCTCTTTGAGGCCGGCCGGCGTGATGCGCACGAACTTGCCGTTCTCTTTGAGCTGCTCGATGTTCTCGGCCCCCACATAGAACATCGACTGGCGCAGACCGCCGATGAGCTGATAGGTGACGGCCTCGAGCGGGCCACGGTAGGGCACCTGCCCTTCGATGCCCTCGGGAATCAGTTTGTCGTCGCTGGGCACATCGGCCTGGAAGTAGCGGTCGCGTGCGTAACTCGTGCGCTGGCCGCGCGTCTGCAGCGCCCCCAGCGACCCCATGCCGCGGTACTGCTTGAACTGCTTGCCATGCTCGAACACGAGCTCTCCCGGGCTCTCATCGGTTCCGGCGAGCAGCGAGCCGAGCATCACGGTGTCGGCGCCGGCGACCAACGCCTTGGCGATGTCGCCCGAATGCTGCAGGCCGCCGTCGGCGATCAGCGGCACACCGGCGGGGATGGTCGCCTTCGATGCCTCGTAGATTGCCGACACCTGCGGCACGCCCACACCGGCGACGATGCGAGTGGTGCAGATCGAGCCGGGTCCGACGCCGACCTTGACGGCATCGACACCGGCGTCGACCAGAGCCTGCGCACCCTCGCGGGTGGCGATGTTGCCGCCCACGACCTGCACGTGCTTGGTCGCCGGGTCGGTCTTCAGGCGTTTGACGATGTCGTGCTCGCCCTTCGAATCACCGTTGGCGGTGTCGGTGACGATGACGTCGACGCCGGCCTCGACCAGTGCGCAGGCGCGTTCCCAGGCATCGCCGAACACGCCGATGGCCGCACCGACGAGCAGACGGCCCGAGCTGTCTTTGCTCGCGTGCGGGTACTTCTCGGCCTTGTCGAAGTCTTTGACGGTGATCAGGCCTTTGAGGTGCCCCTCGTCGTCGATCAGCGGCAGCTTCTCGATCTTGTGGGTGGCGAAGGTTCGGTAGGCCTCTTCGCGGCTGATGCCCACCTTGCCGGTGAACAGCTTGCCTTTGGTCATAACGTCTTTGACGAGGGTGTTCTCACGCTCGTCGACCGGCACCCAGCGGATGTCGCGGTTCGAGATGATGCCGACGAGCACGTTGTCTTCGTCGACCACAGGCAGCCCTGAGACCTTGAACTGGCCGCAGATCTCGTCGACCTCCTGCACCGTCGCCTCAGGAGAGGTCGACAGCGGATCGGTGATCATGCCCGACTCTGAACGCTTCACGAGGTCGACCTGGCGGGCCTGGTCTTCGATCGAGAGGTTGCGGTGCAGCACGCCGATGCCGCCCTGGCGGGCCAGGGCGATCGCGAGACGTGCCTCAGTGACGGTGTCCATCGCCGATGACAGCAGGGGGATGTTGATCGACAGCTCACGGGTCAGGCGGGTCTTGGTGTTGACCTCGCTGGGAATGACGTTGGTGTGGCCGGGCAGCAGCAGCACATCGTCATAAGTGAGACCGGTGTAGGCAAAGGGGTCGTGTGCCATTTCTTCCTTCCAGACGCGGTGCGCTCAGTCTACCCCGACTCCTGTGTAACATTGGCGACACAAAAGCGAGGTAGCTTGTGTGCCACCCGTCGCAACCCCCTGTGGGTGGTGACGGTGACGCGTGCGGCATCCCACGCGTCCATCGCCAAACGGGGAGGCTCAGTTGACAACGGCCTTGACAGCAAGTGCGCTCGCTCACGCGGCGCCCACAGTCGTGCTCGCACAGGAGGGCGGCGGTTTTCTCACCGATCAGTTCGTGCCGAGCCTGATCAACGGGGTGATCTTCGGACTCATCCTCGCGCTCGCATCGATCGGGGTGTCGCTGATCTACGGAACGACGAAGCTCAACAACTTCGCACACGGTGAGCTGGTCACATTCGGCGGTTTCGTCGCCGTGACCGCGATGACCACGCTGGCGCTGCCGGCCTGGATCGCCGTGATCCTGGCCTTCGTAGTCGGCGGCGTCTTCGGCTGGGTACAGGATGCCGCCCTCTGGAAGCCGCTGCGCAAGAAGCGAGTGGGCATCATCCCGCTGATGATCGTGAGCATCGGCCTCTCGCTCGCGCTGCGCTACCTCTACGCCTTTCTCTTCGGCCCCGACCGCATCGTGATGCCGGTGTCGAGTGACGCCTGGCTCGTGCTGGGTTCGGTGCGGCTTCGCCAGTGGGACGTGCTCGGTTCGCTGGTGGCCATCGTGCTGCTCATCGTCACCGCGGCGCTGCTGACGAAATCCCGCATCGGCAAGGCCACGCGCGCCGTCGCCGACAACCCGGCGCTGGCATCCGCATCAGGCATCGACGTCAACCGGATCATTCGGGTGGTGTGGACGGGCGGCACCGCACTCGCGGCCGTCGCCGGCGTGCTGCTCGCGTTCTATCAGACCCAGCAGTGGGACACCGGCGCGTCGATTCTGCTGCTCATCTTCGCATCGGTCGTGCTCGGCGGTCTCGGCACCGCATACGGCGCTCTCGTCGGTGCCCTCATCATCGGCATCGCAGTGAATCTCTCCAGTCTGTTCCTGCCGGGCAGCCTCAAGTACGTCACGGCGCTCGTGATCATGATCGTGGTGCTGCTGGTTCGCCCGCAGGGCATCCTCGGTCGCAGAGAACGCATCGGATAAGGGGCAACCATGGATCTGTCGTTCATCTCACAGGCTCTCGGCGAGATCATCTCGCCGACCACGGCGGCCTACGCGCTCGCCGCACTCGGTCTTTCGATTCACTTCGGCTACACTGGGCTGCTCAACTTCGGTCAGGCCGGCTTCATGGCCGTCGGCGGGTATTTCTTCGCCATCACGTCGAACACCTTCGGGGTGCCGTTCTTCGTCGGGCTGCTGTTCAGCATCCTCGGAGCCGTGCTGTTCGGGCTGCTGCTCGGCATACCGACGCTGCGCCTGCGCGCCGACTACCTCAGCATCGTGACGATCGCAGCCGCCGAGATCATCAGGCTGGTGGCCAAGACCCCCGAGCTCTCGTGGCTCACCGGCGGTTCGGCCGGCATGCAGAGCGGCTCCGACTCGTTCCAGTCGCTCAACCCGATTCCCGTCGGCCTCTATGAGATCGGTCCGCTGACCTACACCGAAGAGGATCTCTGGACGATCATCTTCGCGTGGGTCGTCGTCGCCCTCTCGATGCTCTTGGTCTGGCGTCTGGTGCGCAGCCCCTGGGGTCGCGTGGTCAAAGCCATCAGAGAAGACGAGGATGCCGTTCGCTCGCTCGGCAAGAACGTCTTCGCCTACAAGATGCAGGTGCTGATTCTCGGCGGCGTTCTAGGCGGCCTCGGAGGCATGATCTTCGTGCTGCCGCGGTCGGTGCAGCCGGACAACTTCGGCACGCAGACGACGTTCTTCCTCTGGACGATCATGCTGCTCGGCGGCGCCGCCACGGTCTTCGGCCCCATCGTCGGCTCGATGATCTTCTGGGTGGTCATCGTCGCGACCGACGGCATCGTGTCGCTGCTGGTCAGCGAAGAGATCCTGCCGATCACCGGCGTCCAAGGAGGCCAGGTGCGTTTCATCCTCGTGGGCGTCGCGCTCATGCTGCTCGTGATTTTCAGACCGCAGGGTCTGTTCGGAAAGAAGTCGGAGGTGTACTTCAATGCCTGACACTCCCCTCACACCAGTGCCCGAGCCGCAGCCGTCAGATCCCACGGTGCACGCCGTCGGCGAGACGTCGCAGGGCGGTTCGACTGTGACAGCCGCCTCAGGCGGCGCACGCCCGATCGCAGCGGAGCCCGCCGCACCGGGATGCAAGAAGACAGACCCGATCGTCGTCGCAGACGACATCACCCGCTCATTCGGCGGCAACACCGCCGTCGATGTGGAGCACGTCGAGATTCCGCGCGGCGTCATCACCGCACTGATCGGCCCGAACGGCGCCGGCAAGACCACGCTGTTCAACCTGCTCAGCGGCTTTGACAAGCCGAACACCGGCCGCTGGTCGTTCGACGGCACCACGCTGTCGGGCATCCCCTCGTTCAAAGTGTCGCGTCTGGGGCAGGTTCGCACCTTCCAGCTGACCAAGTCGCTGGCGATGCTGAGCGTGCTCGAGAACATGAAGCTGGGCGCCAAGGATCAGCGTGGCGAGCACTTCTGGAGCGCCTTGTGGCCACCGGCGTGGAAGAGCCAGGAGAAGGCGATCGAGGCGAAGGCCATGGGCCTGCTCGAGAAGTTCCTGCTCGACAAGAAGAAGGACGACTACGCTGCGGCGCTCAGCGGCGGGCAGCGCAAACTGCTCGAGATGGCGCGTGCGTTGATGAGCGACCCGCAGTTCGTCATGCTCGACGAGCCGATGGCGGGTGTCAACCCGGCGCTGACGCAGTCTCTGCTCGGTCACATCGTGCGGCTGAAAGACGACGGCATGACCGTGCTCTTCGTCGAGCACGACATGCACATGGTGCAGGCGATCGCCGACTGGGTGATCGTGATGGCGGAGGGCCGCATCGTGGCCGAAGGCGAGCCCGGTGTGGTTATGCAGGATCCAGCTGTGATCGACGCATATCTGGGATCGAACAAAGATCGCGACCTCGGTGAGGTGGTGGCCGAGATCCGCGCCGAGCACCGTGCGACCGAAAGGCCGCAGGGCGATGCGAGCACGGCATCCGGCGCAGGCTCAGCCCCACGTGCAGCCGGCGGTTCGCAGGCCGACGCGAGCACAGCATCCGGCGTCGACGCAGCACCGCCCGCAACCAGCAGTTCGCATGGCGACACGAGCAGAGCATCCGGTGCTCACGCGGCCGGCACCACTGAGGAGGACCCACGATGACCGAGCGCGTTCTTGAGACGAAGGATCTGGTCGCGGGGTATCTGCCCGGCGTGAACATTCTGAACGGGTGCAACACCTATGTCGAGCGGGGCGAACTCGTCGGTATCATCGGCCCGAACGGCGCTGGCAAGTCGACGCTGCTGAAGACGGTGTTCGGCATGGTGAGCGTGCGCTCGGGCAGCGTCGTGCTCGACGGGCGCGACATCACCGGCCTGAAGGCCGACAAGCTGGTTCGCGCCGGCGTCGGGTTCGTGCCGCAGACCGAGAATGTGTTTCCGAGTCTGACCATTCGCGAGAACCTCGAGATGGGGTGCTTTCAGAAGCCGAAGCTGTTCGGGCCGCGGCTGGAGTTCGTGACCTCCCTCTTTCCGGAGCTGTCGAAGCGTCTGGGGCAGCGTGCCGGCGGGCTCTCTGGCGGTGAGCGCCAGATGGTCGCCATGTCGCGGGCGCTGATGATGGATCCGAAGGTGCTGCTGCTCGACGAGCCCTCGGCGGGGCTGTCGCCGGTGCGGCAGGACGAGACGTTCCTGAATGTGGCGCGCATCAACGCCGCCGGGGTGTCGGTGATGCTGGTCGAGCAGAATGCGCGGCGCGCGCTGCAAATCTGCGATCGCGGATATGTGCTCGATCAGGGCAAAGACGCCTATGTCGGACCTGGTCATATGCTGCTGAATGATCCGAAGGTGATCAAGCTGTATTTGGGCACCTTGGCCGAGGATCACACCGCGGGGTAGACGCCGGGCGCGGTCGTCGCGGCATGTGTGCCGGGCGGTAGCTGGGCGGTAGCTGGGGATGGTTGGGTACAGTCGGTGGCTGGCATCGGTCGGTGGTGGCTTTGCACACAGTTGACTGAGCAGGTGCATGCTTTGCACCCCCCCTGAGCAGCTGCATGCTCTTGTACACAGTAGGCTGCACAGCAGCTGCGACTCCGCAGTCAGGAGTACCGGCCGGCCAAGCATCCTCACCCAACAGGAGCATTGTGCCCAACAGGAGCATTTGCACCAAGCAGGAGCAGATTCAGGCTTTCTCCAGGCCCTGTTCAGTTCATTTGCTCCTCTTCGGCGCATTTGCTCCTGCTTGACAGAAGCAATGTCGAGCTCTGTGCGCGAATGCTCCGAATCCGACGCATCTTCACGGCAAATGCTGGTCTCAAGACGTGGCAGCCTGCAGTCAGCTCCGCACTGTCGACCCAGATCTTCGTGATGATGTGAGAGAGAGAACGACGCTGTGAGGACTTTGCTCACTCATCGCCCAAGCAGCAGTGCCGATGTCGTCAGTGCCACCACACGCATGAACACAGGATTGTTCTCACAGCATCAGACTTCGAGCTCCTAGACACATTCCTTCCGTGCTTCACGGCACGCATCTGCGCATACCCACCGTGCTTCACGGCACGCACCTGCACATACCCGCGCAGACAGAGCATACTCACACAGCATGCACCTGTACAGCGCACAGGCGCACTGCGCGCACCTGCACAGCGCGCACCTGCAAGCATGCACCGCTTGGCAGCGGCACACGCACAACACCCCGCTGCGCCTACAGATCACAACCATGGCACCCCGCAACTCCCCCAAACCGCCACAGCCAACGCCCACAACACGCCGCCGCCACAGACCACACAACACCCAACACAGCGCCACGCTGCACCGCACCGCACACACCCAAAACGCAGAGATGGGGTCGTCCCGAAGGACGACCCCATCAGATCAAATGCCTGCCGAGAGTCAGCTGGCCGAGACCTCTTCCTGACGCTTGAACGTCGTGGTGTTGTTGGCATCAGTGACCCCGTAGAACGAGATCGTCGCCTTGGTCACATCACCGTTGCCATCGAAGTCGATCGGCCCTGAGAAGCCGTCGTAGTCGATGTCCTTGCCATCTTTGATGAGCGCCGCGCAGTCCTTGAACGACGTGCACTTCTCGCCGCCTTCTGAGACCGACTGCAGGTTGTCTTTGATGGTGGTGCCGTCGGTCTTGCCGCCCTGCAGCGCCGCAAGCGCCGCGAGCACCGTCGCGTCGTACATCTCGGGTGCGTAGACGGTCGAAGTCAGAGAGCCACCGGCCTGCTGCTTGACGCGGTTGATGAAGTCATCGAGGCCCTCGTACGGACCGGGCTGCGAGAAGGTCGCCCCCTGGATGGAGGTGTCGCCTGACTTCATGATGCCGTTGTTGCCGTCTGTGCCGTACAGCTTGGCAAAGTCGAAACCGTTCGTCTGCAGAGTCTGCACAACGCCCTTGAACTGGTCGAACGAGATGGCCACGAGAGCATCGGGGTTGCCGCTGATCGCCTGTGACACCTCGCTCGAGATGTCCTTGGCCGCAGGATCAAACGACTGCTCCTTCGACACGGTGCCACCCTCGGCCTCGATCGACGCCTTGACCGCATCCTTCAGACCCGAGCCGTAGTCGTCGTTCATGAACAGAATCGCCACGTTCTTCTTGCCGTCGGCGACAATCTGCTTGCCGAGGCTCTTGCCCTGCAGCAGGTCAGAGGGAGCAGTCCTCCAGTAGTATCCGCCGTTGTCATCGATGTTCGTGAAGCTGGGCGAGGTGTTCGAAGCCGAGATCTGCACGACCTGACGCTTCGAGACCGTCGGCAGCACGTTCTTCGATGCCGCCGAAGAGGCCGCGCCGAGAATCACGGAGTTCTTCTCGATGAGCGACTTCGCCGACGTCGTCGCGGTGTCGGTGGTCGAGTCGCCCTCGTCTTTGATGTCGGTCTTGACCGTCAGGCCGGCGTCTGCGGCATTGATGTCTGACGACGCAAGCTCGATGGCTGCGGTAAGCGTCGGCCCCATGAACGACAACGAACCGGTCTGCGGCACAAGACCGCCGATGTTCAGGGTCGAGTCGTCACCGCTGCCCGTCGAGCCTCCCGACTTCGCGCATCCGGTCAACGCCAGCGCTGCAACAGCGCCAATGGCGATGAACTGGGCTCCGCGTCGCATAAACGTCGACCCGAACTTCCGTGCGTTGGATTCTGTTGTCATATGTACTCCTGCTCCTTTGCATCGAGTTCTCCTCGTGCGCTCATGACGTTATGTGCGCAGAGTTACGCCAGTATATCCAAGTGTTTCGTCCTGATTTCGCCGTGTCGGCGGCTACGCCCGAATGCGTTGGTGAGTCGTATATGTTCTGGGCCTGCGGATGCTTACCCGGCTAAGATGTTATGCCTCAGCCGCGAGGGCGAATCGGTACCCCAGAGGCACAGCACGCAGAAGCATGCGGGGCGACGAGTGCACAGCAGGGCGCATGCGCCAGCGGAGACACAGACTTGCAGACGGGCACACAGGCCCAGGCACGCACACAGACGTGCAGACATACACGCAGGCAGGCAGGCGCAGGCAGGCACACGGACACGCAGGCTCACAGCCACACAGACACACAGAGGGCGGAGACGCCGAAGCATCTCCGCCCTCTGCACGGCGAGGCGCGCTCTGCACACCTCAGCCGAAGAGTCTCAACCGTTCAGACTCGAGTGACCAGTCTCAGTCAACGATCGCGAGCAGATCGCGAGCCGACAGCACGAGGAAGTCCTCGCCGCCGAACTTGACCTCGGTGCCGCCGTACTTGCTGAAGAGCACCTTGTCGCCGACTTTGACGTCGACCGGGATGCGATTGCCCTTGTCGTCAACGCGGCCGGGACCCACAGCGACGACCTCAGCCGTGCTGGGCTTCTCTTTCGCGGTGTCGGGGATGACCAGACCTGAAGCAGTGGTCTGCTCCTGCTCGACCAGCTTGACAGCAACGCGATCTTCGAGTGGCTTGATGGAAACCGACACTTGTGACCTCTTCCTTTTCATCCATTTCATTGGACTGAATGAACACAACTGAGGCACCCTCCATGGGTGCAATTAGAACTGTAGCCACGTGTTAGCACTCGTGCAACCCGAGTGCTAATCATCGTCACATGAACCCGTGTCAGCGGCTCGTGCCACAATTGCAGCGTGACTCCCGAAGACGCCCGTACCCTGCTCACGCCAGAAGCGCTCGCGCTGCTCGACAGCCTCCCACCGCTCGAGTCGCCCGAAGACATGCTGCGCATCTCGACCCGCCTGCATAAAGAAGGCATCGCCCCGGCGCTGATCGCCGCCGCGCTCACCCAGGCGAAGCTGCGCCGCCGGGCTCGGGTCAAGTTCGGCGAGTTCAGCGACCGCATGCTGCTCACCGAAGACGGCGTGCAGCAGGCTACGCGACTGCCGGTCGCAGCAGCGCATGCCTCTCGGCTGACGCGAGCCGGCATCCGCCGAGTGGCTGACCTGGGGTGCGGCATCGGCGCTGATTCGCTTGCCTTCGCCGCCGCCGATGTGGATGTTCTGGCCGTCGACGCCGACCCGGTCACCGCCGCCTTCGCGGGCTTCAATCTCGCGCCTTGGCCGAACGTGCGGGTGCGACAGGCGCGGGCCGAAGACGTCGATCTCGCACGAGAGCTCGGCGGCCTCAGTGACGACCACTCAGTCGATGAGACTTCGACAGACGGTCGCGACGGCAGCGCAGAGAGGCGCTCTGACAGCGCCCGCGCAGCAGATGACAGCAATGCGCGCAGCAGCGAGACAGACGGCGACACTGACAGGAGACGCGATTCGGGCAGCAACAATGCACACAGCATTGATGCACGCAGCCGCACAGAAGGTCAGTGCACTGGCGCAGTGTTTCTCGACCCGGCTCGGCGCGTCGCAGAGACCTCTGGCAGTACGTCGCACGAACACGCACACAACCGTGCCCCAGGGCGCGGGCGCGGATCGCACCGCACGTGGAACCCCGAGCAGTTCTCCCCCAGTCTCGACTGGGTGTTCGAGGTCGCACACCGGTGGCCGACCGGAGTCAAACTCGGGCCGGGTCTGCCGCACGAGCTGATCCCAGACGACGCCGAGGCCGAGTGGGTCTCTGACAACGGCAATGTCGTCGAGGTGTCGCTCTGGTTCGGCGCCCTGACCGAGCAGCCCGGAGCGCGCAGCGCGCTGCTGCACGATGACACCGGCTGGCACCGCATCGTGAGCGACGGCAGCGACCCACAGGTGGGGTCACTGCAGCGCTGGCTCTACGAGCCCGACGGAGCGGTCATCCGAGCGCGCGCATTGGGCACCCTCGCTCAGCAGCACGACCTCTCGACGATCGACGAGACGATCGCCTATCTGACCGGCTCAGAGCTCGTCGAGAGTCCGTTCATGCGCGGGTTCGAGGTGCTTGACGACCTGCCGTTCGACGAGCGCAAGGTGAAGGCCCGACTCGTCGAGCTGGGAGTTCCCCGGGTGACCGTGAAGAAGCGCGGTGCCGATATCGACCCCGCAGCGCTGGCCAAACAGTGGAACAGACAGCTTGGCAAGGCACTGGGCAAGAGTGCCGCCAGCGCCACGATCATGACCGCAGACGAACAGGTCGACAGAGGCCCAGCAGGTAGACCTGCTGGTTCTGACGCTGCAGACGAGCCAGGCACGACGACTACCTCGGCGGGGCCGACCGGTCGATCAGGCCGGACGACCGGCGAGGCCATCGTGTTCGTCACACGAGTGGCCGGCCGTCACCGCGCGATCATCGCTCGCCGCGCCTGAGCGTACGAGCAGAGAAGAGCACGACTGCTCCGGCAAGCAGAGCCAGCGAGCCGAAGACCGCGAGCGGCTGCACGAGTGCAGCGGATGCTCCGGTCGATGCGAGCCTGCCCTGGCCGTCGGTCGTCGTCTGTGTCTGCTTCTGGTTCTGCGGCTGCTGCTGAGTCTGCGCCTGCTGCTGGTTCTGCAACAGGTCAGCGCCTGCTGCCGGCGTCTTCGCCGGGTCTTGACCATCTGGCGCCGGGTCTTGACCATCTGGCAGGAGCGTACCGGCGTCGGCACCCTCGTCAGGTTTCTGACCCGAGACGGTGAGCTTCGCGCTGCCGACCAGACCGCTGTCTGCAGCCGTGGAGTCGAGGCCGCGCAGCCACGCCTGCAGCTCATGCTCCCCAGCGGCGAGCCCCTGCGGCAGGGTGGCCTGCGCGGTGAAACGGCCCGCATCGTCGGTGACCACCGTGCCGAGCACGGTCGGGTCGGAGTGCACCTCGAGCCCCAGCGGCGAATTCGTGACGAGCCCGGTGCCGGTGATCGTCACCGCAGCGCCGGGCGCGAAGTCGGCAACGGCATCCGTCTGCGACGTCGTCGGCCCAGCCGCACCCGCCGCACCCGCCACATGCCCAGCTGCACCGGCAGCCGCGCCGTTGGGCGTCGCCGCGATCGTCAGCTTGCCGGTTACCTTGGTCTGGTCGACGAGCGTCGTGGCCTGATCAGGATCAATGCCCTGCGCGCGCAGCGCGGCACGATGCTGCAGCATGTAGGCGATCTTGCCGGGCTTCGCATCATCGAACGGCTTGCTGAGCTTTCCGAATTCGCTCTTCGACCCGGTCTTGCCGTCGTCCCATTCTTTGAGTCTGCCCAGCTCCTTGGCCGTGAAGCCCGACGCCACAGGAGCCGAGCTCTTCAGCGCGACCTGTCGTTCGGTCATCGCTTTGACGGTCGCCAGCGCGGTGTCGGCGTCTGCATCCCACCCGGCGAGACTGCCCGTCTCGCCGCGCACGCCGAACTGGCCCTCACGCAGCCATTGTCCCCAGTAGAACTCCTGGAACGGAATCGTGCCCGCCGTGTAGCCGATGTCGCGGCCGAAATAGAGCAGACTGCGATACTCATCGTTCTCGAAGCTGCGCAGCCCCACCGCGGTCGGCAGCATCTTCGGCTCGATCGACCTGCCGTTCGCATCCTGCAGCCACGTCCATTTGTTGGCCTTCATGGCGTTCCAGAACTCAGCGGGCGTCTTGTCGCTGAGGTTGCCGAGCACTTTGAGCCGGACGTGAATGTTCATGCCGCCGTCAGCCGTCAGCTCTGAGAACGAGGTGAGCGTGTGATGGCCGTCTGTGAGGTACAGACTGCCACCGGGGCCGATCACGACGGTCTTCATGGCTGCGGTGCTGTCTTCTGTCTCTGCACCCAGTGCGATCTCACAGGTGAAGCTCGACGGGTCGTCGAGGCGAGCGCCCTTCGGCGTGTCTTTCGCCTCAAGCTGGCCATTGGCTTCGCACCAGTCGTCGAACTTCTTGTTCGTCTTGTCTTTGCCTTGCGTGTAACGACCGAGCTTGTAGTACACCTCGTCGTAGCCCAGCGACGGCTGCGTCGGATGCACATCGCCGATGCGCACGTCGACCAAATCGCCCGGCTTCGCGGCGAGGTAGCCGGTGCGATCCGGCGCCGACGAGACGATGTGCCCGCTCTGCATGTCTGCCGCAGGCTCAGCCGCCGCGGCCTTGGTCGTGCCGATCGCACCGGCAGCAGTGCCGCCAGAGATGAGAGCCGCCGCGGCCAGCGTGGCGAGCAGACGCCCGGCCGCAGAGCGTACTGCCCGGCTCGGCCGGCGAGCGCATGTCGCGTGGGTCGGCTGGGCGATGATGTCTGTATGGGGATGCGATGGTGCGGCCGGTGGGCGGATCGTCATTGCGCTCTCTCTGCCGCGCGTCACACACGCACCGGCTCCGAGAGCATAAGTCAGCCGAGTGAGCGCTGTTCAGCCGCGCAGTGAACGTTCCGTGAACACACGGCGATCCCGAATCTGCGGGCGGCATCACACATTCAGATTGTCGAGCTCGTCTCGCAGCTGATTGAGCTGATCCGGCGGCACGACGCCGTTCAGCGACGAGGGGTCGTTCATCAGCATGATCACCAGGATGATGCCCAGAATCAGAAACAGCAGACCCACAGCGACGGTGATGTAGCCCATAATGAGGCCCGCGAGCCCCATGCCGCGGCCTTGTTCGCCGCGTCGCTTGATCTGGCTCAGACCGATATGCCCGGTGATGATCGCGACGATGCCCGGCAGACCGATCAGTTGAAAGAACGTGACGACAGAGAGCACGCCGCAGATCAGGCTGATGATCGAGAGCACGTTGGTCTTCGCATTCGGCAGCACCGAGCTGCCTTGGGGCGAGAAGCGCTGGGCGGGCACCGGCGTGCCATACGGGTTCTGCTGCCCGTACTGCCCCGGCTGCCCGTACGGGTTCTGCTGCCCCGGCTGGCTCTGACCAGGCTGCCCGTATTGTCCGTACTGCGGCTGCCCGACGGGCTGCTGCCGCGGATCCTGCTGCCACCCCTGCTGATCATTGCCTGCGGGCTGTGTATCGGCGTCGTAGCCGGGCGCGTACTGCCCGTACTGCGGCGCCGGGCGCGGGCGCGACAACGTCTGATCGTCAGGCACGCCCGATGTAGCCGCAGCGTCGTCTCGAGGTGAGCTGTTCGGGGTGTTCTCGCTCATGTGCATCCTTTCGAGGCCGATGCCTCGTCGGTTCTCTGGGTCAGTCTATGCGCGCTGCGATTCTGAGCGGCGCACCTCAGCCGCGGGTGCTGATCTGTGCCAAGTGATGACGGCGCCAGCCTAGCCTCGCGGTGCAACGTAGGCGTCGGTAACCGGCAGCGTCGAGTCGGCCCCGAAGTCAAGCCCGGTCGGCGGTTTGCCCGCCATCACCAGCTGCGCGCCGAGCGAGGCGATCATCGCGCCGTTGTCGGTGCAGAGCGACAGTGCCGGAATACGCAGGCTCACGCCGGCATCCGCCGCACGCTCGGTCGCGACCTGACGCAGACGGGCGTTCGCGACCACGCCGCCGCCCAGCAGCAGTCGCGGCACGCCGTGGTCGGCGCAGGCCTTCAGCGCCTTGGTGACCAGCACGTCGACGACGGCCTCCTGAAAGCTCGCCGCGATGTCGGCGACCGGCAGTCCGGTCTCGGCCGCCGCGCGCGCGGCATCGTCGAGTTCGCCGCCCACCTGCTGCGCCTCCGCCTGCGAGACCCAGCGGGCCACGGCGGTCTTCAGCCCCGAGAACGAGAAATCGTACGGATGCCGGCGCAGGTCTTTCGCCGTGCTCAGGCCGCGAGGAAAACGAATGGCCTTCGGGTCGCCCGCCTCGGCCGCTCGCTGGATGCGCGGGCCTCCTGGGTAGCCGAGCCCGAGCAGACGTGCGGTCTTGTCGAAAGCCTCACCAGCCGCGTCATCGATGGTCTCACCGAGCAGCTCGACGTCGTCGACCAGATCACGCACAAGCAGCAGCGAAGTGTGCCCGCCCGAGACGAGCAGGGCGATCGTCGGAGTCTCGAGGTGACCGCTGTCGAGAATCTCGGCACCGACATGGCCGACGAGGTGGTTCACCGCGTAGAGCGGTTTGCCGCTGCCGAGCGCGAGGCCTTTGGCCGCCGAGACGCCGACCATGAGAGCGCCGGCGAGCCCCGGGCCGCTTGTGACGGCGATCGCATCGACGTCGTTCATGGTGATGCCTGCGGTCTTGAGCGCCTGACGCAGCGTCGGGCCGAAGGCCTGCACGTGCGCGCGAGCTGCGACCTCGGGCACCACGCCGCCGAAGCGTGCGTGCTCCTCCATCGACGAGGCGACGGTGTTGGCCAGCAGGGTCGTGCCCTGCACGATTCCCACGCCGGTCTCGTCGCATGAGCTCTCGATGCCCAGCACGATGGGAGCGTCTGCTGCGGGTTTCGCAGGAGGGACAGCTGCCCCCGCAGAAGCTGCAGAGAGTATGGGTTCAGTCATTCGAGACTCCAAGTCTGCTGACGGTCTGGTTCACTGCCTCGTCGCGATCTGTGGGCTGTGCGGCAGTCGGTCCTGCTGCGTGCGCGCCTGCTGAGCTCAGACCCCGCGCGGCGGCCCAACGGTGCAGGTCGAGCCGCATCACGGTCGCATCCTCACCATCAGGCTGGTAGTAGCGCGGACGCGTACCGATCACGCCGAAGCCCTCGCTCTCGTAGAGTCCGCGAGCGACGGAGTTGCCAGCGCGGACCTCGAGAAAGAGCTGGTGCGCTCCCCTGGCTTTGGCCGTGGTGGCGAGGGCGGTCAGCAGGCGGCGGCCGATTCCCAGCCCGCGTGCTGCGGCATCCACCGCGATGGTGAGCACGTCGGCGTCTGATGCCCCGCGAGCCGCGAGCACCGCTGCGAACCCGAGCATCTCGGCCTCGTGCGGCTCCGCACGCCTCTCGGCTACCCACACGGGGCTGTCCGGGCTCGCGACTGTCTCGGCGAGCATCGTCGGAGTCCACGGGTCGTCGGGAAAGCTCGCCTGCTCGATGCGGCTGATCGAGGTGAGATCGGCCGTCATCGCCTCGCGCAGCGTCACGCCGTTCTGAGACGCTGCGGGCAGGAAGGCCTCGGCCCGTGCCGCCTCGACCACGGTCAGAGCACCTGCTTGGGCTTCGCGCGGCCCACGTCAGGCTGGCGCACGTAGATGGGGTCGGTGCCGCGCTGGTCGAGGCCGGCCTCGTGCCGCAGCCAGGCGATACGACCGAGGCCTGCAGCCGACACGTTCGGCGACATGACGACCTGTTCGCAGGTCTCTGGCCAGGTGTTGGGCTCTGTTCGGGCGGCACGAGTCTCATGCGGAATGCCGTGCTGGTCAAGGCAGTCGTACTCGGTCACGAAGACCTCATGCCGACGCGCGTCGGTGGCCACCGAGATGGGGCAGGGCTCAGCTGGAGCGAGCGCGTCGACGGCGACGGCGTCATGACTGGCCACGCCGACGACCGGGCAGCCGACGCCTGCGGCGAACCCGACGCCAGCGGCGATGCCGACGCGCAGACCGGTGAAGGGGCCTGGGCCGACGCCCACTACCACGAGGTCGATCTCTTCTGCGGCGACGTCTGCCTCGTCGAGAGCCTCAGTGACGAGCGCACCCACGGCCTCGGCGTGCCCGCGGGTGTTCTGGTCGTCGCGCACAGCGATCGGGGTGCCGTCGCGCAGCAGCGCGATGCTGGTGCCGGCAGAGGTGTCGAGGGCGAGGATGATCATACGGCCTTCGATTCTACCCGTGCGGCGAGGTCGTGTGCACGGCGAGGCCCATGCGCTGCGATGATCACGGTGCGGGTCTGCGGTGCGGCAAAGAGATCGTCGGCGTCGTTCGACGCTTCGGCGGATGCTTCCTCGCCGTCGTCGCCGGGTGCGGCTGTGGGGTCGTCGGGTGCGTCCTCTTCAGGGATCAAGTCGATCGACACCCAGCTGTCGGCGAGCTGTCCGACCCAGTCTCGCCCCCATTCGATGACGGTGGCCGAGCCTTCGAGATCGAGGTCGAGATCGTCCAGCTCGATGCCGCTGGTGAGACGGTAGGCGTCGACGTGCACGAGTGGCGCGCCGCCGACCTGTGAGGGATGCGTGCGAGCGAGCACGAACGTGGGACTGGTCACCGGACCGCGCACGCCGAGGCCTTCGCCGAGCGAACGGGTCAGGGTAGTTTTGCCTGCGCCGAGCGGGCCGTTCAGCACGAGCAGATCACCGCGCTGCATGATCGAGCCGATGCGGCGACCGAGGTCTGCGATGTGCTGCTCGTCGACGCCGTGCAGCGTCGCGATGATGTCACGCACCGTGGGCCTGACTGCGGTCTGCGGCGCCGAGACGACTTTCGGCATCGCCCTCGGCCGCACTGGCACGAGCCGTGTCGTTCTGATCCACACCGTCCTGGTCGACATACACACGCTGCGGACGATCGCCGATGCGGGTCACGATCTCGTAGTTGATCGTTCCAGCAGACTCGGCCCAGAGCGTCGCCGAGGGCTCGCCGCGTTCGGGGTCACCGAGAATGACCGCTTCGTCGCCGATGTGCACGTCGTCGTCACCCACGTCGATCACGAACTGATCCATCGCGATGCGTCCGGCCACGGGATAGATCTTGCCTCCGACGAGCACGCCGCCACCCTCTGACGCCTGGCGCGGCAGACCGTCGGCATAGCCGAAGGGCACGAGGGCGAAAGTGGTCTCGCGCGGGGCGCGGTAGAGGTATCCGTACGATGCCGGAGTTCCCTCGGGCACACGTTTAATCTGCGCCACCTGCGTCGAGACGCGCATAACCGGCGTGAGCCCAAGGTCGACACTCGTGCGCTCGTCGGGCGACAGCCCGTACGAGCCGATGCCGATGCGAACCATGTCATAGCGGGCCTCGGGTCGGTCAAGCGCGACGCCGGTTGCGGCGATGTGCCGCAGACGCGGGTGGATGCCGTACTCGGCTGCCGTCTGCAGCGCATCGTCGAACACGCGCAGCTGGTCGGTGTCGTCGTCGACGCTGGTGTTCGACAGGTGCGACATCATGCCTTCGACGTCGATCTGACCGGCGGCCTGGAGTCGGGCTGCGGTCTCGAAGAAGTGCGGCCACTGTGCACGCGTGGCACCGTTTCTGCCCAGGCCTGTGTCGATGGCGAGATGCACGGTACGCGCACCGGCCGCTGCCGCAGCCTCGATCTGGTCGGCGGTCGAAAGTCCGAGTGTGATGTCGTGGCGCGCGGCATCGGTGAAGTCGGTGCCGGGCAGATGCAGCCAGGCGATGATCGGTTTGCCGATGCCTGCCTTGCGGAGTCGCAGCGCCTCTTCGAGCGAGACCACGCCCAGATACGAGACGTCGGTCTGGTCAGCGACCTTGGCGAGCTCGACGGCGCCGTGTCCGTATGCGTTGGCCTTGAGCACGGCGAGCACTTTCGCGGGCTGCACCCGCTGCAGAATGGTCTCGAGGTTATGCCGGTAGGCTGCGCGATCGACGCGCACCTCTTGCAGAGAAGTCATGAACTCTATTGTCGCACTGCCGTGGACTGGTGAAGACATTTTCTCGCCGTCTGCGGCAACATCCTTCGCCCCGCAGCGGCCGGCTCTCGGCGGGGTTAACCCAATGGCTCCCCGATGCCTCAGTCCAGCGTCTCAGCGACCACAAATGCCTGGGCCACCGGTGCGTCGTGCGTCAGCGACACGTGCAGGTGCAGCCCCCGGCTTTGCACATGCGAGGCGATCGCCCCCGTCAGCTCGAACCGAGGGGCACCATGGGCATCATTCACCACTGAGATGTCTGCGAAACGAAAACCTCGCACACCGCCGCCCAGTGCTTTGATCAGTGCCTCTTTCGCAGCAAAGCGAGCCGCCAGCTGCTCGGGGCGCAGGGCCCTCGTCATGTGCTTCGGATGCTGCTCAACCGTTCCAGCATCCGTCGTCTCTTGATCTCGGTCGCCGTCCTGGCCGTCTGCAACACGAAGCTTGTCCGTACCACGAGACTCGTCTGCGCCACGAAGCTCGAGAGGCGAGAACAGACGCTCACGCAGCTTTGGAGTGCGCTGCAGGTGCTCGGCAAACCGATCGAGGTTGACCGTGTCGAGGCCAATGCCTGCGATCATGGCGTGTGCCCGCAGCCGCTACTCGACCGTGACCGACTTCGCGAGGTTTCGCGGCTGGTCGACGTCAAGCCCCTTTGCCTCGGCGAGCTCCATCGCGAACACCTGCAACGGCACCACGGCGACGAAGGGCTGCATCAGCGCGGGCACCAGTGGCAGTGCGATGACCTCATCAGCGAAGGGCAGCACCGCAGTGTCGCCCTTCTCAGCGATCGCCAACACGCGAGCTCCGCGAGCGCGGATCTCCTGAATGTTCGAGATCACCTTGGCGTGCAGCAACGGCGACTCGCGCGGGCTCGGCACCACGACGAACACCGGCAAACCGGGCTCGACCAACGCGATCGGCCCATGCTTGAGCTCACCCGCGGCGAACCCCTCGGCATGAATGTACGCGAGCTCTTTGAGCTTGAGCGCCCCTTCAAGTGCAACCGGGTAGTCCACATGGCGGCCCAAGAACAGCACCGCACGGGTGTCTGCCATCCAGTGGGCCAGGTTCGGAATCGCCTTGCTGGCTTCAAGCGCCTCGGCGATCGCCGGCTGCAGCTGCGCGAGCTGTTCGGTGATCTCAGCGACCTCATCGCCGGTAAGTGTGCCGCGCACCGCAGCCAGGTGCAGCCCGAAGACATAAAGTGCCGCGATCTGGGCCACGAACGCCTTGGTCGAGGCGACGGCGACCTCGGGGCCGGCATAGGTGTAGATGACGCCGTCAGACTCACGTGGAATCGTCGCACCCTGCGTGTTGCAGATCGAGAGTGTCTTGGCCCCCTGCTCGCTGGCCCAGCGAATGGCCATCAGGGTGTCCATGGTCTCGCCCGACTGCGAGATCGAGATGACCAGCACACGGTCGTCGAGAATCGGGTCGCGGTAGCGGAACTCATGCGAGAGTTCGACGCTGACCGGCACGCGGGTCCACTGCTGCAGCGCATAGGCCGCAGTCTGGCCGGCGTACGAGGCAGTGCCGCAGGCCACGATGATGATGCGGTCGATGTGCCTCAGCAGGTCGGCATCCACCGCGCCGAGCTGGTCGACGACCACGTGCCCGTCGGCGATGCGGCCGAGCAGCGTGTTGGCGACGGCCTCGGGCTGCTCCGAGATCTCTTTCGCCATGAAGCTCTTCCAGCCGCCCTTCTCAGCAGCCGTGGCATCCCACTCGACCTCGAAGGGCTCGGGCTCGACCGCGTTGCCCTCGAAGTCGGTCACGTCGATCGAGTCGGCGGTGATGATCGCGATCTGATCCTGACCGATCGCATAGGCGTGTGTCGTGAACTCGACGAACGCGGCGACGTCTGAGGCGAGGAAGTTCTCGCCGGTACCGCGGCCGATCACCAGCGGTGAGTTGCGACGGGCGCCGATCACGGTGCCAGGCTGATCCTGGTGCACGGCGAGCAGAGTGAAGGCTCCTTCGAGACGCTGCACCGTGGCAAGAAACGCCTGGTACAGGTCGCCCGTGCGGCGGTACTCACGGCCGAGCAGCACAGCTGCGACCTCGGTGTCGGTCTCTGAGATGAACTCGTACCCCTCGTCGACGAGCTCCTGCTTGAGCTGCGCGAAGTTCTCGATGATGCCGTTGTGAATCACGGCGAGGCGTCCGTCGTCGCCCAAATGGGGATGCGCGTTCACGTCTGTGGGGCCGCCGTGGGTCGCCCAGCGCGTGTGGCCGATGCCGGTGCTGCCGGCCTCCAGCGGAGCATCCTCGATCGAATCGACCAGATTCTGCAGCTTGCCGGCGCGTTTACGCACACCGAGTGTGCCGTCTTCGGCGACTATCGCGACGCCTGCTGAGTCATAGCCGCGATACTCCAACCTGCGCAGGCCGTTGAGCAGAACGTCAAGGGTGTTTCCGGGGCCGACATAGCCAATGATTCCACACATGGTGCAAATCTTACGGCATGGCCGAGAGGCGTCTGAGCACGTCCAGTGCCGCCCCGTCCTGCCGTGGTGTCGATGGGGATGCGATCGCGTCTCGCAGCGGAGTCAGCGGTCGGAGAATGCGGAGATGTGCGGGAATGCTCGCAGGTGAGGCATGATGGAGGTCATGCCAGCCAATGACGCCAAGACGGCTGCGGCCGTCGAAGAGCGTGTCTCACCTGCCGCTGCATCTGAAGAGCGGCCCTCGCCGTTCTGGCAGATTCCACGCCACTCGTGGTCAGAACTCGCCCCTAAGGTGCCGAACCCACTGACGGTGAGCGAGGTACGGGCACTGCGCGGGCTGGGAGATCCGCTCGATCTGCGCGAGGTCGCAGAGGTCTACCTGCCGGTCAGTCTGCTGCTGAAGAACTTCGTGGTGAACCGGCAGGGGCTCAATCACCGACTGCAGAACTTTCTGCGCACCCGTGGCAGCGGCACGCCCTTCGTCATCGGCGTCGCCGGGTCGGTCGCCGTCGGCAAATCGACGGTGGCCCGCCTGCTGCGCGAGCTGCTGTCGCGTTGGAGTGAGATCGACAGCGTCGATCTGGTCACCACCGACGGATTCCTGATGCCCAACGCCGAGCTCGAACGCCGTGGGCTGCTCGCACGCAAGGGCTTTCCCGAATCGTACGACCGCCGTGCGCTGCTGCGCTTTCTCAGCCAGGTGAAGAGCGGCGCGCCCGAGGTGCGAGCGCCGCAGTACTCACATGTGAAGTACGACATCGTGCCCGGCGAAGAGATCGTCGTGCGCCGCCCCCAGGTGCTCGTGTTCGAGGGACTGAACGTGCTGCAGACGCCGAGCGACAGCGCACAGGCCGCAGTGAGCGACTACCTCGACTTCGGCGTCTACGTCGATGCGCGCACCAACGACATCGAACGCTGGTACATCGAGCGGTTTCTCAAGCTGCAGGCGAACGCCTTCGACAGTCCCGACGCCTATTTCAAGAAGTATGCCGGGCTCAGCCCTGACGAGGCGACCGAGATCGCCGACCGCATCTGGCGCACGGTGAACCTGCCAAATCTGCGGCAGAACATCGCACGCACGAGGTCTCGCGCCGACCTGATTCTCGAGAAGGCGGCCGATCACACGGTGAACCGAGTGCTGCTGCGCAAGCTGTAGTCGATGCAGGTGCTGCGGCGGGCTGCGTGGCAGCGCATCAGGCGAGGCCGTAGCTGCGCGGCAGAGCGTCGGCCCATTGTGCACGCATGCGGGTGCGAATCGCCTCATCAGGCTGCGGCTCGAAGCGACGACCGAGCTCGGTGAGCTCACGCAGCTCGTCGAGATCGTGCCACACCCCGACCGCGAGCCCCGCGGCATATGCCGCGCCGAGCGCCGTCGTCTCGAAGGTCGTGAGCCGCTGCACGGGCACGCCGAGCAGATCGGCCTGCATCTGCATGAGCAGGTCGTTCGTACTCGCTCCTCCGTCGACGCGCAGCTCGCTAATCTCACGCCCCGACGCCTCGACCACGTCGGCGCTCTGGTGTGCGATCGCTTCGAGTGCGGCACGCGCGATGTGCGCCTTAGTGACATAGCGTGTCAGCCCGACGATCACGCCGCGCGCGTCGGGCCTCCAGTACGGTGCGAACAGCCCGCTGAACGCCGGCACGATCACCACCCCGCCGTTGTCGTCGACCTCGTTCGCGAGCGCCTCGATGTCGGCGGCGTCGTCGAAGAAGTCGAGGTTGTCGCGCAGCCACTGCACCAGTGACCCGGTCACCGCGATCGATCCCTCAAGCGCATAGCTGGGCGCCTGGCCATCGAGCTGGTAGGCGATGGTGGTGAGCAGCCCGGCAGCCGAGTCGATCACCGGTTCGTCACCTGTGTTGACCAGCAGAAAGCTGCCGGTGCCGTACGTGTTCTTGGCGTCTCCCGGTCGGGTCGCCGTCTGCCCGAAGGCCGCTGCCTGCTGGTCACCGAGGATGCCTGCGATCGGCACCCCGTCGAGTGCGGCCGGCAGCCCGGCCGCGGCGGCGTCGACGCTGCCGAAGACATGCGATGAGGGGTGCACCTTGGGCAGCATGCGCCGAGGCACGTCGAAGCCGGCAAGCGCTTCGTCGCTCCAGTCGAGGTCGAGCGCGTCGAAGAGCAGCGTGCGCGAGGCGTTCGTCACATCGGTGGCATGCACCGTGCGCTCGCCGTGCGCTCCGCCGGTGAGATTCCAGAGCACCCAAGTGTCCATCGTGCCGAAGAGTGCATGACCTGTCTCGGCGGCTTCGCGCAGCCCTCTGACATGTTGAAAGAGCCACAGCAGTTTGGTCGCTGAGAAGTACGGATGCACCGGCAGCCCGGTGATCTCGCGCAGCCCGTCGACTCCGATGCGTTCGATGATGCGGTCGACCAGCGGCTGCGAGCGAGTGTCCTGCCACACGATCGCATCGTGCAGCGGCTCGCCTGTCTCAGGGTTCCAGACCAGCGTCGTCTCACGCTGATTCGTGATGCCGATCGCCGCAGGAGGACGACCGTTCATCGCCTCGACGACCTCGCCGACCACCCTGCACGTGTTGTGCCAGATCTGCCTGGCATCCTGCTGTACCCAGCCGGGTTCGGGAAAGACCTGATCATGCTCGCGCTGCGCGACGGCCAGCGCGTGGCCGACCGCGTCGAAGGCGATCGCGCGGGTGCTCGTCGTGCCCTGGTCGATCGCCAGAAGATAGCGCTGGTCTGCACTGCTGGATCGGTTAGGCTTCCGGGGCTTTTCAACAGGTTCGGTCTTCATGACGTGCCTCCTCTGTTCTGAGCGGCGCCTCACAGGCTCGCCCCTCGGACGGGGTCGGCCGAGTCTGAGACGAACAGGCCGAGTTGGTAGGCGCGGTTGAGTGCGTCATCCCGATTCTTCACGCCAAGCTTGCGATAGAGCGATGTGCGCTGTGTCTTCACCGTATTGACCGTGACGTGCAGGTCAGCGGCCATCGCAGACGTCGTGCTCCCCTGTTTCAACAGTCTCAGCACTCCGAGCTCACGCGGCGTCAGGTCGACCTGCTCTCTCGGGTCCGCGCCGATCGGGCGTCGCCAGAGCGCGACCAATGCGACCTCGGTCTCGCTGAGCGGGGAGGGATGCCGACGTCGCCAGTCGTCCAGCATCTCGCAGGCGATGCTGGACGGCAGCATGCGATGCGGCAGGCTCAGGCCGTCACGCAGCGCTGCCTCACTGGCCGCATCGTAATATCGCAGCGCAACGTCCCGTTGTCCTTTCTGCCAGAGTGCGGCGGCCGCGAAGAGCGCACCGACCACACGTCCGCGCAACGCGACAGTGGTATCTGTCGCCACGGTGATGCCGTCGGCCGCAGCCGTATCGTACCGAGCCGCCTGCAACGCGATGATCACTCGAGCGAGACGTGCCGGAGCGAAGTCCGGGTCGACTCTTGCGAGATGCTGCTCAGCTTGTGGTATCAGCCCGCCAGTCGCACATGCGCCGGCCCAGAGACCATAGAGCTGCTGCTGTGCCGCCGTCGACCACGACACCTGTCCGTCGTGCGTTTCGACCTGTCTGAAGATGAAGGCGTTCGCCGCGTTAATACCCCGGGACACCATCAGCCCCCACCCGATCAGCGGAACCGCATCGGCCCAGTACTCCGAGCGAGGCAGATGTGGATTGACGGCGTCCAGATGTTCGTCCATCATCTTCTCGTCAGCACGTTCCAGAGCGATCATCGCACCGGCCAGTCGAAGATAGAGCCCGTTGTGCGAGCTCTGCCACCCGTACGGTCGCTGCTGCCCGAACCCTTGTTCGGCGAGTTCCTCTGCCTCGTAGAGGTGGCCTTCGAGGGCACACTGATACGACATGATGCCGATCGCGCTGCCGCGGGACAGCGTCGGTCGGCTGGCGTCTGAGACCTGCAATGCGCGCATTGCCTGGTCTCGTGCATGTCTGCTCTCGCCCAGCCGAAGATGTCCGAATGCCGCCTGCAGCCGCTGATACTCCTCGACATCGGCCGAGATGAGCCCCGGCTGCGCATCGAACTCGTCAAGCTGGGTCTCAAGTCGCTGCAGAGTCGTGCGCAGATCATCCCATTGCCCGGTGACGCGCTGAGCCACCGAGATCATGCTCAGCAGCGTCGTGCGGCGTCGACCTCGAGCATCCGGGATCTCCTGCATGGCGACATGTGCCGCCTCAGTGAGCTCGGCTGCCCCTTGTCTGGCCTGGGTCGCCGACTTCATGCGCATCAGCCCCCGCATGTAGAGCACCAGCGGTTCGGAGCGAATCGTCTCAAAATCAATCTCGTTGAACGAAGCGGCGACTTCGGCGTCGATGGCCATCAGCGAGGCATGCAGATGGTTCGAGATCAGATCGTTCAGCTTCGGCATGGCTCGTCCTCGAGCAGCGTGCAGAATAGCTGCGCGCCAATCGCCACGACGTTCGGCCCATGCCGACACCATGCGGTGGATGCGGCGGCGACGCACCGCCGGAATCTCGGCTTGTCGCGCCTCGGCGACGCTGACGAGCATGTCGTGGTATCGGAAGAGCCCTTGGGCAGAACCGCCCCACGGCATCCAAGTGCCCAATCCATGCCGTTGCAGTGCGTCGACGATACGCTCTGCCTCTGCCACTGAGACCTCGGCCATCTGAGCTGCCTGTTCAATCGAGAAAGTCTCAGCGAAGCTCGTCAGCGTGATGAATTCAGCGGCACCGGGCACGCGCATGCCGTCAAGAATTCGAGATTCGACGAAGGCGAGCGTGATCGAGGTGACGAGTGCGTCCCACTCCGCTGCCCGAGTGTGCTCCAGCTCGGCCAGCACCAGTCGGACCGGCATCGGCCATCCACCGGTCTGTTCACGCAGATGCCGGGCCAATGTCGTGGCCTGAGGCCCGACCTCTCGCTCGAGCAACTGCCGGCATTCGTCCTCGGTCAGGGTGAACTCGTCTGCACGAATGATCGCCGCGCCTGAGGCGTACAGATCGCCGCCCATCTCAGGAGCGATCATGTGCGCCGTGATCACGAGACAGAGCTCACGACAGTAACGACTCATCAGCATGACGTCGTTCGCTATCTGCCGATCGATCAGGCGCTCACCGCCGTCGACGACGAGCACGACTTTGGTGCCCCGTTGCGACACCTCACGCGCAATTCGCACGGGCACGGGCACCACTGAATCGTTCGGGTGATCAATGGTGCGTTGCACATCGAGGTCAGGAATGATCCCGGCGTGCGCAAGGCTCTGTGCGATTAGCCGCCAGAACCCTTCGCGTGTGCGTCTGCCCTCGTCGACGCTCACCCACAGCCGCACCGTGCCGTCTTCCGGCTGGCGGTGCGCCCAGTCGGCGAGAGCGGTCGTCTTGCCACAGCCGGACGGTCCGAGCAAAATCAGACCGATCTTCTGCTCGATGCCGCGATCGATCAAGGCAGTGAGTCTCGGACGGTGTAGTACGCCGACCGGAACATGGGGAGCCCCCAGAACGCCCCCGACGGTTCGATTCCCTGTACTCATCCCCGTTCGCCTGGCCCGTCAGCATGATCGTGGGCGACGTCAGGTGCGGATGCGAGATCGTCGTCACCTGCGTGTGCGGTCTGTCCGGGGCCGTCACCGATACCGGTGTGGGCTGTGCCTGCAAGGTAACCGGAGACCTCGCGCAGACGCTGCTTCTCGCTCCAGCCGAGCTGTGCGGCCATCAGCCGGGAGACCTGATCGACCGCAGCAGCACCACGATCGGGGTACTCGATGCTGAGGCGGGTGCGGCGTTCCATCACGTCGTCAAGGTGCAGCGCCCCCTCGTTCGTCACCGCATAGACGACCTCGGCCTGCAGGTACCCGGGAGCACCCTCAAGCTCGTCCGAGAGCTCGGGTTCGACACCGATGAGCTCGAGCACGTCGTAGAGCAGCGTGCCGTACCGGTTGATCAGCCGGTTGACCCGCCACATGGGCCAGCCGTGAATGCGCGAGATCTCGGCCCGCTTCGCAGTGATCGCATCGAGTCCGCGAGCGCCGAGCAGTGGAGTCTGCTTCGTTCGTGACGGCTTCTTGCGCGCCTTGCTCGGCCCGAGCGCGAAGTTCACCGCGTCTTCGGCCATCACACGATAGGTGGTCAGCTTGCCACCCGCGATCACGGTGAGTCCCGGCGCCGGCGAGGCCACCGTATGCTCGCGCGAGACCTTGGTCGACGCGGTTCCGGCTTTGGTGCCTGGCTGCAGCAGCGGTCGCAGACCTGCATATGTGCCAATGACATCCTCGCGAGAGATCGGATCGACGAGCAGCTCGTTGACATGACCGATCAGATAGGCGATGTCGTCTTCGGTGGCGACCGGACTCGCATAGTCACCGGTGTACGGGGTGTCGGTCGTGCCGATGATCCAGCGGTCCTTCCACGGAATCACGAAGAGCACGCTCTTCTCAGTCTGCGAGATGATGCCGGCGTGCCCCGGAATGCGTTCGCGCGGCACGACGATGTGCACGCCCTTCGAGGCGAGCACTTTGAGCCCGCCGCTGGTGCCGCTCAACGCCTCGGTCTGCTCGGTCCAGACGCCGGTGGCGTTGATCACGTTCTTCGCGCGCACGCTGAAGGTCTGGCCGCTCTCGCGATCGAGCACTTCGGCGCCACGCACGCGATCGAACTCGTCAGTGGTCAGTGCGGTGACCTGGACCCGATTGATGGCCCGCGCCCCGAAGTGCGCAGCGGTGCGCACCAGCGTCGAGACCAGTCTGGCGTCGTCGATGCGGGCGTCAAAATAGCGGATGCCACCGGCGAGCTGGGTCTCGTCCAGTCCGGGGAACAGATCGTGCAGACCGCGTCTCGTGAGGTGCCTGTGGCCGGGCACGGCAGGGGTGCCGCCCAGCCAGGCCATGCTGTCGTAGAGGGTGATGCCGCTGCCTACGTAGGCACGCTCGGTGACCGCTTTGTGCAGCGGATAGATGAACGGCACCGGCACCGACAGATGCGGAGCGATGACACGCAGCAGCAGATTTCGTTCGAGAATCGCCTCGTGCACCAGCGCGAAGTCGAGCATCTCAAGATAGCGAAGCCCGCCGTGCAGCAGTTTGCTCGACCAGCTCGACGTGCCCGATGCCCAGTCGTCCGCCTCGACGATGCCGACTTTCAGCCCACGCGTCGCAGCATCCAACGCAATGCCCGCACCGGTGACGCCTCCCCCGATCACGAGCACGTCCAGAGTCGAGTCGCTGACGGTCTCGATTGCCTGCTGCCTGGTCTGCGCGTTCAGGATGCTGCTCACCGTGCTCCCCTCATCGTACGGCCGCCGCTGCGACCGGCTCGGTGCTGCCGAGTTGGAGTGGTTGGCGGCACCCTCTCCAGTCTAGGGTCCCCCCGTCACGCTTGTGATGATTGCGGTGTCAGCCATGACCGAGCTCATCTCTTCGAGCATGCCGTCCGTCGCGGTGTTCTGATCGGCCATTGCATCGGCTACGAGGGCAGCCGAACAGGCGCAGTCACCGTCGAGTAGAGACGGCCTCCGGTCGCCCGGTCGAAGAGATGCACCCGATTGGGCTTCGGCACGACTCTGACGATGTCGCCGGGCATCGGGTGCTCACGCCCGTCGACCCTCGCGACGACCGTCGTCTTCGGCTGGTCGATGGGGTGTCCGAAGAGGTATCCGTCAGCCCCCAATTCCTCGACCATGTCCACCTTCAGTTTCAGCCCTTCCCCCGGGGTGTCGCTCAGATACAGATCCTCAGGACGCACACCGAATGTGACCGTCGGCCCGGCCCCGATGAGAATCTCGGATGGCACGTCGAGATGTCGTGTGCCGAGACGCACCCCGGATTCATCGACGACGCCTTCTAACAGATTCATGGATGGAGAACCGAGAAAGCCGGCCACGAACTCGTTCGCCGGCGTCTCGTAGAGCTCTCGCGGTGTGCCCACCTGCTGCAGATCGCCGTCTTTCAGCACGGCTATGCGATCACCCATGGTCAGTGCCTCGGTCTGGTCGTGTGTCACGTAGACGGTCGTGACGTTCAGCCGCCGCTGCAGCTGAGCGATCTGCGTTCTGGTCTGCACGCGCAGTTTTGCGTCGAGATTCGACAGCGGCTCATCCATCAAGAACACCTTCGGCTCGCGCACGACGGCGCGCCCCATAGCGACTCGTTGACGCTGCCCGCCTGAAAGCGCCTTCGGCCGACGGTCGAGGTAGGGCTCGAGGTCGAGAAGCCGGGCGGCCTCGCGCACTCTGCGCTCGCGCTCCTGCTTCGGCACTTTCGCCATCTTCAGTGCGAACCCCATGTTCTCGGCCACCGTCATGTGCGGGTAGAGCGCATAGTTCTGAAAGACCATCGCGATGTCTCGGTCGCGTGGGGAAAGCGTGGTGATGTCTCGTCCGTCAATCAGGATCTTGCCCTCTGACACTTCTTCGAGCCCGGCCAGCATACGCAGCGTCGTGGATTTGCCACATCCTGACGGCCCGACCAGCACGAGAAACTCGCCGTCGTCGATCTCGAGGTCAAGATGGTTGAGGGCGGGATGATCCTGCCCGGGGTAGACGCGAGTGGTGGATTTGAAGGTGACTGTGGCCATGAGTTTTCTCCTCGTCGTTCGTGTGCACCGGGCTCAGCCCTGGAGCAGCCCCTGCAGATCGTCCTTTGCCGTCGCCATGGCGGCAGATGCGCTCTTGGCCCCCGACAGCGCGGCTTCGACCTCTTCGTTGAGACGGGTCTGCGCCGCACTGGCACTCGGGAATGCCCACAGCGGGTTTCTTCTCGCATGAGGCAGTGTCTCTTGGTTCCATCGCTGGTAGAACGCGCTCTGTGCGATCCACGGCTGCTGCGTGGCGTTCTCAAGCGCCGGAGGCTGTCCCGAGACCTCGAAGGCGGTCTGCAGCGCGCCGTCGTCCGTCGACAGGAACTCTGCCAATTGACTGCTGGCCTTGCCTGTGTCGAAGAGGACGACCGGCTGACTCCACGAGAGCGAATCCCCACCTGGGCGTGCGACCGGCACCATCTTGTCTGCGATGCCCGAATCTGGCGACTGCTTGGGAATCACACCGATCGCCTGCGGCGCGTCGTCGTAGATCGCAGCCTTGCCCTGAGCGAACAGGGTTCTCGTCTCTTCTCGCAGCGTGCCGGCCTGGATGAGCCCTTCGTCCAAGAGCTGCTTCCAGAAGTCGAGAGCTTTCACCGATCCGTCATCGCCGAGCGTGACCTGATCGCCATCCACGATCGACGATCCGAAGGCCCACATCCACGGGATGATGTCTTTCACCTGTTTGACGTTCGTGCACGGTGCATAGGGCACGATCGATGAGTCGGCACGCTTGATGGCACGGAGTGCATCGAGAAAGCCTTCGGGCGTCGTCAACGCGTTCGGGTCGACGCCGGCCTCTTTCAGCACCTCGCTGTTGCCGACCAGTCCGATGGCCGAGTACGCCCATGGCATGCCGTAGCGGGTTCCCTTGTAGACACCGCTGTCGTTGACCGCCGACGAGTACTTCGAGCTGTCGAAGATGCCGTCTACCGACTGCAGCACCCCTGCCGTCGCGAGCGTGGAGAGCCATTCCTCGTCGATATGGGCAACACCGGTGATGTCGCGGTTACGGGCCTTGAGCACGATTTGGTCCATGTACTGCTGGTATGGGTATGTGTTGGTCGAGACCGTGACCGATTTCGACTGCCCGAAGGAGTCGAGCAGCTGCTTGATCTGCGGCCCCTGTTTGTCGTCGCCCAGGATCCACGAGGTGAACTGGGTCTCGGTGTCCGAGCCAGCGGCTGAGGATCCTCCTGAGCTGCAGCCGGTGAGGGTCATCATGCCTGCAGTGGCGGCGCCGAGACCGATCAGGCCAAGCAGGCTGCGCCGGCTGAGGGGCATCTGCAGTGGTGACGCGGGCGTCTGGTTGAGGTGTGAGCTATTCATCGTGAACTCCTTTGTTCAGTCGAGATATCAGCGGTCAGGTCTGAGAGTGGATCTCGTCGTTCGGCAGCTGCGAGCGAGGCGCCGGATCACTTGATGGATCCCGCGAGCGCTCCGCTCACGAACTGTTTCTGGAAGACGAGGAAGATGGCGATCACCGGAAGAGAGCTGATCAGAGAGGCAGCCATCATCTGCCCGTACTGGCTCTGGAACTCTCCGAGGTAGGTCAAGGTCAGACCGGCAGGAAGCGTCTGTTTCGTGGTGTCCACCAGGGTGAGGGCGTAGACCAAGTCATTCCAGGCTCGGATGAACGCGAACATGCACACGGCGATCATCGAGGTCTTGACCACGGGAAAGATCACTGAGTTCATGATTCGCCATTCGCTGGCGCCGTCGATTCGCCCTGCTTCGATGAGTTCGTCTGGCACGGCGTCGAAGGCGTTCTTCATCATGAGCACCGACAGCGGCAGTGTGAACGTGGTGTACGAAATGATCAAGGCCGGGTACGTGTTCAGCAGCCCGAACTTCGCCATGGTCGTGTACAGCGTGAGCAGCAGCAGCACTTCGGGCACCATCTGGGCGAGCAGCAGGGTGTACATCGCCGTGGATCGCCCGCGGTATCGAAACTTCGAGAACGAGTACCCGGCCAGGAACCCCACCGCGAGACTGATCACCGAGGTCGTGATCGACACGAAGAGCCCGTTGCCGATGAATCTCAGTAGGTTCGGGTCGGTGAGCACTGCGGTGAAGTTCTCCAGCGTCCACGTGCGATAGGCCCCCAGCGGATCACGGAAGATGCTCTCTTCAGAGGTGAATGCGGTGATGACCATCCAGATCACGGGGATGAATGCGAACACCGCAAGAAGGGCAACAGTCGCATAGCCGACCCAAGGCCTGCGGCGCAGTCTGCGGGGGCTTCGTTCTGCCTTCCGATCCACGAATTCGCGAGCGTATCCGCCTGATCGGCTCTGCTCTGCATCTAGCGCGTCGGCAAGTGTCGTATCGCTCATCGTGCTGCCCTCTCCTGTCGTACGGAGTAGATTCCGTATATCGCCGCAAGCACACCCATGATCAGCGTCCACACGATGCCGATCGCACCTGCCTGCCCGAGGTCGTAGTTGTTAAAGGCGGCCTTGTACAGCCCGATGGACAGCGTCGTCGTCGATCCGACCGGTCCGCCGCCAGTCATCACCCAGGGGATCTCAAAATGCTGGAGTCCCCAAATGGTCTCAAGCAACAGCGTCAGTGCCATGGCCGGCTTGATCTGCGGCAGCACCACATACCATTGTTTGCGCCAGCCTCTCGCTCCGTCGACGGCCGCCGCGTCGTGCACCTCACTGGGCACCCCCTGCATGGCAGCCATGAGCAGCACCGCCATCCACGGAAACGAATGCCAGATCTTCGCGATGATCACGCCGGCCATCGCCAGGGTGGGTGAGTTCAGCCAGTTCGTGTCTCCCGGACCGCCAAGAGTCGCGATCACCCCGTTGAGCAATCCGTAGTTCGTGTTGAAGATCCACGACCAGAGGAACGACACGACGACCCCCGGCAGCACCCACGGGATCAGAAACGATGTGCGCCAAATCCCTTTGCCCGGGATGCGGCTGTTCAGCGCCAGGGCCAAAGAGAGTGCAAGCGCAAAGGCACCAACCGATGAGATGACGACAAAGACGCCGGTATGCCAGACCATTCCCCAGAAACTCGGGGTGCCCAGCAGATTCGCGATGTTCTGAAACCCGACGAACGTCGATACGTCCGTGAGCAGGCTGCCCTTATAGAAACCGTAGACCAGTGACCGCACCATCGGGTAGCCGATCACGGCGACGAACAGCACCAAGGCTGGCGCGATCAGAATGACTGCGAACAGACGCGTCGAATTGCGTCTCGGACGCCCTTCAGGCAGGCGGGGTGCTCCGACCCCGTGCAGATCAGTCTCCAGTGTCATACTCGTCACCTCCTCGACGCACCCCGGCCGTCGTGCACGTGGGGTGCTCGTAACAGCGCACTTCGAAGAGACCGGCCGATGCGTCACCGTTCGTCGCATCGATCTCGATACGAACTCGCCGTGTGCGCACGGGGGCGAAGTCGTGCACGACTCTGGTCTGATAGTTGTCGGCGCGCTCGGCGACCGTCTGCCATCCGTCTTTTCCCTGCACGAGGATGCGATAGTCACGTGCGCACTGTGGGTCTCGATACCCGGGCGGGCAGGCGTGGTACTCGCGCAGCAGGTGACCGGGAAAGGTCAGCTGGATCTGACTGATCGTCTGGTCGTCCGGCCATTCCATTTGCAGCCACTCCGCCTGGCCACGGGGCAGCGACCGCCATTGATTCGTCGCTCGATACGGTCGTGTCACGCCGTTCTGCACGTGCGAGGCGGGGTATGCATCCTGCGCAGGGCTGACGTGGTGACTCAGAGTCGCCCCGCCGCCGAAGCGACGGTGTCTGCCGGGCGCGACTTCGTATCCGGCGACCTGACCGGGCAGCACCGCATGCGAGACGTGCCATTCGACGCCGGTGGCAGCGTCCAGATCGAGCCGCAGGTAGCCGGTTCCAGCGAGGTCGGCGGCCGTCACGTCGACGTGCCAGGGCACCCAGACACGTTCACCGGCGGGCACCCGCAGCACGCCGTCGCGCAGAGCGTCCGACGGAGTCGCGGCATAGGTCCAGATGTCTGGCACGCTGAACAGGTGAGCACCGACCTCGACCTCGTGGTCTGTGACGTTCGTCAGACACACGCTGATCTCGTCGACACCCCGGTCTCCCCCGACCGCGATCCACTGCGCCAGACGTCGTTCGAGCCGGCCGTCTTCGGGGAAGATCGGATAGTCGCGCCAGTAGTCGAGGCCGCCGAGCTCGAACTCCGACTCAGGGGCCACGCCCTCGCTCTCCAGCGTGGAGCTGGCCGTGACCTGCGCTTTCGCAGCGAGCTCGTCAGGGTCGTTGACGGCCACATGCGGCAGAAAGCATCCGTCGCGAAGCAGCGACTGCTGCACCGTTCCAATCTGTTCCTGCACCGTCTCGCCCAGAGTCGCGCTCCCCTGCGCATTGACGGCTGCGACCAGCCCGACTGCCTGTCCCATCACCGCGGTCGTACCTTGGACTCGAAGCGATCCGAGCGCCGCGTGGGTCGCGCTGATGTTGCGCCCCGCGTACATGAGGTTGTCGACGTCTTTGCTCACCAGAGCCCCGAGCGGCACTCCGAAGGGCCCCACATAACGTGACTCCTGATACGAGCTCGAATGATCGGCATGTCGCGCGCTGGTGAGCGGCTCGGCCTCTTCGCGATACAGCCCGCCGATGGAGTGCAGATCGATGTACCAGCCCCCGTATGCGACTTCGTCGTCATAGCTCGGGGCTTCGAGCAGATCGTGCTCGGTCAGCAGCCGCTGCCCGATCAGTCGCCGACTCTCACGTTTGCCGGGCACTTGGCCGATCCAGTCGAGCGCGATGTTCCTGGCCTTCGGTGACCACTCCGGGTCGTGGTTCTTGTACCAGTCCCAGATGCCCAGCACCTGCCTGGTCAGCTCATGTCTGATCTGCTCGTTGTCGTCGAGGGTGTTCCACGGCGGCCCGATCTCGATCCACCAATACCCGCTCGACAGCGTCTTCGCTATTCTTCCACCCGTGCGGAAGAAGGAATCATCACGATACTTCACCGCCCACGGCGGTGGGACGAAGTCGACGGGATGCCCGGTGTCGACGGTCTTGAAGTGCAGCGAGCTGCCCATCGTGTCGGTGCTCGCCTCGGCAGGCGCGCTCGGCTCGCCATGCTCAGACGACGCTTCTATGCCGTGCCTCCACTCCACACCTGCGAGCGCCCCCAAGGTACCGTCACCGGTGCAGTCGATGAAGGTTTTCGCCCGGATGCGGTGCACGAGTTCTGCGTTGACCGTGCGCGCGGTGATCGAGACGAGGCTGCCGTCGACGACTTCGGCATCTTCCAGCGGCGTGTTGAGGTGCAGGGTCAGCCCGGGCGTCTGCATCACGAAGTCGTAGAGGGTGAGGTCCCACACACTGTTCGTCCAGCCGTTCTCAGTGATTTTCACGTGGTTGCGCACGCGCTCTTCGATGAGGGTTTCTGCGATGATCCCCGTCTCACGTGCATACGCGTGGAAGGCTGCTGCCCCGTGAGGGGTGACGCGCACCTCTGACGACGAGTTGCCACCGAGCACGGGCCGATCGTGCACCAGCACCACAGCAGCACCATGTCTCGCTGCGCTGACGGCTGCGCTGATCCCAGCGAGACCTCCCCCGCAGACCACGACGTCGTATTGTTCTTCGACCGTTTTCACAGAGCATCCCTCAATTCATTTCGTCCGTTCAGGGTTCAGTGACATCGAGGTCTCGGGTCGTTGACTTCATCGTCACTTGAAACGTTTTAACACGGTACTTCACTGGGCAGTAGAATATGCAAATGATATTCGTCCGGCTCCGCGCGCTGAACGGGGAGAAAGGAACGCCGACGAAGGGAGGTGCACATGTCCGCTCAAGGTGATCACAGCTCCCCACGCCCCACACTGACCGAGGTCGCTCGAGTGGCTGGCGTTTCGGTGGGCCTGGCGTCGATGTGCCTCACAGGGGCTCCTGGCCCGGCGGATCGCACGCGCGCACACGTTCGAGAGGTCGCACAGAGTCTGGGATACCGCCCAGACAAAGCCGCCAGCATGCTCGCTCGCAACCGGACTCGACGAATCGGCGTCGTTTTCTCGCTGCGCCAGGCTCTGCACGCGCAGGTCGTCGAAGATCTCTACCGAGTCGCGCTGGCCCAGGGCTATGAGCTGCTGCTCAGCGCCGTCACCCAAGATCACCCCCCGCGAGCCGCGACAGAGCATCTGCTCGACAGCCGGTGTCAGGCGGTCATCCTCGTCAGCAGCCGGCCGCAGATCGATGACATCGACGTCGCCATCGGGCAGGTTCCCGTCGTTCTTCTCGGCAGCGGCACTGACCACCGTGAGGTGAGCAGCATCCGCGTCAACGGGTATTCGGGCGTCGGTCAGGCTGTGTGCTATCTGCGCTCAGCCGGCCACACCCGCATCGTCTTCGTCGATGCGCCGGAGGCGCTCGGAACCGCCGACCGTGTCATCGGCTACCAGAGCGCAATGGCAGGGATGGGGCTCGCCGATCAGGCACGAGTCGTCATCGGCGGAGAGACCTTTCAGTCAGGAGTTCAGGCAGCATCAATGCTGTCCTGTGAGCCCCGCCTGCCGACCGCAGTCATCGCCCACAATGACGAGTGCGCCGCCGGTCTCATCTTCGGCTTCAAGATTCGTGGAGTGCAGGTACCTGACGAAGTCTCAGTCATCGGCTTCGACGACAGCGGGTTCGCGTGGCAGTCCGGCCTCGTCATGACCACACTGCACCAAGATGTCGCGCAGATCGCGACACTGGCGGTCGCCGAGGCGACACGTCGTATCGACTCCGCGCTGGATCAGGCTCCACCCGTTCGGACTCTGGTCACGCCGACGCTGCGCATCCGGGACAGCAGCGCGCCGTGCGTCGACCGACTGCTGACCCCTCTCGAAAATCCGAGCGCGCAGGGACGTCTCTGACCAGGTTGGACTCACGTCGAAGCTGCCGCCCTCGACTCACGGTGCCTGCGTTGCAGCTCGCAGACTAGTCGCGATGGCCCTGGTGGCGGCGTCGATCTCGTCAGCGACGACCTCGTGCACCTCCCGCGACTTCCCCATCGGGTCGGCCACATCGAGCCAGGCGGAACCCCTCGACTCTTGAGCGGCCTGTGAACGCACAGCACCACGCAGGCGACCGGCGAGTTCTACGTGTTGTGACAGAGACCGCGGGTCTGCGTCTGCGGCATCGAGAGCACGTGAGATACGAGCGTACTCCGTGAGCGTGAAAGTCCTGCCCACCGCCGCTGGCACCAAGTCAAGAGCACGCGTGAGGTGGCGTTCCGTGAGCACGAGGATCAGGTCGGCGTCACGCAGCTGCCGTTCGCTGAGTCTGCGCGCCCGATGGGAGGTCGGGTCGAGCCCAAATCGCCGGCTCGCGATCTCGGCGACGGTGGGTTCCACTCCCTCGCCCACCATGCCATAGGTGCCTGCGCTGCCGAGTTCGACAGGCAGACCGCGCAGACGGTCGGCGAGCATCAGCTCGGCCAGCGGCGATCGACAGATATTGCCTGTGCAGACGGTCAACATGCCAAAGAGACCCGTTGCCTGTCCTCGAGTCGTATCGGCACGCTTCACGAACGGATTTCCACTTGCCAGAAACGAGCGCCGCGGGCGCTCCGGCGTTGCGTCTTCGGCCGACATGCCTCAGCGCCGGTCGTCGTTGAGCCCGAGCAGCTCATCGAAGCTGAGGTCGTTGTCAGCCGTCGCATTCGTCGGCTGAGTCTCACCCCGTCGACTCGTGACCGTGTGTTCTGCAGCCGGCTGCTCGACGATCGGGAAGGCTCGCGTGGCCGTGGCGTCAGCATGTTCGTGCCTGTTGGCCGCAGCAGAGCGTGGCGGAACGGGATCGGTCGCGCGCTGTCGAACGCCACTGCCATGTCCCTCGGCAAGGCGGCTCGGCAGCGAAGCGCGTCGATCGCCTACGTGCACAGACTCTTTCTGCGTGTAGTACTTGTGCGAATAGTATCCGTAGCCTTCGGAATCAAGGCCTTTGGTGGGCACTCGACTCAAGACGACGCCGAACACACGCGACTTCACCTGGGTGAGATGCTCCAGCGTTGTGCGCAGCTGGTCGATCGTCGTCTTGCCGGCGGCGACCGAGACGATAACGCCGTCGACTTTGCGGCTCAGCACCACGGCATCGGCGACCGGCAGCACCGGAGGGGCGTCGATGACGACGATCGCATAGCCGCTGAGCTCGCTGACCAAGTCGGTCATCGCCGAGCTGCCGAGCAGCTCGCTCGGGTTCGGCGGCACATGACCAGCCGGGAGCACATAGAGGTCCGAGTCGCTGCGCCAGCGATGCAGCACGTCTCCGATCTCGGCTTTTCCCGCGAGCACGTCGGTCAGCCCGGCGTTGCCAGGCAGTCCGAAGGTGCCTGCCACAGTCGGGCGGCGCAGGTCGCCATCGATCAGCACGACGGTCTCGCCGGCCTGGGCGAGAGCGACCGCAAGGTTGGCAGACAGCGTCGACTTGCCTTCTTCAGGCAGAGACGAAGTGACCACCAAGCTGCGCAGCGGATTGTCGACGTCGACGTACTGAATGTTCGTGCGCAGTTCGCGAAGCGCCTCACGAAAGCCGGTCGTTGCGTCGCCTTTCGTGCGACCGATGCTGGTCTCGTCAGGCAGCAGGCGCTTCTTGTTCTTCGAGAACCATGAGGTCTCGGGAAGCTTGCCGAGAATCGGGGCCGTGAACTCGCGATTGTAGATCTCGACGTTGCGAATGCGACGATCGAAGACTTCGAGAGCGATGGCGAGGGCGATGCCGACGATCAGTCCGATCAGAGCACCGAGCGCGGTGTTGAGCGCGAGCTTCGGCGAGCTCGGAGCCGATGGCGCAGTCGCCTCATCGTAGTTGACCAGCGTGGAGACCGCGTCGGTGTTGGCCGTCTCGCCGGTCTGCTTCCATGCTCCTTCGACCTTGGTGATCTCTTCTTGCAGCGCAGCGATCCAGGCGTTGGCGACATCGGCCGAGCGCTGCGGTGAGGATGCAGTGGCTGTGACTTGGACGGTGACGGTGTTGGTCGGCGCCGTGATCTTGACTGCCTTGAGCAGCCCGTCAGCGTCACCCCCGATCCTCGATGAGACTTTGTCGGCGACCGTCTGGCTCTGTCCGAGCTCGACGTACGATTTCGCACGCGACTTGGCATAGGCATCCGCATTGAAATTCGCAGACTCCTGAGACGTCGGCACAGAGATGAACCCGCTGGCGGTCGCCTCGTACTTCTTGGGCATGACCAGACTGAGCGCGATGCCGAGCACCAGCCCTAACGCGAAGAGACCGACGATCATCTTCCAATGGCGGCGAACGATACCCCAGTATTGTTGCAGTGTCACGAATCTCCCCAAAATCTGACGGACTAAAACAGTTTAGAGCTCGCTCGGCGTTCACCGGTAATCGTCACTCGATTCACTCGCATGGGCGAATCACTTAGTCGCACAGGGGAGCTCTACTCACAGCGCGCTGCGACCTCGGTCGAATTCTGCGTCGGGTGCACCTGCGGAGTGTCGAGAAGCCGAAGCGGCGCAACGTCCTGTGTTCCTTCGGCGACGAAGGTCAGTCGCACGGTCGTGCTTGTGCCGAATGCCATCTGCGTCCCGACCCGCACCGCTGGCCTCCCCAGCGTCTCACCTTGGGCCTGCACCCCTTGCTCGATGCCGCCGTCGATGACATCCATGCCTTGGAACCTGCTGTTCTGCGGCCCGAACACATAGACGTCGGTGCCGAAGCGCCCAGCTGCGCGGTTTGCTGGCGAGAGCACATAGTCGGGCAGTTTCTGCGCCTCTGCCGGCGAGATGGTCGAGGTCAGGGTGACGTCCACCGAGTAGGTCGTGGAGTTATCCGCCGAGCAGACGGTGCGTTTGGCCACGTTCGCGTTGGTCACGTGGTAGTCGATCTTCGACCCGCCATTGGTGACATCCCAGAGGTACACGCCCATCGTGGTCGCACCGTCGGGGCCACTGCCGTCTGCGGGGATGATCCCCTGCAGACCCGAGTTGTCACTCAGTGCCTTCTGGATGCCCTCGTCTGCACTCCAGAAGAGCAGCCGCCGTTCGCTGACAGACTGTCCCAGTGCGCTGACCAATGCCTTGGCATCGACCTTCTGGCGAGTCAGGGCGTCGAAGACGCTGGCAGCAGCCCCGGCGAAGTAGGCGTCTTGCATTCGCGGGTTCGGGTACTTGGCGTAGACGTCGCTGAGCACCTTCTGCACCACGTTGTCACTCGTCAGCTGCTCGCCGGTCGGCAGCGAGACCGGGCCGGTCGCGCGCAGCAGATAGCTCAGTCCGACCGGGTCGAACGTCAGCACCCCGTCGATCTGGTCACGACCGCCTGCATCGCGCCACCATCCCTGAGCCATCTTCGCCACACTCGGAAGGTCGGGGAAACCCGTCATGTCCATCTCAAACCGCGAGACGTTCGGGATGAACACGCTGTACGCACCTTCGGGCAGCTCGGCGATCGGCTCCTGTCTCGCGTTGTGGAAGTCTCCGCTGGCCTTCTGATCGGCGATGGCGAGTCGGCCTTGGTCGACTCGCAGCAGCATCAGCGAAGCAGGGTTTCCGCCCAGGCTGCGCACCTCAGCGTTGTTCTGAAAGAGCAGCAGGTAGTTCTTGGGTCCATCTGCACCAAGCAGTCCGGGCAGGTGCTGGCCGAGGTCGGCAGCCTGCTGCACCCCGGGCTGCAGGCCGTCGACCTGCTGCTTCAGCTGTGTGACGCCATCGGCCACCGGCTCCATCAGGCCATCGGTGTCGATCGTGTCAAGAGACTCTCGCGCATCGGTCAGACGCTGATCGAGCTGCGGCAGTTCGTCGACGATGACGCTGACGGTGTCGATGTCGAGAGCTCCGTCGTGCACAAGCTGATCTGGATCGAGCGACAGAATGTGCTCGGCCAGTGGCTGGGCGTCACCGAGCAGACCGGATGTCTGGTCGGCGACGACGCGCACGGCGCTGAGGTTGCCGCCGATCCACGGCAGCGTCTGAACCGTCGACCACAGCCCACCGTCGGTCGCGGCGGCTGCCGCAGCAGCGTCGCGCTGAGCAGCCAGGTAGGCCGTGTGTGCGCCCTCACGATCGCCCGACTGGTATTTGCCGGCAACACTCGACAACGAGGCTTTGGCGCTCTGCAGATGGTTGCGCGCGTCGATGGCCTGTCTGCCGATCAGAAGTGCAAGCACAGCAAGAACGGCGAGAACGACGACGACGATCGCGACGATCCAGGGCCACCGCATCCGTCGGCGTCGGCTGCCGCCGACGGTTCCAGAGCCGCCGACGCCAGAGCCGCCACGCGCTCCGGCACCGCCGGGCGCCCCTCGGCCAGCGAGATCATCACTCGACTCCAGCGACACATCCTGTCGGTCTCGAGACTGCCCCTGGTGTTCTGGAGGCAGCTGCTGTTCCTGCTGCTCTCGCCGTTCGCGTCGAGTCAGCTCACGGCCGGTGTCGGTCCCCTGTTCGTCTGCAGACATAGCTTTCACCTTATCTGTTCATGGGGTGTGGACCGCAGCGTTCTGCACTGCAGATGTGCACATGCGCAGAGCCTGGACCGGCATGCCACCGACACGCCGAGTACCATCTGTGTTGACTTTGCAGAGTCTGCAAGTTTACAGTTACTGCATTGATGCGCGCGACGCTGCCGTGATCACGCCGGCCGTCGGCACAACACTCACCCCCAACGAAGAAGGCTCCGCTATGCCCGAACTCACCCAAGAGCACACCTCTGGCGTGCTCCCGAAACGACAGATCAATCTGATCTTCGTCGCGCTGATCGTCGTGATGCTGCTGAGCTCGCTCGACCAGATGATCTTCTCGACCGCACTGCCGACGATCGTCGGCGAGCTCAACGGCGTCGAGCACATGCTCTGGGTCGCAACCGCCTACATCCTCTGTGCGACTGTGATGATGCCGGTCTACGGCAAACTCGGCGACCTCTACGGCCGCAAAGCGATCACGATCGGCGCGGTGGCCGCTTTTCTGATCGGCTCGATCGTCGGCGGCCTGGCACAGGACATGACCTGGCTGATCATCGCCCGAGGCATTCAGGGTCTCGGCGGCGGCGGCCTGATGATTCTCTCGCAGGCGATCATCGCCGATATCGTGCCGCCGAAGGATCGCGGCAAGTACATGGGCCCGATGGGTGCCGTGTTCGGCCTCTCATCGGTCGCCGGCCCGCTGCTCGGCGGCTGGTTCACCGATTCCATCGGCTGGCGCTGGGCCTTCTGGATGAACATTCCGCTTGCCGTCATCGCCATCGTCGCCCTCGCCGCACTGCTGCACCTGCCGAAACGCACGACCAGCAAAGTGCGTCTCGACGTGCTCGGCACCGTTCTGCTCGCAGTCTGGGTATCGTGCCTGGTGCTGTTCACCTCATGGGGAGGCAACACCTATGAGTGGGACTCTCCCCAGATCATCGGACTGATCGTCGCCACAGTCGTCTTCGCCGGACTGTTTCTGTGGGCTGAGGCCAAAGCAGCCGACCCGCTGCTGCCGCTCGCGCTGTTCCGCAACCGCAACTTCAACCTGACCACCGCAGCCGGCCTCGCCGTCGGCATCGCGATGTTCGGCACGCTCGGCTACATGCCGACCTATCTGCAGATCGTGCACGACACCGGCGCGACCGAGTCAGGCCTGCTCATGGTGCCCATGGTGATCGGGCTGATGCTCACAGCCATCGCCTCCGGCCAGCTCGCCAGCCGCACCTCGCACTACAAGTGGATGCCGTTGGCCAGCATGCTGCTCGTCGCAGCCTCGCTGGTGCTGCTGTCGACGCTGCACGCCGACACTTCGCTGTGGGTGCTGTGCTCGTACATCTTTCTGCTGGGCGCCGGCATCGGTTTGGGCATGCAGATTCTGGTGCTGGTCGTGCAGAACGAGTTCCCCATCACGCAGGTCGGCACCGCGACCGGTGCGAACAACTTCTTTCGCGAGATCGGCGCCACGCTCGGGTCGGCCATCGTGGGCAGTGTGTTCACTTCGAGCCTGACTCGTCTGCTGACTGAGCGCATGCCGCAGACCGGCGCAGCAGGTGGCGCGACAACCGGCATCGACTCGCTCACTCCGGCTGTGGTCAGAGATCTGCCCGCACCGATTCGCGATGTCATCGTGAACTCGTACAACGACGCGCTCACCCCGATCTTCATGTGGCTGATGCCGCTGCTGCTGATCGCCTTCGTGCTGCTGCTCTTCGTGCAGGAGCATCCGCTCGCCACCTCGGTCGACCAGTCGGGCAAGACGGCCGTCGACGGGTCTGGCGTCGCACCTGCCGACGTCGAGGCCACGCGCCGGCCAGGCGAGCCTCGTCAGCACGGGGCGCACGCAGCATCCGCTGCACCGACGCACGATCACACGCAGGTTCGTGACGATGGCTGATCAGCCCGAGGAGGCATCAGCCTCATGCGCTCATGAAGGACTGCGTCAGCGCAAGCTTCGCCAGACACGTGAGCACGTCGAGCAGGTGACGGTCGACCTCGTCGACCGCTTGGGGTACGACGAGGTCTCGGTCGAGATGATCTGCGATCACGCCGAGATCTCGCCGCGCACGTTCTACAACTACTTCGGCACCAAGGATGCTGCGATTCTCGGCTACATTCCGGCGAGCATCGATGCAGACGCGCTGCAGGAGTTCATCGCTCATACGGACGACGACATCATCGATGCGCTGCTGAGGCTGATCGCGTCAGCCGAGAACAGCCCGCTGCGGCGGTCGTCGCTGCAGGCCCAGCGCCATCGGATCCTGCATCAGCACCCCCATCTGCTGACTGAGATGGCGAGCCGCATCGAACGGCTGCAGAGCCGCCTGAACGACGCGATCGCCGAGCGGGTCGCGTACGAGCTGGGCGCCGCGACGACGGATGCCACGGTGCAGCAGCGAGCCCACCTGCTGTTCGCTGTCGTGACCGCAGTGATCAAGATCGCGCTCGTGGCCGGCCCCGAGCCGCTGACGCAGGATCTGCCGGTCAGTGAGGCCACAGTGCTCGAACGACTGCGCAGTGCTCGAAGACTCGCGGTCGAGATGCTGCAGTGACCCTGGGGCCGTGCTCTGCGCACGTCCCATGTCGGTCGGCCCAGACTACTGAACGGGGCCTTCTGCCAGCGTCACGGTCTGAGTGTGCGTGGTGCCCTGTGCATCGACCCAGGCGACAGAGACCTGATCGCCGACCGCATACTTCGCGATGATCGCGCTCAGGCCGTCGGCGCTGCTCACCGTCTGCCCGTCGATGGCGGTGATCGTGGAGCCGGCGCTGATGCTGGCTTCTGCGGCCGGAGTGTCGTCGACGACTCCGGCGACAGACGCACCACTGGTCTGAGCAGACGAGCCGCTGCGAGAGCCGCGATTCGACGACGAACCTGTCGAGCTGTTCGAGCTCTGCATCGAGACGCCCAAGAACGGGGCGCCGCCGATGCGCACGCTGCCTGACGCATCCTTGTTCTCGATCTGCTGCACCACACTCGTCACAGTCTGAATCGGAATCGCATACCCGACCACCGTTCCGCCGGTGCTCGCAGCCACCGTCATCGCGGCGACCTCGCCCTCGGCGTCGAGCACCGGCCCGCCCGAGTCGCCCGACACAACGTCGGCACCGAACTCGATGAGCCCGCTCAGGCTCTCGCCGGTCGTGCCGGCACCCGTTTCGGCGCCCGAGCCACTCCCCGAGCGCGCCGCTGCGCCCTGCGTCGTGATTGATTTGTTCGTCGCGGTGACTCGCCCCGCGGCCGCCACCAATGATCCACGGCCCTGCGCATTGCCGATCGCTGTGAGCGTGTCACCGGCGTTCACCCCGTCGTCGTCGACAGGCGCGACCTCGAGGCCGGATGCATCCTGCAGCTGCAGCAGTGCGACATCCTTCGTCGAGTCGCTGCCGAGCACCTTCGCGCTGTAGCTCGCGCCCGTCGACGCGACCGTCACCTTGATCTGCGTCGCGCCCTCGACGACGTGGTGGTTCGTCGCGATGAGACCGTCGCTCGTGAGCACGAATCCACTGCCGGCCGCTTCGCCGCTGCCGTAGTCGAGCACCGTCTCGATGATCACGGCGCCACGCTGCTGATCGGCGGATGCAGCGGTCGCGCCCGCGTTTGAGGTGCCTGACCGCCCCGAGTCGTCGATCGTATCGCCGCCGAGCCCGTAGGACTGGCCTGAGCCGTTGACGCCCGAGCCGCTGCCGCCTGAGCCGTTGACGCCGAAGCCGTTGCCGAACGCAGGCAGAGCCTGGCTGCTTCCAGAGCCGGTCTGGCCGGAGTGGAGACCGCCGGAGAGGGCAGTGATGCCGAGCGTCAGCCCCGCGCCGATGGCCATTGCACCGCCGAGTGCGAGGGCTTTGCGCCAGACGGCGGAGCCGCTGCGCGGCGACGCGGCCGGGCTGGCGGGCTGCTGCTGCTGCTGCGCGGCATATGCAGTGTCTGTCGTAAACGCCCAGTTCGGCACGTCCCGGTCATCGGTCTTCGGGTTCTGGCTGTGTGTGCTCTGGTCGTTCTGCCCGCCGTGCACCTGCTGCTGGCGGGGCACCGCTTGGGTGTCGTCATCGTCGTACATGAAGTGCCTCCTCGTTCGTACTGTCAGTACAGACCGCGAAGCTGAGTGCTGCTTGGCGCTTGCCGGTGCGCGGTCTTTTCAGTTACTGAGAAAGACCTGTCAAAGAAAGTACCCCGCTGTCATCCGCCCCAAGTCCGCGACACCTGACCCGCCTCAGGCTCGTCTGCACGCTTGTCTGCGGGCTCACCGCTTCAGGGCACCTCGACGAGCGCCTAGACTGAATCGAGCGGTCACGTGCAGCGCCGTCTCGCACTCTTGATCATCTCTTTTCACTGGCTTTCGAAGGTGCCCATGTCTCAGCCGACTGACGAAGCACCTGACGCCGATCGGCCCGTTCCCCCTCCCCCGGCAGACAGACGAGCAAGCCCGGCTACGCTTCGAGACGTCGCCGCAGCCGCCGGGGTCTCTGTGGCGTTGGTCAGCTATGCGCTCAACGGCACCGGGCGCGTCTCTGCAACGACTGAGGCTCGAATTCTGCAGATCGCCGACCAGCTCGGCTACCGGGCGAATCGACTGGCTCGTGCCCTGCGAACCGGCCGCTATTCAACAATCGGCGTGATCATTCGCAACCTCCGCAACCCGCTCTTCGCCGACGTGCTGAGCGCGATGGAAGACGAGGCCCGCGTGCAGGGCCTCGCCCTGACGATTCGCAACTCACGATACGACCTCGACGATCAGCAGCGTCTGCTCGACTCGCTGGTCGACGACGGCGTGCGTGCGATCGTGATCGCGCCCGTCGGCACAGGTGACGAGCTCGCCGCCTGGCAGCGTCAGCATGCTCACATTCCGCTTGTCGCGCTGAACATGTCGATGCCGCGGACGACATCCGTGTCGACGATCAACCCGGATCATCAGGAAGCCGTTCGACTCGCGGTCGAGCACCTCGCTGCGCGGGGGCACCGAAGGATCACCTTCGTGGCTGCGCCACGGCATCTCGCAGCCGATCTGACGCGGGAGATCGCCTTCGTCGAGCAGTGTGCCCGCCTCGACGTTACGCCGCGCACTCTGCGCACGAAACTGACGGTAGAAGCGGTACAGAGGGCCGTCGCAACAGACCTTGCCAATCGTGACCGCTGCGAGGCGCCGGCGTTCCTCCTAAACAGCGACCACCTGGCAGCAGGCGTCTATCATGCCGCTCGCGGGGCGGGGCTGGAACTCGGGCACGACCTGAGCGTCGTCGGCCACGACAATCTGCCTTCTTCTGATCTTCTGGCGCCGGGGCTGACCACGATCGCATTCGACAGAGACCAGCTGGGGCGAGACGCGGTTCGTCTGGCACTGTCGCCCGGCTCTCAAGAGCACATCGTGCTGCCGGTGCGGCTCGTCTCGCGTGGCTCGGTGCGCTGAGACCGCACCGAGTTCACGGCCTGTTCACCTCGCTTTCCACTTCTCGAAAGGCTGATTCAGACCCGTGTTCACCAAACGCTGAAACCTTTAAGCAGTCGAAGCTCGCGACGCCGACAACAGTCGCTGCGAGAGCGGAATACAGCATCCAGAGGAGTCAGAATTGCGTAAGTATCAAGGAATCGCCGTCGTCGGTATGACGGCCGCGCTGCTGGTTGGCCTGGCCGGCTGCTCGGGATCATCGAGTTCATCAGCAGACGGCGAGCAGGATGGCGACAGCGTCATCACGTACAACAGCCCGAAGGAATGGGGCAACTACGGCGAGGTGCTCTCGTCGTTCACACAGGAAACCGGCATCCAGGCGCCCAACGACCCCAAGAACTCGGGCCAGGCACTCGCTGCCATGCAGTCGGAACGCGACGCACCGGTGGCAGACGTCGCCTATGTGGGCATCGCGTTCGCACAGCAACTGACCGATGCCGGCCTGCTGCAGCCCTACACGCCGAAGGGCACCGATGACGAGGCGGCAGACCTCAAATCTTCCGAGGGCCTGTGGCACACCGTGCACACCGGCACCGTCGCGTTCATCGTGAACAAAGATGCATTGGACGACCTGCCGACGCCGACCTCATGGGCCGATCTACTCAAGAGCGAATACCACGGCAAAGTCGGCTATTTGGATCCGTCGCAGGCAGCGGTCGGCTATTCGGTCGCTACCGCGGCGAACCTCGCCATGGGCGGTGACCTCGACAATTGGCAGCCCGGCCTCGACTACCTCGGCAAGCTCAAAGACAACGGCGCGGTCACTCCCGCTCAGACCGCAACGGCCAAGGTCTCTCAGGGAGAGATCCCCATTCTCATCGACACCGACTTCAACGGCTACAACCTCAAAGACAAGGGCAGCAACGTCGACGTGGTGATTCCACAGGAGGGCAGTCTGCAGATGCCGTATGTCGTCGGCCTGGTCAAAGACGCCCCGCACCCGAACAACGGCAAGCGGCTGCTCGACTTCTACTTCTCTGAGCAGGGGCAGTCGCTCTTCGCCAAGGGCTACATGCGCCCGGCCCTCGGCTCCATGCCCGATGACGTCAAGTCGAAGGTGCTGCCCGACGCTGACTACGAGCGCGCCAAGACCGTCGACTTCATCAAGATGGGCAGTGAGCAGAAGTCGTTCATCGACCACTACACGGCTCAGGTCGCCAACCGCTGACATGGGCATTCAGCACTCCCCACGGGCCGCCCGAAGTCAGTCGACAGCCGGCTGGCTTCTGGCGGCCCTGCCCGGGACGATTCTGCTGGTCTTCTTCGGCATCGTTCCCCTTGCCTTTCTGCTGATGTCGTCGCTGGGGCTCGGAAGACTCGGCACCGGCGAGAGCGCCGGGCCGACGCTGTCGTACCTCGCGCAGGCGTTCACGAATGGCCCGCTGCTCTCAGAGCTCTGCAACTCGCTGCTGATCGCCGGCGGCGCAGCCGCCATCACGACCATCGCCGCCGTTCCGATCTGCATCGCCCTGAGCCGACGGGCACGCACGGGGCGCCCGACGTCACTGAGCGAAGCGATTCTGACGCTGCCCATGTCACTGCCCGGAACGATCATGGGCTTCTTCGCGATCATCTTGATCGGCCGCACCGGCATCCTCGGTGCCATGATTCCGGCGCTGAACGGCGTGGCCTACATGCCGCTCGGCATTCTGATCGCCTACATCTCATTCTCACTGCCACGTGCCGTGTCACCGCTGAGGGCGGCAGTAGAAGGTCTCGACAGCGACGCGATCGACACGTCACGGGTGCTTGGCGCCTCGGCTGCCCAGTCGTGGTTCACCGTCACGCTTCCCACTCTGCTGCCGGCCATGGTCAGCGTATTCGGAACCGTCGCCGCCGTCGCGCTGGGGGGATACGGCACCATCGCCACGCTTTCGGAGGGCAGCATGCGTCTGCTGCCGCTGTCGGTGTCTGACGCGCTGACGAATCACTACGCGATTGCACAGGCCTCGGCTCTCGCCATCGTTCTCGCCCTGACTGCGACTGGCATTCTCATCGTCTCTCGACTGCTCACCTCACGATTGGAGCATTCCCGTTGAATCGTACTTCCTGGAGTGACCGTCTGGCCGTCTGGGTGGCACTCGCCTTCACCCTCATTCCCATCGGCGCCTGCTTCGTCGCGGCCACCAGCGTGAACTTCGCCCAAGGTCCATGGGGCGCAGGCATCACCTTCGAATGGCTTGCCCAAGCCGTGTCACAGCTCGGCCCCATGCTCACCCGCAGCCTCGCTCTGGCGGCGGTCATCGCGGTCGCCAACCTCGTGTTCGGCTACGGCCTGAGCGGTTGGATCGCGCGCAGCGGCTCCAGGCTGTCGAAGCTCGTCGGCCAGGTGGTGAACCTTCCGCTTGCTGTGCCAGGCATCGCTTTGGGCATCGCTCTCGTCACGTTGTACCCCAAGCTGCGTGCCAGTGGTCTGCTGTTGGCATGCGGGCACTTGGTCTTCACACTCCCGTTCACCCTCGCGACGCTGATTCCAGCGCTGCGAGATCCTGCAGTGCAAGAGGCCGAGATCGTCGCTCGCACACTCGGGGCGCGAACGCTCACCCGCGCACGCACCGTGACCCTCCCAGCCATACGAATCGCTCTGGGGCAGGCGGCCATCACCGCTTTCGCCCTGTCATTCGGCGAGTTCAACATCAGCTTCTTCGTCAACCCGCCGGCCTCGACCTTCGCTCCGTTCGCACTGTTCGACGCCTATGCGACGCAGCGCCTCGAGGTGGCCTCAGCCGAGACCATTCTTTTTCTGCTCTGCCTACTGCCGGTGCTGCTCGTTGTCGTGCTGCTGACCCGGCGTCAGAGCTCTTCTGCCACAATCACACGAAAGGCCTGACTCTTGTCTGATCCCAAGCGCACCGCAGAGGGCCGCGACCGCGGTCTGCGCATCGAAAGCCTGCACGTCTCGTACGGCAGTCAGACTGTGCTCTCTGACATAACCCTCGACGTGCCCGCCGGTCGCACCCTCGCGATCGTGGGACCATCAGGCTGCGGCAAGAGCACGCTGCTCAAGACGATCTGCGGACTGCTCACACCTGACTCTGGAACGATCACGCTCGCCGGGCGAAACATCACCTCGCTCGCTTCAGAGCGGCGAAACATCGGCCTCGTGCCGCAGAACTACGCGCTCTTCCCGCACCTCAATGTGCAGCGCAACGTCGAGTACGGGCTGCGCGTGCGCCACGTGCCGCGTGACGAACGCTCTCGTCGTGTTCAGGAGGCGCTCTCGTTCGTACAGCTCGAAGACCTTGCCCGTCGTCGCACCAACGAACTCTCTGGCGGGCAGCGACAGCGTGTGGCTCTGGCACGTGCGCTGGTAATAAGCCCCGATGCGCTGCTGCTCGACGAGCCTCTCTCGGCGCTCGACCCGCAGCTGCGGGTGAGCATGCGACGCCAGCTGCGCAGCATACTTCAGTCGGTGACCAACAGTGTGCAGGTTATCGTCACCCACGATCAGCAGGAAGCCATGACCATGGCCGACCTCGTGGCCGTCATGCGCGACGGTCACGTGGTGCAGGTCGGTTCGCCTCAAGAGATCTGGGCACACCCGGCAGACGCATTCGTCGCCGATTTTCTCTGCAATGCGTCTCTGCTCGACGTGACCGTCACCGATTCGGCGGTGCACGCCTTCGACGGCACCTGGAGCATTCCCAATGTGGCGTTCGACGAGGTTCCCGCACCCGGCTCTGCACGCATGCTGGTACGCCGCGACAGTCTCGAGGCGAGCCCGTCGCTCGTCTCGCCGAGCGCATCCTCGCAACGGGCGGCGCTGCACGACCATCCCTCAGCATCCGTCATCGGTCTCGTGCTCGCTTCTGAGTACACCGGCGAGCGACACCTGCTGACAGTCGACGTCTCAGGCACTCGGCTTCCTGTCACGATGTCGCCCGAAGACGGCCGTCAGGTTCAGGTCGGGGCTCACGTCGGCCTGTCACTGCGACCCGGTGGGGCCATGCTCTTCGCCGAGGAGGCCGCACGATGACGCTGCGCATTGAGATTCTCGGCGCCAACGCCACCGCGCCGACGAAGTGCGGCCCCGCTTCGGGGTCGCTGGTTCTGGCAGGCGACGCCTGCATCTTGGTCGACGCCGGCCCCGGTGTCATGGGTGAGTTCTGCCGCCGACATGAGCTCTCTGAGATCGCTGCGATCACGCTGACCCATCTGCATGCGGATCACTGCCTGGATCTGATGGCCCTCGCCTACCGGTGGACGTTTCCCGAGGTGCTCCCTCGCATTCCCCTGTATCTTCCGGCCGGCGAGACGCATCGAGTGCGGGACTTCGACGCGCTCTTCGGCATTCCGACCCTGCCCACGATGCACAGCCCGATCGAGGGCAGCTTTCGGCTCGCCGAGACGCCGACCGGGAGCGCACCTGACGCAGTGACTCCGGCCCTGCCGCCCCGGCTGGGCGGGCTCAAGCTCGCGACGGCGGCCGCCCACCACGCCGTCCCGACCGCCTGCCAGCGCTTCGAACTCGACGGCCGCGTCGTGTCGTTCACCGGCGACACCAGTGACTGCCCAAGTCTCAGAAGCGGCATTGCCGGCAGCGACGTGCTTGTCTGCGAATGCACCTATCTCGACGGCGATCCCACGGTGCTCAGCGGCCACGGGCACCTGACCGCCACACAGGCCGGCAGGCTTGCCGCTGAGACCGGTGTGCGTCATCTCGTGCTGAATCACTTCAGCACCGATGACATGCATGACGAGGCACGGCGACGCGCGGCCGAGCATTTCGACGGCCCGATCACAGTCGCCGAGCCCGGTCTGTGCATCGAGGTGTGAGCGCCGGCGCGGGGCGCACGGTGGCCCGCCCAGCGCCGACTCGCTCTGTGCCCTCACAACGTGTCGCCGTAAGATGTTCGGATGAACCCGAACCTTGGCCCGGCCCCAGCTCAGCGGCCGAGGGCCGACTCGGGAACGCCACGCGTACGCCCAGACCAGCACGGGGTCGAACGAGCACGGCAGCGTGTTCGCCGGCGCCGTTGGATCGCCGCCATGCTGCTCGCCTGCTACGTCATCGGGCTCGCGTTCATCGCGCTGTGGCCCACGCCGGTCGACAGTGACGTCAGCCCGCAGCTCGCGCACGTTCTGAAGTGGCTGAATCAGCACGGCATCCCCGCATTCTTCGACTACTCATTCGTCGAGCGATCGGCCAACGTGCTGCTCTTCGTGCCCGCAGGCCTACTGCTCGCGATGCTCATGGCGCGGCACCGGTGGTGGCTGGCCCTGGCCATCTGCGTGGTGGGCTCGTGTCTGATCGAGCTGGGACAGCTGCTGCTGCTCCCCGCCCGCTACGCCACACTCGACGACGTCGTGATGAACAGTCTCGGCGCACTCATCGGCGTCGGCATCGCAGCACTCGTCACGCGCCGCAGCTGACCGTCGCACCGCCGCACCGCGTGTCACCGCACGAGTCGGTACCGATGCTCCGGGCGTCCGGCCTGCCCGTACTGCAACTGCACCTGTACGATGCCCTCCCCCGCCAGCGTGGTCAGATACCGCTGCGCCGTCGACCTCGACACTCCGATCGAATCCGCTACCTGCTGAGCCGACACCACATCCTGTGCCTCTTCGAGCGCGGTCACGACCGCGCGCTCCGTCTCGGAACGCGACCGCGGAGCTGCGGCATCGCCGCTGTGCAGAATGCGCTGGGCGCGCTCGACCGCCTCCTGATCGATCTGAGTGCCCTCGCGCAGCACACGGCGATAGCGCAGATAGGCCTCCAGCCGCGCTGTGAGCAGTGTGCGCGCGAACGGTTTGATCAGCATGCCCAGTGCACCGCTGCGCAGCACCTGCCGCACGGTCACGGCGTCGTTCGCCGCGCTCAGTACAAAGGCGTCGACGTCGATCTCGCGCAGCAGCGAGATCCCACTGACATCCGGAAGATACAGGTCGAGAAGCAGCAGATCGGGCTGTTCATGACGCACCGCCTCGATCGCCGCACGCCCCGAGTGAACCGGTTCCAGAGCGCTGAATCCCTCCACAGCGTCGACGTATCGCGCATGCAGGTCGGCCACGCGAAAGTCGTCGTCGACGATGAGCACCCGATGATCGGTCATCATTCCTCGTTCTCTGCATCGTTCACGGTGGCACACTGCTGAGTCTCGACCTCGACCGTGTTGGGCAGACGTGCGCAGAACACCGCGCCCCCGTTCTCTGTTCGCGCGGAGGCCACCCACACGTCGCCTCCCATTCGCCTGGCGATCTCACGACTGAGCGGCAGCCCGATGCCTCGGCCGTGTGCACCGGCCAGCAGACCTCCGCGCTGTGTGCGGATGCCGCCCGACAGCCCGCCTGCCGCCTCACTGAATTCACCGGCTCGGGTTTCGACAGACTGTACGGCATCGAGCGTGTACAGCTGTTCTGTGGTCGTGACGAACGGATCGGTGCCGGCAGGCACGCCGTCACCGGAGTCGGCGACGACCAACACGCATTCGTCTCCGTCGTTCATGATCTCGACCTCGACCCAGGGCTGTGCGGCGACGTCGTCATTCCTCTCGGCATTGATCGCCGCCCGCAACGCGTTGTCGACCAGGTTGCCGAGCACAGTGGCGATCGTCTCGGCGTCGTGCACCCGACCGTTCACCGCCGTCTCTGAGCCGACGGTCAGCAGCACGCCGTGCTCTGCGGCCTGCGTGCCTTTGGCGCCGAGGAACGCCTGCAGGTACGGATCGCTGACACGGTCGAGATGCCGCACCGGGTACCGCAGCGGCCCATGTTCGAGCAGCCTGCCGAGATACCGCCGCGCCTCGTCGGTCTGCCCGACCTCGAGCAGACCGTGCACCGCATGCAGACGGTTCGCGAACTCGTGACGCTGCACGCGCAGGGCCTGACTCATCGCATCCACTGCCTGCAGTCGTTCGGTCATCTGCAGCACGTCGGTCTTGTCTCGCAGAATGACCACGCAGCCCACATCGTGACCGCCGCGGCCCACAGGTCGCACGTCTGCGAGCACGACACGACTCGCGACGACGGTTTCGAGTGCGCATCCACGTCGATCGGCCAGCGTTCGACGCACGGCGCGATGCAGATCCTCGGGCAGCGAGAGGTCGGCCCACCGGCGTCCTACCAGCGTTCCGTCGCCGATCAGTCGAATCGCGACGTCGTTCGCAGTGGTGACGGCACCGTCATCACCCACTCCGATCACTCCTTCGTCAACGCTCTCCAGCGTTGCCTCCTGGTTCTGCGCGAAGCTCACGAAGTCTTCGGGCCTGACCCCCAGGGTGAGCCGCCGCAGTCGCCGCCAGACCAAGATCGATGCGACGACACCGAGCAGCACCGTGCCGAGTGCGGCGAGCGCCACCGGCCAGAGCGCGGCGGGGAGCCCCGACCAGATCAGATCTCGAGAAAGCCCGACGCTCACCTCGCCGATCACCGAGCCGTCAGACGGCGAGCGCAGAGGAACCTTCGCACGTGCGGATTGGCCGAGCGTTCCGCGCTCTTCGATCTGGACTTCTTCTCCCTGCAGCACGGGCCCCATGTCGGTGCTCACCGGCCGCCCGATCTCGTCCGGGTTCGGGTGTGAGAGACGAATGCCGTCGCGGCCTGCCACCACGACGAAGAGGGCTCCTGTTCGCTCGCGCACGGCCTCTGCGGTGCGAGCCACGTCGGTGCGCGCAGAGACGGCTTCGGCCGCCTCGGCGTCTGAATGATGGATGTCGTCGCGGCTGAGTTCGACGGCGCGCTGCACCTGAGGGTCGCTCGCGACGCTCCGCGCGATCGCAGTCGACTCGGCCTGCGCCTGGTCGAGACGCTGCTGCCAGGTGATCCAGCTGAACGCGCCGGAGAGCACAAGGGCGACGCCGAGCATCATGACCAGCTGCAGCACGATGATCTGGCCGGTGAACGACCAATGGCGGCGGGGCGTGCGGGTCATGAGCTCCTTTTCTCGGTCGATAGGCATTCAGCCTAGCGACACCTCGATCATGACATCTCGGTGACCACACAGTGCCGTGCACAGAATGCACACAATAGGTTTTTCGCGACTTTCGCAGTCCAATGCGTACAACCGCGCCCGAAGCCCTCGGCCCTGTCTAGTCTGACGTCGGCACGCCGCTTCTGTTTCCCCGCAGGGCGGGGTGCCGCTTTCTCGACAGCGCTGACAAAGGAGTCATTATGCTCGTCATTCTCGGTTTCGGGATGATCCTCACCTTCATGGTGCTGATCATGACAAAACGTCTCTCGCCCGCCGTGGCACTGATCGCGGTGCCCACGATCTTCGCTCTGTTCACCGGCATCGGCTGGGGTCTCGGCGATGCGATCACGCCGGCGGTCAAAAGTCTGGCACCGACCATGGCGCTGCTCACTTTCGCCATCGTGTTCTTCGGCACCATGCTCGACGTCGGCCTCTTCGACCCGCTTGTGCGCGGTATCACCAAGGTGTGCGGCACTGACCCGGTGAAGATCGTGGTCGGCACCGCCGTGCTGGCGGCCGTCGTATCACTCGACGGCGACGGGTCGACCACATTCATCGTCGTCACCTCTGCACTGCTGCCGATCTATCTCAAGATGGGCCTGAGCCCTGTGGTGCTGACCTGTGTCGCCGGTCTGGCGAACGGCACGATGAACATCATTCCGTGGGGAGGGCCCACAGTGCGAGCCGCTGCGGCGCTGCAGGTCAGCGCGACAGACGTGTTCGTGCCGATGCTCCCCTCGCTCGGCGTCGGGCTGCTGGTGATGCTCGCGTTCGCCTGGCACCTCGGCGTACTCGAACGGCGGCGTCTGGCAACGGCAAATGGCTTCTCAGGCTCGGTGAACACCGAAGTGCTCACGACCGTCTCACAGGACAGCCTGGTCAGCGGCATGCTCGACCCCGACCGTGAGAAGCGTCGCCCGAAGCTCTTCTGGTTCAACGCCGTGCTGACCCTGGCCGTGCTGGTGCTGCTCGTCGTCGACGTGCTGCCGCTCTACTACGTCTTCATGCTGGGCACCGCACTGGCCCTCATCGTGAACTTTCCCAAGCCGAGCGCACAGTTCGAGCAGCTCGTCGCCCACGCGTCCAGCGTGCTCTCGGTGGTCTCGATGGTCATGGCCGCAGCCGTGCTGATCGGCGTGCTCGACGGCACGGGCATGGTCGACGCGATGTCGAACTGGCTGGTCTCGATCATCCCGAGCTCACTCGGCCCGTACTTGGCGGTCATCACCGGCGTGCTCAGCATTCCGATGACCTTCTTCATCAGTAACGACGCGTTCTACTACGGCATGCTGCCGGTGCTGGCGCAGAGCGCCCAGCAGTTCGGCATCGAGCCCGTCGAGATGGCCCGGGCTTCGATCATCGGGCAGCCGTTCCATCTGCAGTCGCCGCTGGTGCCCGCCATCCTGCTGCTGGTCACCCTGGCCAAGGTCGACTTGGGCGATCATCACAAGAAGGTGCTGTGGCGGGCGGCGGCCGTGTCGATCGTGATGCTCGTCGTCGGCGTGCTGGTCGGAGTCATCCCCTTCGGCTGATCGGCCTGGGGCTGACGCCTACCATGCCTCCGCAAGCAGGCGCATGCTGCGCAGCCGATCCGCCGGATCGTGCGCGTACGTCACCGTGATGAGCTCATCGGCCCCGGTCGCGGCCGCGAGCGCGCGCAGTTCCGCCACCACGACATCCGCCGAACCGACCGCACGCACCCGCAGCATCGCGTCGCTGAACCGCTGCACCTCGGGCGGCAGCGATTCGGGGTCGACCGCGGGCTGGAGCGGCAGGCGCGCACCGGTGCGCACGCTGGCCATCATCTGCTGCACGGTCGTCCACAGGCGCCGAGCCTCGGCGTCGGTCGGTGCGACCATCACGTTCACGCCCACCATCACGCGCGGGCGGTCGACCTGGGCCGTGGGAGCGTCCGCGTTGAACTCAGTACGGTAGGTCTCGATCACCTGCTGCATGCCGTCGGGTGCGAAGTGCGACGCGACCGCGAACGGCAGGCCCATCGCGCCGGCGATCGACGCGCCGACCGGGCTCGATCCGAGCACCCAGATCGGCACGTTCGTTCCGGCCGAGACGCCCGAGACCACTGGCGCGCTCAGCGCTCGGCCCTCGGGACCGAACCAGCCGATCAGGTCGGCGATGTTGCGCATGACCGCCTGCGGAGCCGACCCCGAACGCGCGAGCAGCGACGAGGTGGTCGGGTCGGTGCCCGGGGCCCGCCCGATGCCGAGGTCGATGCGCCCGGGGTGCAGCCGTGCGAGCGTGCCGAACGCCTCGGCGACCATCAGGGGCGGGTGGTTCGGCAGCATGACGCCGCCCGAGCCCACGCGGATGCGGTGGGTGTTCGCCGCCGCCCGCTCGATTAGCAGGTCGGTTGCGCTCGCTCCCAGCTGCTCGGTGTTGTGGTGCTCGGCATACCAGTACCGTTCGTAGCCGAGCTCGTCGGCCAGCTTCGCCGCGTCGAGTGACGCGTCGAACGCTGCATTCATGTCGCCGCCAGCGCTGACCGGCACGAGGTCGAGCACGTTCAGGGGAATGTCGTTGCGCATGAGGCTCCTTTTTGCCGTGGACCGTTGTTGGCGCAGCTGCCCGCAGCGGCTCCTGCCGCAGACGACTGTGAACTGCGGCAGCTTGCGGTCTGCTGCAGAGAACTCGCCTTGAGTCGCAACGCATCTGGGCCCGGGGTTCTTCCCTGTGCCGGCATCCCCGGATCTTCCCTGTGCGGGGCTTCTCTTCTCACCCTGCCCTAGGTTCTTTCCTGCGCCGGCGTGCGCGGGCAGCTTCCCCTCACCCACGCTCTTCCCTGCACGGGCATCCCCCGCCCCGCTGAAAGCACAGAACGTGTGACCTTCATCCGAGCAAGCCCGCACCTTCTGCGCACTCACGCCGCATTCGACAAATTCTGCACACTCGACGCCGCACACCGCCCCAAACCCCACCGAAAGTACAGAAGGCGCGACCACCAACCGAGCAAGCCCACACCTTCTGCGCACTCACGCCGCATTCGACAGGTTCTGCACACTCGACGCCGCACACTGCCCCAAACCCCACCGAAAGTACAGAAGGCGCGACCATCAACCGAGCAAGCCCACACCTTTTACACACTCGACACTGGCCAGACCGCTCTGCCGCATCCAGACATAGCAAATGCCGCCCAGACCATCCAGACATGGCAAATGACGCCCCACACCATCCAGACATGCCAAGTTCCATGTCTCGATGTCAGAGGGCGGCATCTGCCATGACTCGATGGAGTTGAGCCCACACTCACATGGTCAGAAGGGACCAGGTCGGCATCTGCCATGGCCCGATGCCCTCACACTCGGCGAATCGCCCGCGCCCTGTTCGCACGCGCGACCTGCGCCAGCTCCGTCTCCGGCGCAAGCAGCTCCCAGGCGTGCGGCACGCCGGGATAGACGCACAGCTCTACCTGCACACCCGCGTGCAGCAGTCGCTTCGCATAGTCGATGTCTTCATCGCGAAAGATGTCGAGCGTACCCACATCAATGAACGCATCGGGCAGCCCGGAGAGGTCAGAGGCGCGACCGGGCACAGCGTAGGGCGACGCCGGCTCCAACGCCCCTGCACTGTCTCCGAGCAGCGCCTGCCACCCGGTGATGTTGTCTTCGAACGTCCACGTCAGAAACGGCGCAATCGCGGGGTCGGTGACCACGGTGCGGTCATCGAGCATCGGGTAGATGAGAATCTGCTTGGCAAGCTTCGGGCCGCGCCGATCACGCGCCATCAGTGCGAGCCCGGCGGCGAGATTGCCACCGGCGCTGTCCCCGATCACGAAGAACCGATCCGGATCGCCACCGCCGAGTTCGTCAAGGTGCTCCCACGCCCAGACCAGGCCTGCGTAGGAATCCTCGCTCGGCGTCGGGTGCGGGTGCTCTGGCGCCAGCCGATAGTCGGGGGCGAACAGCGGCACGCCAGCTTGAGCCGCGTAGCCTGCGATGATCGGCGTGTACTGCTCGATCGTGCCCAGGATCATGCCTCCGCCATGTGTGTAGACCCCGAACGCGTTCGACTGTCGCTCCCGGGGTGTGAAGAGTCGACCGCGGATGCTCTGGCCGTCCCCGACCGGAATCTCGTGATCCGTGATGGTCACCTGGGTGTCGTCGAAAGGCTCTTCTCCGGTGCCCAACAGCGCCTTGAACGCTTCACGGCGACCTTCGATATCGCCGACGGCGGGCAGTTCAGTGGCTGCGGGCGGTTCGCCCTCAGTCTGCTGAGCCGCAAGAGACGCGGCGGATTCAGGATCTACAGTCAGTTGGGCCATGAGCAGCTCCTCGGTTAATGGCACCCGGCGCGGGTGCATCACTATGGCACAGCATGTTCACTGTGCTCTGGCGTTTTGTATTCGCAGCGCTTTCGCAATACGAACGTACGAGTGAGTCTGCTCTCGGTGGGACAGCCACACCAATCAAATACGACAACCGACCTTCTCTTGGTGAAAGTGCAGAAGGTGCGGCCTTCAGCCAACGATTCCCACAGGTTTTGCACTCTCGACACAGCTCTGAGCAAGAACTGCACGCTCATGCCCATCATCAGCATGAACTACGCACTTGCGTCTGCCATCGGCGAAACCGGCGCACCCGCCGCGCAAAGGCAGTGAGGCCGCGAGACAGCGAGGCCAAGCAACGTGCCCAGCCCCCATGAGTTCCATGAGCTTCATAAGCACCATCAGCATCATCAGCATCATCAGCATCATCAGCCCGATCAGCCCGATCAGCCCGATCCACTGGGGAACACGTACATAACGCAGCTGCTGCCGGGGCTTCATGCCCAACGTGCGCCCGGCATCCGCTTGATGAGACGGCACCAGGGCGCCACGCGCCACGTCATTGATCTCGGTCCCGACGCACAGTGCGAAAGCCACCGCCACGATGGTCGTATATGCCGCCACGCACGTGACCAGCACTGGCCGGTGCGGGTAAGTAGTACATGCCGATCAGATAGTGCACGGTGCTGGTCTGATCATGCGCCTCGGAACGCCTCAGCCATGTAGACGCCACGTGTCAGCGCGAGACCGATGATGTCACAGGTCTGGGCCGGCAGGCTCATACTGACGGGCAGCAGAGTCGTCTCGATGATCGGCCACTTCGCTGTCGCTCACCTCCGGTCTCTCTGCGCCTGTTCGCGTCGTGGTGACGCACGCTTCGTTGTGCGGATGCCGCGCGCCGCCGCGCGATCGACTCACTCTGGCAGCATTCGCCGGTACGACCTGCCCAATACAGTGTTTTGTCAATCCGTGGGGCAGTCGGGCTGTAATTCGGAGCACAGGTTCCCCCAGCAGCAGGTGCTACGCCCGACGAAAGCGTCGGCTGAATGCCGCAGAGGGCGGCAGACGGTCGCCTAAGTCCTTCGAGACCTCCATCAGCGAAAATGCAGGGGCTTCATCTCACGTGGATGAGATGAAGCCCCTGTCGAGTCCTGCTTCAGCTTCTGTCTGTCTGTCTGTCTGTCTGTCTGCACGAGCGAATCAGAAGCTTCACTCGTGGAACAGCACTTTCAGAAGCTTCGGGTCAGCTGTTGCGACGACGTGCCATGCGCCTCATGAGCAGGCCGGCGGCCAGCAGCGCGATCCCGAGCACTGCCGCTCCTGCCTCGAATCCGGTACGAGCCAACGATGACGGAGTGCTCCCACCCTGATTCACCGGCTCCGTCTCAGTTTGCGCTGGCTGACCGGGCTCCTCAGGCGTGGGCGTCACCGGCTTCAGCGTCACACCGGCGTCGATGGTGGGGTCAATCCCATTGGTCGCGGTGAATGCCTGATCGGTGTAGTCGAGCGTCAGGTTGCCGTTCGACGCACCAAGCGTGAAGACATCGCTGATGCCCGTCGCCGGGTCGGCGTTCGAATCGTCTTCTGCGGTGGAGCCCTCAACCGACTTGCCTGTGAACTGGTACTTCGCGGCCTGCTCGTCAGTCAGTGTGAACTTCACACGGTAGTCGCCGGCTGGCAGCTTGTCGAAGAGGTAGCGTCCCTGCTCGTCGGTGGTCACTGGTTCGACACCGGCAACCGGGTTTCCGTCGGCATCGAGCAATGTGACCGTGACACCGGCCAAACGCTCAGCATCGCCCTGCTGCCCGTTACCGTCAGCATCCACCCAGACGACGTCGCCCACGGCATAGGTCGGCGTGATGAACCCGAAGTCGAGCGACGTGTCACTCGCGCCATCGGTGGTGAGATCAGTCGAGGTCGCAGAACCCGTCGAAGAGTCCTTGCCACGATCACTGCCCGCACCTGGCTTCGTCGGCTCCAGCCCCTTCAGCGCATCCTTCGACGCATCCTGATCAATCGTCACCGTGTAGTGCTGGCCCGCGGGCAGCACCGGCAGAGCCTTGAACGAATACTCACCATTCGCATCGGTAGTCACCGAGCCGACAGGCTTCCCGTTGACATCTGTCACCGGGTTGCCCTCAGGATCCGTGATCTTCAACACGACACCGTCAATGCCAGGCTCACCAGCATCCTGCACACCATCACCGTTCGTGTCCTTCCAGACCAAGTCACCAACCGACACCGACGGCGTCGGCAGCTTCACGAACCCGAAGTCCAGCGTCGGGTCGCTCGCACCATCCGTGGTCAGATCAGTCGACGTCGCAGAACCCGTCGAAGAATCCTTGCTCGCATCAGAACCGACACCAGCAGTCGTCGCCTTGTATCCCTCAGGCGTGGTCACAGTCACCACATAATGCGTACCCTCGGGCAGCACCTCGAGACCCGTGAACTCGTACTTCCCAGTCGCATCAGTCTTCGTCGACAGCTGATCGGTTGTCAACGGCGTTCCATCGGCAGCCGTCACCAGGGCATAATCAGAACGCGTGATCGTCAAGGTCACCCCAGACAACGCCTTATCCGCTTCGCCACCCTGCAGACCGTCAGCGTCACCATCAACCCACACGTAGTCACCAACCGATACCGACGGAGCCGGCTGAGGAGGCGTGTTCACGAACCCAAAGTCCAGAGTCAGATCCTGCGCCTTATCTGTGGTGAGATCAGTTGAGGTCGCAGACCACTTCGACGAATCCTTCGCGGGATCACCGACATTCGACTGCGTCGGCTCCAGACCGGTCAGCGCATCCTTCGATGCATCCTTGTCAATGGCAACCGTGTAATGCTGGCCCGCAGGCAACACCGGCAGATCCGTGAACGAATACTTGCCGTTCGCATCGGTAGTCACCGAGCCGACAGGCTTTCCGTTGACATCCGTCACCGGGTTACCCTTCGGATCCGTGATCTTCAACACGACACCGTCAATGCCAGGCTCTTCCGAGCCCTGCACACCATCACCGTTCGTGTCCTTCCAAACCAGATCACCAACCGACACCGACGGCGTCGGCTGCTGCACGAACCCGAAATCCAAGGTCAGATCCTGCGCCTTGTCAGTCGTGAGATCGGTCGATTCAGCAGTCCACGTCGAAGAATCCTTACCGGTGTCGCCGCCAGCGCCGTTCTCCTTGGTCGGCTCCAGACCGGTCAGCGCATCCTTCGACGCATCCTGATCGATCGTCACCGTGTAATGCTGGCCCGCAGGCAGCACCGGCAGATCCGTGAACGAATACTTACCGCCATCCTTAGTCGTTGCCGGCCCGACAGACTTGCCATTGACATCGGTTACCGAGTTGCCCTTGGGATCCTTGATCGTCAGCACGACACCATCGATGCCAGACTCACCCGCATCCTGCACACCATCACCATCGGCGTCTTTCCAGACGTAGTCACCAACCGACACCGACGGGGCCGGCACCGGCTTGGTCACGAACCCGAAGTCGAGGGTGAGGTCTTTCGCCAGGTTCGTCGTGAGGTCGGTCGATTCGGCATTCCACGTCGAAGAGTCCGTACTGGTGTCGCCGCCAGTGCCGTTCTGCTTGGTGGGCACGAGGTCAGCCAACGCTGCCTGTGACGCTTCCTGATCGATCGTCACCGTATAGTGCTGGCCCGCGGGCAGCACTGGCAAGGCCGGGAACAGGTACTTGCCGTTCGCGTCCGTGGTCACTGATCCGACGACGTTGCCGTAGACGTCAGTGACCGGATTGCCGTCAGGGCCGACCAGGTTCAGCACCACACCCTGGATGCCGGGCTCGCCGTCATCCTGCACACCATCACCATCGGTGTCGCGCCATACGAAGTCACCCACAGAGACTGCGGGAGTCAGCCCATAGCCAGCGTCAAGCGAGTGATCGTTCGCGCCGAGTGCTGGCGTGGTATAGGTGAACGCGCCCGTGGACGGGTCGGGGTTCGAGTCGACCAATGTCTGCTGTGCTGCATCTGTCGTATCGCCGGTGGCCGTCTGCGTGGTCAGCTTGAGCTGGCCCCACGTCGTGCCGGCGTAGTCAGTTCCTTCAAGCGAGGCGATGACTGCGCTCTTCGTTGCGTCGGCTGGAGTGGAGAACACCAACGTGTACTCCGTATTCGACTGCAACGCATAGTCCTTGTCATCGCTGCTGAACAGGTAGTTACCCTGCGCATCGGTGGTCTTGGTCGCCAGGGTCTTGCCCTCTTTGTCCTTCAACGTCACGGTGACGCCGCCTAGGGCTGGCTCGCCCGCATCCTGCACGCCGTCGTTGTCGGCATCGAGCCAGACACGGTTGCCAATCTGCAATGGTGACGGGCTGGTCAGAATGGCGAGCCCACCGAGGCCGCCCGCTTTCCCGAAGTAGCCGCTCGCATTGCTGCTGTACTGGTCATAGCCGTGCAGGCTCTGGCCATCGCTGAGGCTCAGCCACTTATTGCCACCGGTCTCGTAAGCCGTCACTGGATCGTACGCTGTCGTGGCGACCTGCTGCAGACCTGGAAGAGTCTGCACTGCACCGAGCGCGGTCTCTTGGTGCAGTGAGAGCCCTCCAGTCGACCCCGCCTGATCTTCGAAGAACTCCTGCCCGCCGGGGCCCTGATTGGCGGGGCCTTGAGTGCCCTTGTCGTCGATGGCTGCTGTACGCGTCTCGCTGCCGAGAGACGAGGTGCGAGCTGTCACCTTCCCGTTGTTCTCGAGCGTCCAGGCCGAACCGTTGTACCCTGCATAGAGAATGTCTCCAGCTGGCAGCGTCGAAGGTCCGACCGTGCCGTTGTTTGTGAGCCCTGTGCCATCAGGCCACGGTGAGTTCTTGCCGCTCAATTGCAGCGACCAACGGTCTTGCAGACCGAGCACAGCGTTGCCCGACTCATCGAACGAGATGCCCGAAATGATGGGCTGTGCCCAAGTCTTGAAGTTGTACTGACCGACGTCTGAGGCAGCTTTCAGCGCGGTGCCCTCTGCCGCCCATGAGGTGACCCATTTGTGCCACTGCGTCTGGGCCCGAGCATTCCCTCCCGTCGCGGCAAGGCCTCGATCGTATCCGAGACTGATCGAGTCGAGTCCGGGCGCATTGTTCCAGTCGCCCGCCTCAGCACTGTCATCGCTGGGGATCGCCGTGTAGGCGACCCTGCCTGTCGGGCCTGTGGTCGTGTCGCCGACCGTGTGATCTGTGCCGAGCGTATTCACCAGGCCGACGTAGAGCTTGCCCGCATTTACGGCCAGCGCCCAAGGCTGCTCCTGCGTGGTGCCGTCCCATGTCGCTGGGGCGTATGTGCGCACAACCTTACTGCTCGTCGTGTTGATCTCGTAGACCTTGTGATCGTTCAAGTTCGTGATGAACAATGACGAACCGGAGACTGCGATGCCGCCGATGCCGGCACGGCCTCCCTGGTCGAAGGCCTGAGGGTCAGGCTCGGTTGAGCGTGCATCGTCCACAGTGCCCACGTCGATGCCGACCTGGGTCACATCAAGCCACGAGCGGTCGGTATCGGTTGTGTCGCCCGGAAGGAGCTGTCCGTCACCAGTCACCGGGATGCGATAGATCCCGCCGAGCCCCAGTGATCCGAGCCCTGAACCGCCTTTAAGCACTGCAGAGGCATAGACGTAGCCGCCGCCTTTGGCCACTGAGTCATCCGGCTGATAGGCCACGCCCCAGACAGCACCCGTCTGGTTGAAACGGGCCAGGACGTACTGCTCGTCGTTGGTGTTGGCGTCAGGAACAGCAGAACCAGCAGGAAGATTGCCTGGAATGGAGGTGAGTGACGGGTTGTTGCCGTACTCTCCGTCTGAGGCACCCGACGACTGAATGGCGGTGATGAAGGGGCTGGTCAGCCCCTTCGAGTAGTCCTCGAGACGGTGTAGCCCGAGATTCACTGAGGATGCCCCGGCCGTGACGAACTGCACGCTCGAGCCCGACGAAGACCCTTGGAAGGAGTCGTAGAAATCACTGGGATACCCACTGAACACCACGCGCACTGGAGACCCGTTCGCGACTCCCGTCAGCGGGAGCGTGTACGTGCCGTCAGCGTTGACCTCAACCTGCGACCCGATGTGCTTGCCGTCTTCGGCATAGGCGTCGACCTTGGTTCGCGAACCGTCGGTACCACCGAGCCCCACGTCGATCAGCCCATCGGCGGCCGATGCCGACCCGTCAGCCTTCGCAGCGTCGAACTGGCCGTTCGAGTTGAAGTCCCGGAACACCGTTCCCGATATGGTCGGCTCGTCTGCGGCAAACGCCGGGGTCACGAGGGTCATGCTGGCAAGAACAGTTGTGGCCGTGGCGATCATGGCCACGCCGCTTCGTCTCGTGAATGACCGACTCTGATTGTCGTTACTGCGGCTGTGCGATTTCACGCAATCCCCTCATGACGGTTCACACGAATGACGTGCAGACGCAGAGTCGGCACCCAGGTGCAAAGCATTCGAAAGCTGGCGACAGGTATGCCACCAAGCAGGATGATATGCGCGATTCAGGTCGACGGCGTTCGCGAGGGTCAGGTTTCACCCTTTTTTTCACCCTACGCAGCCGAGGCCGAACGCCAGTCAGCGTTCCAGTGACGCGCCCAGCTTCTGGGCCGAGTCGAACCCCGGCAACAGGGCGAAGGCACCGATGCCTCGTACAGACGTATAGGCCATCATCGCGTCCATATCATCCATTCGCTGCTGGGTGGCCACGAAAGTGCGCACATCGTTCTGAAAGCTCGTGAACAGCAGCCCAGAGACCGTGCCCGCTGACAGCACGCTGTAACTGCGTCTGAGCATCAGCGGCCTGCCCACGAATGACGGGTGCGCCGCCCGAACGTGGGATGATGCCGGTGTCACATACGAACCAGTCGACGTCTTGGCCAACAGATCTGACTCGGCGAACGTGTCGCCACCGGTCAGAGGCGAGCCATCAGCTTTGTGCCTGCCTATGACCTGCTCCTGATCGCCCTCGGCCAACTCTCGAAACCGATCGACGTCGAGGTCGAAATGGCGCACCACACAGATCGTCCCGCCGGCGAACGCCCCTGAGCCGATCCACACACCCTGTTCGAGTGCGTCGTCGTCGCGCGGAATCATGACGCCGTCATAGAAGCCAAACGGATTGCGAGCAACGTCTTGTCTCGGCCTGCCGCGGTATCCGGCTTCACTCCATCGCAGTGACAGCTGTGCAGCCGCCACGAGTTCGGCGGTGACCGGCTCAAGTATGCCGGGATCGCTGGCAGATGTGATGATCAACACGTCACCGCCGCGTCGCTCCGGCGGCAGCGCGTCATCGCCGGCGAAGTGCGGCAGGTCGACACGAGCAGTGCTTCCTTCGACCAGCTCGACCAGACGCGCACCCACGCCAATGCAGACTGCAAGGTCTCCGGCGCCATCTGGCAGCAGACCCGACGCACTCTCAGCGAGCGAAAGCACGCGGTCCCCCAGTGCAGCAAGCATCGTGACTAGGTCTTCTCGAGTGCGAGTCTGTGGCGCATCCAACACACTGTAGAGCGCGTGCGACGCTGGCACGTCAGGCCGGTTAATACCCGCCTGATGCTCTCCGGTGGCCACGACCCGACTGACGTCACCGGCGTTCGCACTCGTCGAGGGATCGTCTTGCACCGGCAAACGATCCGAGACCGCAGTCGCGCCCACCGCACCGATCGCCATGCCTCCAAGCAGCGACCCTCCCCCGAAGAGCAGCTGGCGTCTCGACCAGCGCCGGCTCTCCGGTCTGAGCGATGCTCCGTCTTCGTGCTCTGCCGGCACGGAGGCCGCGCCCTTGGCCTCAGGGCCGTCTCGACCAGGTTCGTCGCTCACTGTGCACTGACCCCAGGAGCAGTCAGCGTCGGCCCGCTCTCTGCACCGAACTGCACGGTGCTCCACTGGCTGGCCGCCCGAATCTCAGCTTTCACCAGACGCCCATCGTCTGTGACCCACAGGCGAACGCTTGACGCTTCGGGGTCTACCGCGGCACTGCTCTGCCCCTCGGCGACGCTGTCAGACGGCGGTGTCGCGAACACGCGAACGCTCTGCCCGTCAAATTCGTCGTCACGCAGCCAGAGTGCCCCTGTCTGCTGCAGCAGCATCGGGTTGTCCGGGCGATCAGTTCCCAACGCCGCCAGCACCTTCAGCAGCTGAGGCAGCGCATCCGTCGTCGAGCCAATGCCCTGCGCACTCCAGCCGGCGTCGTTCACGTCGGGAATCGGCAGCGCAGGGTTTCCCAGAGCGTCAGGCTGTGAAGCATGCACCCCGGCGGTCGACCCCGTCCACAGCACTGCACGGTTGGACGTTCCCTGCTGTGTGAGCTGCGTATAGCCAAGCTGACTGTGGTAATCGACCCACCCTTGCAGACCGACATCGCCTTCTGCCGTCTTTGCCTCGACGGTCACCGGTACACTGCCCTGCTGAAAGAGTTTGAACCTGACCGTCGCCAGCTGCTGCGCCTCGTCGGTAGAGACCGGTCTCGCTACGCTCTCTGCCCCGTCGTCAGCTGACGAGCACCCGGCCAGGGCCGTCATGCCACACAGTGCGGTCAGCACCAGCGTCACGAGTCTTGTCCACATCCTCATAGTCATCGAACACCCGTCAGGGCGACGAGCAGGCCGGCGTCGGGCACGGCGATGTGTGTCACGTCGGGCAGCTGCATCTCATCGGGCAGAGGGTCTCGTGAGGTGCCGGGATCGTCCATCTGCGGCTGTGCTTTGGGCGCGGGAACCTCAAGAAAGCTCATGCCAACCGGCGCTGACGGACCGGGCAGCTGGTCAGCCGAGGCTGAAGACTGCTGAATCTTTTCACCGTCGCACGCCCGAGACAGCTCTGCTGCGAACCCGACTGGCAGGGCGGTGCCGGCTGGCGAGAGGCAGTTGGCGGATGCCGGTGCGCGCCCGGAAGAGATGTTGGCGGCAGTCACCGGGCTACCCGATATCAGGTTGTCGGTCAGGCGGTTGCCGGTGGATGGCAGGTCTTCGGTTGAGGCGAAGATCACGGCAGAGCGCGCGTTGTTCTCGATGCGATTCGCAGTGATCGTGTTGTCTTGGCCGCCGCTAATACCGATGCCCGTGCCGAACCCGCCATCGGCTTGGCTGGGTGACTGACTGGTCTGGTTTTCGCTGATCACATTGCCGGCCACAACATTGCCGCGTTGGGGGGTGAAAGCCTCTTGGTAGTTCGACAGCAGCGTCATTCCGACTCGGTTGTCGGTGAATCTGTTGCCGGTGAGCACGAGCGAATCTGAAGCGTTCGCATTCTCGAAGCCGACGGCATTTCGCTCGGCGACGTTGCCAGTCACAGCGATGTTGCACTGCTGGCATTGGCCGACGTAGAAACCGGAGTCTGCTGAGCCAGACGCATACGAGTCTTTGATGATGCCGTTCTTAGCGTTGAACGCGTAGATGCCGTAAAGGCCGTTGTTGTAGGCGGTGACGTGGTCGACCGCGAAGCGCTGCGTCGCCGGAAACTTCTCGGGGTCGAACTGCTCGTACCCACTGATGCCGGTGACGTCTGCCCCGTTCTCATCGTGGGTGCCAGTGATCAGCACGCCGTAGAGCGTCGCTCCTGTCACGGTGAGATTCTCGACGCGCACGCCGTCGGCGATGCCGACGATGCCGAGCGGGCGCTGCCCCTCGCCGTCGATGATCGTTTCGTTGCGATCACTGCCGCGAACGGTCACGTCACGAGTCTTGATCGTCATGGAGTCACGGTAGGTGCCCGCGCCCAACACGATCGTGCCGCCCTCGGCCACCCGGTCTGCGGCATCCTGCAGCGAGCCAGAGTCGGGGGTGACCTCGACGACAGCCTCTTTCGGCGCCGTGCCCGTGGCACAGCCGGTCAGAGCAGCCGCGAACAGAGCGGTGCCGATGATCACGGTCATGCGCGAGAGCAGGAACAGGCCTGCGGTCGAAGCGTTGTGAGGCATGTCTCGAATCATACGCGTGCTCCTGCCGGGGACTCGTTGCCATCGTTCCCAGAATGGCTGTCCTCGCCGTCTGCGTCGCTGTCACGGCGCTTCTTGCCTTTCTTGCGCGGGGGCGCGAACAGCATCCACCCCACGACGCCCGACCCGCCGACGAACCAGACGGCCCACCACGGAAACCCGAGCGGCGCACCATCGGCGCCGAGCTCTTCGCTCGCGTCACCCTGACCATCGGGCAGTCGCTTCGCGTGCACCATGAACCGGTGGCTGTTAATGCCGATCGGTGTGCAGGTAAACAGGGTGACCCAGTCCTCCCCCGGGGTGATCTTCAGCGACTCGGTCTCGCTGGGCAGCACTGTCTCAGTGCTCTCGACGCGATAGTGGTGGTCTTCGCCGAGCACGCTGATCCAGAAGGTGTCGCCGACCTCGGCCTTCGACAGATCGGTCAGCAGCTTCGATTGCGGCAGACCCGCGTGAGCGGTGAGCACCGAGTGCGTCGAGGGCCCACCCACCGGCAGCGACGTGCCGTACATGTGCCCGACGCCCTTCGAGATCGTCTCATCAGCGGTGCCGTGATAGATCGGCAGCCCGATGTCGAGCTTGGGGTAGCTCAACGTGCCGATCACGTCGGTGTCGCTCACTCGCAGCATGTTCTCGTAGGCCTGATAGACCTCTGTGCGCAGCGCCTCGTCTGGGTTCTCGGTGATGTACGGGTCGGTCAACGGCCCCGGCTTCAGCTCATTGTTGTAGGCGTAGGCCGCATCGAGAATTCTCTGGCGCTCAGCCGACGGGGTCTGTTGCACGCGTTCGACATAGCCCGAGATCTGGTTGTTCTGGGCGATGCGCGCGAACCACGTCGCCGCCTGAGGGTACACGAGCAGGCCGATGCCGAGCATCGCCAAGGTCTGCAGCACGATGTTCCAGGCCAGACGCCGCTTCTGTGGAGGGGTGCGGGACGCGCGCGGCTTGCGGTGCGTCGTCATTCGTCGTCGGATGCTTCACGCGACTCCGCTGCGGCCGTCGCCTTCTTCGTGTCGTCCGGCTTGCGGCGACGTCGAACCAGCGCCAACGCACCGCCGCCGATCAGCACGATGCCCAGCAGCACGAGGCCAGTGAGCTGCGCGCCGGTGCGCGCCAGAAACCCTGGAATGCCGTCGTCCGCCCCAGGCTGCCCGGGGGTGTTTGGCGGAGTCTTTCCTCCGTCGTTGGTGTCATCACGCCAGACCTCGAAGGTGGTGACGGCAGGGTCGTCGACTGATGTGATGGCAGTCTGCTGCACGTTCCAATCGCCCATCCAGCCGGCAGGGTAGAACGTCGGCTTGACGAAGAACGAGCGGTAGAGCGGGTCAGAGGTATCGCGGTCGAGCCCGTTCACGAAGTTCGACAGACGGAACCCTTCAAGTGTGATCTGCCCGCGATCGTTAGTCGTCCATTCGTCAGTTCCGTCGACGACAATCGCGTTGCGGTCGTTCGCGGCGTCATCTGCGCTCAAGTAGACCTTGAATTTCGCCCCGGGAATCAGGTTCGAGGGGTTGCCCTTCTCGTGCACGTTGATCTGCAGATACCCGAACTTTGTGGTTGTCTGGGCTGTGACAGCGGCCGTTTGGCCGGCGATCGCTCGGTTGTCTGGCAGCAGCCGCACCTCGTTGGTATGCGCCCCCTCAGTCAACACAGTGGTGTGATAAGTGATCGCGACCTGCACCTGTGGGTCTGTGGCACGGGCCTGCGTGAGCTTGGCACGGCCAGACTCGGTGAAGGTGACTTGCACGGTCGGGCGGCCGTTGACGGTGATGATCTGCGTCTCGAAGTCATCGCCGGTCAGCGCAGGCGCACCTGTGCCGGTGAGTGCGACCTGTACCTGGTCTGCAGCGTCAGAGAGCTCAAGCCCCTCGGCGATCAAGTTCTGCACTGCGTATCCGTCAAGGCTCTCGGTGCGTGGCACATCTGAGGTCGAGGTCCAGCTCACCGTGTCGCCGATGGTCACGGCATTGGCATCGATGTCGGTGAGCGAGACGCCCACGCGTGGGTTCTTCGGGTACACGTGCACGGTGTACATCCACTGATCGAGCGTGGGATGCTGCAACGGCATCGCCACCAGGAACGGGTCTGCGGCGACAACGCCTGCCGGCGCATGGGTCTCTTGCACGTAGTACAGCCCGACCCCCAAGTCGAGGGTGAGCGTGCCGTCGCTGCCAGTCGCCCCAGCACCAGCGGCCGACTCACCTGCGATCAGCTGAGCGGCCTCGGCTGTGTTGAGGGTCTTTGCCGCAGTCCATCCGGCATCGGTGGTGAGGTCGATGCCCGGCACGCGGGTGGCGCTGAACTGCACACCCGAGATCGACCGATAGCCAGAGCTGTCACTCAGCGGCAGCCCGTCGGTGGGCAGCCCGAACTCCTGTGGCTGCTCGAACTTGTGGATCACCAGGTGCGTCTGCGCATTCGGATCGATGTCGCTGGTGCGAGGTTCCCCAGAGGCGTGTGCCGGTGTGACGAGTGACAGTGTCGCAGCCACGAGACCGACGATCATGAGCAGTGCGAAGCCGACTCGCGATCGTCGTTCGCCCTGCAGGTTCAAAGATGACATGGTCATTGGTGTTCCTTCGTGGATGCTGTGCGGCGTCGCCTGTGCGAGGGCACGAACAGAATGTAGGCCACGGCACCTGAGACCGTGACGAAGATGACAGCCCACCAGGGGAAGCCGGGGCCTGCGTGCCCGGCAAGTGTCTGCAGGCTGCTGTCGTCAGGCGCGGCAATGCGCGCTGCGGTGACCAGCAGACGGTGGCTGTTGATCCCGATCGGAGTGCAGGTGATAAGGGTCACCAAGTCTTGGCCGTTGACGATGCGCAGGTGGTCGGTCTGATCGGGGGTGATGACCTCGGTGCTCTGCACTTGGTAGTAGTGCGTCTCGCCGAGCACGCTGATCGTGAAGGTGTCGCCCACACTCGCCTGATGCAGTGGGGTGAATAGTTCAGCATTCGTCAGCCCGGAGTGCGAAGTCAGCACGGAGTGGGTCGATGGGCCGCCGATGGGCAGCGATGACCCGAACAGGTGACCGGCCCCCTTGGCCAGCACGTCAGCGCCGGTGCCGTGGTAGATGGGCAGATCGATGCTCAGGCTGGGGTATGAGAGCTCGCCGATCATACCGTTGTCTGCAATGTTCAACGTGTCGCGGTAGGCGGCGTAGGCAGCAGTGTCTGCGTCGGCATCGGGGTTGGTGTATGGGTCGCGAAGCACGCCGGCGGGGAGTTTGCTGTTGTATGCCTGGGCGGAGGCAAGCTTCTGCTGACGCTCGCCTGATGGCAGTGTTTGCACCGTTTCGTTGTAGCCCGAGATCTCAGACTGCTGGGCCCGTTCTGCGAACCAGTTGGCAGTGGTCGGGTAAAGCAGCGCTCCGATGCCGAGCATCGCCACCATCTGCAGAATGATGGGTACAGCCCATCGACGTGGTGGGTGAGGTGGCAGTGGGGAGGCGCCGAGCTGAATTGACTTCGCGGCCTGGTCGGGCTCGACTGTCTGTGTCATCTCGGCACCTCCCTTCACTCTCATCACCAAGTTGTGCGGCGATGGCTCAGCAGGAGAACGCCTCTGAGCCACCACCGTTCACGATGCAGCGCTTACTTGGCTGCATCCTCGTGGGCGCGGCGGCGACGTGCCACGATGAGCACGGCAGCGAGAATCGCGATGCCGAACACCGTGAGCAGCAGCGTGCCGGTGCCGCCAGTCAGCGGCAGCACGAAGCCGCCGTTGTTGGGCGCGTTCTTGACCACAGTGGTCTCGACATCGGTGCCAGCGGCGGTCACATTCACAACGATCGGCTGCGCAATGAGTTGGTAGTCCTTGGGCGCCTTCGTCTCGACCAACCAGTACTGGCGAGGGTTATTCACAGCAGTCTCACCGTTGACGAAGTCACTGAAGAACAGGCCAGAGATGACCACCTGGCCTGTGCCCTCTGCCGTCGTCCATTCATTCTTCCCATCAATCGACAAAGCATTCTGCTGCTTACTCGCATCGTCGCTCGAAGCGAACACCTGGAAGGTCGCTCCTCCAAGCTTCGTCGCATCGTTTGCTGAACTCACCTTCTCGATTTTGATGTCGCCAACCTTCACAGAGGCTGTTGCCGTCACAGGCTTGGCATCGTTCACGACGAGGCTCACGTTGTTCGGGATCTCAGCTGCCGTCGTGCTCGCCGCGTTGAGCGCCGACTTGTTGACCGAGGTGTCGAGGGTCAGCTGCACCTGAGCTTTGGGGTCAGCCTGCCAGGCTGCCACCAGCTTGGCGAGGCCAGTGGTCGTGAACGTCACCGTGACGCTGCCGCCACCATTCGCGATCTCAGCAGCAGTTGGCTCGGCCATGGTGTAGTCGATGCCGAGAGTGAGATCGGGCAGCGCGGGCTTCGGATCCACAGTCATGGTGCTCGACAGCGTCACCTTTGCGCTGCTCGCGACGTAGGTCAGACGTGCGTCCAAGGTATCGGTCAGCACGTATTTCGTCTGCAGATCTGCGGTGTTCTTCGGGATGTCGCCCTTCACCGTCCACGTGACATTGTCGCTGTCGCTACCGCTGGCAGCCGCGTGGGCAGTATCGTCTTTGACGGTCTTTGAGACACTGACCTTCGAGTTCTTGGGGTAGACGTAGATGTCTGTGAGCCAGCCGCTCTTGGTCTCCGGATTTGTCAACGGCACTGCGACCAAGAAGTCGTTTGCTGGGGTAACGCCCATCGGGGTATCAGCAGTCTGAACCTCTTTGAACAGATACAGTCCGCGCGGCAGATCAGTGAACGTCGCGTTACCTGCGCCTGCAGTCTTCTGAGACTGAGCAGGTTTGGCATCCGTGGCGAGCTTGGAGGCCGCTGCGGCAGCATCCAGCGTGCTGGCAGTCTGCTGGCCAGCATTCGTGCCCAAGTCGACGCCTGGCACCAAGTAGGCCTCGAAGGTCACACCGTTGATGGTCTTGCCACTGATGTTCTGTGCCAGGCCGGTTGCTGGATCTCCGATTGTGTCGGGCTGCTCCAGTTTCGTGATGTGCACTGTGCCCTTGTCGGGCACAGGCTGCGCAGCCGTTGTGTCAGCCTGCGCGCCGAGCGCACCGCCGAGCGACAAGGCTGCCGCCGACAGCAAAGCGACGGCAGAGGCAACGAAGCCCCTGCGGCGTTTGCGGTGAATCATGGTGTTCTCCCTTTTCTTGATGATGAGGTGTTTCTGCGGTCTAATGAGGAATTCGTTCTTGAGCGCCGAGTGGCATCTTGATGGACGAGTCATGCATGCTTCCCGTGGGGCTTCACAGTCTGGCTCTGACGGCGGCGCCACCAGAGGGCCCCGCCGAAACTTCCACCGAGCACGATGCCACCGGCGATGAGTGTGGCATAGAGCCATTGGCCGCCGGTCAATGGCAGCTGAGCCGGCACAGAGTCTTTGACAATCATCAGATAGCCGGTGGGATTGACGCATGCCACTGGGCGTTCGCCAACATCGGCCCCTGGAAGGCAGCGTCCGACCAAGCCGTCATCGGCGTTCTTGATGTCAAGTTGTCCACGCCCCTTCTGAGCCTGACCTTCGTTGTCAGGCACAGGGATCGCCTCGCCATCGGCATCCGGCCAGATTGTAAAGGCTATCGGCTCACTCAGCAGTTGCACGCCGTTGATGGCTCGTCTCTGAGACCCGTCCAGACTGATCTGTTCCGTCGGCGCTTTGGTCTCGATCAGCCAATAGTCACCTTCGCTGAGGTTCTCCGAACGCCAGCGCCCAGTCTGGCCACCGCTTCCATCAGGTTGGGCATAGAGAAGGGCGCAGAGCGGTAGTTGAGAGTCGTGACTGTTATTCCAGTCTTTGATGGCTTGCAGGGTCGCAGAGTTCTGCCCCCAGTCAGCATCGCCGGAACCGGTAAATGTGCCGTCCCACCCTGTGCCGGGGTTGTAGTCAGTCCGGCACAGCTTCAGGCTCGGCTTCCCGGAGGGCTTCCCGTTGTCATCGTCTTGGACCTCGAACTCATGTCCCACCATGTTCCAGAGACCGGTTGTGTCTGTGCCCCACGCCCCGCCGCGCTCAAGGTCTTCTCCCACACCAGAAGCATCTTTACGGATAGTAAAGAAGTTGTCGCGGAGCTCGTGCGTGACTCGGCACTGAGCAGGGAAGTTCTCATCTGCTGGATCGTCTGCGGTTGGGTTAATTGAGACATCCGGCTGCGCCGTCTCATCAGTGCCACAGATAGTGGGAGCGAGTGTCGACGACTCCGCGGTTGCGTAGTTGACGAACTTCGATCCTGATTGCGGCGTTGAACCCCATGCTGTGGGGATGCCTACAGGCGACTCCGCGAGCTGAACCGCGAACCATGCCTCTGCAGACACCGCGCCTGCCGGCACCTTCACCTTGGTCGTCTGCAGAAGCCAGCGGCCACTTGAGGCGTCTTGAGACGGCGCCGGCACACCGGCATCCCCGGCATAGGCAGCCACGGGCGACGTCGACGTTCCGTTCACCGTGCCCGAGGAGTCCAGTGAGTTGCCCGCAGCGTCGAAGAAGTAAATGCCTCGGCTGCGCGCACCACCCGGCACAGCGGCGTTGGGCGCCCACCCGGCGGTCTTGAAGACCTGCGTCAGGTCATCAGTGAACTGCAGGTCATCGATGGCTGTGCCTGAGCTGAGTTTCGTAGCCGCCAGCCGGTAGTGCACGTTGCCACCCTTGTGCAGTCGCGCTCCATCGACGGGCAGGGACGTCTTGGATACCGACCAAGCCTTAATCGGATGCTCAGTGCACGTCGAGGGGGTTGTCGAGTCTGTCGGCTGCATACACGTCGTTGGAGGGGTCACTGTGTTGCCGCTGGCATCAAGACGCGGCGTGACATAGTTACGCAGATCGTACCCTTGCAGCGGAGCCGACTCAGCCTGTCGATCCGAGGCGCCGTCACTGTTCTTCTTGACGTTCACCGTGAACCAGACAACACGGGACTGCCCACGGAGCACCGTACCCGTGATGGCAAGGGTCGGGGTTGAGTCGGCAGACTTGTCAGTGACCGTCACACCCGAACTCGTCATGTTTGCACAGTTGTCATATGTCGCGTTCAGGTCATCACATACTTTGATGCTCTCCGCGTTGAACTCCGCATCGTCCAGGACGTCACGCAGGTGGTCGACATGATCGATGGCCGCGTCATAGGTGCCATCTCTGTTGTCGAAGGTGAGCTTGTACTTGACCACCGATTTCTCTTCATCGGCATCCGTGCTCGCGTCAACAGTCGTTCCGGTCGCGGGGTCTGCAGTCTTACTGACCACCAGCTGTGGCTGTCTTGCCACGTTGGTGAACGTGCAGGTGATCGCGGAGCCCAAATCTACCTTGAGATTTGGTGAGGAGACAGTCGTTGCCGTCGCCCCGGTCGGTTTGCAGACCAAATCAGTCCAGTCGTAGCCATAGGCCCACGACAACGTTCCGGCAGGAGCCTCGGTGAGGCTATACGTGCCCGTCGCAACGGGAATCTTCACGCCGTCGACACTTCCGCTGACGGTCTTGGCGGACGCTGCTCCCGGAGTCTGGTTGCTGAGACTCAAGTTCCACGCAGATGGGGCGTCGACGGCGGCAGTCTTGCCGTCTGGGGCAAAGGCCTTCTTCGCCAAAGTGACGTAGGGGGGTGTGTAGGTCACCGTGCACCCAATGAACTGCCCGGGCTTCAGGGTGAACCACGTCTGATCCACTTGACCGTTGCCGGTCTGCGGCGCACTCGTGCCGGTCCAAGTGCCGTTTTCACCCGCACCGGCTGGCGTCTTGGTACAGACCCACGCCGCAGAGTAGGAAAAGGCATTCGCACCGCTGGCAACAGACGAAAAGGCAAGCTGCGTACCGTTTGCGTCGACCGGGAACTGCTGGTCACCTGTTGTCGCAGACGTAGCAGTAGAGCCAGTGTTCGAAATGACGGTGATGGGTGACGTCAGGTTTGCTGAGAAGTCACCGCCGGTAGGGCTCCCGTCTGTACCGACAATTCGATCTTTGACGTTGGTGGTGATACTCGTCTTTGCCATCAGCAGACCAAACGCAACAGCCTGGCGCCCATTGCCCTTCATGGTCTGCTGAACGTTGAAGGTCTTCTGAGCACTGACAGGAGATACCTGCAGCATAGGTGTACCTGTTTTTGGTGACCCTTGGTTACTGGTGGCTGAACAGGTTATCGTCTTTGTCCCACTGTCAAGAGCGGGCCAGAACGATGTACTCGATGCTTGGCAGGCGTCACCAACTGCAGCAGTCTTGCGGGCGGGATTCGTTGTGGCGGTTGCGAAGGCCGAGGGGTTTGTAGGCAGCCACTTAAAGTTCGATCCGCCATCGGTGGTCCATTCGATCCACTCACCGTTATCTGTCGATTCGGCGTCAGCTGCAACAATTGAATAGCCACTCACCGCAGTGGTTCCCTGAAGCAGCCGAATGTTCTTCAGGTTGACGACAGTCTGTCCGCTTTGGCTTTGCTGATACAGCGCCGGTTTCACCGTGTTCTTGATATCAGACGGGAACTCATAATAGCCGTTGCGACCGAGAAACGAACCTCCGACCGAACCTTGATCCCAGGTGGGAAAAATGTTCGCTGAAACGTTGTGTCCCGAGTTCTGCGCTGCTGCGGTGATGTCAAGATCAGCTTTGAGCGTCAGCCCATTCGCCAAGCCTATGTTGATCGGGTAGTTCGTCAGATTACCGAAATAGGTACTTCCGTTTGAGTACAAGCCCTGGGCTGTCACAAGGTTATTTTGAGCCACCGTGACACTATTCTGCTGCGCTGTCGTTTGATTGTTGTTCGTCGACGTACCGGTCGATGTGACAGAACCGTAGCTGCTGCCCAGAACACTCTCATACACCAGGGTCGTCGTGTAGGAGTATGGCCGTGTGGAGGTACCGTTGCGCACGGTGCTTGTACTCGCTTGCTGATACGCCGTCGTCACTCCCGAAAGGTCGAGCCAGCACAACGTGTTCTGGTACTCGGCTGTGCTCGTGCCCGCATTCGCATACGAGCAGCCATTCGTCGTGGCTGATACTGCATCTGCGGCCGTCGCGCCCGCCGCTGGCTGAGAGCTGATGCCCGTAGTCTGCGCATTGGCGACTTCGGCTGCTGGCATCGTTGCCGCAGCCGAGGCCGGCGCTGAAGACGATGACAGCCCCGTACCCGCGAGCACGCTCAGCGCAGTTGCCATCACCGCGACAGCACGACAGACACGTCTTGCTCGAACTCTAGTCACAAAACCCTCCATACACGTCTTCGGGGCCAACAGGGGTCACGAAGAGGTGTGTTGTAGTCAAAAATCTCCCCAAGCCACACGCAGAGTCGGGTTCTGCAACAGCCTCACTGTTCAAATACCACGCACTATGGCCAACTTGCATTCTATACGAATTCCACATCATACGACGCTGTTCCCCACCCTAGTAATATTGCCCTCGCAGCACGGGAAATTCCTGCTGCAAGCCTCATATAGTGAGGCTCTGAGCAGGGCCTGAAGCGAGGCCTGCGAACATTTCTCAACCAAGTTCACCCCCGAATACACCCCCCAAAGCAAGGGGCGAAGGCGACAGCGCCGATGGCGCTATACGTCAGACAGGTCGAATGAAGGTGTAGCCGCTCAGCACCGTCTGATAGCTGACGGTCGCATTGTCGCCGCTTCCGCTCTTTATCTCTTGCGCTGACACCGCGTTGACCCAGAAGATGCGATCAGTGCCCTGTGCCGCCTGCACGAATCCAGGTGCATAGTCGTAGCTCGACCCCCGCACCGTGATCGAGACAGGCACGGCCTGCAGCCTGTCGTCGCTCGCCGTCGCGTCGAGCGCCTGCTGTGTGCGGTCGACTGCCTGCTGCTGGTCGACGGCCGGTGGCTGGGCAGAGATTGGGTAGTCTTGCACGATCTTCAGAAACTCTGCGTATGAGATCGGATCCTTCCACGTGATGCCGGTCAGCTGCACGCCGTTCTGAGCCACGATATCGTTCACCGAGCGCAGAAAGCCATCTTGGTCAGTGGTTGCAGGAATGCTGCGCTGCAGATCGGCGAACTGATCGCGCAACGAGCTGATCTGCCCCGCCTGTTGCTTGGCTTGAGCGATCTGCGACTGATAGATCGTCTGCTGGGTGTTCTCTTGCGTCACTTGAGCGTCGATGCGGTAGCCGTTCTGAAAGAGCGGCACGATCACGAAGACGAGCACGATCACCTGCAGAGCCACCAAGGTCACGATGGTCAGCAGACGAATCGTCTTGGGCGACTGCAGCATGCTGCGCTGATCGGTCATTGCTGAACCCCGTTCGTCTGTGAGCCGGCACCGGCATCTGCTGTGGCCTGGGCGAACCGATGTGTGAAGACATCAGTACTCAGCACGATGGTCAGGTTCGACTGAAACCCTGTCTCGTCAGACGATGCGCTCGAGCCGTCTGCGGCATCCTCAAGATTCCTGACTGACTGCGCGGTGATTCCTGCCACCCCGTGCACCTTGCGCACGTTGTCGATCCATTGACTGATGTTGGGCAGGTCCGAGCTGTTCGCGGTGATGCTGATCGATCCGATGTTCGCTGCAGAGGGCTTCTCGGCGCTCGAGCTGCTGCCGGCACTGCTGCCGCTGCCAGCCCCAGCGCCCACAGACTGCAGATCGAACTTCGTGATGCGCATGTTCTCCGGAGTCGAGCTGCTGACATCGGCGAGCAGCTGGTGCAGGTCGGCTTCACGAGCAGTGACGGCCATGCGGTCATTCTGCAGCTGCACGATGTCGTTGCCTAAGTTGATCGCCTCAGAGTTCTTGGCCAGCTCGGCCTGCAGCTGCTGAGTCTGTTGCTGGGCAGAGTCGAGCTGCCTGTTCACCAGCGACTGCGATGCTGCACCGTAGGCGATCAGCACCCCGTTCGCGAGCACGAAGCTGGTTCCTAGGATTGCAATCAGTCGCCGTGCCGAACGCACGTCGAGTCGGTGCACCTGACCGGGCGGCAGCAGATTGACCCGAGCTGCGCCGAACAGCTGCGGCCCACGAGAGGGCTGTGTCTTGCGTGCCATCGTCAACGCTCCTCTGCCAGTCCCAGTGCGGCAGCCGCCGTCGCAAGATGCTCGTCGATCTCGTGGCGCAGATCGTCATTGGCCACCAGTACGCCGCTGAGCGGCTGAGCCTCTGCCAGCGGCAGCCCCAGTCTGCCGGTGAGCGCGGTGCGCAGACCGACGAGCTGACTGCCTCCTCCGGTGACGATCACCTGTCCGATGTCATGCAGCCGATCGGTGTTGCGAAAGTAGGCCACTGTGTCTTCGATGCTGTCGATCACCCGGTCTGTCGCCGTCGTGATGGCCTGTTCTTCGTCGGTTCTGGCCTCGCCGCCGAGATACCCCGTCGACATTTTCAGCTCTTCGGCCTCGGCAAGATCGATGTTGTGCACAGCTGCCACTGCCTGCGTGATGCTGTGCCCGCCTGCCGGAATGATTCGCACGAATGCCGGCAACTCACCGTCGATCGCGACGATCTGCGTGGTGTCGGCGCCGAAATCGATGATCAGCGTGGGCCGAGCGGATGCCGCGCCCACGCCGCCAGCGTCGCCATCAGTGCCGAACGCACCAGAGGCATCCATCGGATGCAGCTGATCATGCAGCGCACGCATCAGCGCAAAGGTCGTCAGATCGACGCCGACCAGACGCAGACGCGCAGCCGTCAGCGCGTCTGCCAGTGCCTCGAGCGGGGCGGCCTCCGTCGCGACGAGCAGTCCGGTGTACATCGGTGCTCCATTGTCGATGGTCAGCCGGGTCGGAAAGAAATCGAGCACCGCTTCATTCACATCGATGGGCAGCGCATCGTCGACCTGATAACGCAGACTCGCCTTGATCTCAGGCAGCGGCACACGGGGGATGCTGTGCTCGCGCACGTAGACGCGGCGGTTGCCGACCGCGATGTGCACGTTACGCGTGGTGAAGCCGCCCTCGTCGAAGAGGTCTTCGAGTGCAGCCGTGAGCTGTTTGGGGTCGGCGACGGCTCCGTTGACGATGACACCGTGGGGCAGAGACACCTCGTGGTATTTCACCACCGTCAGCGAACTGCCGGAGCGCCGCATCTGAGCACCGCGCAGAGCGGTGTGCCCGACGTCGATGCCGATAAAGTTCTTGCTCATCGAGCCCCTTGTCTCATGCCAGCCCCCACAGCGAAAGGTATGCACTCATCAGCGTGCCGCCCCATTCCAAAGCCGCGACGCCGCCGAGCGCCATCGAGGGCCCGAACGGAATGCCCGTCTTGCGCCGCACACGTCCGGTGACGAGCAGGATCGCGGCGACGATGCCGCCGATCAGAAATGGCAGCAGCACACCCAAAATAATGTACGACCAACCGTGCCATCCAAGTGTGAGGCCGATCAGTACTGCGTACTTCACGTCGCCCATGCCCATGCCGCGTGGTGAGACGAACGCAATGATCAGATAGAGCACGCCGAGGATCAGCGCGCCGAGCAGCGCAGTGAGGGCGCCGTTCCATGCGCTGCCGGCACCGGCCGAAGTCACGCCGATCATGCCGCTCGCCATGGCGATCAGGTAGAGCGCTGCGATGACGGTGGCACTCGGGTAGATGATGCGATTCGGCAGCGTCTGCGTGTCGAGATCGATCATGGCTAGTGCGATGCTGGCGGCGACGAACCAGAGCGCTGCGATGAGGATGCTGCCTCGTGCCACAGCATCTGCCGGCGTCGGCGCGCCGACCAGGTCAGGAGCGAACCGCAGCGCGGTGGCCAGAAAGAGAAGACCGGTCAGCAGTTCGATCACCGGGTAACGCGGGGAGATGCGCGACCCACAGGTGCGGCAGCGGCCGCGCAGCACCAGCCAGCTGAGCAGCGGGATGTTCTCGTACCAGGCGAGCTGTCGCCTGCAGCTCGTGCAGTGGCTCGGCGGCGTGCTCAGCGACTCGTGCTTGGGCAGTCGGTAGATGACGACGTTGAGAAACGACCCGATGAGCAGGCCCAGAATGGCGATGAGGATGGTGAGGATTGTGGTCACAGAGTCCTCCTCGAGATGGGCACGGGCACGATCTCGGGGCTGAGAGTCTGGTTCCCGCTGCCATTGTCTTCGCTGTTGCCGCCATGGCCTGGCTGGGACTCGAGCCATGGTGCGGGCATGTCGGGAACGATGGTCACCGCCGCGTGGTTGTTCGTCTGCCCTGGAGCCCACTGGCCGACCTGCACCCCGCCGGACGTCGCCTTTCGATTATCCCACTGGAGCGTTCCGTGAGTGTAGAGAAACAGGTGCACTCCGTCGACGGTGTTGCCATTGAGCGAGATCGGCTGGGCATTATTGCCTGGCGGGGCCAGAAGGGCACCGGTTGCCACGTCTCGTGCCCCATTCGTCTGGGTCGCGTCTTCTGGCACGATGAGATACAGGTTGAACGGATTCTTCGGATCGGCGCTGGTAAACGTCCAGTTGTACGTCAGCGCCATTCCCGTGTCGCTCATGATCGCCAGATCGTTGTTCAATGTCACGGTGTTCTTTGTGTTGTCCCAACTGGGCAGATCCGGGGTGTTGTCATACCAGGGGTCTGGCCGGTAGATCACCAGAGTCTTCTCAGCGGGCGTTCCGTTCTTCAGCATGCTCTGCAGCTGCGACTTGTTCATCGTGCGAACGGTGTAGCCGTTCTGCTTCCATATCTCGAGCGCATCAGCCGTTGAACGAATCGACGTCATCGGAAAGGCTTGGTCGACATCTGCATTTGTCACCACGGCAGGCTCTGCGGGGGCTGCGGGTGTCGGAGCAGCGACCGGATTGACCGGGGGAATGTCAGCTGCAGGGTTCGCTGGAAGCGACGCCACCACGTGCACCTTGCCCTGTACGGTGCAGGCGTTCGAGCCGGTCGGCGTCGCATTCCTGACATACAGGTCACCGGTGATGGTCGTTCCGTTGGGACACGAGACGCTGTTGGCAAAGACGCTGCCGTTGACTCGCCCGCGGTCAAGGTACATGGTGCCATCAGTGTGAAGGTCTCCGTTGACAGTCACCCCGTTGTAGCCTGTTACATCGCCCAGCGCAGAGACGCCCCCATAGACTCCGCCATCTGCCCATGCGGTGCCGCGCGTGCTCACCGCCCCGTTCACCTGCGCCGAGTTGCGCCCCGTGAAGGCTCCACCGGCGATGATGTCTCCTCTGACGACTGTTCCGCCTCCGGTAGCGCCGATGATGGTCGCCGCGCCGCTGCGGATGCTCCCGTTCGTCTGCCCTGAGAAGGTGACGGATGTCACGGCTGAGATATCGCTCTGGGCACCGTCCCCGATGACTGCGACGCCGTTGGTCATCGTGACAGAACTCCCAGAGGCGATTGGCCCTCTGATGGTGCCTCGATCGGCGTTGATCCAGTCGCCGGCGACGATCGATCCGCGAACCACAGCAGCGTTGGTCAGCGCAACGGCAGTGCCGGCATTGATGTCTCCGGCGATATACCCGCTGCCGCGGTTGTTGTCGACAGTGACATAGGCCCCGGCGGTGACGTTGCCGTCGACAACCGCAGAGTTCACCAGGTCGATGTAGAGCTTCGACGACAGAGATCCGTGCACGAAGCCGTCACCCCTGTTGTTGTCAAAGCGAATCCGCCCGCCCGCTGTCACCTTCCCATCGACTTTCGGGGAGTTGAGCAGCGAGACGTAGCTGCCTGCCGAGATATCACCGTGCACCTCGCCCGAACTGGAATTTCGATCGATATAGACAAGGCCGCCAGCGGTGACAGCGCCTAACGAGGCACAGCCATTCAGCAATGTCACGTTCTGGGGCGTGAGGTATCCCTGCACCCTGTCTTGTCCATCGCAGGTGATGCTGTTGTAGCTGCCGACTGCTGCGTTGACGTTGGGCACAGCGAGGGCACCGCCCGACGAAGCGAGCACGGCGCTGCCACCGGTCGTCGCCGGTGTCGGCTTGGTTCCTGAGGTGATTGAGAAAGTCGCCTGCACTCTGGCCGCGGTCGCACTCGACAGCGAATCGTCTGCGTACCCCGTCGAGGTCACGGTCAGGGTGCTGGGCGAACCGTTCTGAAGTGAGAAGTCTGAGAGGTCGAAGTAGACGGCGTCACCTGCACTGGCGATGCTCTGGTCAAGATGGGTCGGCAGCTTCGACGCATCGAGAAGTTCAGGGTGGTCTGAGAAATAGACGGCGGCGGCCTCGATGCCGCTGTTGGCGTTCGCACGCGCCTGCGCGGCACCGAGAGCGGTGACCGATGAGCGCTGCGCGCTCAACGACGCAGTGGTCATCGTCGCTGTCGCGAGCGCGAGCACAAACATGAATGCCATGACCGTCACGAGGCTCGCGCCGCGTTCAGAGTCACCCACATGTCGCCGCGTCTTATACCGTTCTAGGGGCCGGATACGCAGAGTGTTTCGCTTCATCATGAGTATCTTCCTCCGACAAAGCAAGACGTCGTCTGCCCCTGTACTCCGTCGACGACTGATGCCGGAAGCAGCTGTGCAAGGTCCGGCTGATAGGCAGTTCCCAATAGCGCAGTGGTCGTCACTCGCAGGGCATCATTTGGTGCTGTGGAGAAATCCTTCTGGGTAAGCTCGCCAGCGGTGAAGTCGGCGGTCAGCGAAGTGACCTGCTCTGGGTTCGATGAGTCGGCTGGTTGCCTGGCAAAGACTCTTCCGGGGCTGAGCGCACCGCCAGCCGCCGCTGTGCCGAGTGGCTGCACACCGGTGACCACACGGGTCCAATCGCTGTCGGGACCGTTCGCAGCATCGGGCAGCGTCACCGGTGTGCCTGATCCCCATTGCCACGTGCGCACGAAAATACCCGGCTTCGAGTCTGTGCCGCTGGCGCCAGCCCACCAGACCCACGCCGTGCACGTTGTCGTGCTCGAAGCGGAGGCGTTCCCGCCCGCAGCGGTGGCTTCGCTCATGGCTGAGATGCCCTGTACCTGAGGCACTTCTGCCCCATCGATTTCTGTGGTGTCGTTCGAGACCGCCAGCCCGGCATAGACGCCGTTCGCCAGCGTCGATCTGAACTGCGAGTTGAACGCATCGATCTGCTGAGCGCGCAGCGAGATCGAGGTCGTGTTGCGCTGCATGACCGCGGTCGTGATCCAGAGCGCCGCGACGAGCGCGACGACCACAGCGCTGATTGCACCGGCAATGAGCAGTTCGACCAAGGTGAAGCCGTCTTCTGTACGAAGCGCACTGCAACGCAGACGACGGCGGCGCAAAGGGCCGAGGCGTGAGGCACGAATCACTTGTATCTCACCGCCCCAAGTGTGTTGAGCACCGTGGTCGCACCGTATCGACCGTCTTCAGAGTTCACGTTGCTCTTCGCTGTCACCCGAAAGCTCAGCATCCCTGACAGCTTTGATTCGTCGTCTGGAGTGCAGACCATCTTCGTCAGCTCGTTCAATGTGCCGACACGTGCTTCGTCCGCGGTCATCGGGAACGCATCAGCTGAGTCAAAAGACTGGGTCTGCTGGTCGAAGCGCACCTGGAACCAGTTGGGTACGGCATCGTCGTTGCTCTGATCGTGATCTTGATTCGAGATGGTTCGATAGATCTCGAGACTACCGGCTGCAGACTGAGTGGGGATTCCCCACCAGTCGTTCTCGGAACCATTCTTCTGAATGACCTCGAACGATGAGATCACATCGCTGCAGAGCGGAAGCTGGCCGTCTGCTGATTTGCTGGCGAGCACACCACGAAACTCGTCAATGTACTTCTCGGCGTAAGAAAGTGTGGTGGCCGAAGCCTGATTCTGCCGATTGAGCTTCTGCGTGGCGACGAAGGCCGGAGCCGAGACGCTCATGATGAGCGCGAGAATCGACATGCTGACGATCGCTTCGACGAAAGTCTCACCACGTTCGCAGCACCGAACGCGTTTGCGACGCGTGCAACGAAGCCGCATATTGCCTCTCAATGGGTGGGTGTTGTTTCAAGCCGTTCGAGACTGAAAGCGGCAGGGCTGCAAATGCCTGCCCTGCCGCTTTGGATGGGGCCGCTCAGACACGTTGGTCAGCGCCGAGATGAGGCTCCCGTCGAGAACAATCTGCCACGACTATTCTTCTGTGATCGCACCCTTCAGGTCGGTCTTATACGTCTTCGAGCCGTTCTTGTGCTTGGCCGTTGCACCGTCGGTCGTCACGGTGACCTGAATGTCTGACGTTGAGTTGGGCTGACCTGTCGGGTCGGTGTATCCCTGCTCGTTTGCAGCCTTCTTCAGGCCGTCCAGAGTCAGACCTGCCCCGCTGGTGGCTCCATCGGCAGCGGCCTGGGAAACGACACTCGAAAGTGCAGTCTTGGCCGAGGCGTTACGTGCGTCGTCCTGCGAGTTCATGTACAGCGGAATCGCCACCGCGGCCAGAATGGCCAGAATTGCCACGACCACGAGCAGCTCCACCAGGGTGAAGCCCTTCTCGTTCTCGTCGCGGTTGCGCAGAGCCTTGGCACGGGTCTGCAGCGCAGTGGAAATCGTCTTCATAGAATCCCCTTGATTCGTTATGAGTCAGACGCTGCGAAACTCTCGCGACGTCCATACAGCACCTTGCTGTACATCTCCAACAATAGTCGTATATCTCCCGAATGACCATGAGTCTTGCCTAACCTCACAGGTGGCGTACTGGAAGACGCAGACCTGTCATTCAAAGGCCTGCAACGTGGACAGACCACACCAAGCAAAATCAGTACACATGGCCGGCCTTCTGTCAAGTCTCAGCTGTTGCCGATCAGCGAATTGATCTGGAACATGGGCAGATACAGCGCGATGATCATGCCGCCGATGACGACCCCCATGACCACGATCAGCAGCGGCTCCATGGCCTGCGTCAGTCGCTCCGTCGCCGACTTGACCTCTTGATCGTAGTAACCGGCGACCCGTCCGAGCATATTGTCCAGATCGCCAGAAGTCTCACCAGCAGCGACCATCTGCACCGCAGTACTCGGAAACACTTTCTCTCGCCCCATTGCCGACGACAGCGACTCTCCGTCGCGCACCGCAGCACACACCCGAACCACGGCATCCTCGATCACGACGTTGCCAGCGGTATGCCCCACCGTGTCGAGTGCTTGGGTCAAGGGCACGCCAGCACCAGAGAGCAGCGACAGGTTGCGCACGAAGCGCCCGACCGCCACTTTGTTCACCAGCTTGCCGACCACCGGGATACTCAGCACGAAGGGGTCAACCACCTTCCGAAGACCTCGTTTCGACCGGTTCAGACGATAGGCGACGACGACGACGAAAACCCCGATGATCAGCACCGGCCCCAGCCAGGGCATCACTTTGCTCATCGCGACGAGCATGCGCGTCGGCAGCGGCAGCTCGCCGCCCAGCGCCGAGAACATCTGCTGAAAGATCGGCACGATGAACCACGTGATGCCGATCACGGCCAGAAACGCGATGACGAGCACGATGACTGGGTACGTCGATGCGCCCTTGATGTCGTCTCGCAGCTTCACCTCACGTTCGTAGGTGTCGGCGATGCCGTTGAGCGCTACGTCGAGCGAACCCGAGACCTCGCCGGCGCGCACCAGGCTCACGAACAGCGGCGGGAACACCTCGCTCTGCTGCTCAAGCGCATATGAGAGCCCCATTCCCTGTTCGACCTGCATGCGCACAATGTCCAGCGCGTTGACCAACATCTTGTTGTCGATCTGCTGCCGCGTCGCGCTGAGCGCGGTCACCAGTGGCAGGCCTGCACCGACAAGGGTGGCCATCTGCCGCGCGAAGATCGCCAGCTGGCCGAGATTGGGATGCCTCTCGAGGCCAGGAATGCGAAGCTCGCGGTTCAGCCCCTCGGCGCTGACCTCGTCGATCTGGGTCGGCACGGTGCCGAGCGATTCGATCTTGCGCGCCGCCGAGCGCTCATTCGCCGCAGAGATGCGCCCGCCCACATGCTTTCCGGTCTTATGGTCGATTCCTTTGTACCGGTAGGTGGACTCATCTGTCACGCGGGTTCTGTCTGCCATGTGCGGTCCGTCTTCCTGCTCTCGGCAAGTTCCTGATGCGATCGGCGAGCGCTCGTCGCCTGTTCTGTCAGCGCTCAGCGCGTTGTGAAAGCGGCGCTGTAGCCAGCGTATCCATTTTCCAATGCCCGGAACGAGCCTTGATCTTTGACATAGGGCAGCACATCGTCGCGCTGGACGATGCCCCTGGACACCAGCTGAGCCAAGTGCTGGTCAAGGGTGCGCATACCCTGTTCGCGCCCGGCCTGCACCGCTGAATAGAGCATATGCGTCTTGCCTTCGCGAATCATGTTCGAGATCGCCGGGGTCTCGATGAGCACTTCGCTGGCGGCAATGCGCCCTCCCCCCGTACGTCGCAGCAGGGTCTGCGAGACCACTGCTTTGAGCGTGCCGGCGAGCTGGGTGCGAATCTGAGCCTGCTGGTCTGAGGGAAACACGTCGATGATGCGATCGACGGTCTGCACCGAGTCTTGAGTGTGCAGCGTCGAGAGCACCAGATGCCCGGTCTCCGCAGCGGTCAGCGCCACTTGAATCGTCTCATGGTCGCGCAGCTCGCCGACCAGAATCACGTCTGGATCTTGGCGCAGCGCACGACGCAGCGCTTGACTGAACGACGACGTGTCTCGCCCGATCTCGCGCTGGTTCACCACTGATTTGATGCCCTGATGCACGAACTCGATGGGATCTTCGATGGTCAGAATGTGACAGCGCCGGGTGTGGTTCACACGATCGAGCAGGGCCGCGAGTGTCGTCGACTTGCCCGACCCGGTCGGCCCGGTCACCAGCACGAGCCCCCGTTGCAGCTGTGCGAGGTCTTCGACTGAATCGGGCATGCCCAACTTGCTGAGTCCCACGATGTCATTCGGAATCAGTCGGAACGCGGCTGCCGTACCCTGCCGGTCGAAATAGAGGTTCACACGAAATCGATAGTCGTCGTCCAAGTCGATCGACAGGTCGAGCTCGAGCTCTTCGTTGAAACGTTCCCACTCTGCCTCGGTGACGATCGAGCGCACTGCAGCGCCTGTCTTGGCGGCAGACCAGGGTTCGTCGAAATCGTCCATGTGGCGCAGTTCGCCGTCGACGCGAATCGAGGGGCGCTGTTCGGCTCCGATGTGGAGGTCTGAAGCTTTGCTGCGCACAACAGCCTCAAGACAGGCCTCAAGATGGATGTCCATGTTCTGGAACAGCGAGGCCCGCACACGCTCATCATCATGTCGACGCGGGGGCTCGAACGGCGAGCGCTCGACCGACGCCCGTGGGGGCCGGCCTGTGACCGACGAGGCAGGCGCGACGGCGGCATCCGCGGGGCAACGATGTTCTCGGTTTTCTTCAGGCGACAACACGCAGCACCTCTTCGATCGTGGTGCGCCCTTCGCGCACTTTCTGCCAGCCGTCGTCGCGCATAAGCACGGTGCCCTGCTCGACTGCAGCCTGCGCGATGTCTTCGCTCGGCGCACCGTGCAGAGCAAGGCGCCCGAGTTCTGGCGTCATCTCGATGACTTCACGCAGCCCGACCCGCGACTTGTACCCTGTGTGCTGACAGCGCGAACAGCCGACGGGTTCGTAGACCACCACGTCGTCAGTTTCGCTGGGGCCGGCGAGACCAAGCCGCTGCGCCTGCACGAGCGGGATCGTCTTCGGCTCACGACAGTTCGTGCAGAGCTCGCGAGCCAGCCGCTGCCCCACCACAGCGGTCATGGCCGAAGTGATCAGGTAGGGTTCGACGCCCATCTCTGAAAGCCGGGTGATCGCGCTGGCCGCGTCATTGGTGTGCAGCGTGGCGAGCACGAGGTGACCGGTCAGCGACGCCTCGATTGCGATGCGGGCCGTCTCTTCGTCGCGGATCTCACCGATCAGCACAATGTCGGGGTCGGCGCGCAGAATGGCGCGCAGCGCACGGGCGAAAGTAAGACCGGCACGAGGGTTCACCTGAATCTGGTTGATTCCGGCGTAGCGAAATTCGACGGGATCTTCGACCGTGATCACGTTGACCGCGTCTGAGGCAACGTCGCGAAGCGCCGCATAGAGTGTGGTCGACTTGCCTGAGCCGGTGGGGCCGGTCGCGAGCACGAGGCCGTGCGGGCGGTGAATAGCGTTGCGAAACATCTCGAGCTGATCGGGCTCGAACCCGAGGTCGTCGAGCCGCTGCGGCCCGGCTTTCGCATCGAGCAGACGCATCACGACGGTCTCGCCCCAGACCGTGGGCAGCGTCGCCACACGCAGGTCAACCCGTCGCTCTCCTGTGGATGCGGTGAAGCGCCCGTCTTGCGGCACCCGCTTCTCGGCGATATCCATACCGGCCATGATCTTCAGTCGAGACACGACACCAGCATGAATCTCGGCGGTCGCCCGCTGCACCTCATGCAGCACGCCGTCGATGCGATAGCGCACCACCGACTCTTTCTCGCCGGGGTCAAGATGGATGTCACTGGCGTTGTCGTGGATGGCCTGGCTGATCAGCAGGTTCACGAGCCGCACGATGGGAGCGGTGTCATCACTGCCGTCAGTATCCTGTGTGAGGTCGAGCTGTCGCTGCTGAATCTCTTCGCTGATCGCGGTGGTGAGCTCGCTGAGCTCTTGGTCTGAGCGATGATACTTGTTGATCGCGGCGTCGAGGTCTGCTTCGGCCACGATCACCGGAGTGATCAGGTGCCCGGACGAGAGTTGGGCGTCGTCTACAGCTAATACGTTCGACGGGTCGACCATGGCCAGTGTCAGCGAACCGTCGGCGCCGAAGGCGATCGGCAGCACGTCATCTCGGCGGCACACGTGCGCGGGCACGAGTTTGACCGCTTCAGGGTCGATGTCAACCTGTGACAGGGCGACGAACTCGAGGTGTTCGTGCTCGGCGACCTGCTGAGCCAGCTGGGTGCCGTTCACTTTGGTGTGATCGAGCAGCCAGCGCACCTCACGCGATGTGCCGAGCACATCAGCCGGAACCGCTGCTGCATCACGTTCGCTGAGTGCACCACGCATCACGAGTGCGGGCACCAGGGATGCCATGACTGCCCCTTTCGCGCGGCTGACGCAGCTCACGCTGCTGACGCGGCTGAACTGGCCGCAGGGTTCAGTTTAGTCGAGCTTGATGCTGCCGATCTCGGCCGCGCCCGGCGCAGCTCTGTCGCAGGTTTCTTCTGCGCCTCGCAGCGGGCGCAAATGCTCACTCGCACGCACCCCCCACTCGCACTCTCCCCCACGCCTACACGCACCCCCGGCACCAAGCACCAAGCACCAAGCACCAAGCACCAAGCACCAAGCACCAAGCACCAAGCACCAACATCGAGTGTGCCCAAATAACGTCGAAACCCGCCCAAAACACGACATTTGCGACGACTCGATCGACTCGGCACACAACCCCTGGGCGCACCGTGCTGCCAGAGTGCACACCGTTTCGCTACAGTGCACACCGTTTCGCTGAAACCCCTGCATTTGTGGCGGAACGGTGCTCGGTCGAGCGAAACGGTGCCCGCCTCGCCACCCGCTACGCTCGAACCATGTGCGGACGCATCGTTCAGGCAAAGACCTCCGATTACATCGCCCTGTTCGACGTCGAGCAGGATGACAGCGCCGTCTTCACCCCGACCTGGAATCTCAAACCGACCCAAAGCGCACTGGTGATCGCCGACGGAGACAAAGACGGCATCCGCCGACTCACGCCGGCACGCTGGTCACTGGTGCCGACCTGGTCGAAAGAGCTGAGGCTCAAGTTTCCGACGTTTAACGCACGCATCGAGACGGCCAGCCAGAAGCCGACCTTTCGGAGGTCGATGAAGAGTCGCCGCTGCGTCTTCCCCATCGACGGATACTACGAATGGCAAACTGTCAGCAAGACGAAGACACCGTACTTCGTGCATGCCGGCCCGGGTTCGGTGCCGCTCGCGCTGGCCGGGCTGTACAGCTGGTGGCGCGACCCGGGCGCTGACGAGCCGGGCCTATCCGCGGCGGGTGGCGGGGCCGGTTCCGCGGCGAGCGCTGCGCCAGACTCGGCGGCGGATGCTGCATGCGAGCCCGACACACACGGTGACGGCTGGGTGCTCACCGCGACGGTGCTCACGCAGACCGCAGCGCCGGAACTCGAGTGGCTGCACGATCGCATGCCGGTCGTACTCGAAGCCGACGCGCACGGCAGAGAGCTGCTCGATGCGTGGCTCAACCCCGACGTCGACGGTAGTCGACTCGCCCACGACATAGAGGCCGCGAGTGCCGCTGCAGTCGAGTCGCTCGCCTGGCGCGAGGTCGCTCCCCTGCGCGGCGACGGGCCAGAGCTGACAGCGGCCGTCTGACCGGGCCTGCCTGCCCCGTAGAAAAGCCCGCAAAACCCGTAATGCGCTCCGCAGGGGTTCTCGGCAGCACCGCATGCACGGCGCAAGGACGTTCTTTCGGCGCGACTTCGTCGATACGTTGTGAATGAACCACCGGCTGAACTCGCTGCTCAGTGCACCGCCCCTTTGCACTGTGCAGCAGTTCGGCCGGCGTTCAGAATCTTGGCACGGGCCTAGCCGGATGAGAATAGCCCCCAACCGGCCAGGCCCAACAGCTCTCAGCCAGCGGTGATCAAAGCCGTCTTGTGCTTCGTGGTCAGCATCATCACCGCATAGACGCCACTCGCCAGTACTGCAGTCACGATAGGGCCCCAAATCGACCCAATACCGGCGAGATCCGGGTTGACATACTTGAGCTGAAGCATGAGCAGTCCGACGATCGTGGCGATGATCCATGCGGTCAGACCCGCAGGATTCCCTCGTCGATAGTGCACGTCATCGATCTGGCCGTGCTCTTGTCTCTTGGTCAGCAGTACATGCGTGACCGCGATTGCCACCCAACCGGTCACCAAGACCCCCTGCCAAGCCAACGCCAGCAGAATGTACTGCAGCACCGGCAGAAGCATGAGCAAATACACGAGCACCGAGTTGAGAATCACGAAGACGATGTTCGGCGCTTTGATCTTCAAGACGCGGCGGGCAAGGTCTGCGAGGTTGGCCGTTCCCAAATAGTAGTTCGCGGTGTTCATTCGCGTCTGCGATGCCACGATGACGATGAGGCCAATGATCCCCATCATGTTGACGATACCGACGGCCACACCGCCTTCCGACGCTTCGAACCCCGGAATCGACGAGACCAAAACGATTCCCACGATCCCAGAGAATCCATATGCCAAGACATAGAAGATCGGCCCAAACGTGACCCACTGATGAAACTTCGTATCATCGCGGCGTCCAAGAGCGGCATAATCCATGGTGTACATCATCATGATCCAGATGCCCATGTAGCTCGCATAGACAGCAAGCCAGCCTGGCCCACCTTGACCCACCGGAATTGCGGGAACTGGAGGTGCAACGTGAAGGCCGTCAAATTTCACCCCGGCCCAGATCACTGCAGCGATAAGACCGAAAAAGTACACTGGCAGCAGAACACCGTTGATTTTATCGAGGAACCTCCGAGCTCCTCCGACAATCAGCGGGGTCGTATAAAGCACAACAATCAGACTCCAAAACCAGAGCTGACCACCGAACTGCGCTTGCAGAGCGACCGCAACAATAGATCCTTCAAAAACCGAATAGTAGATCGCCACAAGAGCGAAGATCGCTGTTGCAATTGCCGACCCAGTACGGCCCAGAATGGTTCGAGAAAAGAGTGCGACAGTCGATCGATTGTTGATGGAATATTTGGACAACAGTGCATTGATCACACCATATGTGATGATCGTGAGAACAATGCCGATGAGAGCACTCGTCGTCCCGTATGCGACACCTAGCGCAGCACCGATATATACAAAAAACATCGCTGAAGCAGATCCAGACCAGGCAAAGAGCAGCTTGGGGCGAGACATCTGATCTTCGTCATTGCCCGCACGTGCCAGAGCATCCGTAGCTTCTACCGTCTCGTTACTGCCTGTGAGATTTATTGACATTCTGATCTCATTTCTGTGGTGGGAGTACAACTCATTCTTGGTATTTGTGTGCTCTGAACGTTTGATCACCGAACACACGCAGCTCCTACAAGCGGGCGCAACATTCGACCTCAGGGACTCTCAACCCTCAGCGAAAAGTCTCTTATTGTAGTACAATTACATTCAGGTAAATTCCCTATTTTCAAGGAACGAAAGTGACGTCCCCAAGAGAATTCAAGAGCCAACTTCTTGCTCAACTAATCAGCGGCGCAATCGCCCCTGGCACGCACCTTGGCGAGACATCATTGGCGAGAGATTTCTCTCTCGCACGAAATTCGGTTCGCGAGACCCTCCGGGAACTCCTTACGACTCATCTTGTCGAGTTTATTCCCAATCGTGGCTTCAGCGTCTGGCAGCCGACCCTTGACGATATGCGTGATCTTTATCTGGCTCGGTTTCACACCGAAGTACGGGCGGCTGCTCAAGTCACATTGGCAACACCTCTCTCTCATGTCCGTAAAGCGTATGAAGAATTCATCACTTCTCTGGGAACAAACGACCCCGTAGCGATTGTGGCTGCCGACCTCAACATCCACCGCCAGCTCGTCTCGCTGTTAGGTAGCTATCGCATCGACGCGTTCTTTGCCGGCATCGTGCTGCAGATTCGTTTTCTGGCGAGCACGTTTGAGCTTTTCGAACGGGTCTATCTGAGCGAGAACTACCTACACACTCAGCACACCGTCATGTTCGATGCTTTGGCCTCAGGTGACGCTCGACGAGCAGCCGACACCGTGGGTCAGATCGTCATCGACGATCAGAACACCATGCGACTGCTCGCCGAGCGAAGACTCAGCGAAGAGCGGCAGTGAGTTCTTCCCACTGCCGTCGATAGACTCCCCAGGCCTCAAGCGCTTGATCAAGGCTGACAGCGCGAAACTGTACCTGCTCGCCAGGCATCTGCTGACCGACGATGTCCATGTCAGCTCGTGCAGTGACTCCGATCATCGCGTACCCACCTTCAGTCGGCGCATCCCGGTGCAGCAGAATCGGCTCATTGCCACCCGGTATCTCAATCGCACCCAGCGGATAGCCCGCATCGACGATATTCGAGGGGTCAGAGCCGGCACCGAAATAGTTCTCAGCGAGTTCCCAGTCGATGTGCGGGCCGCTGTATCTCATGCCAGACCGATCTCCTAAGGGCGTCAGCTTCCAGTTTGCAGAGAAGAGCGTCTCTCTCGATTCCTCAGAGAGTCGTTCGACATGCAGGCCAGGAACCACCCTCACCTCTGAACTCTTGCGGGCAGCCAGACGGAACTGATCAGGTACCGCCCGGCCGAGAACCACCTCGCGCTGCGGTCGCGCAAGTTCGATCTGATCACCGGTCTCGAGCTTGCGACCCTGATATCCGCCCAGCGCGCCCGCGAGATACGTCGACCGACTGCCGAACACCACAGGCACGTCGATGCCGCCGGCAAACGCGATATAGACGCGGCTGCCGAGACTGGCCAGCCCAAATGAGACTTCACTCCCTGCCGATAGGCTGACCGCCTGCCACTGGGGCACGGGATCCCCGTTGACGGTGATCGATGCAGTGCCACCGGTCACAGCCATGGTCGTCGATTCAGAAACCGAGAAATGAGGCAACGTGTACGTGCACTCGAGCACTGCGGCGTCTTCATCATTGCCGACGAGCAGATTCGCCGCATACGCCGAGAACTGATCGAGTGACCCGCCCGTGGGAATGCCCATTTCAAAGAGGCCGACCCGGCCTCTATCCTGCACCGTAGTGCTCAGACCCCCTTGTTTGATCTCAATCATGAGCAATCACCTCGTTGATCTCTCGTGCATAGCCAGAAGTGTCATCGGTGAACCTGTTCAAGTCGAATTCGAACGGGCTCGTTCGGTACCGGAAGGCACCGGCCGAGACTGAACGACGCAGGTCGCCGAATTCGTCCTCGTCGACAGGCCGATAGCGCACGATGTCACCAGCACGGAACAGCACCGGTGAGTCTGCGAAATCCTCGTACTGCTGCTGCGGGTCGAAGATCGGCGCCGCGCACATGCCAATCAGCTGGTAGCCGCCACCGCCGCGAACCGAGTAAATCGCCCCGAAAGCGCCGCCATGACCGAGCGACAGCGGAGGCGTATCGGTACGCGGCCTCAGGTATTTCGGCACCTGAAGCTGGTTGCGGCGATCCGTTATCTGGAACAGCTCTGGGAGACCGGCGACGAAACCTACCACCGAGACAAACCACGGCGCACCGTAATAGCGCTCGATGAACTCCTTTCGTCCGTCGAGACCATTGACACGGGCAGCGAAATCCAGATCGTCTCCGCTGGGATCCTGATGGCCTGATCTGAACCGCATCGCCACTTCATGCGTTTCAGGATCATCGAACCAGACTGGAACCTCGATGACGCGCGTCTGCAGACGGAATGACGAACGAGCCTGTTCAGCCTCGACGTGTTCCTGCACGAGACGGGTCACTTCGTCATGCCCCAGGATCTCTGGGTCGAAGCGAATCAGCAGTGAGGCATTGGTCGGATACGCCTCGATCATTCCAGGAACGTCAGCAGCGGTAAGAGCCTTGGCTACAGCGATTGCCACAAGACTCGATTTGAGCCGCATATCTGGAGACAGCTCTACGAGAAGAAACTCCTCGCCGGCTTCATATACCCTCATGTCATTTTCTCCTTGTCCAACTGCAGGCACATGCGTGATCGGTCATAGCAGTTCCTCTTCGATGAAGTCGGTGTAGTGAGCTGCCTCGACGAATTTCTCTGACTGTATGAGACGACGAGCAAATGGTGCTGTGGTGTGCACGCCGTGAGCTTCAAGTTCGCCCAGTGCGCGATCAGCTCGAGCGAGAGCCTGAGTTCGATCAGTGTCACGGACGATGACCTTGCCCAACAGCGAATCGTAGAAGGGCGTGACGTCATCGCCGGTCGTGAACCCCGCGTCGACACGTACCCCAGGACCGGCCGGCCATTGCAGCGAATCGATGTGCCCTGGTGAAGGAAAGAAGCCCTGATCAGGATTCTCTGCATTGATGCGCACCTCGATCACGTGCCCGCGCGGGGCGAGCGCATCCTGACGAATGCTGAGAGGAGCTCCCAACGCCACAGAGATCTGCTCTCGCACGAGGTCCACCCCCAAGAGCTCTTCGGTGATAGGATGCTCCACTTGAATTCGTGTGTTCATCTCGATGAAGAAGAATGACTCGGTCGACGGCTCATAGAGAAACTCGACCGTGCCAGCTCCCCGATACCCCACCGAGGCAGCGAGCGCAGCAGCTGACGCGCAGAGACGATCGCGCACCTGAGCCGAGAGGTTCGGGGCCGGGGTCTCTTCGACGAGCTTCTGGTGGCGACGTTGCAGTGAGCAGTCGCGTTCGTAGAGATGGATGAACTGCTCGCCGTCGCCGAATACCTGAACCTCGACATGGCGCGCCTTCGAGACGAACCGCTCAAGATAGAGGCTTCCATCACCGAATGCAGCGGCCGCCTCATGGGCGGTCACGCTCCACTGTGCATGAAGCTCCTCGGCGTTACCGACAATGCGGATGCCCTTTCCCCCACCGCCAGCGCTCGCTTTAATCGCCACGGGGTAGCCGATCTCGGCCGCGATCTCGGCTGCTTCGTCAGCGGTGGCGACGATTCCGCCCGAGCCCGGCACCGTCGGCACTCCGGCAGAACGTGCCTGAGCAATCGCATGGGCCTTGTCACCCATCAGATCGATGGTGTCTGGGTCTGGGCCGATCCAAGTCATGCCGCGCTGCTGCACGCTTCGTGCAAAGTCGGTGTTCTCTGAGAGAAACCCATATCCGGGGTGCACAGCATCGGCGTGCAGCCGTTCTGCAGCATCCAGAATGCTGTCGACGTGCAGATAGGTGTCGCGGGCCATCTTGCCGGGCAACACGATGACGTCATCGGCCGCTGCTGCCCAGAGCGAATCCCGATCTGGCTCGCTCACGGCAATGGCCGACTCGAAACCGAGTTCTCGCACTGCGCGAATGACACGAAGAGCGATCTCGCCTCGATTAGCGACGAAGATCGTGGTCATCAGGCCTCCTCTGTCTGCAGAATCGCGACTGCTGCCCCTGGGTCAAGCATCGCGTTGTCTTCGACAAGAAACTTGGTGAGGGTGCCGTCTGATGGTGCCGTGATCTCGCTGTACTGCTTCATGATCTCGACTAGGCCGATCGTCTGGCCGGCAACCACTTCGTCTCCGACCTCGACATATGGCGGCTGATCTGGTGCCGGCTTGCGGTAGAAGACTCCAGGCAGCAGGCTTTCGATGTTTGTCTCTGACATTCTCTTCCTTCGTTTCGTTACTGAAATTGAAATCGTGATTCTTCGCAGTGCTCACGCGGCCTGCGAACGTGAGCTCGTTACCGGGCGCCCAGAACAGTCAGAGTCTCGGCAACCGTGCGTGCGACGTCGACCGCTTGCGACCCGTCGGAATGCACGCAGATCGACTCGAAGTGAATCGGAACCGTCTTACCCGTCACCGTCTGCACAGTTCCCTCCTGCACCGCCTGGCGCACGCGGTCAGCAACAGAGGCCAGCGTGCGCCCTCCGGGGGTGCGCTGCACGGTGATCCGCCCGTCATCGCCATAGTCAAGATCGACGTAGAGCTCGGGAACGAAGCGAACACCCGCCTGTTCGCAGACTTCCTCATGCAGTGTGTTGGGTGCCCCAAGCACCTCAAGTTCGAACTTGTGCGCCGTTTCGGCGACAACCTGCATCAGATCTCGATCTTCGGCAAGCATCGTATAGAGAATGCCGTGCGGTTTGAGATGTCGCAGAGCTGCACCGTTCACACGGCAGAAGGCCTCAACTGCGCCAACTTGATAGACGATGATGTTGCGCAGTTCCTCTGGGCTCACCGCCATGCGGCGTCGGCCGAAACCTACCAGATCGGGCAACCCTGGATGAGCGCCGATCTGCAGCTGGTGGGAATGGGCTGCTGAGACCGTCGCGTTGATCGAATCCGGGTCTCCCGAGTGAAACCCACCGGCGACATTGACGAGATCCACGTACTGCATCAGTGGCAGATCATTGCCAAAACTGTGAATGCCCAACGCCTCGCCCATGTCAGCGTTGATTGAAATCTGTGCCATCTGTTCGGCTCCTCTGTTTCGTCACCAACTCATCAACGTCGAGCAACGTCTCATGAGCGAAAACTTGCAGACGGGGGGTGGTAACCCCATCTTGCGGCCTCACTCGAGCAACGCTGCCCGACACAGTCAGGACCGCAGTGCAATGTACAACAATCATGATTGTGACATACACGTATTACAGCCCTGTTACAGAGCGAGAATACACGATTCCTCGTCAAATTCAGCAGTTTCGCGTCAACAATCCGACTACTTATTGTTGGACAATTATTTCAGGGCTCGCACGAGAAGCAGATACCTTGCACCACGACTCGGCGTCCAAATTCGAGTACACTCCCCCGCTCACAGCAAATGTTCGACGAACCGGAGCCTCAGCAGTGGAATTCGCCCCGGACTTCGCATAGCAGGGGGCATCATTCGCCCTCATCGACCGCGAGACGAATTCCCTACCCCAAAAGCATCCAGTCAGCGCCTACGACAGCACAGCTGCCGCCTATGCCGCGCACAATCACCAGCGAGACTCGGAAACTCGAGACATGGAAAATGCAGGCTCAGCGAACCACGATATGCCAAGTTCCATGTCTGGATGCTCGCAGCCAGCATTTGCCATGGGTGGATGAGGGATCGTATGTGAAGAAGGCAATCATGCTCACGCTACGCCCCTCGGCAGCTATACACGCCAGGAAAGGAGCAACATGTCTAAGCTGGCCAGGCCCTCGTGGGGCCGCAATCACTTCTCACACGCAATACCATCCCGATCGCGATCGCGCTTGTACGAATAACAGGTTGCCTTTGATGCAACGGAGCTTTGCCTGCTTGCTTCACCTGTTGCAATTCGCATCAGAAACGTCACAACCGCCTGGCGCAGGCCCCGCCCCTGCAAACGAGCCGCTTGCTCGGCCTTCGCCCGCTCATCCGCCTGCAGCAACCCGAAGCCCCACAATAACCCGACAGCAGCTCAGCAGTCGTATCAGAAGCCTCAACAGTGCAGCGCCACGCCGCAAGGAAGCACCTGGGCGAGTCATTCACTTGTATCGACGGTGTGACGAAGCAGCCGATCGAGGAGTTCTCGCCGGTGTAAACGGTGCGTAGCGCCACACGTCAGTGCCAAGCCTCACGTCTTGGCTAGGACCCATTCATCGCCAGTCGCTGACGGTGCAGGGCAAGTCAACGGCCGACGCGGCGGACGCGCTCTTCGCGCTGGCGCAGCCGATACGCTCGCACTTTGGCTCGGTTCTGACATGCATACGAACAGAATCGCTGTGAACGATTCTTGGTGTCGTCGAGAAACAGGTTGTTGCAATCAGCTCCAGCACAGACACCGATTCGATTCCACCCCCCACTCGAGATGAGATCTCCTATCGCAGCCAAGGCACCAATGCGCCACCCTTGGACAGCGGCATGCGCAGGATCATGATGATGGAGCGACCAAGGAGCTTCAAGCGACATGTGCAGGATCACCGGCTGCTCACGAAAGAGGTCATTAAGCGCTACGACAGCCAGCGAGACGCTGTTCTCTGCTACTAGGCGCAGAATGTTGCGGCTGAGCTGAGCAAGACGAATTACCCCATCCGACTCAGACGGCTGAAAGGGTAAACTCCAGTCGCCGAACCGGGAAAAGACTCGGTTAGCGAGAGCTGCCACGTCGACGGCATCGTGGGCCGAGACGACGATAACCTCCGGTGTCGTAGCGTCACTGAGCAGCCCTTGTCCCACAAGCGTGTTGCCCAAGTCGATAACCGCTTTCGTCACATCGTGACTATGCGAATAGCTCGGCACCGCACCGCGTCGGTCGCCGTCTAAGCGCTGATCGATGTCTCGCATCCATAGCTCCATCTCATCGGTCGCCCCTGAAAGCCCGATCAGTCGCACTCATCACACCACATAGCCAGGTCAGTCTGCTGCGGGGTCTGGTCGCAACGGACGCAAGATGAGGAGAATACTCAACGCGACGACGCCGGCCATCGCACAAACGACACCAAGGCCCTGCAGACCACCGGTCGCAGCATCGACTTCAGTCGAGGCAACAGTCAACGCTGTGATGCTGGTCGCGAGGCTCGCTCCAAAGTACCTGCAAGTCTGGAAAACACCCGTAATCACTCCGATGTCTTGCTCAGCAACAGTTTGGTAGAGACTCGTTTGCAAAGCAAGCGTCGAGATGTTGTTGGGAGACGCCATAAGCACGGCCAGCATCGCTAGCATCACCGTCGGCAGCCCCGCGCCAAAAAACGCAATGCAGGTCGCCCCCACCGCCATACTGACAGCGGTGCATCCCACGACAGCCCTCTGATGACCTGCGTAGACCAAACGCCCGCAGACGAGAGTGACAGCCACACCGACCACCGCGGTCGGAAACGTCACCACGCCACTCTGCACAGCGTCCAGCCCACGATGGTTTTGCAGCCATGTGGGCAACCCCGTGAGCACGCTGAAGAAGACCACGTTCGCCAAGCAGTAGAGCAGCAGAATCAGAGCCGTACCACGCTGACGGAACAGACGCCGCGCATCTATGAACGGCACCGGAGCATGCCGCTCGCACCAGACGAAGAGAAGCGCGCTGAGTATGGCCACGCCCAGCAACACTCCCCAAAGGTCGGGCAGCATTCCAGTCAGCAGCAGCTGAACTGCAGCAAGTGCACAGACGAACAGAAGGATACCGGGCAGATCGATCATGCCGAGGCGAAAATGCGACGCCGGTCGGTTCGGTTCGTGTGACACACGAAGCACGAGTGCAGCGAGTGTTACTGCGATGGCTGCGGCCACCAAGGTAAGAGCCGATGGTGCCCGCCATCCCCAGACAGAGACGAGGAGCCCGCCAATCAGCGGGCCGACTGCCGCTGCGAGTGAATTCACCCAAGTGATCACACCGACAGCTCGATCAGCGCTGGATCCTGCAGTCTGACAGGCGCGACGAACAATGACGAGTCCCGTGGGAAAGGCCACTGCAGAGCCGACTGCTTGCAAACCACGCAGTGCGACGACCCAGCCAAGGCTTGGCGCAACGAGGATGCCGGCGCAGCTGACCACCACTGCTGACAGCCCGCCGATGAAAATGAGCCTGGGCCCGAACAAGTCTGCGATACGCCCCATCACGGGTTGAGCGGCCATGCTGCCGAGGTAGTACACCGTCATCGCCCAGAGTGCAGCGCTTGAGGCGACCTGCAGGTCACGCGCCATACCAGGTAAAGCCAGAGCGGTCATCGACCCGTCAAGCGGGTTGAGCACGGTGCCGAACAGTACCACGCCCAGTGTCATCCAGAGCGGCCGTGCAGATCGCTCAGTCATCAGTTGCAGAGCCATGAGCCTTCGCAGACTGCCACAGAGCCCGCAGCGTCGCGGCATCAGTCACGGTGCCGAAGTTCGCACGCACTACGTCGACCGAGGCCTGGTGTCCGACAGCTGTGAACGAGGCCGCACAGTCTTCGATCAGGGTGACATAAAAGTCCTCAAAAAGGGCGTCACGCAGGCTCGACTCGACGCAGATCTCCGTCGCTACCCCGGTGAACAGCAGCGAGTCAATACCCATCGTGCGCAGTTTCATGGCAAGGGGGGTGCCTGAGAAGGCTGAGTAGCGATGCTTGGTGATAACCAACTCGTGTTCCTGCGGCTCGACACCGAACCAGGCGCAACCAACGGGATCCTCTTCGCGGCAGATCTTCCCGACCGGTTCATCGCCACGTGTGCACCCATACCTGTTAAGCCAGGCGTGCGAATCGTCGCTCGGCCCATGAGTAGTGCGCACGAACACCACCGTCAGCCCGATTTGACGGGCCGACTCCAGCAACGAAGAAAGCCGATGTGCCATCGTTCGCCCGGCGCTGGTGTCAAAACCCATCCGGGCCAAGGCGCCGTCGCTCGCGCAGTAGTCTGCCTGCATATCGATCACGACAATGGCGGCGTGGTCGGGATGGTATCGAAAGTCGAGCTCTGTCGTATCCATGATCTCTGGTGTCTTCTCTCGTCTTTATGAGGTCTTGACCGGCTGTAGATATTCAGGGCAGATAGTCGAGCTTGAGTACGCTCTCTGGTGTGTTCTTGCCATCGTCTACAAGCAGCCCTGATTGGCGAGCTACGTCAAGATTGAGGGCTTCCGCTTCGGTTGAGATCGCAAGCCCAGTCCACAGATCGTCAGAATAGGCTCGGTCGAGAGTGTTCTGAATAACCTCGGGCGTCAGCGACGGAAACTCTTTGACAGCGATGGCCTTGGCCTGTTCTGGATCGTTGCGGACAAGGTCGATGCCCTTGCCCAGCGCAGCAAGAAACTTCCGGGTAAATTCTGGGCTCTTGTCGGCATTCGCACGTGAGGTGACGATGGCAGAGTACGGGTACTCGCCGAGGCTCTGCGGCACGTTCAACACGGGTTGGCCCCAGATGCCCTGCTCGATGCCCTGACCCAACACCGGTTCAGTCGTGACTGCGACATCGGCCTGATTCGCCGAGACCAGTGAGAGTTCGCTGCCGCTCACATCGTTGTTCACGATCTGCACGTCTTTGTCCGGGTCAAGCCCGAGTTTGCGTAGTTCAAAGAATGTCAGCACCTCAGGCGAACCGCCATGCCTGCCGACCGCGATGCGCTTGCCTCGAAGGCTCTGAGCGAGATCACTCTCATGCACACCACTGCTTGGGCTGGCAGCCCAGTAGATATTGGCACGATTGACGACACCGCCGATGGCTACGAGATCAGCGCCCTTGCTATTGGCAATCGCTCCGGATTCCGGCCCTCCGATGAACCCCCAAGCACTGTTATTGAGTACAGCATTGACGTGTGCGCCACCGGTGAGCGTCGTGACGGTCACATCGATGCCCGCATCTGAGAATGCACCCGTGCTTATCGCTGCATATAGCGGTAGATAACCAATACTGTGAATGGGCTCGGCGATGGTCACGCGGCCTGAGCCTGATGCGTCAGTGGTGTCGCCACCACCGCTACAGGCGGTCAGTGTCAACGACAGCGCGCCCGCAAGGCCAGCAGCGAGAATGATACGGCGTGAGAATTGCATGGGAGTGTTCTCTTTCGTTCGTGAGTTTGAAAAGTGGGTGCGATGCAGTCGATAACCCGATAGCCGGCTCGCCACTGCAAGCGCGGGTGGTGCATGTCAGTGCTCGATCAGATGCCTCACAAGTCGTTCAATGACCACGATGACCAGATAGAGCACCATCGACAGAATGGCCAGAGCGAAGACTCCGACCCAGATTTGGGCAATGTCGAAGTTGGCTGCGGCCATCTGTACGGTCTTGCCGAGACCATGTTCTGACCCCATGTATTCGCCGACGATGGCACCGGTGAGAGCAAGCCCGATGGCCACTCTGAAACTCGACAGAATGCTCGGCACCGTTGAGGGCAGTACGACTTTGCCGAACACCTGCAGCTTCGAGGCACCCAGCGAATACATGAGGGTTTGCAGGTCACGGTCGACTCGTGCAACCGCACTGCTGGTATTCAGAGTCTGAATCACGATCACCAACGCGGTCGCAACCGCGACCTTCGATGCGATGCCTATGCCGAATGCCAGCACGATCATTGGAGCGAGGGCGAGCTTGGGCATTGCCTCAAACACGATGAGCAGAGGTTCGGCTACCTTCCAGTACAGTCGCGACCACCAAAATGACAGACCAATGGCGGCCCCGCCGATGACGCCGATGACAAAACCCCAGATCGTCGAGGTGAAGGTGAACAGCGTGTCTTCAATCAGTGTTCCGTGAGTGAGTGTGGTCACCCCCGACTTCCAGATAGCGCTCGGACTTGACCAGAAGAACGTGTTGATCAGCCCTGCCTGAGCGAGCGCCTCCCAAACCACGAAGACGGTGACGGTGATGGCCACGACTAGTGTCGTGACGAGCCAAGGCTTCGGGTCGGTCGGGAAGAGAGCTCCTCGACGAGTCTTGGTGCTGGAGCGACGTAGTGTGGCAAGCGCGGAGAGCGAGTCTTCTACAGTGGTGGGGGCGGTCATGCGCTGGCTTTCTCGCTGATACGCGCTGCGTCGAGCAGATGGCGGATGCGGCGTTTGATGGTGATGAATTCGGGGTCGGTAACAAGCTCTGGCGATCGCGGCCGCGGCATATCGATCGTGATGTCGGCGACGATCCGACCAGGCCGGGGCGACATGACGATAACGCGGTCGGACAGATAGATCGCTTCGTCGATGTCATGGGTGACGAAGATGACCGTCTTCTGAAAGACATCCCAGAGATCGAGCAACCATTCCTGCATGTCGGTGCGAGTCTGAGCGTCGAGCTTGCCAAATGGCTCATCGAGCAGGATGACGTCTTTGTTAAACAGCACAGTACGGAGCAGCGCAGCGCGCTGCCGCATGCCACCCGAGAGCTGGTCGGGGTGATGATGCATGAAGCCGCCGAGCCCATAAGTTTTCAGCAGAGGAACGGCAATCTGGCGCGCCTCTTTCTTAGGCACACCGCTGATCTCGAGTCCGATGATCACATTGTCGAGGATGCTCCGCCAGGGCAGCAGCAGATCTTTCTGCAGCAAGTAGCCGACATTGCCCTGCTGTCCGAGAATCGATCGGTCACCGAGCAGCACGTCACCTGAGTCGGGCGCGTCCAGCCCTGCAATGATGTTGAACATCGTGCTTTTGCCACACCCGCTCGGGCCAATAATCGACAGAAACTGTCGAGCTGGCACTGTCAGCGAGACATTAGAGAGCGCCTGTGTCTGGCTGGCACCCGGCTTACCGAACACACGACTAACATGTCGCACCTCAACGGTGTCGTCTGTCCTCTGCACAACACTTGATCTCATCAGATATCCTCAGCAGCTCAATGACTAATGACACTGACGATCGTCGTCTTCAGCGGTTACTCCGAAGTCACCGCGATGTTGCACGACCGTAACGCTCTAACGGTGATAGACGGTTACTGCCCAAAAGAGCAGGCTGGCCACACAGGCACTGTTCTCGCTTTCACCTGCGCCGACAATGGCCGTGGCCTTTGTCGCGAGGCTCTTATTTCGACCCGCTCACGTCATGGACTCCGAGCACACACAGCCGTGCGTCTCCTTAAGCACCCGCCCCAGCCGCCAAAGCGAGCGAATACCCCTGTCTGCATTCGGCTCAGGACGAGCCGTCAAACAATCAACCCTGTCTACGCTCAGCCGACTCAACCCAAGGAAGAACTCGCAGAGATCGTTTTCTCCTGAGACATGATCACGAGCACGATGCTCGCTCGACCCGACAGCATCATGCAAGTACACAACGGCGCTCTGTTGCCGGGCGGTAAGAGCTGGTATGAGTCGATACACAGAAGCGACGGAGACATCGCGGCAGATCTTAGGAACGCCAAAGACACACTGAAAGCGTAGAGCGATTATCTCAGCTTAAAACCAGAATGGTGGGCGAAACCGGCCCTGTGGGCCTTCTGTTCGAAATCACAGGCAACGAAGCGCTTCACCTGCAAAACAAACCGAAGAGCAGCTTCCCGATCTTCGCAGATCGCACGTGCGCCCACGATCGTGAAGCCGTTGCGTGGGGGCATTCGCTCACCCAGTCGTCATACTACGTTTGGCCCACGACAGCTACGGACGCACGACAAACACGGCAGAGGACTCAGCGTCAGCGGCACGGTCCCCCCAAGCTGGGCGGTGACCGCACTTACGAGCCCCAAGTCACTGCCAACCTTAACGATGGAGCCCTCTGCAGGGCACCGCCAGGCCCGCTACGCCCGCAAACGACATAACCGAAGCACGCCACCATACCCAAGACAGGGGTGCCTGCCCTGCCATCGCGTGCTCGCGCTGACGCAACGACGATCAGTCTTCATCGACATCGGCCAAGCGCTGCAGCCACGAGTTCAGCAAGGCCGTCTCAGCGTCGCCGAGCACGTCCGGGTGCGCAGCCGAGTACTCCATCAGATAATGCGCCGACCCCTTGCGCGAAGCGCCGGCTGACTGCCGACTCGCCCCAGTGATCGCAGCGATCGTCGCCTCGCGCACCGCGCCACTGAGCACCGGGTCAGGGCGAGCATAGATGATCTGCCTCAGAGTGACCCCGATGTTCGTCAGGAGGATGTGTGCCGCAGCTTGGTCTGCAGGCACAGAGAGGCGCCCCTCGGCTTCGGCTCGCTGCATCAGTTCGAGCAGGATCGCAGTCGGCCGCGCCTCGGCCGGGGCTGGATCCCCTGGATGGATCTTGCCGTACATCAGTGTGTAGAACCCCGGGTTCTGCAGACCAAAGGCCACATGGGCATCCCACCCATCGCGAAGATCCTGGATCGGATCGCCCGAACTCTCGTGAGCCTGCTTCTGTGAGATGTACAGATCGAAGCCGTGCGCGATCACCGCATCGAGAATGCCCTGTTTGCTGCCGAAGAAGTGGTACAGCGTCGGCATCTTCACGCCCACGCGATCACAGATCTCGCGCAGGCTGATGTCCTCACCTGGCGATGCAGCGATCAGATCGGCAGCCGCTTCGATGAGGCGAGTTCGCGTGTCACCTTTCGCAGCATCTGACATACTCATCATGGTAGTTGCATACCATCGCTATAGTTACATATATCATCACAACAGAAGGGGTGTCATGGCGTTCCTTTTCCTCCCTGAACCCGTGGCCGCCTTCGTGGCGACGGTGAACGCTGGCGACGATCGCACATTCCTGAGCCTCTTCGCCGACGACGTCGAAGTGGATGACTGGGGGCCGACACGTCGAGGCATGTCCGTCGTAAAAGAATGGCGCGACCGCACGCTGAGCGATGGCAACGGCACTCTGACGCCCCTAGCCGTGGCTCAGCGCAGCCCGCAGATACAGCTCACTGCACAATGGCAGAACAGTGCCCCCACTCTGATCTGGCAGTTCACCTTTCTCGTTGAACGCGAGAAGTTCACCCGTTTCAGCATTCGACAGGGATAGCCATGCACAGCAACACCGCGACTTCGTTCATTCCGCTCAGACCTCGTGACCCGCACGAGTCGCATCGCGCCGCCAGCCCGCTCGAGCTCTTCTTCGACTTGGTCTTCGTCGTCGCCGTCTCGTTCTCGTCGCAGCAACTGCACCATCTCGCAGCCGAAGGGCACATCGGCTCAGGCGTGCTCGGCTACCTCATGGTCTTCTTCGCCATCTGGTGGGCGTGGATGAACTTCACCTGGTTCGCCTCGGCCTTCGACACCGACGACTGGCTCTACCGTGTGCTCACCATCGTGCAGATGGCTGGGGTCCTCATGCTTGCGGCCGGTGCCGCAGACGCCATGCAGTACCAGGACTTCACACTCGTGACCATCGGCTATGTCATCATGCGACTGGCGCTCGTCGTGCAGTGGCTGCGCGCAGCAGCGGGTGACCCCACACTGCGCCAGACCGCGGCGCGATACGCCGCCGGCATCACCATCGTGCAGATTCTCTGGGTCGCGCGGCTGTTTCTTCCTGAGCAGATCGGCTTCATTGCCTTCTTCGTGCTCGCCGCCGCCGAGATCGCCGTACCCATCTGGGCCGAGGCACGCCGACGCACGCCGTGGCATCCCGAGCACATCGCCGAACGCTACAGTCTCTTCACCCTGATTCTGCTCGGTGAGTCGATTCTCGCATCGGCCAACGCCGTGGTCGAAGCCGTCGACGAGGGCCACCACGTACCCGACCTCTTGACCGTCTCGGCCGCCGGGCTCGTCATCGCAGCTGGAATGTGGTGGATCTACTTCTCACGCGAACAGCACGACCAGCTCACCGATCTGCCCTCGGCCCTGACCTTCGGCTACTCGCACTACGTCATCTTCGCTGCTGCTGGAGCCTTCTCAGCAGGAGTCGAGCTCGTCATCGACAGCGCAGCAGGCCACGCCGAAACCTCGTCGGTTGTCGCGACGGGTCTGCTGGCGGCCCCAGTGGCCATCTTCATTCTCGGCATCTGGATGCTGTCGTTGCGTCGGCGGATGCGGCCTGCGGCAAACGGCGCGCTGGTCGCTGGCGCGGTGGTCGTTCTGGTCGGCATGCTGCTGCCTCCGCTTGCGGCCGTTGTTGTTGCCGCGGTAGGCGTTGCTGTGGCGGTGGCAGCAGTGCAGGTGCCAATGCCTGCACACAGGCCCTGACCACGCAGACCCCACACGCACCAAACAGCACACTTCAACACCTGATCTGTCGACGTAAGCCGACAGATCAGCGGCAGATACGCCGCCTGAGACCACTCACAGATCGAAACATGTGAAATGTCGGCTCAGTCAATCGAGACATGCCAAGTTCCATGTCTAGATGCTCGCAGCCAGCATTTGCCATGTGCAGATGAGGGATCGTCAGTGAAGAAGACTGTTCAGCCCCTCGTGCGACCGTAATCACTTCTCACACGCGACTCCATCGCGATCGCGATCGAGCTTGTACGAGTACCCGGGCTGTCCTTGGTGCAAGGGGGCTTTGCCAGCTTGCTTCACTTCTTTGCAATTCGCATAAGAGACGTCACCCCCGCCCGACGCTGAGCCCGTGCCTGCGAACCCGCGCGGCTGAGCCGCTTGATCAGCCTTCGCCCGCTCATCAGCCTGCCGTTGCTCTTCGGCCACGCGGGCCGACTCAGCCTCCCGCTCCTGACGCACGCGCTCAGCCTCGGCAGCCTCCGCGTCTTTGCGCTGCTGTTCTTCGGCCTGTTTGCGTTCGTCTTCAGCACGTTGGTCGGCTGCTTCCTGTTCTTGGCGCACACGCTCGGCCTCGGCAGCCCGCGAAGCCTCCGCCTGTTTATGCGCCTCCTCATCCGCCTGCTGTTGGGCACGCTCGGCATCTTGAGACGCCTGCGCGTCTATCTTCGAAGCATCTTCAGACGACTCGAGGCACCCTGAAAGCAGCGTGCCCGACAGCAGCAAAGCAAGCACCATGCCTGCGACTTGTGTGCTTCGGCTCTTCGTTGCGCCTAGCTTCGTCATGTCTCTCCCCTATTGGTTAGCTGTGAACACTTCGGCTATCCAACCATATGAGCGTCAATCCCGGCGATCTCCACCACCCCGACGAGCGCCTCACTGCCGTGGAATCACGCGCGTACGCGTACCCTCAACGCCCGAGGCGTCTGACCGAGTGCGCTTTCGACAGATGCCCTGGTCGCGCCCGCCTCTGGCTGAAGAACCATCTGCCCAGCGGCACCAAGATCAAGCTCGACTACGACCGTGAGGCGCAGGACGGCTACGGGCGCGACCTCGCCGCCATCTACAAAGACGGCACGCTCGTCAACGCCGAAATCGCCCGCAACGGCCTCGGCTCAGCCATGAGCGTCGGGGGGCAACGTCGAGCACCTGCGCGAGGTCCAAGACGCCCAGGCCGAAGCCGAGGCCAACAAGGTCGGGCTCTATTCCCCCGGTAATGATTGCAGTCTGGCTGGGCAAGTGGACGACTATGCGACTGCCAAGGTTGATCTCATGGACCCTGACGCAGCCTGGGACATCTGGGACATCGACAAACAAGCCTCATTAATCGCTGAACCTCTCGCTGCAGGTACAGCACTACTCTCAGTCCTCGACGGAGATCGCTCAGTTCCTCCCCTGAGTTACTACTCCAATGCCACGATCAAGGAACTGCGCAAAGCGGTCCAGTACCGTGTCGACTTCTTCGTGTCACGATCAGCATTTGTCGACTCGCAGCGAACCGAGCTGCAGCGTCACAGCGATGCCGTCGCGCCAAGTCCGACGGGTGACGAGGCTACGCAGGATGCTGGAGTCGTGCCCGCACCGCAACCGACTGCAAAACCTTCCCCTGCACCAGCACCGAAGCCCGCGCCCAAACCCGACAACAGCTCAGCAGGCGTGCCGGGGAAACGCCCCAGCAATGCGGCGCCATGTCGAAAGTACGCACCAGGCGGTAAGTCATTCACCTACATCGACTGCGTGACGAAACAGCCGATCTAGTCGTGAACGACCTGAAGCGCACCACTTGTCATTCGGCACATTCCCGCGTCTCACTCCAACAGCGGCTTCGGCGAGACGAATGAGTGCTCACCAGTCTCATCTTCCCAATAGACGAGCGTCGGATGCTCGGTCCGGTCATCGCCCGGCTCCTGATCCATCGCCTTGCGCGTTTCCTTGGCTGCCTCGACGAACGAATGGAAGTCGACCATGATCTCCCGTTCGCTCTCGGTGGTCTCGGCGTAGGCATCTTGGAACTTCTCGAGTTCCTTGCGCTCAGCACCAGAGAACACGCGCCCCAACGATCCCCTCTCCTTGAGTTCTTCCTTCCGCGCGTCGATCAGCCCCTTCAGCACACGCGATCGGTCTAACAATGACTGCCAGAGTTCCAAATCGTCATCGATCTGTCGTCTGAGCGCATCGAGCGCAGAGGCCACTGACTTCGGGTTTTCTTGCAGATCGACACACACTCGCAGATATGCAATGCGCAGCTCAAGGAACGACGAGAGCATCGCGCTGTGCGCATCGTAGTTCGCTTGTTTCACAACGGCGAGATCTTCGACCTCAGTGATCGCCCTGCCCCGCACGAGCTGCCGGAACCTGGCGCTGAGGGCACGCACGTCCCGCTCAGCAAACGCCAGCCGCATCAGCATGTCGCGCGAGAACGATCCTTCGAGCTCATGCTGTCCATATAGTTCGTCGACGATCACCGAAGAAGCCAGCAGAGAGCCGACGTGTGTAGCCTCGATGCGTGCCAGCACTCGGTCCAGCGTTCCCTTGATCCGATCCAGCTTCTGATCGATGCGTTTGAACTCCTGCATAATCACGACCGTCTGCAGCGCCTGGACGGCAAGCAGAGGGGCCACGGTCGGCAAGACAGCGGAAACCGGCAGAAATGGCGCCTGTGCCGCTATCCCGTTCGCGCCTATGACAGCCGAGCCGAATCCGCCATGCACCTGCATAAGCGTCGAGGGGTCCGCCGTCGCCATGAACAGCCTCGACGAAAAACCAGAGGCCAGCGCAGCTACACTACCGGCGACACCGGCGACTGCTATCGATTTCGCCGCCTGAGGCGACACCCTTTTCGCCCCAGCTGAGTACTCTCCAGTGTTCAAAAAGCTTTCTTGAAGCCCGGAGACCACAAGATCACGCAGCTTCCCCTGAAACTCATAGACAGCCAGCTGACCGCCCTGTGCGCCAATCCTGCGCACAGTCACCTCTTGGGCAGAGCCATCATGCTTGGTCTGCATTGCAGATCCTCTCAAGTCAAGTCATCAGAACTGAGCGGAGGGCCTGCCTTCGCCACCCCGCGCGCAGACCGATAATATATCGCCTGTAGCTTCGCCGACGCGCCCCGCACCGCTGCCGTTCCACCCTGACGAGGCGATCGTCAGGCCGTCAACGAACGCATCGCCGCAGCGCGCACGCGCGCTGGCGAGGTCGGAGTGCGGCAGACTGCGCTGCCTGAACAGGATGCCATCTAGGGTCGCGAACACAAGAAACAACAGATGAGCAACGCAGGATGCTTCAGTCGCGCCTGCCCCGATCCTGCGCCCGCCTCGAGGGTGGCGCGGAAGACGGTGCCAAAGCCGGCACTTGAGCTGAGTCCCGCAGCTCGGCGTCATCGTACGCATCGGAACTGCGATCCTCCTCGGTAGAGCTGAGAGCATCCCTTTGCAGGCGATTCACGGATCCCTCGACTTGCCGTTGCCGAAGCGGTAAAGCGGCCTCAGTACCGACTATTGATTGCAGGGATAGCCGAGCTCGACCGCCGCTATGGCTGTGTCTCTACGACGTCCACACCCAGTACCCAAATAGGGCTGTCACGAGCATCTCGGCGGTGACGTCCATGCCGACGCGAAGATGCGCGAACACTCAGCAGGCAAAACAAGCAGAGCCACCCAAGTGAGCAGCGCGCCGAACCCGGACGGGGCACTGCTCACCCGCACTACCACACGCCGCATCACAAACAACACCAGACGCCGCTCAACCGCAATAACGATGCTGCCCGACCTGTCGAATACTCAGTCGCCCACGTAGCGGCAGCCCGGCTCACCAGCAGAGAAATCACATTCGATGAGGTCGCGGAGCTTCCGGCCAGACTAGTCCGGGACCTCTCGACCGACGAGCCGAGCCACCGCTGCATCGGCGACATCCCCTACCGGCCGATCGCGGGCCGCACGAACCTGTATCTCGCCACCTGCATCGAGCTGGGCTCCTGCAAGGTCGCCGGCAGGCAGATCGTCGACCATTTGTGCACCCGGCTTGTCGAAGAAGCCCTCACCGCTGCGGCGTGTGATCGCGGGTCACTGGCCGGCGCCGTGTTCCACAACAACCACGGACCGGTCTACACAGCGAAGGCCTACACAGACCTCTGCAAACACTTGGGAATCGCCCAGTCCATGGGCTCGGTCAGGTCAAGCGCCGACAACTCACTCGCGGAGAGCTTCAATGCCACACTCAAACGAGAACTTCTCGAAGACACCACAACGTTCCCCGACCAAGCCATCGCCCACCGGGCCCTGTTCGCATGGGCCAACCGCTACAACACCCGAAGACGCCACTCCGCGATCGGACTCGTCAGCCCGAACACCTACGAAACCACCCACACAGCCACCGCATCCGCTACCGTCACAGCAGCGGCATAGCCAAGCAACACCGTGTCTTGGATCAAGGGTCAAGGCCCATTTCGTGCTGCTCCCACAATACGGGCAGGCGGAATCTCAGGTAGGTACCGTTCTAGAGCATCCCCCAGATTGGCAAGTATGGCTTGCAGTGACAAAAGCAAGGGCCTTTGATGCCCAGCTTCGTCAGGAAGTCCCCAAAGCAGGATTCTTGCTTAGTTTTACGCCAGTCCAGGAAAAACTATCCGCATAACCTATCAAGACGAAGAGCGCCCAAAATAGAGGTTTGAATTGATACGAAGTTACGGTTTCCCCAATAAGCATGGCGAACAGACAAACCAGAACAATTGATCGAACGTTGACGTTTCTCTGTCTATAAAACTCAATTACGAACGTGATCAAGAGCAGAATAAACACCGCAAGCAGAACGATGCCACCTTTGACCAAGGTGTCGAGAAGAAGACTGTGGGGATGCGCATAGAAATGATCGTTGGTCCCAACAATCGCTTGGCTCGAGACACCATGACCAACCCAGGGCCGTTCGGCAACAAGTGATAGTGCGGCGTCCCAAAGCCCGTCCCTACCGGTTAGAGTCACATCTTTGCCAACATCTTCCAACGCCCCAGCAAACAAGTGTTGAACTCGAAATACGGTAAGCCCTAACGCGATGAGAAAAAACAAGATAATAAGAAGAATGGGTTTTAGGATTCTTGGACCATAATCATGACTACTCCAAAACAATAAGACAAGAAAAATTATGATCTGTACTATACCTGTAATTGCCTGCACATAGACTAAAGACACTACAGTAATTGTCAGAGTAAACCAGAAGAGCCTCCCCCTTAACTTCCCTCTATTTGAGTAAGCGATACAGGAGACAAAACCACACAGAGGCAGAAGATTGATAATCATTCCGTTGTCAAAACCCATAAAATAGTTATCACCTGATACGTTTGCCGTATCGTACATACCTTCTGGAAAATAGACAATAATCGTCAGAAGGTTGATGGAATACAATACCAGCAAAACAATCACTACAGATTTCAAAAAGAATCTAGGATATCTCTGCAGATAGATTTCAAACAAGAGACACATGGCAATGCTGGGACCGGCCATCTTGAGGTACTGGTCAAACTCTGCACTACCAAATGCAGTCGATATCGCAACCAAAATCCAAAATAGTAGTAAAACTAGAATCGGCGCATGCAGCTTAGTTGGCGACAATAGTACAAAGAGAAGTAAGCCTACCAATAAGGCAGTGTCGAATAGAACGGCTACTGAATCCAACCACCCAAGCCCGATATAAACTAGAGAATCTGGTTTTACTAAAGCAAAAATACTTACCCAAACAAAAAGCCCGTGCACCCAAGGCAATTTCGGCTCGGAAGTGTAATACTCTCGCGAAATCGATTGCAAAGGGGCTCGCGCCCGACTACTACTGGAAGGATTAATCACGAAGTGCTTCTTCCAAGCTCATTCGCTCAAAGACTTCTAGGAATCCACCACGGGTCACATTCCTCACACGGATACCATGCGACTGACAATGAAGCCTCGCAAGACCATACGCTCTCTCCATCCCCTCGCTATTAGCAGTAACAGTAATACTCGACGGGTCCTTATAAAAGTGATTCTTCACACCCTCAGCCGCAGTCAATTCACCTTGTGCGTTAATCGTGCGGGCATAGGAATGGTCCATTCCCAGCAAGTATATTTCTTCATATCCCATATACACCGCTAGTTGGAGCATTGTAAATGTCACTGTAGCAAAATCCACAACATACTTTGAGATATCCTCAGAGAAGCTGAGAGCATTTCCTATGGGTTTTTTCCCATGAAATACAACCACTTCTTCTAGAGAAGTACCAATCTTTCTTGCATAGTAGTCTCCCATGAACACTTGGATCTTCGTGAGCGAGTCGACCTCATCTTTTATTTTCCCATAGATATCTTGGACCACATAGTATTTTGGTCGCCAGGAAGTCCTTGGGAACACTCTAAAGATCTGGTTCGAAGCAAAAGTATCTTCACCGCTAATTAGTTCTAGGTCAGATGGAGTTAGACTCGGGCCATTTCCAATTATGAAACAGCGACGTCGTCGAGCAGAATTATGCAGCGCTTGGAGACTGTCTTTCCAGTCCTTGCGAGAACTTGACCATTGATAGAAGAGCGAATTATTGCAATTAACAATCCTCGTTGCCCACGCGTGCAAGAAGGGTGATCGCCCAATAGCGAGCCTTATAGATGTCTTCATATAAAATCCTCTACAAGCCGCTCATAGTATCGTGCCAAGTTCTCGGCTGCTTCACTCACTTCGTATCCAGCCTCTCTCATACGGACATCTTGATCCTCACGGATGTCACCCTTATGGGCGCAGATAGCCTTGGCCCACTGGGAGGCACCGAGCGTCAATGGGAGGCGTTGGGCACTGTCGATTATGAGGGCTTCATCAGTGACCGCATCAGAAAAAATGAATGGAAGCCCAGCGGCTTGAGCTTCAATTCCAGTTCCAGGAACACCTTCATACAGACTAGGCAAGACGAACGCGTCTAGGGCTTGGTATAAGTCAGCCGTGTCGGACCGGATGCCTAAATACAAGAATGATGATTCGGGTAGTTTCTGCCGAGCGTAGCTCATAACACGATCGACCAGAGGCCCATCTCCCGCTAAGACTAAGACCGCCTCCGGCTCCGTCTTGAGCACTTCACTGAATACATCGATGAGAAAGAGATGATTCTTTTGCTCCACGAACCTGCCAAAGTGGCCCACAACGAATCGATCAGACACCTGCAGCTGCTCACGCATTCGCAGTCTTCTGACTGGGTCGAACCGTAGTTGGCTCAGTTCACGTGCAACCGGAACGTAATGGACGGGTACCCTCGGTCCAAATAGCCACTTACCCGCGAGACGAGAGCTTGTCGCGTAATTTGTTGGGAATACCTTTGCTAAAGATCGCAGGAAATACTTGACAACGTTCTTGGCATGCTCGCCTTTTCCCGCCATCGTGTGACAATGAGCAATTCGGACTCGAACTCTAGCGCTCTTCGCCGCCCATAAGGGTAAAACAGAGAGCGTGCTCATATGCGCGTGAACGATCAAGTATTGATTTGATCGAAACAGATCCACTAGACGACGTTTATACTTGAGGATATTAGTGTATTGGGGTACATAAAATACTCGTCCCCCGAGACTGTGAATCTCTTGTTCCGGAACTTCTTCTCGAGTTCCGTCACAAACGATAAAGTCGAAGCTTATGCGTTTCTTGTCAATATGTCGAAACAGGTTCAAGACGAGTGTCTCGACTCCGTAGTTCCGCCAATGGCCCAACACAACGGCAACTCTCATCGGCTGCATTACTCTCCTCTTCTCTTCATAGATGTCTCGGCTGAATACCTAGGATCAGGTGTGACTTGCGTCGAGTTACGATACTTTAGCTATTTGGTCGTAAGGGCTTCAGTTTTCTCTTCCCAGCCTCACACTCATCACTTTTTTAAGAAGACAGAATCTAGCAACCGCTCCGATGACCATGCCTAGGAGCATCGCACAGGCCACCCCAAACGCTCCGAACCGAGCCAACCAGATGAGAACAAGTCCGAACACAAAGAAGGTCAGAAGATTTGATGCGCTGATCTGAAAATCCGCTCGAAGGGCGTATAGCGCTTGATGCGCTGGCATTGAGATACAGAACGAGGAAAATGCTACAAGAAGAATGATTAGAATAGTGAAGTTGTCCTTGTATATGTTTGGCAGAAACTCTCGCACAAAGAAGAACATGCAGATAGCGAAAGTTGCAGCCACCAGAGATACGACAATGACAACCTGTCTAACAGTTAGACTAACCTCTCGTCGTAGGCTTTTTACATCAGACTCTTGGCCAGCCTTTAGAATTTTGGGTAGTGAATAGGCGAGAGTTCCTGCGTCTAGAACAGACCGCAGCCCACCGGAAACACTAATGTACAGCGTATAGACGCCGACTATAGACAGGTCTTCTAGATGGTTGAGCACGAGCCTATCTACTGCAGTCAATGCACTCAACGCTGATGTACCGAGAAAGAACACGAGCCCCATCTGGAGACGCTTCCAAATCCACGATGATGACTTCCTCATACCATCTCTCCGGAAGAACCCTGCCTTGGCGCTATAGACCGAAGCTAGAACAACTGAGAGTGTCGACCCGATGAGCCATGCGACAATAACAAACTCTAGGCTCCTGGACTGAGGAATGAAAAAGAAGCAACATGCAACAGCAACTCCCCACACCCCGGAACGAACAAACAGTGTCACTGTCCCAATCGTCTGTCTATTCAGGGCAACGAAGATACGATAATATTCTTGTGAGAGATGCTCAGGTATGGCGAGAACAATAACTGTTGTGATTATACTAACTTGTGCGAAGCCTACGACTGTAAGAACCAGTCCAATGAGGATCATAACACCATAGGAAATTAGATAAACTTTAGCTTGAGCTTCGAGAATGCTCCCGATTCCGTTGTTCCTAACGGAAACTGCGTCTCTGTTAGCCTGGGTATAAAAATCGATTCCCAGAATCAGCACAAGAAAAGCGACTGTACCGGTGATTATTCCATATCTACCCACATCACTAGGATCTAAGTAGAAACTCAGCAGGAAAAGAACTACGAACTTTGACCCCAGTGTGCCGACACGGATGAGGGTATTCAGTATCTTTTTCACCGGGTTGTCTCCGTTGATAGTTCAATCGGTCATTTCCAACACCTCTCACTGTTCTTAACGCGTATACGGCTAAGGCGTTGGGCACGAGTTTTCATTCCAGGTCCGAGATCAAAAGCACATCGTATTTCGTCTTGGGCACACGCAATGATCTACCTACAATCTGGTCCCATTCGGCGACCTCGATTCCTTGGTTTGCCCGCAACGGAATGAGATCGCTCTCCAAGAGCACGGTCCCGCTTCTCAGATCCTGCGCCACGCAAATCCGACGTCGTGCGTTTTGAATAGCGGTTCGTTGAGATAATGTATCAGGCGTAGGTGAACCAGCCAGCTCACGTCTCTGCGCGAGTTCTCGCGTAAAGCGCCGTAGCCCGCTTTCGTCGAATGCGTGATAATGGTCGTTTCCGACAGCCGATCTGTCATCTGTAAAGTGTTTTTCAATGATCCTCGCACCGAGCGAGCTGGCCAGCAGAAGAGACGGCACGTCCCCATCTTCATTGGGTGCGACGTGATCCGAATATCCCACTGTAGCGTCCTGCCCATAGCGCTCGAGCAAGCTACTTATCACGAGCAGGTTCGCGTCTGCGGGCGGGGTAGGGTACCGCAATACGCAGTGCAGTAACCCAATCTGAGTGGCGCCTGCGCTAGTTAGAACACCCATAGCGCGGTCTATCTCATCGAAAGTCGAGGCTCCAATTGACATGATAACCGGCTTACCTTGCGCTCCGATCTCTCGAACTAATGGCACATTCGTCAGATCAGCGGAAGCAATTTTGAATGCCGGCATGTAAGGAGCAAGCATACTGACTGAGGGAAGGTCAAATGGTGTTGACAGAAAATCGATGCCTACTTCAGCACAATGCTCGGCGAGGATCTCGTACTCGGCAACGCCAAAGGAATCATATCTACTGAAGAGTTCAAACTGAGATGGGGTCGCCTCTTTCGTCGTGTCCCAGTATGCAGGACTACTGTCTCTACTAGCAAGAGTCGCCGCCTTATACGTTTGGAATTTGGCTGCATGACCGCCAGCGGAGGCCACGCTATCGATCATTTTCAGCGCCCTTGCTAACGACCCTTCATGGTTCACCCCAATCTCTGCAATAACGTAGGGGTCCAAGTAATCACGGTGCATTATTTGTACTGACACTAGAGATTCTCCTTCGAAGTAAGGTTTAGAGATTAGGAAAGACGTTGAGCCCGAGTCTATCCAGTATTGTTTCAACAGTGCGCCGATTGCTTCGTCGATGTCCAGCGGCAAGAGCATTCCTGGCGAGCAGACGACGCTTTGGCGCATCATTAAGTACTGCGTGAATCCCTTCACGTAATTGATCATCAGTCAAGGACTGACCCAATCCAAGCATTTCGACACCGTTATCGGAAACAGCATGGTTATGTGTCATTTCTCGCATGTTCTGGGCTATACACACTGAGGGAACACCCAATGCTGCGAGTTCAATGATTGTTCTGCCTGCAGAGGTAAGAGCAAGATCTGCCTGAGTCATAACGCCTGGCATATATTCAATATCATGCAGTACTTCAAGACTGTACTTCGCGTCTTTCGGGGCTTCCAATGCTCCTGCGCCTAGGCCACGTATCACGGTAACCTCACCAGAGAAATTCAGATCTCGAAGCGCTTGCAAAGAACGTTGAGCGAGACATGAAGGGTCTGTACCGCCAAAGAGGACTAAAATCCTGTTGACCTCCTCTGGACGGTTCTTTCTCGGCTCTGCGGTCTCGAACTGAGGCGAAAGCAGCGAGAATTGAATGCCTTTCAACTGATGAGAAGCCATGACTTCGTGATTCTCAGTAAACTCCGATACAAGAAGGTCTACAAGGTTTGCGCCAGAGCCTGAGTCCTCAAAACTCAGGACCTTAGTGGAGGGGTTCTGGCTGCGAATATTACTGACCAACGATGCGTCGGTGTCGAGAATGTCTAGAACGACGAGATCTGGCTCAAACTCTCTAGTTATCCTCAAAAATTCGTCATCATTTGCTACCTGTTTCAACGCATAAGGGTATCGCCGCAAAAACTCTGCCCCAAGAGGTAGATCTGTGCTCGTCACAAATAGAATTCCATGACGTGCTAGTTCTGTTGCGAGTGCCAACGCACGGTAGACATGACCCATCCCAAGCAGCGGACCTGCATCCACTCGGATTACAATACGTCGCCTCGTAAGGAAGTGTGCAGCAACATATAGATCGCCAAAATGATCGATGTCAATAGCCTCTTGCGGAGAAACTGATATTAGAGATACCGGTTCTATAATTCTACTCGAATAGCTGAGGGCGTCGTGCAGTTTGCTTGCAACTGCTCCTCCCGTTTCTCGGAATTCTGGGCGGAGGTACTGTCGGTTCACACGCTCTTGGTAAAGAGGATGAGCAACTCCGTCTGCGTCCAGCGTCCAGCTTAGGTGCCGATCATCAGACACAGTTATGGCCGAGCGACCAAGGCCTTGAGCGACCGCATCAATCGCTTTATTGAGTGTCGAGGCTGACAGTAAAGGGGAGGTAGGTTGAACAGTGACCACTATATCGTCGTCGCCAGCCCCAAGCTGCTGTACTTTTGGAATATTCCGGAGTATTTTCTCGTCTAGAGTCTCATCAGGGGGTGTCGGGTTCGTCTCAAAGAGTACCGTAGCTCCCGTTTTTTGACTTATCTCTTCAATCTGTCGATCATCCGTAATGACTAATACGTGGTTAGCATCGACAACTTGGAGAGCAGTAGAGATTGAATATGTAATCAACGGAGCACCTGCAATACTCCGTACATTCTTACGTGGAACACTTACTGATCCGCCACGAGCTGGAATGAATATCCAGACCTGATTTCTGTGCTGCAGTTCCTGCATGTCCGTTATGCTCTGTCCACGCGTACTGTCTGAACTGATCATTGTGCTCCTACCGACTGGGCGACCGCTTTGAATGTGCGAAAGATAATCTGCAGGTCACCGACGAACGACCAGTTCTCGACGTAGTAGAGATCGAGACGAATCGCCTCTTCCCAGCTCAGTTTTGAACGACCACTCACCTGCCAGAGACCCGTCACGCCTGGTCGCACGTTCAGGCGACGCGAGGCGCTCTGGTCATAGAGCGCGACTTCGGCATCCACCTGCGGTCGCGGGCCAACGAGACTCATGTCACCCTTGAACACGTTAATCAGCTGCGGCAACTCGTCAATCGACGTCTTCCTGATGAACTGTCCGAACTTCGTGATTCTCGGGTCATTGTCGATCTTGAAGAGTGGCTGACCCTCTTTGCCCTGAGCCTTGAGCAGCGCCTTGAGTTCAGCGTCGGCGTTGACACGCATCGAGCGGAACTTCCACATCTTGAAGTGCTCACCGGCTCGACCGACGCGCTTGTGCTTGAAGAAGACCGGGCCGCCGTCTTGGGCCTTCACCACGATGGCGACCACCAAGAACACTGGCGAAAGCAGAACGAGTCCCAGCCCAGAGGTGATGATGTCGAAAGCGCGTTTGAGCAGCAGAGTGCGCCCGTCGAATCGCGGTGTCTCGACATGCATCAGAGACATGCTCGACATCGGGCGCATGTGAATGCGCGGACCGGCCACGTCGATGAGGCTCGGTGCAAGAGCAAGGTGCCGGCGATTGGATTCCAATCCCCAGCTGATGCGACGCACACGGGTGGGCGTCAAATGCCGAGAAGCCGTGATGATCACGGTATCCACATCCAGGCGATCGGCGACCTTGAGACAATCCTCCAGCCCCCCGAGCACAGGCACATCGGTGCCGGGCAGAGCATCGCCTTCCACCTTGTTCGCCACGCAGGCGCCCAAGAGTCTGAGACCTGCATCAGGGGTGACGGCGAGTTCTTGGGCAATCGCAGCTGCGGTGCTCGACCCTCCAACGATCAAGGCCGAAGCGACGAATCGTCCGTGCTTGCGCTGGCCGTTCAGCCAGCGGCGCCAGAGCCAGTGGCCGATGAGCAGCAGTGCGAGTCCGAGGGGCAGAGCCACAAGAAAGTATCCACGCGAGATCTGCAGCTTCAGCAGATAGCTCAGAACGGCCAGACCGCCGAAGAGCAGCATGGTGGCTCCGACGACGTTGCGGTACTCTTCTGTGCCTGAGCCGAGATAGCGCGGCACGTAAGCGTGATATGCGGCAAGCAGCGCCACCCAGAGCAGGCCAAGCACAATTGTGAACGGCATATAGCTGAGCTGCAGATGGTCAAGCCACTGGGCGCCGCTCACGTCAACGTCATCAGCGCCGAAGCGCACGATATGTGCGGTGCAGAGCGAGACAAAGATCAGAATGACGTCGGTAACGAAGAGCCTGATGACGTAGGGGCGCAGAACCTCAGCCCGCCGTGCGCTTCGCTGACGTTCGTGGCCTCGCCAGAGCTGCGTCTCGGTGCTCATGCGGTGAAAGGCTCAGACGTACCTGCGAGCACCTGCACCAATGGCATAACAAACTCGTCAGCGGTGACGTGCGGCAATCTGATTCCCCCTTGGTTTGGGACCCCCGCCCAAAGCAACAGTTTCAGAGTCTAGCCCATCAGCATTGCAGAAAAGAAAAGACGATACTCGAACCTGTCAGTCAGCGGGACCGTTCATTCGAATATCACCCCAAAATTCACACCATCTCGTCGCCGGAACGTCTCAGAACGGCACAGTTCAGCGCAGCAGGCCGCGTTCTGCAGCCACCGCGAGCAGCTCTGGCCTGTTGTGCACGTCAAGCACACGATAGAGCCGTTGAATATTGCTTTTGACAGTGTTTGTCGACACATGCAGCTCATTGGCGATCTCACTGTTCGGCCTGCCCTGAGCAATGAGATGCACGAGGTGCAGCAGAGTCGGCGGCAGCTTTGGTCGAGGCAGCGCATCGGGCACCAACGAGTGCGAGGTTGGAATCTCACACGCCGCATAGAGCGGTGCCATCAGATTGCCTGGAACGACAGCCAATGAGCGTCGCCCGCCTTGCAGGTCTGCGATAGCAGCTGCCTCCCGCAGCATAGACTGTGCCTCTGTGCTGCGGCCGGTGTGCCACGCTGCGCATGCGGCGAGCGTCATCGCTTCAGCTCGAGCAAGCGGGCCGAGCAAGTCGAAGGCCAGAGTCTTCGCAGACAGATCAGCAGCCTCTTGAAACTCTCCGGCGTACAACGCCAGGCGAGCACGCGTCGGCAGCGCCATCAGAGCATCCGCTGCAGCGAGACGGCCGGCCAGTGCATGTGCCGCACCCAGATGGCGTGCAGAAATCATCGTCTCGACCTGACAGATCGTCACGATCTGTGCCGGCATTTCGTCGGCCGCTGGCAGCATGGGGCGAATCTCTTCGAGAATCGCCGTCAGCAGGCTCGGCACACCAAGCACTTGTGCCGCGCGGCGATAGGCCAACAGCAGAAACGGCCAGAGCTCGTCATGCCAATACGCTGCATCCTGAGTAAGCCCGATCAGCCGTTCGACTTCGTCTCGGTCCAGACGTTCGGCGGCGATGAACAGCGCCGCCGTATACTCACCACAGCGCACCATCTCGCGAATGCGTCCTGTCGGCTCGGGCAGCGTTCGAAGACGACGCAGATGTCGGTCGGCAGCCACTAAGTCGCCCATGAGCACGCGCGTGACTGCGAGTTTGCTCTCGGCATCACGACACAGCATGCGGTCGCCAGCAAGAGTGGCGATTTGCCGTGCAGCTTCGAAGTCTCGTGCGGCCGTCGTATAGCGCCCGGCGAGCAGAGCAGACAGACCAGCATGCAGTCGAGATATCGCGGTTGTGCTGGTTCGCAGGGGTTCAGCGACCCGGTCGCTCTCGGCGAAGCTCTTCTGCAGACGCAGAACCAGGATGCTGCTGAGCAGACGAAGTTCGCGTGACGACGAGCGGGTGAACTCTTCGAGCTCGCTTACCACAGTGCTGTCTGCATTCGTGACGGGCGCTTTCGCCTGCACAGCGAGAAATGCTCGACAGAACATCAGATCTGGGTGGGTGGTCTGCACCTCTGTCGGCAACGCCCCGAGCGCACTGTACATCAGTCGGGGAACTTCACTGGTCAGGGAATAGAGGTTCGGCCGCAGCACCTCAATCATGCCTGCGATGTCTTTGTCTTCGAAGGCCTGCTGCAGCCGTACTGCGGGCGGTTGTTCAGTCTTCTTCATCGCCTCGCGAATGCGCTGCATGTTGTGCCTGTAGGTGTCAGGGTGACGTCTCAGACACTCCTGTCGGGCGACTCTTCGCAACGCGTCAGGAATGCGGCCGATGACAGTGACGTCGTCGTCATCGGCCAGAATCAGCCCGTTGGCCATCATGCCTTCGAGCAGATCTGAAAAGTCGTTGTCTGGCCAGAGTTCGACAGCCAGGCTGTGCGTCAACGCCACAGGCAGAGCCATGGCAGCGAAGAAATCGACCTCACGCTCAGAGAGATGCAGATTCGTGAGCACGCCCAGAGCCGCGTCATCGACCGTACCGACAGCATGACCGCGTCCGAGCATAACATCGACGACTGGTTTCAAGCGACCGACCTCATGTGTCACGTGTTGGGCGCGGTCGGTGTCATTGTCGACAAGAGCCAGCAACTCGGCGGCGTCAAGCAGCGGAGCTCGCGGGGGATCAATGCTCGCCGAACTCGTCACGCAACCACCCATCCATATCGTTCGAGACCGAAGTTACCCGCGTACACACATCGCTAACCAAGAAAGACATTTTCTGGCCATACTCAGACTAGTATCCGCCAGAAATACACCGTCCAGCGTCACCCGCATCCTCAACTGGCACGAATTCACCCCATAATTCACCCCTAATGGCGAACAGCCTCGACGGCACGAAGCGGGTCGCGCGCTTGGCTACAAACGCACGACCCGCTTCGTGTTCCGTCAGCGGCCGAGACCGCTGACGTCTGCCGCCTCAAGGGGCTGAAGAGGCCGGCTATTCAGTTATTCGTCCATCAGGTATTCATTCAGCGTGCCGACGACGACGTATCATCAGCAGTGCTGCTCCGGCGAGCAAGAGCGCTGCACCCGCAGCGATGGCGCCCGCTGTGAGACCAGTTCGAGCGAGGTCACCGCTGTTCGTCACCGGCTGCACCGGATCTGCAGTGTTGGTGATCGCTCCGAGATCGATCGAGACATGCTCGGCGTCGATCGTCACGGGGTGTGCGGTGCCGTCAATCTGATAGCCCTGCGGAGCCTTCGACTCAGTAAGCGTGTACTCGCCCCAAGCCAGATCGCTGAGCTGAAGACGCCCGTCGGCCTTGTCGAGATCGAGGTCGCCGTTGTCGACGATGGTGCTGATCGCGCCGTCTGGCCCGCGCAGACTCCACTCAGAGCCAGCCAAAGCGGTGCCGTTCGCGCCATCGGTCTTCTGCCACAGCAGTGTGCCCGGAACGCGATCGTTGGTGATCGCCCCAAGGTCGAACCGCTGCTGATCGGCGCCGATGACGAGAGTCTTCGTCTCAACGGCCCGGTCTGCCGCGGGCTGCTCAGCGCCGGCGATCGTGTAGCCCGTCGGAGCCTTCGACTCGGTCAGCGTGTACTCACCCCACGGCAGATCCTTCAGTTGGATTCTGCCCGGAGCTTCGTCGGCGTCGTGATCGCCGTTATCGACCACGGTGATCTCTCCGTCGGGGCCAGTGAGCTTCCACTCACTGCCGCCGATCAGCACGCCAGACGTCGCATCCGTCTTCTGCCAGCTGACGTCACCGAGAATGCGTGCGTTCTGCACCGTGCCGAACGAGACGCTCTGCTCGGCGTTCGCCGCGTCGATCGTGACCGTGTGTGCTTCGGCGTCAGCGGTGTACCCCGCCGGAGCCTTCGACTCTCTCAGTGTGTAGTCGCCCCAGGCGAGGCCGCTGACCTTCAGCGCGCCCGCCGTGGCATCCTCGTCACCGGTGCCATCGTCGACCACGGTCGTGGCTTTGCCGTCGGGGCCGACCAGCGACCATTCGCTGCCCGCGAGCGCGTCGCCCGTGGTCGCGTCGGTCTTGTTCCAGGTCAGCGAGCCGGGTATGCGCTGGTTGGCGATCGCTTTGAGCCGTACATCGACCGCATTCTGGCCGATGGTGACCTTAAGGTTCTGCGTCGTGACCTGATAGCCGGTCGGAGCCTTGGTCTCGGTCAACGCATAATTGCCCCATGCTAAGCCGCTGACCTTCAGCGCACCGACCTCAGGATCTTCATCACCCGCGCCGTTGTCGACGACCTGAATGACCTTGCTGTCGCCTTTGTCGGGGCCGGTCAGCGTCCATTCGCTGCCCGAGAGCTTCGCACCAGAAGTTGCGTCGGTCTTCTGCCAGGTCACGGTGCCCGGATCATGGTCAAGAGTATTGGTGAAGGTGACCGCACCATTGGCGTTTTCACCGATTGTGACCTTCTGATCGTCGGGGGTCTGCCAGGTCGCGCTGTCGACGCCCTGCGGGGTGTTCTCGTGCAGGGTCACCTCGGCGTTCGCGGGAACCGGCTGTGAGGTCCAGGTGGCGCCGGCCTTGACTGTCCACTCCCCATGGCCGGCGGCGTAGACGCCGTCTTTGGCCGGGTACGACCACGTGCCGGTGTAATCACGGTCTGTGCCGACCAGCTCGGTACCGGTACCTGCCATGGCCTTAGTGATGCTGAAAGTGCCCTTGCGCAGACTCGCGGCGTTGGTGACCAAGGTATGGTCTGCAGCATCGCCAGCGGTCGGCTTCAACCTGCCGTCAGCTGTGATGGTGTACACATTGTCTGCAGAGGCCGGCGCGAACACCGGGTCTGCCCACGTGGTGTCAGCTGTGTCGCTCGGCTTCGCCTCTGAGAGCGTCACCTTCGCCCCGACGGGGATGTCGGCTGACGATATGTAGTCTTTACCGTCAGCTTTCACTGTGATGTCGCCACTGCCCGACTTTGTGTACTGCGCAGCATCGGGCCCGTACCGGTAGTCGTAGTGCACGGTGTATTCAGACGGAAGTCCGAGAACACCATCCGGGTTGTTCACGTTTTTCTGCAGCTTGAACGACGTCGTGGGCTTCAGATCGGCAGTGTTCGTGAGCTTCAGCGGCAGAATGCCATCTTTGCCAAGAGTGCCGTTATCATTGCTGAACGTCACCTCATAGGGCAGGGCGAGCGACTTGCCAGTGGCATCAGCCAGCTGCGGAGCACCCCACTGCACTGCACCGGTGTCGGACGGAACGATCTCAGTGATCTTGACAGTGTCACCCTCGTCGAAATAGGGAGAAGTGGCAGTACGCCCGGCTTGAACGGTGAAGCTGCCCTGATTGCCTTTGTGCGCTTCTGGCGCTACGACTTCGTACCTCACCTCGAAGTTCAGCCGCTGCTGTGCAATGCCGCTGGCAGCATTCCCATCAAGCTCTTTCGCAACAGAGAAAGCGCCCTGATTCGTACCCACGCCCCACGCACTCGACTGGCGGCTGACGGTGTTACCAGTCGCTCCATCGGTCTTCGTCGTACCGTCTTTGGTGACGGTCACTTGATACGAGTTGTAATAGACCGTGCCGTATTGCGGCGCCTTGGTCTCGGTGGCGACGGACGTCGAGAACTTCAGCTGGTAGATGCCCTGTACGGTGCCGTCCTCGGTGGCGATGAGGCGTTGCCCCTCCTGCAACGGCTCGTATGCGGTGCGATCAATGGCAGCCGGAGTGGTGAACGTGAACTTCGACGTTCCGTCAAACACCGGGCTGGGCGCCAGATCCTTCCAACCGCTGAGATACTCTCTTCCCTCATTGTTCGTGTTGACCAGCGGGGTGTAGACGACCTTTGCAGAGCCGGGGATATATGAGAGAGCGGGGTCATTGCCGGTGATGTCGTCAGTGACCACCACATCAGAGGATCCTGGCGTTCCATGGTCATCTGCGACCACGTTCATCGTCCAGTAAATCGTCTTTCCGTCGTCAGACAGCGACCCCCACTTGCCTGCGCCAGTGGCTCCATAATCGCAGTTCACTGTGCAGGGCTGCGGCACAGGCTTCGGGTTGATGACGACTTTGTTCGTCTCAGTACCGTTGATCGAGTACCCCTGGTCGGTCACGGTCTCTTTGTTTCCTTTCGAGACCGTACCGCTGATGGTCAGCTGCCCATTGATATCTTTATGCGTGCTCGCGTATGCGTCATCGAGTGCGCAGTGCAGATGCCCTCCATTCGCTCCGTCAGCAGGTGCGACCGTCGTGCAGGTGCCGATCTTGACGCCACCCGGGGTATTGAGGTCGAACGCACGATCGCCGATCTGAAGGTCGGAGGGCATTTCGACGTCGATGACTGCCGGAGTGTCGTGCGGGTCTGGAAGCGACCAGTTGAGGTCGAGCCTGAAATCACTGCCGTCGGTCAGCGTCTCGCCACCTGACGAATTCGTCAGCTTCGCAGTGTCGATGCTGGCCGTGGTCGCCGCAGAGGCACTCGACACCCCGAGCAGGTTCGAGCCGATGGCGAGATAGCCGCTGAGCAGCACGGCCATGGCCAGTACCAGCAGTCGATAGCTGAGGCTTCTCTGACCAAATCTGAAATTGTCGGGTGATTGCGCACTGTGCATGAAAGCAGACCTCTCCCGCCAAGGCGGTATGCGATATCGATTGCCGCACGGCCGACAGACCGCCCGCGCACCCCGAATATAGGCAAAATGCCTTACCAAGAAAACAGAATTCGAGGCATTTCACCCCGCAATTCACCCCCAACTGGTTTGGAGCGTCTCGGAAGCGCATAGTGTGCCATATGGCATCTGGGCGCCAGCAGAAGTGCTACTCGCTGCGTCTCCCCAGCCCCCTCAGAACGAGCTGAAATCGAGCTGCGGCGTGCCGTCGCCTCCGATAGACACCGGCACAACCGTCGTGTAGTCGAACACTCCGGTGCTCACCCGCGAGTCATCGCGCCAGTCGTCCTCGTCGTCAAAACGCCATTTGTAGTCGACGTGCATGTCGCCGCCGGTCAGCACGACCGATCCGGCAGTCGAGCCCTTGGCCCCCTCAGTACCGTTCTGACTGCTCGTGCCCTGCTCCGAGCTCGACGAGCCGCCCCAGCCACCCGATCGGGACGACTGCGGAACAGCTTCGTCGGTGAACTTAATCGTCGGCTGACCCGACCATGAACGGCGTATGCCCGTGACGGCATACGAGCCCGGATCGTTCATTTTGAGGTGCTTGCAGCCCTCTGGCTCGAACTTGTCAGACTGCATGCATCCGGCAATGCGGCTCTTCACCTGATTGATCGCGTAGTCCCGCCCCATCTGCGACCAGGTCTCGGTGAACGCCACCGAGGCAGCATCCCCATCACCCGAAGTGAACGCTTTGACCGTTACCGGTTCGCCGAAGGTCACATACTGGCTGTTCTGCCGCGGGGCGAAGGTGTACGCCCCGGGCAGCACCGAGATCTCGTCAGCGCTGCCGAGCTGCACTTTCACACCGTTAACAGTGTCGACCGCATCTGGCGAGCTCACTGCGATCTTCTGCATACCGCCATCGGTGAATGCCCAGTCGTCGAAGATGATCCCTTGATGTCCACGTTTCTGCAGCGTGATCGTGACCGGGTAGCTCTTCGAATCGATAGTGAGGTCAGCGTTGACCGTTGCGGTGTCGCCCGAGATGGTCGTGCCGTCGATCGCGAACGCCGTCGGCCTGGCCGAGGATGCACCAAAGACCTCTGAGGTCAGCAGCGCACGCTGGTCGGTGCTCAGGTTGGGCCGGTACAGTTCGAGCGCGTGGTCGACATCGCCGTCAACCACGGCCTGTAGGTAGGCCTTGGCACGTGCCTCGGGGCCGTAGGTCGAGCTGTTACCGACCGCACGTGTGATGAAACCGGCGGCGACCAACAAGCCGATGCAGACTATGGCAATGATGATGACGATCCAGCGGCGCTTCTGCCTGCGGCTCTGCTGCTGCAGCTCATCGGCACTCAGTGCGCCGACGACCTCGCCGCTGCCCCACCCGCCGCTGCCGTTCCAACCAGCGTCGTATGGTGCCACGGGCGCCTGCGGCAGCCGCGGTGGCGGAGCGCCGTGCTGCTGGCTGGCATCGTCAGATCGGTCATTCTCGGGCGTCATGCGTCATTCCCCCTTGAGCACAAAACTACACAGCACTCGATCAGCATCGCTCGACTGCCGAATTCCAACATCACAATCCTACTCAGCACAGCGCAGACAGAGGCCCCGGCGAAGACAGATCAGCTGTCGCGGCCGGCGACCACCACAGTGGCGTGGCCCTGCTCCGGAGCCACAATGTGCAGCTCGCGGGCGTCTACCAGAACTGCGGCCTGCCCCTCACCCACTGTCAGATGTGCACCGTCTGCGTCGCGAATGAGCAGCCGCCCATCTCCGTGGTGGTGCATCACGTAGGCGATGTCCCCGTCGTGGAACGGTACGCGCGCGCGCTGCCCGTCACTCACATGCGTGAATGTGAGCCGCAGCCCAGCCCCTTCGGCCTGCACCTCGACGACGTCGTTTTTGTGGTACTCATACAGGTGCTTGGGTGCCGAGGGCTCGAAGTCGAGCACCTTGAGAAACTCGTGGTCGTCGACGTGCTTCGAGGTGAGCCCGGCGCGCAGCACATTGTCGCTCGGCCCCATGAGTTCGAGACCGGTGCCGTGCAGGTAGCAGTGCGGCGTGCGCGGGCGCAGGTAGATCGACTGACCGCGTTCGAGCGTCTCGTGACGCAGCAGAAGCCCGAACGGCACGCCGCGGTCTCCCGGGTAGTGCTCGTCGAGCCGGCGCAGCACCTCGTCACGTTCGTTCGCGCAGACTCCGAACCCGCCAGTGAAGCGAGTATGCATCTGATTCGCCAACGCGCGGCCGAACACCGCGTCGTCCTGCAGCATCCACCGCACGGCAGCCTCGATCGGGTCGTCTTCGACCAGCGCATGCAGCAGTTCGAGCCAGATGATCTCTTCGGTGCGCGACTGGCAGCTGCGCAGAATCAGCTCGACGTCGGCGATCACGGCTTCGGGGTCGCGAAAGCCGGCGAGCAGGTCGAATGACTCGCTCAGGGCGTAGACCATCTCGGGCTTGGCATTCGGATCGCGGTAGTTGCGCACAGCGGCTTTGAGCGGCACGTTCATCGCATTCTCGAGCACGAAGCCCTCGTTCGCCTGATCGGCGTCTGGGTGCACCTGCACGCTCAGCGGGCGATCGACCGAGAGCAGCTTGAAGAGGTAGCCGATCTCGGCAGGGCGCCCGAGCTGCCGCAACGCCTCTGGCAGCGTCTCACCCTCATACGGGCCATCCACGACGACAGACGGCCAAGTGGGGTGTGTGCCCAGCCAGAGCTCGGCTTCGGGCTCAGCCTCTGCGGGCATGGGCACTGATGAGTCAGCTGCCGATGCAGATGTCTTCGCAGAGACCTCGCTGGCCACGAAAGCACCTGCGCTGTGGAATCGTCGTGAGGGAACACCTCGCAGACGCGCTATGCCGCCGGGTGTGCCCCAGTCGTAGTCGCGTGGCTCGTTGTCGATCAGCAGTGACATCAGAAGTCATCGTATCGTGCATGTCTCAATGGCGCAGATGCCCAGCCGACATGAAGAGGCCCGAGACTCCGGTCGGGGGGGGTGACACAGAATCTCGGGCTGTTCAACATGGTAGCGGGTTCCGGGCAGTACGTCTTCTTCAGAGCATCATTTCTTATGAATCTGATAGAAAGACTGCCGATCCGACACATATTCTTCGCACGATACGGGCACCCGGCCATCGACCGAACCAAAACCTGTGCTGAGGCTGCCCCAGCCTCCACGTGCGATGTGGGCGCTACCGAGGAGCAGGTCAGAGTACGCGACGGATGCCGTAGTTGCCGTTCCAGACGCTGATCGGCGAGATCTTGACGACGTCGCCAGGCTTCGGCGCGTGAATGACCTGGCCGCCGCCGAGGTAGATGCCGACGTGACCGCCGCCACTCATCCACACGAGATCGCCGGGCTGCGCCTGAGCGAGCGAGACCGCCGTGCCGACATTCATCTGCGCCTGCGAGACACGCGGCAGCGAGACGCCGTTGCGTGCGAACACCCACGAGGTGAAGCCTGAGCAGTCGAAGCCGGCCGGCGTGGTGCCGCCCCAGACATACGGCGTGCCGAGGTACTGGCGTGCGGTGCCGACGACGGCCGCACCGCGGCTACCGGTGGACGCCGGAGCAGACGGCGTCGGAGTCGGCGCGGGCGTGGGCTTCGGCTGAACCGCCGGAGTCGGCGCTGGTGTGACTGCCGGAGTCTGCGGACGACTCGGAGCGGGCGTCACGGCAGCGGGTGCAGCCGGTGCCACAGCCGCCGGGCGCTGCACAACGGCAGGAGCCGCCCCGGTGTTGAAGTTCGCTTCGTCGCCTGCTGACACCGGCGCGATCTGATGCGCAGTGGTGCTGCGCTCGGCCTGTACCTGCTGTCGAGCCTGATCGGCATTCTGCCCCTGCAGCTGCGCGAGCTGCCCACGCAGGGTCACGACCTCGTCGGTCTGACCGTTGAACATGTCGTAGGCCTGCTGCGCAGCCTGCTGCGCAGCCTGTGTGCGCTGGTCATACTCGTCGGCAAGCTGTTCAAGAGCCTGCTGCTGCGACTGCGTCTGATCACGCAGAGCCGAGAGCGTGTTCGCATCGGCGAGCGCACCCTTGACCTTGCCGTCGACGTCGCCGCCGAGCTTGTCAAGAGCAGCCATACGCTTCAGCGCATCGTCGGCGTCTGCGACTCCCACCACCGTCGAGAGCTGAGAGTTCGCGACCGAACCTCCGCCACGGGCCAATTGAGCCGTGACCTGACCGGCCTGACGTTTGGAGTCATCCGCCGCCTGCTGCGCGTTCTGCACCTGCACCTGCAGATCGACGAACGAGCCGATCGCGTCAGACAGGCGCTGCTGCACCTGCGCGCTCTGCGACTCAGCATCGGAGCGTGCCTGTGCGGCGGCCGTATAGTCAGCCTGAAGCCTGTCGAGCGTGCCCTGCACCTGTTTCACGAGGTCATCGCGCTTACCGGGGTCGTTCGCGGCCGCATTGACGTCATCCTGACTGGGTGCGGTCACCGGGTCTGCCACTGCGGGAACGCCTGACCAGACGCCGGCCCAGAGTGCGGTTGTGAGTGCGAGGCCAGCTGCACTGGCCCCAGGGATGATGCGAGACTTCACCGATCCTCCTTGTGGCACGCGCGGACCGAGCAATTTGGTCAGTCCTGCACGAAAGACGCTCACTAGTCTAGGCACCCTTGAAGGGCAAGCTCAAAGGCGGCGTGTCGAAAAAGTTTCACCTTCAGATTGAGAGTTAGGGGCTTCTACAGCCGAAATCTGCCGGACCACTCGCGCGCAGACTGCGGGCGCTCTGCGCCGTCACCGTCACCGTCACCGTCACCGTCACCGTCACCGTCACCGATATGAGAGCTCCGCATGAAGTGGCGCTCACCGGCGCTTCTACGCGAACAGAGTGACCAAGTGCACGATGCCCACCACGACCGCGACGGCCGCAGTGGAGTATCCGACGCACAGCGAGGCGAGCAGGGTGCGCGATGCACCGCTGACCACATAAACATGCTGCGGAACGAGAGCACCCGCGAACTCCGCCGCGGCCAATGCCACCCGCGCATCATGATTCTTCTCGGCGCGGTGCAGCGCCACGTGCGAGACGACCAGCCCCGGAAGCGCAGACAGCAGCACCGCCCAAACGAGCACTCCGGTCATGCCTGCCGCAGTCAGCATCCCTGTGAAGAGCCCCACCACGATGACGAGCACGAGCGCAGCGGCGAGCCAGGTGAGCACGGCGCCGGCTGCGGTGAGCGCGGTCGAGCTCGCCTTGTCACCGGCGGATGCAGCAGCCAAGTCCGCCTCCCCCGTCGCATCCGCGGCCGCGCGCGTGCGGTCGGCGACATCACCGGCATCCGCCGCACCTGACTCGACCGACTCTTCGACGGGCAGCGCCGAGGCAGGCGCGAGCAGAGCATCCTCAGCATGGCGCAGGGAGCCGAGGCCGCCCTCGAGACGCACGCGGGAGTGCCTGTAGCTGTACCCGAAGTAGAACGCCAGGCCGACCAACAGCCACACCACGAAACGCAGCCAGGTCTCGATCGCGAGGTTCATCATGAGCCAGATGCACAGCACGCCCGAGATGATCGGCAGGGTCGGCGACCAGGGCACGCGGAATCCACGAGGCACATCGGGATAGCGCTTGCGCAGCACCGGCACGGCGAAGCTCACCAGCACGAAGGCGCTCAGCGTGCCGATGTTGATCATCTCGCTCAGCTCGTTCACGTCGCCGAGACTCGCGATGACGGCGACGATGATTCCGCAGCCGATCTGCAGCCGGGCCGGCGTGCCGCGCTTCGAGGTGTGCGAGATCGCGCGAGGCAGCAGACCGTCGCGGCTCATCGAGAACACGACGCGCGACAGGCCGAGCAGCAGCACCATGATCACCGTGGTGAGCCCGACCAGAATGCCGATCGTGATGAATGTTCCGGCCCAGTTCGCCCCGACGAGTTTGAAGGCGGTGGCCAGAGTCGGCTCGGGCTCGGCTGCGAGCTGCTGGTAGCTCACCATGCCGGTGACGACGATGGTGACCGCGACGTAGAGCACAGAGACGAGTGCGAGGCCGCCGAAGATGCCGCGCGGCAGGTTGCGCTGCGGGTCTTTGGTCTCTTCGGCCGTGGTCGCGACGACGTCGAATCCGATGAACGCCATGAAGACGAGCGCGGCAGCGCCGAGCAGGCCGAACATGCCGTAGCGTTCGGGTTCGGCGCCGCTCATGAAGCTGAGCAGGCTCTGATGCAGCATGCCGGTGCCGCCATCGGCAGGTGCCAGCTCAGCAGGCGGCAGGAACGGCGAGAAGTTCGCGGCCTTCACATAGAAGGCGCCGGCGATCACGATGAAGATGGTGATGCCGACCTTGATGAGAGTGAAGATGTTGTTGACTCGTGTGGTGAGCTTCGTGCCGACCACGAGCAGCGTGGTGAAGATCGCGACGATGACGATCGGCGGCCAGGATGCGGTGAACGGACCGACCTGCACATCCGTGGGAATGTCCCAGCCGACGAACTCGAACACGTTTCGCACGTAGATGCCCCAGTACTTCGAGATGACCGAGGCGGCCATCAGCATCTCGAGGATCAGGTCCCAGCCGATGATCCAGGCGATCAGCTCGCCCATGGTGAGATACGAGAAGGTGTAGGCCGACCCCGAGACGGGCACGGCCGAGGCGAACTCGGCGTAGTTCATCACGGCCAGGCCGCAGATCGCCGCAGCGATCACGAACGAGATGATGACCGCCGGGCCCGCGTAGTTGGCCGCCGCCTGCGCACCGACCGAGAAGATGCCCGCACCGACCGCGACCGCGACGCCCATGACCGCGATGTCCCAAGCGGTGAGCTCGCGTTTGAGCTGCCGTTCCGGATCTGCGAGATCCTCGTTGACCTGTGTGATCGTCTTGCGCGCGAAAAGACTCATTGCTGAGTCACATCCTCTCTTTGTGCCGGCGGCGGGCTGGGGCCCAGGCGGCTGTGGTGCTGTGGTGCACTGCGGTGTGGTGGTGCGCTGCGGTGTGGTGGTGCGCTGCAGTCGTGATTCCGGGCGATTCCTCTTGCGATCGAACGCAGGGGTCGGTTTCGCTGCTCCGCAGGTCGCCCGGCTCTTCTCGGATCGTGACCCGTACATCCGTATTTCTTCTGCCTTGTGGGCTGCCGACGTCGCACCTTTCAACCGACGACCGCGTGCCTTATGAGCCGCTGGTCGGGGTGGATGCGTGCCAATGCCGCCAATAGTTTAGTCATGCTGTGGTTTTCGTGTGGAGTTTGCACAGATTCAGCCGCAAATCACCGGTTGGCTCTCTCGGGGCCGTCTGTACGATCCTGTACGGATTGCCCGAGCTCGGGGCCCGAGGCTGAAGCTGAATCGACAGAAGCGGAGCAGTCAAGCGCTCAAGAGCCACCCACGCCCTGCAGCACGCACCAGCACGCATCCGCACGCACCCGACTACTGTTAAGGCGATGAGACCCAAGAAGACCAGCGCTGCCGGCCAGAGCATCACTGTCTACACCGACGCCTCATTCGATCCGAACGAGAAGCGCGGGGTATACGGCTGGGTCAGCCCATGCTCCGACGACCAACAGCCCGATCACTGGGTCGGCATGCGCAAGGCTCCGTCGGTGAACCAGCTTGAGGTGCTCGCAGCGATCGCTGCGGTGATGGCGCACCCAGATGCGCACGACGTCACGCTCTATACCGACAGCCACGCTGTGATCGTCGCGTTCGAGAAGGCCTCGCGCTCTGAGACGGTCAAAGGTGTGCCGTCTGCGCGCGTCGAAGCTCTGCACGAAGTGCTGCAGCATGTCAGCGTCGACGTGCGCAAAGTCGCCGCGCACACCACCGACTACTGGAACAACGTCATCGACCGCGTCGTGCGCGCAGTGATGCGCCGGCTCGAGGTCGAGGCCGATCAGGTGCACCTTCCCAAGCAGGATGTCGTGCAGGCGGCCCTCGACGAAGCACGCCGCACCTCGAACGAGACCGCGCGCAAGGCCGAGCGGGATGCCGCCGAACAGGCTGCGAAGTCCGCCGCCGCCGAGGCTCAGCAGCATGAGGTCGAGAAGGCCGATCGATTCGTCAGGTCGGGGCTGGAACCCCAGGCAGGTCTGGCCCCTGTGTCGACTGCGGCCGACTCGGCCACGCAGCTCACCGCCTCCCTGTCAGCCGAGCTGCTTGCGGCATCCGCTGCCGAGCGTGAAGTGCCCGACTACCTGGCCCCCACATCGGCTGGCGTGCTCAGTCCGCTGTTCGGGGCCGGCGCCGAAGTCGCAGCCGAACTCGCCGCTGCCGGCCTGGGCGATGGTCACGGTGACGGTGGCGCCGATTCGACGGATGCTGCAGACGAGCCTGAAGAGACCTGGTCGGATCCGTTCGCTGTTCCGGTTCAAACCAGACGCTCGGCCGATGCGCGGTCTGCACGTCAACGGCCTGCGAGCGCACATATCTCCTCTGAGCTGGCTTCGACCCCAGCTGTCGCACCCATCGACTCGATCTTCGACTTGGTCGCCGAGGCGAGCTCGACCACAGAGTCTGTCGAGGCTGCTCCATCGAACATCGACGAGGTTGACGTCACACTCTTCAACACCGCAGATGTCGGCGGAGGGCCGTTCGACCCAGGCCAGTTCGACACGGCCCAGTTCGACCCAGACCAGTTCGACGCCACATCGTTCGACATCGGCGCTGCCTCTGCCGCACCACTCGATTCTGCGGACTCACAGGAGACACGATTCGCATCCAGTGAATTCGAGACCACTGATTTCGGGATCTTCTCTTCAGAGGCCTCTGCAGAGCCCACCATGACCTACTCGAGTGCGGCTCCGGCGACTCGAGAGGACGATCTGCTCCAGCATCCTGCGTCAGCTCGTTCGAACGATCTGGGCCGCCCGACCGACGCCGACGTCTTCAGCGTGCCGAGGTCGAGCGACCCGTTCGTGCTGCTCGATCAGCTGCAACTCGAGAATCAGCAGCTGCGGCACGAGCATGCGGTGCTTCGTGAGGCGCTCGAGATCATGCTGCGCGACCGGCGCGCGTGACGATGCGGCACCGACCAGAATCACCCAGCCATGAACAGTCCGCCATTGACGTGCAGAGTCTCGCCAGTGATGAAACTCGCCGCATCGCTGGCCAAGAAGGCCACCGCTCGAGCGACTTCCATCGGCTCGCCGTTTCGTCGCAACGGGGTGTCGCGCAGCATCGCTTCTCCACGGTCTTTGACAAGATCCCCTACCATCGGGGTCATGATCGTACCCGGGGAGACCGCGTTCACTCGCACCTCTGGGCCGAGTTCCAATGCCAGACTGCGCGTCAAAGCGATGATTCCAGCCTTGCTCGCCGCGTAATGCGCGTGAAGCCGGCTGCCTCTGTGTCCAGCGACGGAGGCGAAGAGCACGATCGCAGCACGATCACCCAACGACGGCAATGCGCGACGCACAAGAGTGAACACACCGTCGAGATTGATCGACATCACCTGTCGCCATTCTTCATCGCTCATCTCGGCGACGGCCCGGCGCGGGTAGATTCCCGCGGCAGGCACAAGCACATCAATGCCTCCGAACCGCTCGGTGACGACGTCGACCAAGTGCTGAGCTGACTCCGGATCTGCACCGTTGTAGGGCACCGTCAGCACTGTCCCGCTGCCCTGGGGCAGCGCGCTGACTGCAGCGTCGAGCGCATCGACGCTGAGATCGGCAAGTGCCAGGTCAGCCCCTGCCTGACGAAAGAGCTTCGCCAGCTCCCGTCCAATACCTCCAGCGGCACCGGTGATGATCACACGACGCCCGGTGAAGTCGAACGTCACCTCACGCGAGTTCTCACCCGATGAGTCGCCCTGAGCGGTGCGTCTTCCATGTGCTTGCGCCGATGCTGGCATTGCATCGACGAGTCTTGGCTCAGGTGCAGTACTGCGGTCATCTGAACCGCTCGGTCCGCCGACGCCGCCAGTTGCGTCTTGGAAGTTCTCTTTGTCTCGATCTGCAGAATCATGCATAACGCGTCTCGTCTCTCATCTCATTGTTCTCATTCGTCACGGCCCGCGGCGATCTCACCGGACCATGTCACTGACATCGATCGTTTGCTTCGGGTGAATGGTGGTCATGAGCAGCGTGCTCAGCGCAGCGGCTCAGTACCAGTCGCCATCGACGGTCAGCCCGCCATCGGCGACGATGCTCTGGCCGGTGATGAAGGACGCACGCGGCGACAGAAGAAAATCGATGACCTCGCAGATCTCAGAGGGTTCACCGAGACGGCCCATGGGTGTGCGGGCCACAATGCGATCAACCCGCAGTTTGCCCTGCTCGATCAGCCCGTCTGTGAGCGCGGTTCGGATGTACCCCGGTGCCACCGCGTTGACGCGAATGCCAGCGCGCGCCCATTCGACGGCAAGGGCTCGCGTCAGCCCCTCGATGCCGGCTTTGCCTGCACAGTATGCGGCGCGCTGCGGCATTCCCGTCTGCGCGGCAACCGAAGACAGGTTGACGATCGCTGCACGCGGAGACTCCGAGAGCAGTCGGTACGCGGCACGTGACGAACGCTGAGACCCATTGATATGAATGTCGATCAGTGAGCAGAACTGGGCGTCCGAGATCTCATCGCTGGGCGCGGGGCGTGACACTCCAGCGCAGTTGACTACGGCGTCCAGCCGACCCTCGATGTGAGCGATGGAGTCGTACGCGGCGGTGATCGATGCGTCATCGGTGACGTCGGTCTGCACGCCGCGGGCGGCCTCACCGAGTTCGACGCAGGCTTGTTTCAGTCCGTCTGGGTTCAGGTCCAACAGCACTGCCCGACCACCGTCAGCCACCCAACGCTGGGCGACGGCGAAGCCGATGCCTGATGCTCCCCCAGTAATCGCCACCACCGGCGCTTCATTCGAGGCGTGTGTGGTGCTTGTGTTCTGGCTGTTCTCGTTCATATCGTTTCTCCTATCGTCTTCATTCTGAGAAGCTGTCCGCATGCGCATCGACGAGCCATGACCTCACTGACAAGACGGTCGGGCAGTTCCGACCTGCCATCAGCATGTGATCAGAGCCCGACAGGCTCATCGGATAAGCTGCTGAAATGCCATCGCCTGATTCGACGCACGATGACCTTGCGTCTGCCGCCGAACGTGAGACTTTCGCACCCGTCACAAGCGTGCGCGCAGTCAACGCGCTGCGCACGGCGATTCTCGACGGACAGTTCATCCCCGGTGAGCGGCTCACTCAAGAGCGACTCGCCGACTTCATCGGATCGAGCCGCGTGCCCGTCCGGGAGGCGCTGAAGACTCTGTCTACCGAAGGCCTCATCACTCTCGTCGAGCACACCGGCGCATGGGTGACGGCGCTGTCGCGCGAGGAATGCACCGAGGTCTACCGTGTGCGCGAACGCATCGAACCACTGCTGCTCGAGGCCTCGATGCTCCACCTCACCGACGAGGACGTCCACATGCTCGACGACATGCGTCGAGACATCGACGCAGAGCCCGATCTCAACCAGGTGGTCATCAAAGATCGAGCATTTCACTTCATGACGTATTCGCGCGGAGGCGGCACGTTTCTGCGCGAGACCGTACAGCGTCTGTGGAACACCACCCAGTTCTATCGGCGCCGGTTCATCGAGCAGCAGTCGAACCCTGGGCGCGACATGATCTCTCATGAGCACACTTTGCTGCTCGACGCGATTCGACGCCGTGACGTGCACAGCGCCTCACAGCTGCTTGAGCTGCACATTCGCCGCACCCGACTCGCGTTGCAGGTCGCCGACGACATCTTTGAGGCGTGAGCAGGCGTTCCCCGGCGGTATGCCTCCAGTGGAACGCCTGCCCTCACCAACGTGTTCACGCTCTCAGGCCTCTTTCGCTGCCCCGGCAGCCTCTTGACTGCCTTCGGCCTGGATCACATCGTCATCGGCAAGGTTGATTCCCTTGGTCTCAGGCATGATCCAAGCGGCGAAGAATGCGAGCACACACAGTGCGGCGACATAGAGCTGGAAGATCCAAGGCTGACCGACTGAGGTGAACCATGTGTTCAGGTACGGAGCCGTACCGCCGAAGAGCGCCACAGACAGAGAGGTGGCGAATCCGACGCCCGCCGCGCGAGTACGGGTGCTGACCAGTTCCGACATCAGGGCCGGGTACATGCCCGCCGCACACGCCCACAGCAGCATGCCGATCGCCTGCGACACAAAAAGGGTCCACGATGCCTGCCCGAGCAGTGCATGAATCGGAAAGACCAACAGAGCGGAGCCGAGCCCGAACGTCATCATCATCGGGCGACGGCCGATGCGGTCTGAGAGCCGGCCTGCGAAGGGCAGGAAGCAGACGGTCACCAACTGCGCCAGAAGGCTCGCGATGAAGGCCCCGTTGGCGTCCATGCCATGTGCCGAGATCGCGTATGACGATGCGAAGGTGCCCCATGTGTAGTACCAAGCGTTCTGTCCGGCGGACAGCATCAGCACCAGACCACCGAAACGCAGGATCAGACGACGACGCCTGCGCCGCTCGGCGTCGCTGACCTGCTCGGGTTCGGCGGCGGCCGACTCGGCCGTCTCAGGCTCGAGTTCGATCGTCTCCGCCGCGTTGCGCCGCAGGAACAGCGCATACACGCCAAGCAGCGCCCCGATCACGAATGCGACACGCCATCCCCACGCGCCCACTACATCCTTCGGCAGGATGCCGGTGATGAGTGCAGCGAGCAGGGTCGCAGTCATCACTCCCACGGTGACCGCGGTGAAGACTGAACTCGCCCAGAAGCCGCGCTTCTCGCGTGGAGCGATCTCGGCGATGTACGCATACGAGGTACCTGCCTCACCTCCGTGCGCAAGCCCCTGCATCAGGCGAGCTGCCAGCAGCAGCACCGACGACCAGACGCCAATAGCGGTATAAGAGGGAATCAGAGCGATGACCAGACTGCCTGCGGCCATCGTCATCATCGTGGCGACCAACGAGAACTTGCGCCCCTTGCGGTCTGCGAGGCGGCCGAAGACCAAACCGCCGATGGGACGGGCCAAGAACCCGCCCGCAAACACCAGCAGGGTCGACAACAGCGCCGAGGTCGGATCGCCGGTGTCGAAGAACGACGCCGCGATGTATGTCGAGAAGAGCGCGTAGAGCGTCCAGTCGAACCATTCGAGCAGGTTACCGACGATGGCAGCGCGCAGCGAGCGCAGTTTGCCTGCGCGATCGAGATCGCGAATGCCGACGTGGTCAGCCTGAGACGAAGGCGAGTCACTGTCCGTCTGATCGAGGGATGTCATCAGAGTTCCTGTCTTTCTGTGTGGGGGATTGACGAGACCGGCACGATACCGGCCTGCAGTCAGCAATGATTAGAGCTTGAGTTTGTTGAGATCGGCGCCCTTGGTCTCGGGGAAGAACAGGGTCGCGACGAACGACACGACGCACAGCGTCATGACGTACACCGAGAACATCCATCCCGCTCCGAGAGACACGAAGAGCTGATTCAGATAAGGGGCGGTGCCGCCGAACAGCGCCACCGAAATCGAATAGGCGAATCCGATGCCGCGGCTGCGCACATAGGTGGGAAAGTTCTCAGCTTGAATAGCCGGATAGATCGATTGGCACATCGCCCACATGACCAGTGACGCTGCGACCGGCAACGCCAGCGTCCAAGGCGCAGCCCCGACCATGAGCGTCAGCGGAATCGTGGTGACGAACGCGAGCACGGCGAAGCCGAACATCATCGGTTTGCGGCCGATGCGGTCCGAGAGCTTCCCCATCAGCGGCATCGACGCCAGGCACACGAGCTGCCCGACCATCGTCGCCCAGAAGGCGGCGTCGGCCTGCATCCCCCGCTCTTTAATGGCGAACGTCGTCATGTACGTCATCCAGACGTAGTTCACGCAGGTCAGCCCTGAGGTGAATGCGATCATGCGCAACGTGATCAGGGTGATCTTCTTGCGACTGAGCTTCTGCGGGGCATCGGCATTCTGGTGAGCGTCGAAGACATCGCTCTCATGCATACTGCGTCGCATCCACAAGACCACGATGGCCATGGCACCGCCCAGCAGGAACGGAATGCGCCAGCCGTACGTCGCCATCGCATCCTCCCCCAGCCACGTCGTCAGCACCGCACTGATGAGGAAGGCGAGCACGCTGCCGCCGATGATCGAGACTCCCGACACCGACCCCCATTGGCCGCGCTTTCCGGCTGGGGCGATCTCAGCCACATAGGTCGTCGACGCACTCGACTCACCGCCATGCGCAAACCCCTGCAGACACCGCAGCAGCAGCAGGAGCACCGAGGCGGCCACACCGATCGTGGCAAACCCCGGAGTGAGCCCGATGGCGAAGCACGCCGCCGCCATCAGCAGCATGGTGATCAGCAGAATCGCCTTGCGCCCGATGCGATCGCCGAGCCATCCGAAGAAGATCCCGCCGACCGGGCGCATGAGAAAGCCGACGGCAAACACGGCGAAGACGGCGAGAAGCCCCGATGCCGGGTTGCTCGAGTCGAACATCGCAGCCGCGATGAACGGAGACATCACCGAATAGGCGCTCCACTCGTACCATTCCAGGATGTTGCCTGCCGTGCTCGAGACCAGCGAGCGACGCCGCTGCTGGTGACTGACCGCAGGCGAGTCGATGGCGATTCCTGGTCCAGGTGGCGTGTCTGCACTCTGGGTAAGCGAGGTATTCATCGTTGAATGTTCCTTTTCATTCTGGAGGGGGATGCTGTGGGGGACACAGACATCCGTTCTGAAGCCCGATCCGGTCGAGCATCGCTTGAGAATTTAAGACTTCGAACGCTCAGCGCTCTGGATGACGGGTATCCCACAGCAGCGTCTCGCTGGAGCGCTCATACGCTTTGCCCTGAGGAAAGCTCACCAGTTCGAATTGCATGCCCCACGGTGAGAGAAAGTAGACCCATCGCTGGCCGGTGCTCGCACCGGAGCTCGCAGTGGGTTCGTCAAGCACACGCACGCCCCGACCATGCAGATACGCGACGGCATCATCGAGGTCATCGACGTAGAACGCCAAGTGATGGCCGCCGATGTCACTGTTCATCGGCTGTCGCTGCGGCGGTTCAGCAGGTTCGTATTCGAATACCTCAAAGTTCGTTCCGAAGCCGCAGCGGTAGAAGCGCAGTTCGCGCATGACCGTTCGCGGGTGCACGTTCAAGTGCGTCTGCATCCAGTCGTCATCGCTCTGGAACGGACCCAGGGTATAGACGTGCTCGCAGCCGATCACGTCGACGAAGAACTCATGGGCCTGTTCGAGGTCGGGCACGGTGAAACCGATGTGATCGGTTCCCCGCAGTCGTGGAAGCGCCATTGCCTTCACCTTTCTCTCGCTCGGCTAGCGTAATGGATACAACTCTCGTGTCAATTCCTCAAATAAAGCGAATATGATTCACATTCAGGTTGCATTGGATCCAATTAGGTCTCTACAGTGAGTTTCCAGTTTCTGATTCGCAACGGCCGAGAGTTCATCGACCACACCACGCATGCACTGTCAAAGGAGAAAGTGACGATGCCCAAGACTGTCAATCTCAGACCCGCCGTTCCATGGGTCGAGCTGCGCGCGACCGCGAAAGACTGGGACGAAGCCGACCCACAGCTGCTGCGCGACATGCTCGCACAGATGCATCTCATCCGCGCGTTCGAAGAGAGCGTGCTCGACCTCGCCAGTCAGGGCCTCGTCCACGGCCCCGCACACTCCAGCATCGGCCAGGAGGGCGGCGCCGTCGGTTCGATCACCGGCCTGCGCTCGAGTGACGGCATCAACGGCTCGCACCGCGGCCACCACCAGTTTCTCGCCAAGGCTCTGCGCCATGTGCATCGCGACGCGTACGACCTCGGCGCCATCGTCGACGACGCGACGAAGGACGTGCTGCAGCGCACGCTCGCCGAGATCCTCGGTCTGGCGCAGGGGTACTGCAAAGGCCGCGGAGGCTCCATGCACCTGCAGTGGCACGAGGCCGGGGCGCTCGGCACCAATGCCATCGTCGGCGGCGGGGTGCCGCTGGGCGCGGGCAACGCCTGGGCGCAGCGCCATGCGGGCACCGACGATGTGACGTTCACCTACTTCGGCGATGGAGCCACGAACATCGGCTCGGTCCTCGAGTCGATGAACCTCACCGCCGCCTGGGACATCCCCCTCGCGTTCTTCATCGAGAACAACGGCTACGCCGTGTCGACCAACGTCGACGAGGTCACCGGCGAGTCACGGCTCAGCGGGCGTGGCCCCGGCTTCGGCATTCCCTCATGGCGCGTCGACGGCATGGATCCGCTCGCCGTGCACCTCGCGACCGAAGCCGCCCTCGACCACATGCGCGCGGGCAAAGGGCCGGTCGTCATCGAGGCGCTCGTCTATCGGTTCTTCCATCAGAACGGCCCCTACCCCGGTAGCGCGTTCGGCTACCGCACCAAAGCCGAAGAGGCCGAATGGCGCGAGCGCGACCCGCTTGAGAAGGTCGCTCTCGAAGCGATCAAGCGCGACGTCTTCACTCGTGAGCAGGTTGACCAGGTGCGTGCACAGGCGCAGGATGCGATGCGTGCGGCCGTCTCAGCTCTCACCGAGGCCGATCCCGAGTCGCAGACGGGAGCGCTTCGAATTCGTCCGGAGCTCTGGCCCGAGCCCGGCTTCGTCGACGTCGGTGTGCGCGGAGACCTCAGCGAGATCGCGGACGCACGCACGCTCGATCCGGTGACGCTCGGCGTTGCCGGCTCAGGCATCCGCACCAATGCAGATGCCGACACCGCAACGACCAGCCCGGCCGACGCAGCGCAGCCGGAGACCAAGACGATGAAGTTCGTCGACGCAGTGGCCAAGGTCATGGAGCGGCGCATGGAGACCGATGACCGCATCATCGTGCTCGGCGAAGACGTGCATCGGCTCAACGGCGGCACCAACGGCGCGACCAAAGGGCTCACGAAGCGCTTCGACGGCCGTGTGCTCGGCACCCCGATCTCAGAGAACGCATTCGCAGGCCTCGCCGGCGGCGTCGCCCTCGACGGGCGCTTTCGACCGGTCGTCGAGTTCATGTACCCGGACTTTCTGTGGGTGGCGGCCGACCAGGTGTTCAATCAGATCGGCAAGGCGCGCCACATGTTCGGCGGGCACAGCGCAGTGCCGCTCGTACTGCGCACCAAGATCGCGATGGGGTCGGGGTACGGCTCACAGCATCTGATGGATCCGGCAGGCATCTTCGCCACCGCGCCCGGCTGGCGCGTGGTCGCCGCATCGACGCCCGCGGACTATGTGGGGCTGATGAACGCCGCTCTCGCGATCGACGACCCGGTCGTCGTGATCGAGCACGTCGACCTCTATGCGCAGAAGGGCGAGGTGCTGGTCGACGACTGGGACTACCAGCTGCCCTTCGGCAAGGCCGCAGTGCGCCGCGAAGGCTCAGAGGTCACCGTGCTGTCGTACCTCTCCATGGTGCAGCACTGCCTCGACGCGGTCGACGAGACCGGGGTCGACGGCGAGGTCATCGATCTGCGCTGGCTCGACCGAGCAAGCATCGACTGGCAGACCATCGAGGCCAGTGTGAAGAAGACCGGTGCCGTGCTCATCGTCGAGCAGGGCGCTCAGGGCACCTCGTACGGCGGCTGGCTGGCCGACGAGATTCAGCGCCGTCTGTTCGACTGGCTCGATCAGCCGGTGCAGCGCGTGACCGGCAGCGAGGCGAGCCCGAGCATTTCCAAGGTGCTCGAGCGCGCGGCGATCGCCGGGCACGAAGAAGTCGTCGCCGGCCTCGAGCAGGTGCGCGCGCAGTTCGGAGGTCGATGATGCCGAAGACCGTGAACATGCCCGAGGTGCTCGCCGGAGCAGCCGAGGCGTCGATCAACGAGTGGTTCAAGCAGGTCGGAGACACGGTCGAGGTCGGGCAGCCGCTCGCCGAGATCGAGACTGAGAAGGCCGTCGTCGAGTACGAGGCTGAAGAGGCCGGCACGGTCGCACGGCTGCTGGTCGAGCCCGGTGAGACGGTGACCGTGGGCACCCCCATGCTGCTGCTCGCCCTGCCCGACGAAGACCTGGACGCAGTGGGCGGCGGCGCTGATGAGGCAGACGGCGCACCTGCACCTGCTGACACTGACACTGACACTGACACTGACACTGAAGCTGAAGCTGAAGCTGAAGCAGACGGTGCCGCAACCGCAGCCGCAGCCGCAGCCGGTTCTTCACCCGCAGATCTCTCCGTGACACCGTCGAGCGCTCAGGCCCCAGAGGTTCGCGAGCCTGCGGCGGCAGAGCCGAGCGACCGGGCCCACGAGGTCGATGCGCACACGAACAGCTCGCGCCGATTCGCGAGCCCGTTGGCGCGCAGACTGGCCCGCGAGCGCGGCATCGACCTGAACCGCGTCGAGCCGACCGGCCCAGGCGGACGCATCGTGCGTCGCGACATCGATCGCGCTCATGCAGCTGCCGCTCCGACGCACGCCGAGACGTCCGCAGGCGATGCCGCGGGCGCGACCCAGCATCCCCACGCTGTGCCTGCACCACCGGTAGTCACAAACCCGGTGCAGCGCACATCTCCGTCAGCCGGAGAGGTGCCGGACGGCGCCACGGCCATTCCCCTCACCGGGATGCGCCGCGCCATCGCCCGTCGCCTCACCGAGAGCAAGACGCAGGTGCCCCACTTCTACATCGATGTGGAATGTCGGGTCGACCGGCTGCTCGCGCTGCGCGCCGAACTCAACGAGACGATCGCAGGTGATGACCGTGCGCGACGCGTCTCGGTCAACGACTTGATCGTCAAGGCGGCGGCGCTCGCGCTGCGCGACGTTCCAGAGGCACACGTGCTGTGGGACGGCGACCGGCTGCTCACCTTCGATCAGGTGGATGTCGCAGTTGCGGTGGCGATCGACGGCGGCCTGGTGACTCCGGTCGTTCGCGGTGTCGACCAGCTGAGCGTCGGAGCCGTGCATGAGCAGGTGCGCGGGTTCGCGGAGCAGGCACGAGCCGGCCGCACCTCACCCGCTGATCTGGTCGGCGGCACGCTCGCCGTGTCGAACCTCGGCATGTACGGCACCAAGCGGTTCAGTGCGATTCTGAACCCCCCTCAGTCGGCGATCATCGCGGTCGGCGCCGCCTACCGCAAGCCCCTGATCGTCGACGATCAGATCGAGATCGGCACTGTCATCGAGTGCACGTTCTCAATAGACCACCGCGCCATCGACGGCGCGGTTGCAGCCCAGCTGAGCGCCGCCTTCCAGCGGCGGATCGAATCCCCCCTGTCGATTCTGGGCTGAAAGGTCGATGGCACCGAGCTGCTGATTCCCCTCCGGCTCGGTGCCGTCGATCGCCCCTTGCAGTGCACGGTTCTGCCCAAATACGTACGGTTCTGCCCGAATGCGCACAGTTCTGCCCAAATGCGCACGGTTCCGCTCTGATCGAGGTGATCTCGGCGGAACCGTGTACATCTGAGCGGAACCGTGCACGCGCCGCCCACCACGACGCCGCCCCGGCATCCTCAGCGCAGCATCCCTGCTATCCCGGCAGCCCCACGATCAGGCTGAGTGCGAAGGTCACGACCAGGCCGATCAGTCCCACGATCGTCTGCACCACGGTGATCGTCTTGAACGTCTCGCCCATGGTCATGCCGAACGACTCTTTCACCAGCCAGAAGCCAGCGTGATTCGCATAGTTGAAGAAGATCGAGCCCGAGCCGATGGCCACCACGAGCAGCGCCAGGTTGACGGTCGGGTCAGCCGCGGCGAGCGGTGCCACCAGACCGGACGCACCGACGATTCCCACGGTCGCCGAACCGGTCGACACCGAGAGCAGCGCGGCAATCACCCACCCCAATACGACCGCCGACAGCGCCCAGTTCGACGCCATATGCATGATCGCGTCGCCCACTCCTGAGGCGATGAGCACCTTGTTGAAGGCTCCACCGCCGGCGATGATCAGCAGGATGCCTGCGATCGGCTTCAGCGACGAACCGAGCCACTTGCGCAGCTGCTCTGGCTTTGTGCCTCGACCGTAGCCGAGCATCACCAGTGCGACGAGCACCCCGATCAGCATCGCGACCACCGGGCTGCCGACGAAGCCGGCGACCTTGCCGGTCACAGAGTCGTTGCTCAGCAGCGTCGCAGTGAGCGTGCGAAACAGCATGAGCACCACAGGGATGAGCGTCGCAATGATCGCGACCACGAACGAGACCGGATGCTGTTCGGGCTGCGCGACCGGCGCATCCGGATGATCTGTGGTGACGTTCGCCACGCCGCCCGCCTCACCATCGAGGCCTGCCGCACCACCGAGACGCGACACACCACCGGCCGCGTCACCAGTCGCACGTTTCGACGCGCTGGCTGACCCACCGGAATGTGCTGCGGGGGTCGGGGCTGCGGCGGTCGGAGCGGCGCCAGCCTGGACTGCGGCGGTCGGGGCTACGGAGGTCTGGGCGGCGCCGGTGAACTGCTCGACGAGGGCGGCATCCGGGCGAATGTGCAGCCGAGGAGCGACGAACCGCGCGTAGACCGGACCGGCGAGGACCACAGCGGGCACAGCGGCGATGAGCCCGTAGATCATAGTGAGTCCGAGATCTGCGCCGATGGTCGAGATCGCGGTCAGCGGGCCGGGATGCGGCGGAACCATTCCGTGCAGCGCAGACAGGGATGCAATGGCCGGGATGGCCACCCAGGCGAACCCCGAGCCTTTGAGCCGCCCGGCGCGCTCGATGCGCAGCGCGATCGAGAACAGTAGCGGCAGCAGCATGACCAGTCCGACTTCGAAGAACATCGGAATGCCGATGACGAACGCTGCGATCGCCACGAGCCACGGAGCTGCGCGGCCGGTGTGCTCGCCGATCACGATCTGCGCGATGCGGTCGGTGGCACCCGAGTCAGAGAGCAGGCGACCGAGCATCGCGCCGAGGGCAACTACGAGCCCTACGTTGCCGAAGGTGTTGCCTGCGCCGTCTTCGATCGCGTCGATCAGGTCACCGGTGCTGAGCCCCGATACGAGTCCGACGGCGACTGAGGTGATCAGCAGGGCAAGGAACGGGTGCATTCGCAGTTTGCTGGTGATGAGCGCGATCAGCATCAGCACGCCGCCGAGAGCGGTGCACAGCAGCAGGATGTCGTGGCCTGACATGTGTCTCCTCGTTGAGTCTGAAACCGGTGAACACGCACCGGCCAGTCACGAGGTCGTGCGGCCCACGGCCAAAGATACTCCCGTTTCTTCGCTCAGGGTAGGGGTCACGGCCGGTGCGCTCGGCGATCAGCGCGCGGACAGCATCCCTTCATATTCAGCACAGCAGACGGTTGCAGCAGCAGACGGTTGCTGCATGTGCACGGTTGCTGCATGTGCACGGTTCCGCCGAGATCACCTCGATCTGAGCAGAACCGTGCACATCTGGGCGGAACCGCGTACATCTGGGCAGAACAGAAAGCCCTCGCGGTCAAGGTGATCGACACCGGCAGAACCGCGTGCATCTGAGCAGAACCGTGCACATCTGGGCAGAACCATGCACGTCTGAGCGGAACCGCGTACATCTCAGTAGAACCGCGTACAGACACCTGCCCCCGCCCCAACTCAGTCGTTCTGCGGGAACCCCAGGTTGATCCCGCCGTGGCTCGGGTCAAGCCACCGCGACGTCACGGCCTTGGTCTGCGTGTAGAACCGCACGCCCTCGGCGCCATGTGCCTTGGTGTCGCCGAAGAGCGACTGCTTCCACCCGCCGAACGAGAAGGTCGCCACCGGCACCGGAATCGGCACGTTGATACCGATCATGCCGACCTGCACCTCGCGCTGGAAGCGCCGCGCCGCACCGCCGTCGTTGGTGAACACCGCCGTGCCGTTGCCGAAGGCTCCCGAGTTGATCAGCTCGATGCCCTCTTCGAACGATGACACCCGCACGATCGCCAGCACCGGCCCGAAGATCTCTTCGGTGTAGGCGCGCGAGGAGGTCGGCACTTTGTCGAGCAGCGTCGGTCCGAGCCAGAATCCGTTCGCATCGCCGTCAGGATTCACGTCGCGACCGTCCACCTCGACGACCGCGCCGTCACCCGCCGCGATGTCGATGTACGACGCCACCTTGTCGCGGTGTGCTTTGGTCACCAGCGGCCCCATGTCGCAGCCGCGTCTGCCGTCGCCGATGCGCAGCTTCGCAATGCGCTCCTTGATGCGGCTCACCACGTCGTCACCGACCGGGTCGACGGCGACCAGCACCGAGATCGCCATGCACCGCTCGCCGGCCGAGCCGAACCCGGCGTTGATGGCAGCATCCGCGACCAGGTCGAGGTCGGCGTCGGGCAGCACCAGCATGTGGTTCTTGGCCCCGCCGAGCGCCTGCACACGCTTGCCGTGCGCCGTGCCGGTCTCGTAGACATACTGCGCAATCGGCGTCGAGCCGACGAACGAGATCGCCTTCACGTCAGGGTGCGTGAGCAGGCCGTCGACCGACACCTTGTCACCGTGCAGCACGTTGAACACACCGTCGGGCAGGCCGGCCTCCTTCCACAGCTCGGCCATCCAGATCGACGCTGAGGGATCTTTCTCGCTCGGCTTCACCACGACCGTGTTGCCTGCCGCGATCGCGATCGGGAAGAACCACGACGGCACCATCGCGGGAAAGTTGAACGGGCTGATGATGCCGACCACGCCGAGCGGCTCGCGAATCGAGTACACGTCGATGCCGGACGACACCTGGTCAGAGAACTCGCCCTTCAGGTGGTGCGCGAGGCCCGTGGCGAACTCCACGACCTCCTGCCCGCGGCTGATCTCGCCGAGGGCGTCGTCGATCACCTTGCCGTGCTCGCTGGTGATGATCTCGGCCAGTTCGCCCTTGCGCTCGTTCAGCAGCTCGCGAAAGCGAAAGAGCACGGCCTGCCGACGCGCAAGCGACAGCTGGCTCCAGGCGGGGAACGCCGTCTGCGCCGAAGCCACCGCAGCGTCGATCTCGGTCTGTGTGGCGAGCGGCACCTGCTTCGTCGCGACGCCCAGCGCGGGGTCGTAGACAGGAGACGTGCGCGCGCCGGGCTGCTCGACTGCGTGACCGTCGTACCAGTGCGGCACAGTGGGCAGGTCGGTGTGGGTCTCGGTCTGTGCATTCATCGGTGGATGCCTTTCTCTTTCGATCGTTGTGTGTCGGCTCGCGATGAACGAGCCAGGCGAAGACGTGCGATGTTGGTGTCGGGGTGGCGCTGAAAGCTCATGCGGATGCCGTGTCGAGGGTGCCTGCACGCAGCGGCAGGCCGGTGGCGCGGTACACCTCGTCGATCAGTCGCATCACCTCGCGCGAGCGGGCGATCTCGTCGCCGTCACGCTGATTCGCCGCATGCTCGGCACGCACCGTATCGAGCTGGTACGCGTAGGTGTGTCTCGTGCCCGCGTGCGTGATGTGCTCGCCGGCGTCATCGGTGATGATGACTCGGTCGTCGACCTCGGGCATCAGAAAGCGAGGCACGCGCGCGGTGCCGCGCTCGCCGTGCACCGTGATGCTGAAGTCGAATCCGTCGCCATGCTCGCCGCCGCCCGCTTCGAGAACGTCGTCGGCCATGCTGGCCTCGATGTGCACCGGCAGCTCGCCGAATGAGAGCTCTGCCGTCACCCGTTGGTCGACCCTGGGGTCAAGTCTCCAGACGTCGGCGCTCGCACGCCGCACCCGTCCGTGTGCAAGCCCGTCGCTGTCGAGGCCCTGCCCGAGCGCCTCGGCCAGCCGCTGCGAGGCGTGCAGCGCGTAGCATCCGACGTCCATGAGGGCGCCGCCTGCGAGATCGAAGCTCCAGCGTGGGTCGTCTTCGGCAGGCTCGGGCATGTGCATATGCACGTCGAGTCCGGTGATTCGTCCAAGACGACCTGCGCCGACCTGCGCCAGAAGGTCGCCGAAGAGCGGATGGAACCGATAGTGCCATGCTTCCCAGAGCCACCCGGAGGAGTCTCTGAGCACCTCGGCCACCTGGTCGAACTCGTCGAGATTCGCGGCGAACGGCTTCTCGAGCAGCACGCTCTTGCCCGCTTTGAGTGCGCGAACGGCCCATTGCGCGTGCAAAGCGTTCGGCAGGCCGATGTAGACGAGATCGACGTCGGGCCGAGCGAGCAGCTCGTCATAGGTCGCAGCCACATCCTGCCACCCGTGCGTGTCTGCGTACGCCCGCGCACGCTCCGGGTCGCGGGCGGCGACGGCGACCAGCGCATCCCCGGTCTCTTGGGCCGGATCGCTCACAGCGGTGACCGTGATCCGAGCCGCGCCGATCGACCCTATGCGCAGCGGCTTCGCGCTCATGGCCGGTCCAGGCTGCGCAGGAACTCGATGCTCTCGGCGACGTCGGCGACCGCTGCGTGAACGGCTTCGACGTCTGGCAGCACAGTGTCCTGCTCCATCGTGTACCACCCCTGATAGCCCTGGTCTTCGAGCGCGTGCACGATGTCGCCGATGCGTGCATCGCCCTGCCCGAGCGGCCGGTACATGCCCTGCACGACGGCCTCATAGTAGGTCAGATCGCCATCGCGCACCCGCTGCGCCATCGCGTTGTCGACGTCTTTGAGGTGCGTGTGGCGAATGCGGTCGCCATGCTCACGAGCCAGCTGCAGCGGGTCGGTGCCGCCGATGAACAGGTGCCCGGTGTCGAGAGTGAGCCCGATCGTCGACCGTTCGAGCACACGCTCGACGTCGTCGCGGCTCTCGATCAGCGTGCCGACGTGCGGATGCAGCGTCGCCGTGATGCCGCGCGACTCGGCGGCCTCACGAGCGCGGTCGAGGTTCGCGAAGAAGACGTCCCATTGATCGTCGTCGAGCTGCACGCGCTCGTCATAGCCGTCTTCGCCGCTCACCGCACTGTAGATGACGGTGGTGGCACCGGCGGCGACGTACGCGTCGAGCTCGGCCTCGATCTCGGGCAGCGGGTCGTGGTCGGCTTTGTGCAGCACCAGCGGGAAGAACCCGCCGACGGCCTTCAGCCCGCAGCCGCTCAGCACCTGAGCCCGCTCTGCGGGAGCCTGCGGCAGAAAGCCCTCGGGGCCGAACTCGGTCGCTGCGACGCCCAGACGGCGCATGTCGCCGAGCACTTGATCGGGGTTGAGCTGGTACCCCCAGTCGGGCACTTCGCACACTCCCCACGAGATCGGGGCTGCGGCGATGCGGTCGGTGATGGTCGTCATTCTGGGTCTCCTGATTCGGGGGATGCTGTGGTGGCAGTAGTGGGGACGGCCTGCCAGCCGCCGGTTTCGCGCGAGCGCAGCACCGCTTCGGTGAGCCGAGCCGCGACGAGCCCGTCAGAGCTGCCGGGGCCGGCGACGGGGTGCTCCGGAGTGTCGCGAATCGCGTTCGCCCAGTGCTGCAGTTCGATGCGATAGGCCTCGGCGAAACGGGGGCGCCAGTCTGCGGCGAGGTCATGCCGCACCCCGCCGCCACGACGCTGCACCGCGGTGACTGGTGTCGTGAGCTCGAGCGTTCCGAGCTCCCCCACCGTCTCGCAGCGCACTTCATAGCCGTAGACGGCGTTGGCCGTCACCTCGACGGTGACCAGTGCGCCGTTGCGCAGACGCAGCAGGGTCACCTGCGGGTCTGCGTAGTGCACCCTCGTCGATTCCCGCGCCGCGAGCCAGAGCACCTCGACCACGGGCGAGTCGAGCAGCCAGGGCATCACGTCGAGTTCGTGCACCAGTGAGTTCACGATGGTTGCGGTGGCGTCCCATCCCGCTGGCATCGACACGTTGCGGTGCACGGCGTGCGCGAGCAGGGCCGCCCCGATCTCGCCGGCGGCGATGCGTCGACGCAGGTCGGTGTATGACGGATCGAACCGTCGCATGAACCCCACCTGCACGAGGGGTCTTCCGGCCGCCTGCTCGGCTGCGACGATCGCCTCGCATTCGGCGACGGTCGGCGCCAGCGGCTTCTCGCAGAGCACCGGCAGCCCGGCGGCGATGGCCGCGAGCGTGAGCTCTGCATGGGTGCGATCGGCGGATGCGATGATGACCCCGTCGAGAGTCTCGCCTGCGATGAGGTCGAGCGCGTCGCCGCTCGCAACGGCTCCGATGGGTTCGGCCACCGCACGGGCGCGGTCGAGGTCGAGGTCGGCGACCGCGGCGATGCGTGCCCCGGACACTGATTCGGTGATGGTCTTCACGTGATCGGCGCCCATGACCCCGGTTCCGATCACGCCGATTCGTAGTTGCTGATCGCTCATTCGTAGCCTCCGATGACATTCTGATCCCAGTCGATGACCGACCCGGTCACGACCCCGCTGCGTTCGCTCAGCAGAAACACGATCGCATCTGCGATCTCGTCCGGCTGGCCGAGACGACCCATCGGCTGCGCGGCTGCGGCACTCTTCTGCCAGCCCTCCTCACCACCGTGAAAGGCGCGCTGAATGGCGTCTTCGCCCGGAGTCTGCGCCCAGCCGATGTTCAGCCCGTTGATGCGAATGCGGTCGAACCGATGCGCGAACGCAGCGTTCTTCGTCGCCGCAGCCAGACCGCCCTTCGAAGCCACGTACGGCGCGAGATAGGGCTGCCCCGCGTGGCTCGAGATCGAGATCACGTTCACGATCGTGCCTGGTTCGCCACGGCGACGCAGGTCGTCGATGGTGCGGGCCATCGCGAAGAACGGTGAGGCGAGGTTGAGCTGCAGATGCTGCTGCAGCAGCTCGTGTGTGGTGTCAGTGATCGTGCCGCGGGTGGTGAGCCCGGCTGCGTTCACCAGACTGTCGATCCGGCCCCAGCGTTCGATGGTCTCGGCCACCGAGCGCTCGGCTTCGCCCGGCTGCAGCAGATCTGCCGCAATCATCAGCGCCTCCGCGCCATGCCGTTCGATCTCGTCCAGCACTGGTTTTGCCTTCTCAGCGTGGCGGCCCACGATGGCGACCCCACGCGCTCCTTCGCGAGCGGCTGCCACGGCGGTCGCACCGCCGATGCCCTGTGTGCCGCCGGTGACGAGGACGACTCTGTCTTGCAGCAGATTCTTCATACGTGTGCCTCTCTGATGGGTGCGCCGCTGTGAGCAGAGACCGCGTCGACCTCGCTGAGCGGCACCACGCGCCCCTCTTCGCAGCTGCGTCGGGCAGCGACCGCGAGCGCGAGCGCCTGGCGTCCGTCGTCGAAGCCGGGCGAGAACGGCAGTCCCTCGCGTGCTGCGGTGACGAAGCTCTGCAGCTCGGCACGGTAGGCGGCCTCATACCGAGTCAGAAAGAACTCCTCCCACACCGCGCCTTGGTCGGTGCCCGCTGCAGTGTCGAGGCGCACCCGTGAGGTGCGATGGTTCTCGACCCGAAGCGTGCCGTCTTGGCCGAAGACCTCGATGCGCTGGTCGTAGCCCGAGGCGCTGTGTCTCGAGTTCACGATCAGCACCTGCACGCCGCTGGCCGAGGTGAGTGTGGTCATCGCCGTATCCAGGTCGCCGACTGCACGAGCCCCGGAGTCGAAGAGCGCACCGCCAGATGCACTGACCGAGACGATCTCACCGACCAGATTCCTGGCCATGTCGAAGTCATGGATCGTCATGTCGCGAAAGATGCCTCCCGAAACCGCCAAGTACTCCTGCGGCGGCGGCGCAGGGTCGCGACTGGTGATCACGACCTGTTCGATGCGACCGATCTCTCCGGCTTCGGCACCACCCATGCGGCGCCGGAGCTCGGCGAAGTCGGGGTCGAAGCGTCGGTTGAACCCGACCATCACACGGGCCGCAGCCGGGCCCAGGCGGCGCGCAGCGGCATCCACCGCAGCCAAATCGAGATGCAGCGGCTTCTCGCAGAGCACACGGCGACCGGTCTCGACCACACGCTCGATGAACTCCAGGTGCGTCGGCGTCGGCGTGCCGACCACGACGGCGTCGACACCGTCGTCGGCCAGCACCTCTTCGAGAGTGCCCGCGGCACGAGCGCCGTTCGCCGCAGCGACCCGCTCGGCCGCGGCGGGCACGGCATCCTGCACCCACCGCAGCTCGATGTCGGGCAGTGCCGCCGCGGCTGCGGCGTGCACCTGACCGATGCGGCCGGCCCCGAGCACGGCCAGGCCGAGCGGCCGGCCCTGCTCGACGGCTCGGGCCTCACCCATGACGACCGCCTTCTGCGCCGTGGCCGTGCTTGGCCGCAGCGGCCTGCGACTCGTCGATGATCGTCGTCGGGCGGGTCACGGTGAGATGCGGCACGTCGACCGTCGAGTCCTCTTCGATGTCGTCGCGAATCGTGCGCAGCACACCGGTGTCGGTGTCGGTCTGCGCCAGCTCGTGCACCAGCTCTTCGAGCTCGGCACCGCCGGCCATCATGCTGGTCAGCTCGTCGAGGGTGACCTCGTTCTTGCGGTAGTAGCCGATGCTGCGGCCGCGCTTGAGCAGCAGGAACCGGTCGCCGACCGGGTAGGCGTGGTGCGGGTTGTGCGTGATGAAGATCACACCGAGCCCGCGCTCACGCGCCTGGATGATGTAGCGCAGCACCACACCCGACTGCTTGACGCCCAGGGCGGCCGTCGGCTCGTCGAGAATGAGCACCTTCGCACCGAAGTGCACGGCGCGGGCGATCGCGACGCACTGACGCTCGCCGCCCGAGAGCGTGCCGATCGGCTGGTCGACGTCACGCAGGTCGATGCCCATGTCGAGCAGCTCCTGCTTCGTCGTGCGCCTCATGAGGTCGACGTCGAGGCGGCGGAACGGCCCCCACCCCTTCGTGACCTCCGACCCGAGGAAGAAGTTGCGCCACACCGGCATGAGCGGCGCGACGGCCAGATCCTGGTAGACCGTGGCGATGCCGAGATCGAGCGCCTGGCGCGGTGACGCCAGGTGCACCGGGTCGCCTTCGACCGAGAAGACGCCGTCGTCGTGCTTGTGGAGCCCGGCGATGATCTTGATCAGCGTCGATTTGCCTGCGCCGTTGTCTCCCAGCACGCAGGTCACCTCGCCGGCGCCGACTTCGAGGTCGATGCCCTGCAGCGCGATGATGTTGCCATAGCGTTTGCCGACGTCTTCGAGCTTCACGAGCGGCGTGTTCCCGCCCGCCTGTGTGCGCGTGCCTGCCGCGGATGCCGTGGTCGCCGTGGTCGGGGCCGTGGTGGTTGCGGTCGTGTTCATTTCTTTCCTCCGCCTTTCGCAGCGCGACGCTGCAGCATGAGGTTCAGCACGGTGGCGCCGAGCAGCATGGCGCCGAGGAAGAACTTCAGCCAGTCTGGATTCCATTCGGCATACACGACGCCTTTGAGCGCCATGCCGTAGATCAGTGCGCCGATGGCGCCGCCGATGGCGCTGCCCGCACCACCGGTCATCAGGCAGCCGCCGACGACGGCCGCAATGATGTAGAGAAACTCGTTGCCGATGCCCTCACCCGACTGCACGGTCTTGAACGCGAACAACTGGTGCATGCCCAGCAGCCAGGCGCAGAAGCCGACGCCCATGTAGAGCATGATCTTCGTGCGAGCGACCGGAACGCCGACCGCACGAGAGGCGTCAGGTGCACCACCGCTCGAGAAGATCCAGTTGCCGCCCTTGGTGCGCTTCAGCAGCCACGTGGCGATGACGACCAGCAGAATCCAGTAGAAGACCGTGATCTTCACGTTCACGCCGAAGACCGGAATGTCAGAGGCGAAGACCGCCTCAGCCGAGTCGAACCCCGGCAGGCCCTGCACCGTCGGAGTGGCGACTCCGCCGGTGATGAGCCTGGTGACACCGAGGTTCAGACCGGTCAGCATGAAGAACGTGGCCAGCGTGATGATGAAGCTGGCCAGCTTCGTCTTGGTCAGCAGCCATCCGTTCAGGGCGCCCACTGCCAGTGAGAAGACGAGGCCGAAGACGACGCCCAGCCAGACATTCGTGCCGAACCAGTAGGTGAACAGGGAGGCGCTGAGCGCGCTGCTGATCACGCCGACGCCGGCCGACAGATCGACTTCGCCGCCGATCATCAGCAGCGAGACTCCGACGGCCATGATGCCGACCGTCGAGGCGCCGTAGAGCACCGTGGCGATCGACGACGGCTGCGTGAATGTCTGAGAGACCGAGGCGAACAGGATGAACAGTACGACGGCTGCCGATCCGGCCCCGAACTCAGGCTTCGAGAAAATGCGTACGAACACGCTTGAGCGGGCGACACGTTCGTCTTTGCCCGGGGTGGGGCCGGTCTTCGCCGGCCCCACCGCAGTGGTCGAGGTGGTCATGATGTGCTCCTCAGCTTCAGAATGAATCGGGCAGACTAGCGTGTGCCGTTCTTGGCGAACTCTGCGACTGCGTCGGCATCGTCCTTCGTCAGGATGTTCGGGCCGGTGTAGACCGGTTTGCCGCCGCCGATCGTGTTGCCGTTGGTCTTCTGCAGCCAGATGTTCTCAACGCTCAAGTACCCCTGCAGGTACGGCTGCTGATCGACGATGAAGGCGAGTCGGCCGTCCTGCAGCGCGGTGATGGCGTCGGCGCTCATGTCGAAGGTCGCGACTTTGGCACTGCTGCCTGCGCTCTGCACGGAGTCCAGTGTGCTCATGGCGATCGGAGCGGCCAGGGCCATCACGTAGTCGATGTCGGTCGTGGTCTGCAGCTTCGAGGTGATGGTCGACGCGGAGCTGGCCATGTCGGCGATGTTCACGTAGATCTGTTCGACCTGCCCGGTGAACGTCGACTTCACGCCCTCACAGCGCTGTTCGAGAGCGATCTGCCCCTGCTCGTGCACGATGCAGAGCACCTTCTTGGCGCCGACCTCGTTGAGCTGCTTGCCCGCCGACTCACCAGCGAGAGTCTCGTTCTGCCCGAAGTGAGCCGAGATGCCCAGATCTGCGAACTGGTTCTCGCCTGCGTTGATCGACACCACGGGGATGCCTGCGGCCACAGCCTCTTTCACCGCGCCGCCCACGGCGTCTGGCTTCGACAGCGCCACGACGATGCCGTCAACTTTCTGGTCGACGGCCTGCTGCACCAGTTGAGCCTGTCGGCTGCCGTCAGGGTCTGATGAGTAGAGCAGTTCGACGTTGTCTTTCGACGCGGCGGTGTCGCCGCCCTTGCGGACGATGTCCCAGAAGGTATCGCCGGGAGCCGCTGACGTCACCATGGCAATCTTCAGACGCGGCGTGTCGACGTTCGCGCTCTTGGCCCCTGCCGGGCCGGAACACGCCGCCAGGGACACGCCGGCGATCACTGCGATCAGCAGCGCGAGCATCCTGCGGATGCCATTGCGTCGCCGACGAGGTGCGGTTGCAGCCGCGCCGGGGCTGCCCGGCGTCGTTGTCGTGGTGTTCATGTTGTCCTCACTTCGTTGTGATTCGGTTTCTGTTGCGATTCGATATTCGATTGGTACTGCGGACTTTCTGATGCTTCTCGGTTCTGTGATGTTTCTCGTTTCTGAGCGGTGGCTCAGAAGCCGTGTCTCACGTTCAGGCGTTCATCGGCTGGCATCCACCAGTTCTGCGGCGTTCACCGCGAATTCCGGGCGACCGCCCGCGAGCACGGCGGCGACGGCCTGCGCAGCCATGCGGAAGGTCGCTTCGCTGGCCGCGACCGAGAGGCCGGTGACGTGCGGGCTGACCAGCACGTTGTCGCGGTCGAATACCGGATGATGCGGTGCCGGTTCGCTGGCGAAGACGTCGAGCCCGACGCCGCCGAGCACACCGGCTTCGAGAGCCTCGTCAAGCAGATCGATGTCGACCAGCCCGGCACGTGAGCAGTTGATCAGCACCTGCCCGGGCTTCGCGCTCCACAGCAGATCGCGGTCGAGCAGCGGCCGATCGGTCTCGGGCACATGCAGCGTGAGCACGTCGCTCTCGGCGACCAGCTCGGCGAGCGACCGGTTGGGCAGGTCGTCGGCCTGGATGTACGGATCGTGCACGCTCACCTCGAAGCCGAGCGCCTGACCGAGCTGCGCGACGATGCGGCCGATACGACCGTAGCCGACCACGCCGAGGCAGCTGCCGAGCAGATCACCGGGAGTCGGAATGGGTGCGGTGCCCCACTGCCCCGTGCTCACCAGACGGTGCTCCTGCGGCACACGCTTGACGAGTGCGGCGGCAAGAGTGATCGCTCCCTCGGCCACCGCGCGGGCGTTGCTGCCCGGGGTGATCGCGACCGGGATGCCACGCTCGGTGGCCGCCGCGACGTCCACCCGCTCGACGCCGACGCCGGTGCGCGCGATGACCTTGAGCGCCGGCATCGCATCCAGCGCCGCACGGTCGACCACGTAGGCCGCACGCACGATCGCACCCTGCGCCTCGGCCAGATCGGCTGCGCTCGGATCGGTCACCAGGCGCACGTCGTCGCCCAGCCACTCGGTCACCAGCGCCGGATCGACCGGGCCGAGGCCCACGACGACCGGCTGCCCGCCGTTCATGTCAGCCATGTCGCACCTGCTCTGGAGCGTTCGCACGCACCGCGACGGTGGTGCTGCCCGCCTCGTCGGGAATCTGCTGCCAACGACCGTCGGCGGCGCTCTGCTCGGCGGCTGTGACGACCGAGTTGGCCGCGACCGCATCGTGGATGTTCGAGTTGGCCTGTCCTGCTCCGGTGACGGCCTCGAGGAACTTGCGCGCCTCGATCACTTTAAGGTCGTCGTAGCCCATGGCAGTGCCCGCGCCAGGCTGAAAGTGGCCGAAGTCGCCGTAGCCGTCACCGGCGTAGACGGTGGTGTAGCCGAACTCAGCGGCGCCGCGCCCCAGAGCGACCTCGAGCTCGTTCATGCGCTGGAAGTCCCAGCGCACCGATCCCTCAGTGCCGTAGATCTCGAAGCCGTAGCTGGCCCGAGGGCCCACAGCCACGCGCGACGCCTCGAGCGTGCCCACCGCGTCTGCACCGACTGCCGCCCCTGAGAGGCGCACCAGCATGCCTGCGTAGTCTTCGTTCTCGACCGGCTTGCGCACGCCGTTCTCGATCACCGCGAAGTGTGTGGCGGCGCCCATCGGCAGCTCCGGACGATCTGTGTAGACGGTCTTGGTGACCGCGCTCACCTCGGCGATCGGTCCGACGGTGTAGTGGATGAGATCGATGAGATGCCCCATGAGATCACCGAGCACGCCAGAGCCTGCCAGGCTGCGAATGAACCGCCACGACAGTGCGCCGTTGGGCTCGGCCGAGTAGTCGGCGAACATGCGACCGCGCACGTTGGTGATGCGGCCGAGGGTGCCGTCGGCCACCAGCTCTCGAATGTGCTCGACCACCGGTGCGTGGCGATAGTTGAATCCGATCGAAGTCACCACGCCGGCGGCGTCTGCGGCTTCGGCCACGCTGCGAGTCTCGTCGACGTTGCGGCCGACCGGCTTCTCGATCCAGAACGGCTTGCCTGCCTTGGCCGCGGCGATGCCCATCTCGGCGTGCAAGAAGTTCGGCGCGCAGATCGAGACCACGTCGACCTCGGGATCGTTGAGCACGTCGTGATAGTCGGTGGTGAACTTCTCGTAGCCCAGCACGTCGTGCGCGTAGGCGGCGCGGTCGGCGGCGGTGTCGGCGGCGTGCACCAGGCGTGGCGCGATGCCGAGCTCTGGGTAGACCAGCGGCAGGTTGCGGTAGGCACGGCTGTGCAGCTTGCCCATCCATCCCACCGAGATCAGGCCGACGCCGATCTGTCGCGGAGGGTTCGTCGTTGGTGTGTCGGTCATTGGTGTGCTCCTCGTCTCTGAGTGCTCAGTGTTCGTCAAAACTGGGGTGCTGGGGTCGGTTCAGCTCTGCTCCCCCAGCCCGGTCACGGTGTCGTGCACCGCTTGGGCCAGCAGAGTCGAGTCAGAGCCGATGGTCAGAAAGGTGAAACCGCGCCGCTGATAGGCCCGCGCAGCTTCGAGATTCGCAGCCAGGATGCCGACCGAGACGCCGTGCTGTCGACCGGCTTTGAGCACCCGGTCGAGCGCCTCTTGAAACACCGGGGCGTCGAACTGACGCGGCACACCCAGCGCGTAGCTGAGATCGAGCGGCCCGACGAAGAGCACGTCGACGCCGGGCTGCGCGGCGATCTCGTCGACCGTCTCCAGCGCAGCGAGCGTCTCGATCTGCACCACGGTGATGGTGTCGTCGTTGGCGCGGTCGAGCGCCTCGCGGTCCTGCCCCCAGCGGGCGGCCCGGTTGTACGAGGCCACCCCGCGAATGCCCTCGGGAGGGTAGAGCTGGCCGCGACGAGCCTCGGCGACCTGCTCGGCAGAGGTGATGCGCGGCAGCATCACGCCCGCCGCACCCGAGTCGAGCACGCGACCGACGCGGATGCGCTCCGGCGTCTCGACCCGCACCAGTGTGGGCACGCCGTAGGCAGCCGCAGCGGTCACGATGTCGCCGATCTGCGACTCGTCGCCGCCACCGTGCTCGAGGTCGGCCAGCAGCCAGTCGGCGCCCGACGCGGCGACCACTTCGGCGGCCATCGTCGACCCCAAGCCGATGAACAGCCCGACGGTCGTCTCGCCGCGTGCGAAGCGCTGCTTGAGCTCTGCGTTCACTGTGAGGGGTGATACCCGGGCGGCGCTCATCCGTGCCACTTCTGATCTGCGCGGCCCTCCAGGTACTCGTCGTAGAGTTCCTCGACCACCTTGTCGCCGCTGACCTCGGCGGGCGAGACGTCCCACCAGACCTCGGCGCCCGGCAGGTCGACCTGCGGCACGGTGGCCACCACGATCACGACCGGGTGCGTGGCTCTGCGGGTGCTGTCAAGCGCCGCACGGAACTCGTCGGCGGTCTCGACGTAGTGCGTCTCGGCGCCGAGGCCGTGCGCGATCTCGATCAGGTCGATCTTCAGGTAGTCGCCCTCGAGACGACCCGGCTTGGTCTCGCCGACCTCTGTGACGGCCTGGTGCAGCGAGGCTCCGGACTCGTCGCGATAGCGGAACTCATTGGCGAAGTGACGGCCGGTCTTGCCCATCTGCAGACGACGGATCACTTGGAAGCCGTGGTTCTCAGAGACCACCAGCGTGAACCCGATGCCCTCGGCGGCTGCCGTGACGATCTCGGTGGGCTGCATCAGGAAGGTGCCGTCGCCGATGAACGCGGTCACCCGGTGCTCCGGGTTCGGGTCGGCCAGGCGCACGCCGATCGCCGCAGGCAGCTCGTAGCCCATGCACGAGAAGCCGAACTCGAGGTGCGCATGGCGGCCGTCGGTCGCATCCCACACCTTCTGCAGGTCTCCCGGAGGGCTGCCCGCCGCAGCGATGATGGTGTCGCCGCTGCGTGCGTGCTCCTGCAGCACGCCGATCAGCTGCCCCTGCGTGATCACGGCGTTCGTGACCGGCGCGTCAGGGTGATCGGCGCGAACGAACGCCCGATCGGGGTCGAGGGCCGCTGCTCGCTTCGGCGCCCAGGCATCCTGCTCACGGGCGATCTCTTCGCGCCAAGCCGCAGGGATGCTGTAGTCGCCCAGCTCGTCGGCCAGCGCCCGCAGCGCGAGCTGCGCGTCGGCGACCGCGGCGACCGCGCCCTCTTTGATCGCGTCGAACTCGCTGACGTTCACCGAGGCGAAACGCGCGTCGGATGCGAAGAGCGACTGCGAGGCGGTGGCGAAGTCGGTCAGGCGGGTGCCGACGTGCACGATCAGGTCGGCATGCTGCGCCAAGTGATTCGTCGCCGGGGTGCCCTCGAGTCCGATGCCGCCGACCTGGAAGGGGCCGGGCTCGAGCACGGCGCCCTTGCCGCCGAAGGTCTCCGAGATCGGCAGGTCGGTCGAACGTCCCAGATCGGTGATCTCGCGCTGGGCGTCGGAGTAGATCACACCGCCGCCGGCGATCACCAGAGGGCGCTCGGCCCGACGAATGAGCTCGGCGATCTCGCCGATCTCGGCGGGGTCGGGCAGCGGACGACGGATCTTCCAGTCACGCGGTTCGAACATCTCGACGGGCCAGTCGTGTGCATGCGACTGTACGTCCTGTGGCAGCGAGAGAACGACGGCACCCGTCTCGACAGGGTTCGCCAGCACGCGGAACGCCTGCGGCAGCGCCGTCATCAGGTGCTCGGGGCGACTGATGCGGTCGAAGAAGCGCGAAACAGGGCGGAAGGCGTCATTCACCGTGGTGTCGGGCGCCGCTGGGTTCTCGAGCTGCTGCAGCACCGGCCCCTGGCGGCGGGTCGCGTAGGTGTCGCCGAGCAGCAGCAGCAGGGGCAGCCGGTTGACCGTGGCGAGGCCCGCTGCGGTGAGCGTGTTGGTCGCCCCCGGACCGATGGATGCGGTGACCGCGAGCGCCTGACGCCGCTTCGCCGCTTTGGCGTAGCCGACGGCGATGTGGCCGAGCGACTGTTCGTTGCGGCCCTGGATGAAGGGCAGCTGGTCGAGGTTGGCGGCGAAGGCCTGCCCCAGCCCGGCGACATTGCCGTGGCCGAAGATGCCCAGGGCTGCGGGGATGAAGCGCTGCCGCTCGCCGTCGACCACGCTGTGCTGCGCGGTGATGTAGCGAACGATGGCCTGCGCGACGGTGAGCCGCACCGTCCTGCCGGATGCTCCGTGAACCATGTCGGGTTCCTCTCTGCGGGTTTCGCGTTCCTGAATCTGCGAGTTTCGTGTTCCTGAAGTCGTCTCGTTTCGAGCAGTGTCGAAGCGCGACGCTGGTCTGTTGAGGTGTGTGCGGGCGTCAGCCGTGCAGCCTGGTCAGCTGCGCAGCCTGGTCAGCCGTGCAGCACGATGGTCTTGACCTCGGTCATCTCGGCGACCGCGGCGCGTGGCCCCTCTTTGCCGATGCCGCTGGCTTTGAGCCCGCCGTAGGGCATCAGATCTGCGCGCCACAGAGGCGTCCAGTTGATGTGCACCGAGCCCGCGTCGACCTCGCGAATGACCTTCGTGATCGTCGAGACGCTGCCGGTGAAGACGCCCGCTGCCAGGCCGTACGGGGTGCCGTTCGCCACAGCGAGGGCGTCGTCGAGGTCAGAGGCCTCGGTGATCGCGACTGCCGGGCCGAAGAGCTCCTGCTGCGAGAGTGGGTCTTCGAGCCGCACACCGTCCACGATCGCGGGCTGCACGACCGCACCGTCACGGTCGCCGCCGGTGACCAGTCGGGCGCCGCGCGAGACCGCATCCTGAATGCTATCGTGCACGCGCTCGGCCTCACCCTCGGTGATCAGCGTGCCGATGTCTGTCGACGCGCTCGACGGGTCGCCGGCCCGCAGCTGCGAGACCTTCGCGGCCAGGGCATCCACGAAATCGGCGTGCACGTCACGGTGCACGACCACGCGCTGCACCGAGATGCAGACCTGGCCCGCGTTCGCGTAGCCGCCCTTCGCGACGGCCTCGGCAGCGCGCTCGAGGTCGGCATCCGGCAGCACCACAGTCGGAGAAGAGGCGCCGAGTTCGAGCGAGAGCTTCTTGACGCCGGCGATCTGCGTGATGCGCTCGCCCACTCCGGTCGAGCCGGTGAACGAGATCTTTCGGATGCGCGGGTCGCTCACGAGCAGGTCGCCGATCAGCGAGCCGGCACCGGTGAGCACGGAGAGCACGCCCTCGGGGAGCCCTGCGTCGACGAAGCACTGGGCCAGTGCGAGCGCGGTGAGCGGCGTGGTACGAGCAGGCTTGAGGATCACGGCGTTGCCCGCTGCGAGCGCCGGGGCGATCTTGTGCAGCACGAGCAGCGACGGGTAGTTGAAGGGGGTGATCGCGGCGACGATGCCGACAGGCTGGCGGACGGTGAATCCCACCTTCTCGAGACCGGTGCCGGGATTCGCGTCGAGTGGCAGCGTCTCGCCGTAGAGCTGGGTGCCTTCGAAGGTGGCCAGGCGGATCAGCTCGCCGCTGCGTGAGCACTCGGCGGTGGCCTCGACGAGCGTCTTGCCGTTCTCTGCCGAGAGGATCGCCGCAATGCGGTCGACGCGCTCATCGGCAAGCTCGGCAGCGCGAAGCAGGATGCCCGAGCGCTCGTGTGCGGGAGTGCGGCGCCAACGGGCGGCACCGGCTTCTGCGGCGCGGACGGCTTCTTCGACGTCTTCGGCTGCAGCAGCGGTGATCTCGGCCACGGTCTGGCCGGTGTAGGGATTGGTGACTGCCTCAACCGCACTCTGATCGCTCGCCGACTGCCACTGGCTGCCGATGAGCAGCTGCCCCGCGTGTGCGAGTTCTGCCGCGCCCTGCGGGTTGTGTGCTGACGCCATTGTCACGATTCCTTCGCTTCACCGTTCGTTTCGAGCTCGTGGCCGCTGAGGCCGATGCTGTCGGCTCTTCTGACGCCGGTGCTCGCAGTCTCGTCTGAAACTCGTTCATCTCGGTTTCTCTGAGGCCGGGGCCGCTCAGCTTCATGCGGTCGTACTCGATTCGAGTCCAACCTCAGTGTTGGACCGGTCCAACTTTAGGCATAAGACCTAGGTGAGTGACAAGTGCTGCGGCCCAGATATACGATCTGGGCTTCTCTTCGTGCGCCTACCTGGGTTTCTGTACCTGTACCGAGCCAGGTTTGTTCTTGGGCCGACCTGGGCTTCTGTACCTGTATCGACCTGGGTTTCGGCTCTTGCGCCGACCTGGGCCTCAGCACCTGTATCGAGCTGGGCTTCAGTGCCTGTTTCTGTTCGTGTGCCAACCTGGGCTTCTGTTCGTGTGCCAGGGCACTGACTCCCCACTCTCAGCAAATCCTTGGCGAGACTGCCGCTGACTCACGCCGGCGCTCACTCTGGCTGCCCTGCGCATCGACTTCGCTGCACGCGGTTGCGCCGACAGGTGCACGGTTCCGCCGGAATCCCCCTGATCTCAGCAGAACCGTGTACATCTCAGCGGAACCGTGCACACCTACCGAGCACTGTCCGCAGCCAGCGCCGCTCGGCGCTCGATCACTGCCCCCCTGAACCCTGCAAATGAGCGCTGCACACCGACCGCTCCACACGTGCTCGCAACTCCAAGCCCAGAGCAGATCAGCAGTTCCCCGCGCCGTCGCCCCTTCGCACCGAGAGAGGCCGCTTCGCCGCGGCCAGGCAAGGGTCACGCAGCAGTCGAACCGCGCACGACAAGTCGTGGAATCACCAGCCGCTCGCGATGCCCCTCGAACGGCCCGTCGGCGTCGAGCAGCAGACGCACGGTCTCGTGCGAGATCTCCTCATTGCGTGGATCGACCGTGGTGAGCGAGATGCGATCGATGCCCGAGAGCGCCGTGTCGTCATATCCGGTGACCGCGATGTCTTCGGGCACGCGCAGCCCGAGCTGTTCCACTGCGGTGATCACGCCAAGCGCCGCCAGATCGTTCACCGCCACGATCGCGGTGGGACGTTCCCCAGCAGGGCGCAGTGCCCGGTTGGCGATCGCCATGGGGCGTTCATCATCAGGATGCAGGGCCTGAGTTCTGATCGCGGCACCCGTCCCAGCGGCTTTCGTCCCACCAGCTTTCGTCGCAGTTTCCCCCGCCACGCCGTCCGGCGCAGCATTCCTCACCGCAGCATCCGGCGCAGTATCCCTCCCAGCGGCTGTCGTCGCAGCATCCCCCACCACACGGGCTCGCCCGCCGGCATCCCCCGGGGAACGCGTCAGCAGACGACGCGTCGCCTCGATCGCGCGCTCCGTCGTGTAGTCAGAGAGCTCGACCTCGATGTGCTCGGCCAGTCGATGGCGACGCATCGCGCCTTCGTACGCATCACGTCGATTGACGGCTGCGCCGCCGCCGGCACCGCCGACGTGGGCGATGCGTCTGTGCCCGCGCTCGACGAGATGATCGATGATCAGATCGATGCCGATGACGTCGTCGTTGCGCACCACATAGACGTGCTCGAGGTCATCAGCCGTGCCGCTGGCGACGACCGTCGGTATACGTTCCATGAGCGGCTGCACGATGTCGAGCGAGGGCACTGACCCGATGACCACCAAGCTGCTCGGATGCATGTCACGCAGCACGGGGAGCACACGATCGTCGAACTCCCGGTTGCCACCGGCGTCGGTGAACAGCGCGCTCGACACGAGTGTGCGCTGCCCTGCACCGCGCAGCTCGGCGCGAATTCCCTCCAGAATCTCGGCGAAGATCGGGTTCGCGAGGTCGGGCACCATCACTCCGACGAAGTCTCCGTCGCCGGCTGCAAGCGAGCGCGCCATCCAGTTCGGTGAGAAGCCGAGCCGCTGCGCCGCATCGAGCACGAGCTTTCGACGCACATCGCTGACCCGCGGATCGTCATTGAACACCATCGAGACGAGAGACTTCGACACGCCGGCTTCGGCCGCCACGTCTCTGATCGTCGGCCCACTTCTTCGACCTTGCCCCATGATGCCCCCTTTGGTGCCACATTCATCATCGCAGCATTCGCCGCGCGTCGTGGCCCGCTCGGTCTCCTCGGTCTGCCCGCTTTACCCAGCCCGCTCAATCTCCCTGGTCTGCCCACTCTGTCCGGCCGGTCCGCTCGGCGCACTCTGCCTGCTCTGCTTTCTCTGTCCGCTCGGCGCACTCGCGGCGCATCCCCTCACCCACCGAAGGGCAGCCTCGCATCGATCTGCCCGGCATCCCAGGTCTCGCGCAGCCATCCGTGCGCCGGGTCGTCCTGGATGAGCCACTCGCGGTCGCCCGCCCCGGCCATCACGTTCAGGTAGTACGCGTCGTAGCCCGGCGCGGCCGCCACCGGTCCGTGATAGCCGTACGGCACCAAGGCGATGTCGCCGGTGCGCACCATGGCGCTGATCTCGATCGGCCGACGATCTGACGGATACGTCGCGAACAGCGCGAACGGATCGGCTTCGTGGCCCGCCTCCTCCACTCCAGCGTCGACAGCCCGAGCTGAGGCATCGGCGACCCCGCCCAGCCCGCGCTCGACTTCGACCTCGAAGTAGTAGATCTCTTCGAGCGCCGTCTCGACTCCGGGCACGTCGCGGTCGTGTTTGTGCGTCGGGTACGACGACCAGCAGCCGCCGGGCGTGAGCACCTCGCACGCGATGATCGCCCCGGCATGCAGCCGGGCCGGCGTGCCGAAGTTGTGCACCTGTCGACTCATGTTGCCGCTGCCGCGCAGCTCGACCGGCACGCTCTCACGCCGAATCACCTCGACCGGCAGCCGCAGATCGGTGTACGCCTGCGACACCGACACCCGACCGTGCCCCGTGAGTGTGTACTCTGCGTCGATGGGCAGATAGAGCGCATCGGCCGGCCCGTCGAACACCGACGCCCGCCCGCGCAGCTCCACGGCAGCATCCGGCGCCGCGCCGGGCACGCTGTAGCGCACCTCGCACTCACCCGTCAGCGGCAGGATGATCGACTCGCGCCCGCTCGCCCGCTCGCTGACCGGCCCCCGGTCGAGATCGGCGATGCGCAGCGCGGTGTGACGCCAGCCGGGAACGCCGCGGTCGACCACGTCGCCCCAGCCGTCACGAGCGAGTTCGCCGGGTCGATAGGTCCATTTTCGGGTCATGCGGATGCTCCCCTCACGCCCGCGGCGTCAGCCGCCTCGGCAGGTGTCTCGCCGGCAGGATCGCCGTGCACCAGTTCTACGGCACGAGCGACCGCACCCTCGACATCGCCGTCGGGTGGGTAGAGCAGCGAGCGCCCCACGACCAGGCCGCGCACTCCCGGCAGCGCCAACGCGTCGGCCCAGCTTCGGAACGCCCCCTCTGGGTCGGCGCTGGTGTCGCCACCGAGCAGAAGCATCGGCAGCGTTGTCGCCGCCGCTACTGCAGCCATGTCCTCGACCACCGGCACCTTGAGCCAGGTGCTGCGCGAAGACCCGCCGAGCCCAGATGCGATCGCCACCGAGCGCACGACGGCCTCGGTGCTGAGGTCGTTGACGACGCGCGTGCTCTGCCCCTGGGGCACGCGCCGGCTGATGAACGGCTCCAACAGGATCGGCACGTCTGCCTGCGCGAAGGCGCTCACCTCAGCCGCGATCGTCTCAAGGGTGCGCACGGTTCCCGGGTCGTCAAGGTCGATGCGCACGAGTGCCTTGCCCATGTCGAGTCGGTCGCGCAGCACGTCGGCCAGCCGGTGTGCGGTGAGGCGGTCGTCCATTTCGAAGGATGCGCCCGCGAGCCCGCCTCGATTCAGCGACGCGATCGCCACGCGGCCGTCGAGCAGCCCGAGCAGTGCGAGGTCGTCGAGCACGTCGGGAGTGCCGAGCACTCCGTCGACTTCGTCGTTCTCGAGCGCAGCCGCCAGACGCCGCAGCAGGTCGTCTCGGCTCGACATGGCCATGGGATCGTCGCCGATGCCGAGCGCCCCACGTGCCGGGTGATCGGCTGCCACGATGAGCAGGCGGCCGTCATCCTGCAACAGCGGCCGGCGAACGCGATCTGCATGTGACATGTCGATGCGGTGCGGCTCGCAGGCGCGCACCTCGCGAAGCTCGGCGAGCACTGCGGCGAAGTCGTCGTCAGGGATCGTGCTCATGCGCGTACCTCACTGTGTGCGTCGTCTGCATGGTTCGCGGCACCCGCATGACCGGTCGAGTCGAGCATCGCGTCCACTTCGAACTCGGTCGGCATCGCGGTCGAGCATTCGCGGCGCGATGCCACGATCGCTCCGGCGGCGTTCGCGAAGCGCAGAGTCCGTTCGAGCGGCCAGTCATTGAGCAGCCCGTGGATGAGTGCCCCGCCGAACGCGTCGCCGGCACCCAGCCCGTTCACCACGTCGACCGGCGTCGGCGGAACCTCGACGCGTTCGGTCGCAGTGCGCGCGAGCACGCCTTTCGGGCCCTGTTTCACGATCGCGAGTCGCACACCGGTCGCCAGCAGCGCCGCTGCGGCGCGATCGGGATCGGTCTCTCCGACGGCGACTTCGCACTCTTCGCGATTACCGACAGCCACGGTGACCTGCGGCAGGATCTGCGCGATGAGTTCGTGCGCCACGGCCGAGCTGGGCCAGAACTGCGCACGGTAGTCGAGGTCGAGCACGACGGTCGGCTCGTTCCCACCGCCACTGCCTGCCCTTCGCAGGGCCTCGAGATGGGTGTCGAAGCTCGGCTGCTCACTGAGCCCGGTGGCCGTGAGCCAGACCAGACGTGGCCGCTTCAGCGATGTCGACTTCGACGACGCCTCGGGCAGCACCTCGTCGAGCTGTTCGGGCAGCAGGCAGAGGTCGGGGGCCTTGGGCTCTCGGTAGAAGTAGAGCGGAAAGTCGTCGGGCGGAAAGATCTCGCAGAATGTGACCGGGGTCTGATACTCCGCCACCGTGCGCACACCGGTCGAGTCGACGCCCAGGCGCTGGAGCTCGTGCCGCAGGTATCGGCCGAAAGGGTCGTCGCCGACTCCCGAGATCAGCGCTGGGTGGTGCCCGTATCTGGCCGCCGCAACGGTGACGTTCGCTGCCGAGCCGCCGAGGTATTTGCCGAAGCTGGTGACGTCTTCGAGCCCGAGGCCGTTCTGCAGCGGGTAGACGTCGACGCCGAGGCGCCCGAGTGCGACGACGTCGGGAGTCGATGAGGGTGCGCCAGCGGTGCCGGTGTCTGCATCTGTGCCTCTGTGAGGGCTCGTGGGGGGAGCCGAGTCTCCGACCGAACTATTGGACCGTTCCAATTCTGTCTCCTTCAGTGCGCCTTTGCAGTGAATAAGGGGTACTGACGAGACTAGCCCACCGAGACGACCGGCGTCGAACGTGACGGGCGATTCCGTGGAGCGCGAAGGTGCTCAGGAGGTGAGCTGGAGTGACGATCGGCTCGGTACGACGTGCTCTGCGATCTGTCTGCGGCGCTATGCGGCGGCGACGGTGAGCTGCTCGCGCACGACGGCCGCAAGCTTCTCTGCCCAGTCGTGTGCGACACGCTCTGACGTCGCCTCGACCATCACGCGAACGAGCGGCTCAGTGCCGCTGGGCCGCAGCAGCACGCGACCTTCGTCACCCAGCTGAGCTTCGGCATCCGTCACCGCGTCTTTTATCACGGCGTTCGACGACAGTGCGGTCTTGTCGACGCCGCGCACGTTGATCAGGGTCTGCGGATAGACCGTCATCGCCTCGTCGGCGAGAACCGAGAGCGGCTTGCCCGTCTCGGCCATAACCGAGAGCAGCTGCAGGCCGGTCAGCAGGCCGTCGCCTGTGGTGGCGTAGCGGCGAAAGATGACGTGCCCGGACTGCTCGCCGCCGAGACCGAGGTTCGACCGGTTGAGCTCTTCGAGCACGTAGCGGTCTCCCACGGCGGTCTGACGAACCTCGATGCCCGCCTTCTGCATGGCGAGGTGCAGGCCGAGGTTGCTCATCACAGTGCAGACGAGCGTGTTGCCGGGCAGCTGGCGCCGACGGTGCAGCGCAGTGGCGAGGATGGCCATGATCTGATCGCCGTCGATCACACGGCCGTTCTCGTCGATGGCCAGGCAGCGGTCTGCGTCGCCGTCGTGGGCGATGCCGACCTGTGCACGATCTGCGATGACCGCCTCTTGCAGCTTTTCGAGATGCGTCGAACCGACGCCGTCGTTGATGTTGAGCCCATTGGGATCTGCACCGATGAGTCTGACGAGCTTGGCACCGGCGTCGGTGAACGCCTGGGGCGAGACACCGGCTGCTGCTCCGTTCGCGCAGTCGAGCGCCAGACGAATGCCGCCAAGTGAGTTGGGCACAGTGCCGAGCAGGTGCAGCAGGTACCGGTCTTCTGCGTCTGCGAACGTGGAGATGCGTCCCACATCGGCACCGGTCGGAGCGAGCTTCGGCTGGTCGAGTTCGACCTCGATCTTGTCTTCGACCTCGTCAGGCAGTTTGAGACCGCCCTTGGCGAAGAACTTGATGCCGTTGTCTGGCGCGGGGTTGTGCGATGCAGAGATCATCACGCCGAAGTCGGCCTGCAGATCCTGCACGAGGAACGCCGTCGCCGGCGTGGGCAGCACGCCCGCGTCATGCACGTCGACTCCCCCGCTGGCCAGTCCCGCCGCGACCGCAGCGCCGATGAACTCACCGGAGATGCGTGGGTCGCGACCGAGGACGGCCATGGGACGACGACCCGCCGCCCGCGCCTCAGCGCCGAGCACCCGCGCAGCGGCCTGAGCCAGCTGCAGCGAGAGTTCGACGGTGAGGTCGCGGTTGGCGAGTCCTCGCACCCCATCGGTGCCAAAAAGTCGAGGCATGACGTTCCCAGATCGAGCGGTTTAGCGCTTCGAGTACTGAGGAGCCTTACGGGCTTTCTTGAGACCGGCCTTTTTGCGCTCTTTGATTCGGGCGTCACGGCTCAGGAAGCCGGCCTTCTTGAGCTCGGGTCGGTTGTTGTCGGCGTCGATGCCGTTGAGGGCACGGGCGATGGCCAGACGCAGTGCGCCAGCCTGACCCGAGGGGCCGCCGCCGTTGATGGTCGCGGTGATGTCATACGCGCTCTCGAGCCCGAGGAGCGTGAGCGGATCCTTGATCAGCTGCTGGTGCAGCTTGTTCGGGAAGTAGACATCGAGGGTACGGCCGTTGACCGTGATCTCGCCGCTGCCCGGAACCAGGCGCACGCGAGCGATGGCCTCTTTGCGACGGCCGACTGCGGCACCCGGCACGCTGAGGTTGCGCGGTGCGCGCTCTTCAACGGCCTCTGCGCCCTCAGGCGTCGAGGTGCTGTACGAAGTGAGGTTTTCTGTGTTCTCTGCCACGGTGTTCTCCTGTGAAAGTCTCTCGGCGCCGGTCACTGGGCGATCTGGCTGAAGGTGTACGGCACCGGCTTCTGCGCGGCGTGCGGGTGCTCGGCACCCTTGTAGACCTTGAGCTTGCCAAGCTGCTCGCGGCCGATGGTGTTCTTGGGAAGCATGCCGCGAACGGCCTTCTCGATGGCGCGCTCAGGGTTCTCGCGCAGCAGATCGCTGTACTTGACTCCCTTGATGCCGCCCGGGTAGTTCGAGTGCCGCCAGGCGATCTTCTTGTCGGCCTTGCCGTTGCTCAGCACGACCTTCTCGGCGTTGATGATGATGACGTAGTCGCCTGTGTCCAGGTGAGGAACGAAGGTGGGCTTGTTCTTGCCGCGCAGGATGGCGGCAGCGTGGCTGGCCAGTCGGCCGAGCACCACGTCGGTGGCGTCGATGATGACCCAGTTGCGCTTGATTTCGCCGGCTTTCGGCGAGTATGTGCGTGTCACTAGCTTCTCTCTCTCGATTTGAGGTGTTCGTGAATCCCACTCCGATGCGATTCCCGCGCGTCGAATGCTCTTTCTCGCCCCGCAGTCGACATCGGCCACCGCGATGCGTGACCTGTCGAACGAGACGTTTGGAGCATCCTCAGTCGTGTGAATACAGACGGTGGAGGGCTCAAGTCGGGCAGCACAGCTGTTGCACAAGGCTCAGCCGCGCATACCAAAGAGAGAGTCTAGTCGAATGCGCGCAGCCACAGCAACCTGCGTGACGCCAGCGCTCGGGTGCGGCCTTGGCCGCCGTCAGAATCCCGCACGACGCGCCCACGTGGGCACAACCAGCTGTGAATGTCCGAGGATTCCCCTATCATTCTGCGTACCAGTGACACGGCATATGCTCGCGTGGCATTGGTGCCGCTGAGACATTCAAAGGAGAATGCCCCATGTCCACGACGACACCCTCAGGACGGCCGACTGCAGGCGGGCAGCCTGCGGCATCCGCCGGAACACCGCCACCAGAGTGGGATGAGTCGAAGCTCGTCTCAGACCCTGCGCTGCCGCCCACTGCGGTAGACCCCAAGCTTCTCGACAAACCGAAGTGGACCCCGGCCAAGGTCATCACCTGGATTCTCATCGCAGCCGTCGGTGCGATCGGGTGGACGATTCTCGCGGTCAGTCGCGGTGAGACCATCAACGGCATCTGGTTCGTCTTCGCCGGCGTCGCCTCATATCTCATCGCCTACCGGTTCTACAGCAAGTACATCGAGCGCAAGCTGCTGCGTCCGAACGACCGCCGCGCCACACCCGCCGAGTACTCGGCGAACGGCAAAGACTACGTCGCGACCGACCGCCGTGTGCTCTTCGGCCACCATTTCGCCGCGATCGCCGGCGCCGGCCCGCTGGTCGGCCCCGTTCTCGCCGCGCAGATGGGCTACCTGCCCGGCACACTCTGGATCATTCTCGGAGTGATCTTCGCCGGAGCCGTCCAGGACTACGTCGTGCTCTTCATCTCGACACGTCGGAACGGCCGTTCGCTCGGCCAGATGGCTCGCGAAGACCTCGGCCGCATCGGCGGCACGGCGGCCATCATCGCGACTCTGACGATCATGATCATCATCGTCGCGATTCTCGCGCTCGTCGTGGTCAACGCCCTCGGCGAGAGCGCCTGGGGCGTGTTCAGCGTCGGCATGACGATTCCGATCGCCCTGTTCATGGGTGTGTACCTGCGCTACCTGCGCCCGGGCAAGATCATGGAGGTGTCGGTGATCGGCATCGTCCTGCTGCTGGCTGCGATCATCGGCGGAGGCTGGGTCTCGAACACCGATTGGGGCCAGTCGATCTTCCATATGGATCGCATCGCCATCGCCTGGGCAATCATCATCTACGGGTTCGTCGCCGCGGTTCTGCCGGTCTGGCTGCTGCTGACCCCGCGCGACTACCTCTCGACCTTCATGAAGATCGGCGTGATCCTGCTGCTCGCCGTCTCGATCGTGGTGGTGCGCCCCGAGCTGAACGTCCCGGCGTTCAGCGAGTACGCCTCACGCTCTGACGGCCCGGTATTCAGCGGCCCGCTCTTCCCGTTCCTCTTCGTAACCATCGCATGCGGCGCACTCTCCGGGTTCCACGCGCTGATCGCCTCAGGCACCACCCCGAAGATGGTGCACAAAGAGCGGCAGACTCGATTCATCGGCTACGGCGGCATGCTCATGGAGTCGCTCGTCGCTCTGATGGCCTTCGTCGCAGCCCTCTCGATCGACCGCGGCATCTACTTCGCGATGAACTCCTCGGCGGCGGCGACCGGAGGCACGGTCGAGGGCGCAGCCAAGTTCGTCAACTCTCTGGGTCTCAACGGCGTGCACGTCGAAGGCAGCATGCTGCAGCAGGTGGCCAACGACGTGGGCGAGCACTCGATCGTCTCGCGCACCGGCGGTGCTCCGACCCTGGCCGTCGGCATCGCCGAGATCATGCACAACATCACTCCCGGGCTGAAGGCGTTCTGGTACCACTTCGCAATCATGTTCGAGGCGCTGTTCATCCTGACCGCGGTCGACGCCGGCACGCGCGTCGCACGATTCCAGCTGCAGGAGGCCGTCGGCAACTTCTGGCCACGGTTCAAAGACAACAACTGGCGACCGGGAGTGTGGCTGGCAACCGCGATCATGGTCGCCGGCTGGGGCTACATCCTGATCTTGGGTGTGACCGATCCGTTGGGCGGCATCAACACGTTCTTCCCGCTCTTCGGCGTGGCCAACCAGCTGCTCGCCGCGATCGCCCTCGCCGTCGCAACCGCCATCTTCGCAAAGAAGGGCCGCAAGTACTTCAAGTACCTGTGGATCACCGGAATCCCATTGGTCTTCGATCTCGTCGTCACGCTGACCGGTTCGTGGTACAAGATCTTCTCGTCGAACGCCACGATCGGCTATTGGGCCAATCACTTTGCGACACGGGGCAAGCTCACCGAGCTGCGCGAGTCGGGCACGGTCGCCGGCGTCGCCATCGCCGACGAGAAGGTCGCCGCGCAGATCACCAGCTTCGAGGCGACGATCCGCAACACCGCGGTGCAGGGTTCGCTGTCGATTCTCTTCGCCGTGCTGACCGTGATCGTGATCGTCGCGGCGCTGACCAAGATCGTGCAGGCCTGGCGCGGCAACGGGCTGCCGACGACCGAGCCGGCGCCGGTCGCCAGCGAGACCTACGCACCGTCGGGGCTGATCGCGTCACGCGAAGAGAGCGATCTGAATCACGAATGGGAGCAGGTCTCCCCCGAGAAGCTGAAAGTGCACGTGAGCGGATGAGCAGCGCAACGCCACACACGACGAACGCCGTGCTCGCCTGGCTCAACGGCATCCGCCGTCTGCTGCGAGGCATGCTCGGGGCGAACGCGTACAACGACTACGTCGCGCACCGTCAGCGGGTGCACCCGGAGAAGCCGGTGATGAGCGAACGCGAGTTCTGGCGCGAGCAGGCACGCGAGCAGGAGGCCAACCCGGGGGCGCGCTGCTGCTGAGCCACCCGGCCTCTCGACCCCTCAGTCGCTGAACGACTCGGACCCGCCAGGATGCACCCCGTCTCGGCGGGCCCGAGTCTGTTCGGCCCGCACCGCCAGCTCCGCATCAGCGGGGTACCCGACCTCTGCAAGCACCAGCCCATGGCCCGGCACCATCTTGTATTCGGTGCCTCGGCTGCCCCGGTCGCGCAGGCGCACGAGGTCTTCGATCTCGAGATCTCCTGCGCCGACGGCGAGCGTCGCCCCGACGAGACAGCGCACCATATGGTGGCAGAACGCGTCAGCCTGCACCGTCGCGATGAGGATGCCGTTCGGCGTCGCCGCAGACGTCACGGCAGGGGCTCTGGCTGCTTCGCGACGCCACTCGAAACGCTGCAGCTCGCGAATGGTCGTCGCTCCCGCACGCGGACGGCAGTACGCCGCCCAGTCATGCAGCCCGAGCAGAGTCTGCGCCGCACGATTCATACGCTCGACGTCGACGCGCTGCGGCCATGCCAGCACGTGTCGTCGCAGCAGCGGGTCGCGCGTGCCCCAGTCATCACTGACTCGATACTCGTAGCGGCGCCAGATCGGAGAGAATCGAGCGTCGAAGCCAGGTGCAGCCGTGCGTACACTGCGGACGAGCAGGTCGGGCACCCGACCGAGAACGCTGCGCAGGCGAGAGCACAGCACACGTGCCGCGCGCTCCGGCAGCGGTTCGCCCCAGTCGCACGACGCCTCGGCTCCGCGTGCGCTTCGCTTCGCACGGTCGGCGCGCGCAAGCTGTTCGAGCGCACCGGCCGGCACGTCGACGTGCACCACCTGACCGGTCGCATGCACTCCGGAGTCGGTACGTCCCGCGACCACAGTGCGAACGGGCTCGCGCAAGATCAGCGCCAGGGCATCTTCGAGCAAACCCTGCACGGTGCGCCGCCCCGGCTGCGCGGCCCAGCCCCGAAAGTCGGTGCCGTCGTAGGCGAGGTCGATGCGCACCCGGGTGCTGTCGCCTCGGTCGCTCATGGTGCTCCTGTCTTCGTCAGTTCCCTGCTCAGCCATGTCCGGCTGCCTCGTTGCTTCATCCGTCGGCGCTGCCGACACCATGCTGCCACGCCCGCAGACGACGAAAAACCCGCCGAACCGGATCACCGGAACGACGGGCTTCTCAGATCAGTCTGATCGACTACTTGTCGTCAGCCTTCTTGGTCTCATCAGCCTCGATGGCCTCGTCGACCTGCTCGGCGGCCTCGGCGACCTCAGCCTCGGCCTGAGCCTCTGCCTCGATCTGCGACTCTGAGCCCTGCACCTGAGTGTCGGGCTCGACGGCCACGGTCTCTTCTTTGATCTGCTCGTCGACGTCGGCTGCGACCTCGACGGCCTCGTCAGCCGCATGCTTGCCGCCGCGGTTCTTCTTGACGACGGGCTCGAGCACCAGCTCGATACGCGCCAGGGGCGCATTGTCACCCTTGCGGTAGCCGAGCTTGACGATGCGAGTGTAGCCGCCCTCGCGGTCGGCAACCTGCGGCGCGATCTCAGTGAAGAGCTCGTGCACGACAGACTTGTCGCGGATGATCGCGAGCACCTTGCGGCGCGACTTCAGGTCGCCGCGCTTCGCGAACGTCACCAGACGCTCGGCGAACGGACGCAGTCGCTTGGCACGGGTCTCAGTGGTGGTGATGGCCTTGTGCTCGAACAGCTGCATCGACAGGTTCGCCAGCATGAGCCGCTCGTGTGCGGGGCTGCCTCCGAGACGCGGGCCTTTAGCGGGCTTCGGCATGATTGTGGTCTCCTTCTTCGGTCAGAAAGTTATAAGTGTGGTCAGGCCTGCGTGTCGTCTTCGAAGCCCGTGTAAAAGTGGGCGCCGTCGAAGCCGGGCACTGCATCCTTCAGCGAGAGGCCGAGCTCTTCGAGCTTGTCCTTGACCTCGTCGACGGATTTCTGACCGATGTTTCGGATGTTCATCAGCTGCTGCTCGCTCAGAGCCACCAACTCGTTGACGTAGTTGATGTTCTCGCGCTTCAGGCAGTTGTACGAGCGCACTGAGAGATCGAGATCTTCGATCGGCGTCGACAGCTCGGTGGGAGCCACCACGTCTGCCGGCGCTGGACCGATCTCGATGCCCTCTGACTCGGTATTCAGATCGCGGGCCAGGCCGAAGAGCTCGACGAGCGTGCTGCCGGCCGAAGCCACAGCGTCGCGGGGCGAGATCGAGGGTTTGGTCTCGACGTCGATGACCAGCTGGTCGAAGTCGGTGCGCTCACCGGCACGAGTCGCCTCGACGCGGTAGGTGACCTTCATGACCGGAGAGTAGATCGAATCGACCGGGATCTGACCGACCTCGGCGTACTCGCTGCGGTTCTGCTGCGCCGTGACGTAGCCGCGGCCGCGCTCGATGACCAGCTCGATGTCGAGCTTCGCGTTGGCGTTCAGCGTGGCGATCACCAGATCGGGGTTGTAGACCTCGACGCCGGCCGGCACGGTGATGTCGGCAGCTGTGACCTCACCGGCACCCTGTTTGCGCAGGAACGCGGTGATGGGCTCATCATGGTCGCTCGAGACGACGAGCTCCTTGATGTTCAGAATGATGTCTGAGACATCTTCGACCACACCGGGAACCGTGGTGAACTCGTGCAGCACGCCGTCGATGCGGATGCTGGTGACGGCCGCGCCCGGAATCGACGAGAGCAGCGTGCGGCGCATGGAGTTGCCGAGCGTGTAGCCGAACCCCGGCTCCAGTGGCTCGATGACGAACCGCGAACGGTTCTCTGAGACGACTTCTTCAGTGAGTGTGGGTCGCTGTGCAATCAGCACGTGTGTTTCCTTTCGGCGAATCGACCGCCATATGACGACTCGCGTGTTCTGGGAATCCTCCCAGGACCGGTATTTGGGATGATGACCACGAAACCGGCGACGTTAGGGCGAACGCCGCCGGTGACGCGAACGTGCAGCGATTCAGACCCGGCGACGCTTCGGCGGGCGGCACCCGTTGTGCGTCTGCGGAGTGACGTCGTTGATCGACCCGACCTCGAGGCCGGCGGCCTGCAGCGAACGGATCGCGGTCTCGCGACCCGACCCCGGGCCCTTCACGAAGACGTCGACCTTCTTGACGCCGTGATCCTGAGCGCGCTTCGCAGCGTGCTCAGCCGCCTGCTGTGCGGCGAAGGGCGTTGACTTGCGGCTGCCCTTGTAGCCGACCTCACCGGCAGACGCCCAGGCGATGACCGCCCCGGTGGTGTCGGTGATGGTGATGATGGTGTTGTTGAACGTCGACTTGATGTGTGCCTGGCCGACGGCGATGTTCTTGCGGTCTTTGCGGCGTGGCTTACGAGCCACGGCTGACTTCGGTGCTGCCATTGTTGTGCTCTGTCTCCTGAATCCTGTGGACTACTTCTTCTTGCCTGCGACGGTGCGCTTCGGACCCTTACGCGTACGCGCGTTGGTCTTGGTGCGCTGACCGTGCACGGGCAGGCCACGACGGTGGCGGAGACCCTGGTAGCTGCCGATCTCGACCTTGCGGCGGATGTCGGCGGCAACCTCACGGCGAAGGTCACCCTCGGTCTTGTAGTTGTGCTCGATGAAATCGCGCAGTGCGACGAGCTGATCGTCGGTCAGATCCTTGACGCGGATGTCACCGCTGATCTCGGTGGCCTCCAGAATCTTGAGCGCGCTCGTGCGCCCGATGCCGAAGATGTAGGTGAGTGCGATCTCCACGCGCTTCTCGCGAGGCAGATCGACGCCTGCTAGACGTGCCATGCGGCTGCTCCTTATGGTGCATTGGAGGTGTCGGGCAGCATCTCCGTGAGTCCGCCTGATCGCTCAGACGATTCCACGGCCCCAGCCTCCGACTAGGGGTGTGCTGACTCTCGTCAGCGATGCTGCTTATTGTGGTGCTTCGGCCTACTTGTAGCGGTAGACGATGCGTCCGCGGCTGAGATCGTAGGGGCTGAGCTCGACGACCACGCGGTCTTCGGGCAGAATGCGGATGTAGTGCTGACGCATCTTGCCTGAAATGTGCGCGAGCACCAGGTGCCCGTTGGTCAGCTCGACGCGGAACGTGGCGTTGGGGAGGGCCTCGACGACTGAACCTTCAATCTCGATGACACCGTCTTTTTTCGCCATGTATGCCTTACCGCCTTGATCTCTAGAGTGGATACACCGATGCCAAAAGACACCAGTTAATCATCTTATGGCTTTTTTTGATGGTTGTACAGACCGGGCGTGTCGAGAATGCGACCTAGACTGTCAGCGGGGTCGGAACAACGCCGAACGGCGCCAATCCTGCCGCACCGCCGTCGGCGTAACTGAGCGCCCAGATGCCGCGATCGGTCACGGCTACCTGAACCTCCCAATGTGCGCCGTCAGACCCGTCGGCAGACGAGATCGCCCATCCGTCGGGAGCGATGACGGTGTCTTCGGTGCCGTCGGTCAGCATCGGCTCGATGCAGATGACCAGTCCGGACTGCACCTTCGCACCGCGCCCCGAGATGTGGTAGTTGAACACCGGCGGATCTTCATGCATCTCACGACCGATGCCGTGCCCGATGTACTCGCGCAGAATGCCATAGTCGCCCTGTCCGAGGATGTAGTCCTCGATCGCCGTGCCGACCTGGTTCACATGCTTCGCCGAAGCCAACGCTGCGGCGCCTGCCCACATCGACTGTTCAGTGACGCGGCTGAGCTCAGCCCGACGTGCACTGACTTCGGGGTCTCCCCCGGGGACGAGCACGGTGACGGCCGAATCGCCGTTCCATCCGTTCAGCAGCGCTCCGGCATCCACTGAGACCAGGTCGCCGGGCTCGATGACACGGTCGCCGGGGATGCCATGGACGATCTGCTCGTTGATCGAGACGCAGATCGCGTCGACATAGTCGTCCTCCAGAGCGAAGTTCGCAGTGGCGCCGTCGGATGCGAGCGTGCGCAGTGCGACGTCGTCCAGATGTCGCGTGGTCGCTCCCGGCTGAATCGCTTTCGAGACCTCGTCGAGCACGTGGCGAGTGGCCATCGCCGCATCACGCAACTGCAGAATCTGCTGCGGGGTCTTGTAGTCGAAAGTGGGTCGACGGAACATCACTTCTCGCCGAGACCGGCAAGAATGCGGTCGGTGACTTCGTCGACCGCACCGAGTCCGTCGACCGTCACGAGCAGGCCGCGTTCGCGGTAGGTGTCGATCAGCGGAGCAGTCTGCTCCGCGTAGACCTCAAGGCGGTGACGAATGACATCTTCGGTGTCGTCCGAACGGCCCTGCTCGACGGCACGCTTGTGCAGCCGCTCGACCAGCTCGCTCTGGTCGGCCTCGATGAGCACGACCGAATCGAGCGCTTTACCAGCGTCACCAAGGATGTCATCGAGCTCTTTGACCTGCTCTGCCGTGCGCGGGTAGCCGTCGAGCAGGAACCCTTCGGCTGCGTCTGCCTCGTTGAGGCGTGAGCGCACCAACGCGTTCGTCAGAGAGTCGGGAACATACTCGCCGGCATCCATGTACCGCTTCGCCTCTTTGCCCAGCTCGGTCTGGTTCTTGACGTTCTCGCGAAAGATGTCGCCAGTCGAGATCGCCGGAATGCCCAGACTCTTCGTCAGACGTGCGGCCTGCGTGCCCTTGCCAGCTCCTGGCGGACCGATAAGAAGCAGTCGTTTGCTCATTTGAGTAGCCCTTCGTAGTGACGTTGTTGCAGTTGCGAGTTTATCTGCTTGACCGTCTCAAGGCCGACGCCGACGATGATCAGGATCGACGTACCACCGAAGGCGAAGTTCTGGCCGACGCCGAGGCCGCCCAGAACGATCAGCGGCAGCAGCGCAACGAGGCCGAGGTAGATCGAGCCGGGGAACGTGATGCGGCTGAGCACGTAGTTGAGGAAGTCTGCGGTCGGGCGACCAGCGCGGATGCCTGGAATGAAACCGCCGTACTTTTTCAGGTTCTCGGCCTGCTCCTCCGGGTTGAACGTGATGGCCACGTAGAAGTACGTGAAACCGACGATCAGCAGGAAGTACAGCGCCATGTAGAGAGGATGGTCGCCGCGGGTGAGGTAATTCGAGATGAACTGTACCCAAGCCGGCGGCTCCTGCGAGCCGTCGCCCTGGTTGAACTGCGCGATCAGTGCGGGCAGGTAGAGCAGCGACGAGGCGAAGATGACGGGCACGACACCGGCCATGTTCACCTTGATCGGAATGTACGTGGTGTTGCCGCCGTAGGTGCGGCGCCCCACGACGCGCTTGGCGTACTGAACTGGAACGCGACGCTGGGACTGCTCGACGAAGACCACGGCCACGACGAGCACCAATGCGAGGATCAGTACGAAGAAGAAGTTACGAGGCCCGCCGTTGCCGTTCCAGATGGCACCCATCTGGCTGGGGAACTGCGCGGCGATCGAGGTGAAGATCAGCAGTGACATGCCGTTGCCGATGCCACGCTCGGTGATGAGCTCGCCGAACCACATGATCAGGCCAGTGCCGGCGGTCATGGTCAGCACCATGAGCACGATCGTGTACCACTGGTCGTTCACGATGAGCGACTCGCTGCAGGCTGTGCCGTAGAGTGCGCCGGTTCGTGCGACGGTGACGAGTGTGGTGGCCTGGAGCAGACCGAGGCCAAGTGCGAGGTAACGGGTGTACTGCGTCATCTTGGCGCGACCCGACTCGCCCTCTTTGTGCAGCTCTTCAAAACGCGGGATGACCACACGCAGCAGCTGGACGATGATCGAGGCCGTGATGTAGGGCATGATGCCCATTGCGAACACCGAGAGCTGCAGCAGCGCACCACCGCTGAACAGATTCACGAGCTCGTACAGACCTGAGGTCTGCGATGTCTGATTGATGCACTGCTTGACAGCGCTGTAATCGACGTAGGGGGTGGGAACGAAGGAGCCCAAGCGGAACAGCAGAACGATGAATAACGTGAAACCAATCTTCTTTCGAAGATCAGGCGTCTTCAAGATACGGACGACGGCGTTCGACAAACCTCAGGCTCCTGTCAAGTTGAGACGTCTCTCGACCGTGACGTACGCCACGGTCGAGAGACGACACATTCTTTACTACTCTACCGAACCGCCGGCAGCAAGAATCTTCTCGCTTGCGGAGGCCGAGATCTTGTCAACGCGAACATCGAGCTTGACGGTGATCTCACCGGTTCCGAGCACCTTGACAGGCTCGCCAGCGCGCACGGCGCCCTTTGCGACGAGATCGTCGACGGTGACCTGGCCACCCTGGGGGTAGAGTGCCGCGAGGCGAACCAGGTTCACGACCTGGTACTCGACGCGAGCCGGGTTCTTGAAGCCACGCAGCTTCGGGGTGCGCATATGCAGCGGCATCTGCCCGCCTTCGAAGCCGGGACGCACCTGGTAACGGGCCTTGGTGCCCTTGGTGCCGCGACCTGCGGTCTTGCCCTTCGACGCCTCACCGCGACCCACGCGGGTGCGATCCTTCTTGGCACCAGGAGCGGGGCGAAGGTGATGAACCTTGAGCAGGCTCACCTTCTCCTCTTCCTGTGGCGCTTTCTTGTCAGCCATGCTCAAATCTCCTCAACCTTGATCAGGTGACGAACCGCGTTGACATACCCGCGGTTCACCTGGTTGTCATCCTTGATGACTGTCTGACCGATGCGGCGCAAGCCGAGTGAGCGAAGCGTGTCTCGCTGCTCGGGCCGTGCCCCGTACTTGCTCTTGACCTGGGTGACCTTCAGCTGGCTCGCCATCACTCACTCACCTTCTCGTCAGCCTTGAGCAGCGCCGCGGGTGCGACCTCGTCGAGGGGCAGACCACGACGTGCTGCCACGGCCTGCGGTTCCTCGAGCTGCTTGAGTGCGGCAACAGTGGCACGCACGATGTTGAGCGTATTCGACGACCCCAGCGACTTGCTGAGCACGTCGTGCACGCCGGCGCACTCGAGCACGGCGCGCACCGGGCCACCGGCGATAACACCGGTACCGGCTGATGCCGGACGCAGCAGGACGACGCCGGCTGAGTCCTCGCCCTGCACAGGGTGCGGAATCGACTTGAGGATGCGCGGCACGCGGAAGAAGTTGCGCTTGGCCTCTTCGACACCCTTGGCAATCGCGGCCGGAACCTCTTTGGCCTTGCCATAGCCGACTCCGACGAGTCCATCGCCGTCGCCCACGACGACCAGCGCCGTGAAGCTGAAGCGACGACCGCCCTTGACGACCTTCGACACACGGTTGATGGTCACGACGCGTTCAAGGAACGGGCTCTCTTTGTCACGGCCGCCGCGATCGCCGCGATCGCGACCGGGCTGGCGCTCGCGCGACCCGTGACGACGCTCGCGCTCGTTGGGGTCGGTGGCCTGCTGGCTCTTGCCCTGGCCTTCAGCTGAGGTTGCGCTCACCTGCTGCTCCTTTGATGCTTCGGTCTTCGTCTGTTCGCTCACAGTGTCAGCCCACCTTCGCGTGCGCCGTCAGCGACTGCTGCGACTCGACCGGCGTACTGGTTGCCGCCGCGGTCGAAGACGACCGCCTCGACACCGGCCGCCTTGGCACGGTCGGCAACGAGCTGGCCCACCTTCTTGGCCTTCGCCGTCTTATCACCGTCGAAGACACGCAGATCTGCTTCGAGAGTCGACGCGCTCGCCACGGTCACGCCGCGGGTGTCGTCGACGACCTGCACGAAGACGTGGCGAGCCGAGCGGTTCACCACGAGACGGGGCCGCTGAGCGGTGCCGCTCAGGTGCTTGCGCACACGGACATGACGACGCTGACGCGCTGCCTGCCTGCTCTTGTTGCGTGAAGCCATGATTACTTACCAGCCTTTCCAGCCTTGCGCCGCACGTGCTCGCCTTCGTACCGCACGCCTTTGCCCTTGTACGGCTCGGGCAGGCGCAGCTTGCGCAGTTTCGCGGCGGTCTCGCCGACAGACTGCTTGTCAATGCCCTTGACGATGACCTTGTTCTGGCCTTCGACCTCGAACGAGATGCCCTCGGGCGGGTCGACCACGATGGTGTGCGAGTAGCCGAGCGAGAACTCCACCGAGCTGCCCTTGGCGACGGCGCGATAGCCGGTGCCGACGATCTCGAGGCGCTTCGAATAGCCCTCTGTGACGCCGATGATGTTGTTGTGGATCAGCGTGCGGCTCAGTCCGTGAAGCGAACGCGACTCGCGCTCTTCGTCCGGACGAGCGACGATGACCTGGCTGCCGTCGACCGAGGCCGTGATCGGCTTCGGCAGTGACAGTTCGAGCTGACCCTTCGGGCCCTTCACTGCGACGTGCTGGCCGTCGATCTTGACGTCGACGCCTGCCGGAATCTCAATGGGAAGCTTACCGATACGTGACATGTTCGATCACCACACGTAGGCGAGGACTTCCCCACCCACGCCCTTCGCCTTGGCCTCACGGTCAGTCAGCAGACCCGAGGAGGTGGACAGAATCGCGATGCCCAGGCCGCCGAGGACCTTGGGCAGCTCGGTCGACTTCGCGTAGACGCGCAGACCGGGCTTGGAGACTCGCTTGATGCCTTCGATCGCACGCTGGCGATCGGAGCCGTACTTGAGATCGATGGTGAGCGTCTTGCCCACGCGAGCGGGCTCCTCGCTGACCTCGCCGACATAGCCCTCACGCTTGAGGATCTCAGCGACGCTGCGCTTCAGCTTGCTGGAAGGCAGCGCGACGCGCTCGATGTGCGCGTTGTTCGCGTTGCGGATCCGCGTCAGCAGGTCGGCAACGGGGTCTGACATTGTCATGTGCAGTGTTTCCTGTTCTCGCCAGGTATCCCCGCCCCGTACACGGAGCGGGGACCTTCGGCAATCGGTGTTACTTGGTGGTCTTGGTCTTGAAAGGGAAGCCCAGGGCACGCAGCAGCGAGCGACCCTGATCATCGTTGTCAGCCGACGTCACGATCGTGATGTCGAAGCCGCGCACGTGATCGGTCTGGTCCTGATCGACCTCGTGGAAGACCGACTGCTCGGTCAGACCGAAGGTGTAGTTGCCGTTGCCGTCGAACTGACGGTCGCTCAGACCGCGGAAGTCGCGAATACGCGGCAGCGACAGGCTGATCAGACGATCCAGGAACTCCCATGCGCGGTCGCCGCGAAGCGTGACGTGCGCGCCGATGGCCTGGCCCTCGCGCAGCTTGAACTGAGCGATCGACTTGCGAGCGTGGTTGACGTGCGGCTTCTGACCGGTGATGGCCGCGAGGTCGTGCACAGCACCCTCGATGAGCTTGCCATCGCGGGCAGCCTCACCGACACCGGTGTTCACGACGACCTTGACGATCTTCGGAACCTGATGCAGGTTCGTGAAGCCGAACTCCTTCTCAAGAGCCGGAATGATCTCTTCGCGGTACTTGACCTTGAGGCGAGGGGTCACCTTCTCAACCGTGGTGGTCTCTGCAGTCTCAGTCATCAGATGTCCTTACCCGACTTCTTGGCGTAGCGAACGCGGACGGTGCGCTTCACGCCATTGGTCTCAACTTCTTCGACTCGGAAGCCGACACGGGTCGGCTTCTTGGTCTCGGGATCGACGATCGCGACGTTCGAGACGTGAATCGGAGCCTCGAACTCCTTGATGCCGCCCTGCTCGCCGTTCACACCGGCGCGCACGTGACGCTTCACGATGTTCACGCCTTCGACGACGACGCGGTCAGTCTCGGGAATGACGCGCAGAACAGTTCCCTGCTTGCCTCGGTCACCGCCGCGATCCTGGCTCGCGCCCGAGATCACCTCGACGAGGTCTCCCTTGCGAATCTTCGCCATCTCAAATCACCTCCGGTGCCAGTGAAACGATCTTCATGAACTTCTTGTCGCGCAGCTCACGGCCGACGGGGCCGAAGATACGCGTGCCACGAGGCTCGCCGTCGCCCTTGAGGAGCACTGCGGCGTTCTCGTCGAACTTGATGTACGAGCCGTCCGGACGACGCGTCTCTTTGACAGTGCGAACGATGACGGCCTTGACGACCTCACCCTTCTTCACACCGCCACCAGGGATCGCATCCTTGACGGTCGCCACGATGGTGTCGCCGAGACCTGCATACCGACGGTTCGAACCGCCCAGCACACGAATCGTCAGCAACTCCTTGGCGCCGGTGTTATCGGCAACCTTCAGTCGCGATTCGTTCTGAATCATGTGAATTCTCCTTGGGTAGGTTCAGGCCTACTTGGCCTTCTCCAGAATCTCAACCAGGCGCCAGCGCTTGGTGGCGGACAGCGGACGGGTCTCGTCGATGCGAACGAGGTCGCCCACACCAGCGGCGTTCTCTTCGTCGTGCACGCGAACCTTCGACGACTTGCGCATGACCTTGCCGTAGAGGGCGTGCTTCACACGATCCTCGACGACCACGGTGATGGTCTTGTCGCCCTTGTCGCTCACCACGTAGCCGCGACGGCTCTTGCGGTACCCGCGCTCCTCGGCGACAGGCGACTCCTGCTTGTTCTCGCTCATGCCTGAGCCTCCTCGTCAGTCTTGGCGGCCTTCTTCGATGTCTTGGCCTTGGCCTTCGACGCCTTCTCGGCCGGAGCCGGGGCGGGCTGCTGGCGGATGCCGAGCTCGCGCTCACGGATGATGGTGTAGATGCGTGCGATGTCGCGCTTGACGGCGCGAACACGCGATCCCGAAGCGAGCTGACCGGTGGCCGACTGGAAGCGCAGGTTGAACAGCTCTTCTTTGGCCTTCTTCAGCTCGGCTGCCAGGGCAGCCTCTTCGAGCGTCTCGAGCTTGTCGACAGCGAGGTCTTTGGATCCGATCGGCATTATGCGTCACCCTCCTCGCGCTTGATGATGCGCGCCTTGACTGGAAGTTTGTAGATGGCACGAGTGAGCGCTTCGCGAGCGATCTCATCGCTAACACCGCTCAGCTCGAAGAGCACACGCCCGGGCTTGACGTTGGCGACCCAGAACTCGGGCGAGCCCTTACCAGAACCCATTCGGGTTCCGATCGGCTTCTGCGAGAGCGGGCGATCCGGGAAGATGTTGATCCAGACCTTGCCACCACGCTTGATGTAACGCGTCATGGCGATACGAGCGGCCTCGATCTGACGGTTGGTGATATAGGCGGGGCCGAGAGCCTGAACGCCGTATTCGCCGAATGCCAGTTCGTTGCCACCCTTCGAACGCCCTGAGCGCTTGGGGTGGTGCTGCTTGCGGTACTTGACCTTACGTGGGATGAGCATGTTCTACGCCTCCGCTCCTGCTGCCACCGGAGCATCCTTCTGCTGGCCGTGCTGGCCGCGAGGGGCTCGGCGGGAACGATCACCGCGGCTGGGACGCGAAGCCTCGAGGCTCGCCAGCTCACGATCGGTGATCTCGCCTTTATAAATCCAGACCTTCACGCCGATGCGGCCGAAGGTGGTACGTGCCTCGTAGAAGCCGTAGTCGATGTTCGCGCGCAGCGTGTGCAGCGGCACACGACCCTCGCGGTAGAACTCGGAACGGCTCATCTCGGCGCCGCCCAGACGACCGGCCACCTGGATGCGAACACCCTTGGCGCCTGCGCGCATGGCACCCTGCAGGCCCTTGCGCATGGCACGACGGAACGCGACACGAGCAGCGAGCTGCTCTGCGACACCCTGAGCGACCAGCTGAGCCGAAGCCTCGGGGTTCTTGACCTCGAGGATGTTCAGCTGGATCTGCTTGCCGGTGAGCTTCTCGAGATCGCCGCGGATGCGCTCAGCCTCCGCGCCGCGACGGCCGATGACGATACCAGGGCGCGCGGTGTGGATGTCCACTCGCACGCGATCCTTGGTGCGCTCCAGGTTGATCTTCGCGATGCCGGCGCGGTCAAGGTTCTCTGTCAGGAAGTGACGGATCTTGACGTCCTCGGCGACATAGTCCTTGTAACGCTGACCAGGCTTGTTCGAGTCGGAGAACCACCGTGACACGTGGTCAGTGGTGATGCCCAGACGGAAGCCGTAAGGGTTGACTTTCTGACCCATCAGTTGCTCTCCTTCTTCGCTGATGCCTCGGTTGCCCCAGCTGCCTCTTCAGGCGTGGCGACGACCACAGTGATGTGGCTCGTGCGCTTCAGCACCCGATAGGCACGGCCCTGAGCGCGGGGACGGATGCGCTTGAGGGTCGGGCCCTCGTCGACATACGCCTCGGCGATGTAGAGCTCGTCCTCGTCGAGGAAGCTGTTCGAAGCCTCTGCCTTGACTCGAGCATTGGCGACAGCCGATGCGACGAGCTTGTAGACCGGCTCCGAAGCACCCTGCGGGGCGAACTTCAGAATTCCCAGAGCCTCGTTGACCTGCTTGCCGCGAACCAAGTTGACGACGCGACGGGCCTTCTGAGGCGTAACACGGATATGACGCAGACGCGCGGTTGCTTCTACCATCATGACCTCTCTTTCAGGAGCTGCCGACGCCTCAGCGTCGGCGGCCCTTCTTGTCGTCCTTCTCGTGACCGCGGAAGGTGCGCGTCGGCGCGAACTCGCCGAGCTTGTGGCCGACCTGCGCCTCGGTGATGAACACCGGGACGTGCTTGCGACCGTCGTGAACGGCGATCGTGTGGCCGAGGAACGCCGGAATGATCAGCGAACGGCGTGACCAGGTCTTGATCACATTCTTCGTGCCGGCCTCGTTCTGAGCGAGAACTTTGCGAAGCAGGTGCTCGTCAACGAAGGGGCCCTTTTTCAGACTGCGTGGCATTCTTGTCTATCTCCTACTTGCGCTTCTTGCTCGACGGGCGACGACGCACGATGAGCTTGTCGCTGGCTTTGTTCGGCTTGCGGGTACGGCCTTCAGGCTGACCCCACGGGCTGACCGGGTGACGACCACCCGAAGTGCGACCCTCGCCACCACCGTGCGGGTGGTCGACCGGGTTCATCACGACACCACGAACCGTCGGGCGGATGCCCTTCCAGCGGTTGCGACCAGCTTTGCCCCAGTTGATGTTCGACTGCTCGGCGTTGCCGACCTCGCCGATCGTGGCACGGCAGCGGGCGTCGACGTTGCGGATCTCACCGCTCGGCAGACGCAGCTGCGCGTAGGCGCCGTCCTTCGCGACCAGGCGAACGCTCGAACCGGCCGAACGGGCCAGCTTGGCGCCGCCGCCGGGGCGCAGCTCGATGGCGTGCACCACAGTACCGGTCGGGATGTTCTTCAGCGGCAGGTTGTTGCCGGGCTTGATGTCGGCACTGGCGCCGGACTCGATGACGTCGCCCTGCTTGACCTTGTTCGGAGCCAGGATGTAGCGCTTGGTTCCATCGATGAAGTGCAGCAGCGCGATACGTGCGGTGCGGTTGGGGTCGTACTCGATGTGAGCGACCTTGGCAACGACGCCGTCTTTGTCTGCGCGACGGAAGTCGATCACGCGGTACTGGCGCTTGTGTCCGCCACCGTGATGACGCGTCGTGATGCGACCGGTCGAGTTACGACCACCGGTCTTCGAGAGCGGCCGCAGCAGCGACTTCTCGGGCGTCGAGCGGGTGATCTCGGCGAAGTCAGCCACCGATGAACCGCGACGACCCGGGGTCGTGGGCTTGTACTTGCGAATAGCCATGATTCTTAGCCTTTCCCCGACCTAGTTCGCTGCCGAGAAGATGTCGATGGAACCCGACTTCAGCGACACGATGGCACGCTTGGTGTCTTTGCGCTTGCCGGTTCCGGTGCGGGTGCGACGGGTCTTGCCCTGACGGTTGAGGGTGCGAACCTGATCGACCTCGACGTTAAAGATGGCCTCGATGGCCTGCTTGATCTCGGTCTTGTTGGCGTCAGGAGCGACCTCGAACGTGTACTTGCCCTGGTCGATGAGGTTGTAGCTCTTCTCAGAGACGATGGGCTTGATCACCACGTCGTGTGTGTGCTTGTTGAGCTCAGTCATTCTGCATCACCTTTCTGCGCGGCGCGGCCGACGAACTGCTCGAAGGCCTGCTTGGTGAAGACGATGTCGTCGGCGACCAGCACGTCATAGGCGTTGAGCTGGCCGGCGTCGAGGCTGTTCACGTTCTGCAGGTTGCGCACGCTTTTGATCGTGAGCTCATCGGTGCGATCGACGACGAGCAGGATGTTTGCGTCGGCGGCGAACTGTGCGAGCACAGCCTTCGCGGCCTTCGTCGACGGTGTCTCGCCTGAGACGACGTCGGTGATCACATGCACGCGGCCGTTGCGAGCACGGTCGCTGAGCGAACCGCGCAGAGCTGCGGCGATCATCTTCTTCGGGGTGCGCTGCGTGTAGTCGCGCGGCACCGGCCCGTGGACGATGCCACCGCCGGTCATGTGCGGAGCACGGATCGAACCCTGTCGGGCGTTACCTGTGCCCTTCTGCTTGAACGGCTTGCGGCCTGCGCCTGAGACCTCGCCACGGTTCTTCACCTTGGCGGTGCCCTGACGGGCGGCGGCCAGCTGTGCGACGACGACCTGGTGGATCAGCGGCACGTTGGGCTGCACGTCGAAGAGATCGGCGGGCAGCTCGACACTGCCGGACTTCTTGCCCTCGGCGGTCAGCACATCGATCTTGGTGGCAGCCATGGTCAGGCCCCCTTCACAGCGTTGCGGACGAACACGACCTGGCCCTTGGGGCCGGGGATTGCGCCCTTGATGAGCAGCAGGTTGTTCTCGGCGTCGATGGCCTGCACCTTGAGGTTCTGAACGCTCACGCGCTCGGCACCCATGCGGCCAGCCATCTTGAGGCCCTTGTAGACGCGCGACGGCGTCGAGGCCTCACCGATCGAACCCGGCTTGCGGTGGTTGCGGTGCGCACCGTGCGATGCGTTGTCACCACGGAAGTTGTGCAGCTTCATCACACCTGCGAGGCCCTTGCCCTTGCTGGTGCCGACGACGTCGACCTTCTGGCCGGCTTCGAACTGCTCGACGGTGAGCTCCTGACCGATGCTGTACTGATCGGTGTCGTTGGTGCGCACCTCGACGAGGTGGCGACGCGGGGTCACGCCTGCCTTGGCGAAGTGACCGCCAGCGGGCTTGGTGACTTTACGCGGGTCGATCTGCCCGTAGGCGATCTGCACGGCCTGGTAGCCGTCGCGCTCGGCGTCGCGAATCTGGGTCACGACGTTGGTCGTGGCCTCGACGACGGTGACGGGCACGAGGTTGTTCTCCTCGTCCCACACCTGGGTCATGCCGAGCTTGATGCCCAGCAGGCCCTTGCGGGTCTTGGTTTCAGTAGTCATTCTCTCGTGTTCCTCAGAGCTTGATCTCGATGTTCACGTCAGCAGGAAGGTCGAGACGCATCAGCGAGTCGACAGCCTTCGGCGTCGGATCGACGATGTCGATCAGGCGCTTGTGGGTGCGCTTCTCGAAGTGCTCACGGCTGTCCTTGTATTTGTGCGGCGAACGGATCACAGCGATCACGTTCTTCTCAGTGGGGAGCGGCACCGGGCCGACCACTGTCGCACCGGCACGGGTCACCGTGTCGACGATCTTGCGTGCAGAGGAATCGATCACCTCGTGGTCATACGACTTCAGTCGAATGCGGATCTTCTGTCCCGCCATCGCTGACTCCCATCTTCATTCCAAGGCAATACTGCCTTCATCGTTTCGGCAATTGTGCCGACCTTGCTTCCGAGGTCTCGACGTCTCGCCGACACTGTCCTGTGTCTGCCTGACGCCTTGACTCCGTCAGGACGCTTGTGAGCTCTCGCTCATTCACGCACCACTGTTCTTCTGTCAAAGCTGCGTCCACTGCCTGTGTGAACTCCCTCACAACGACCGAGGGGCGGGCACGCAGGCACCCGAACTCTTGTCGTGTTGTGAGGTCTCAACGGCAAGAACCGCATCACTGCCGTTGTTCACGGCTGGACGCACTGTTCGTACCGACGTGTTCTGCTGCAAGCGGCCGAATCTCAGATCCGACACATACTGGCAGTGATCCGCGCGAACGCGGAATTTCTGGAACTGAACAAGTTTGCCACAGACTTGGGCCATTAAGCAACCCGGGCGTGTCGCCCTGGGCGAGTCGCTGCGGGCGCCTTCCCGACGCCCTGGAACCGGCACCCGGGCTTCGCGCTGTCACCCGTCGGCAGACGCCGTTCACGCTCAGCGGCCGGTGGCCACCAGCCCGGCCCACTGCTCGAGCTCGACACGGGGGCCGGTGAAGAACGGCGTCTCTTCTCGCACATGCAGACGGGCCTTCGTACCGCGCATATGACGCATCAGATCGACGATGCGGTGCAGCTCGTCGGCCTCGAAGGCCAGAATCCACTCATAGTCGCCGAGCCCGAACGACGCGATGGTGTTCGCACGCACGTCGGGGTAGTCGACCGCATACTGCCCATGCTCGCGCAGGATCGTCGAGCGCTCCTCATCGGGCAGCAGGTACCACTCATAGGAGCGCACGAACGGGTACACACAGAGGTAGTCGCGGGGCTGCTCCCCCGCCAGGAACGCCGGGATGTGCCGCGGATTGAACTCGGCCTGACGATGCACGGCGACGTTCGACCAGTACGGCGACAGGTGCTGTCCGAGCGGCGTGGTGAGAAAGCGGTGATAGGCGCGCTGCACCGTCTCAGGACTCTCGGCGTACCACCAGCACATCAGGTCGGCTTCGGCACGGTATCCGGCGACGTCGTAGAACCCACGCACAGTGAGGCCCTCGATCTCGTCGAGCGCCTCCAGCGTCTCACGCGCGGCAGCCGCACGCACAGCAGCATCCTCGTCGAACGGCTCATCGACGGTGAACACGGCCCACTGTGTGTAGGTCACAGTCGAGTTGATGCGCTCGGCCTTCTGCGCGAAGCTCTCGGGCTTCGCCACGTTCGGTCGTTCCACCTTGGCGGTGGCGTTGTTCGTCGTGCTCTGGTTCGCATTGTCTGCGGTCATCGTTCTCAGTGCCTCTTCTGCTCTGTGCCTCGTGGATGTCTGTGCTCAGTGTGCGACCGGTCGCGTCAGTCGTCGTCGCCCGCGACCACCGGCAGCCCGGTGACCACGCCGGCTCGCTGACGGCAGCTGTTCGGCGGTGCGACGTCAGGCGTCATCGGATGCGATCCGATCACCGGACGTCGTGTGCCATGGCCGCGTTCGACCGCTGCGCGCTCGATCATCAGCTCGGCGAGGCCCTCGACGAACTCGGGGCGATGTCCTGCCGTGGTCGCACGACGCACCTCGAGGCCGATCTCGTCGGCGTGTGCTGCGGCCTCGGTGTCGAGGTCGAAGACGACCTCCATGTGGTCGGCGATGAAGCCGATGGGAGCGATCACGACGTTCTGCACGCCTTGTGCTTTGAGCTCGTCGAGCCGGTCGCTGATGTCGGGAGCGAGCCACGGCTGGTGCGGACTGCCCGACCGCGAGCAGAACGACAGCGAGGTGCCGAGCAGACGGTCGCCCAACTCGCCCTCGACCGCCCGAGTGACTTCGGCGGCGACCAGCTGGTGCTGCTCGAGGTAGGTCGGCCCTGTGGCGCCGCTGGCCTCGTTCATCGTCTCGGGGATGCTGTGAGTCACATAGGCGATGTGCAGCGGCTGACCGACGGGCAGTTCGCTCGCTGCCTCGCGCACTGCGTTGACGTTGGCGTCGACGAAGGCCTGATCGTTGTAGAACGCACGCAGGATGTCGACGTCGAGTCGCACACCCGTCTCGGCTTCGAGCGCGGTGATCGTCTCGGCCAGGTGCTCACGGTACTGTCGCGAACCCGAGTACGAGATGTAGGCGGCGGTGATGACCACCAGGATGCGACGGGCACCGTAGGCGATTGTGGTGCGCAGCGTGTCGACCGTGTAGGGGTTCCAGTGGCGGTTGCCGAAGAGAATCGGGGTGTCGACGTCTCGGCGGTCGAGGGCGGCGCGCAGATCGGCGATGAGTCTGAGGTTCTCGCCGTTGATCGGGCTGCGCCCGCCGAAGAGGCGGTAGTGCTCGCCGACCACTTCGAGCCGCGAGTCCGGGATGTTCTTTCCAGAGACCACGTCGCGCAGAAACGGGAGGACGTCCTCCTGTTTGTTCGGGCCGCCGTACGAGAGCAGCAGGATGGCGTCGTACGGGCTGAGTGCGCTGTCTGCGAGGGTATCTGAACTTGAGGGATTCTGGGCGGTCACAAGCCAAAGAATATCATCAGACGTTTCACTTGCCACATTGAGGAGACCATTCATAGGCTGGCCGAATCTTGTGGTTCGCCACGAGAATGCGGCGCCTCCAGCGGGGCGACGACAACCACACAAGAAGGAGCCACACATGTCTGACACCATGCTCGCTGCCGTCCAACACAACTTCGGAGACCGTCTCAGCATCGAAGAGGTGCCGATCCCGGAACCCGGTCAGTATCAAGCCCTGGTCAAAGTCGACTACACGGGCGTCTGCCACACCGATCTGCACGCGGTCGAGGGTGACTGGCCGGTCAAGCCCAATCTCCCGCTCATCCCCGGTCATGAAGGCCACGGCACGGTCGTGTCGGTCGGGCCTGACGTCACGAACGTGAAGGTCGGCGATCGCGTCGGCAACGCATGGCTGTGGAGCGCCTGCGGCGAGTGCAAGTACTGCCTCGCGGGCGACGAGAACCTGTGCCCCGACGTCGTCAACGGCGGCTACGCGGTGGCCGGCAGCTTCGCCGAGTACATGATCGTCGACTCACGCTACGTCGGCAAGATCCCAGACGGAGTCGACCCGATCGAGATCGCCCCGATTCTCTGCGCCGGCGTGACCGTCTACCGCGGCCTGAAGTCGACGGATGCGAAGGCCGGCGACTGGGTGACCATCAGCGGCATCGGCGGCCTGGGGCACCTCGCCGTGCAGTACGCGGTCGCCATGGGCTTCAACGTGGCTGCGGTCGACGTCGGCGACGACAAGCTCAAGCTGGCGAAGGAGCTCGGCGCCTCGATCACGGTCAATGCCCGCGAGCAGAATCCGGTCGAGGTGCTGCAGAACGAGCTTGGCGGCACCCAGGGCGTGCTCGTCACCGCACCGAGCAACATCGCGTTCGAGCAGGCCATGCACATCGTGGGTCGAGGAGGCACCGTCGCGATCAACGGTCTGCCCGTCGGCGACTTCCCGGTGAACATCTTCGACACCGTGCTGCGCGGCATCACTCTGCGTGGCTCGATCGTCGGTACCCGCCTCGATCTCGCCAACGCGCTGGACTTCGCCGCGCGCGACAAGGTGCACACGATCGCGACCGAGCGACCGCTCAGCGAGATCAACGAGGTGTTCGACGAGATGCGCGCAGGCAAGATCACCGGCCGCGTCGTGCTCAACGTCAAAGACGCTCGAGCGCAGCTCAAGTAGTCTCTGAGCAGTCCGCGCCCAACACGCTGTGTCTGCGGCAGAGCGCACGAAGGCGGGAACCCATTGATGGGTTCCCGCCTTCATTCTCGCGCACTGCTGCCGACTCGCGTCGACACGTCAGAAGAGAGCTCTGTCAGACGCTCGATTCGCTCACGGGCGACAGGTCACTCGTTTCCGATCGCCTTGTCCGCGGCGTCACGGGCCTGCTGCACCTGATCCGAGAACTTCTCGCCGGTGACTCTATTCGCCAGATCGGCCGCCTTGTCGAGCAGCGAGTCTGAGATCTCTTCGGCCTTGTCACTCTGCATCGCCTGCTTCGCCTTGTCGGCAAGCCCTCCGGCCTGCCCCGCGACGCCCCCAGCAGCGTTCTTCGCCTTGTTCACCAGATCTTCGAGTCCCATGGCGGATCCCTTTCTCGTTGGGCCTCACCGGTAGGGGCCCGTTGCAGACAACTCTACAGATCCGTCCCAACACGCAGAAAGACCCCGGATCTCTCCGGGGTCTTTCAGACAAGCGGTCTGTGAGGACTACTTGATGATCTTGGTCACCGTGCCGGCGCCAACGGTGCGTCCACCCTCACGGATGGCGAAGCGCAGGCCCTCTTCCATGGCGACAGGCTGAATCAGATCAACCTTCATGTCGGTGGTGTCACCGGGCATGACCATCTCGGTGCCCTCAGGCAGCGTGATGACGCCGGTGACGTCCGTGGTGCGGAAGTAGAACTGCGGACGGTAGTTCGAGTAGAACGGGTTGTGGCGACCGCCCTCATCCTTGGTCAGGATGTAGGCGCTGCCCTCGAACTCCTTGTGCGGGGTGACCGAACCGGGCTTGGCCACAACCTGGCCGCGCTCGACGTCCTCGCGCTTGGTGCCACGAAGCAGCAGGCCGACGTTCTCGCCCGCACGACCCTCGTCGAGCAGCTTGCGGAACATCTCGATGCCGGTGACGGTGGTCTTCTGAGTGACCTCCTGGATGCCGACGATCTCGACGTCCTCGTTGATGTGGATGATGCCACGCTCAACACGGCCGGTGACGACGGTGCCACGACCGGTGATCGTGAAGACGTCCTCGATCGGCATCAGGAACGGCTTCTCGGTGTCGCGCACCGGATCCGGGATGTACTCGTCAACTTTGTCCATGAGGTCGGCCACAGTGGCAGCCCACTTCTCGTCGCCCTCAAGCGCCTTCAGCGCCGAGACGCGCACGACAGGAGCGTCACGATCGTAGTCCTGGCTCTCGAGGAGGTCGCGGACCTCTTCCTCAACGAGCTCGAGGATCTCTTCGTCGTCAACCATATCGGTCTTGTTCAGAGCGACGAGGATCGACGGCACGCCCACCTGGCGAGCGAGCAGCACGTGCTCGCGAGTCTGGGGCATGGGGCCGTCGGTCGCTGCGACCACGAGGATCGCGCCGTCCATCTGAGCAGCACCGGTGATCATGTTCTTGATGTAGTCGGCGTGGCCGGGGGCGTCAACGTGTGCGTAGTGACGCTTCTCGGTCTGGTACTCGACGTGCGAGATGTTGATCGTGATGCCGCGCTGGCGCTCTTCAGGAGCGTTGTCGATCTGATCGAATGGGGTGAACGGGTTGAGATCGGGGTACTTATCGTGCAGCACCTTGGTGATCGCCGCCGTCAACGTGGTCTTACCATGGTCGACGTGACCAAGCGTGCCAATGTTGACGTGGGGCTTTGTCCGTTCGAACTTTGCCTTCGCCACTGTGGGTCCTCCTCAGGACTCTCATGTAGTTGGCTCAACCCGATTCTGTCTCGGAGAGTTACCTACGATTTGATTCTTGCGTACTTACCTATCTTACAGCCTACGGCACGGTGCCGTAACCAGCACCGTGCCGCCAGACCCCAAGCTTTATTCGCCCTTTGACTTCTGGACGATCTCGTCTGCCACGGCGCGAGGCACCTCGGCATACGTCTCGAACTGCATCGAGTACATCGCACGACCCTGGGTCTTCGACCGCAGGTCGCCGACGTAGCCGAACATCTCAGAGAGCGGAACGTTCGCTTTGATGACCTTGACGCCGGTGGCGTCCTCCATCGACTGGATCTGGCCACGACGGGAGTTCAGGTCGCCGATGACATCGCCCATGTACTCCTCGGGCGTGCGCACCTCGACAGCCATGACGGGCTCGAGCAGAACCGGCTTGGCCAGCTTTGCTGCCTCGCGGAAGGCCATCGAACCGGCGATCTTGAACGCCATCTCAGACGAGTCGACGTCGTGGTACTGGCCGTCGAGCAGCGAGGCCTTGACACCGACGACCGGGTAACCGGCGATGATGCCCGACGCCATGGCGTCCTGGATGCCCGCGTCGACTGAGGGGATGTACTCGCGAGGAACGCGTCCACCGGTGACGGCGTTCACGAACTCGTACGTGTTGTCGCCCTCGACCTCCATAGGCTCGAGCTTGATCTGCACCTTGGCGAACTGACCCGAACCACCGGTCTGCTTCTTGTGCGTGTAGTCGTACTTCTCGACGGTCTTGCGAATCGTCTCGCGGTAGGCGACCTGGGGCTTGCCCACGTTCGCCTCGACCTTGAACTCGCGCTTCATGCGGTCGACCAGAATGTCGAGGTGCAGCTCACCCATGCCGCCGATCTCGGTCTGACCGGTCTCGGGGTTGAGGCTGACCTTGAACGTCGGGTCTTCTTCGGCGAGCTTCTGAATCGCGATGCCGAGCTTCTCCTGGTCGGCCTTCGTCTTGGGCTCGATGGCCACGAAGATGACCGGATCCGGGAAGGTCATCGACTCGAGCACGACCGGGTTGTGGATGTCGCTCAGCGTGTCGCCGGTGGTGGTGTCTTTCAGACCGATCGCCGCGTAGATGTGTCCGGCAGTGATCTCTTCGACCGGGTTCTCTTTGTTGGCGTGCATCTGGAAGAGCTTGCCGATGCGCTCTTTGCGCCCCTTGGTCGAGTTGAGCACCTGCTCGCCCGACTTGGCATGCCCCGAGTAGACGCGGATGTAGGTGAGACGACCGTAGAACGGGTGTGCCACGACCTTGAACGCCAGCGCCGCGAACGGCTCGGAGGCCTCAGGCTTGCGAGTGATCTGCTCGTCTTCGTGGCCCGGAACATAGCCGACCATGTCGGGCACGTCGAGCGGCGACGGCAGGTAGTCGACCACCGCGTCGAGCATGGGCTGTACGCCCTTGTTCTTGAACGCCGAGCCGGCGAGCACGGGGTAGGCCTGGCTCGAGATCGTCAGCTTGCGAATGCCTGCCTTGATCTCGGGGATGGTGAGCTCTTCACCGCTGAGGAACTTCTCGAGCAGCGCATCGTCGGTCTCGGCCACGGCCTCGACCAGCTCTTCGCGGTATTTGGCGGCCTTCTCTTTGAGGTCGTCGGGGATCTCTTCGATCTCGTAGTGTGTGCCGAGCTCGACATCGCCGCGCCAGGTCAGGGCACGGTTCTCGACCAGGTCGACGACGCCCTCGAAGGTGCTCTCGGCACCGATCGGCAGCTGAATCACGAGCGGACGAGCACCGAGACGGTCTTTGATCGTCTGCACGGTGTAGTAGAAGTCAGCGCCGAGCTTGTCCATCTTGTTGACGAAGCAGATGCGCGGCACGTCGTACTTGTCAGCCTGACGCCACACGGTCTCAGACTGCGGCTCGACGCCTTCCTTGCCATCGAAGACGGCGACGGCGCCGTCGAGCACGCGCAGCGAACGCTCGACCTCGACGGTGAAGTCGACGTGTCCGGGGGTGTCGATGATGTTGATCTGGTTGTCATGCCAGAAGCACGTGGTCGCGGCAGACGTAATGGTGATGCCGCGCTCCTGCTCCTGATCCATCCAGTCCATCTGAGAAGCGCCATCGTGGGTCTCACCGATCTTGTGGGTGATACCGGTGTAGTACAGGATGCGTTCCGTGGTGGTGGTCTTACCGGCATCGATGTGAGCCATGATGCCGATGTTGCGAACCTTCTTGAGATCCGTGAGCACTTCGAGCGCCACGATGGTTCCTTCCGAGAGAGTGTGTGAAGAGTGTTTGATGTCGAGAGCAATGACCTGTCGGCGGCCGAGACTCCATGCCTCGGCCGCCGACAGCCATGGTCACCAGCGGTAGTGTGCGAAGGCCTTGTTCGACTCGGCCATCTTGTGCGTGTCTTCACGGCGCTTGACCGCGGCACCAAGACCGTTCGACGCATCGAGGATCTCGTTGGTCAGGCGCTCGGTGATGGTCTTCTCGCGGCGGAGGCGAGCGTAGGTCACCAGCCAGCGCAGAGCCAGCGTGTTGGCGCGGTGAGGCTTGACCTCGACCGGCACCTGGTAGGTCGAACCGCCGACGCGGCGTGAACGAACCTCAAGCGTGGGGCGCACGTTGTCGAGCGCCTTCTTCAGCGTGGCGACCGGATCTTCGCCGTTCTTCTCACGCGTGCCTTCGAGAGCGGCGTAGACGATGTTCTCGGCGAGGCCCTTCTTGCCGTCGAGCAGGATCTTGTTGACCAGCTGCGTGACGACGGGAGCGCCGTAGACCGGATCGGCGACGACGGGACGTTTGGGAGCGGGACCCTTACGTGGCATTACTTCTTCTCTCTCTTCGCTCCGTAGCGGCTGCGAGCCTGCTGACGGTCTTTGACTGCCTGGGTGTCGAGCGCACCGCGGACGATCTTGTAACGGACGCCGGGGAGGTCTTTCACACGACCGCCGCGGACGAGCACCATCGAGTGCTCCTGGAGGTTGTGGCCTTCACCCGGGATGTACGCGGTGACCTCGATGCCGTTGCTGAGCTTGACACGTGCGACCTTACGCAGTGCCGAGTTCGGCTTCTTCGGGGTGGTCGTGTACACACGAGTGCACACGCCGCGCTGCTGCGGGTTCGACTTCAGGGCCGGAGCCTTGGTCTTGGTCACCTTCGGCTTGCGCCCCTTGCGAACCAACTGCTGAATTGTTGGCACAACTTCTCCTTGTATTCGTTGCTCTCTACGTCTGACGCGCACTGCGGCGCAAACTCTGTCGAGTCGACATCTTCACGATGCGGCGAGTCCGGCATTCACTGCTGACCCGCGCGAACATCTGAACTCTCTTGGCACACCACTAATGCGCCATCGACTGAGCTTAGTCAATACACCCTAGGCGCGTCAAATGTCGGTCATTTGTCTTTGCCGGTGTGTTTCTTGCCCGACGACTCGTTCTCAGCCCGGTCGACGAGCGTCTGGGCGAAGTCCGGAACATAGATGTTCTCTTCGCGCGGAGGCCGCTCGTAGCCGGCTCGCTCAGGCCGATCGGGAATCACGATCTGCTTCGGCTCCTGCACCGTGTAGGGAATCGAGCTGAGCAGGTGGTGGATCACATTCAGTCTCGAGCGCTTCTTGTCCTCGCTCTCGACCGTGTACCAGTGTGCCTCAGGGATGTCGGTGTGCACGAACATCTCGTCTTTGGCTCGTGAGTAGTCCTCCCACCGAGTGATCGACTGCAGGTCCATGTCAGAGAGCTTCCAGCGACGCATCGGGTCGTTGAGCCTTGAGCGGAACCGCTTCTCCTGCTCCACGTCGCTGACCGAGAACCAGTATTTGAAGAGCAGAATGCCGTCTTCGACGAGCAGTCGCTCGAAGATCGGCGTCTGGTGCAGAAACCGACGGTACTCCTCAGAAGTGCAGAAGCCCATCACGCGTTCGACGCCGGCACGGTTGTACCACGACCGATCGAAGAGCACGATCTCACCGGCGGCGGGCAGATGCTCGATGTAGCGCTGAAAGTACCACTGCGTCTGCTCACGCTCGCTCGGGGCCGGCAGCGCCACCACGCGCGCCGAGCGCGGGTTGAGGTATTCGGTGATGCGCTTGATCGCGGATCCCTTGCCTGCGGCATCACGCCCTTCGAAGATGATCAGCACGCGCGCACCGGTTGTCTTCACCCACTGCTGCAGGTTCACGAGCTCGGCCTGCAGACGACGCAGCTCTGACTCATAGACCTTCTTCGGCAGTTTGCCCTTACTCATTCTTCCCCTTGCTCGTGGCTCTGGTGCGGCGCTGAGAATGCGCCACTGTTCAGTATCCCACCTTGCGCCCGGCGCCGCATGGCCGGGAGGTGCCCGGGTCGATCAGCCGACGACGGTCACACCCAGCCGACCGAGCGCATCCGTCACCGATGCGACGTACCTCCCGGCGGCGGCATCACCGGGATGGATCTGATCACCGGCCAGCTCATCGACGTGGTCTTGGACGGCCGCGTGCCAGTGGGCCACGGCGACCGTCTGCGGATGCTGCGCCGCGACCGACTCCAGCGTCGCGTTGCCGGGCTGCTCCCAGCTGCGCGCCGCGAAGATGTCGACCAGCACGATGCGCCGGTTCGGCCCAGCCCAGGTCACGAGGTCTTCGAGCGCGCTGGCGTCGATGCCTCCGTTGGTACCGGCATGCACGACGAGCACGCGACGATCTGGGTTGTCGGCGAGCAGTTGGCGGGCGGCGTGGAAGGTGTCTCCGCTCTGCCTGGCCACCTGAGCGTCGATAAGGATGCCTGGGTAGCTCTGGCTGATCTGACGCGCGCTGGCGAGCATCACCGAGTCTCCGGCGGCGATCATGTCGGTGCCGTGGATCTGCGCGATGGGCTGTGTCGAGGGGAAGAGCGGCTCGGCTGGCGGCGCACCGTGAGGATCGATCGCAGGCGCCTTCGCCGAAGCGGCATTGGCGTATACGGCTCCGTCCTCCACATACTGCTGGGCCGTCGACCGATCGGGCGCGCTGATCAGAGAGACGACGCAGAGCACGCTGACGATCGCCGCCGCACCGATCGGCACGACGTGCCGACGCATCCCCCCAGTCTCGACCAGGCGGGCATGCACAGCTTTGACGGCCTGTCGAAAGCCGAGCCGCAGAATCGGCTGCTCGACGTAGCGGTAGCTGAGCCAGCTGGCGAGCGTCGTCAGGCAGAGGCTGATCACGACGACCAGTGCGGTGGGCAGCGGCTCTCCCCTGCCGCCGACGAGATGACGCACCATGATGATGACCGGCCAGTGCCACAGATACATGCCGTACGACAGACGGCCGATCAGGCGGCACGGGGCCGTCTGCAGCACCTTGGTGACGACCGATCGCTGGTCGCCGAGCGTGGCGATGACGACCACGACGAGCGCTGAGACCAAGAAGATGCCACCTTGATAGGTGAACGGGAGCTGGTCGCCGAGCAGCGCGAAGGCGACGCCGAGCACAGCGAGCGATACGAGCGCGATGACGTTGACGGCGCCTGCCGCCAGCGGACGCTTCGCACCGAGCTGGCCGAGCCCTCTGGTGCTGTAGAGGGGGCGCGCGAAGGCGAACGCGGCTCCGAGCATCAGTCCGAAGAGGTGAGTGTGTGTGCCGAAGTAGACGGGGCTCGGGTCGGCACCGGGAACGTACATGAGCGCCATGCCTGCCCCCGAGGCGATGGCCAATGCGAGGGCCACGGTCACGCGGCCCGCTCGGCGCAGCGCAAGCACACCGAAGAGCAGCAGCGGCCACACCAGGTAGAACTGCTCTTCGATCGCGAGCGACCAGAGATGAACGAAGGCGAGCGGCGTGTCTTTGGCGAAGTATGAGTCGCGTGCGGCGATCGACAGCCAGTTCGAGGTGTAGGTGAACGCGCCGAGAAGCTGCCTGCCGAGCGCGGCGCGCAGGTCGGGTGGAAACAGAGCGAGCGCCGCCGTACAGACGAGCACCATCGCCCAGAGAGCGGGGATCAGCCGCCGAAGGCGCCGCACCCAGAATCTGCCCAGACTGATGCCGTCTCGGTCGTCGTGGTCGCGAACAAGGCCCGAAGTGATGAGAAAGCCGCTGAGCACGAAGAACACGTCGACGCCGAGATATCCGCCCGGCAGCCACGAGGTGTCGAGGTGATAGACGATGACCGCGAGCACGGCGATCGCGCGGAGTCCGTCGAGGGCTCCGAGGCGTCGCCTGGGAGCGGGCTGCGGCTGATCCGCCTCTGGACGCTGGGTCTGAGCCTTCTGACTCTGGGCCTTCTGACCCTGAGCCTTCTGGTTCTGAGTCTTCTGGTTCTGGGCCTTTGGCGATTGGGTCTGCTGAAGGTTGCTCTGCCGGGGGCTGCTCTGCGGCGTCGGCGCTTGAGACGGCGAGACATGAGTCTTCCGCGCTCGGGCAGCGGCTTGCGCTGCCGGCAGCGTCGGGCGCATCGGCGTCTGAGGTGCCGACGGTGTGTGAGGAGCTGGTGGCTGAGCCCGCGGAACAGGCGGCTGTGGCTGTGGGTCCGGGCCCGACAGCAGCTGAGGCTGCGCGGATGCGGTGCGGCTCTTCGCCGGAGCGGGGCGCCAATGCTGCGGTTCGATTCCGTGTCGACGTGCGGGTGCTTTTTCAGGCCCCGTCTTCTGGGCTGGGCTCTTCGTCGAGGATGATTTCGACTCTGCAGACTTCGGCGCCGCGTCAGGTGCTCCGGTCGGCCGTTGGACGCGGCGAGAGGAGGGCTTTCTCACAGGTTTCGCCGGGGTCTGGGACGAAGCAGGAGTGATCGAGGGAGCAGACGGCGGCCGCGATGCCGATGCCGAATGCGCAGTCGCTTGTGCGGCGGAGCTCTGCGTTCCGCTTCGCCGGACGTCAGCCGTGTTCGCCGATCCCCGGTCGGGCGCCTTTGCCGGTGTGCTCTGTTCCCTCTTGGTCATGATCCTCTACAGCGTAGTGCCGAGTTCTCATGGCGTCGGCTGGCGCGACGGGTGTCGGCGTTCTGTCTCCCAGGATGGTCTCCCGGCATCCTTCTTCACACTCCTTGCTGCGCGGCCTGCGCCCGCACCTCGCCGCAGGCGTTCCCGCAGCGACGGCACTGCTGCGACACCGACAGCACTGCCCGGCAAGCAGTGCGCTGATCGTGGCGGCACCATGCCGCACTTGGCTCGACGGCGCTGCAGGACGAATGAGAAGAGCCGAAAGACGAAGAGGGCCGCATGCAGAAGAACTGCATGCGGCCCTCTTCGTCACGGCGCATTACCGAGCCGTCTCAGTCGGGCGCCCGGGATGGGCAGCAGCGACGAGACACCCGATCGAGCCGGTATCGCCTAGTTGTACGTTCCGGGCTCGAAGTTCCCGAAGTCTTCGAGATCGGTGAAGCCCAGATCGCCCTGGCTGAAATCGACCGAATCGTTGAACAGACGGTTCGGGTAGCGCTCGGCACGAGCCTCTTCGGTCGGCTCGACTTTGACGTCGCGGTAGACGTTCAGGCCAGTGCCGGCTGGGATCAGCTTGCCGATGATCACGTTCTCTTTCAGGCCCACCAGCGGGTCGGCCTTGCCATCGAGCGCGGCCTGCGTGAGCACGCGGGTCGTCTCCTGGAAAGAGGCCGCAGACAGCCACGAGTCGGTCGCCAGCGAAGCCTTCGTGATGCCCATGACCTCACGACGGCCGGTTGCCGGCTGCTTCTTCTCGACGACCGTCTGACGGTTGACCTTGTTGTAGGCATCGACGTCGACGACCTCGCCGGGCAGGAAGTTGGTTGCTCCGTGCTCGACGACAGTGACCTTGCGCAGCATCTGCCGCACGATGACCTCGATGTGCTTGTCGTGAATCGGCACACCCTGTGACCGGTAGACGCCCTGCACCCCTTCGACCAGCAGACGCTGGACGGCGCGGATGCCGCTGACGCGCAGAACCTCTTTCGGATCGAGCGAGCCGGCCTGCAGCTGTTCGCCGAGCGAGACGTGCTGCCCCTCTTCGACCAGCAGGTTCGCACGCTTCAGCACCGGGTACACGAACTCGTCGTCACCGTTGTCGGGGGTCACAATGACGCGACGACCCTTCTCGGTGTCTTCGATGTGCACACGACCGTCGGCCTCAGAGATCGGCGACGAGTTCTTCGGGGTACGCGCCTCGAAAAGCTCGGTCACACGAGGAAGACCCTGGGTGATGTCGTCAGCCGAAGCCGATCCGCCGGTGTGGAAGGTGCGCATCGTCAGCTGCGTACCGGGCTCACCGATCGACTGAGCTGCGATGATGCCCACGGCCTCGCCGATGTCGGCGAGCTTACCGGTGGCCAGCGAACGACCGTAGCAGGCCTGGCAGACACCGACCGCAGACTCACAGGTCAGCACTGAGCGAACCTTGACCTGCGTGATGCCGGCCTGGATCAGCTCGTCGATCAGCACGTCGCCGACGTCAGCGCCACGCTTGGCGACCACCGTTCCGTCAGCCGCAACGGCATCCGTCGCCAGCGTGCGCGAGTACACCGAGTTCTCGACGTTCTCGTCACGCACCAGCGTGCCGTCGACGTCATTGGCAATGGTGACGTCGATGCCCTTCTTCGTGCCGCAGTCGGCCTCGCGGATGATGACGTCCTGTGCCACGTCGACCAGACGACGAGTCAGGTAGCCCGAGTCAGCCGTTCGCAGAGCGGTGTCGGCGAGGCCCTTTCGAGCGCCGTGCGTGGCGATGAAGTACTCGAGGTTCGACAGGCCCTCACGGTAGCTCGAGAGAATCGGGCGGGGGTAGATATCACCCTTCGCGTCGTTCACCAGACCACGGATGCCTGCGATGTTACGGATCTGCAGCCAGTTGCCTCGTGCACCCGAGGTGACCATGCGGTTGATGTTGTTCTCGCGCGGGAACGAGGCCTTCATCGCGTCGGCCACCTTGTCGGTCGCCTCCGTCCACACCTTGATCAGATCGGCGCGACGCTCCATCTCGGTCGTCAGACCCAGATCGAACTGCTCCTGAACCTCTGTCGCCTTCTTCTCGTACTCGGCGATGATCTTCGGCTTCTCGGCCGGAGTCACCACGTCGCTCAGCGCCACGGTGACGCCCGAACGAGCGGCCCAGTGGAAGCCGGCGTCTTTGATCTTGTCGAGGGTCTCGGCGACGATCACCTTCGGGTAGCGCTCAGCGAGGTTCGTGACGATCTGCGCCAGCTCGCCCTTGCCCGCCTGTGCCTCGAAGTAGGGGTAGTCGTCGGGCAGCAGCTCGTTGAAGATCGCGCGCCCCAGCGTGGTCTCGAGCAGGAACGGCTTGTCGGCCTCGAAGCCCTCCGGCTCCTTCCCCGGCTCGAACGCGATGTTCTCGAGGCGGATGTGCACCTTGGCGTGCAGATCGAGGTCGCCGAGGTCGCGGGCCAGGATGGCCTCCGAGATCGACGAGTAGTAACGTCCCTCGCCGGCAGCGCCCTCGATGTGATCTGTCAGCGTGAACAGGCCGATGACCATGTCCTGTGAGGGCAGGGTGACCGGGCGGCCGTCTGACGGCTTGAGGATGTTGTTGCTCGAGAGCATCAGGATGCGAGCCTCAGCCTGCGCCTCGACGCTCAGCGGCAGGTGCACGGCCATCTGGTCACCGTCGAAGTCGGCGTTGAAGGCCGAGCAGACGAGCGGGTGCAGCTGGATGGCCTTGCCCTCGACGAGCAGCGGCTCGAACGCCTGGATGCCCAGACGGTGCAGCGTAGGTGCGCGGTTCAGCAGCACCGGCCGATCTTTGATGATCTCTTCGAGAACATCCCAGACGTCGGGGTTCGAACGCTCGACTTTGCGCTTCGCGGCCTTGATGTTCTGCGCGTAGCCCAGCTCGATCAGACGCTTGATGACGAACGGCTTGAACAGCTCGAGCGCCATCTCTTTCGGCAGACCGCACTGGTGCAGCTTCAGCTGCGGGCCGACCACGATGACCGAACGGCCCGAGTAGTCGACGCGCTTGCCCAGCAGGTTCTGACGGAAACGCCCCTGCTTGCCCTTGAGCATGTCGCTCAGTGACTTGAGGGCGCGGTTGCCGGTGCCGGTGACCGGGCGGCCGCGGCGGCCGTTGTCGAACAGTGCGTCGACGGCCTCCTGCAGCATGCGCTTCTCGTTGTTCACGATGATCTCGGGAGCACCGAGGTCGAGCAGACGACGCAGACGGTTGTTGCGGTTGATCACGCGACGGTAGAGGTCGTTGAGATCTGATGTCGCGAAGCGACCGCCGTCGAGCTGGACCATCGGACGCAGCTCCGGCGGGATCACCGGAACCACGTCGAGCACCATCGATGCGGGCGACGTGCCGGTGTGCAGGAACGAGCTGACCACCTTGAGTCGCTTGATGGCGCGGATCTTCTTCTGGCCGCGGCCCTCTTCGATCTGCAGACGCAGGCTCTCGGCCTCGGACTCGAGGTCGAAGTCCTGCAGACGACGCTGGATCGCCTCGGCGCCCATGTGCCCCTCGAAGTACTCGCCGAAGCGGTCTTCGAGCTCGTGGTACACGGCGTCTTCGGGAAGGAGCTGACCGACCTTGAGGTTGCGGAAGACCTCCCAAGTCTGGTCGAGTCGAGCGATCTGCTCGTCGAACGACTTGCGGATGCGGGCGATGTCTTTCTCACCGGCATCACGCGTGCGGCGCTTGGCGTCGGCCTTCGCACCCGACTCCTCCTGTGCGGCGAGGTCGTTCTCGAGCTGCTTCATGCGCTCGGCGATCTCGGACTCACGAGCCTGTTCGAGCTCCTGAGCCTCGAGACGAAGCTCGGCCTTAAGAGTGGCCTGGTCTTCGTGACGTCCCTCTTCGTCGATCGAGATGATCATGTAGGCGGCGAAGTAGATGACCTTCTCGAGGTCTTTCGGCGCCATGTCGAGCAGGTAGCCGAGGCGTGAGGGCACGCCCTTGAAGTACCAGATGTGCGTGACGGGGGCGGCCAGATCGATGTGCCCCATGCGCTCACGGCGCACCGAGCTCTTCGTGACCTCGACGCCGCATCGCTCGCACACGACGCCCTTGTAGCGGATGCGCTTGTACTTGCCGCAGGCGCATTCGTAGTCTTTGGTCGGGCCGAAGATCTTCTCGCAGAAGAGGCCGTCTTTCTCAGGCTTCAGCGTGCGGTAGTTGATGGTCTCGGGCTTCTTGACCTCGCCGTGCGACCAGTGACGAATGTCGTCTGCGGTGGCCAGGCCGATCTTCAGCTCATCGAAAGTCGTAGTCTCGAGCACTTTGTCTCTCTTTCTGGAAGTCTCTGTGTGTCTGTTGATCAGCCGGGTCAGATCTCGTCGATCGGACCGTTCTCGAACTGCTTCGAGATGTTGATGCCGAGCTCTTCGACGGCGTTGTAGGCGTCATCCTCGCTGTCGCGCAGGCTGACGGCCTGGCCGGCCGAGTTCAGCACCTCGACGTTCAGGCACAGGGACTGCATCTCTTTGATGAGCACCTTGAACGACTCAGGAATGCCGGGCTCCTGGATGTTCTCGCCCTTGACGATGGCCTCGTACGCCTTCACACGGCCGGTGACATCGTCGGACTTGATCGTGAGCATCTCCTGCAGCGCGTGCGCAGCGCCGTAGGCGTACAGCGCCCAGACCTCCATCTCGCCGAAGCGCTGACCGCCGAACTGCGCCTTACCACCGAGCGGCTGCTGCGTGATCATCGAGTACGGGCCCGTCGAACGCGCGTGGATCTTGTCGTCGACCAGGTGGTGCAGCTTCAGGATGTACATGTAGCCCACCGACACCGGGTCGGGGAACGGCTCGCCGGAACGACCGTCGAACAGCTGGACCTTGCCGTTGTGGTCGATCAGACGATCGCCGTCGCGGTTCGGCAGCGTCGAGTCGAGCAGACCCGAGATCTCGTCTTCGGACGCACCGTCGAAGACCGGCGTGGCGACCTTCGTGTTCGGCTCGGCCTGACGGGCGCGCTCAGGGAGCTCCTTGGCCCACTCGGCGTTGTCGTCGACCTTCCAGCCCTGCTTGGCAGCCCACCCGAGGTGGAGCTCGAGCACCTGACCGAAGTTCATTCGGCCGGGCACGCCCAGCGGGTTCAGGATGATGTCGACCGGCGTGCCATCCGGCAGGAAGGGCATGTCTTCGGCGGGCACGATCTTCGAGATGACGCCCTTGTTGCCGTGACGGCCTGAGAGCTTGTCGCCCTCGGTGATCTTGCGCTTCTGGGCGATGTACACGACCACGCGCTGGTTCACGCCGTTGCCGAGCTCGTCGTCGCCCTCTTCGGCGTCGAACAGACGAACGCCGATGACGGTGCCACGCTCGCCGTGCGGCACCTTCAGCGAGGTGTCGCGAACCTCACGGCTCTTCTCGTTGAAGATGGCGCGCAGCAGACGCTCTTCGGCGCTGAGCTCGGTCTCGCCCTTCGGCGTGACCTTGCCGACGAGGATGTCACCGGGGCGAACCTCGGCACCGATGCGGATGATGCCGCGCTCGTCGAGATCGGCGAGCATGTCCTGCGAGACGTTCGGCAGGTCGCGAGTGATCTCTTCTTTGCCGAGCTTGGTGTCACGAGCGTCGACGTCGTACTCCTCGATGTGGATCGAGGTCAGCGTGTCGTTCTTGACCAGGTTCTGGTTGAGGATGATCGCATCCTCGTAGTTCAGGCCCTCCCACGGCATGAACGCGACCAGCAGGTTCTTGCCGAGTGCGAGCTCGCCGCCCTGCGTGGCGGGGCCGTCGGCGATGACCTGACCGGCCTCGACGCGGTCGCCTTCTCGAACCAGCACGCGGTTGTTGAAGCAGGTGCCCTGGTTGGCACGATCGAACTTGCGCGTCGGGTAGCTGTCGATCCCGCCCTCGTCGTTCTCGACGACGACGAGGTCGGCCGAGACCTCGGTGACCACGCCGCCCTGTGCGGCGGTGATGACGTCACCGGAGTCGACCGCAGTGTAGGCCTCCATGCCGGTGCCGACCAGCGGGCTGTCGCTGCGCAGCAGCGGCACCGCCTGACGCTGCATGTTCGCCCCCATGAGGGCGCGGTGCGCGTCGTCGTGCTCGAGGAACGGAATCAGTGACGTACCGACTGACACCATCTGACGCGGCGAGACGTCGATGTAGTCGACCTGATCGGCCGGCACCAGCTCGACGTCGCCGCCCTTGAGGCGCACCAGCACGCGGTCGCTGATGAAGTTGCCCTGCTCGTCGACGTTCGCGTTGGCCTGCGCGACCACGAACTCGTCTTCGTCAGATGCGGTGAGGTAGTCGATCTGGTCGGTCAGGCGACCGTTCTCGACCTTGCGGTACGGGGTCTCGATGAACCCGAACGAGTTGATGCGGGCGAAGGTCGCCATCGAGCCGATCAGACCGATGTTCGGGCCTTCAGGAGTCTCGATGGGGCACATACGGCCGTAGTGCGAGGGGTGCACGTCTCGCACCTCGACGCCGGCGCGCTCACGTGACAGACCGCCTGGGCCCAGCGCCGAAAGACGACGCTTGTGCGTGACGCCGGCCAGCGGGTTGTTCTGGTCCATGAACTGCGACAGCTGGCTGGTTCCGAAGAACTCCTTGATCGCAGCGACGACGGGGCGCACGTTGATCAGAGTCTGCGGCGTGATCGCCTCGGCGTCCTGCGTGGTCATGCGCTCGCGAACGACGCGCTCCATGCGGCTGAGGCCGGTGCGCACCTGGTTCTGAATGAGCTCGCCGACGGCGCGGATGCGACGGTTGCCGAAGTGGTCGATGTCGTCGACGTCGACGGGAATCTCGACCTCTTTGCCCTCGCGCACACCCTCGACCGTCGCCTCGCCGGCGTGCAGCGCGACGAGGTACTTGATGGTCTTGACGATGTCTTCTACGGTCAGCACCGACTGCTGGATCGGCGCATCGATGCCGAGTTTGCGGTCGATCTTGTAGCGACCGACCTTGGCGAGGTCGTAGCGCTTGTCGTTGAAGTAGAAGTTGTCGAGCAGGGCTCGGGCCGCCTCGGCGGCAACCTGCTCGCCCGGGCGCAGCTTGCGGTAGATGTCGCGCAGAGCCTCGTCTTTGGTGGCGATGGTGTCTTTCTCGAGCGTCGAGAGAATCGAGTCGTAGCCGGCGAACTCGGCCTGGATGTCTTCGGCGGTCAGCCCCAGAGCCTTGAGGAACACCGTGACCGACTGCTTGCGCTTGCGGTCGATGCGCACGCCGACCTGATCGCGCTTGTCGACCTCGAACTCGAGCCACGCGCCGCGGCTCGGAATCACGCGAGCAGAGAAGACCTCTTTGTCTGAGTTCTTCTCGAACTGGCGCTCGAAGTACACACCGGGCGAACGCACCAGCTGCGAGACGACGACGCGCTCCGAGCCGTTGACGATGAAGGTGCCCTTGCGGGTCATCATCGGGAAGTTGCCCATGAAGACCGTCTGCGTCTTGATCTCGCCGGTCTCGTAGTTCATGAACTCGGCCTCGACGTAGAGCGGGGCCTCGTAGGTCTTGCCGCGCTCCTTGCACTCGTCGATGCTGTAGCGCACCGGCTCGAGCGTGGGGTTGGCGAAGCTGAGGTGCATCTTCTCGAGGTTGTCCTCGATGGGCGAGATCTCTTCGAAGACCGCGTCCAGGCCGCTCTTGACCGGAACGTCGTGACGCCCCGCAGCCTGATCGTCGGCCAGACGCTTCTTCCACCCCTCGTTGCCGATCAGCCAGTCAAAGCTCTCGGTCTGCAGGGCGAGCAGATCGGGAACGTTGATCGGCTCGGTGATTTTGGCGAAGGAGAGGCGCTTGTAATTGCGGCCCTGAGAGTTGACGGTGGTGTTGGATGCGTTGCGCGCAGCAGCCAAGGGATTCCTCCAATAAAGCCTGGTGGGGCTTGTCGTTTCATTGACTTCGACCGCGACTCGCCAGCATCCACACCGATACGACACCTCGACCGGGGATACAATCTGTATCCGCAGCCGACGTGGATCGAGTGCAATGTGACCGCAATATGACACACCACCTGCCCACCGCCATATGCGGGCATGAAGAAGACACCGTCGAGCGCAGAGATTCAGCATACGTCATATAGCACGCGATGTCCAGACCTGCAACACAACCTCGTCTGCACACCCACCCGACGCCCCCATCGCGGCTCTCGACGACCGACGTATACGACGCAGCAGATAAACATGTACGTGTTGTACGATTTCTGCAGCGAGCGCCGGGCACTGATGCGCCGGCCCTGCGAGACGGGGGAACGTCATGATCGCTCAAGCCGGGTTCGGCCATCGCATCCGTTCGCTGCTGCCCGGCAGGCAGGATCTCATCGACGCGCGACGCAGCCCGGGCACCGACCTGCTGGCGGGCGCCACCGTCGCCGTCGTCGCGCTGCCCCTCGCACTCGCCTTCGGCGTCGCCTCGGGCGTCGGCGCCGCTGCGGGCATGACGACCGCCATCATCGCCGGCGTCATCGCCGCGGTCTTCGGCGGCAGCAACCTGCAGGTCACCGGCCCCACCGGAGCGATGACCGTGGTGCTGCTGCCGATCGTGCACCAGCACGGCGTCGGCGGCGTGCTGACCGTCGGGCTGATGGCCGGCGTGATGCTCACAGTCGTCGCCTTCGCCCGCGTCGGACGCTACGTGCAGATGCTGCCCGCCTCGCTGCTCGAGGGCTTCACCGCGGGCATCGCGGTGGTCATCGCCCTGCAGCAGGTGCCCACTGCGCTGGGGGTGCCGGCCGGACAGCATGAGCAGGTCTGGGCCACCGCCGGAGAGGCGCTGATGCGCTGGGCCGCCAAGCCGCACTGGCTCGAGCCGCTCGTCGCGCTGGGCACTGCGGCTGTGATCCTGATCGCCGGCCGACTGCGTCCCGGACTGCCCTGGCCGCTGCTGCTGGTGGCGGTGGTGACGGCTCTCGCCTGGTGGCTGGGACTGCCCACGGCGCGCATCGGCGAGCTGCCGACCGGGCTTCCCGCCCCGAACCATGATTTTCTGCAGTGGGATGCGGTGGCCGGGCTGATCCCCAGCGCTCTGGCCGTCGCGGCGCTGGGAGCACTCGAGAGTCTGCTCAGCGCAAGTGTGGCCGACGGCATGACGGTCGGCGAACAGCACGACCCGGATCGCGAGCTCTTCGGTCAGGGCCTCGCCAACATCGTCGTGCCGTTCTTCGGCGGAGTTCCAGCCACGGCCGCCATCGCACGCACCGCGGTCAACGTTCGTTCCGGGGCCCGGTCACGCACCTCGGCGGTGACGCACTCGCTGATTCTGCTCGGGGTCGTTCTGGTCGCCGGCAGCGTCGTCGCTGCGATCCCGCTGGCCGTGCTGGCCGGCGTGCTGCTCGCGACGTGCGTGAACATGATCTCGCTGGGCAGCATCCGCAGCGTCGTGCGCGCCACCCGCGGAGACGCACTCGTCTTCTTCGCCACTTTCGCGACCACGGTGATCGTCGACGTGATCACGGCCGTCATCGTGGGCTTCGCGCTCGCCTCACTCGTCACGCTCAAGGCGGTGAGCGACGCGACGCAGGCGAAACCGGAGCCGCTCGATCCCGCCGATCACAGCGAGGCCGAACGGGATCTGCTCAGGCAGGCCATCGTGCCGTACCGGCTCGAAGGGGCGCTGTTCTTCGGCGTCGCTCAGCGCTTTCTGATCGACCTGACCGAGGTGAGCGAGGTGCGCGTGGTGATTCTGCGCATGGGGCACCTGAGCACGGTCGACGCCACCGGCGCGCAGGCGATCGGCACCGCTGTGCGACAGCTGCACGATCGAGACGTCGTCGTGCTGCTATCGGCTGTGCGGCCCGAGCACGAGCAGGTGCTGCGCAGCGTCGACGAGCTCGACGCGCTGTGGGCCGACGGCGAGGTCTTCGCGACCACACCTGAGGCCATCACCCGAGCCAAGGCACTGGTGGCCTGAGCTCGGCTCGACGACGGCGCAGGCGCGCAGATCGCCCCAGACACAGAGATGGCGCGGTCACGACGAATCGTGTCCGCGCCATCCGTGTGCACGAGGCACCAGCTGAGTCGCTTCGGCTTAGTTGTAGAGCATGCCGCCGTCGACCAGCAGGGTCTGGCCGGTGACGTAGTCAGCCTTGTCGCTCGCGAAGAACGACACCACGCCGGCGACGTCTTCAGGAGTCTCGATGCGGCCGAGCGCGATCGACTCGACGTTGTCTTTCAGGTTCTCGCCCTTGGCCTTGCCGTTGAGCTTGCCCAGCTCTTCGTCGATGAGATCCCACATGCCGGTGCCGACGATGCCAGGAGCCCAGGCGTTGACGGTGATGTTGCGCGGAGCGAGCTCCTGTGCGGCGACCTGCGTCAGGCCGCGCACGGCGAACTTGGTCGCCGAGTAGGCGCCCAGAATCGGGAAGCCCTTGATGCCGGCGATCGAAGAGGCGTTGATGATCTTGCCCTTCTCCTTGCCCAGCTCGGCGAACTTCTTCTCAGCAGCCTGAATGCCGTAGACGATGCTGAAGACGTTGATGTTGAAGATCTTCTCGAGATCTTCGGTGGTCACGTCGCTCAGCGGCTTGATCTGGGCGATGCCGGCGTTGTTGGCGATGACGTCGAAGCTGCCCAGCTTCTCTGCTGCGGCATCGACGGCGGCGAACACCTGATCGCGCTTCGACACGTCAGCGGCGACGAAGAACGCCTTGCGACCGAGAGCCTCGATCTCTTTGACGACGGCCTCTGCCTTCTCCTGCTGGAAATCCAGATCGGCGACGGCGATGTCGAAGCCGTCCTTGGCCAGCTGCAGTGCGATGCCGCGGCCGATTCCCTGCCCAGCGCCGGTAACGAGCGCAACCTTCTGATCACTCATGGGAGATCCTTCCTCTTCGCGATGTCGTGCAAATGACCTCGCGTCGAGGCCATCCTCCACACGCCGTCCTGTGGCGCGCGGTGCATCTGAGAGTCACTGTAAGTCAGGTGTGCGCTGTGAGTCAGCGTGTCAGGTAAGGGAGACCTTGCCAACCGCGAGAACACGCGCGAAAATACCTCATGCAACCGGACGCAACGGCTGGCCGACTCGGGCCTCCGTTCTGCGGCCAGAGACAATGAGGTGCACCTGCGATGGCCAACGAGCTGGAATCGTCGTTCTCAACCGGGGAGGACCCCGTCGAATACGACAACCTGTTGCAGGAGGTCTTTCGAGCCACTTCGCGAGGTGAACGCGCTCCGGCCCGACCTCGGCCGCTGATCAGCGCCTCTTGGAAGCGCTCCCGCCGCGCCGGTCTCAGGCCTGATCAGTGCCGCTGCCCGATGCACTCCCCCGTGCGAGCACGCCGAGTGCCATCACGGACGTCGACCACCCGACAGCTGATCCCGATGCTCAAGCAGACGCTGCCCCAGCATGACAACGGCATGTTCGAGAACGGCAGCTACCTCGTCGTACTCACCGACGCCGAGGCGCGCATCGTGTGGCGCTACGGATCGACCGAGGCCCGACAGCGCGCCGACAGCATCGGCTTCGTCAAAGGCGCGATGTGGCGCGAGAACACAGTGGGCACGAACGCGATCGGCACCGCACTCGCCGTTCGACACCCGGTGCAGGTGCACGGCGCAGAGCATTTCTGTCTCGCGCATCAGCGCTGGAGCTGCGCGGCAGCGCCGATCATCGACCCACGCTCACGCGCCTGCCTGGGCATCGTCAACATCTCGTGCACGGTCGCCGAGGCGCATCCGGCCATGCTCGCGCTGGCCTCGCTGCTCGCCCACACCCTCGAGATGGAGCTGCACGAGGCGCACCAGCACGAGCTCGAACGACTGCGCACGATCAGCTGGCCGATGCAGCACACGCAGGGAGACGAGCCGTGGGCGGTGACCGACCGTCTGGGCTGGGTCGCGGCGACCAACAGCGCGTCGGCAGGCAGCCGGTTCACGCTGCCGGAGCATCCTGATCGCGACCTGCTCTGGCTGCCCGAGTTCGGCAGTGCGAAAGCGACCTCGCTGCCGGGCGGCTGGTTCATTCAGGGGCAGACCGTCGTCGAAGCCGAACCGGGAGAGAACCGGCTGCAGATCACTCGCACGTCGGGCGGCGCGCACGTGACGATGGATGCCGGCGACGTGCACTGGAGCGTCGAGATTCCGCCTCGGCAGGTCGACGTCATCACCCAGATCAACGCACACCGAGACGGCGTCAGCGCGGCAGACCTCTCAGAGGCGATCTTCGGCGACCGGACGCACACGGTCACCGTGCGCGCCGAGGTCAGCCGAATTCGGCGAGCGCTGGGGCCGGTGATCATTGCCGCGCCGTACCGCTTCGCGGAGGGCATGCGGGTCGAGATCGACTGACTTCCGGTCAGCAGCTGACCGAGGCCAGCAGACGTTCGACCAGCACGCCGCGATTGCCTTCGAGATCTGAGAGCACGTCCTGTTCGCGCACCTCCTGCGGGGTGAGCCAGGCGAGTTCGAGGGCATCCTGACGCGGCTGGCAGGTGCCGGTCACCGGCACGACGTAGGCCAGCGAGACGGCATGCTGGCGACCGTCGAACAGCTCGCTCGTGGTCGAGGGCACCGGGAAGTACTCGCCCACCGTCTGCGGCGACATCGACAGCGGCAGCTGCGGGAAGGCGATCGGGCCGAGGTCGTTCTCGAGATGGCGCAGCAGCGCTTCGCGCAGGCTCTCGCCGAACCGCACACGGCCCGAGACGATGGTGCGGGTGATCGAGTCGGTGTCGCTGACGCGCATGAGCAGGCCGATCTGCGCGACCTTGCCACTGCCGGTCAAGCGCACGGGCAGCGCTTCGACGTAGAGCATGGGCAGGTGCCGCCTGGCCTCTTCCAGCTCGGAGTCGGTCAGCCAGCCGGAGTCGGCGCCACCGTTGCTGCCGATGACGTCATCGTCTGGATCCTGCGGGTCGGGCGTGCCAACGATGCTCATGGTCTGATTATGGCGCATTTGCCCGGGGCGGCGCAGACTACTCGGTACAATCGGTGCTCATGACCGCTTCACACCCGAATGCCACCCCAGAGACCGCTTCGACCCGATCCTCCGAAGCCGGTGGGTCAGCGCAGCGTTCAGACGGGCAGGGCCGAGGATCGGTGCGGCCCAGCTACCGCTTCTACGCGGTGATCGTCGCGATCTTCGCCTCGCTGCTGCTGGTCTCGAACATCGCGGCGACGCAGGGTGTGGTGTTCGGTCCGGTTTGGGGATTCCCGATCAACACTGACGGTGGGTTCCTGCTGTTCCCCCTGGCCTACGTGCTCGGCGATGTGCTGAGCGAGGTCTACGGGTTCAAGCGGACCCGCACGGCGACCATCGTGTCGTTCTGCATCGCCATCGGGGCCATGCTGTACTTCCAGTTCGTGATCGCCCTGCCGAAGTCGGAGGGCACCGACACGGAGTCGTTCAACGCGCTGCTCGGCCTCAGCGTGCCGCAGATTCTGCTCGGGTCGGTGCTGGGCTTTCTCGTGGGTCAGACGCTGAACGCGTGGGTCGTGACATGGATGAAGCGCCGCCGCCGCGACGAACGCCAGCTCTGGGCGAGACTGCTCGGGTCGACCGTCGTCGGGGAGTTCGCCGACACCCTCATCTTCTGTCTGATCGCAGCGCCGGTGCTCGGGTTCACCGAGCCGGCCGACTTCGCCATCTACGTGGCGCTCGGGTTCGTATACAAGACCGCAGTCGAGGCCGCACTGCTTCCGTTCACCTACCGCGTGATCGCCTGGGTGAAGCGGCACGAGCCCGACTACCGCCCGGTGGGTGCCGGCGAGTCCGCCGCGAGCTGAGCGGGCTTTCAGCGGCTTCTGCACTTTCGTGGGGCGCTCAGCGGCTTCTGCACACTCGAGGGAGCGTCCGGCGGTACTCGACAGCGCATTCAGCGGGTTCTGCGCACTCGAGGCGAAAGGCGTTCAGCAGGTCCTGCATGATCGAGGCGCCGAGGCCCAGTGAGAACGCTCGTGAGCCTGCCCCCCCCCCCCGAGCACGACCGCATGCGAAAGTACAGAAAGTGCGACCATCAGAGACTGAAGCCCGCAAGTTCTGCACTTTCAAGGGGCGCTCACCAAGTTCTGCACTTTCGCGGGGCATTCAGCGGGTTCTGCGCACTCGAGGGGTGTCCGGCGGTACTCGACAGGGCATTCAGCGGCTTCTGCACACTCGACGAGGCGCTCAACCGTATCTGCCGAATTCCCCACAATCGTCTTTCTCACGACGAGGGCGGCTCAGCGGAGCCCAGCGTTCGACCAGGCGGTCACCGCGCACGCACCATGCGCACGAGTCCGACGATGATGCCGCCGATGAGCAGCACCAACCCGATGACGAACAGCGGCGTCTGCGGCGTACCCGTGACGGTCAGCCGAAGAATGCCCCACATCAGAGCGCTGACGCCGAGCAGCGTGGTCCCCAGCAGCTGAGAAGCGATGCGGTAGAGCCGCGCGGCGTTCTGACCGGTCACCTCGACCGGGTAGTTCGCCACATGCGGGTAACGCGCTAACCCTGCCACCAGCACCGACAGCAGCAGCCAGACGAGACCGAGCCCGATGAGCGATCCACGAGGGCCCCACGCATCGGGCTCACCGTGTATCCCGAAATGCGTCGGAATGACCTCGGGCAGGCTCGGATACGAGACCAGCAGATAGATCAGTCCGGCCAAAGTCATCAACAGACCGACGCCGATCAGCGTGGCAGCGGCTGCGCACATGCCCTCGGCCTTCGGTCGCTCTGATCTGCTCATACCTCTGCAGCGCCTGCCGTCGCCCCGCCGCCGTAGTAGCGGCCCAAGAACTCCTCGCGGAGTTCGTCGAACGTGCCCTCCTGCATCGCGGCGCGGATGTCGTCGACGAGACGCACGATGAATCGCTCGTTGTGGATGCTGCAGAGAGTCGCCGCATTCATCTCTTTCGCCTTGAAGAGATGCCGCAGATACGCCCGCGTGTAGTGCGTGCAGGTGTAGCAGTCGCAGCCTTCGTCGATCGGCGAGAAGTCCATGCGGAACCTCGTCTGCTTCAGGTTGTAGCGTCCGTGGCGCGAGTACACGGCCGACGACCGCGCCACACGCGTCGGCGAGACGCAGTCGAACGTGTCAGCCCCTGCTGCCACCGCGGCGAAGATGTCATCGGGTTCGCTGATGCCGAGCAGGTGACGCGGCCGATCCTCGGGAAGCTCCTCGGCCATCCACCCGATGATCTCGGCCATGCGCGGCTTCTCGAGCGCGCCGCCGAGGCCGAACCCGTCGAAGCGCTGCCCGTCGATCTCCATGCTGCCGAGGTCGCAAGCGGCCTTGCGGCGCAGATCCTCGTAGTTCGCGCCCTGCAGCACACCGAAGAGGGCCTGATACGGCTTGCCGGCCCGCTCGTCGGTGAGACGTCGGTGCTCGGCGAGGCACCGCTCGGCCCACAGTCGGGTGCGCTCCAGCGAACGCTCCTGGTATCCGCGGGTGTTCATCAGGGTGGTGAGCTCGTCGAAGGCGAACATGATGTCGGCACCCAGCTGGTGCTGAATCCGCATCGACACCTCCGGGGTGAACCGATGCATGGTGCCGTCCAGATGCGACTTGAACGTGACGCCGTCGTCGTCGACGTGAGCGAGCCGCTCTTTTCCCTTCGCGATCACGTCGTCGGACTGCCGCCCGCTGGTGTCCATCGCGAGCACCTTCTTGAACCCCACGCCCAGGCTCATCACCTGGAAGCCGCCGGAGTCGGTGAACGTGGGCCCCGGCCAGTTCATGAAGCGGCCGAGCCCGCCGGCGGCGTCGAGCACGTCGGGTCCCGGCTGCAGGTAGAGGTGGTAGGCGTTGGCGAGCAGCGCCTGCGCCCCGAGGTCGCTCATCGACTCGGGCAGCACCGCTTTGACGGCAGCCTTGGTGCCGACCGGAATGAACGCCGGGGTGCGAATGTCGCCGTGCGGCGTGTGGATGACCCCCGTGCGCCCGCCTCTCGGCTGATCGTCGAGTCGGGTGTCGATGTCGAAGCTGAAGTTCACCCGTCCATCTTGCCACCTGCCTGCGGCTCGGGGTCTTCGGCGGGCATTCGTCGCAGAGCGTCACAATCTGGCGTCTGGGCTCGGGCACAAATAGGCTGATCGCATGAAGCCATTCCTGTATCTGAGCGCGCGCACGAATGACGAGGCCACTGCGGCCGAGCGCGCCTCGATGCTGGAGCACACCGGGCTGAGGGCAGACGCCCTCGTACACCACCGACTCGACCGCGCGCCGCTGCCCGAGATCGATCTCACCGAGCTCAGCGGAGTGCTGCTCGGCGGCAGCCCCTATGACTGGTCGGCCCCACCCGAGCGCAAGGACCCGCTGCAGCGACGGGTCGAGCACGACGTGTTCGCCCTGGTGCGTCGCATTCTCGATGCCGATTTCCCGTTCTTCGGGGCCTGTTACGGAATGGGCGCGGTCGCCACAGTGCTTGAGACTCCGTTGGGCCCCGACTTCGCCGAGGATGCCGGAGCCGTCACCCTGCAGGTCACCTCCGCCGGCCGATCCGATCGTCTGCTGGATGACGCGCCTGCGCAGATCTCGTCGTTCGTCGGGCACCATGAGTCGTTGCTCGAGGTGCCGGAGGGCGCCGAACTGCTGCTGACCTCGGCGACTGCTCCGGTGCAGATGATCCGCGTCGGCGAGCGCGGCTACGCGACGCAGTTCCATCCCGAGCTTGACCGGTCGGCGTTCATTCGGCGTGCGACGCTCTACGACGGGCACGGCTACTACCCTGCCGGCCGCATCGCAGCCATCGAGCAGGCGACGCTGGGCCTCGACACAGCCCCGGCACACCGTCTGCTGCGCCGCTTCGCGCTCGAGCACGGCCGTCGCTGAGCGGCCCTGCACCGTTCGTCGAGACGCGCCACGACCGGCGCGATCGTATCCCTCCGACAGGTGTCTGCGACCTAATCGACACTGCTGGCGCCAGCAGGCATACTGGATGGCATGGGCGACAACAATCTGCTTTCGATTCCACCGACGTTCCTCGATGAGGTGCCGGGTCTCGCTGACGCTCTCGCCGACGAGCCGCTCAACCGCGTGGCGGCCTCGTTCCCCGCAGCGTCACTGCCTTGGGCTCTGCTCGCACAGCAGGCTCGCACGCACGGCAACTATGTGAACGCATACGCCTACGCCCGCACCGGCTATCACCGTGGCCTCGACGCTCTGCGCAGACACGGCTGGAAGGGGCAGGGGCCGATTCCGTGGTCGCACGAGCCGAACCGTGGCTTCCTGCTCTCGCTCTTCGAGCTGGGCAAAGCCGCCGAGCTGATCGGCGAAGCCGACGAGGTCGATCGCGTGCACACGTTCCTCACCGACAGCGACCCCTCGGTCATCGACGCCATCCTGGCTGACGAGGCGGCGCACGCCCCGGGCACTGAGACGATCGTCATCCGCGGCATCAACTGATCGCTGCGGCGCATATCTTTCTTTGTTCCGACCGACCGTCTAGCATCAGGAAGCATGACTTCCACTGACCGTCAATCGGACGATCAGGCGCGGTACATCGAAGTGTGGAACGACTTGGTCTCTCCGCGAGACCTCACGTGGGCACTTCTGATCTGTGGTGGCACCACCGCAGCCGCGCTGCTGATCGCAACGCTGCTCTCGTTCAACGTCTTCTTCTGGGGGCTCGGCGGCTCGGTCATCGGCTTCGTCATCAGCACCTTCGCGTTCACGCCGAAACGAGACGTGCGCATCGTGAGCGCCGACGACGGGCTCGAACACAGCATCCACATCAGTGCCGAAGCCGATGTCGCCGCAGACGCCGACAGGGCCGGTGACCGCTGATGGACGTCTCGATCATCATTCAGATGCTGATCGCCGCCATCGGCGCGATCATGTTCTATTCGTTCATCGGGTTCATTCCCGGCACCGACGAGACCAGCGTGCTGGTGCCCGTCACCCTGGCGCTGGTGCTGGCGGGCGTCGCGCCGATCGTGGTGCTCACCTTCTTCATCGCCGCGATCGTGACGCTCAATCTCACCAATGCGATTCCCACGGCTCTGGTCGGCCTGCCCGGGGGCGTGATGTCGACCCCGATGATGGAGCACTCGCTCTATCTCAAGAGCAAGGGACGCGCCGCCGAGACGATCAAGAAGATGGCCGCCGGCAGCGCCGTGGGCACGATCATCGCGATTCCGGTGAGCCTCGCCATCGCCACGGCGATCACACCCTATGCCGAGACCCTGCGCCAATACGGCTCACTGCTCTTCGTGTTCGGCGCCGTGCTGCTCGCGCTGCTCGGCAGCAATCGCCTGCTGTCGCTCATCTCGATCATCCCGATGGCGCTGCTCTTCCAAGGCCTGCTCTCGCTCTACCGGACGCAGGAGGTGATTCCCAAAGACGGCAACATCTCGGTCTCGTTCTTCTTGGGCATCACCATCGGACCGCTGCTGGTCTCGATCCTGGGGCTGCTCAACAAACGCAGCCGCGACCGTCTGCCCAGGTACGCGCCGACCACCGTCGAGATCTCGCGCAGAGATCTGAGCGGCCAGTCCCTCGCGCCCGGCCGCATCCTCACACGTGACGAGATGGGTCGCACCGGCCTCGCCTCGCTGATCACCACCCCGCTGTTCTTCCTCAGTCCGGTCGGCCTGACCTTCCTGATCGGCGAGGCCTCTGCCGGTCGCAGCGGCGACAGGCTCAAGCACGCGAACCGCGCGGTGTCGAGCATGAACGGCGTCGCACACGCCGCCTACCTGTCTGGTGTGATCATCCCGCTGCTGGCCGTCGGCATTCCGCTCTCGCCGGTCGCGATCGGCCCGGCGCAGGCGCTGTTCAACGCGCCGCCGGTCTTCTCGCTCGACCACAATCTGCACCAGCTGCTGCGCACCGGCCAGTTCATCACCGCGGTGGTCGTCGGCGCTCTGCTCGCGCTCGTGCTGACCTATGTGATCGCTGTGCGCTACTCGTACCAGATCACCTACTTCGTGATGCGCTACATCCCGCACGAGGCCGTGCTCGGGCTCTTCATCGGGTTCATTCTGCTGCTCGCCTATCTCGACGCCGGGGTGGCCAACATCTTCGGCGTGCTGCTCGTCGGCGTCGCCTGCGGTACCCTGAATAAGCTTGGCGTCAGCTACGGCGTGCAGTTCATGACGCTGTACGCCGCGCCATGGATCGTGCAGAACCTGCTCTGAGCGGCAGCGTTGTGCGTCGGTGCGCATGCACCGGGAAAGGCTTCTTCACTGTGCAGGTCGGCGACCCCTCCCCCTCAGACCGCTCATCGGTCGACACTCCGATGCACGCAGGCGTCGGCCAGACCGTCGCGAAGATCATCCTCTTCGGCGAGCACTCTGTCGTCTACGGCTACCCGGCGATCGCGATGCCGCTTCGTAATCTGCGCATGATCGCCCGAGTCGAACCGACCACACGCCCGTCAGAGCTGTCGAGCCTGGGCTGGGTCGGTCCGCTCGACGAGGCGCCGGCGAGGTTCGCAAGCATCGTTCGTGCGGTGGATGCGGCGCTCGAGTTCGCGGGGCATCCGAACGCCCGCCTGCGCATCGAGACGCACGCCGAGTTCCCGCCGGAACGGGGCCTCGGATCGTCTGCTGCAGCGGCCGGCGCAGTCATCCGGGCCGTGCTCAACGCCTTCGACGTCGACGTCGAGCCAGAAGACCTCTTCGACCTGACGCAGGTGGCCGAGCGCATCGCGCACGGGCATCCGTCCGGTCTCGATGCGACCGCGACCTCGTCGCAGTCGCCGATCCATTTTCAGGCCGGCGCGACCACGGCCGTGCAGATCAATCTCTCAGCGTGGATCGTCGTGGCCGACTCCGGCATTCACGGCAGCACCCGCGAGACCGTCGGGCACATTCGCGAAGAGCACGAGCGCTGCCCCGAGGTCACCCGACCGCGGCTGGCCGAGCTGGGGCGCATCACCGCCGAGGCGGTCGACGACGTGCGCGCCGGCGATGTCAGCGGGCTCGGCGAGAAGATGAACGACGCACACCGGCTGTTGGCCGAGCTGGGCGTGAGCAACGCACGCCTCGACCAGCTCACCGCCGCAGCGCGCAGTGCGGGCGCGGTCGGGGCGAAGCTCACCGGCGGGGGACGCGGCGGCTGCGTGATCGCCCTCGCCCGCACCAGCGCTGATGCGAAGCGCATCGCCGCCGCGCTGGGGATGGCCGGAGCGACCGGCACGTGGGTCTACGCACCGCACGCCTACGAGGTCGCCGCGTGACGCATCGCCCGAAACCGGTGGCAGCGGCTCCCGGCGTGGCCACTGCTGTGGCGCATGCGAACATCGCGCTGATCAAGTACTGGGGCAAAGCCGACGAGCGGCTGATCCTGCCGCGCACCTCGAGCCTGTCACTGACCCTCGACGATCTGCACACGGTCACCACAGTGCGTTTCGTCGACGACGGCGCGGGTGACCGTGCCGTGCTCGACGGCCAGCCGATGACCGGTCAGCCGCTGCGGCGCATCGCAGATTTTCTCGACATCGTGCGCGAGCGTGCCGGCATCACCTCCGCGGCCGATGTCGTCACACACAACACCGTGCCGACTGCGGCGGGGCTCGCGAGCTCTGCCAGCGGGTTCGCCGCGCTGGCTGGGGCCGCCGCTGCCGCCGCCGGGCTCGAACTCGACGATCGCGGCCTCTCCAGACTCGCACGACGGGGGTCGGGGTCGGCATCACGGTCGGTCTTCGGCGGCCTGGCCGTCTGGCACGCCGGCCACGACCACGAAAGCTCGTATGCCGAGCCGCTTCCGAGCGGTCTCGATCTGGCGATCGTCGTGCTCGTGATCGACTCGGGGCGCAAGGCGATCTCGAGCCGTGAGGCTATGCGACGAACCGTCGAGACCTCGCGCGAGTACGAGCCCTGGGTGCGGCGCAGCCACGAAGATCTGGCTGAGGCGCTCGACGCGATCGAACAGGCAGACCTGCCCCGACTGGGCGAGGCAGCCGAGGCGAACGCCTTCGGCATGCACGCCACGATGCTCGCCGCAGAGCCTCGTGTGCAGTACTTGAACGCCTCGAGCATCGAGGCGCTGCGGGCCGTGCGCGAGGCCCGCGCAGCCGGTCTGCCGGCCTGGGCGACCATGGATGCCGGAGCGAACGTCAAGGTGCTCACCAGCGGTTCGGCATCTGAGCAGGTGCGATCCTGGCTGCGGCAGCGGCTGGAGCCGAGTGTGCCGGGCTTGCAGACCGTGGTGGCACGGTCAGGCCCGGGCCTGCAGGTCTGGCCGGGCGAGGTCGGCGTGCCCAGAACCTGCGCTCTCGACACCGCCACGACGAACCATGCAGGAGGTCTCTAGACATGTGCGCTGCCCATGACGTCGCCGTTCCGGCTCGCACCACCGTCGTGCGCGCGCCGGGCAAGCTCTACATCGCCGGCGAGTATGCCGTCGTCGAAGCCGGATACCCGGCGGTGCTGATCGCCGTCGACCGCTATGTGCAGGTGCGGGTGAGCCCCGCCCGCGACACCGGGCACATCACCTCAGATCAGTACGCGAGCCTCTCGCTCGAGTGGCATCGACGTGACAACGACATGGTGATCGAGCCCGACCAGACGCCGTTCGACTTCGTGCTCGCCGCCATCAGAGTCGTCGAAGAGGCTGCTGTCGGACTCGGCGCGTCGCTCGAACTGTACGACCTCGACATCACGAGCGAGCTCGACGACGATGCCGGTCGCAAGTTCGGCCTCGGGTCGTCCGCCGCGGTCACGGTGGCCACAGTGCGGGCGCTCTGCGAGCACTATCGTCTCGATCTGACCCGTATGGAGCAGCTCAAACTGGCCCTGATCGCAAGCATCGAAGTGCAGCGCAGCGGCTCGGGCGGCGACGTGGCGGCGAGCATGTTCGGCGGCTGGATCGTCTACCGCGCATTCGATCGGGAGTGGGTGCGCGCCGAGCGCGTCGCCCGACCGCTGACCGAGATGCTCGCCATCGACTGGCCTGGCCTTGAGGTGCGCCGCGTCGTGCCGCCCGATCGTCTTCGCCTCGTCGTGGGATGGACTGGCTCGCCCGCCTCGACCGCTCGCCTGGTCAGCGGGGTGCAGGCCCGCAAAGGCCAGCGCAGTGTGCATTACAGCCACTTCCTCGCGGAGAGCCGCTCGTGTGTGACCGAACTGGCCGAAGCGCTGGAGCGCGACGACGGGGTCGGGATCGCCGCAGGCATCCGCCGCAACCGCGAGCTGCTGCGCGGGCTGGGCGAGCACTCGGGCATCACCATCGAGACCCCGAAGCTGCAGCGTCTGATCGAGACGGCCGAGGCATGCGGCGGTGCGGCGAAGACGTCGGGCGCGGGCGGCGGAGACTGCGGCATCGTGCTGATCGACCGCGACGCCGACATCGACGGCATGCTCGCAGCGTGGGAGCGGGCCGACATCAGGCCGCTGAATCTGCGGGTGCACCAGCCGGAGGGCACGGTCGAGTAGGGCATGGCCGAGCAGATTCGCACGACGGGCGTCGTGCTCTGCCGTTCGAGCTCGAGACGGGATGTCGCAGATACGAAGGGATACAGAGCAGCATGAGCAGTGAGCGCAAAGACGAGCACGTTCGCCTCGCCGAGGAGCTTCGCGACGAACGACGCGATTCAGGCTTCGACGACGTGCGGTTTCTTCATCACACCTTCAACGGTCTGACGCGCGACGCGGTCGACATCAGCACGACCGTGGCCGGTCGGCGTTGGCCGGTGCCGTTCTACATCAACGCGATGACCGGCGGCAGCAAGATGACCGGGGCGCTCAACGCCGACCTCGCGCAGGCTGCTGCAGCTGCAGGTGTGTCGATCGCCAGCGGTTCGGTGAGCCCTGCGCTGCGCGATCCGGGCCTTGAATCGACGTTTCGGGTGATCCGAGAGAACGCCCCTGAGGCGTTCGTATTCGCGAATGTGAGCCCCGAGATGACCGTCGAGCAGGCGAAGCGAGCCGTCGGGATTCTCTCTGCCGACGCGCTGCAGATCCATGTGAACCCGGCCCAAGAACTCGTGATGCCCGAGGGCGACCGCGACTTTCGCGGCTGGCTCGACCGGATCGAGCGGATCGTGGCCGAGGTCGGCGTGCCGGTCGTGGTCAAAGAGGTCGGGTTCGGCCTCAGCCGACACAGCGTCGAGCAGCTACTCGAACGCGGTGTGCGCACCGTCGACGTCAGCGGACGCGGCGGCACGAACTTCATCGCGATCGAGAACCGTCGGCGGCAGCGCAGCGAGTACGACTACCTGTCTGGCTGGGGCCAGACCGCCGTCGAGTGCCTGCTCGATTCCCTGCACGCGGCGCCTGCGCTGCCGGTCGAGGCGATCGCCTCCGGCGGCGTGCGCAATCCGCTGGATGTCGTGCGCGCACTCGCCTTGGGCGCTCGCGCCGTCGGGGTCAGCGGCCACTTTCTGCACGTGCTCGTCTCTGACGGGGTCGAGGCTCTGACTGCAGAGCTGGAGTCATGGAAGGAGCAGGTGCAGACTCTGCTCACGCTGCTCGGAGCGGCCGACCTAGCGGCCCTTGCCTGCACTGACTTGCTCATCACCGGCCCGACGGCGGAGTTCGCACGGCTGCGAGGCATCGATCTCGCGGAACTGGCGCACCGCCACTGAGATATGCCCGCAAATGCATATGTCGTGTTGGAGAACTCTTCACAGACATTCCGCGACGCCCGCACGATGTCCTTGACTTGCGCCGGGGAAAGCGGTTCACTGCAGATACCATGACGCAGCAGTCCGAAGACTCCCAGGGCCCTCTGCCCCGCATCACCGATGCGGGTTTTCGCCTGCACTACGCGACCTCGCTCTTCGACCGTCTGATCGATGACTACCTGCGTGCTGAGTGGCAGCTTCCGGCCACTCAGTTCTATGCGCTGATGGCTCTTGCGGCAGCGGGCAAAGAGAAGCTCAGCGTTCGAGAGATCGCCGAGCAGCTCGGCATCTCCCGTGCGGCAGCCGCCACACGCACCCGAACACTGGTCGAGGTCGGGTTCGCGTCGTTGTACCAAGACCCGAACGACCGTCGCACGCAGCGCGTCGCCCTCACCGAACGTGGTGCACGCCGACTGACCGAAGCCTGGCAGGGTCTCGACACCTTCGAGAACGCTCTGCTGACCGGCATCGACGAACGCAGCCTGCTGCAGCGCATCAACGTGCTCATCGACAACGCCCGCGACGTCGCAGCAGCTCGGCAGGCCCGAGAGGCTCGCTGAGCGGGCCGGCCCCGCGAAGAGTCTCGCTCAGACGTTCGGCACGACCACCGTCGGAACACGAAGATCGAGCAGCACGCCGTGCGACACCGAGCCGAACAGCGCGCGTCCGAGCACGGTGCGCGAATGAGTGCCCAGCACCAGCATGCGTCGGCCGGCCGCGGCCGCAGTCAGCTGCGACGCCGGAGCGCCTTCGATCGAGCGACCGGTGACGTCGAGATCCTCGTGCCTCGTGCGCAGCTGCAGGGCGCGTGCGTCAAGCTGTTCCTGGAACTGGCGACCCACCGGAGCGAGCCCCCCGCCCATGGCCTCTGCCGGCCTGCTGATCACCGGCGGCAGACCCCAGACAGAGACCAGCTCAAGCGGCTGATCCGTGGCCAGCGCCTGGGTGACGGCGAACTCGACCGCACTCTCGCTGACGTCGTCCGGGCCCACGCCGACGACGATTCCGGGTTCGTGCTGCCCGGCGGCAGTCCAGTCTGACGGGATCACCGCAGTCGGAACGTTCGTCGACACTGAGACGCGCAGCCCCTTGGCCCCACCGACCGCTTCGCCGAATGATGCGCCGTGATGCGATCCCAGCACGATCAGATCGCTCTGGTCGGCCGCGTCTACCAGCGCGTCGACGATGCCGCCGCGAGTGACCGCTGCCGTGATGCCGAGCTCGGGATGCGCCTCCGCAGCGATGCGCCGCACCGAAGCGATCAGGTTCTCGGCGGCCTGCGTCGCATCCGCCTCGCTGACGCCGGTGCCGCGCAGCACATGCGGATCGACCACGGTCAGCAGGTGCAGCTGCGGGTCGGCGACGAGCTCGGCCTGCGTCAGCGCCCATTCGAGTGCGCGTTCACCGCGCACGGTGCCGTCGATGCCGACGAGGATGGTGGTCATTGTTGCTCCTTGGTCAAAAGGCCCGACACAGGGTTCGGCAGGGCCGCCCCGGGCGCAGTCTGTGTGATGACGAGTCGCGTGCGGCTCAGTGGAACTGCGGCACGATGAGCCACAGGGTGAACAGCACGACGGCGACACAGAGCGAGAAACAGAGCACCGAACCGGTGCGAGCGATCAGATGCGCGTTGCCGCTGCTGTCGACCTGCCCCGATTCCCAGAGGCGCAGTGCAGTCGCGTACAGTGCGCTGACGATGCTGGCGATCCCGACGGCAACGACGAGGACGGTCAGAAAGCTGATGAGAGAAGCCATTGTTGTGTGCTCTTCCTTTCAGGACTACGCAGCAGGGACAGGAGCTGGAACCGGCTCGCCGGCGGTCTCGTGGTTCACGTTGTCGGCGGTCACCGGGTTGCGATGCGACAGCCGGACGATGCCCCACACGATCGCGAGGGCGAGCACCGCGACGCCGAGGGTGCCGATCAGGCCGGTGTGAGCGAGCGCCGACGCGGCAGCCGACACCAGCGCCGCTGCGGGAAAGGTGACCAGCCAGGCGATGCCCATGCGGCCGGCGACTCCCCAGCTGACTCTGGCGCCTTTGCGTCCGAGTCCGGCACCGAGAATCGACCCGGAGCAGACCTGCGTGGTCGACAGTGCGAAACCGAGGTGGGAAGAGACCAGGATGGTGGTCGCCGAACTCGCCTCGGCGGCGAAGCCCTGCGGCGTGGTGATCTCGGTGATGCCTTTGCCCAGCGTGCGGATGACACGCCAGCCACCGGTGTAGGTGCCCAGCGCGATGGCGAGGCCACAGGCTGCGATGACCCAGAGCTCGGGGCCGCTGCCGCTGGGCTGCATACCTGCTGCGATAAGCGTCAGCGTGATGATGCCCATCGTCTTCTGCGCGTCGTTGGTGCCGTGTGAGAGAGCGACCAGCAGAGCCGTCGCGGTCTGACCGTGGCGGAATCCGCTCTCGACTTTCTTCGCATCCATCTTGCGCACGATCGCGAGAATGATCTTGACCGCGCAGAACGCGGCCAGGCCGGCGACCACCGGCGAGACGAACGCCGGCAGCAGCACCTTCGTGAACACGTTGATGAAGTTCACGCCCGAGGTGCCGACCGCGACGATCACAGCGCCGACGAGACCGCCGAAGAGCGCATGCGACGAACTGGAGGGCAGCCCCACCAGCCACGTCAGCATGTTCCAGATGATGGCGCCGACCAGGCCCGCGAAGATGACCTCAGGCCCGATCACCACCCCGCCGTCGCCCTCGTTGATGATGCCGCCCGAAATCGTCTTGGCGACCTCAGTCGACAGGAAGGCGCCGATCAGGTTGAGGATGCCCGCGGCGATGACTGCGGTCTTGGGCTTGAGCGCACCCGTGGCAATCGAGGTGGCCATGGCGTTCGCCGTGTCATGGAACCCGTTCGTGAAGTCGAATGTCAGCGCCGTTGCAATGACCAGCACGACGACGATGATTGTGGAAGCATCCATCTGAGCTTCGTGGTTCCCTTCTGAGAGACCAAATACGTAACTGCCTCGACGAGGTCTCCGGGAACTCCCCCCGACATACGATTCGTCGACTGCAATTGCTGAGTCTGCGCCCGCAAGGTTACGGGAAGGGAAACATCAAGCGGCCTTCAGGCAACCAACGTGCAATGACAGTCTAGATGGTGATATCGAGTCGTATGCCTGTGGTCGAAGCTCAGCGTTTCGGCAGCACGAACCAGGCCGCCGCAGCCGCCGCGACCATCAGGATCGCTCCGATGACCGACGTCATGACGACGCCTCCCTCGAACGCAGCGTTGGCCATGCTCATGAGCTCCGCACCGAGATCGTTCGGCAGCGACGCAGCGACCTGCTCGGCGCCGGCGAGCGTCTCTCGGGCGCGTGCGCCGGCATCCGTATCGACGCCGTCAGGCACGACCAGCGCGCCGCGATAGTGCGCCGTGAGCAGCCCGCCGAGCAGCGCCGTGCCGAGCACGGCTCCGACTTCGTAGGCCGTCTCTGAGAGTGCGGATGCCGCCCCGGCTCGGTCTTTGGGTGCGGCTGAGAGAATGAGGTCGTTCGAGAGCGTCTCGGCCATGCCGACGCCGACTCCGAGAATGACGAAGGCGATGAGGACGATCTGCCAGGCGGATCCGGCGCCGAACGCAGCCATGAGCACGTAGGCCGTGGCCGAGAGCAGCACCGATCCGGTGATGATGACGCGCGCCGTGACACGCTTGGACAGGGGCACGACGGCGAATCCCGCGATGATCATCAGCACGATGCCCGGCAGCAGCACCACCCCGGCCGCCAGCGGGGTGAGGCCGACGACGATCTGCAGATGCTGGCTGACGAAGAAGAGAAAGCCGACCATCGAGACGACGCTGAGCAGGTTGACCGCGATGCTGCCGCTGAAGAGCGGGTTGCGGAACAGCGTGAGGTCCAGCAGCGGCACGGGGCGACGAAGCTGGCGGCGCACGAACCAGGCGCCGACGGCGACGCCGACCACGATCGAGACGATCGGCTGCAGGCCGAAGCCCTGAGCGGCGAACTCCTTGATGCCCAGCACGATGGTGACAAGCGCGACGATCGAGGCGAGCATTCCGGGCACGTCGATGGGGCCCGGATGCGGGTCGCGGGACTCTCTGACGAGCAGCGGCGTCAGGATGAACAGCGGCAGCAGCACAGGCAGTGCGATGAGGAAGATCGCGTTCCAGTGGAAGTGCTCCAGCACCACGCCGCCGACCAGCGGGCCTGCAGCAGAGCCCGCCGAGAAGCATCCTGCCCATACGGCGATCGCGACTCGGCGCTGATTGCGGTCGCGGAAGATACCGCGGATCAGGGCAAGGGTCGACGGCATCAGCATGGCGCCGAAGATGCCCGTGAGGCCGCGCAGCAGGATCAGTTCCAGCGCGGTCGTCGCAAATGCGCTGGCAACAGAGAAGACGGCGAACCCGGCGGCCCCGATGAGCAGCAGGCGGCGACGGCCGATGCGGTCTCCCAGGCTGCCCATGGTGACGAGCAGGCCGGCGAGCACGATCGAGTAGGCGTCGATGATCCAGAGCTGCTGTGCGGCGTCTGGCTCAAGTGCCTCGGCGATGTGCGGAAGCGCGAGGCTCAGCACCGTGTTGTCGATCGAGACCAGCAGCACCGGGAGCATCAGCACCGCCAGCGCGATCCAGTCTCGAGCCGTCGCGAGCGGGGGCGTCTCGACCGATTCCGCCCGCAGACTGCCTGCGGCGCGGTGGTCGGTTTCTCTGACTGCTTCAGGGGATTCTTGCTGCCTCACACGAGATACTGTACCGTACGGACGGTATAGTTGCCATAGGGGCACAATGGAGTGAGCTGAGCAGACGACGACACTGGTGGCGAAACCGGAAACGACGCATACGACCGAGCCGATGACTCGCAGGACGTCGAGTATGACATCCACCAGACCGACCACAGGAGCGAAGATCAACGTGAGTGACAGACCGGCCCGCGAGCGGGTGCTCGACGCATACATCGACCTGCTGCTCGACTCCGGCGAGCGCGCTGCGACGCTCGAGGCCGTCGCCGAGCGCGCCGAGGTCTCGAAAGGCGGGCTGCTGTACCACTTCGCGTCGAAGAGCGACCTCGAGCGCGGCCTGCTCGAACGTCTCGACGCACTGATGGACGAAGACGTGCACAGTCTGGAGGGCACCGCGCTCGAGACGGTCGAGAACTTCTTGCGGACGTCGAACAACGCCGGCACTCCGCTCGATCGGGCTCTGCTCGCGACCGTTCGTCTTGCGCAGGGCAGCGAGGCGGCGCAGCAGGCCCTTCACGACGTCAACCAGCGGTGGCTGACGCTGCTGCGCAACACGGTGCACGACGAAGATCTTGCTCGCACGATTCTGCTGATCAGCGACGGCATCTACTATGGCTCGGCGCTCTCACAGGTGCCGGCCGCACAGCAGCTCGCTCCGACCCAGCGCGACATGGAGTCGGCGATCGTCGTGGTGCGGCAGCTGATGCAGGCTGCTGAGGGCTGAGCACGCTCACGCCGCCGGCCCGCTCAGTGTGATCGGTTCCGCCGGTGCAGCATCTACACGAGCCTGCAGCCCCTCACGCACCCGGGGCCAGTCGTCTGCGACGATCGAGAAGATCGCCGCATCACGCCAGCTGCCGTCAGCACGCGGCTGGTCACGCCGCGAGATGCCCTCGAAGGTGGCGCCCAGCTTGAGGATAGCCCGCCGCGAATGCTCGTTGCGGGCGTCGGCCTGAATGCGCACTCGCCCGAAACCGTGATCGAACGCGAGGCTGAGCAGCAGCAGTTTCGTCTCGGCATTGACCGAGGTGCCCCAGACGTGCGGATGGTAGGCCGTCCAGCCGAGGTGCAGGCGCTCCTTATGCAGCTCGAAGTCGGTCAGAGAGCTGGTGCCGATGACATGCCCGTCGTCAGGGCCGTCGAGCACACGCACGACGAACGGCAGCCCCACCCGCCATGGGTAATAGCCGCGCGCCCACTCGGTGAAGCTCGGCAGGTCGGCGTGGTAGTTAGCTGCTCCCCCGCCATAGCCGTCTGCGAAGATCTCGGGACGTCCGATCGCCGCGTGCAGGGCGGGCAGATCCTGTTCTGTGAGCGGGTCGAGGCGGATGCGGTGGCCGAGCAGGTGCTGCGGCAGCGGTGCGATGGCGGTCATGTGAGCACTGTACTCTGCCGAGGCCAACAGACGGCGAAGGCCCCGCACCCAGTTAACACACTGGATACAGGGCCTTCGACCTGTGGCGGTGACGGCGGGATTTGAACCCGCCAAGCAGGCCTACTCGGGCGTGTCACCCCAGTGTTTACGCGGGTCGCCGCGTCACCAGACGATCACCTGTGACCGTCTACAGCCGCGTTTCGTTGAAATTTCAACGCGCCACGGCGAAGCACATCGGCACGCCGATACCAATCACGAACAGCATGACAGCGAAGAGCACGATCTTCCCGACGGGCGGCCCCTGCCTCACCACTCGCACGGGCACCGCACGCTGCGCTCGCTGCACGCTCGGCGTCGACGGGGCAGCCGGTGCCGTGTCGCGCAGCTCTGCACCCCATGCCTGACCATCCCACCAGCGCGTCTTACCGTCCGGTGCTTTCCGCCATTCCCCCATGCTCATGCCCCTATCGCGTCGTCGGTGAGATTCGGCACCATCCTACCTGTGGCGTCCAGATGCACGGTCAGCAGGTGCGGGGACACCTGCAGATCGACCGCCCACCGCGCCGCACACCGCGGGTACGTGCGCATCAGGTCGTCGAGGCGGTCGTCGTCGATCAGCCTGGCTGCCGCGCGCTCGTCGGCCAGGCGCTCGATGCGTGGCTTCGTCAGCCGGGTCGGCCGGTCATGCGAGCGGGCATGCTCGACCTCGTGAGCGAGCACGGAGCGTCTGGCGATCGGTTCGAGGCCAGGGCGCAGCACGATGAGTCGGAAGTCGTCGAGATAGAGGCCGTTCTCGTCGCACCGGAGTGGCTGCGCCCATTCGATGACGCGGGCGCCGAGACGGTCTGCCTCGACGCCCGGATCGTACGTCTCCCCCATGCTTCCCCCTATCAGTCCAGGTCGCTCTCTTCGAGCCCGCCCTGGTCATGCGACGCGGCCCTGCGCTCATCCTCATCCATGCCACCGACACGCGAGATCGGCAGGTCATAGACCTGGGCTGACTCCCCGCCGAGCTTCATGCGGCGCAGCACCTCCTCGGCAAGCTGCGCATCGGTAGCGTCCGACAACGCGCTGTGCCCAGCAACGTCAATGACGTCAGCCTCTGTGAGATAGCCCGCAGCGACGAGCCCTTCGATCGCGGGGACGTCGTAGGCGTGTGCAAGAGAGATGACTTGCTCGGGCGTCAGGTCGTCTGGCAGGCGGCGCGACAGTGTTGAGAGCCCGATGCCCGAGCGCTTGCTCACGTCGCGGAGGCTATCGCGCCCGATCGTCTTGCTGATCCATGTCTTCATCGTTGTCATGTTCCAAGTTTGCAACACCCAATGTTGCATGTCAAGAAAGTTTTTTCGCTTTCGACTTGCGCATGTTCCAACACTGTGCCTAAGGTGTTCTCGTACCGCAACGAACGTTCCGACTTAGGAACAGGAGGTGAACACAGTGACCATCACAGCACCAGCCACTGACAGCAAGCGCCACGCGACAGCAGTCATCCGACCAGGGCTGCTCGACCGGCTCAAAGCGCTCCACGGGCTGCGCACAGACTCTGCGCTCGCAGGAGCCATCGGCATCAGCGAGAGCACCCTTTCCAAACTGCGCAATGGCGGCGAGCCATCCATCAGCGTCGTGACCTCGATCGTCCAAGGCTTCGGCCTGGGCTTCGGCGAGGTCGTCATCGCCGTCGACGCACTCACCGCAGCCGAGCGGCGCGAGCTCAAGAAGCTCGCCGCATAGACCCCACCGACAAGAAAGGCCCCACCGGATCACACCCGGCAGGGCCAAGAACACGAGAGGAAAGGCTCTCATGCCTGACACCAATCCTACCGGCGACCGCCCGGCCGTCTACACCCTCGACGAGGTCGCGGAGATCCTGCGCGTCCCCCGCGACCTGGTGCGCAAACGCATCTACTCCGGCGCATGGCCACACACCAAGGTGAGCGAGCGCAACCGGGTCATCACCCACGACGACCTCGAAGCGATCTTCGAACTGCTGCACGAGACGCCCGTCGCCGACTCCGGGGCACGCCGCCGCGCAGAGTCCACCGAGCTGCACCGACTCCTCAAGGCGGTGATCTGACATGACCCGCTTCCACATGATCTGCACCGTCTGGCTACTCACCCTCCTGACCGTGATCGCATTCTCTGCCGCGCTCGTCACCGTGCCCGGCTGGGTGTGGGCGGTGCTCGGCGCTGCGGCGATCATCCTCATCGGCCTGGCCATCGCCGGTTCCATCACCCAGATGGTCGACGAATGGCGAGCCGAAGCCGACCCCGACGCCGTGCTCGAGCCGGCCCGCGACCACGGGAGGCGGGCAGCATGAGCCGCAGCAAGCAGAAGGGCACCGCGTTCGAGACGGCGCTCGCAGGCTACCTGTCCGACGTGGTCGGGCAGCCGGTCGAACGCCGGGCACTCAAGGGCACCGCCGATGACGGCGACCTGCACCTGCCCACACCTGGCGGGCGGATCGTCATCGAGGCGAAGAACCATCAGCGCATGGAGCTCGCCGACTGGGTCGCCCAGGCGGACGCCGAAGCGGGCAACGCTGACAAGCGCTTCCCGGACGTGCTCGGCGGGGTCGTGGTGCACAAGCGCCGCGGCAAAGGCCAGCCAGCCGACCAGTACGTGACCCTCACCCTGGCCACTTTCCTCACCATCCTCAACCTCATCTGAAACGGAGCACACCAGCATGACCGAGAACACCACCACCCAGACCACGGACGAGCAGCTGCGCGCCCTCGCGATCGAACGCCTCGACTTGGCCAACGAGATCGCCGAGCGCAAGGAACGCATCGAGCAGATCGACGAAGTGCTCCTGCAGCACATCAGCGAACCCCGCACCGACCTGCTGCCCGGCTTCAAGGTGCGCATCCAGCAGGGCGCCCACCGCATCGACGCGAAGAAGCTGGCCAGCGCCTACCCGGCGGGCGAGTTCCCGCAGCTCTACGAGGCGAAGCTCTCCACTGCCCTTGTGAAGGCGCAGTTCGCCCCTGCCGCGCTCGAGGCGTTCCAGACGCAGTCGGCGCCGGCCATCCGCATCGACGAGGTGAAGTGATGGGCGCCCAGAAATGGCGTCGCCTGCGCCGCGCCTACAGCTTCGCCCGCCGCCACCAAGACCCGCTCGGTGAGCCCAAGCGGTTCCGGGCAATCGTCGAAGAGATGCACCAGCGCGTGCACGCCGCCGAATCACGCCGAACAGCCAAACAGCTGAAGACCGCGATCCTCAACGTCATCCAAGAAGCCAAGACACAGCAGCTCATTGAACGCCTCGAGAAGGAGATGTGACCATGCCTGCCTCGCACATTCGTTTCCGCTCCGCAGCCGTGCTCGCCGACCTCGACGTGCCGGGAGTCGCCCAGACGTTGCGGGTGCGCACACCCGTCGTCGAGGGCGGTGCCATCCGCGACCGGGTGCTCCTCATCCCCGTCGCCGAGGCCGCCAAGTTGGCCGAGGTGCTCACCGAGGCCACGCAGGGCATGCACCAGCGACCGGCCAACATCTTCCGGCTGTCACACACCGGAGACAGGACACCAGCAGCATGAGCAACAGATTCGACCAGAAGCCCGGCATGGACTACGCCCGGTGCAAGGACTGTGGTGTCACGGTGTCGACCCGACGTGAGGCCGACGAGCATATGAACGCCACGCTCGAACAGTCTGAGACTCGGCACAGTCACACGATGTTCATCCAGAACCCGACTCGACCCGAGCGCATCAGATCACGAGTCAGCGATCTCGTGGGCGACACAATCAACGATGCACTCGAGGAACTGTGCTCACTCGTGCGCGGCGGCCAGATCAGCCACGAGGAAGCCACCACCGCGATCTCCGAGTGGCCCGACTTCCGCACGGCATGGGACGAGGGTGATTTCTGATGGCCGCGCAGATCAAGGTCGGGCGCACCACCAGGGGCGAGGTGCGCGTCACCATCGACGGGCGCATTCACATCCTCGACACCAAGACCGCCTCCGAGCTCGCCGAGGGCATCGCCAACATGGTCTACACGATCGACGACGACGCCGAATGGTGGGCGCGCATGGTCAGGCAGGAGCACGCATCATGAGCGACACACGGGACGTCCTCGCCGACTACGTGCAAGTCATCGAAGAATCCATCGCCGCACACCCGAGATCGCTGCAGAAACGCATCGGCCCGTCCGAGATCGGCATCGACTGCGAGCGCCGCCTCATCCACAAGATCGCAGGCGACGACGAACCAGCCGACAGCCGCATCCCCTGGAAGCCCGCACTCGGCACAGCCATGCACTCGCAACTCGAAGAATGGTTCAACGCAGACAACCAGCACTACGACCCGGTCATCCGGTGGATCTGCGAAGACCGCGTCGACGTCGGAGAACTCGGCGACACACACATCACCGGCAGCACGGATCTCTTCGACACGTTCACCGGCACCGTCCTCGACCACAAGATCGTCGGCAACTCGACCCTGTCGAAGTACCGCACGCACGGGCCGTCCCGCCAGTACCGCACCCAAGCACACCTGTACGGGCGAGGGTGGGCGCGCCGCGGATACCCCGTGCAGGCCGTCGCCATCTGCTTCCTCCCCAGGGAAGCCGAATGGTCCAAACGGTTCCTCTGGACGGAGCCCTACGACGAGCAGGTCGCCCTCGACGCGCTCGGCCGGCTGAACATGCTCGCCCAGCTCATCCAGGTCGTCGGGAAAGACGCGGCGCTCACCGCATACGACCCGTGCGACAACCCATTCTGCCCCTGGTGCAAGACAGAGCAACGCAACAGGGGCACCAAGACCCAACGAATCGACCGGGCACTCGCCTGATCACCACCACAACATTAAGGAGCAACACATCATGGTCAACTTCGAAGACCTCGACAAAGCATTCGCCGGCAGCGGCAAGTCCCCCTTCGACAAGTACAGTGCACCCGGCACCACAGTGACCGGCACCATCACCACCGTCGACTACCGGCAGCAGACCGAATACGGCACCAACCAGCCCGCCGTGTTCCCCTCCGGTGACCCGAAGATGCAGTTCGTCATCCAGATCCAGACCACCGAGCACGACGACCCGGACGACGACGGCATCCGCGCCCTCTACATCAACGCCTGGGGAGCGAAGAAGCAGGCGCTCGCCGCAGCCATCCAGGCGTCAGGCGCACACAAGGCGTCCGAGATCCTCGTGCCCGGCACGGTCATGACGGCCACGTTCGTCGGCGAGAAGCAGGTGCAGGGCAAGACCGGCACGTTCACGCAGAAGGACTACACGTACACGCTGGTCAAGGGTGCACCGGCTGGCATCGACCAGGCACTCGCACAGGCCGCTGCGCAGCCCGTCCAGCAGGGCTACGTGCAGCAGCCTGCCGCACAGCCACCCCAGCAGGTGCCGGCGGCACAGCAGGCACCCCAGCCAGTGCAGACGCCGATCCAGCAGGCTCCGCAGCCTGCAGCGCCCGCGGTTGACCAGGCCGTCGTCGCCAAGGTGCTGCCCCTCCTGCAGTTCGGAACGCCGCTCGACACTCTCACCCGCGCCACCGGCGTGGACGAGGCAACCGTCCGGCAGGTCGCAGCAGCCCACGGCTTGCAGGTCGCCTAACAGACCGGGCGGCGGTACCCCCCCCCCTGCCGCCGCCCACACGGGGCTGTAGCACGGCAGCCGGCACACAACTCCCCTCTCAAGCCGGCCGCAGGTTCGACTCCTGCCAGCCCCACGAAGTGGCCACTTCACCACCACCAACCACAGCAAGAAACGGAGCAACAGATCATGACCGAAACCACTAACAAGACAGAGACGGCGGCACCATTCAGCACGCTGCTCGGCGCACGACCAGTCCTGCACGAGAAGCTCAACACCCGCTTCGCCGAGCTCGTCACCGACGTCGTCGCCACCGGCAAGAAAGGCACGCTGACGCTCACGCTCACCGTCGCCCCGTTCGAGGGAGACACGGACACTCTCGTCGTGTCCGATCAGGTGCGCTCCAAGCGCCCTGAGATCGAAGCCAAGCCCTCGATCCTCTTCCCCACACCCAACGGCGGGCTCACCAAGTCCGACCCCACCCAGCCAGAGTTCGAGCTGCTCGGACTCGACAAGAAGGAGAACTGACCATGACCGACCAGACCATCTTCAGCGACCTCACACTCTCCGACATCGACACCGAAGTGAAGACCGTCGCCGAGCTCGCACGCATCGCCGCCAAGCCCGTCGAGCTGACACCCGACACGGACTACGCCATCACCGACGCAGACGGCAAGGTGCACATCGAGCACACCAACCCCGAACCGCTGCGCCGCGACCGCCGCACAGGTGCCCGACAGATCGAGAACCTCGACTCGCTGATCGCCTTCGTCGAAAAGCACGCCAACTCCACCGGCTCAGAAATCTTCGCGTCCAAGCTCGACACGAAGATCACCGCCATCATCGACGGCGCCGAAGGCAACGACTTCCTCGCCAGCGAAGACCGCTTCGGTGCGGAGACATTCCGCGGCATCCTCGACCTGCGAGCCACGCAGGCATGGACCGACTGGACCAACATCAGCGGCAGCCTGCTCGACCAGCAGGAGTTCGCCGAGTTCATCGAAGACCACGTCGACGACATCGTCGCACCCGCAGCCGGCGACGTGCTTGAGATCGCCCAGTCACTGCAGGCCACCAACGACGTCGAGTTCTCCTCGTCCAACCGGCTCGACTCAGGTGAGACGCGTGTCGGCTACTCGGAGACCATCAAGGCCAAAGCGGGGCAGCGCGGCGAGCTCGTCATCCCCCGCGAACTCACCCTGGCGCTGCAGCCGTTCGAGGGCGTGACCGAGCTGAAAGGCAAGGTCACCAAGGTGGCCGTCACTGCACGGTTCCGGTACCGGCTGCGCGACGGGCAGCTGCGCCTCGGCGTGAAGCTCATCGGCACCGACCGTGTCCTCGACCAGCTGTGGGGCCAGATCGTCGAAGAGCTCAAAGCACGCGTGACCGCCCCCGTGTTCGTCGGAAGGCCATCCTGACCATGAGGTGCCGATACTGCGGACGCGACATCAACGCCATCGGCCAAGACAACATGGCCTACTCCGGTGCACCGGTCTGCGAAGACTGCGCATCAGCTGAGTAACACCGCCCGCCTGCAGCGCATGCAGGCCGCCCCTGGAACGGCATACACCCGCAGTCGAGTCTGCGGCAGGGGCACATGAAAAAGAACTACATCAGCGTGGTCGGCTGTGACTGTGCTCGATCGTCCACATCGTTCCAAACCACACTGATATCCGCTGAAGGTGGGTCGACGACTCTTCCGCCGAAACTGATCGAAAAAGCTCGTCCAGGCAGCACTCTATCGATGCAGCCATCACTGCCTGCGTCCGAGATAGTGACGGCACCTTCATCGTCAAGTTCATGTCGAATATGCACATCGCGGACGGTGGTTTCAGATGAATTCGTGGCTGACCATCTGTGCTTGGCAATCTTCCGAATATCCCAAGTCGGCTTTTTGGCAGCTTGTTTCATCAAATCGGCTTGCTCCTCAAGTGCTGTTGCGCTGCGCTCCTGCGAAGTCGCACTGGCTTCTGCTGCTTTGAGGGCTCGATTCGCCTGCACTGCTGCTTCATCTTTCGACTTCACTGCATCTCGCTGTGCCCAGATAGCGACCCATGCCGAAATCGCGGCAACCCCCAATAGCCCCACGTTAATCCAGTTCGATACGTCCACACCGTCCCCCTCGTCTAAGGCCACCAAATGAGCACAATCATAGACGCCGCCCTCCAACTCCACGCCGCCGGCGCATCCGTCGTCCCCGTCAAAGCAGACGGGTCGAAATCACCCGCCCTCGCCTGGAAGTCATACACCCGCGAGCGCGCCACCGAGCAGCAAATCCGCGACTGGTTCCCCGACAACACCCCACTCGGCGTCGGCATGATTACCGGCGCCATCTCCGGCGGCATCGAACTGCTCGAGATCGAGGGCCGCGCCATGCCAGACATGCCCGCCCTCCTCGAACTGCTCGACGGCGCCGAACTCACCGGGCTCTACCAGCAGATCCTCCAAGGCTGGTCCGAACAGTCACCCTCCGGCGGCCTGCACCTCTTCTACCGCATCAGCGACGCTCCCGTGCCCGGCAACGAGAAGATCGCCCGCGCGGACAACCGCGAAACGTTGGCCGAGACCCGCGGCGAAGGCGGCTTCGTCGTCCTCGCCCCCTCCGCCGGCACAGTGCACCCCACCGGACGCCCATACGTGCGCCTCCTCGGCGGCCCCGACACCATCACCACCATCACCATGGCGCAGCGCGACCAACTGCACCTCGTGTTCAACCTCGCCCTCGACAAGACCCCCGAGGAAGAACCCTGGGACTCCACCCAGACAGCCAGCATCTGGGACGCCGACTTCGGCGGCACCACCACACCAAGCAACGACCAGCCCGGCGACCTGAAACCCGGCGACGACTACGAACAGCGCACCGACTGGGCAGACATCCTCACCCCCGCAGGCTGGACACTCCTCGGCACCCGCGGCCGCACACGCTACTGGCGGCGCCCCGGCAAAGACGAAGGCATCTCCGCCACCACCGGACACGCCGACGACCGCGACCGCCTCTACGTCTTCTCCACCTCCACCGAGTTCGAGGCAGAGAAGCCCTACACCAAGTTCGGCGCCTACGCGCTCCTGCAGCACGGCGGCGACCACTCCGCCGCAGCACGCACCCTCCACGCCGACGGGTACGGCAAACGAGCACCCCGCGAACTCACACCACGGGCCACCGCGAGCGCGAGCGCTGCAACTGGCAAGGAATCCTTGACCATTGCCGACGCCGTCCAGTCATCCGGAAATCCCGGAACACTGCCCACCGATCATTTTCGTGAGCCCGCGAAAATGATCACCGAACCGGCCGAGCGCCCCGCACTCTCCGTCGTACAAGGCGGCCGCACCACCGCCAGCGCAGCACCCGCACCCGCAACCACCACCGGCGAAGACGACGACCTCACCGACACCGGCAACGCGCGCCTCGCCGCACAAGAACACTCCACCACACTCAAATACATCCCCGACGCAGGCAAATGGGCCACCTGGGAGAACACCCGCTGGCAATGGCAGCCCGACCAGGCAGCAGCCATCCAAGCCGCCCTCGACATCGCCGACCGGCTCCCCGACGTCGACAAACAAACCCACGCCCACCGGCTCAAATCCCTCAGCGCACGATCACTCTCCAACGCCGTCGCCATCCTCAAAACCATGCCCGACATGCGCGTCGCAGCCGACCGATTCGACCGGCAGCCCTACCAGCTCAACACGCCCGACGGCGCCATCGACCTGCGCACCGGCGCACACATCGAACCCCTGCCGACTTTGTTCCACTCCAAGCAGACCCGCGTCAGCATGGACGACGGGCAGCCCACGCCACTCTGGTCGACATTCCTCGAGCAGACCTTCGAAGGCGACCAGCAAATGATCACCTACGTGCAGCGCCTCACCGGGCTGTCCGCGATCGGAGAAGTGCTCGAGAACATCCTCCCCTTCCTCCACGGATCAGGCGGCAACGGCAAAACCGTGTTCCTCGAAACCATCACCAGCATCCTCGGCGAATACGCCACCGAAACACCACCCAACTTCCTCCTCGCAGGCCGAGACCGCCACGAAACCGAACTCGCCAACCTGCAAGGCCGGCGCATGGCCGTCGCCTCAGAAATCAACGAAGGCACCAGATTCGACGAGGCCAAGGTCAAGATGCTCACCGGCGGCGACAAAATCACCGCACGGTTCATGCGACAAGACTTCTTCACCTTCACCCCGTCACACACGCTCTGGCTCATGGGCAACTCGCAGCCCAAAGTCGAAACCGGCGGAGACTCCTTCTGGCGGCGCCTGCGCCTCATCCCCTTCGTACACACCGTCACCCCCGAACAGCGCGTCGAGAACCTCCAAGAACGCCTCATCGAGCACGAAGGCGCCGGCATCCTCGCCTGGATCGTCCAAGGAGCCGTCGACTACCTCGCACACGGCCTCGACGAACCCGACGCCGTACGCGCCGCCACACAGGAGTACAAGCAGGAAGAAGACCACCTCGGCAGGTACGCCGCCGAACGCATCCACACCGGCGGAGGCGACCCCGCACGCGTCCTCAAATCAGAGATCCGCGCCGACTACATCACCTGGTGCGCCACCAACGGCGAACACGAACTCAACGTCACCGCATTCGGCCGTGCCCTCAAACAGAAACTCCCCGAGCTCGGCGAAGCACGCAGCAACGGGCGTCACTACTTCACCAACCTCACACTCCTCGACGGCGACAGCATCATCGACGGCGAGTACTGGAACAAGTGAACGGAGCCACCACCATGACCATCACAGCGATCTACCAGCACATCGGCGGGCACTGCATCCGCACCAGATTCGTCGCCAACCAGGGCCACGAAACTGGGCACTCAAACTGGGCACTGTCACCCCAAACTAGGCACTCATCAGACGATAGTAAGCAGTGCCCAGTTTCCAGCGACAGTGCCCAGTTAGTGCCCAGTTTCCAGCAAACTAGACACTCCCCCGATCCGCACAAACAAGCCGATGCAAGGGCATCAGTGCCCAGTAGTGCCCAGTTTCTGCAACATGTAGACACCACACGCGCGCACATTAACTTAACTACTACGCGCGCGCAGGAGACTGCTCAACAGGAAAACACGGCACTACTAAGCACTGCGCCCCCGACAGCGAACGAGCCACGAACGTTCGCCCGATCCGAACGCGCGCAGGAGCCATGCCGCTGGCGGGTGCGTCGAGCCAGCCCGCACTCCACCTATGGCCGGCCGCGATGGCTGGTGCTCAGCCCTGTGCCCTTTCCGATCCTGTGGGTGTACCGCTCCTTCCCGACGTTCGCCGAGGCGATCGCCTACGCAGACCGGCGGGCACGCTCATGATCGCCGACTGGATCTCGAAAGCCGAGGCCTTGCTGCGCGATCGCGAGACCTTCCCGACCTCGGGGCTGCGCGGCATGATCAAGGTCGCCCGCGAACGCGACGACACCGAAGCCGTCGACCTGTACCGGGCCGAGCTCGCACGCCGTCGAGCCGAAGACAAGCAGGTGCGCTCATGACCGCCCAGCATGTCACCTGGTCGCGCTGCCCCCGCTGCCGCATGGTCGTGCTCGACGTCGACACCGAGGAGTCCCTGCCGACCGTGATCACCGGCCCGCACATGGTCGACCCGACACCGATCAGCCTGCCGGAGGAGACCGCGTGTGTGCTCGCCGGCCGCCCCACCTGGGCGTGGGCGTGGCGGTTCGGCGAGCACTGCCTCGACCTGCGCTCGGAGCTCTACTGGTCACAGCACGACCAGGAGGACGCCGCCAGCCGACCCGTCGTGCTCCCCGAGCACCGTTGCGGCGGACGTTTCCCCAGCCGGCTGCCAGCGGCCGCCACAGCCCGCAGGACGCCCGCACAGCCCGAGCGTGTGTCATCACACCAGCCAGACCTATTCGAGACCGCAGAGAGCGAAAGAGAGCTAGCATCATGTCCGTTTTAGACAGCCGCATCACCGTGCCCGTGAAACTCGAGCCCGCCCTGTACCGCACACTGCGCGCCATCGCTGACCGCAAAGGCTGCCAAGTGCACCACCTGCTCGAGCAGCTCGCCGAGCGCGCCACACAGCCCAAACGCACACCCAGCAGCACACACCAGCCGCGCCCCGGCGACCCCGGCGTCACCATCCCCGACGGGTACCGGCACAAACCAGTACCAGACGGCGACCCGCTCTTCGACGACCTCGAAGACCTCCACCGGCACGGGTGCACCGACGCACAGATCAGTGCACGCCTCGGACTCACCCTCGACCACGCGCGCAGGCTGCGTCGCAGGCTTGGACTGAAGCCGAACAGCCCATACCAACACCGCAGGCAGCAGATCACCGAGCTGCACGGCGAAGGGCTCAATGATCAGGAGATCGCCGACAAGCTCGGCATCACACCACAGTCCGTATGCGACACACGCCGCACGCTCGGGCTGCCCTCCAACTACGACAGGAAAGTGACCAGACGATGACCCAGGACACATACACGGCCGTCGACCCCACCGAAATGGTCGGCCACCTCACACCCCGCCAATACGCCCGCCTCGAACGAGCCATCGACACCGCCCGCACCCTCGTCCCCTGGCTGTACGCCGCCGGCCACATCACCACCGAGCAGGGCGGCCGCACCAAACGAGCAGAGGCACCCCTGCCGATCCCGGCAACCTGGGTGGCGGCCCACACGATCGATGACCTGCTCAACCGGCTGCAGCCCTGGGATGACCTGCGCGACGCCGCAGCCGACCTGCAAGGCCAGTGGCTGTGCAGGTGCCTGTGGCAGGAAGTCGAGTCAGCGGCACGCAACTGGCCGACCGAGGAGAAGCCACACAAGGTCGTGTACGTGCGCTGCCGGCAGTGCCAGCGGCTCGCCCTGGAGTGGCAGCCGCCACAGTATGCAGGCGACGACATCAGGGTCGTGTGCACCGTGTGCGGGCATTTGGAGACGCCCGAGATGGTGGCTTGGGATGCACGGTTGGTTATCGACGAGCACGCGAGGCACTAGACTCTGTGAGGTGAAGATTTTCCTCAGCTGGTCAGGTACTCTGAGCCACACTGTTGCAGAAGCTTTCGAGGCGTGGCTGCCAAATGTGATCCAAGAATGTGACGGTGCATTCATTTCGACAGAGATAGAAAAAGGTGCGCCTTGGTTTAGCACAATCTCTGCCGCACTTGAGGACTCCAAACTCGGAATCACTTTCATTACGCAAGAGAATCAGCTCAACCCATGGCTCTACTTCGAATCTGGGGCGATTTTTTCGAAGGTTGGGAACAAGCAGGTCTGCCCCGTACTCATTGATCTTTCTAAAGCGCAGTACAAAGGACCGCTCTCAAATCTTCAGCTTACTGATCTGTCTACTGATGGTGATCTTTGGAAGCTGGTTCTTGCCGTTAATGGTCAAGCGGATGCTCCAATTCGAGAGACTCTTCTTCAGCAATCGTTCGAGCGAACTTCGTCAGACTTCCTCAACCAGGTAACACACGCAATCTCTGAATTGGCGATTGAAACCGAATTGACCCACCCAAGGTCGTTAGACGACAAGGTTGACGAGATTCTGCTACAAGTCAGGTCCTTGGCTAGACCGAGGGTCGCGAAAGATAACCGCCTCAACTATTCTTCGAGACAAGTGAGGGCTCACGAAGCAGCTCAGTTCATGAGAAAAGCCATGGCGGATTCAGAACAGTCAGTCGACGTTCTGGTCAACAGCAAGGGTGGTGTTCGCGTCTTTGTTCAGAATGATGTTGATTTTGCCAGCGCAGAACGATTCATCTCAGACCTGAAACGGTTGGGACTCTACGACGGCGTCTCCTTGCTGGCAGTTTCCCAAGAGGATCTTCTACCAAGTGCGGAAGAGACAGATGAACCAGACAACGTCTGACTGGATCCTCGCTACCGACGCCCCAGCGCGCGTTGGACGCAGCCGTGCCACCATCTACGCGTGGGTGGCTGAGGGCAGCATCCGCACATGGCGGCCGGGCCGGAAGCTCTGGCTGAACCTCCCCGACCTGCTCGACGTGGAGCGGGCGAAGACGGCCACACGGCTGACCGCTACGGAGCGTGCGACAAGGGTTGGTTGAACCTTTGGCGAACCACCTGGACGTGCTGGACAATCGTTTCAGATCGTAGATCAGTGTGCCACCGTCGAGCGGCCGCACACACTGCGATCGTTCATGAATGACGCCTTACGTCTGACAAGCCCCGCCCGCCGGTAGAAATCACCATTTCTGGAACACCCGGCAGGCGGGGCTCACACTTCCATCGACACCGGTAGCGCGGCAGGCCCGCGGGAGGTGCACCATGCCGCAACACCGCTTCACCGACGACGACGCTCGCAAACTACATACCCTCCACGCCGAAGGCCTCTCGCTCGCGAAGATCGCCGAACACCTCGGCTTCTCACGCGCCACGATCTCGAAGTTCGCCAAACGCCTCGGCCTCGAATGGGCGTCACGCTCACAGACCAAAGCCGCCACCCAAGCCAAGCAGGCCGACGCCGCAGCACTGCGCGCCCAGCTCAAACTGAAACTCCTGCACGACGCCGAACAGCTCCGTGGCCAACTGTTCGCCAAGACCACCGTGTTCTCCTTCGGTGGCAAGGACAACATCTACCGGGAGCACACACTCCCCCGGCCGCCCGCCGACGTGCAACGCAACATCATGACTTCCATCGGCATCGCCGTGTCCAAGAGCCTCGACCTCGAGAAGATCGACCAGCGCACCGACCTCAACAAGCCAGCCTTCGACACCTACCTCGACAGCCTCGGAGTGCCCATCATCAAGTGAGGGGGCAGCCGTGCAACCCACACCGCTCGAAGGCAAAGCAGCACGCGCCGTACACATCCCCGAATGGGCCAGGATCGTCGCCTTCGACGGGGCCGTCCGTTCAGGCAAGACCATCGGCGAACTGCTCATGTGGGCCAGCTACTGCGTGCACGGCCCTGCCGGGCTGCTGCTCATCGGCGGCCGCACCGAACGCACCATCGCCAACAACCTCATCCTGCCGCTGCAGGAAATCTTCGGCCCCGAACGCGTCGTCTACACCCGAGCAACCGGCCGGGTATCGATCTTCGGCCGCGACTGTTTGGTCGTTGGCTTCAACGACGAGAGCTCACGAGAGAAGATCCAAGGCCTCACATTGGCCGGCGCGCTCCTCGACGAGGCGGCCGTCGTCCCCGAGTCCGCATTCCAGATGCTCATCTCGCGCCTGTCCGTACCAGGCGCCAGACTCTTCCTCACCTGCAACCCCGAGGGGCCCGAGCACTGGCTGCTCAAGAAATACCTCGAGCGTGCACGCCTGTGGGTCGACAAGCACGGCATCGCCCACGAGAAACCAGCCGGCGACGACGTCCTCAACCTCTACCGAGTCACGTTCCTCCTCGACGACAACACCTGGCTCGTCGAGAACAACCCCGAGTACATCGCCGAGCTCAAGAAGCAGTACACCGGCCTCTGGTACCGGCGCATGATCGAATCCGAATGGGTCGCCGCCGAGGGTGCCATCTACCCCATGTGGGACCCCGACCGGCACGTCATCCGTTGGGAGGATCTGCCGCCCCTGCACCGCGTGTTCGGCGTCGGCATGGACTACGGCACCACGAACGCCACCGTCGGTATCGCCCTCGGCCTCACCGCCGAACCACAGCCGCGCCTCGTGCTCATCGACGAATGGCGGTACGACTCCCGCGTCACCGACGTGCGCCTCACCGACGTCGAACTGTCAGAGCGGTTCCGGGCGTGGCTGTCAGGCCTGCATCACCCGGACGGCAGCGTGCTCGAACCCGAGCACATCTTCCTCGACCCCTCCGCCGCATCGTTCTCTGAGCAGCTGTGGAAAGACGGCGTGCGCACATGGCCGGCCGACAACGACGTGAACGACGGCCTCGCCGACGTCGCCTCACTGCTCGCCCTCGACCGAATGATCGTCACCGACCGGTGCAAGGGCTGGATCAAAGAGGCCCCCGCCTACTCGTGGGACCCCAAAGCCACCGAGAAGGGCCTCGACAAGCCGCTCAAGGTTGCCGACCACTCCATGGACGGCGGCCGCTACGTCGTCCGCTCCACCAAGCACCTGTGGCAGCACGCCATCGGCATCCACTGAACACACATACCAAGGAGGGCATATGCTCCCGCAGCAAGACACCCTCTGGCCACCCAAACCCTACGATCAGGCGTACCAGCGCTACACCGTCTGGGACGCCTGGTACCGCGGCGACATGGAGAAGCTCGCCGAACTCTACACAGGGCACACGCGCCCCGCAGGCCGCACCCGTCAGGGTGGCATCCTGTCGTCGCTGGTGAACTTCTTCGTCGGCCGACCCGTCGCCCCGGGCGAGCACCGCACCCGCCTGCACGCGCCCCTCGCAGGGAATCTCGCGCGGCTCTCCGCCGAGCTGCTGCTCGCAACACCGCCGTCGATCAACCTGGTCGACGACAACGACGGCCGGGCAGGCGCACGTCTCGACGAGATCGTCAACCAGCCGCAGTTCCGTGCAGCGCTCCTCGACGGCGCAGAGATCGGCGCCGCGCTCGGCGGCACCGCGTTCACCATCGCATGGGATCGCGGCATCGCAGACACCCCCTGGGTGCAGGCGGCCGGCGCGGACCTCGTCATCCCCGAGCACCGGGCCGGGCGTCTCGCAGCGCTCACCATGTGGACCGAGTACCCGGTCGACAACAGCGCGACCGTGTACCGGCACCTTGAGCAGCACGTGCCCGGCTACATCCTGCACGGCCTGTACGAGGGCACAGCCACGAACCTCGGCCGCATGGTGCCGCTCACCGAGCACACGGCCACCGCGCCGCTCGCCGATCTCACCACACTGGAGGTTGGCGGGCAGCCTGCCATCCCGACCGGCACGCAGAAGCTCACCGCCGTGTTCATCCCGAATGCGTCGGCGAAAGACTGGCGCCGCGACGGCGTGCTCAAGGATCTCGGCCGCTCCGATTTCGAAGGCATCGACGGGATGCTCGACGCACTCGACGAAACCTGGTCGTCGTGGATGCGGGATATTCGTCTCGCAAAGGCACGCCTCATGGTGCCCGAGGGCACCCTCGACCGCACCGGCCAGTTCGACCCCGACCGTGAGATCTACCAGACGCTGAACCTCCCGCCGAACATGATCGGCGACAACGCGATCAGAGCAGAGCAGTTCCTGATTCGCACGCAGGACCACGCCGACACGGCGTCCGCGATCAGCGCGCAGATCATCCTCGCCGCCGGCTTCAGCCTCTCCGACCTCGACCAGTACTCAAGCTCGGCACAAACGGCCACGGAGGTCACCGACCGGCGCAGCCAGTCCGAGCGCACCCGCGACCGCAAAGGCCTCAACTGGCAGGCCGGACTCGCCTCGCTATCACAGGCACTCATGGAGGTCGACGCCGCCGTCTACCCGGGCAAGGGCGGTCAACCAATCGCCCCGCCGAGCGTCGAGTTCACGCAGCAGGCCACCCCTGACCCGACGCAGGTGGCACAGCAGATCAGCTTCCTGCGCTCCGCCGAGGTGATGTCACGCGAGACCGGTGTGCGCATGGCCAACCCGGACTGGACAGACGAGCAGGTGGGTGCAGAGATGGATCGGCTCGCCGCGGAAGCACCCGCAGACCCGGGCACTTTCGGACGCTACGACCCCGACGAGAACGGAGCAGATGATGACGCTAGCGACGAAGTACCGTAAACGACCCGTCGAGATCGAGGCCATGATCTTGAAACGAGACAACGTCGATGACGTTGCTCGATGGTGCGGTGGTCGTGTTCTCCGAGAGTCGAAAGCGAGCGACCCCACCGACGTCTACGTTGCGCTCGAGATCCCCACTCTTGAGGGTGTCATGCGCGCAGAGACCAGAGATCCAACGGGACTGTACTCGCACGGAGATGCAGTAATCCGTGGAGTGAATGGCGAGTTCTACCCGTGCAAGCCGGACATCTTCGCCAAGACATACGAACTGGCCTAACCCATGCCCCTGTACGTGCCGCCCGCAGGCTCCGACCCTGCCGACCTGATCGAGCAGCTCGGCGCGGACATCGCCGACGTGTACAACCGCCTCGAGCTGCGCCTGCTCAAGCAGGTCGCCAAGAAGCTCCGCGCAGGCCGCAACACGTGGACGCAGGCCGACCGTGCACGCATCATCGCCGAACTGCGCGACTACACGCAGCGGCTCGTCGCACAGCTACCCGCAGACCTGCCCGCCCAGGTGATCACGATCGCAGCCGAGCACGGCACCATCGCAGCCGCAGCAACACTCGGCGCCGCGAAGGTCATCCACTCGAAGACCGTGCCGACCACCACGGCCATGCAGCACGCGGTCGCCGCCGTGCAAGCCGACCTGACCAACGCATTCGATCAGGTGCGCTCCCGCATCCTCCGCTACCCGGTCGACCAGCTCGGACGGTGGCTCGGCCCCGCCGGCGACGTCTACCAGCGCACCATCGCCGACACTGTCACTGGCCCGCTCATGAACGCCGAGGTGAAAGAGTCCGCGCGGCGGCTGGCCGTGCGTCGCTTCCTCGACCAGGGCGTCACCGGATTCACCGACATTACCGGGCGACGGTGGCGCATCGGCACCTACGCGGAGATGGCCACCCGAACCGCCGTCACACGCGCCTACACCGACGCCACCGTCTGGCAGTCACAGCAGGCCGGCATCAACCTGACGCAGGTCGTCATCGGGCACACCGCCTGCTCGCACTGCGGTGCCTGGGCCGGGAAGACCCTCAGCACTGACGGCACACCGGCTGGCGACTACCGGATGCCGTCGATGCTCGGCGACGGGGCGGTCACCGTGCACGTCGACGGCACTGTCGACGAGGCGCGCGCCGCAGGCTGGCAACACCCCAACTGCCGCTGCTTCCTCGTGCCGTACATCCCGGGCGGCACGTCGACGGCCACGAACCTCACCCGCTACGACCCCGACGCCGAGGCCGCCCGCGACAAGCAGCGGTACATGGAGCGCCGGGTGCGCTCATTCAAGCGCCGTGCGGCCACCGCCGAGGATGACGCCGAGGCGACCAAGTGGAAGCGCCGCGCCCGCGACGAGCAGGCGCGCATCCGCTCGCACGTCGCCGAACATGACCTGCCACGCCGCAGCCGCCGCGAGCAGCTGTGGTTCTCGGACGGCCACGCCGCATAGAAACCTCTCGCCCGTCGGGCTTGCTCCGTCTCGACGGGCGAGAGCACCACCCTCACGGAGAAACCGGAGCAAGGAGACACCATGACACTCATTCCACGCACACCACGTCCCGCAGTGGCGGCACGCCCGCTGATCTGGAACCGCCCCCGCCTGCGCTTCCTCGAGGGCGCAGCAGGCGGCGAGGGCGGCAGCACACCACCTGCAACACCACCCGCAGGCGCACCTGCACCGACACCGCAGCCGCCCGCACCGGCGGCCCCGGCCGCCGCCGCGAAGCCCGAGCCCAAGAGCGACACGGTCGACCCGTACATCAAGCAGCTGCGCGAGGAGAACGCCGAACGCCGCATCGCAGCCAAACAGGCCGCCGATGCCAAGGAGGCAGCCGAGAAGCACGCCGCCGACCTCGAAACCCAGCTCAAGCAGCTGCAGGTCGACGCCGCAGTGCGCACGATCGCCGCGAAGCCTGACATCAACGGCAACGCATCCGCCCTGCTCGACTCGCGGGCGCTCACCAACAAGCTCAAGTCGGTAGATCCGACTGATGCCGCCGCCGTCGAGGCAGCGGTCAAGGAAGTGCTCGAAGCACAACCATACCTGAAGAACGGCCCCAAGGTGCCCGGCAGCTCAGGCAGCGCCACGCACACCGGCGGGCACACCAGCAAGGCCCCGAACCTGCAGCAGTCGATCGCTCAGCAGATCGAGGCGCAGCTCACCCCGAAAGGAAACTGACCCATGGCCGTCTCCCTGGCAGAAGCCAAGAACAACACCCTCACCCCGCTCGACGCGAACGTCATCGACGAGTTCCGCAAGGAATCCGCCATCCTCGACACTCTCGGGTTCGACGATGTCGTCTCCGCCACGTCCGGCGGTGGCGGCGTCCTGAGCCACTCGTACCGTCGTCTGAAGACTCAGCCGACCTCGGCGTTCCGTGCGCTCAACAGCGAGTACACGCCCGGCAACGTCGAGACCGAGATCAAGTCGAGCGCCCTCGCCGTGCTCGGCGGCAGCTTCGAAGTCGACCGCGTCATCGCGGGGCTCGGCGCGGCCGCATCCGGCGCCGTGCAGGTCAACCTCCTGCAGAAGATCAAGGCGACCACCACGAAGTTCCAGGACGCCGTCATCAACGGCGACACCGCAACCGACGCGAACGCCTTCGACGGCCTCGACAAGGCCCTCACCGGCTCGTCGACCGAGGTGAACGCCGACGGCACCGGCACCTACGACTGGGCTGACCTGTCCACGCAGGAGAAGGTGTTCAGCATCTACGACCAGCTCGACGACTTCCTGTCGCTGCTCGACGGCACACCCACCGTCATCGTCGGCAACCGTGACGTGCTCGCACGTCTGCGCGCCGCCGCACGCCGCGCCAACCAGTTCGTCGAGTCGCCCGTCGACGGCCTGAACGGCCCGTCGGGTCGCCCGATCGTGCGTCAGACCATCGGCAACGGCATCATCCTCGTCGACGCCGGGAACAAGGCCGGGTCGAACGACCCGATCATCCCCACCACCGGTGGCAAGACCGACCTGTACGCGTACCGGGTCGGCCCCGACGGATTCTACGGCGTCACCACCATCGGCGGCACCGTCGTGAAGACCTGGCTGCCGGACTTCACCACGTCGAACGCGGTGAAGAAGGGCGAGGTGGAGCTCGGCCCGATCGGCATCGAGCTGCGTGCCACCAAGGCGGCGGCGGTGCTCCGCGGCGTGAAGGTGCGGTGATCGAAATGGCGAAGATCGCAACCCCCGTCGAGGGTTTCACCGGCCACGTCGCAGGCGTCGCATTCGAGAACGGCATCGGCGAGACCGACAGCCTCGCCGCGCTCGCCTACTTCCGCCGGCAGGGCTACACGGTCGTCCAGGACGAGGCCGAAGAGCCTGCATTCCCCGAGGGCGACCCGTCGGAGAAGTGGACGGTCGGACAGCTGACCGCCTACGCGGCCGCGCACGGCGTCAACCTCGGCGACGCCAAGAAGAAGGACGAGCTGCTCGCCGCACTCGTCCCGGCCGCACCGGCCGAATAGCACGACAGGAGCAGGGCAATGAGCTACCAGCCTCACGCAGTCGCGCAGGACTACCTCAACTTCACAGGCGAGGACCTGCCCGACGGATTCACCGAGCCCAAGCTCAACGCTCTGCTCCGCCGTGCCTCCCTCACTGTCGACGGCTACCTCCCTCGCGGGGTGGCTGTCGACAGTGACGACCTCGACATCGCCGAGACGCTGCGCGACGCCACCTGCGCACAGGCCGCCTGGTGGGTAGAGACCGCCGACGGCGACCCATCTGGCGCTGCCGGGCTCTACGACTCAGTCAGCATCCTCGACGTGACCCTGTCGAAGCGCGCCAGCAGCAGCGACGGCAGCGACGATGTGCGCATCTCCCCCGAGGCCGTCGGCATCCTGCACGCGGCAGGCCTGCTCACCATGATCGTGAGTCACCGATGAGGATCGACCGGTACCTGCCGCACAGAAACCTCGTCACCGAGCACCTGTACGAGGGCTCCGGCCCCGACGGCGACAACTTCCAGACACTCACGGTGCCACGGGCGCTCATCGTCGACAAGGTCATGATCGTGCGCGACAAGGACGGCGTCGAGACCACCTCGACCTGTCAGGTGGCCGTGCCACTCAACTACCTGTGCACGCCGGGCTCGGAGATCACTCTGTGGGCTGGCACCGAGCATGAGCGGCGTACGAAGGTGATCGCCGCCGCCCGCGCCGAATACTCGGCGGCCACACCGAACCACGCCACCCTGTACTGCGAATGAGGTGATCTCATGGGTCTGAACGTCAGTCTCACGCCGGGCAACTTCAGCTCGGCACGCCTCCGGGCAGCAGCAGCGACCGGCCTCACCCGTGCAGCGAAGAACATTGCAGCCAAGGCGCTCCCCCTCACTCCACTGCTCGACGGCGACCTGCGCGGATCACAACAGGTCACCGAAGCCAGCGCCGGAAACCTCGAAGCGACCGTGTCCTACGACACCGTCTACGCGGTGCGCCGCCACGAAGAGACCGGCGTGCACTTCACCGAGCCCGGCACCGGCGCCAAATACCTCGAGCGGCCATTCAACGATTCACAGCAGGAGACCGCGCAGATCATCGCGGAAGCCATCCGGGGGTACCTCCGATGACCGGACGCATCCCCACCTACACGAGGCAGGTGCTCGATGGGCTCGCCCAACTCCTCGCAGACAACGGCATCGGCGTGTACAAGCCCGACGGGTACGCGGTCGCCGACGTCGGCATCGTGTTCGGTACATGGCCGAAGACACCTGCCACAGCAATCAAGCTCAACGCCTACGACGAGGTGATCGGCGAAGCCCAGACCACCACCCTGTATATGCAGGTTGCCACACGGGTCAGCAAGTCATACCTCGCCAGCCTCGACATGGTCGACGCCATCCGCGACCTGCTGCACCGTCGCACCGATGTGCACCTCGGGGCGGTCACCGTCGCGGGCATCGAGCACATCTCGACCGCATACCTGGGCAAAGACACCGCCACCGACCTGCACGAGCACACACTCAACTTCCGGCTCCTCGGAGGGCGCTGGACCCACCCGGTCACCGACCAGTGACCGACTCACCATCATCGAAAGGAAACACCATGTCACCAGCAGTAACCCAGCAGGGGCCGTCCACCGGGGCCGAAGGGCTCTCCTACCAGTGGATGCTCGACATCGGCACCGCGGCGGAGGGTGGCACTGTCACCTACGCCAACCTGCCTGACGTGACCGGGATCGACCCAGGGCGTTCGGACGTGACCGCTGACGGCACCACGTACGCCAACCAGGGGCAGACGTCGGAGACAAAGCAGGCCACGAACTTCGCACCCAAGTTCGACGTGAAGCCTGTCATCGGCACCGACGGTGCCGTTCAACCGGCCCTCGAAACTCTGATCGCGGCCGCAGATTCGATCGGTTCGGGCAGTGTCGTGCCGATCCGCATCTACTCGACGAAGATCAAGAAGCTCGCCTATGCGGGCACCGCGTCGGTCGGTTGGTCGCGTAAGAACACGGACAACGCCGCCATCGAGTTCATGTCGTTCGAGTGCAAGGGTCAGGGCGATTTCAAGCCGATCGCCAACCCTGCGTTCGGCGAGTAACCAGACCGCCGGGCGGGGTTGAGACTGCCTTCCCTCCCCCGCCCGGCTCCCCTCTTTCTGGAAGGCACCCAAAAACTTTGGAAGGCAAACCATGGCTACAGCATTCATCAAGGGCCGCAACCTGATCATCCGTCACGGGGACGAAGAAGACCACGTTGACGTGGTGGTGAAACCGGCGAACGCCGAAGACGGACTCAAACTGCTGCAACACCTCTACTGGCTCAACAGCACAGCCTTGGCTGGGCTTGGTATCGACATTGACAAACTGTCTGAATCAGCGGACGAAATCATGCAGATGGCGTTCGGGCGCAACCCGGAAGCGTGGGACACTGTACAGTCCCTGCGAGATGAAGAGAGCCGGGTCACATACATTTCTGCCCTCATGTGGAACGCAAAGGGCGGCAGCACTCGACTTGTCGCACAGTTCTTGGAGGATGAAGACTACCCAAAAGCACTACTGGAACTGTTCGACCTGTCAGGGTTGACGGCGTTTGGACAGTCGCAGACATTGCCCAGTGGGGAGTTGGCACGCCCGACGCCGACGGAAGATATCCCCGCTACGTTTACCCGCCGGAGGTCGTAGCCGCCATCCAGGGCCACTCGCAACAGGAAGCAGATAGCAAACCGGATTTGTTCTGGCCTTGGGTCGTTGAAAACTGGGATCTTGTGTCAATCGACCTTATGAGGTTCTACAGGTTCGACACTGAGACAGATATGGGCACGCACCGTTGGTCATGGCTCATGCCGTTGGTGCTTCACTTGTCTGCTGTTGAAGGGTCTCTGGTTTCTGCCGAGATTCAACAACGAAACCAGTCACGGTAAGCGCGACACCACCCCCGATCAAAAGCACTACGGGCAGAATCATGGCCTGCCGCTTGTCAGCGCACTCCCCCACCCTGTCGGTGACACCATAACTGCCCGTCAGTGTGGACCCGAGGTCAGACACATAAGCCGAGCGTTTGTCCGCAGCGAACAACGAACCACAGTTCACCGTTTTCACCGACTGCGGCAAGAAGCCGACGATCACTCCCAGTACAGCCAGGGCAATGCCCGCTGCGACTAATCCCCTTTTCATGCTCTGAACCTTATCAGGAGGCTGTGTCATGGCTTTGTCTGTCGGCGAACTGAACGCAAAACTCACGCTGGATGACGCCCAGTTCAACGGCGGCGTGGATCGCGCTAAAGGCAAGATGAGTCTGCTCGAGGCTGCTTCTTCCAAGGTGGGGTCTGTCGTCGGCGGGACACTCAAGGCTGGTATTGGTGTCGCCAACACTGTGGCCGCGGCGGTCGGTGTGTGGACGGTGAACACGCTGAAGACGGGGCTCGCCTACAACACGCTGCAGCAGACGTCACGTGCCGCGCTCAAGACGATTCTCGGCTCGTCTGAAGCTGTGAACGCTCAGATGGACAAGTTGGACGCGTTCGCGAAGAACAGCCCGTTCGGCAAAGACATCTTCATCAAGGGGCAGCAGCAGATGCTGTCCTTTGGCACCGCCACCGACAAGGTGATCCCCCGCCTGGACGCCCTGCAGAACGCTGTGGCCGCGGCGGGTGGCAGTGGCCAGACGTTGTCCGAGCTGATCTTCGTCATGTCGCAGATTCAGGCGGCCGGGAAGATCACCGCCGAAGACCTGAACCAGTTCGGGCAGCGTGGCGTGAACGCCGCCGACATGATCGGTTCTTCCATGGGGAAGACCGGCAACGAGATTCGCACCATGATCTCGAAAGGCAAACTGGACGCCAACCAAGCGCTGGATGCTCTCACACAGGGCATGGCCACCAAGTTTGCTGGCGCATCAGCGAACGTGAAGCAGACATGGTCGGGCACCGTCGACCGGATCAAGGCTGCAACCCGTGAGATCGGCGCGGCCCTCGCGCAACCGTGGATTTCGCAGGCTGGCGGCGGCGTAGCTGTCACATGGGGCAACAAGGTCGCAGACATTCTGCAGGTGGTCCGGGGCAACACGGCTGGCGTGGTCGATGCCCTCATGCTCCGCGCAGTCCCTGCGCTCAAAGCCGTCGATAGCGGCCTAGACAAGGTGAAGAGCGCTGCTGGCGCAATCAATGCCGACAACGCAAACAAGCTCTTGGACGTCATCCAGCGGTACGCCCCTGCGGTCGGACTTGCAGCTGGCGCATGGGGCGGACTTTCCGCAAACATGCTCGGCGGCATTCCAATCATCGGACAGTACCTTGCCAAGCTGAACCCCTTGACCACGGCCGTGGTCGGGCTTGCGGTCGCCTCACCGGAACTACGTTCCTCACTGATTGGGCTTGTGGGGGCATTCTCTCCACTGATCAAACCCGTTCAGAGTGTGACAACACTGTTGGCTGACGGACTGAACGTAGCAGTTCCTGCCGCCGCATCTGGAATTGGTGCACTGACAGGTGTTGTGTCTCCACTGGTAGGAATGCTGTCTCAGATCCCGACCCCCGTGTTGGCTGGCGTAGCGGCGTTTGTGGCCCTGCAACGCGTTGCACCTTCGGTGCAGTCAGGTTTCAGCGCAGTCACTGAAGGCGTCAAGTCATTTGCGGCGTCGATGCGCGACAATATTGCCTACCAACAGACGCTGTATCAGGGTGCGGTGTTCAACGGCCAAGCTGAGGGCTCTCTTTCACGGCTTGGTGCGGCCGGTGCGGCTGTAAAGACGTCGATGCGTGGCATCGGCGATTCTATTATGACCGCGTTCGGCGGCCCAACCGGGCTTGCCATTGCCGGTGTTGCACTCGCGGTAACTGCAGTCACAGCTGCGTTCGCTGCTTCAGCTGAGAAAACCAAAAAACAACAGCAGGCCACCGAAGAGCTCAAAGGGTCTCTGACTGATGCCGGCGATGTTACGTCTGCAACAGCAAAGAAGATCTCAAGCTCGTTACAAAGTGTCGAGATGTCCAACTGGACGTCTGGCGTGTCGAAGTGGTCTGACGCCATCCAGCAGGCTGGTGGGTACACGGAAGATTTCACAGGCGAACTTGTTGCGAACGCATCGAAGTTCGGTACGTTTTCCGACGCTGCATCTGCTGCGGGAACGTCAATAAGTGACATTACTTCGGCCATCACTGCGGGCGGCCCGGCGTACGACGACTTGCTGGCCAAACTGGATGCACAGGCAGCTGGGGCGCGTGAAGGCGACGAGGCATCGCAAGACCTTGCCGCTGCGTCTGCGATTGTTGCCGACCAGATGCGAGAGCAAGCTGGATCTCTTGACGGTGCACAGAAAGCACAGCTTGAAGCCAACCAGAAAATGGCCGAGGGTAAAGCTGCGTTAGCTGAGCTGCAGGGCGGGTTTGATGGCGCAACTGAAGCGTCTGATGCATTCGCCGACGCAATCAAAGGTCTCGGGTCGAAGCAACTCGACTTGAATGCCGCGAACCGTAAATTCAAGGAAGCAGTCGATCAAGCGACACAGTCTATTCGCGATAACGGGGCAACCCTGGATGATAACTCGGCCGCTGGTCGAAAGAACGGCGATGCCCTTGATGCGATCGCACAGAAAGCACAAGTTGCTGCTGCGGCAATCTACCAGACCACTGGCAATCAAGCAGACGCGTCCGCGAAACTCGTCGAAGGCCGTGATGCGTATATCAAAGCTGCCGAAGCGATGGGTAAGAACTCTGATGAGGCCGCAAGGATGGCTGACCAGCTTGGATTGACTGCTGATTCAGCGGGCAAGGTTGCTGATGCTGTACAGAAAGCGAACGGCACCGAACTGAAAGATAAGTCGTTCAAGGTGTCAGACGATGGCACGATCCAGTGGACGCAGCAGTCTGTGGATGCCCTGAACAAGCTCGGACTGCCCGACAAGAAGCTTGTGGTCGACTCGGACACGGCGAAAGCCTACGAGGGCATTGACGGGGTGAACGTCACGAAGGTCGATGACAAGACGTTCGTAGTCACTGGTGATAACCAGGACGGTTGGAACAAGATCGACGAGATCAACGGCGCACAGACCCCCGGAAAGACCCTATGGATCTGGGGTGATGATGCGGATGCGGCGAACAAGATCCAGACGATCAACGGCACCGCGGTGCCTGACAAGCTGTTGAAGATTCCTGCGGATGCGATGGAAGCGTATTCGAAGATCGACGGCGTGAACATGAAACAGGTCGACCCGAAGACCGCCTACGTGTGGGGTAACAACTCTGATGCGTGGGCGAAGATCGGCGACGTGCAGCGTGCGAAAGACCCTGAGAAGACCGCGTGGATCGACGGCAACACCGACAACTTCTATGACGCATGGAATGGCATCAAGTCGTTGGGGAGCATCGTCAAGAACGTGGTGGTCAACTGGATCGGCGGCGGTGACGGCCCCAAGGCTAATGGCGGCACCGTGGGTTTCGCTACTGGCGGTACCGTCCCGGCGTTCGCGTCAGGCGGGTCTGTACCCGGTCTGAATGGTGGCCTGTGGGACGGCACCGTGTTTGGTGCGGGCACTTCTAAGTCGGATTCGATTCTGGTGCGCCTTTCGCGGGGTGAGGAAGTCGTCCAGGAGCCGTACGCATCCAAGCACCGGGGACTGCTGAAACGCATCAACCAAGGGCTCGACCCGCAGCGCCTAGCTGTTGGCGGCACGGCCGGCGGCAACGGCGGCACCGCGCCTGCTGCATCTGTTGACGTGCTCTCGGTGCTCAACAATGCCACCGTGCAAATGTTCGTCGACGGCGAGCCGATCAAAGCGGTGATGCGTGTGGTGGCCAGCCAGCAAGCATCAGAGGTTACCCGAGGCGTACAACAGCAGGCGGCTATCCGGTTGCGTCAAGAGGCAGGGAGTGTGCTCAGGTGACTGAACTTTACGTTGACGATGTGCGCATTTCGGGTGACATGGACGGCAAGCTCGGCCACCATTTCGTGACCAGCGACTTGCTGAACATGGCGCCGAACGACACGAAACTGTCTGCGAAGACGGTGGGTCACGGGTCATGGCGCGTCCGTGACGACGATGTGCGTCGCGGTCAGCGCACGGTCGGTGTGACCGGCTGGACGATGGCCGAATCGCTCGACGACATGGAGGCGCGCATCACCGAGCTCGAACAGCGACCAGAACAGCATGTGCGGGTCCGGTTCGTCGGGCAGGGCCGCGACCTGTACTGCGAGGGCATCCTAGACGTGGCCCGCCCCGACCAGCTCAACCCGGTGCAAACGAAGTGGGGTGCGAAGCTGGTCTGTGAAGACCCCTACCTGTATTCCACGGCGATTCAGACACTGTTTCTGCAGTCGCAGGCGTCGTCTCGTGGCGGCCTCGCGTGGGGCACGTCTGGTGCGGGGCTGAAGTGGCCGCTGGACTGGGGTGACGGTGGCCTGGACGGTAACAGCGGCATTGTCTACAACGCCGGGAACGCGGCGGGTGGCCCGGTGATCACTGTGCATGGGAACTTCCCGCAGGGCGTCACCCTCATGGACTCGCTGGGCCGGTCGTTGGTGTTCGACGGCCCTGTCCTGTCGGGCTCCCCGGTGACGTTCGATTGTCGGCCTGGCAGGCGCACGGTGAAAGCCAACGGGGTGAACAAGTCCGCGCTGCTGTCGTCGCGGGAGTGGTTCACAGTGCCTGCCGGCGGTGACCTCGGTATCTCATTCCTGCCGCACACCACAGGCAACGGCTGGGCCGAAGTGACCATGCAAGACGTGTGGCTCTAAGCAAACGAAGGAGAAAAACATGAGCAGACGAATCACTTTCAAAGATGGCAGCACCAAGGAGTTCGCGGAGGCCGATCACTCGGCCACGAGAGACGACGGCACACTGATTCTTCTCGCGGGTGACCGTGTGATCGCCGTGGACGATGACAACGAGTGGCAGGCTATCCAGCACCCGGATGCCCCGAATATTCTGGCGCGCCTCGAAGCGGTGGAAGCACAGGCCGCCATGGCAGAGAGCGTGGCGGAGGCTGCTGCCGCCCGAGCGGATCTGGCTCAGGCGACAGCAGCGGCTGCGGTCAGTCGCTGAACTCGACGACCGTATCTGGCTTCACTGTGAGCGTTGCGTTATCGACTCTCACCTGCACCCCAAGGCTGGTGTGAGACACGCTTTTGAGGATACCGCTGTTGCGGTCTTCGTTGGCTTCTTTCACTACGACGTTCTTGCCGAGGTCTGTGTGAACGAGGTTACCTGCTTGTTTGATTGCCATTTGTAATCACCCCCTCTCAATCAACTTCTCCATTCTGCCCCGCCATCGTGCGGGGTTTCGCATTTAAGGAGTGCTCATGTCTATTGGTTTTCCTGTCGCGGACGGGTCTGGTAACGGCACGTCGGCATCGGATATGCGCAAGATCGTGTCGTCTCATTGGGCGTCGCACGGGGTGATCGGTGGTGCCGGGGTGTCCACGTCGTCGTCCGGGCTGACCTACAACGTTGCGGCTGGTACGGCGGTCGCTTCACGGGGCACAAGCTACGGTGTGGTCGAGTTTCTGGTGCCTGCCGGGAGCGTGACCACGGACGCTGGCCCGTCGTCGGGGTCACGCATTGACGTGGTGTGGGCGAAGCCCAATGACCCGTCGCAGGGTGACGCGAATGCCGACGTGGTGCTCGGCGTCACCAAGGGTGCCGCGGCGTCGACACCGTCGAAGCCGACCATCCCGACGGGGGCTGTCGAGCTGCGCACATTCCTCGTGCCGCAGGGCGCGTCGAAGACGTCACAGGCGACCGTGTCAGGGTCGGTCAACTATGCGATCCCGTACGGGGCAAGTCTCGGAGTGCTGCACAGCGCAGTCAATGCATACGACGGGAAAGCCGACGAATCGACCACCACGTGGCACACCGAGGGCAACGGGTCGTTCTACCTGCCGGTCGATTCCAGGGTGCGCCTGGAAATGTGGATGTGCCTGTCATCACGGCAGGGCGGATCATCCGTCGACGACCCGAACAAGGGCAGTATCAATTTCAACTTCAATGTTGACGGGCAGGCCGTGTTTCAGACGGAGATCGGCTACTCCACGGTCTGGGAGACGAAATACATGTCGGTCGAGCTGGAGTTGCCGGCCGGTCCACACTCAGTATCGTATGCAACGAAGATGGCGTGGGGCTGGACGGCTTGGTATCACTACGGGGCGGGTGCGGCTATTGGCCGCCGGTTCGTGGTGACACACCTGGGTGTCGCAAAGTGAGCTTCACCCTGGAGGCTGTCCGCACGATGGATGGGCTGCGGTTGGGGGATCTCCCTGTGGTGCCGCTCACCTGGTCGCGGTCTGTGCGGGACGGAAAAATGGACGCCCCGCACGAGGGTGATTCCGCGCAGGCGGTGTCGTCGATCACACTGCCGTATGACGGGCTGCACAGTCTCGGGGTGGTCGACATGACCAAGGCGGGGTGGCGGCGTGAGCTGGCTCACAATCTGATGCCACTGATGACGGGTGCGGCGCTCTGCTGGGATGGTGTGCCGGTCGTCATGGGTCCGTTCACGGGCACGCCAACGTTCGGTGACGACGGGCTCGGGGTGACGGTGGGCGGGGTGACGGCGATCCTGGCGCGTCGTGCTGTGGTGCCGGAGGCTTTCTCTGCCCGCGCGACCCTGTCGTATCGTGGCCTGTCGCTGGGGACGATCGCGAAGCGTGTCGTGCAGCAGGCGCTGGCGAAACCGAACGGTGGCCTGCCGATCAGCTTCGACCCTGACGAGACGGCGGCCGACAACGCTGACCATCAGCGCACGTACAACGGCTACAACGTGGCGAATCTGATGTGTGCGGATGTGCTGTCGAAGATCGCGAACGTCGGCGGCGACTCGGTGGCCGGCACGTACGGGCCTGACATTGATTTCCGGCCCGAGGTGGTCGACTCGCAGCATTACGGGTGGCACATGCACACGGGCACGGATCGTGACCCGTATATCGGCCAGTCCGTGGTGCACGACTGGGAAGAAGGGTCGGAGGGTACCGGCCGTGTCCAGTCGAAATTCACGGCGGATTACATTGCCCACCGGGTGTATGGGGTGGGTGACGGGCAGGATGAGGGCACCCGTGTGACCCGCGTCGGCACCAGCATCCCGCAGTTCATGCCGCTGCTGGAGACGGTCATCTCCGACTCGCAGTGGACGTCCGACGACCTGGTCAGAGCTCATGCCCGCTCGGCGCTGTGCGCGACCGCGTTGGAGGGGCCGACCCTGACCGTCCGTGCTGACGGTGCGGAGCCGTTGGGAACCTTCTGGCCGGGCGACCAAGCGAAGGTGACGACCCATGACTCAGCCGATTTCGGCACCAGGACCCTTGACCTGCGCATTCAGCAGATGGAGGGCGACGAGACGGGCAACGTGAAACTCACGTTCGACCCGATTCCGATGATGTGAGGAGGCCGCCATGGTGCGGAAAGTGTCAATCAACGGGTCTGTCACTGATGTGATCAGTGACCTCAAGGGGCTGGCGGTGGACAAGGCTGGTGCCTCGTCCGGCACGGCTGTGTTTCATTCGGAGGATGGCACGAAGACTGCGATCGGCGAACAGACCGGCGCGAAAGGCATCGTGCCGTTCATCGGCGACACGACCCCACCGCCGATCCCGTCTGCGCCTGCCTGTGACGGCAGTGCGGGTGTACTGGTGGTCGCCTGGGATGGTGGCTGGCAGAACTCTGTCGAGGCGACCCCGCCTGACTTCGCGGGCATCATCGTCGAGGTCAAGGGCACCGGCGACTGGGCCGAGGAAGACCGCACACTGGTCGCTGCAGGGTCTGTGCCGATTGCGGTCGCTCCGGGCGACTACCAGGTTCGGCTGCGCTCGTTCGACAATGCGCACGACGAGGCCCTGGAGGGTGCCCCGAACGTCTCGGACCCTTCCGGCATGGTGTCGGTCGCGGTGGAGGATGTGCCGGGGTCGGCGCAGGAAGCACAGGACGTAGCCGAGCAGGCTGCCGAGGATGCGGTGAAAGCCCTCACACAGTCACAGACCGCTTTGGATGGACGCCAGGCGGTGATGCACATCGACTCCTCACGCGGCCTGGTATTCAAGAACAGTCAAGTCTCCACGGTGTTGACAGTGACGGTCATGTACGCCGACCTGATCATCACCGACATTGTCACGCTACGTGAAACGTTCGGGCAGAGTGCGTACCTCGAATGGCAGTGGAAACGCATCGACGACACCGACTGGGGCACCATCTCCGTCGCAGATTCTCGCCTGTCGCAGGGCGGGTTCGCTTTCACCATCACGTCAGCCGACGTGGACACCAAAACCGTTTTTCAGTGCATTCTTCAAACAGATTAGGGGCAGCAGCTCATGGCACAAAAGGCAGCAGACCAGGTCACCGTCGTCGACGTCACCGACGCATATTCGGTGATCCTCACCTCGGAGGCATACGCGTTCCCGGGCACCACATCGGCGGCGAAAGCTGGTTCGACCACGACACAGATCATCGCTATGCTGGGAGCTGCTCAGGTGGCTGCATCGGTGGTCCTGTCTGAGATCACCGCCCCGGCTGGCGTGACGGTAACGAAGAACTCTGACGCGACGGCACCCACGCTGACGATCACCGTGGCCACGTCGGTCACGGCGGGTGGGAACCTGACCATCCCCGTGCACATCGGTGACGACATCGTGATCAACAAAACGTTCTCGTACTCGATCGCATTCACAGGCTCGACCGGCACCGCGGGTAAAGGCATCTCCTCGACGGCCGTCACCTATCAGGCATCCTCGTCGGGCACCACAGCCCCGACCGGCACCTGGTCGTCGACGGTCCCCGCGGTCACTGCGTCGCAGTACCTGTGGACGCGCACAGTGTTCACCTACACGGACTCTTCGACAGTCACAGCCTACGCGGTCGGTATGGCCGGAGCGACAGGGGCAGCCGGTACTGCGGGCAAAGGGGTGAGCTCTGCTGCAGTCACCTACCAGTCTGGAGCATCAGGCACGACCGTACCGACTGGCACGTGGGCGTCCTCCGTGCCAGCAGTAGCCAAAGGGTCTTACTTGTGGACCCGCACGGTAACCACGTACACGGACTCAACAACGTCGACCGGCTACTCGGTCACCTATGTGGGTACCGATGGCTCAGACGGGGCGGATGCACTGACCATTGCAATCACCTCATCACAGGGCTTCATCTTCAAGAACAGCAGCATCGAAACGGTACTGACCGCGCACGTCTACAAGGCGGGGGCAGAAGTCACCGGCAGTGCACTGACCGCGCTCGGCACGATCAAGTGGTACAAGGACGGGTCAACGACCGCGACGGCGACCGGGCAGACCCTGACCATCGACGCCGGCCAGGTCACGTCGAAAGCGACTTACACGGCAACATTGGAGGGCTGAACTATGGCAGTCAAGGCACGCGATGATGTGACGCTCTCAACGGTCACTGATGTGGCCTCGACGGCACGCTACTACCTGATGCAAGCATCCACAGCGGCGGCACCCTCACAGCCGACTGCGGTGCCCGCACCATCTCCGTGGGTCACCTCAGAGCCGGCCTACACTGAGGGCTCCACCAACACCCTCTACACAGTCGACGTGACGGTGTTTACCGATGGAACGTTCGATTACACGCCGGTGTCGAAATCGTCATCGTACGAGGCGGCGAAACAGGCATACAACAAGGCTGTGGCGGCTGGCACAGCGGCGTCTGCTGCCCAAGCACAAGCCGACGCAGCACTCGCTGCGGCACCTGAGTGGGTCACTGACCCAAATTTCAGTACTGGCTCAGACAAGCCAACCGGGATCACTATCAACGCGACCGGAGCACCAGTCACGCCCCCCGGTCCTGCAACCACGTATGGACGCTTGAATGGACGAGGTTCTTACCTGAACCTCACCATACGCAACTACGCGAAACCAACCACGTACCGGTTGAGTGCTGACCTCATCGCCGACAGCACAGCCACAGCGAAAGCAACCATCGGTTTCATTGTCAAGAGTGCTGCGGGCAACACTTCGTGGCCAACCATCGCAGGTGTCCTGCCTGCCGATGCGTCCACCGCATGGGCGCGAATCAGCGGGGACATCACTATCCCCGCCGGTTCCACCAACGTGCGTGTGTTCATGCAGATCAACAGTTCTGGTTCGACCGCTGTCGGGTGGTACGTCACCAACCTCAGTGTGAAAGACATCACGGAAGCCAAGACTGCACTAGACGCGGCAGCTGCGGCGAAAACAGCGGCAGACAATGCCCAGACTTCGGCGAACGCAGCGAACACGGATGCCGCGAACGCTCTGTCGGTGGCGAACCTCGCCGACGCAGCCGCCAAGGGCTTGATCAAAGCCACCGCCACCGATCCGGGCCAACAGGAAGGCCGCATCTGGTTGCAGCTCGACTCGTCCGGCCGGGTCATCGCGGTGAAAATCAGTAACGGCACCGCATGGTCGACGTATACGCTCATGGCCGGGCAGATTATTGTCCCCGGTTCGATCGGCACCACGCTGATCGCTGACGGGGGGATCACCACCCCGAAGCTGAACGTCACCGACGCGATGAACGCGAAGATTCTCAACATCGGGTTCGCCGACTCGCAAGGCCGCACCATCTTGAACGGCGACCGCATCCGCATGTGGAACAGTTCCGGGCAGGTCACTATCGACCTCGACGCCACCACTGGCACCGCCACGCTCGTGAACGCGAACATCACGGGCACACTCCGCACCGGGGCAACCGGCAACCGTGTCGAAATTTCGACATCGTCGGATGATCAGACCGAGCGTGGCACGATCGCGTTCTTCAACTCCAGCGCTGACGAAACGCCTTCTTCGCTCTCGGCTAGCACCCGCTATTACGGCAACGGGTTGAGCAGCAAGGGCATTGATGTTTCTGTCGGTGGCAGCAGTTTCTTTATCGGAGATGACACCGTGTTCTCTGAGAAGACGCTGGACATGCCGCTGAAAGTACGGCGCACGGACCTGCAACCGGAGGTAGAAAGAGTCGTCCCTTATCTGTCGCTGGACTCTCCACCGACAGGCGGCGCGAACTACGAGGGTCGGCGCGCCCTCGCTTCCGAAGGCCAGTACTTCATGCGCGAGTACGTGTACTTCAACGATGCCTGGCACCTCGAAAATACTCAGGTGGCTCTTCCTCTTGGGTCGAACACAGCAGCAGGATTCGGCGGGGTGCCCACGGTGGTGCGTGACCGGCAGAATGTGGCGCTCTACGGGGTGGCGCAGTCGTCTAGTAACTGGGCCGTCGGCTGGGTGGTTGGCACCGTTCCAAGCGGCAAAGACCTGCTGCCAGCGAAGGATGCATATGGTCTGGCAGCGTCTGGCGGCTCACTCGTGAGGCTCAAGATCGCCACGAGCGGGGTGATCACCGTGGACGCGATCATGACCGGGTCGCCCGCGAACTGGATCATCCTAGACGGTATTAATTGGCTGAGCAATTTGCGGTGGCCACTATGACCGCACTGCGCGGCATCCTCGCCGCGACACGGTGGTTGCGTCACCGGTGGGACGAGATCCGTGAGCCGCGCAACGTCAAGATCGTCTACTGGTGCGCGTATTGGCTGGCGCTCGTTACGGGGGTGCTCACCCTCATGTGGCCGCCGCGCACGATCGTCGGGGAGATCGGAGACGAACTGACTGCGGTCTGGTCGCTGCTGTTCATCGTGGGCGGCGCGGTCGGCGCAGGGTCGGTGTTCGGCGGTTGGTGGCAGTACGAGCGTCTGGCGCTCGCCTGTATCGGTGGCGGGCTACTCGTCTACCTGACCGTGGTCTGCTACCTGCACATCACCTCAGAGGGCAGCAGGGTCACACAGATCGGCATGATCCTCGGGTTCGCGCTGCTCTGGGTGCTGCGGCTGACCATGATCTGGGCCTACAACTACGAACCGAGGTCACGTGGACGTCACTGAGATTGTGAAGACGATCATCACCCTGCTCATCGGCGGGCTGTTCATTCCTGGGGTGCAAGCCGCTGCCACGTGGCTGACCGGCCGGGAGCGCCGGAAACGCGACGACGTCGAACGCCTCGAAGCGAAGAACGATCAGCTGTGGGCGCGCATGCGTCGCCGTAGCGACTACGCCGAGGAGCTGCGGGCGCACATTTCTCGCGGCGACCCACCGCCACCGCCCGACTACCCGGACAACTACTGACCCCGCAGATGCGGGGTCTTTCCAGTTAAGGAGACCATCTTGGACTACATACAGGCCGGCGGGATGGGGGCGCTGCTCAACAACGGCCGCCCCTCCCTGCTGGTGATCCATTCCATGGAGAACCCGCTGCAAGTGGGCCGGGCACGTGGCATTGCCAAGTACTTCGCCGGGATCAACACCGCGTCCGCGCACTACTGTGTCGGCCCTGACGAGGTCATCCAGTGTGTGCCGACGAACCGGAAAGCATGGCATGCCGGGCCGAACGCGAACGCGTTCACCCTCGGCTACGAGCAGACCGGGTACGCCGCCTACTCCCGGTCAGACTGGCTGACTGCCACGGGTCGAGCACAGTTGGCGAACCTCGCCTCGGTCTGCCGTGCGGACGCCGCCCGCTACGGCATTCCTATCCGGTGGGCCACGGATGAGCAGATCCGCGCCGCACGCTACGGCACCCCGGCCGGTTTCTGCACGCATGCCGACATCAGCCGGGTGCTCGGCGGCACCAATCATTGGGACCCCGGAAACAACTACCCCCGCGACCTGCTCATGCAGGCCATGAACGGACAACAGATCGGAGACGACATGCCATCAGTGACAGACATTTGGGACTGGAAGATCGGCCAGAACGGCATCTACGGGAAAGACAACATGCCCGCCTGGCAGGTGCTCGGCTACACGCACGCCGACGGGCTCTGGACACAGGGGCTCGTCAAGGCGCTGCCGGGCACGATCCTGGGCACGAGCATCAAGGACGCCGACGGCATCAACGGCACGGTCGGCGACCGTCTCGCCTGGATTGACAAGCGTGCGAGGGACACCGAGGCGAAGGTCGACCAGGTCGCCGCAGCTGTGACCGCCCTCGGCCAGACCATCGAAGCCATGAACACGGGGCAGATCGCAGAGCAGGTCAAAGCCCAGATCACGGACGCCCTCAAAGGACTGTCCATCACTCTCACCACGAAGGAGAACGCATGACCGTCACCACGCCCACGAACGAGTCCGGGGCCGTCTACAACAGCCTGCCGGCGAAAGCACGACAGGCCGTCTACTGGGCGTACACCGCCGCTGGCATCAGCCTCGGCGCCGTGCAAGTCGCCTACGCCACACTGGAGCACGCACAGCCCGGCTGGCTGAAAGTCGCGTTGGCGGTGTTCACGTTCCTCGGTGGTGCGGTCGGGATCGTCGCAGCCACCAACACGAACAAAACCCTGCCTGACGTCGAGCCCGCGGTCGACCACTCGCACGACGTGGCCACGATCGCAGACCTCATTGGCGACACCACAGACACCACCCCAGAGCCTGCGGCCGAGCCCGCCACCTACCAGGCGGCCGCAGACCCCACGAAGGAGAACTGACATGGCCATCGCAATCAAGGGCAATGACGGGGTGCTGCACCTGCACCCGACCGGCACACAGACCGCGATCTCGGGTGACAAGACGCTCGTCCTCACCGACACCGAGATCGTCACCGTCTACCCAACGGCTGACGTGTCGCAGTCGCTGAAATACACCGAGGTCGACGAAGGCTCCACCATCACCGCCGACTGACCGCCGTACAGTACCGCCCCCGACTGGCCTCACTGGCTGGCCGGGGGCGCTTTCTGCATGTCAGGGGGTGGTGTCACTCTGGTCTCATGCAGGCAGACGCGACGGGGGACTACAGCGGCGGGGTGATGCGGCTCGAGATCAGCCACAGCGGTGTGTTGATCGGACGCTGGGTGATTCGTGCACGCCGTGTCTCGGACGTACAGCGGGCAATGCTCCCCGAGGGTTGGCGGGTCGAGCTGCGCAAGACGTCGGCCGGCGGCAGTAGGTGGAGAGGCCGCGCGTACCGGCCGAAAGACTGGGCGAAGAGGCTCTAGTGGTCTAGTGAAACGGGCACTTCGTTCAACATGCTGACAGTTTGGCGCGATTACGCAGCGTGTCTCGGCGCTGAGCCTCACCACGTACCAGCCATTCCGCTTCTTGGCGAGCTTCAGCCTGCTGGCGACGGGCTTCCTCTGAGAGAGTCACGCGCTTCGAAGGTTGCGCTACAACCTTTTTAGTCTTCCTCATGTCCACTCCCTTCCTCGTTCTTCCACACTAGTGGCTGCGTGTGACATTGGCCCTTATTTTTCAGTGCCGTTCCGAATCTGAAACCCAACTGTGATGAGCCCTGCGAGCAGTCTCATGACACGTTCGTCAGTCGGGTCGAGGTCACCAGGCTCAGCTGAATCGACCGTCAGCATGCCGTAGACGCGATCTTCGTGCTTCAGAGGTGCCGAGATGTATGTCGCATACCCGTTGCCAGACCCTTGCCAGTCGGGGTCGGTTTCATCAGCCACGTTCCCGATGAACTTCGGCTTGTGGGCTTTGGCAAGCCAAGCAAGCACCTTGTCACCCCGACCGCCATCGCCAGATATAAACGGTCGAGGCTCTTCGTCTCGACCGTTCCCTGGCGGCGCGAAGTAGTTCATGACGACCAGTTTTGTTTTCAGCCCTGAGCCTGACTCTCGACGGTACACGACCATTCGGTACTTTTCTGCAGAAGTGATCAGCATAGGCGCCATCCCAAGCGCTGTACCCACCAGCTGGACAAGCTTCGCCTCGCGTTTATTTGACTTGCACGCAGCCAGATACCGAAGGTCATGAACGACTGGAAGGAATGCCGCTTTGAGCGCAGCTTGGAGACTCACTGCCTCCTGTGTGGCCTTCTCAATCTCTGCATCTTTGGCCTTGATGGCATTGGATAGTTCCTGGTCAGCCTTTTCTTTGGCCGTAATCTCAGCCTGGCGATAGTTGCCCATTTGAAGGATTTTGACGACCAGCCCGACTACAGCACACACTACTCCAAAAACCAACAGTAGCATGTTTGTGGTGTCAGCGCCGAACAAAGTGAGCAACAACGTTGAAACTATGCCTAAAACGCTTGCAACTACATCAGGCAGCCACCATATACGGGGAAACCACGCATCAACCCAGCGCTTGACTCGATCCCGCATCGCCTGGGTTCCATTAGTCATCCCAGGCACACACACCCCCAACAAGCTAAGCAGAACTATCAGCCATTCATCCTAGTCGTCTTGCTGTCCATACCGGCACTGAATTACTCCCTCGACCATCGCCACCCGCTGCTCCCACTCCTCCAGGCTCACCGGCCCGCCGACACACAGCGCCCTGTATCTGCGCAGCCAAGCCAGCCGCTCCTCCAGCTCCGCGATCTCGTCATCAGTGTGCGCGGCCTCCACAGCAGGATCAATCATCATGAGAGCAGTCTGACAGAGCGCGCCAGTGGGGCTGTGGATAAGCCGTTCTTTGGCAGGGCTTTGGGAGAAGTGACAACGCTGTCAGGGCCCATAATCCGCTCGAGCGCATCCACAGCATCCTGCTGAGCCTGCGGCATCAGATGGCCGTAGATGCGTGTCGTCGTGCGGATGTCAGCGTGGCCCAGCCGCCTCGACACCACATACAGAGGCACGCCAGCCTGGATCAGCCACGACGCATGCGTGTGCCGCAGGTCATGCGGCCGCGGGCACTTCCCCAACCCCTCCGCCTGTGCGCCCTGCACGGCCTGCTGCCACGCCGCCTGGTGAAAGTTCGTGTTCCGCAACGGCCCCGCCCACTTGTTCTCGAACAGCCAGTGCGAGCGCCGCTCCACGGCGACCAGTTCCTCAGCGAGCTCGACACGAATCGACACGTCACGCACCGACTGATCGTTCTTCGGCGGGCCGATGATGTTACGGCGACGGACGCTGCGCGTCCACGCTTTCGTCACGTGCACGATCGGCACGCTCCCCGACATGTCCAGGTCAGAGACGTTCAGCGCCGACGCCTCGCTGTATCGCAGCCCCGACTCCACCAGGAAGCGCGTCAGCGGCTGGTAATACTCGGGCACGTGCTCGAGCAGCAGGTCGAATTCCGGCCGGGTCAGGAACGTCGCCCGGCGGCCGCCACGCTGATCGCGCTGCAGCTCCACCTGATCGCACGGGTTGTCCGCACGCCAGCCGCACCGAATCGCCGTCTTGAATGCCGACGACAGCAGACCTTTCGCGTTGTGAATGGTCTTCGCTGACTTGCCCCTCCCCCGCTCCCACTGCACCCACTCGACGATATGGTCGGCGGTCACATCCTCGACGAGGAGCGCGCCGAGCTGCCCGAGCAGGTGGTCGCGGGCGAGCGCCCGGTAGCCGTCCACTGTCCCGTCCGTGGGGCGTGTCAGGGAATTGATGTGCCGCTCGATCATCTTCGCCACCGTCGGCTTCGTGGCGTTCGTGCGGCGCAGCGTCTCGACTGCGAGGGTGAGCGACTGTCCATTCGCGTCGAGCAGCTGCCGGTACGTGGTCGCGTCGCGCTCGGTGGGGAATGTCTCGGAGCGCTGTCGCTTCGTGACGGGGTCGCGCCACAGCACCCGCCACGTGGTGGTGCCGTCTTTTCGGGCGTAGGAACGAATTGAGGCCATGCCTCTCAGCATGGCCTCAACCACCGACATCTTTCAACGCCGGTTCCCAACTTTTCAACCGAGACCCTTACAAGCCCCGGTATTACTGGCGGTGACGGCGGGATTTGAACCCGCGGTAGGTTGCCCTACACATCATTTCGAGTGATGCACTTTCGGCCGCTCAGACACGTCACCGCAAGCAAATATAGCGGAGTCGGACCGACTCGCCAAATCCGTCCGGGGAGCACAGTCGGCAGAGACGATCTCAGAACCCGAGCAGCAGCCGCAGCCCCAGCGCGAACATGATGACGGCGATACAGATGTCCAGGATCTGCCAGGCCCTCGGCTTCGCGAAGAGCGGCCGCAGCATCCGCGCACCGAACCCGAGCGCGTAGAACCAGACGAAGCTCGACAGGATCGCCCCAGCGGCCCACCACCACGGGTGCGTCTGGTGCTGCGCGAGCGAGCCGAGCAGCACCACGGTGTCGATGTAGACGTGCGGATTCAGCCAGGTGAACGCCAGCACGGTGAGCAGCACCGAGATCAGCGAGCGGCGACCGCGGCCTGCGTCCGTCTCGGCATCGGTGTCGCCAGCACCTGTCGCTGTCCCGGCATCGACGGCCATCGCCGTCGGTTTCAGCGCCCGCTTCGCCGCGAGCACCCCGTACCCGATCAGGAACGCCGCACCGACCGCACGAATCACCGTCATCACCACCGGCAGCGACTGCACCAACGCGCCGACCCCGGCCACACCCGCGATGATCAGCACCGCATCCGACAGGGCGCACACGGTGACGACCGGCAGCATCACCGACCGACTCGCGGTCACCCCCAGTCGCAGCAGATAGGCGTTCTGGCTGCCGATCGCGACGATCAGCGAGAGACCGGTCATCAGGCCGAGCGCCGAGGAGAGCAGGAGTGAGTTTTGCATGCTTCGATCGTCACCCGAGCCGTAGATCAAGTCCAGCTAATCTATCTAAACCTGCATTAGATACTCTTCATACATGATGTCCTTTCAGCTCGACCACGCCGCCACCCTCGTCGCTCTCGTCGACGAGGGCAGCTTCGAACGCGCGGCCCGCTCTCTGCATGTGACTCCCTCGGCAGTCTCGCAGCGCATCCATGCGATGGAAGAGGCGGTCGGCAGCGTGCTCGTCCAGCGCACCACCCCGGTCGTGCCGACGCAGGCGGGCCGGGTGGCCCTGCGCTACGCCCGTCAGCTGCTGCTGGTCAGCGCAGATGCAGCGCGTGCGCTCCGCCTCGACGGCGGCGGCCCGACTGCGGCCCACCGCGGCGACGGGGACGCGGGTGATGCGGCCTCGAGCCTGACGATCACCATTCCGATCGCGGCGAACGGAGACAGTCTCGCGACCTGGTTCCTTGGTGCGCTGGCCGCGACTCGCGATCGGATCGACGCGGTGTATGACATCCGCCGAGAAGACGAGGAGCTCGCCACTCGACTGCTGCGTCGAGGCGAGGTGATGGCGGCCATCACGACGACGGCGAAACCGGTGCAGGGCTGCACGAGCACGCCTCTCGGAATGATGCGCTACCGGGCGGTGTCCTCGCCCGGCTTCTACGAGCGATGGTGTCGAGAGCCAGACGACGAGACAGCCGGCAGCCCGCTCGGCTGGCCCCTGCGCCGGCTCGCACCGATGATCAACTTCGACCGCTCCGACATGCTGCAGCAGCGCTATCTCGACTCAGTGCTGGGCAAGGCCGCCCAGCCACCGAGCCATTATGTTCCCGCCGCGCAGGACTTCGGCGACGCCATCGTGCTCGGTCTCGGCTGGGGTCTGCTCCCAGATCAGCAGGCCGACGAGTGGCTGCGCGCGGGCCGACTCGTCGAGCTCATGCCCGGTTCTGCAGTGCACGTGCCGCTGCACTGGCAGCGATGGAAGCTGCCCTCCGATGCGTTGGAGCTGCTCAGCGAAACTGTCGTGGCACACGCCGCGCAGAGCCTGCTGCGCAACGAGTAGCGCAGACAGGAACGCCCCAGACCGCTCCGTGTCAGTGGGGTCGCCTACTGTGGACGCATGGCGAAGAACACAATTGCTCCGTACCACTGCACAGAGTGCGGCTTCAAGGCGTCGAAGTGGGTCGGCCGGTGCCCCGAATGCCAGGCTTGGGGCACCGTCGTCGAGGTCGGCACGCAGACCGGCATCGTCAGCGGCCGCCGCGGGTCGGTGCAGATGGTCGATGCGTTGGGCGCGCTGCCGACGCTCGATGCAGACCGCCTTGCCCGGCCGATCACCGAGCTCTCGTCGCATGACGCCACACACGTGCCGACCGGCATCGGCGAGCTCGACCGTGTGCTCGGCGGCGGCATCGTCCCGGGTGCGGCCATTCTGCTCAGCGGTGAGCCCGGCGTCGGCAAGTCGACCCTGCTGCTCGAAGTCGCCGCACGCTGGGCGGCCGAAGAGCGAACTGTGCTCTATCTGACCGCCGAGGAGTCCACCGGGCAGGTGCGTCTGCGTGCCGAACGCACCGGAGCCGTGCACGAGCATCTGCTGCTCGCCGCCGAGACCGATCTCACCGCCGCGCTCGCGCAGGTCGAGGCGGCACAGCCGTCACTGGTCATCGTCGACTCGGTGCAGACGATCACCGATGCGAGCATCGAAGGCATCCCTGGCGGCACGGCTCAGGTGCGAGCCGTCGCGCACACCCTGACCCGCGCGGCGAAGCAGTGGGGCATCCCGCTGCTGCTCGTCGGCCACGTCACCAAAGACGGTTCGATCGCCGGCCCGCGCCTGCTCGAGCATCTCGTCGACGTCGTCTGCCAGTTCGAGGGCGACCCCCAGACCTCACTGCGATTTCTGCGTGCGCACAAGAACCGTTTCGGTTCGATCGACGAGGTGGGCTGCTTCGAGATGGGAGGCGAAGGCATCCGTGAGGTGCCCGACCCCTCAGGGCTGTTCCTCACCCGAGGCAGCGACGTGCCGGGCACGATCGTCACCATCGCGATGGAGGGTCGCCGTGCGCTGCCGGTCGAGATTCAGGCACTCGTCGTGACGTCGACCGCGCCGCAGCCGCGTCGGGTCACCAACGGGCTCGACTCATCGCGCGTCTCGATGCTGATCGCCGTCCTCGAGCGTCGCGCAGGCATCACCGTGAGCAATATGGAGGTCTACGTCTCAACTGTGGGCGGGGTGAAGGTGACCGACCCGGCCGCCGACCTGCCCATCGCACTGGCCATCGCATCCGCTGCCACCGGGCGTGCGATCGACGAGCACACCGTCGCCTACGGCGAGATCAGCCTCGCCGGTCAGGTGCGCCGCGCCGCCCAGTCGGCCCAGCGCGCCGACGAGGCCGTGCGCCTCGGATACGCCACCCATCTCGACGATCGCAGCGTCTCAAGCCTGCACGAGGCACTGGCGAGAGCGCTGCAGCCCCGCAGAGCGTGATGCCGTGCGGCTACTGCATGACGAACGAGTACTGCTCAGACGACCGGCCGACGATCGTGGCCTGCACCCAGTAGGTGCCGGCCACTGACGCGTGACGATCTTTCGAGCAGGTCGAGCCGTCGTTCATCGAGAGGTCCCACGAGACCGTTCCGGTCAGCGGTTTTCCGGGTTCCAGCACGTTCATGGCGTCGGAGGGATTCGCGATGCACGGCGTCGACTTCCAGATCTCGGCCGGCCCGGAGCCCACGACCAGCTCCTGCTGCGACGTGCCGACGTTGGCCGAACACGGCGCGGATGTGATGTTCGAGACTTCGTACACGAAGACCGGCTGCTGTGAGAACGAGTACTGGCCCTTCTCGGTCTTCACGCTCACCGAGAGTTCGCCGGGGTCACAGGTCGGCACCGAGCCCGGATCTGCCGACGGCGTGGCCGAGGCAGCAGGTTCGCTCTTCGCTGCGTCGTCGCTCGTGGGGTCTGCAGATCCTGTGCTCTGCGGCTCGCTCGTCTGCGAGGTCTGTGCAGCAGAGTCGGCTTCGCTGCTGCCTTTCCTGCTGCTCGTGGCGCAGCTCACCGCCCAGACGACAATCAGAACGATGACGACCAGCAGAACGAGTGCTGCGAGACGCCTGCGACGATAGACCGCGGGGGAAGGACGTTTCGACGTGGCATGCATGGTTCCAGACTACCGATCGGCCGGGTCGTCGAATCGCCCTTGCCGGGCCGACTCATCGCCGTTCGACGAGTCATGGTCGAGGTGCAGGATCATGCGGGTGTTGCCCAAGGTGTTCTGCTTCACACGCTGCAGCTCGAGGAACTCTGCCACGCCTTCGTCGGGTGACCGCACGAGCTCGACATAGGTGTCGGGGTCGATTCCAGGATCGAGCATGCGGGTGAAGCCGCTGCGAGTGAAGAAGTCGACCTCGAAGGTCAGGCAGAAGATGCGCCACACCCCGATCGTGCGGCCGCGCTCGATGAGCGCTGACACCAGCTTGTGTCCGATGCCGTGCCCCTGCGCGGTGCGGTCGACGACGAGGGTGCGAATCTCGGCGAGATCCTCCCAGAAGATGTGCAGAGCGCCCGCGCCGACGACGCGGCCGTCGAGCTCGGCGACCAGAAACTCCTGCGTCGCCTCGTAGAGCACCACCAGCTCTTTGCCGAGCAGTACGCGTTCCTCGACGTACGGAGTGATCAGGTCGCGAATGGCCTGAATGTCACTGGTGCGGGCGGAGCGAATCAAAAGAGCCATGCCCCCCAGAATAACCCCTGGCGGGCATGGCGCCTCTGTTCTGCAGCACCGCGTCCCGTCTCAGAGACTCGGCATCGTGCGTCTAGAGCACCTGTGTCGCAGCGATCTTGCCCTGCTCCGGCTCAGGCCCTTCGCCATCGACGACCGTGAATGTGAAGTCGTTCTTGTCGTCGACGTCGACGTCGATCTTCTGCCCGGCCGAGATCTCGCCGCGCAGAATTCGTTCAGACAGCTGGTCTTCGATCTGCACCGAGATGGCGCGACGCAGCGGGCGCGCACCGAGGGTGGGGTCGTAGCCGATCTCGATGAGCTTCTCTTTGGCCGAGACGCTGAGCTCGAGGCGCAGGTCACGATCGTAGAGTCGATCGTTGAGACGCTTGACGAACAGATCGACGATCTGCAGCAGCTCTTCTTTGTCGAGGGCGGGGAAGACGATGATGTCGTCGACGCGGTTCAGGAACTCGGGCTTGAAGTGCTTCTTCAGCTCGTCGTTGACCTTGCCCTTCATCATCTCGTAGCTGACGGTCTGGTCGTTCTCGACCTGGAAGCCCACCGGCCCGCCCGAGATCTCTTTCGACCCCAAGTTGGTCGTCATGATGATGACGGTGTTCTTGAAGTCGACACTGCGGCCCTGACCATCGGTCAGGCGGCCCTCTTCGAGAATCTGCAGCAGCGAGTTGAAGATGTCGGGGTGCGCCTTCTCGATCTCGTCGAACAGCACGACGCTGAACGGGTTGCGTCGCACCTTCTCGGTGAGCTGCCCGCCCTCTTCGAACCCCACGAAGCCCGGAGGGGCGCCGAACAGGCGTGAGACCGTGTGCTTCTCGCCGAACTCGGACATATCGAGAGAGATGAGCGCGTCTTCGTCGTCGAACAGGAACTTCGCGAGCGCCTTGGCCAGCTCGGTCTTGCCGACGCCGGTGGGCCCGGCGAAGATGAACGACCCGCTGGGGCGCTTCGGATCTTTCAGACCGGCGCGCGTGCGGCGGATGCTGCGAGAGAGCGCCTTGATGGCCTCTTTCTGCCCGATGACGCGCTGGCCGAGCTCCTCTTCCATGAAGAGCAGTCGCGACGACTCCTCTTCGGTGAGTTTGAAGACGGGGATGCCGGTGGCCTGAGCCAGCACCTCGGCGATGAGCCCTTCGTCGACCTCGGCGTGCACCTCTTTGTCGCCCTTGCGCCATTCCTTCTCAGACTTCAGCCGCTCGCCGAGCAGCTTCTTCTCCTGGTCGCGCAGGCTGGCGGCCTTCTCGAAGTCTTGGTCTTCGATGGCCTGCTCTTTGGCAGCGCGCACTTCGGTGATCTTCTCGTCGAACTCGCGCAGCTGCGGCGGAGCGGAGAGCACGCTGAGGCGCAGACGAGCACCGGCCTCATCGATCAGGTCGATGGCCTTGTCAGGCAGGTGCCGATCTTGGATGTATCGGGCCGAGAGATTCACCGCGGCAACGATCGCACCGTCGGTGATCTTCACCTTGTGGTGCTTCTCGTAGCGCTCGCGCAGCCCCTTCAGAATCTGGATCGAGTGCTGCAGGCTCGGCTCGCGCACCTGCACCGACTGGAAACGGCGCTCGAGAGCGGCGTCTTTCTCGAAGTACTTGCGGTACTCGTCAGTGGTGGTGGCTCCGATGGTCTGCAGCTCGCCGCGGGCGAGCATCGGCTTGAGGATGCTGGCGGCGTCGATCGCTCCCTCTGCGGCACCAGCGCCGACGAGCGTGTGAATCTCGTCGATGAAGATGATGATGTCGCCGCGGTTCTTGATCTCTTTGAGCACCTTGCGCAGTCGCTCTTCGAAATCGCCGCGATAGCGCGAACCCGCGATCAGCGCCGAGAGGTCGAGGGTGTAGAGCTGCTTGTCTTTCAGCGTCTCGGGCACTTCGCCCGAGACGATGGCCTGTGCGAGCCCCTCGACGACCGAGGTCTTTCCGACGCCCGGCTCGCCGATGAGCACTGGGTTGTTCTTGGTGCGGCGGCTGAGCACCTGCATCACGCGCTCGATCTCGCGCTCACGCCCGATGACCGGGTCGAGCTTGCCGTCGCGGGCCTTCTGAGTGAGGTTCTCGCCGAACTGGTCGAGCACCTGCGAGCCCTTGGCCTGTGTGCCTCCTTCGGCGCCCACGCCGGCGAGCTGCGCGTCTTTGCCGTTCTGGTAGCCCGCAAGCTGCTGCACGACGATCTGACGCAGCTGCGTCAGATCGACGCCGAGTTTGACGAGCACCTGGACGGCGACGCCCTCGCCCTCGCGGATCAGCCCGAGCAGGATGTGCTCGGTGCCGACGTAGTTGTGGCCGAGCTGCAGGGCCTCGCGGAACGAGAGCTCGAGCACCTTCTTGCCACGCGGGGTGAACGGAATGTGCCCCGTCGGAGGCTGCTGGCCGACGCCGATGATGTCTTCGACCTGCTCACGAGCTTCGTCGAGCGTGACGCCGACCTGCTCCAGCGACTTGGCTGCGACACCCTCGCCCTCGTGCAGCAGCCCGAGCAGCAGGTGCTCCGAGCCGATGTAATTGTGGTTGAGCATCTTGGCCTCTTCCTGGGCCAAGACCACCACGCGGCGGGCGCGGTCGGTGAAACGTTCGAACATGGCATCTCCTTCGCGGTTTGCCGGTTATGAACATCAAACCAGAAACCTGCCGCAGATCGGGGCGTGTTCGCCGTGGGCTAAGCGCACACCGGCGGCTGCGTCTCCGCTCGCGTCCTGCTCGGCGACGAGAGGGGTCAGATCAGCGGTCGGTGGCTGCGTCTGCGTCAGACGGATGCTTCGGCCGAGCCTGTGCGTCAGCCGACGAAGCGGGGCGCGCGACTGCGTTCGCCTGCCGATCGCTGTCCGGGAGCGCACCATAGCGCTCGGCGAACCGGGCCTCTTCCTGCTGTTCCACGCTCTTGCGCACCTTGCGCTCAGTGCGGTCGGCCCGCAGCACCGACCGAAACGTGTACCAGAACAGCACGCCGACCAGCGCCGTGGGTGTGATCGCCCACAGGGCCGCCGTCATCCATTCCTGCGCACTCATCGCATCCCCTTTATCGCACCAGCGGGAACAGCACCGTCTCGCGGATGCCGAGGCCGGTCAGGGCCATCAGCAGGCGATCGATGCCCATGCCCATGCCGCCTGCAGGCGGCATGCCGTACTCCATGGCGGTCAGGAAGTCTTCGTCGACCTGCATCGCCTCGGGGTCACCGGCGGCGGCCAGCAGGGACTGCTCGACGAAGCGCTGTCGCTGAATCACCGGATCGGCGAGCTCGGAGTAGCCGGTGGCGAGTTCGAACCCGCGCACGTAGAGATCCCACTTCTCGACGACGCCGGGCTTCGAGCGGTGTGCGCGCGTGAGCGGGCTGGTGTCGAGCGGAAAGTCCATCACGAACGTCGGACGCGTCAGCCCCGGCTTCACGTAGTGCTCCCAGAGCTCTTCGACGAACTTGCCGTGCGTGGCGGTCTTCGGATCGAGCGTGATGCCCACGGCGTCGGCCAGCGACGACAGCTCGGCGACCGAGGTCTCGACCGTGATCTGCGGAGCGCTGCCGGTGCCGGCCCACTGAGCGGCGAGCTGCTCGTTGAGCGAGCCGTACAGGTCGATGCGATCCCAGTCACCCGAGTAGTCGTGCGCCGTGCCGTCGCTCCAGACCACCGTCTCGTCGCCGGTCGGGCTGGATGCCTTCGCCGCGTTCTGAATCAGCTCCTGTGTCAGATCGGCGATGCTGTTGTAGTCGCCGTAGGCCTCGTAGGCCTCCAGCATCGCGAACTCGGGGCTGTGCGTCGAATCGGCGCCCTCGTTGCGGAAGTTGCGGTTGATCTCGAACACGCGATCGATGCCGCCCACCAGGGCGCGCTTGAGAAAGAGCTCGGGGGCGATGCGCAGATAGAGATCCATGTCGAAGGCGTTCGAATGCGTGACGAACGGACGCGCCGAGGCACCGCCGTGCACTGTCTGCAGCATCGGCGTCTCGACCTCGACGAAACCGTGCTCGGCAAAGGTATGACGCAGCGAGGCATTGGTGTGCGCGCGGGTGAGCACCATCTCGCGGGCCGCGTCACGCGCGATCAGATCGAGGTAGCGGTTGCGCACGCGGAACTCTTCGCCGAGCTCGCTGTGCAGATTCGGCAGCGGGCGGATCGCCTTCGAGGCGATCTGCCAGCGGTCGACGAAGACCGACAGCTCGCCGCGCTTCGACGCGATCACCCTGCCGTGCACGAAGAGGTGATCGCCGAGATCGACCAGCTCTTTGAACGCGGTGAGTGACTCTTTGCCCACCTCACCCTGGCTGAGCATCGCCTGGATGCGCTCCCCGTCGCCCGCCTGCAGCGCCACGAAGCACAGACGCCCGGTGTTGCGCACGTGGACGACGCGGCCGGCGATGCCGACGATGTCATCCGTCTCTTCACCGGCCTCGAGACCGGCATGACGGTCGCGGACGGCATGGATGCTCGTGGTCACCGGCACACTCACCGGGTAGGCGTCGCCCTCGGCCAGCAGACGATCGCGCTTGGCCAGACGCACCTCGCGCTGCTCGTTCGAGTCAGCCGCCAACTGCTGTTCGGCGCTGAGCCCCTGCTCGCCGGTCACATCGTGTTCGGTCATGCGTTCTCCTCCGTTGATGGCCCGGCGATCTCTACCGCAGCGTTGTCGATGAGTCTCACCTGGCCGACGCGTGCGGCCAGAATCACTCTGGCGGCGCCGGCGACATCGTCTGCGACCGGCACGAAAGTCTGTGGTTCCACGATCTCGAGATAGTCGACCTCGATGCCCGGCTGTGCCTCGAGCAGAGAGAGACCGACGCGCTTTGCCTCGCTCGGCAGAGCCCCGTCGACGCACTGTCGCTGCACGGCGAGCACGGCCTTCGAGAGAAACAGCGCCGTGACACGCTCTGTCTCGCTGAGCCGGGCGTTGCGACTCGACAGCGCCAGACCGTCGGTGTCACGACGAATCGGCACCGGCAGAATGCGCACGGGCAGGTTGAGGTCGGCGACCATGTTCGTGACCAGCACGAGCTGCTGAAAGTCCTTCTCGCCGAAGGCGGCCACATCGGGCTGCACGATGTTCAGCAGCTTGTTGACCACCGTCAGTGCACCGGCGAAGTGCGTCGGTCGCGTCTTGCCTTCGAAATAGCGTCCCGGCAGACCAGGCAGGATGCTGGTGCGCAGCTCGCCCTGCGGGTACATCTCGGCGGGCGTGGGGGCGAACACCGCGTCGACTCCGACGGTGGCGAGCAGCTCGACATCGGCATCCAGCGTGCGCGGATAGGAGTCGTAGTCATCCCCCGGTGCGAACTGCGTGGGGTTGACGAAGATCGACACGATCACCGTGTCGACCTCCTGCTGCAGAGCATCGACGAGTGAGAGGTGACCCGCGTGGAGCGCACCCATGGTCGGTACGAGCCCGACCGTCAGCCCCTGTTCGCGCAGGGCGCTGACGTAGGCATGCATCTCGGCAAGACGGTGCATCACGACCGGCCCGAGCGGTCGGGCGGCATCGGCGCTGACTGGATCCGCTGGGATCGAGGTGCCGGCTTCTTCGGGTGACGTGGACAAAACGCTCATCTCTCGTCTGGGCGGAGGTCGGTCAGACCGGGGTCCGAGTCTGGCCACTGGGATCGGTCGAGGGCCGCATCCACCGATGACTGAATCACCGAACGGATCAGCCTGGCAGGGTTCTGCACACCGATCTCGCGCAGCAGACCCGTCGACTGATCGACGATCGCACGCGAGAAATCGCCTGCGACCGCACGCGCTTCAGCATACACCGAGCGGTCTGCGTCACTGATCGGCACTGGTTCGCCGCCCATCTCTATCACCAGGGCCTGTGCGATCGGAGCCACCGCGGGAGGTGCCGACACCGCGAAGGCCGCGCCGTGCATCCGCTGCACATCGAGCCCGGTGTCGGTGAGCTGCACCGCCGGGCTCACCGCCAGCGGAATCACGCCCTGCCGTGCGATCGGATCGAGCACGCGTTCGCCGAACTGCGGCGCAGTGTGCAGGGCGAGCTGCCCCGGACGCCACAGCTGCGCAGCGGCGGTGCCTTCGACGAAGACGGCGAGCTGATCACCGGGAAGGGCGAGCACGACCAGATCGGCCCGTTCAATCACCTGCGCCTCATCGACGACCGGCACCTGCGGCATCGCGGTCTCGAGACGATCACGATGCCGTTCTGACGAGGTCGAGACGGCAACGATGCGATGGCCGGCTCCGGCCAGGGCCAGCCCCAGCGCGATGCCGACCGCGCCTGCGCCGACCACACCGACGTCGAGTCTGGGCGCCTGGCTCACAGTCGGCTCCTGGTGCGAGCGGGCGCCGGATCGATCGGCCCGGTCGCCGGAGTGCCGGACTTCGGGGTGCCTCCGCGGCCCTGGTCGTCGCCGTCGCTCGGCGGCAGCCGACACCAGAGCTCGGCGACCACGCCGCAGATCGCGAGCACGAGCGATGCGCCCGCTGTGACGACCAGCGGAAGCACGATGCTCGCACTCGGCGTCGCCGGGGGAATGAGTGCGAAGATCAGCAGGCCCACGAACACCCCGCTCAGACCAGAGGCGCTCACCGAGCTGGCTTTGGCCAGCAGCAGTGCGCGCGTGGCGAAGAACGGATCGATCGCCTCGACGTTCGAGCTGCCGTGCTCTCGCAGCTCGCGGTCACGGGCTCGGGTGCGAGACCGCACTCTCCAGGCCATGCCCAACACGACGAGCGCGATCACGATCAGCGCCCCCGGAAGGGTCCACGGTGGCAGCAGCTGACGCTGGCCGAGCTGCACGAGACTCGCCTGGCCTGCCCAGCCCAGCGCCGCGAAGATGCCGGCGATCAAGAACAGGGAGCGAATGCGGGTGGTGCCCATCAGCTCTCCTGCCCCTCAGACCGCACGCGGGCGAGCAGCTCGACGATCGGCGTGCCCGAGAGCGTGGCCGTGGGATCGATCTCGGCCCAGGGCGCGAGCACGAAGTCCCGTTCGGCCGCACGTACGTGCGGCACGGTGAGCTCGGCGGTCTGCAGTCGCACCCCTGGGATGTCGACGATATCGAGGTCGAGCGTTCGATCGCCCCAGCGCACATCACGGCGTCGGTGGTGACGCTGCTCGATCGCCTGCAGTGCGTGCAGCAGGGGCAGTGGCTCGAGTGTCGTCGAGATGAGCGCCACTGCGTTCGCGAAGCGCGGGCGCGACGGATCGGGCCCGTCCAGCGAGACCGCGACCGTCTCATGGATGCGGGACATGCGTTCGACGGTGATGCCCGCCGTCGCGCCGAGATCGCGCACCGCCGCCTGCAGAGTCGCTCCGGTGTCGCCGAGATTGCTGCCCAGCGCGATCACCGCAGCGCGGGACGCAGACGGCTGCGAGTTCTCGTTCATCAGCGCTGCCTGCGAATGGTCAGAGTCACATCGCTGAACGCGACGGTGATCGGCGCCTGGGGCTTGTGCACCGTGACCTCGACCGCCTGCACCCCGCTCAGGGCCAAGAGATCGCCGGCGATCAGCTCGGCGAGGCGTTCGATCAGATCGACCGGCTCGCCGGTGATGCGTGCATTGATCAGCTCGGCGGCCACCCCGTAGTCGACCGTGTCATCGAGTCGGTCGCTGCGCCCTGCAGCACGTGTCGACACTTCGAGCACCGCATCGACCGTGAACCACTGCCCGTCTCGGCGCTCGGCGGGAAACACCCCGTGGCGTCCGCGGGCGCGCACGCCGCTCAGCCGGATGAGGTCTGGCGACTCCACCGCATTCGTCTGCGCTGACTCTGCACTCATCGGTGCTCCCCCTCTGTCGGTTCGAACCTCTCTGCCGCGGCCAACGCTGCGGCCGTCGCTGCGACGTCGTGCACGCGAAACCCCCACACTCCGCGGTGCGCCATCAGCGCCGAGATCGCAGCCGTGGCGGCGTCCTTGGCCCGCAGAACCGCTGCAGGATCGGCGTCCGGCTCGCGCAGCGCCGCCGGCAGCAGCCGGCCGACGAACCGCTTGCGGCTCGCCCCGATCATCACAGGCAGTCCGAACGCGAGCAGTCGGTCGAACCCGTTGATGATCTGCCAGTTGTGCTCGGCGTTCTTGCTGAAGCCGAGGCCCGGGTCGAGAATCAGCCGCGAGTCGTCGATGCCCGCGGCTCGCGCCGCCTCGACGCGCTGCTCGAGCTCGGCGAGCACCTCGCAGAGCACGTCGTCGTAGTGCGCGGGCGCGTGCCCCGGGCTGAGCAGACCACGCCAGTGAGACAGGATGAGCCTGGCGTCGGTGTCGCTGACTGCGTCGAACATGTCGGGGTCGGCAAGGCCGGCCGAGACGTCGTTGATGTATACGGCGCCGGCCTGAGCCGTCGCCAGGGCGGTCGCGGCGTTCATGGTGTCGATGCTGAGTGTGACGCCCGCCTCGACGAGCGGTCGCACCACTGGCAGGATGCGCTGCTGCTCGACCTCGACCGGCACGCGCTGGCTGCCGGGCCGGGTCGATTCTCCGCCCACGTCGATCAGGTCGGCGCCCTGTGCCGTGAGGTCGAGACCGTGGCGCACCGCGTCCGTCGGATCAAGCCAGCATCCGCCGTCGCTGAACGAGTCTGGAGTGACGTTGAGCACACCCATGATTCTGGGACGGGCCGATTCAGACCTCACGGCGCCGGCCTTTCGTCGACAGGTCAGACAGCGCTGCCAACGCCTGTGTCTGTCCTGCGGGCTCTCGGAGCTCGCCCCGTGCGGCGACAGTGACCGACTCTGCCTCCTGCTGACGGGCTCCGCGCGCGCTGACGCAGTCCTGGTGCAGGCGCAGGGTGACGAGCACCCCGCGTGCGTCGATGCCGGTCATCAGCGCATCGGCGATCTGAGCGGTGAGCGTCTCCTGCACCTGCGGCCGCGAGGCCAGCAGATCGACCAGATGCGGCAGCGTGCTGAGCCCGACGATGCGCTCGTCCGGCAAATACGCGATCGAGGCCGTGCCGTACATCGGCAGCAGGTGATGCGCGCACAGCGAGCGAACGGTGATGCCCGTCATCGCGACCAGATCATGCGACTGCGCGACGATGGTCTTCTCGAAGAGCACGGCGGGGTCTGCCGACACACCGGCGAACAGTTCGGTGGCTGCCTTGGCGACGCGCGCTGGCGTGTCGCGCAGCACGTCGTCGTCAGGGTCCAGCCCGACGGCGATGAGAAAGCTGCGCACCGCCTGCTGCGCGGCGACCTGGTCGACCATCACTTGCCTTCGGGCGACTGCCCTTCGCCGGGCTGGTCTGCGGCCGGCTGGTCATCGCTCTGAGCGCTCAGCTCGGTGTCGGCCTGCACCTTCTGCGGCACGGCGACCGGCGGCAGGGTCGACACCGGGCGATCGGTGTTCGACAGCCACTGCGGGCGCTCCGGCAGCTTCTGCACATCGGCGAAGATCTCGGCGATCTCTTTCTCGTTCAGCGTCTCGCGCTCCAGCAGCTCGGTGGCGAGGCGGTCGAGCACGGCACGGTTCTGCGTCAGTGCCTTCCAGGCTTCGGTGTTGGCCGCATCGAGCAGCTGACGAACCTCGAGATCGATCTGTTCGGCGACGCCGTCTGAGTACTCACGACCACCGCCCATGCCTCGACCCATGAAGACCTCGCCGTCGGGCTCGCCGAGTTTCACGGTGCCGAGCCTCGAGCTCATGCCGTACTCGGTGACCATCTTGCGAGCCGTGTCAGTCGCCTTGTCGATGTCGTTCGAGGCACCGCTCGTCGGATCGTGGAACACGATCTCTTCGGCCACGCGGCCGCCCATGGCGTACGAGAGCTGATCGAGCAGCTCGTTGCGTGTGACCGAGTACTTGTCGTCCATGGGCAGCACCATGGTGTATCCCAGCGCGCGACCGCGCGGCAGGATCGTCACCTTGGTGACCGGGTCGGTGTGGTTCAGCGAGGCAGCGACCAGGGCGTGACCGCCCTCGTGGTAGGCGGTCACCAGACGCTCGTGGTCGCGCATCACGCGTGACCGCTTCTGCGGGCCGGCGATCACACGATCGATGGCCTCGTCCAGGGCTCGGTCGTCGATGATCTGCGCATTCGAGCGTGCTGTGAGCAGGGCGGCCTCGTTGAGCACGTTGGCGAGATCGGCACCGGTGAAGCCCGGGGTGCGCTTGGCGACCAGCCCGAGGTCGACGTTGTCGGCCAGCGGCTTGTTCAGCGCGTGCACTTCGAGGATCTTCTTGCGTCCGGCGAGGTCGGGAGCCTCGACAGAGACCTGGCGATCGAAGCGACCGGGGCGCAGCAGCGCGGGGTCGAGGATGTCCGGGCGGTTCGTCGCCGCGATCAGGATGACGTTCTGGTTGGGATCGAAGCCGTCCATCTCGACCAGCAGCTGGTTCAGCGTCTGTTCGCGCTCGTCGTGGCCTCCGCCCATGCCGGCGCCGCGATGGCGTCCGACGGCGTCGATCTCGTCGATGAAGATGATCGCCGGAGCGTTCTCTTTGGCCTGCTCGAACAGGTCGCGCACACGCGAGGCGCCCACGCCGACGAACATCTCGACGAAGTCAGAACCCGAGATCGAGAAGAACGGCACGCCGGCCTCTCCGGCCACGGCCCGAGCGAGCAGAGTCTTACCGGTTCCGGGAGGGCCGTAGAGCAGCACGCCCTTGGGGATGCGCGCGCCGACTCGGCGGAACTTCTCGGGCTCACGCAGAAAGTCTTTGATCTCTTCGAGCTCGGCGAGGGCCTCGTCGACGCCGGCGACGTCTTTGAACGTGACCTGCGGGTGGTCTTTGGTGACCATCTTCGCCTTCGACTTGCCGAAGTTCATCACACCGCCGCCGGCACCGCCCTGCATACGCGAGAGCAGGAACCAGAACACCACGCCGATCAGCAGGAACGGGATCAGCGTGATCAGCATGTTCGTGAAGATGTTCGGCTGCGTCACGGTGTCGTCGTAGCCGTCGCTCAGGTTCGCGTCGTTGACTGCCTTGACCACATCGCTGCCACGGGCCTGGGCGTAGTAGAACTGCACCTTCTTGCCGTGATCCTCGAAGTCATCGTTGAGGGTCATGTCGACGCGCTGCTCCGCGTCTTTGATCTCGACCTGACTGGCTTTGTTCTCTTGCAGCAGCGTGAGCCCCTGCGAGGTGGTGATCTTCTGATAGCCGCCGAACATGCTGGCGATGTTCATGCCGATCAGCACGATGATGAGAGCCGCCACAATCCAGAAGATCGGGCCCTTGGTCAACCGTTTCAAAGCGTTCATAGATTGCGGGCAGCCCCCGAATCCTTCCGTACGTTGGTGCGATAGAGCCTAATAGTACTTGAGGTGTTCTGCGGCGTTCTGCGTGTTCGCTGTGAGCACTCGCCCCGGTCGGCGTCTGAGCACCCCGGCGTTCGAGCCGCCCGCGCACGGCAGACGCAGAATCAGCTGTACACCTCGGGCTTGAGGATGCCCACGCCTTTGACGTTGCGGTAGCGCTCGTCGTAGTCGAGGCCGTAGCCGACGACGAAGTCGACCGGGATGTCGAAGCCCACGTACTTCACGTCGATGTCGACCGCGAGCGCCTCGGGCTTGCGCAGCAGCGCGCAGATCTCGATCGACTCGGTGCCGCGCGAGCGCAGATTCTTCTGCAGCCACGAGAGCGTGAGCCCCGAGTCGATGACGTCTTCGACGATGAGCACGTGTTTGCCGTGCAGGTCGGTGTCCAGATCTTTGAGAATGCGCACCACACCCGACGACTTCGTGCCCGAACCGTATGACGAGACGGCCATCCAGTCCATCGTCACCGGCAGCTTCAGCTCGCGGGAGAGATCGGCCATGATCATCACCGCGCCCTTGAGCACGCCGACGAGCAGCACGTCCTTGCCCTGGTAGTCCTTTTCGATCTCGCGCGCCATCTCGGCAACCCGCGTGCTGATCTGCTCCGGGGTGAGCAGAACCTCTTTCAGATCGTTCTGGATGTCAGCAAGCTCCATGTGTGTTCGACTCCTCAGGGGTGTGATCGGAAAACGGGTCGGAACCCGTTCACCACTCTAGTGCGCACGAGCGCACGCCCGCACTTCGCCCTCAGCCCTCCACACACGGCCGCCAGGCACGTCGAGCGGCCCCTGACCGTGCCACTCGGTCGCCAGGCGCAGCGTCTCAAGCACATGTCGACGTGTGGGAGCGCGCCCGGTGGCTCGTTCCAGCATCCCTTTGACGACCCGAGTCGCGAGGCCGGCCGGCAGGCCGCGCAGCATCTCGACCGGCAGCGCGCCCGGCTCGCACGCGTTCAGCCGGTCGACCGCCAGCGCATCGAGCACGACTGCGTCTTCGGCGAGCAGGTCGGCCGTGCGGGCGAGCGCCGCGACGATACCGGGACCGAGCTCGCGTTCGAGCACGGGCAGCACCCGGTCACGCACCCGCACCCGAGCGAACGCGGCGTCGTGGTTCTGCGGATCGTCCCATGAGTCGATGCCCTGCGCCCGACACGAGGCACGTGTGGTCTCGCGACGCAGGCCGAGCAGCGGACGCCCCAGTCTTCCCGCCAGCGGGCGCATGCCCCGCAGCGAGGCGGCGCCCGAACCGCGGGCGAGCCCGAGCAGCACCGTCTCGGCCTGATCGTCCATGGTGTGCGCCAGCAGGATCAGATCGCTCTGCGTCGCGACGCGCTCGCCCTCGAGCGCCGCATACCGCGCCCGACGGGCTGCGGCCTCGGGCCCGCCGGCGTCGCCGACCTCGACTCGCCTCACATGGGCGAAGGATGCTCCGAGGGCCAGCATCTCGGCCTGCGTTCGTCTCGCCACGGCTGCGCTGCCCTGCTGCAGCCCGTGGTCGACGGTCAGCGTTCCCCAGGCGATGCCCAGTCGCGGCGCCACGTGTGCGACGGCCGCCGCCAGCGCCAGTGAGTCGGCCCCGCCGCTCACTCCGACCAGTACGCGCCCGATGCCGGCCGGCGCCGATGGGACGGGCTGCTGCAGCATCCGCCGCACATCGTGTCGGATCGCGGCGGTGGCCGCGTCAAGCGACGGGCGACGCTCCGTGGGGCGCTGTTCAGGCATGTGCACTAATCTAGTGCGGGGGTCGGAGCGACGCCGAGCGACTGCTGAGTCACGGTGTCGCACGCAGCATCGGCCGCCGCTCGACATCCGCAAGACACGGGCGCTCGCCCCGACGCCGACAGCCGGCGCACCAGGGCACGCCGCACAAGGAGACAACCCATGGCAATCTACGACGCAATCATCGAGATCCCCGCTGGTTCACGCAACAAGTACGAGGTCGACCACGAGACCGGCCGCGTTTTTCTCGACCGCGTGCTCTTCACCAACTTCGTCTACCCCACCGACTACGGCTTCTTCGAGAACACGCTCGGCCAGGACGGCGATCCGGTCGACGTGCTGGTGCTCACCGAGATCCCGGTGTTCCCCGGTGTCGGCGTCAAGGTTCGTCCGGTCGGCATGCTGAACATGAAAGACGAGGCGGGCATCGACACCAAGGTCATCGCCGTTCCGAAGGATCCGCGTTTCGACCACATCCAGGACATCGACGATGTGCCCCAGGAGCTCAAGGATCGCATCGAGCACTTCTTCGCTCACTACAAAGACCTCGAGAAGGGCAAAGAGGTCACGCTGGGCGGCTGGGAGGGCGTCGAGGCCGCCGAGCGCGAGGTCCAGGAGGGCTTCGATCGACTGAAGGCAGAAGAGGCGAAGTAGCCTCCTGCATCGCAAAGCCCAGGGCCCGACCGCCGTGCGAACTCACACGTGCGAGGTCGGGCCCTGAGTCGTCTCTGCCGATCGGCGGTGCAGCGAATGCGTCACAGCGCGGATGCGTCAGCTGACGCTCAGTGAGACGCCAGCCAGATTGCCGGGTCGACGGTGTTTCCCCCGCCAACGCCGTATGGCGAACCGTAGCCAATCGAGCCGATGTGAATCTCGAAGTGCAGGTGCGGGCCGGTCGACGCACCGGTGCTGCCGGTCAGCCCGATCTGCTGCCCCTTGCCGACCGACTGGCCGACCGAGACCGTCGCTCGGGACAGGTGCTGATAGCGGCCGTAGATCGTCTGCCCGCCGATCACGTAGCGCACGTCGATGTAGTTGCCTCGTGCACTGTCGTAGGTCACCGCTGTGACCGTGCCATTGGCGATGGCCAGCGCAGGAGTGCCGGTCGGAACCGAGTAGTCGGTGCCGTAATGGAACCTTCGGACTCCGGCGATCGGGTGCACGCGGAACCCATAGCCGCTCGAGGCACGAAGGTACGGGATCGGGTAGCCGACTCCGCTGCCCGGGCGGACTGCAGGAGCAGGTGCGCCACCGCCCCCACCGCCTGAGGCCGGCCGGCTGGGCTGGGAGGGCGCGTATGACCCGTCATCGTCGTTGCCGCCGGAGCGCTTCGCCGCCGCTGCGGCCTGAGCAGCCGCGGCCGCCTTCGCCCGAGCCTCGGCCTCGGCCTGCATGCCTGCAGCGCGCTGCTGCTGCAGCTCAGCGGTCTCGCCCTGCAGCGACGAGAGCTGAGCCGCGAGATTGGCGGCGTGGTCCTTCTGCTCCTGCAGCGACGCATCGACCTGCTGCTGAGCCTGCTGAGCCTGCTGAGCCTTTGTCGCGGCGTCGTCGGCGAGCGCCTGCAGCTGCGTCAGCGCAGCATCTGCCTGCTGTTTGAGCGAATCCGCAGTCTTGGCGTCGGCGATCGCACCGCGGTAGGTCTCGTCGCTGCTCTCTCCGAATCGCCCCATCACTCCGAGCTGATACAGCACTTCGTCGGCACCGTCGCCGGAGAGGTAGATGTTCATACTCGCGTTGCTGCCGCCGCTGCGGTACAGCTGCGCGATGCTCGCCCCGGCAGCGCGTTTCGACTCGTCGGCGCGTGCCTGAGCATTGAGCTGCTGCACTCGGAGCGTGTCATACGTCGTCTGCTGGTCTGCCACCTGCTGCAGCGCGGAGTCTGCCGCTGCCTGAGCGGAGTCGACGGCGGCCTGAGCGGAGTCGAGCTGGCCGTTGAGATCGGAGATGAGCCCCTGAACGCGAGTGATCTCGCTCTGCTTCGCCTGCTCGCTGTTCTTGGCGTTGTTGATGTCATCCCACGACGGATAGTTCGCAGCCTGACTCGGAGCCACCGGGGCAACCAGACTCTGTCCCCCGACCAGAGCCACGGAAAGTGCCGTGCCGATGACGACTCGACGCAGTGCGCGCATCATGCTCCCTTCACGTAGACCTTCGCCAGACTACACGGCACACCTGTGCACGTCTCGCAGGCCACCACGATTCGTTCGCACAATCTCTGCGGTTCTAGACTGGTTACTCAGGAACCTATTGAGGAGCAGCATGCCGACCACTGGATCGAAACGGGCCGCGCGAGTCATCTCCTGGCTTCGCGAGCAGGTCACAAGCGGAGCGTGGCCGATCGGCACCAAGATCCCCACTGAACCAGAGCTCACCGAGCAGTTGGGTGTCGGGCGCAGCACCGTCCGCGAAGCGGTGCGCGCGCTGGCCAGCTTGGGCATTCTCGAGACTGCTCCCGGCCGAGGCACCTTCGTCCGGTCAAGCAGCCCGGTGAGCGCCGTGCTCACCGACTACTTAGGAGAGAAAGAGATCTCGGACGTGCTCGGCATCCGCCGCACTCTCGAGATCGAGGCTGCCCGAAAGGCCGCCCTCGACCTGAGCGACGAGCACATCGACGCCCTGCGCCGCGCTCTCGAGGAGGAGCGCGAACACGTTCAAAGCGGTCACACCGAGGCACTCGACCCACCGGGGCCGTTTCATGTCGCGCTGGTGCAGGCCAGCGGCAACCCGCTACTGACCGAGCTCTATCAGGGGCTCGCACATGCGGTGAAGCTCGGCATCCGCGACGGCAAAGTCAAGTCATCGCCTGCCGACGAGAAGCTGCGCGATCACGAACGCATCTTCGAAGCCGTGGTGAAGCACGACCTTGTCGAGGCGGTCCACGCAGCCAACGATCACGGTGATCGAGATCTCGTCGTGGTTCCCGGCGACGGCGAGAAGAGCGACGGCGGCCGCTCTGCCGCCGCGCCCGCCGAGCCCCCCGCTGTGTATCGGCGCATCGACACCCGCCGAGGCGGCTCGCTCTCGCCGGTGCGCATCTTCCGCGCCCCGGACGACGCCCGCTGATATCGCGACACACCCCGCGGACGGATCCGTTTTGCACTCGGCGTCGGAATTCCGTAATGTATGACGTCGGTACTGCGGGTTCGGAAACATCAGAAACGCCAGAACAAGCGGCCCCATCGTCTAGTGGCCTAGGACACTGCCCTTTCACGGCGGTAACACGGGTTCGAATCCCGTTGGGGTCACAAAGCGGTGCCGGCAGCATGATATAGTTCCACAGGCAGTATCGGCAGTACACTGCATGGCCCTGTAGCGCAGTTGGTTAGCGCGCCGCCCTGTCACGGCGGAGGTCGCGGGTTCAAGTCCCGTCAGGGTCGCTTCGGCGACAGGAGCCCTTCCTTTTGGAAGGGCTCTTTCACCGATCGGGCCGTGTGAGCGCGCCCCGGCTCTGTAGCTCAGTTGGTAGAGCGCACGACTGAAAATCGTGAGGTCACGGGATCGACGCCCGTCGGAGCCACCACATTCCTCCTGCTCCTATATTCTCCTTTTCACAGTCTGATCGTGCGATCCTTTTCCGGGCTGCCCAGAATTCGTTGTAGCAGCAAGTTATGCTGCTACAATCGGCACATGACCGAACCTCGCTGGCTTTCCCCGATCGAGCTCAACGCATGGATGCGTTTCGAGGCCGTCGTCGAGCTCATGCCCGGGGCACTCGACTCACAGCTGCAACGCGACGCGCAGCTCACGCACTTCGACTACCTGGTGCTCGCCAAGCTCTCTGAACGCGACGATCGCGCCATGCGCATGACGCAGCTCGCGGCCTCGACGAACTCCACGCTGCCCCGGCTCTCGCATGTGGTCTCGCGGCTGGAGCGTCGCGGCTTCGTCGAGCGCTCTTCGTGCGACACCGATCGCCGTGTCACGATCGCACGCCTGACCGACGCGGGTTGGGACAAAGTCGTCGCCTCGGCGCCCGGTCATGTCGAGAACGTGCGCGCGACCGTCTTCGACCAGCTCGCACCAGAACAGGTCGTGCAGCTCGATCAGATCTGCTCTCGTCTGCTCGCCAAGCTCGACCCGGACAACCGGCTCGAAGTGCAGCGCTGAACTGGACATGAAAAAGCCCCGCACGGAGTGCGGGGCCAGGTCAGGTGCGCTCAGAGCGCCGACTGACGAATCTCAGATGGTGCGAATGTTCTCTGCCTGCAGCCCCTTGGGGCCCTGCACGACATCGAACTCGACCTTCTGGTTCTCGTCGAGCGAGCGGAAGCCCTCAGACTGAATGTTCTTGTAGTGAGCGAACACGTCTGCGCTGCCGTCGTCAGGCGAGATGAATCCGTAGCCCTTTTCAGCGTTGAACCACTTCACGGTACCGGTTGCCATATCACTGCTCTTTCTTGCTGTTGCGCCGAGACTCTCACGACGACTTGTGCGGTGTTGCTTTGCACTCCGACAGAACAGTTGGGCCGGCGATGAGCAGCCCGACCTGCGGTACGGCGATCAAACAAAAACCTCGTGACCAAGTGTAGACGGATTCGCCGTCGACGCGCGGAGTCCGGTGACCGGCTGACTCAGAGCTGCCGGTCGGGCACATCGAAGATCTGCAGGCACTTCTGCGGCCCCTGCTGCATGCCAGTGGTGAACCAGCGCTGGCGCATCTCAGACGATCCATGCGTCCAGGAGTCCGGATCGGCATGGCCTTGCGCCTGCTCCTGGATGTGATCGTCTCCGACGGATGCTGCGGCGTTGAGCGCATCGGCCACCTGTGCCGAGGTGGGTGGCTCCAGATACGCCTGCCCGTTCTCGTCTCGAGTCGTGGAGGCCGCTCCGACCCAGCTTCCGGCGAAGCAGTCGGCCTGCAGCTCAGTGCGCACCGACCCTCCGGTTCTGCCGACGTCTTGTGTGCGCTGCGAGGTCAGCAGGCCGCCCAGCTGCTGGATGTGGTGGCCCCACTCATGCGCCACGATGTAGAGCTGAGAGAGCGATCCCCCGCTGGCGCCGTACTGCGAGCGCAGCACCTGGAAGAACGACGTGTCGATGTAGATCGTCTCGTCAGCCGGGCAGTAGAACGGCCCCGTCGACGACGTGGCGCTGCCGCATCCCGTCGACGTCGCACCTGAGAAGAGCTGCATGTCAGGATCGTGATACGTGCCACGCACGTCCAACTGCGGGTACTCGTCTTTCCAGTACGCCGAGATGGAGCTCGCCGCACCGACCATGCGACAGTCGTCGCGCGCGTTGGCGTCGGCGCCGGTCAGACAGTCGTCGATCGGCGCCGAACTGCCGTCAGTCGTGCGAATCTGGCCGCCGTACTGGCCGGTGGCCGATTCGAGCGTGCCCGGGTCGATGCCGGTCAGCTGTGAGATCACGAACACCAGCAGCAGAACCACCAGCCCGCCGCCGCCGGCGATGGCGGTGCCCCGAGCGCCCGACGATCGGCGCACGTGAGACGGGTCGAGCTTGGCGTTGGGGTTGAAAGTCATATCACCAGTCTAGGCAGGCGCACTCTCGGTCGAGGGCTCCGCCGACAGCCGTCGTGACCGCGCCCGGTCACGACGATCGCGGTGGCCTTCGACCGCCCAGTAGAGCACCGGCAGCACGATGAGCGTCAGCAGCGTCGACGACACCAGGCCGCCGATCACCACGAGCGCCAGCGGCTGCGAGATGAATCCGGCATGCCCTGTGATTCCGAGGGCCATCGGCACAAGTGCGAACACCGTGGCCGCAGCGGTCATCAGAATCGGCCGCAGACGCCGAGAGGCTCCCTCGACGATCGCTTCGAGCGTGCCTACGCCCTTGGCCCTGAACTGATTGACCAGGTCGATGAGCACAATCGCGTTGGTGACCACGATGCCGACAAGCATCAGCAGCCCGACCAGAGACGCCGCCCCCAGCGGCGTGCCGCTGATCAGCAGCGCGGCAAGCGCCCCTGTCGCAGCGAACGGGATCGAGACCAGCAGCAGCAGCGGCTGCCGCAGCGATTTGAACGTCGCCACCATGATCACGTAGACGATGAGCACAGCGGCGAGCAGAGCGAGGCCCAGACTGCTGAACGCCGACGCCTGATCGCTGAGCACCCCGCCGATCGATGCTGTGACACCCGCAGGCAGCTGGGTGTCGTCCAGCAGCTTCGTCACGCCTGCAGAGACGGTGTTGAGCGACTCACCTGCCGGGGTGATCGTCACCGTCGCCGAACGGCTGCCCCGTACCGAGCTGATCGACTGCGGCACCTGCTGCGTCTGCACGTCGGCGAGCGCGTCGAGGCGAACCGTGCCGGTGGGCGTCGTCACCGGCAGCGCCCGCAGTTCGTCTGCGGTCTTGGGCTGCTCGTCGCTGCGCACCACCACCGAGACGTCTTTCGAGTCGATCGTCACCTTGGCAACCTGCTGGGGGTTCATCGCCGGGGCGAGGGTCTGGACGATCTGAGATTCGGTCATGCCATGCTCCGCCGCACGCTGCCGGTCGACGGCGACATGCAGCGTGTCAATCGTCGAGCTCAGGCTGCTCGTGACCTCGGCCACGTCGTCGATTTCGCGTGCTCCCGAGACCAGCTGATTCGCAGCGTCCTCAAGGCGCTGGTCGTCAGGCGCCTCGACGTCGATCGCGATGTCGTTCGAGACTCCGGCGCCACCCGACGTCGACAGCGAGAGATCGTCGGCGTCAGGCTGGGCGTTCAGCGCGTCACGCAGCTTCTGCTGCACCTTGGCGGCATCGGCCCCGTCGGCGAACGCCACTTGGAACAGTGTGCTCTGCCCCGCACCGCCCCCGGCGAACGAGGCCATGCTGATGCCGCCGGAGCTGCCGACGGTGGTCGAGACGGTCTGCACGCCGTCGACGTCGCGCAGCGCCTGCTCGACCGGCAGCGCACGCTGTGTCGCACTCTCGAGGCTCGTGCCCGGCCTGAGCGCCTGTGAGATGCTCGCCGTGTTCTGCCCCGAGTCGCCGATGAAGTTGGTCTGCATGAGCGGCGTCAGCGCCAGTGTGACGCCCAAGACGACGACCGCCCCGACCAGCGTGAGCGCGGGATGCCGCAGCGTGCCGCGCAGCACCGGTTCGTACCAGCGTTGGAGGCGGGTGCGTGGCTCGTCTGCGAGCGCGTCGGTGGCTCCGAGCGTACGCTGACGACGCCGCGACTCCCCACGCGGCAACGCGTCGCTTTCACTCTCGCTCATCGAGGCATCCGACGTTTTGGGTGCCCTGAGCAGCCAGTAGGCCAGCACCGGCACGATGGTCAGCGACACCAGCAGCGAGGCGATCAGCGCGATGACCACGGTGAACGCGAACGGTTTGAAGAGTTCGCCGACCAGACCGGTGACGAACCCGACCGGCAGGAACACGGCAGCGGTGGTGAGCGTCGATGCGGTGATCGCGCCGGCCACCTCGCGCACACCATGCAGGATCACGGCCGACTTGCGCTCGCCCCGTTCGAGAGCGAGATGACGGTTGATGTTCTCGATCACCACGATCGAGTCGTCGACGACTCGACCGATCGCGATCGTCAACGCGCCGAGCGTCAGCACGTTCAGCGAGTATCCGGCCGCTTCGATGCCGATGAACGTCACGAGCAGCGAGGTCGGAATCGAGATCGCGGTGACCAGCGTCGACCGCACCGAAAGCAGGAAGAGCAGGATGACCACGATCGCGAAGGCCAGCCCCAGCAGCCCCTCGGTCGTGAGCGACTCGATCGACTGCTCGATCGACGGCGCCTGGTCGTACATCACTGAGAGGGTGATGTCGTCGCCGACCTTCGCCTGCAGCTCGTCCACCTGAGCGTTGATCTGCTTCGACACCTCGACGGTGTTGCCGGTCGGGCGCTTCGTCACCTGAATGGTCACGGCCGGCTGACCGTCGACTCGGCTGATGCCGGTGACCGGCGCCTCGGTCAGTGTGACCTGTGCGACGTCTCCCAGCCGCACGGGCGCGATCGCAGCGGGCTGCGCCGCCCCACCGGCCGCAGCGGCACCTTGGCTCGCACCAGCGCTGACAGACTGGCTCGCAGCGCCGGCGGCAGACTGGCTCGTACCACCAGCGGCAGGCAGCAGCGGCAGCGCCGCCAGGTCGTCTGTCGAGGTGAACGAGTCGCCGACGCGCACTGAGAGATCTCGGTCTCCTTCGGTGACGCTGCCGGCACCGCCGACGGTGCCGTTGGCAGCGAGCGCCTGCGAGATCGAAGCTGCGGTCAGCCCGTGCTGGGCCAGCTTGGTCTGGTCGGGCACCACCCGAACCTCGCGACCCCCCCCGCCGACCACCGTGGCCGAGGCGACGCCATCAACGTGTTCGAGATCGTTGGTCACTGTGGAGCGCAGCCGCTCGGCGATGTCGACCGGCGCGACCTGCGACGAGGCGGCCGAGAGCATGATCACCGGCAGATCGTCTGTCGAACCGGTGGCGATGATCGGATCGAGGTCTTTCGGCAGCTGGCTCGAGATTCGGTTGACCGCCTGCTGCACCTTCTGCTCGGCACCGACGCGATCGGTGCCGAAGGCGAACTTGGCCGTCACCATCGAAACCCCGGTGCTCGACGTCGACGACGTCGACTCGATGCCTTCGACGCTCTGCACCGCGGCTTCGACCGGTGCGCTGATCTGCGCATCGATCACATCTGGGGCGTCGCCCGGGCTCGACGACTGCACGACCACCATGGGCAGCTCGATGCTCGGCATGAGCTCCTGTCGAGCGCCGGTCATCGAGAACACGCCGAAGAAGGCGACCACGATGGTGATCAGCGCGATCAGCGCTCGGTTACGCATGCTGAGAGCAGTCAGTCGTGACATGTTTCCTTACCTGACGGGTTCCGGGAGTCGGGCCGCTTGGTGCATTGTTTCACACCTGTTTGAGAGGTTCGGCCAGGCCGCATCGGCCACAGCCGTGATAGACTTGCGGCCAGCATGTGCGCAGTCCACGTGACAGTGGTCGTACGCGCCGTCTTAACGAATCATGACAGTGACAGGAGGTCTCGTTCATGGGACGCGGCCGCCAGAAGGCGAAACACACCAAAGTCGCCCGGGAACTCAAATACAACGTTCCTGCAACTGACTACGAGGCTCTCGAGCGAGAGCTGCGCAGCCGTGCTCATCACGACGAGGGCTCCAGCGAAGACTGGAGCGAGTACCACTACCCCGCCGACGACGAGCGCGACGAAGACGAACGCTGAGTTCCGAGCGCTGAGCAGAGCACTGCGCTCGCTCCCGCGCACTCCTGTTCTCTCACACTCACACTCACACTCACACTGAGCATCGAACGCAGCCAGAACACGGCGCGGTGCGGTCACCGAGCCGCGATGCTGCGTCGACAGCACGCGGCTCGCCCCGGACTCAGCTGGCGAAGTCTCCGACGAGACGAACACCGCCCGCATGCACGCCCTTCGCACCGACGGTGAATCCGTCAGCCGCCAGATCGCGCTGGGCATCGCTGACCACACCGGCCTGCCAGGTCGGGATGCCCTGCTGAACGAAGGCCTGCTGCACGGCTTCGGCGCGATCGGCCTCGACCAAAGCCACCATACCGATGCCCAGGTTCCAGGTGTCTTCGACCTCGCCCAGTGCGAAGCCTCCCAGATCGGCGAGCACGCGGAAGACCTGCGGCGGCTGCCAGGTCGAGCGATCGAGTTCGAGCCACAGACCGGCGGGCAGCACCCGGGCGATGTTCGCCGCGATGCCTCCACCGGTGATGTGGCTGAGCATGTGCACCGCACCCTTGGTCGTTGCGCTCTCGAGCACGCTCACCACCGGCCCGGCGTAGAGACGCGTGGGCTCCAGCAGCTCTTCGCCCACTGAGCGTGAGAAGTCTGCGATCGACGAGGTGTAGTCAAGCTCTGCATCGGCGAGCACACGGCGGACGAGCGAGTAGCCGTTCGAGTGCAGGCCGCTCGAGGCCAGAGCGAGCACGACATCCCCCGAACGCACACGCGAGGGGTCGAGGCGCAGCTCGAAGTCGACCGCTCCCACGGCGGCGCCCGCGAGGTCGTACTCGTCGGGCCCCAGCAGATCGGGATGCTCCGCGACCTCCCCGCCGACCAGCGACGTGCCCGTCTCGGCACAGGCGCGTGCGATCGAGCCGACGATCTCGGCGATGCGCTCGGGGATCACCCGCCCGGTGGCGACGTAGTCGGTCATGAACAGCGGCTTCGCCCCGACCACGACGATGTCGTCGACTACCATGCCGACGAGATCCTGACCGATGGTGTCGTGCTTGTCGATCGCCTGGGCGATCGCGACCTTGGTGCCGACGCCGTCAGTCGACGTGGCCAGAACGGGATGGTCGAACTCTTTCAGCGCCGACACGTCGAACATGCCGGCGAAGCCGCCGACCCCGCCGATCACCTGAGGGCCGTGGGTCGCCTGAACCGCCGCCTTCATCAGTTCGACGGCGCGATCGCCGGCCTCGGTGTCGACTCCGGACTGCGCGTAGAGGCTCACAGGTTCTCCTTGGTGCTCTCGATGATGGGATCGCTGGTCGGTGCTGGATGGTGTCGGTGCGGGATGCTGCGGGGCTCGATCGAGTCAGCGTTTCGGGGTCGAGAGCGCGCCATGCGTAATGCCGCTCTGCCCGCTCACCAGCCGGTCGAGCTCGGAGTCGGGGCCGGGATTGCAGGCTGCCGGGGCCTTCGCTCCTGCCTGCTCGAGCAGGTCTTTGCCCAGCTCGTCGTCGCTCGGCAGCTCGATCGGGTACTGCCCGGTGAAGCATGCGGTGCACAGCTCGCTCTCGGGCTGCTGCGAGGCCTCGATCATGCCGTCTTTGCTCAGGTAGCCCAGTGAGTCGGCGCCGATCATGCTGCGGATCTCTTCGACCGAGGCGCCCGACGCGATCAGCTCGGCACGCGAGGCGAAGTCGATGCCGTAGAAGCACGGCCAGGTGATCGGCGGAGACGAGATGCGCACGTGCACTTCGGCGGCACCGGCCTCGCGAAGCATCGCCACCAGCGCACGCTGGGTGTTGCCTCGCACGATCGAGTCGTCGATCACGACCAGTCGCTTGCCTCGGATCACCTCGCGCAGAGGATTCAGCTTCAGACGGATGCCGCGCTGACGGATCGTCTGAGACGGCTGGATGAACGTGCGCCCGACATAGGCGTTCTTGACGAGACCCTGCCCATAGGGAATGCCCGACTGCTGCGAGTAGCCGATCGCCGCCGGCGTTCCCGAATCGGGAGTGGGAATCACGAGGTCGGCTTCGACAGGGTACTCACGCGCCAGCGCTTTGCCCATGTCGATGCGCGATGCGTTGACCGAGCGGCCGTGGATCGTGGTGTCGGGACGCGCCAGGTAGACGTATTCGAAGACGCATCCGGCTCGTTTCGTCTGCGCAAAGCGCTGACTGCGGATGCCGCTCTCGTTGATCGCGAGCAGCTCGCCCGGCTCGACCTCGCGCACGAACGAGGCGCCGACGATGTCGAGCGCGGCGGTTTCGCTGGCCACCACCCACCCGTGATCGAGTCGGCCGAGCACCAGCGGGCGCACGCCCTGCGGGTCTCGTGCGGCGTAGAGCGTGTGCTCGTCCATGAAGGCGAGGCAGAACGCCCCGCGCACCTTCGGCAGAATCTGCATCGCGGTGGCTTCAAGAGTGTGGTCGGCGTCGCCGCTGAGCAGCGCGGTGAGCACTGCGGTATCGGTGGTGTTCCCATGCGAGAGCTCGCCGAAGGTCTGATCGGGATGCAGGTCGTGCAGCAGCCGAAGCAGCTCGGCGGTGTTCGTCAGGTTGCCGTTGTGGCCGAGTGCGATCGTGCCGTTGGCGGTCTTGCCGAGCGTCGGCTGAGCGTTCGCCCACGTCGAGCGGCCGGTCGTCGAGTATCGGTTGTGCCCGACCGCGATGTGTCCGGTGAGAGTGTTGAGCGAGGACTCATCGAAGACCTGCGAGACCAGACCCATGTCTTTGTAGACCATGATCTGCTCGCCGTCGGAGGTCGCAATGCCCGCCGACTCGGTGCCGCGGTGCTGCAGGGCGAAGAGACCGAAGTACGTGAGCTTGGCCACCTCTTCGTCAGGCGCCCAGACTCCGAAGACGCCGCATTCGTCCTGCGGACCCTTCTCGTTCGGCAGAAGGTCGTGGTTGAGCATGCCGTCACCGCGAGCCACGGTCACTCCTTGTCTTCTCCACCCGAGGTGGAGTTCGTGCGGTCTTCAGACGAGGCGTCGGCTCCCCCGTCAGACGCCTCAGCGTCAATTGTCGCACCGGCACCCCGGGCGAGGCCACCCCCAGCGGAAGATTCGGAGACGGGCACGGCCACGGCATCCGCCGCAGCCTCTTCGCCGTCACTCGTGAACTTCTCGTGCACGGCGCTGGCCAGGCGGGCCCGGCGTGCCATCACACGGTCGAGCACGAGGGCGATCACGAGCATGACCAAGGCGCAGACCACGGCGAGCGTCAGTCCCAGCAGCAGGAAGGCCTGCATCGGGCTGATCTGTCGTGTCGGGTCGTCGGCGTCTGCCGGGTCACGGGGCTGTGCCATCGCGATCAGCGACACGACTGCAGAGATCACCAGGCCGATGACCGCTCCGAACATCGCGAACGTCAGATATTTGGGTGCCTGGCGCACCTGCACCTGCACCTCTTGGGTCTCTCGCCTCACCCAGACACCCTATCTCACTTGTGCGGCTGCCCTCTGCGCACCCGATGCAGTCCGGGAATCGGCAGCATGCCGTCGAGATGCGCCCGGGCGCCGGAGGCGTCGACCAGGCCGGACGACAACGCCTCGGCCCAGAGCAGCCGGCCGCTCGCGAGCTCCAGCCAGGTCGCCGCATCGGTCTCGATGACGTTCGGAGGCGTGCCTCTGGTGTGCCGCGGCCCCTCGATGCACTGCACCGCGCCGTACGGCGGCACCCGCACCTCGACCGAATGGCCCGGGTGGTCGTCGGCGAGTGTCTGCAGCGTGAACCGCACGGCCGTCGCGATCGTCGCACGGGGAGCCGCGATCGTGCCCCGCTCGAGAGCACCCTCAACTGCGGGCTCGACCGGCGCATCCGCATCGACCTCGCCCGCGCTCAGGCCGGCCAGCGCCGCATCGAACGCGCTGATGCCGTCGCGTTCTTCGATTCTCTTCATCGCCACGGGGCGATTCTACGGGTCGGCTTCGGTAGGCTGGGCGAGTGAAGATTCTCGTACTCGGCTCGGGCGCGCGCGAGCACGCCATCATCCGTCGGCTGCTGGCCGACCAGACCACCCATGAGATCGTCGCGGCTCCCGGCAACGCCGGCATCGCGGCAGACGTGCCCGTCGTCGCCCTCGACGCCGCTGACGGTGCGGCCGTCGTCGCGCAGGTCGAGCGCGACCGACCTGATCTGGTCGTCGTCGGCCCCGAGGCCCCTCTGGTCGCGGGTGTGGCGGATGCCGTGCGCGCGCTGGGCGTACCCGTGTTCGGCCCCGACCGTGACGCGGCTCGGCTCGAAGGCTCGAAGAGCTTCGCCAAGCAGGTCATGGAGGCCGCTGGGGTGCCCACCGGGCGCGCGGTTCGCGCCAGCACCCTGCCCGAGGCCGAGGCCGCGCTGGACGAGTTCGGCGCTCCGTATGTGGTGAAGGCCGACGGTCTCGCCGCAGGCAAGGGCGTCATCGTCACCGACGACCGCGACGCGGCCGTCGCACACGCGAGCCGATGGATCGACCAGAGCGTGCTGATCGAGGAGTTCCTCAGCGGGCAGGAGGTCTCGCTCTTCTTTCTCGCCGACGGCACCCGGGTCGCACCGCTCTCTCCCGCGCAGGATTACAAACGCGTCGACGACGACGACCAGGGTGCGAACACCGGAGGCATGGGCGCCTATTCGCCGCTGCCCTGGGTGGGCGACGACTTCGTGGCGCAGGTGCGCGACACGGTGGCCCAGCCGACGATCACCCAGCTCGCGAAACAGGGCGACGAGTTTCGCGGTCTGCTCTACTGCGGTCTGATCATCACGCCGAAGGGCCTCCGCGTCATCGAGTTCAACGCTCGTTTCGGCGATCCCGAGACGCAGGTCGTGCTGCCCCGCCTCGAAGGCGAGTTCGGCGAGCTGCTGCTCGCCGCCGCCGAAGGCCGCCTCGACTCTGTGCCGGCACCTCGTTTCTCTCCCCAGTGCGCGATCACCGTGGTCATGGCCAGCGAGGGCTACCCCGAGCAGTCGCTCACCGGTCGGGTGATCACCGGCGTCGACGAGGCCGAGCAGCTGCCCGGTGTGAGCGTCATCCATGCGGCGACCGCCGATGAGAACGGCCATCTGATCGCCACCGGCGGCCGAGTGCTCAACGTTGTCGCGGTCGCCGACACCTTCGAGGCGGCTCGGGCCGCAGCGTATGCTGGCATCGAACGCATCGGGCTCGAAGGCGAGCACCATCGCGGCGACATCGCCGCCGCGAGCCGCACCCGCGCCGACCTTTTGACCGATCCGAACGCCTGACGACAACTGAACCACTGGAAAGGTGACCATGTCTTCGTCTGCCCTTGAGCTGCCCGGCTGGAAGCACGTCTACTCCGGCAAAGTGCGCGAGCTCTACATTCCTCTGAGCGCAGAGTCGCTCGACACCGCCACACAGGTGCTGATGGTGGCCTCAGACCGCGTCAGCGCCTTCGACCACATGCTCGAACCGCCGATCCCGGGCAAAGGCGAGCTGCTCAACCAGATGGCGCTGTGGTGGTTCGAGAAGCTCGACTTCGCGAACCACGTGCTCAGCACCGACGTGCCAGACGCCGTCGCCGGTCGTGCGATCATCGCGAAGCGGCTCAAGATGTACCCGCTCGAGGCGGTCGTTCGCGGCTACATCGCCGGATCAGGCTGGGAGGAGTACCAGCGCAGCGGCACCGTGTGCGGCATCGAGCTGCCCGCCGGACTCGAATTCGGAGACAAGCTACCCGAGCCGATCTACACACCGGCGTTCAAGGCTCCTGCCGGCCAGCACGACGAGAACATCTCGTACGAGCAGAGCATCGACCTCGTCGGTGAAGAGGCGGCAAAGGCCATTCGCGACGCCTCGCTGAACCTCTACCAGCAGGGTGCGGCCGTCGCCGAGCAGCACGACCTGATCATCGCCGACACGAAGTTCGAGTTCGGCAGCGACCTCGGCCGTCTGGTGCTGGCAGACGAAGTGCTCACCTCTGACTCGTCCCGCTACTGGAGTCGCGAGGCCTGGGCCGAGGGCCGCCGTCGTGAGAGCTTCGACAAACAGATCGTGCGCAACTGGCTGAGCGACAACTGGGACAAAACCGGGGTGCCGCCAGAGCTCCCCGAAGAGATCGTGCAGCAGACCGCCGCCCGCTATCGCGAGCTCTTCGAGAAGCTCACCGGCGAGAGTGCCCCGGCCGAGCGCTGAGTCTGCAGCGCTCAGCGAGACCTCGCTGAGCGGAATCCGCCCGGAAGGTGGGGCTGTTCGGAGAACCGAGCAGCCCCACCTTCGGCTTTCGGCCCTGCCGACTCGCAGTCTCGCCGCCCGACGTCTCGGTCGGCCCCGGTGCGCCGACCTTCGCCTGCGATAGGATAGAGCCCGCCGTCAGGCGCAACAATCACTCACACGGTAAGGCGAGTATCAGTGTCGAAGATCATTGTCGAAATCATGCCCAAACCAGAGATTCTGGACCCTCAGGGCAAAGCGGTCGCCGGGGTGCTGCAGCGTCTCGGCCATGAGCAGATCACGGGCGTGCGCATCGGCAAACGCTTCGAGGTCGAGGTCGACGGCGAGGTCAGCGACGAGCTGCTCTCCAAGGTGGCCGAAGTCGCCGCCGACGTCTTCTCGAACCCTGTGATCGAAGACGTCGTCAGCGTCGCCGCCGCCAAGGAGGACTGATGGCCGACGCGACCACAGCATCCGCCGCACGGCCGGCGCGCATCGGCGTCGTGACCTTTCCCGGCACGCTCGACGACGGAGACGCCCGCCGTGCAGTGCGCTTCGCCGGTGCCGAGGCCGTCGCTCTCTGGCACGCCGACACCGACATCTCAGGCGTCGACGCCATCGTGCTGCCGGGCGGGTTCAGCTACGGCGACTACCTGCGGGCCGGCGCGCTCGCGACGCAGTCGCCGATCATGCGCTCGATCATCGAAGCGGCGAACGACGGTCTGCCCGTACTCGGCATCTGCAACGGCTTTCAGGTGCTTACCGAGTCTCATCTGCTGCCCGGTGCGCTCGTGCGCAACGAGCACCTGCACTTCATTCGACATGATCAGAGCCTGCGCATCGAGTCGACCGAGACCGCGTGGACGAACGGCTACGAGCGCGGCCAAGAGGTCGTCATTCCGCTGAAGAACGCCGAAGGCCGCTATGTGGCCGACGAGACGACGCTGCAGCAGCTCGAAGACGACGGCCGCATCATCGCGCGCTACATCGACGGCAACCCCAACGGCTCGGCCCACGACATCGCCGGCATCACCAACGCCGCAGGCAACGTCGTCGGCCTCATGCCGCACCCCGAGCACGCGATCGTGCCCGGCTTCGGCCCCGACACCGCCGAGCGCATGCGCTCGGGCACCGACGGCCTGACCTTCTTCACCTCTGTGCTCACGCATCTGGGCATCGCACCCGTCGACGATGTGGTGCCCGCCTCACACGCACCAGAGCACCACACCGCAGACGCAGGGATTCGCGAATGACCACCACACAGAACCCAGCCGTGCCCCAGCCCGACAGCGTGCAGCACGCCGCCGAGACGCCCGACGTCGCACAGCCCTACGACCAGCTCGGCCTGACCGCCGACGAGTACCAGCGCATCCGTGACATCCTCGGGCGCCGCCCCACCTCAGGCGAGCTCGCAATGTACTCGGTGATGTGGAGCGAGCACTGCTCGTACAAGTCGAGCAAGAAGTACCTGCGACAGTTCGGCGACACCACTCCGGAGCAGCGCGAGCGCATGATGGTCGGCATCGGCGAGAACGCCGGCGTCGTCGACATCGGCGAGGGCTGGGCCGTCACGTTCAAGGTCGAGAGCCACAACCATCCGAGCTTCGTCGAGCCCTTCCAGGGTGCGGCCACCGGCGTGGGCGGCATCGTGCGCGACATCATCTCGATGGGCGCACGCCCGGTCGCAGTGATGGATCAGCTGCGCTTCGGCGCGATCGATGCTCCCGACACCCGCCGCGTCGTCGACGGAGTCGTGCGCGGCATCTCGGCCTACGCGAACAGCCTCGGCCTGCCGAACATCGGCGGCGAGACCGTCTTCGACAAGGTGTATCAGGCGAACCCGTTGGTGAACGCCCTCGCGGTGGGCGTGCTGCGCCACGACGAACTGCACCTGGCCAACGCCAAGGGCGCCGGAAACAAGGTCGTGCTCTTCGGTGCGCGCACCGGCGGCGACGGCATCGGCGGCGCGTCGATCCTCGCCTCGGACACATTCAGCGAAGGTGGGCCCACGAAGCGGCCGGCCGTGCAGGTCGGCGACCCCTTCGCCGAGAAGCTGCTCATCGAGATGTGCATCGAGCTGTTCAAGCACGATCTCGTCGAGGGCATCCAAGACCTGGGCGCGGCGGGCATCTCGTGTGCGACCAGCGAGCTGGCGGCCAACGGAGACGGCGGCATGACCGTCGAACTCGACAGCGTTCTGCTGCGCGACCCCACGCTCACCGCCGAAGAGATTCTGATGAGCGAGTCGCAGGAGCGCATGATGGCCGTGGTGCGGCCTGAGAAGCTCGATGCGTTCCTCGCCGTCGCCGAGAAGTGGGCCGTCGAGACCTCGGTCATCGGCGAGGTCACCGACGGCGACCGTCTGATCATCAACTGGCGTGGCGTCGAGATCGTCAACGTGCCGCCGCGCACGGTCGCCGTAGACGGGCCCGTCTACGACCGCCCGGTGCAGCATCCGGCATGGATCGACGACTTGCAGGCCGACACTGCGGCCGCACTGGAGCGCGACAACTCGGGCGAGGGTCTGGGCGACACACTGCTGTCGATCATCGCAAGCCCGAACCAGGCCGACACAGCACTGATCACCGACCAGTACGACTACTACGTGCTGGGCAACACCGCGTTCTCGTTCCCCGAAGACGCAGGCATGATCCGCGTCGACGAAGAGACCGGTCTGGGCGTGGCTCTCGCGACCGACGCGAACGGACGCTACGCGCAGCTCGACCCGCGTGCCGGCGCCCGACTCGCGCTCGCAGAGGCCTACCGCAACGTCGCCGTGAGCGGCGCTGTGCCCGCCGCGGTGACTGACTGCCTGAACTTCGGCAGCCCCGAGAACCCCGAGGTCATGTGGCAGTTCTCCGAGGCCACCGCCGGGCTGGCCGCGGGCTGCCGCGAGCTGGGCATCCCGGTGACCGGCGGCAACGTGAGCTTCTACAACCAGACCGGTGAAACCCCGATCCACCCGACGCCGGTCGTCGGCGTGCTCGGCATCATCGACGACGTCGCGCGCCGAGTGCCGAGCGGCTGGCAGGATGAGGGCCACAACCTGTATCTGCTCGGCACGACCTACGACGAGCTCGACGGTTCGGCTTGGGCGGAGACGGTCTACGACCACCTCGGCGGTGTGCCGCCGACGGTCGACCTGGCGGCAGAGCGCAAGCTCGGCGAGATTCTCGCCTCGCTCGCCCGTGAGGGCCTGGTCACCTCGGCGCACGATCTGAGCGAGGGCGGCCTGGGCGTCGCGCTTGCCGAGGGCGTGATGCGCTTCGGCGTCGGTGCGCGGGTCTGGCTCGACGAGATCATGTCGCGCGATGAGGTGGATGCCACGGCTGCGCTGTTCTCTGAGTCGACGGGCCGCGTGCTGGTCTCGGTCGCTCGCGAAGACCAGGTTCGGTTCGAGGGCATGCTCTCGGCCCGAGACTACCCGGTGATCCGCATCGGCGTGACCGACAAGACCGTCGGCCTCGAGGTGCAGGGGCTGTTCTCGATGGGCGTCGACGTGCTCCGGGCCGCGCATCAGGGCACGCTGCCCCGCTACTTCGGCTGAGCGGCTGCTGCGCTGCGACAGCGCCGACCGACGGGGCTTCCCGTTCGTCGGCGCTGTCGCTCGTTAACGGGGTCGCTGCGGTGTCAGCTCGCCGGCCGAGCTGCATCGTATAAGTTCGCTGGCTCTTCTGAACGACCATCACGTAGCGTGACGGCATGAGCGCGCACCGACAGCATCCACATGACGACGTCGACATCAGACACCTGCCCGACGAGCACGCCTTCGCCCTCTACGACGGCGACGCTCGTATCGGCCGCATCGACTATGCGCGCGAGGGGACGGGATCAGACAGTGTGATCGATCTGCATCACACCGAGGTCGACAAGGAGTACGGCGGTCGTGGACTCGCCGGGCGCCTCGTGCGCACCGCAGCAGATCACTTCGCGGCTGAGGCCGACCAACCGCGGCTGAAGGCCACGTGCCCGTACGCGCGCGGATGGCTGTCGAGGCACACCGAAGACTACGGCCGCATCTTCGACCCCGAGTTCATGAAGAGACTGCAGGGTGAGGCGTCCGAGTAGCCGGTCAGACAGGCTGCGAGCCGAGGTGCGGTCTGATCAGTGCCAGAGCGTCGCGACCGCGACGTTGACGAGCGCGAGCCCGCCGACGGCATGCGCCAGGCCGACCGGCACGGTCTCACCGCGCACTGCCTTGCCGCGGCCCACGAACGCCGCAGCGGCGATCACGATCGCGAGCACCAGCTTCACGCCGATCTTGATGTAGTTGATCGTGTGCCCGTCCATTTCGGCGAGGCCGACCAGAGCGATGCCGCTGACCAGCTGCACGAGTGCGCCGATGAGCTGCCACTGCGTCACCGTCGGGGTCTTGAACGTCGCCAGCCACCCGCCGACGAGTGCCGCCGCGCCGAGAATGTGCAGAAAGACCAGGATGGAAGTGACGATGCTCATACGTCCACGATATCCACGGTCGAGCCACAGCGCCCGCGAGCACCGCCTTGCCTGACCTACAGCCGATGTTTGCGCAGCCGGAGGCGCCGGCGCAGCACGCCCTTCACGGCGCGAACGACGGACACAGCTGCGCGAGCGGACAGCTGGCGCACTCCGGCTTGCGCGCATGGCAGATGCGTCGCCCATGCCAGATGAGCTGGTGTGAGAGCTGAGTCCAGTCTTTCTTCGGGAACAGCTCCGCGATCTCGAACTCCACCTTGACGGGGTCTTTCTGCTTCGTCCAGCCGAAGCGCCGCACCAGCCGCCCGAAGTGGGTGTCCACAGTCAGCCCCGGCACTCCGAACGCATTGCCCAACACCACGTTGGCCGTCTTGCGCCCGACCCCGGGCAGCGTGACCAGCTCGTTCAGCCGATGCGGGATCTCCCCATGAAAATTCTCGACGACGCCCTGTGCCATGCCGATGAGGTTGCGCGACTTCGCCCGGAAGAACCCGGTCGAGCGAATGATCGATTCGAGCTCGATCGGGTCGGCCTCGGCGAGCGCCTGCGGCGACGGATACCGGGCGAACAGGGCCGGGGTGACCATGTTCACCCTGGCGTCGGTGCACTGCGCCGAGAGAATCGTCGCCGCCGTCAGCTCGTACGGCGAGCGAAAGTCGAGCTCGCAGTGAGCCTCGGGATAGGTCTCAGCGAGGATGCGCCCCATCTTTCGCGCACGGCGAGTGCGCGCGAGCGGCGTCTCGCGTTCGACGTCGGCCCAAGTGGTCATGCGGATGCCCGGGTCGGGTCAGTCGTGCAGCATGCTGTGACGTTCGATGATCGCGTCACGAGCAGCGCCTGTGCCGATCACCGAGATGCGTGCGCCGGAGAGCTCTTCGAGATGCTCGACGTAGGCTTTGGCATTCGCTGGCAGATCGTCGAACTCGCGCGCGGTGGAGATGTCTTCGCTCCAGCCTGGGAAGTACTCGTAGATCGGCTTGGCGTGGTGGAAGTCGCTCTGGTTGACGGGCATCTCGTCGAAGCGCGTGCCGTCGACGTCGTAGGCCACGGCCACGGGGATCTTCTCGATGCCGGTGAGCACGTCGAGCTTGGTGAGCACGAAGTCGGTGACCCCGTTGACTCGCGCGGCATAGCGCGACACCAGCGAGTCATACCAGCCGGTGCGGCGCGGGCGCCCGGTGGTGACGCCGAACTCGAAGCCGGTCTTGCGCAGGTAGTCACCGCTCTCGTCGAAGAGCTCGGTCGGGAACGGCCCGGCTCCGACTCGTGTGACATAGGCCTTGGCCACGGCGATCACGCGGTCGATGCGGTTGGGGGCGACGCCTGAACCGGTCGCTGCACCGCCCGAGGTGGGATTCGACGAGGTGACGAAGGGGTAGGTGCCGTGGTCGACGTCGAGCATGGTCGCCTGGCCGCCCTCGAAGAGCAGCGTCTTCCCGGCGTCGAGTGCCTGGTTCAGCTCGAGCGAGGTGTCATGCACCATCGGGCGCAGTCGGTCGGCATAGCCGAGCAGCTCGTCGACGATCTCTTCGGCGTCGATGGCACGACGATTGTAGAGCTTGACCAGCAGCTGGTTCTTCTGTTCGAGCGCACCCTCTACCTTCTGCCGAAGGATGTTCTCGTCGAAGAGATCCTGCACGCGCACGCCGACGCGGTTGATCTTGTCGGCGTATGCGGGGCCGATGCCGCGCCCGGTGGTGCCGATCTGGCGTTTGCCGAGGAAGCGCTCGCTCACACGGTCGAGCACACGGTGATACTGCGTGATGACATGCGCATTCGCGCTCACCCGAAGCTTCGAGGTGTCGACGCCGCGGGCCTCGATCGCATCGAGCTCTTGGAAGAGCACTTCGATGTCGACCACCACGCCGTTGGCGATGACCGGCACGACCCCGGGGCTGAGAATGCCCGAGGGCAGCAGGTGCAGGGCGTACTTCTCGTCGCCGATGACCACGGTGTGGCCGGCGTTGTTGCCGCCGTTGTACTTGACGACATAGTCGACGCTGGAACCGAGCAGGTCAGTGGCCTTGCCCTTTCCTTCGTCGCCCCATTGAGCTCCGACCAGAACGATGGCAGGCATTCGGCACCTCTCACTTGTTCGCTGTTGTGCGCCGTCGGCCCGGGAACATGGCGTTCGCCAGCAGGCACGACATTCCCAGTGTAGTGCACGGGTCTGACTGCGTCAGTAGCTCCGTGAGCCCGACCCCGAAGACCGTGAGACCTGCTCGCCGATCGCCCGGCCGTAGTCCTGAAGCACGCTGTCGAGACGGCCTTCATCCTGCAGCCGCATGAACCTGCCGGAGATGTTGCTGGTGACGTCTGCCATGGTCGACAAGGGGCTGAAGTACCAGCCGCCCTGCTCTTTGACCGCGATGAACGAGAACTGGTCGATGCCCAGCTCGCCGGCCTGCGGAGGCTCCGCGAAGTCGACCGTGACCGGCCGGCCCTGCACGGTCATAGTCACCTTGAGCTGACGGATCTCCAGACGGACGTACTGGCCCGACATCGGAAAGTCCAAGACATAGCCGTCGGGCATCACGCGCGCCTGGTCTCCGCTGACCGTGCTCGACCCATGCGTCTGCCCCAACCGCACTTGGGGGTTCGAGCTCGGCCGTCCGAATCGTTCTGCGAACGGCTGGCCGTACAGGCTGAACGCTCGTCGCTCAGCAGTCGGCAGGCTCTTGGCCACGTCGTCGTAGCGGCCGCTCTGCATCGCGTCGACCACAGCCTTGGTCGTCGTCGAGAGCGCTTCTTCGGGGCTGGACGCGCCAGGGGCCTCGGCCGCTGAGAGCACCCTCCCGCGCTGCACCTGAGCGCTGGGATGCTGCTCGTTGTACGATCCGAGCGCTGCTTCGCCTGCGCTGAGCAGCGGGCTGAAGTACCATTTCCCAGACTCTTTGACGGTGACCATCGACAGCGGCAGAGTGCTGTGCTCGTCTGGTTTCGCCAGATCGATCGTCTGCGGCAGGTCGATCTGCCGCTGCATCTGCTCTGGTGTGGTCAGTCTTCCAGGCCTGCCCTGCATGGCGGCCATGCCGTTGCTGAGATCGGCCAGTCGCTGGGCCAGTGCGTCTTCGTCGGTGGTCGAGACTGTGAGCGTGCCTGAAACGAACGTCACTTTGGACACTTCGTCGTCTGCGATCGACTCCTGACGAGTCGAGACGTCTTTCTGCTCGACATCGATCAGCTGCACCACCTGCTGCAGGCTCTGGAGCACGTCTGTCGCCTCTGCGCCCAGACCGGAGTCGCTGGCATGGGTTGCGGACTGCTGCACCAGCGGGGTGAGCACCGCGGCCTCGGATGGCGCCACCGATTCCAGCAGCTTCACCGGGTTCTTCGCGGAGAGCCCGTCGATCAGACTCACCGCGGCGGCTTCCGGAGACGAGTGGCCGCCTCCCACGATCGAGCGAACCGCCCACCAGGCTCCCCCGCCGATCGCCAGTGCGATGACGACCACGATCGCCGCGATCCAGATCCAGCGACGCCCCTTCTTCGTGGCCGTAGGCGGCTCGTCTGCTCCTGGCCGCTCTGGTGCCGTCGGCTGTGACGAGGACCACTCGGGCTGCGCTGGCTGCAGTGCGGATCCGACTGGTGGGGTGTTGTGCGGCAGACGTGGCGGAGGCCCGCCTTCACCGGTGGCCGGTTTGGTCGCCAGATCTGCAGCCTGCCGGTCAGATGCCTCGGTCGAGCGAAGTCGAGCGACCTCTGCTCTGGCCCGCTGGTCGCCTTCGCTGCCCAGCCAGTCGAGAAGTCCGGGATAGACGTTCGGGTGACGAGCGATCAGCGACCCCAGGCCAGGTTCTGCCACGGCGATCTCGGCGAGTCTGGCAGCGCTGGTGGCAGGATCGCGCACCTCGTGTTCGAGTGCGGGATTCGTCATCGGGGTTCCCTTCGGCAGAGCGGAGCAGACCTGTTCGACCTGCCTCCACCCTACCGAATGTGTTTCGCCCGACCGGAGGTCACGCGATCAGTGATCGGCAGCCTCTTCGAGCTGCTGCTGCAGATCGCCCAGACGCTCGCGCAGTGCCACGGGCACGCGGGAGCCGAAGATCTTGAAGTAGCTCTCGACGTCGTCGGTCTCGTGCAGCCAGGCCTTCGGATCGAGTGCGAAGAGCGCCTGCCAGTCTTCATCGGTGACGTCGGTGCCCTCCAGCGCGAACTCCTGCTGCCGGGGAATGACGCCGAGGACGTTGCTCTCGCCCTCGGCGTCACCGTCGAGGCGCTGAGCGATCCAGTCGATAACGCGCGAGTTGTCGCCGAAGCCCGGCCAGAGGAACGATCCGTCAGCGCTGCGACGGAACCAGTTGACGCCGAAGATGCGCGGAGCACCCTCACCGAGCGCCTCGCCGATCTCGAGCCAGTGCCCCCAGTAGTCGGCCATGTTGTAGCCGCAGAACGGCAGCATCGCGAAGGGGTCTCGGCGCAGCTGCCCCACGGTGCCCTCAGCGGCGGCGGTCTGCTCGCTGGCCATGGTCGCCCCGATGTAGACGCCGTCACGCCACGAGTTCGACTCGACCACGAGCGGGGTGTTGGTGCGGCGGCGACCACCGAAGAGAATCGCGTCGACCGGCACGCCTTCCGGGGCATCCCAGTCATCAGCGAGCGACGGCGCCTGGTCGGCGCGCACCGTGAAGCGGGAGTTCGGGTGCGCGGCAGTCGTCTCGCTGGCCGGAGTCCACTCGCGACCGCGCCAGTCGGTGAGGTGCTCGGGCACCTCTTCGGTGAGTCCCTCCCACCACACGTCGCCGTCGTCTGTCAGTGCGACGTTGGTGAAGATGACATTCTCGCTGAGCGCTTCGATCGCATTCGGATTCGTCGTGACGCCAGTGCCCGGAGCGACGCCGAAAAACCCGTTCTCAGGGTTGATCGCGTACAGGCGGCCGTCTGCCTTGGGGCGCATCCAGACGATGTCGTCGCCGAGCGTCTCGACCTTCCAGCCGGGCAGCGTCGGGCGCATCATCGCGAAGTTCGTCTTGCCGCAGGCCGACGGGAACGCCGCGGTGATGTGGTAGCTCCGGCCTGCCGGGCTGGTGGCGCGAATCAGCAGCATGTGCTCGGCGAGCCAGCCCTGATCGCGCCCCATCGCCGAGGCGATGCGCAGCGCGTAGCACTTCTTGCCGAGCAGGGCGTTGCCGCCGTAGCCCGAGCCGAACGACCAGATCTCGCGGGTCTCGGGAAACTGGACGATGTACTTCTTCTTGCTGCACGGCCACGGCACGTCGGCGATCTCGTTGCCCGCCTCGTCGCGCAGCGGGTGACCGACCGAGTGCACAGCCGGCACCCACTCGGCGCCGGCGTTGATCTGCTCGGCGACCTTGTCGTTGTCGACGCGAGTCATCAGGTGCATGCTCACCACGACGTAGGGAGAGTCGGTGAGCTGGATGCCGACCTTCGAGATGTCGCCGCCGAAAGGGCCCATCGAGAAGGGGATGACGTACATGGTGCGACCGCGCATGGCGCCGGTGAACGCCTCTTTGAGCTCTGCGCGCATCTCGTCGGGGTCACGCCAGTTGTTGGTCGGCCCGGCGTCTGCCTCGCTCTTCGAGCAGATGAAGGTGCGGTCTTCGACGCGCGCCACGTCGGTGGGGTCGGTGCGAGCGAGAAAGCTGTTCGGACGCTTCTCGGGGTTCAGCCGAATGAAGGTGCCGTCGTCGACGAGCTGCTGGGTGAGGCGATCCCATTCCTCCTGCGAGCCGTCAGCCCACTCAATGCGATCAGGCTGCAGAATCTCTGCGAACTGATCGACCCACTGGCGTACGGACTCATTGTGCTGAACCATGGAATTCGACTCTCTTCATTGATAGCTGAGGTGTTTCAGGGGGACGCCGTTGGCCCTGCAAGACCTACACTATACCGGCAATATATTTTGTGCGAACCGGTGGCCGACCGGGCGTCCGCTCCACGTCGGAGACCAGACACACACCGTGAGACGAGGGGCGCACGCCGCGCACGGCATCCGCGTCATCTCAGTGCGCCGAAGCGGCCGTTCCAGGGATCACGGCGTGCTCCCGCACCCAGTCATGCATGATCACCGCAGCCGCCGCCGACGCGTTGATCGACCGGGTCGACCCGAACTGCGTGATCTCGACGATCTCGTCCGACGCCTCGATCGCAGCCTCGCTGAGCCCGGGGCCCTCCTGCCCGAACAGGAACACACATCGCTCAGGCAGGTGCAGCCCCTCGACCGGCACCGACCCCGGCACATTGTCGACGCCGATGATCGGCAGCTCTAAGCGATGCGCCCAGTCGACGAACTCCTCGATCGTCGCGTGGTGGTCGACGTGCTGGTAGCGATCGGTGACCATCGCACCGCGCTTGTTCCAGCGTCGGTTGCCGATGATGTGCACGCGCTCGGCCAGAAACGCGTTGGCGCTGCGCACGATCGAGCCGATGTTCATGTCGTGCTGCCAGTTCTCGATCGCCACATGGAACGGATGCCGCTGCTGATCGAGATCGGCGACGATGGCCGCCATATTCCAGTACCGGTAGCGGTCGATCACGTTGCGAGAGTCGCCGTGCTCGAGCAGCTCAGGGTCGTAGCACGGGTCGTCAGGCCAGCTGGCCTGACCGCCGGGCCACGGGCCGACGCCGTGCGTGGTGCGTTCCGGGGATGCCGTGCTCGGCTCAGACTGCTGCGCGTCAGGTCGGCTGTCGGTTGCGTTGCTCTGCTCGTTCACCCGACGAGTGTAGCGCCGCAGGCCGTCAGATCAGGTCTGACACCGAGTCGAGCACTTCGTCAGGACGGAACGGGTAGCGCTCGACCTCGGCACGGTCTGAGATGCCGGTGAGCACGAGCACAGTGTGCAGACCGGCCTCGATGCCGGCGACCACGTCGGTGTCCATGCGATCGCCGATCATCCCGGTGGTCTGTGAGTGGGCGCCGATGCGCGTCATCGCCGAGCGGAACATCATCGGGTTCGGCTTGCCCACGATATACGGCTCGTGACCGCCCGTGGCCTTCGAGATCAGTGCGGCGATCGCTCCGGTGGCGGGCAGCGGCCCTTCAGGGCCGGGCCCGGTCGGATCGGGGTTCGTGCTGATGAAGCGAGCGCCGCCGAGAATCAGCCTGATCGCCTTGGCGATCGCCTCGAACGAATAGGTGCGGGTCTCGCCCACGACCACGTAGTCGGGGTCACGATCGGTCATGACGAAGCCGGCCTCGTAGAGCGCCGTGGTCAGCCCCGCTTCGCCGACCACATAGGCGCTGCCGCCGGGCATCTGGGACTTCAGAAAGTGCGCGGTGGCGAGCGCCGAGGTCCAGATCTCGTTTTCGGCGACGTCGATGCCTATCGAGTGCAGCCGTGCGCTCAGGTCGCGCGGCGTGTAGATCGAATTGTTGGTGAGCACCAAGAAGCGTCGACCGGCCGCTCGCCAGCTGCGGATCAGCTCACCCGCGCCAGGAAGGGCGCGCCCCTCCTTGACCAGCACGCCGTCCATGTCGGTCAGCCACGAGACGATGCGCGAGCGCCGTTCCGGCTCGACGGGTGACTCGGGCTGCAGGTCTTCGCTCATGACTCCAGAATGCCACAGACGTGCGAGAGTGACGGGCGCGTTCAGCGTCTGTTCAGCTCGCGGTGCGCAGGCCTCAGTTCAGACGCCGGATCCGGCGATGCAGTAGGACAGCGCCAGACCATGAGCTCAGACGTCGAGCTCGTCGACGCTGATCGCAGCCAGATACGGGATGCCCTCGGCCTCGATGGCCTCTTTCGCACCGGTATGGCGGTCGACGACGACGGCCACCGCGGCGATCTCTGCGCCGACCTTCTTCAGGGCCTCGATTGCCTTCAGCGGCGACCCTCCGGTGGTCGAGGTGTCTTCGACCACGATCACGCGCTTGCCCGTGAGATCAGGACCCTCGACCTGACGGCCCCGGCCGTGGTCTTTGGGCTCTTTGCGCACGACGAAGGCGTGATAGTGCTGCCCCGCCGCGACGCCCTGATGCAGAATCGAGGTGGCGATGGGGTCTGCCCCGAGGGTCAGCCCGCCCACCGCATAGATGTCTGGCACGTCTTTGATCAGATCGACCATGACCTGGCCGATCAGCGGTGACACTCGGTAGTCGAGGCTCACCTTGCGCATGTCGACGTAGTAGGTCGCATGCTTACCGCTGACCAGGGTGAAGTCACCGTGGAACACCGCGTCGGAGTTGATGTACGAGATGAGCTGACGGCGAACGTCGTCGATTGCGGGCGCAGAAGTCATGCCGCCATTCTACGTGTGCGCGGCGAGTGGCTCTGGCGCCGATGGCCGGCGGGGCGTGCACTCCCCCGGCGGCGCCCTGCACACCCGACCAGCGCGCGGCTCGCAGGCCCAGCGCGCCTCCGGCATCCCCCGACGTTGATAAAGTGACCCCGTGCGCATCGCAACTTGGAACGTGAACTCGATCAGGGCCCGCATCGATCGGGTCGTCGAATGGCTCGACGAGAACGACGTCGACGTGCTCGCCATGCAGGAGATCAAGTGCAAGGAGTCGCAGTTCCCGTTCGGTCGCTTCGAGGAGCTCGGCTACGAGGTGCACATGCACGGCCTCAACCAGTGGAACGGCGTGGCGCTGGTCAGCCGCATTCCTGCCGAGGACGTCGAGCGCGGCTTCTCCGGGCAGCCGGAGTTTCGCGATGTGGTCGAGGCGAGAGCAATCGGCGCGACCTTCGACGGCGTGCGCATCTGGAGCCTCTATGTGCCGAACGGCCGCGAGCTCGACGACCCGCACTACGCCTACAAGCTCGCCTGGCTGCGTCAGCTGCATGCGGATGCCGTGGGCTGGCTTGCCGACGACCCTGACGCCCGCATCGCGCTGGTCGGCGACTGGAACATCGCTCCGCACGACACTGATGTGTGGGACATGAAGGCGTTCGCGGGCAAGACGCACGTCTCACAGCCCGAGCGTGACGCTTTCGCGGCGTTCGAACGTGCGGGGTTCTCCGACGTCGTGCGCCCCTACGCCCCCGGGTACACGTACTGGGACTACAAGCAGCTGCGCTTCATCCGCGACGAAGGCATGCGCATCGACTTCGTGATGGGGTCGCCCGCGTTTGCCGCGAGTGTCGAGAACGCGTTCGTCGACCGCGGTGCACGCGAGGGTGTGCAGCCCAGCGACCATGTGCCCGTGGTCGTCGACATCGATGTGCCCGGCGCCTTCGACGACGACCGTCCGATGGCGTTCTGAGCGCTGCGCACTGACGGAGATTGCAGGCTGTCTACCGCGATTGCTCAGAATCGCCCGTATTCTGCCAATCCGTGGCGGCGAGGTGCAATCCCCGCAGGCACGCTGGGTCAGCCGCGCGTGCTGGGCTGTGCGCGGAAGCCTGCCGGCGGGGTCGTCTCATAAAGCGCCCAGACGGAGTGCGAGATCCAGAGCACGTGACAGATTCTCCACATTGGGCAGGCAGACCCGGAATTCTCCACAACGGCGAAACGCCCATATGGCGAGCTGCCATTTGCTGCGAGCATCAGAGCCATGCCGTTACCGCACCGATTCTCACCGTTCGGCGTCTGCACGACTGCGACGCTCGCCCGTGCAGGCATCTCACGGTGGCAGATCAGAAGCCTGCACGCCGACGGCACGCTCACAACGGTGCGGACAGGCTGGCATGCCGAACGTAACGCAGAGAGCGCCGTTCTGGCAGCGGTTCAGGCCGGCGGGGTACTGAGCGGACTCCACCGTCTCAAACTCCTCGCCGACGGTATCTGGCTGCCGCCCCACTCACCACGTCACATGTACACACACCACCCTGCTCACCCCCAGGGCTGGGTTGGCCACCGCTGGCCCCGACTGTGCAGCCCAGACGTGCAGTTCGGCGTGGTCCCGACGATCATCGCGCTGCGTCATGGGCTGTCGGATCAGCCGCTTGAGCAGGCGGTCGCGGTCGTCGACTCACTGGCTCGATCCTGCACGCTGGCGAAGCCCCAGCGCAGCCGACAGTCCCTCACGCTCAGCCCCACCGATCTGTTCGCCGAGCTCTCGCGTACGCCTTTCGGACGCCGAGTCATCGCGCATTCCGACTCGGCTGCCGAGTCAGGGCTCGAGAGCATCGTACGAGTGCTGCTGACCTTGGCCGGCCACCATGTCGAGGCTCAGGTGGTCATCGCACGCAGTCAGCGCATCGATTTGGTGGTCGACGGAATTCTGGCGATCGAAGTCGATGGACGCACACACGATGAGCACCAGCGCACGCTGCAGGATCGCGCGAAAGAGGCTGACATCCGCGCTGCCGGCTACCGTCTGGCCAGATACAGCTATCCGCAGATCATGCAGAACTGGGCTGGTGTCTATGCCGACATTCTGCGGCTGCTCACCATTGACTGAAACGTCTGCAGCTCCTGCCGTGTGAGCTGCCAGAGCGCGACGCCGCCCGAATTCGCACACCGTGCACCTCGGCTGGCTAAAGTCCCCCATATTTTCGCCAATCCGTAGCGGCGAGCTGCAATCCCCGCAGGTGAGCTCTCTGCAGGAGCAGGCGGGTGCAGATGCCGAGTGGGCTGGAGTAGGTGGGTGCTGGAGTAGGTGGGTGCTGGAGTAGATGGGGTGCTGGTGTGGGCGAAGCTGAGTGCGGGAGGGGAATGCAGCTGCTGAGGCTCTCAGTAGAGCAGCGCGACGATGCCAGCGACGACCGGCACCGAGATCAGCGTGCTGGTGAACGCGGTGTCTCGTGCCAGCGTCTGCCCCACGCCATAGGTCGTCGCGTAGTTGTACGTGTTCTGCGCCGTCGGCAGCGCGGCCATCACCACGGCCACCATCAGCGCATGCCCCGACAGGCCGAAGAGGTGCACGGCGAGCACCCACCCGATCGCCGGCTGCACGAAGCTCTTGACCAGCACGGCCACCGTGATGCGCCCGATCGGGCTGCCTGCTGAGAACGGACGCTTCGCGGCCAGTGACATTCCGAAGTTGATCAGCATCGTCGGCACCGAGATGCCGGCGATCAGGTGGACGGGCTCATAGATCACATCGGGAACCGGAATGCCGATCGTCACCACCGCGATGGCCACGACACTCGCGATCAGCACCGGGTTCAGCAGCACGTGTTTGAGGGTGGGCCACAAGCCGTCTCCTCCGCCGGTCACGATGTCGAGACAGATCATCGCGATCGGCGTGTAGAGCGCCATCTGGAAGAGCATGATCGGGGCGATCTGCGAGGAGTCGCCGAGCGCATATACCGCAATCGGAATACCGAGGTTGCCGATGTTCACGTAGGACGCCGACATGACTCCGATCACCGTCTCGCCGCCCTTGGGGCGCCAGATCGGCACGACCACGGCGAGATAGATCACGATCGCCGCGGCGACCGAGATCATCTGCACGCCGAGAGCCGGGGTGAGCAGATCCTGCGGCTGCGTCTTGACGATCAGGCTGAACAGCAGGCAGGGCTGAGCCACATAGAAGATCAGCTTCGACAGCACCGGCCGAGCCTCAGGCCCGAGCACCCCGCCACGCCCGAGGCCGAAGCCGACGAGAATGATGACCGTGATGACGCCGAAGCCGACGAGCACCCCGCTCACGAGCTGATTCCCGGATGCATGGTCAGACGGCCTGCCGGAACGCGTCCGGCTGATCCGCCTTGTCCGCAAGGTGCTGCAGGTGCGCAGGAATGGCACGCCCACGCTTGCGCATGGTCTGCGCCCACAGCCGACCGGCCCGGTACGATGACCGCACCAACGGCCCGGAGAGCACCCCGGGGAAGCCGATCTGTTCGGCCTCGGCCTTGAGCTCGACGAACTCCTGCGGCTTGACCCAGCGATCGATCGGGTGGTGCAGCTTCGACGGCCGCAGGTACTGCGTGATGGTCAGAATGTCGCATCCGGCCTCATGCAGATCGTGCATGGCCTGCGAGATCTCTTCACGGGTCTCGCCCATGCCGAGAATGAGGTTGGACTTCGTGATCATGCCGGCAGCCCGCGCCTGGGTGAGCACATCGAGCGAGCGCTCATACCGGAACGCCGGGCGAATGCGTTTGAAGATGCGCGGCACCGTCTCAAGGTTGTGCGCGAACACCTCCGGCTTCGCGTCGAACACCAGCTGCAGCCGCTCGGGTCTGCCGCTCAAGTCGTCGGCGAGCACCTCGACGCCGGTGCCCGGGTTCTGCTCGTGAATCTGGCGAATGGTCTCGGCATACAGCCAGGCGCCGTCGTCGGGCAGGTCGTCGCGGGTGACACCGGTGATCGTGGCATAGCGCAGATCCATGCGCGCGACCGACTCGCCGACACGACGCGGCTCGTCCATGTCGAGCGGCTCGGGCTTGCCCGACATGATGTCGCAGAAGTCACAGCGCCGAGTGCAGATCGCGCCACCGATGAGGAACGTCGCCTCACGGTCTTCCCAGCATTCGAAGATGTTCGGGCAGCCGGCCTCCTGGCAGACCGTGTGCAGCCCCTCGTTCTTCACCAGGCCGTGCAGCTGCTGGTACTCGGGGCCCAAGTGCGCTCGCGTCTTGATCCACGAGGGCTTCTTCTCGATCGGGGTCTCGGCGTTGCGGCGCTCGACGCGGCGCAGTTTTCGCTCGCCGTCCTGTCTGAGGTTGCGCAGGTTGCCACGCGACGGCCCCGCGGTGCGTGCCGGCATGGTGGGCATGCCGAGACTGGCCGGGCCGGCGGATGCGCTGGCACCGTGAGAGCCGCATCCGCAGCCGCCAGCGGCGTGGGCCGCGTCAGCATTCGACTTATGCGAGCCCCCGCAGGCGCAGCCGGCGTCCTGCACTGCCGCGCCCGGCGCGGTCTCGACGCGAGTTGCGAGCATTCGGGCGACATGATCGGGAACGGGCTGAGTCATGAGACGGCGACCTCCTCGATGAGCTTCTCAAGATGGGGGGTGACGATCGGCACCATGTCGGCGGGCGTCACGGTGCGGCCGAGCACCTGCGAGATGCTGGTCACACCGGCATCGGTGATGCCGCAGGGCACGAAGGTGTGGAAGACGGAGTTGTCAGTGCTGCAGTTCAGTGAGAAGCCGTGCGTGGTCACGCCGCGCGAGGCGTGGATGCCGATCTGCGCGATCTTCTCGTCGGTCGGCAGCCCCGTGTTGACCCAGACTCCTGACCGGCCCTCGACGCGAAAGCCGTCGATGCCGATCTCTGCCAGCGAGTCGATGAGCGCCTGCTCGACCGACCGCACGTAGGGCACCAGTCGCAGGTGCTCGCGCAGTTCGAAGACGGGGTAGCCGATCAGCTGGCCCGGCCCGTGCCAAGTCACTTTGCCGCCGCGGTTGATCGGTACGACGGGCGTGCCGTCGGTGGGGTAGTCTGCGGGGTCTGCACGACGACCTGCGGTGTAGACCGCCGGGTGCTCGAGCAGAAAGACGTCGCCACGGCTGTCGCCCGCCTTCACGGCGGCCTCGGTTCGCTCCTGCAGGTCGAGGGCCTCGCGGTAGTCGACGAGGTCGGGGGCGAGCCCGACCACCTTGATGGGGATCCCGGTGGCAGTGCTGACGTTCACACCTGTCACACTATCCCATCTCGATGACACGAAATGACACCCACCACTCGACCATAATGTGAGGCATGCAGACCTTCACGCCGCCAGACGGTCGCTGGCACCCGGATGTGCTCGGCGACGACTTCGAACAGCGCACCCTGCCGTTGGGCGTCGACGCAGAAGGCGACGTCTTCGCAACCCTAGTCAGATATCGGCCGAAGGATGCCGCACGCAGCGCGCAGCCCGGGCGTCTGCCCGCCGGCGGGCAGATCTTCGCCGGGTGGGACGTACTTTATGTGCACGGCTGGAACGACTACTTCTTCCACCCTCACGTCGCACGATGGTTCGCCGAACGCGGCGCGCGCTTCTATGCGCTCGACCTGCGCAAGTACGGCCGAAGCCTGCGTCCCGGGCAGACGCATGGGCTGATCTCGAATCTGAGCGAATACGACTATGACATCGCTGCGGCGCTCGAGGCGATGGCAGACGATCCGTTCGAGCCGACACGAGCCAGACGCCCGCTCGAAGAGATCGCGAGCCTGCTCACTCCTGCACGCAGCCACCACGCTCACAAGCGTCGACTGGCGCTGTTCGGACATTCGACCGGCGGTCTCATCCTCAGCCTCTGGGCAGATCGGCATGCCGGTCGGGCCGACGCCCTGCTGCTCAACAGCCCCTGGCTCGAGCTGCAGGCGAAGGCCATCGGGCGACAGGTGATCGCGCCGATGCTCGAGCTGCAGTCCCGAGTCGATCCGCACAACACGCTGCCGTCGATCGACTTGGGCTACTACAACCGTTCGGTCAGCGCCGAGGCCCGAGGACAGTGGACGTTCAACGAGGAGTGGCGGCTGCCCCGCGGCTGCGACATGCCGGCGATCTGGCTGTCGGCGGTGCTCGCCGGGCACGCGCGCGTCGCCGCCGGGCTCGACGTGCGCATCCCCATTCTCACCATGACCTCGGCACACAGCACGCTGTCGACCACGTGGAACGATGCGATGCTTCGCACAGACAGCGTGCTCAACGTTCGCGACGTCGCCGAGCGAGCCCTCGGCCTGGGGCCGGAGGTCACAGTGGTGCGCATCGAAGACGCCCTGCACGACATCTTTCTGTCACGACCTCGGGTGCGGCAGGCCGCCTTCGACTCGATCGCCCGTTGGGCCGGCGGCTACCTGCGCTGAGGCGCCGCCGGCCTGATCATCGCGGTCGGCCGAGCAGGCGACCGCTCACTGCGTGAGCCGGTCGACGTATTCGCGGTTCTCGTCAGACCACTCGCGCACGGGACGCGTGTAGTCGTTGCCGTCGACGCCGCTGTTGAACATCGCGTTCTCGAGCGAGGCGAGCGTCGCGGTATCCATGCGGAAGCCGCGCATCCAGCGCACCAGATCTGGGTCGTCGTCTTCGAGACCGGCCCGGGCGAAGCTGTGAATCTGCTCGGCCTGACCGAGTGTGCCCAGTGGATCCTCGAGATCGCGGATCGGGAACGCGTCGTACGCCCAGTGCGGCTTCCACAGTGTGACCACGATGTTCTTGCCGCCACTGGTCGCGTTCTTCAGCTCGGTGAGCATCGCGGTGGTCGACGACGTCGTGTAGTCCATGCCCTGCAGACCGTACTGCGGGATCACCGCCTCTTTGGTGATGCGGGTGAGCCCGGCGCCCGGTTCGATGCCGATCAGACGGTTGTCGAACGCGTCGGCGTTCGCCGCCAGTTCGGAGAGCGACGTGATCGGAGCATCCTCGTTGACGGCGATGGTCAGCTTGGCCTCGTCGTTCCAGGCGCCCAGGTCGATCATCTTGTCGCCGTACTGCTCGATGTAGTCGCGATGGGTCTCAGGCAGCCAGGTGTCGAGCACCAAGTCGAAGCTGCCCTGCGCGACACCGGTGTAGGCGGCGGCCGGGTCGACATTGGTCAGCTGCACCTTGTACCCCTTGCCTTCGAGCTCCTGCTTCCACAGCCACGAGGCCGCAATGCCCTCGTCCCAGCCGTTCATGACGGCGATGCGCACAGTCTTCTGCGTCGAGCCGAGCCCGGAGAGACCGCCGTTGAAGATGCTCGCGAGCACCAGCACCACGACCCCGCCCAACGCGATCAGCGTGTTGCGACGCGTGTGACTGGCAGCCGGGCCGGACGACTCCCCTGCGCCGGCATCCGCCGAAACGGGGCGCGCCGACGTCGAGACGCGACGCCCCATGGCAGAGGTCACACGGTCGAGGTAGACGGCCAGGATCACGACCGACAGCCCGGCCTCGAAGCCGAGCGCCACGTCGATGCGGCTCAGGCTCTGCACCACCGGGCTGCCGAGGCCGTCGGCTCCCACCATGGCCGCGATGACGACCATCGACAGGCTCAGCATGATCACCTGGTTCACGCCGGCCATGATCGACGGCAAGGCGAGCGGCAGCTGAATCTGCTTGAGGATGCGCCAGGGCGAGGCCCCGAACGACCGCCCCGCCTCGACGACTTCGGCATCGACGCCGCGGATGCCGAGCTCGGTGAGACGCACGCCGGGAGCGAGCGAGAAGATGATCGCGGCGACGATGCCCGGCACCACGCCGACCGAGAAGAGAATGATCGCGGGAATCAGGTAGACGAAGGCAGGCATCGTCTGCATGAAGTCGAGCACCGGTCTGATGATCTTCGAGGCGGTCTGCGACTTCGCCGCCAGAATGCCCAGCGGCACGGCGATGATCACGGCGATCAGACTCGCGACGATCACGAGCGCGAGCGTGTCCATCGCATTCGACCACTGATTCAGCGTGTAGACGAGGGTGAGCCCGACCAGTGAGAAAAGCCCCAGACGCCAGGTCGCGACCCACGTGACCAGTGCGGCCAGCAGCAGGATCACCACCCAGAACGGCGGGGTGACGAGCAGCCAGGCGAGGCCGTCGTAGATGCCGCCGAATCCGACGCCGATGCCGGTGAAGAACCAGCCGAGCACGTCGGTGATCCAGGAGATGAAGTCGGCGACCCAGTCACCGAGCGGAATGCGAACGATGGGATCCATCAGTTGACCTCCTCTCGGTCGTCAGCCGCCGCTTCGGGCGCAGCCACGGCATCCGCTGTCGCACCGGTGCCGATGCTCACCGACTCGCGAGGTTCGCCTCCGCTGTCGATGGCGCCCTGCAGCGCTGCGTGCGCCTGCTCGGTCAGGGTGTCGCCCTCGGCCAGCGCCCGCACCTCCGGGGTGATCACGTCGATCGCCTGCGTCGTCGCCGGCACGCTGCCGAGCGAGGCCAGCAGCGTGGCGCGTGGGATGCCCCCGAGCAGCCGACCGTGGTCGTCGACGACGCCGAGTGGGATCTTCGAGATGACCGACGGGCGCACCAGATCGGCCAGCAGCTCGTCGGGGCCGACGGTGATCGAGGGCTGCACGACCGAGCTGAGATCGGTGACGCCGTCTTTGATGAGACGGGTCGCGTCGCGGTCCGAGACCACTCCGCGGTATTTGCGGCCGCGGTCGAGCACGAACACGAAGGGGATCTGCTGCTCGCGCATCAGCCGAAGCGCAGTGCGCGGGCCCGAACCGATCTGCACCTGACCGAGGATCGGCTCCATCACACTGCGCGCGGTGAGCACGCGCGCACGGTCGACGTCCTGCACGAACTGCGCGACGTAGTCGTTCGCCGGGTCGGTGAGGATGTCTTCGGGCGTGCCGCTCTGCACGATGCGTCCGTCGCGCATCACCGCGACGCGGTCGCCGAGGAACATCGCCTCGTTCAGGTCGTGTGTGATGAAGACGATGGTCTTCTTGAGGTCTTCCTGCAGGTCGAGCAGCTGCTCCTGCATCTCTCGGCGAATCAGCGGGTCGAGCGCCGAGAACGCCTCGTCCATGAGCAGGATGTCGGTGTCGGCGGCGAGCGCACGCGCCAGCCCGACGCGCTGCTGCATGCCGCCCGAGAGCTCGCCGGGATACTTGCTCGCCCAGTCACGCAGCCCGACGCGTTCGAGCACCGTGATGGCCCGCTCGGTGCGTTCGGCCAGGTCGACGCCCTGCACCTCGAGGCCGTATGCGGCGTTCTCGAGCACGGTGCGGTTGGGCAGCAGGGCGAAGTGCTGGAAGACCATCGAGATGCGTTTGCGACGCAGCGCGCGCAGCTCTTTGGGATCGAGATCGCTCAAGTCATGGCCGAAGATGCTGACCGACCCTGCGGTCGGTTCGTTGAGCCCGTTCAGCATGCGGATCAGCGTGGACTTGCCCGAACCCGACAGCCCCATGACGACGAAGAACTCGCCGCGATCGACGGTGAAACTGGCATCGATGACCGCGGCTGTGCCGAGCTGGGTGAGCTCGCTGCGGTCGGCGCCCTCTTTGAGGCGCCGAATCACTTCTTGGGGTTTTCTGCCGAACACCTTGTACAGATGTTCGACTTCGATCACGGCAGACGTCATGCTCACCTCCGTGGCACGTCGTCGGGAGCTGGCGCTGCAATGCGTGGCGCTCAGACGTCGTGCCGAGTGTCGCGAACGGGTCGCCGCGGGTCTGAGACACTCACCGGATCAAGCCTGGCCTTCATGGCGGCGATCAGTGAGACCATACGTGCGCGGTTCGCACGCCCCTGCGACAACCATACGAATGACCGCGGAGCAGAGCCCGTCGCGATCACGCGCGTTCTAATGTGCTCCAAGCAGTGTACGCCACTGCGCCGCGACTTCTTTACCTGGTGAAAGAGATGTGGAGCCGAGCCCTCAGGCCCGACCCCACATCCGCGACTCACGGCGCTGTCATCGCAGCGGTCTCACGTCAGCCCTCGACGACCCCCTCGGCATCGACCTCCAAGCCGTCTCCGTCAGGCTTCACCGTGACGCGCACGCTCTGCCCGTCACGCACCTCGCCGGCCAGCAGCTTCGTGGCGAGCTGGTCGTCGACCTGTTTCTGCACCAGACGACGCAGCGGGCGAGCTCCATAGACCGGGTCGTACCCCTTGTCTGCCAGCCAGGTCTTCGCCTCGGGCGAGACGACCAGGCGCAGCCGGCGCGACTCCAGGCGAACGCCGAGCCGTTTGATGTACAGATCGACGATCTTCGTGAGCTCCTCTTTGGTGAGCGAATCGAAGAGCACGATGTCATCGAGGCGGTTCAGGAACTCCGGCTTGAACGTCTGATGCACGACCTGCATGACCCGCTCGCGCTTGACGTCGTCGGCGAGCGATGCGTCGATCAGGAACTGGCTGCCCAAGTTCGACGTGAGAATCAGAATCGTATTGCGGAAGTCGACCGTACGACCCTGACCATCGGTCAGGCGACCGTCGTCGAGCACCTGCAGCAGCACGTCGAAGACGTCGGGATGAGCTTTCTCGACCTCATCGAGCAGCACCACTGAGTACGGGCGGCGCCGCACGGCCTCGGTCAGCTGACCTCCCTGTTCGTAGCCCACGTAGCCCGGAGGAGCTCCGACGAGACGAGAGACCGTGTGCTTCTCTCCGTACTCCGACATGTCGATGCGTACGATCGCGCGTTCGTCGTCGAAGAGAAACTCGGCGAGCGCCTTCGCCAGCTCGGTCTTGCCCACACCGGTCGGCCCCAAGAACAGAAACGATCCGGTCGGACGATTCGGGTCGGCGATGCCTGCGCGGGTGCGCCGAACGGCCTCGGCGACCGCGTGAACGGCGGCCTTCTGCCCGATCAGACGCTTGCCCAGCTCGTCTTCGAGGTGCAGCAGCTTCTCGGTCTCGCCCTGCAGCAGCTTGCCGACGGGGATGCCGGTCCAGGCTGCCACGACTTCGGCGATGTCGTCTTCGGTCACCTCGGTGCTGACCATGCGCTCGCCATTGTGCTCGGCGGTCTGTTCGGCCTCTTCCGCCTGTTTCAGCTGGCCCTCGATGGCACGAAGCCTGCTCTCGATCTCAGACAGCTTCTTCCAGACGCCCGGATCATTGCTGCCGCTGGCGAGCTGCTCGTTGAGCAGCCGCTCCTGCTGCTTCTCAAGGTCGGCTTTGCGCTCGCGCAGCTCTTTCGCGCCTTGGAAGACCTGACGCTCCGACTCCCAGCGCGTCTTCAGCTCGTCGAGATCATGCTCGACCTTCGCTTTGTTCTTCTGCACGTCTTTCAGACGATCCTGGCTCGCCGCATCAGACTCCTTCTTCAGCGAGGCCTCGGCGATGTTCAGTCGTGCGAGCTCACGGTTGAGCGCGTCGATCTCTTCAGGCGAAGACTCCTGCTCCATCTTGAGTCGGCTGGCCGCTTCGTCCATCAGGTCGATGGCCTTGTCGGGCAGCTGACGATCGGGGATGTAGCGATTCGACAGCTGTGCGGCTGCGACGAGCGCACCGTCAGTGATGCGCACCCCGTGGAAGTTCACGTACGTGTCTTTCAGACCGCGCAGGATCGCCACGGTGTCTTCGACACTGGGCTCGCCGACATAGACCTGCTGGAAGCGACGCTCCAGTGCGGAGTCTTTCTCGATGTACTCGCGATACTCGTTCAGGGTGGTCGCGCCGATCAGGCGCAGCTCGCCACGAGCCAGCATCGGCTTCAGCATGTTCGCGGCGTCCTGCCCGTCACCGGCGCCCGCACCCACCAGCGTGTGGATCTCGTCGATGAAGGTGATGACCTGGCCTTCGCTCGCCTTGATCTCGGCGAGCACCTTCTTCAGCCGCTCTTCGAACTCGCCGCGATACTTTGCACCGGCGACGAGTGCGCCCAGATCGAGCGAGATGAGCTTTTTGTCTTTCAGTGAGTCTGGAACGTCTCCCTTCACGATGCGCTGTGCGAGCCCTTCGACGACGGCCGTCTTGCCGACGCCGGGCTCGCCGATGAGCACCGGATTGTTCTTCGTGCGACGGGTGAGCACCTGCGACACCCGACGAATCTCGGCGTCGCGACCGATCACCGGGTCAAGCTTTCCGCTCTTCGCGATCTCGGTCAGATCGGTGCCGTACTGCTCGAGCGCCGACTTCTCCTCCTGCTGATTGGGCTGTTGGCCCTGTGGCTGCTGTGCCATGCTGTCTCCTTTCGTGCGGCGAGCCCTGTCGTCTCGTCCGCACCTGCGGTGAAACCTCAGTCAGACATGTGCGATACCTGGGGCCGCCACCGCGACCCCACTCTCACGTTCACATCTCTCACAACTCCTCACAACTTGAGTCTATTCCACTCAACTTTGATTCGCACAGCCGATGTGAGGCCCTGCGGTCGCCGCCGGCTGAACGTCGCCCGCAGCACACCGACCAAGAACACCTGTGCTGCGCAGGTCACCGGCGACATCTGCCGCGTCACCACTACAGTGATGCAGAGAGCGCAGCACCAGTCAGTCGGTCACAGCGCAGCCGCGAAGTCGGCGCAGCCCGACGAGGAAAGGCCCCCATGTCGAGACAGCATGCCCAGTCCGTCAGCTTCGACGAGCTCGTCGGAGACGCCGAAGACGCCCCCACGCGGGAGCGCCGCAGCATCGGCTCGCGCTGGGCGAGCTTCTTCTCGGGCCTGCTTCTGACCCTCGCCGTGCTGGCCTCGCCGCTGGCCATGGGAGGTTGGTGGCTCGAGCACGATCTGCTCGACACCGACGCGTTCGTGGCCCAGAACGCCGATCTGATCAACGACTCGAACGTTCGCGACGCCATCGTGGCGAAAGCGACCAACACGATCAAGGCACGGGTCACCCTGCCCGCCGGGGCACAGGCCGTCATCGGCGACGCGGTGCAGAAAGATCTGCGAGCCGGGATCGACGCCGCCCTCGCCCCGGACACCATGCAGCAGACGTGGCGTGCCCTGCTCTCCGCGTCGCACCAGCAGAACGTCGCGGCCCTGCGCGGCGAGACGACTCCCGCCGACGACTCGTTCACCCTGCAGCTCGGCCCCCTCGTCGACCAGGCACGCACCCAGCTGGCCACGATCAACGCACCGCTGGCCGCCATGCTGCCTGATGCCGACATCACGATGCCCATCGGCCCGACCGGGTCGATCGAGAAGGCCAAGCCCGTCGTGGCGATCGCCGATCAGTACGCCACTCCGCTGATCGCCGGCGTCGTCATCGCATTGGTCGCCGGCGTTGCGCTGGCGGCCGGCGGGCGGATGCGAGCGCTGAGTCGCGTGGCCACGTGGCTGGTGGTCGCGTGTGCGGCGACCTTCGCGCTCGCACGTGCCGGCGCCTGGCTGATGGCGAATCTGCTGCAGCGCCAGCTGGGCGACGCCGCACAGCCGCTCTTCACCAGCGTGACGATGCCGCTGCAGACGCTGGCCACCGTCATCGGCGTGGTCTTCTTAGTGGTTGCCCTGGTCAGCCGAACGATCTTCGTGATCGCTCGACGCCGCCGCGCCTGAGCGTCGCACGGTCGTTCGCGCGCCGATCAGGGCTCGATACCGTCGCAGCATCTGCTCGGTGAGCCGGCTCTGCAGCCAGCGCATGCGATCGACGCCGGTGACGCGCAGCTCACGGCCATCGGCTCGATTCTGTTCGATCGCGGCGACGGCCTCGTCGATCGCTCGCACGAGGTCGGCGGTCGACGTGCCCGCCGTCACCCAGCTCGGCCGTACGTCGACCTCGTCGGCGATCGCACGATCGCAGAACACCACCGGGGTGCCGAGTGCCGAGGCCTCGTACACGGTCATGCCCTGGGTCTCGAACCCCACGGAGGTCTGCAGCAGTGCGTCCGACCGAGCGATCGCGCGCAGCGCCTCAGGATGCGACACAGCGCCGTACAGCCGCACCCGAGAGCTGATGCCCAGTTCGTCGATGCGCCGTCGCACCATCGCTTCGAGCAGCCCGTGACCGTAGACGTGCAGCTCGGCCGAGGCTGCGGCTGCGCGCTCGCTTGCGGCGAACGCCTCGACGGCCTCGACGATGCGCTTCTCGCTGCTCATGCGCCCCAGCCAGACGAGCCGAATCGGCGCAGATTCCTGAGGCTCTGCCCCGGCCTGGGCCTGCGCGATCAGTCGGTCGTCGACGCCCGTCGGCATCACGATCGCTCCCTCGACCCCATGCTCGTGCAGCCGTCGGGCGAAGTGCGCGCTGGGAGAGATCACCACTCGGGCCGCGGCGGTGAGCTCGGCGAGATATCGCCACGCCCCCCGAGCGCGAGGTGACACGGGCAGCGAACGCCCCAGGAGCATCCGCCGCCAGGCACGCAGCGCGACGAACACCAGACCTGCCAGCGGCGTGACTGCGCGCGTGCCGGAGTCGACGTCGTTGTGCAGCGTGTGCACCACCGGCGCGTGCAGCAGTCGTGCGATGCGGTAGCCGATCAGCGCGCCCCAGAAGTCGCCCTGCACGTGCACGACGTCGACCGGCGGAAGCTGGCCAAGGCGCTGCAGCAGAAGACGGTCGATGCGGCGCCCTGGCCAGGACATGCCGTACTCGCCGTCACGGGTGATGCGCATCGAGGGCAGGTCGATGTCATGAACGCGGGGCGGATGCGGCCGGTGCAGACGTGGGGCCACCACCGTGGCGAGATGGCCGGCTTCGGTCAGCGCCGCCTGCTGCTGCCGAATCGACACCTGCGCCCCGCCGAGGGAGTCGGCGTGCTGGTCGGTGACGATGAGCACATGCATGATCAGCGCGGTTCGTTCGATGCATCCGCCGGCTGCGTCTTCGGGCGATGCCCGTGATAGAGCTGTTCGAAGACGTCGAGCGTGCGATCGATGTCGTGCACCCGAACGCCCTGCAGCGAGGCGCGCTGCATGCGCAGACGCTCAGCCTGACTCTGTCGCAGCACGGTGGTGAGCTTGGCCGTGAGGTCTGCGACGTCGCCGGCGCGAAAGAGGTAGCCGTTCTCACCGTCGTGCACCAGATGCGGCAGCGCCATCGCGTCTGCGGCGACGACGGGAAGCCCTGACGCCATGGCCTCCATCGTCGCGATCGACTGCAGTTCGGCGATCGAGGGCATCACGAAGACGCTGCCCTCAGAGAGCACACGGCGCAGGTGCTCGTCGGTCACCCTGCCGTGGAAGACCACGCTGTCGCTCACCCCCAGCACCACTGCCAGCCGCTTCAGACGGTCGAGCTGGTCGCCGCCGCCGACGATGTCGAAGCCCACGTGCAGCTCGGGCGGCAGTGAGGCGAGCGCCCGCAGCGCGACGTCGATCTGCTTCTCTTCGGTGACCCGGCCGACGAACACCAGCCGTTGATCGACACCCGGGTCGTCCGAGACGAGCTGGGGCGAGTAGTCGCTGGCGCGAATGCCGCAGCTGACCGGCAGCACGTCGCGCAGGCCGGTGCACCGCTCGAGGTAGTCGGCGGCCCGCTGCGTCGGCGTCGTCACGAACTGCGCCAGCGCGAAGACTTTGCGGGCCTCACGCCAGACCGCATCGATGAGCTTGCGATCGAGGTTCGCCGGCAGACCGGTGAACTCGACGCCGTTCTCGGGCATGAAGTGGTTGGTGCCGATCACCCTGATGCCCCGGGCGTGCGCCTCGATGGCCAGCCCGCGGCCCACGATGATGAACGACTGAAAGTGCACGACGTCGGGCTTGACCTCGTCGAGCAGCGCACGCGCCCGACGCCTGATCGTGAGCGGCCACACGAAACGCAGCCAGTCGTGTGGGTACCACCGCCACGACGGCCACCGGTGCACCGTCATCGGCACCCCCTCGATGACCTCGGTCGACGTGCCCGCGGTGCGACGGCTGGTGGCCGGGGCGACGATGTGCACGTCGTAGCCGCGCTGTTTGAGCCCCGCAGCCAGCCTCTCAGTGAATCTCGCCGCGCCGTTCACATCGGGTGAGAAGGTGTCGCAGCCGATGAGAATGCGGAGGGGTGGGTCGTGGGGCGTCTGAGTCACGCCCTCAAGAGTACCGAAGAGCGCCGGGACGATCAGCCGACGTGACTCAGCACGGTCGAGAACTCGACGAATCCGTGGTCTTCGACGGCGACGAAGCCGAGATTCGGCGCCTGCACCCCGTAGTCGGCGAACACGATCGGAATCTGCCCGGCGACGCGCACACCGGTGCCGTCAGACGCGACGGTGGCATCCACGGTCACCGACTGTCGAACGCCGTTGATCTCGAGATCGCCATGCAGTCGCACCGACTCCTGCGTGGCACCGCCTGCGTCGGCGATGTCGGCGGGCTGCGTCAGGGTGAACGTCGCTGTCGGATGCTGACTCACGTCGACGGCCTGCGTGCGAAAGTAGCGGTCGCGCGCATCGGCATCGCTCGCGATGGAGCCGACGTCGACGCTGAGCTGCGCTGCCGTGAGCTGCGTCGCCGTGGTCTCGGCCGTGCCGGTGACCTGCTGGGTGCGTCCGGTCACGGTGACGTTCTCGCCTCGCAGCACCTCGTCGAGGCGGTAGCCGGCGTATGACCCCGATGCGACCGACCACTGCCCGGCCGCGACCGGCGAGGCCTGCACGCCTGACGAATCGTTCTGCAGCTCGTCCACCGGACTCTCGGCAGCTGGGGCGACGAATGCCGCCCGATAGACCGACGGGCCCCAGATGAGTGCGGCGGCGGCGAGCACGACGACGACGCCGATCGTCCAGCCCCACACCCGGCGCCGACGTCTGGGACTCGTCTTCGGCTGGCCATCTGCTGAGGCCTCGTCGGATGCCGGAGTCGGTTCATGGGAGGAGGTGGCGGGCATCGTGTGCTCCTTCTGCTCGTCGGGCAGCAGCCTGATCATGTCTCGCTGTCTCAGGCCGCGCATGCACGTTGTTTGTACCTGCAACTTTAGGGCGGCCGGCTGTGCCGCCACTGTGACCTGCGAGGGCGAACCACTGTGACCTGCGGGGCGAGACAGTATCCCTGTCGACCCCTCACAGAGAACGCCCCGCCGCACCGGCATCATGTGATGCCGACGCCACGGGGCGTTCGGATGCGGCCGACTCAGATCAGCAGACGCGCACCGACTTCAGATTCGTGAACTCGCGGATGCCCTCTGCGGCGAGCTCGCGGCCGTAGCCCGACCGTTTCGTGCCGCCGAAGGGCAGCTCCTGGTACGAGATCGTCGAGCTGTTGATCACGACGCTGCCCGCATCGAGCTCGGCGATGAAACGCTGCTGCTCGGCCTCGTCGTTGGTCCACGCCGCGGAGCCCAGACCGAAGGGCGTGTCGTTCGCCAGATCGATCGCCTCGTCGAGGTTCGAGACCTTGTAGACCGATGCCACTGGGCCGAACGCCTCTTCGTAGAACAGACGCGCCTTGGGCGTCAGGTCGGCGATCACCGTGGGCTCGACGAACCAGCCGTCGCCCTCGGGCACGCTGCCGCCGACGAGCACGCTCGCACCGTTGGCTTTGGCATCCTCGATCAGCTCAACCAGGTCTTCGCGCCCCTGCTCGGTCGACACCGGACCGATGTCGGTGGCGGCGTCGAGCGGGTCGCCGAGACGCAGCTTGGAGAACGCGTCGACGAACTTCTCAAGGAACTCATGGTAGACATCGGCGTGCACGATGAAGCGCTTCGCGTTGATGCAGGCCTGGCCGTTGTTCGAGACGCGCGCGGTCACTGCGGTCGCGACCGCCTGGTCGAGATCGGCCGACGGCATGACGACGAAGGGGTCAGAGCCGCCCAGTTCGAGCACGCTCTTCTTGACCTCGTCACTGGCGATGGAGGCGACCGAACGACCCGCAGGCTCGCTGCCGGTCAGCGTGACGGCGGCGACGCGAATGTCACGAATGACCTTCTCGACGCGGCGTGCCCCGATCAGCAGGGTCTGGAAGACGCCCTCGGGAAGACCGGCGCGCAGGAAGAGCTCTTCAAGGTACACCGCGGTCTGCGGAACGTTCGATGCGTGCTTCAGCAGCCCGACATTGCCGGCCATGATGGCCGGAGCCGCGAATCGGATGACCTGCCAAACCGGGTAGTTCCACGGCATCACCGCAAGCACGGGGCCGATCGGCTGAAAGACCGAGAACGCCTGCCTGGCGTCGACGATCGACGGATCGTCGAGCGGTTCGGGGGCGAGGAACCCCTCGGCCTTCTCAGCGTAGAAGCGCAGCGCCTTGGCCGACTTGTGCACCTCGCCGACGGCCTGCGCCAGAGGCTTGCCCATCTCGACGGTGATGGTGCGGCCGAGCGTCTCGGCATCGGCGTCAAGCAGGTCGGCGGCCTTCAGCAGGAACGCCGAGCGCTCTGCGAACGTGGTCTTGCGATGAGCGAGCCAGGCGTCATGCGCGACCTGCAGGCGGCGCTCGAGCTCGGCGTCGTCGATCTCGTCGAACGACTTCTCGACGGCACCCGTGGTGGGGTTGACGGTTGCAATGGACATGTCTGGTGGGCCTCTCTTCTTCTCTGAACAGGTGACGCGGCGTGCGGGTGCTCATGCGACCGTGGCCGTGGATTCCCAGCAAAAGAGTATCGCTGCGATCGACGACCTTCCACCGGGTACGCTCACAGCGCACGGGCGTGGTGCCGGACGACGACCTGACCGGGTCGCCCGGTCACCACGTGTGCGCACAGCGCTGCGGTGTCGAGGCTGCTGTCAGTACCCGACGGTGAAGCGCTGACGGCTGTGCGCCGGGTGCTCGATCTCGTCGACGAAGGCCTGTGCGTAGTCAGCACCCGAGATGAACGAGTGACCGTCGTCGGTGGTGAGCAGCACGTCGCCGCCGAGGCGGAACGTGCCGGTGTGCTCGCCGGGGTTGAACGAACCGTACTCGCCCGAAGGGCTCAGGTAGAACCAGTCGACGTCGTTCGGCTCTGTGCGCAGCAGATCGAGGACCTTCCCGTGGTTGCCGGCCTCCTCTTTGAAGGCGTCCGGGAACTCCGGGGTGTCGAGCACCTTGGGGCCGCCCTCTGAGACGTTCAGCGACCCGGCGCCGCCGACGACGCCCAGACGCTTGCCTGCGGCTGCCACAGCCGCGGTCACCTCGGGAATCGCCTCGATGAGCTTGCGCCCGTCGATCTCGCGTGCCGGCAGCGCCACGACGACCACGTCGCTCGCATCGACTGCGGAGCGCACCACGGACTCGTCGAAGAGCGACCCGGTGCGGTAGTCGACGCCGTCTGTGCGAGCGTCGTCGGCCGGCAGGTGGCGAGAATACGAGATCACGCTGATGCCGCGCGACGCGGCCTCCTTCGCGATGTTTCCGCCGGTGTAGCCGGTTCCGCCGAAGATGCTGATGGTCGTCATGACGAGCCTTTCTGTCAGAAATTGTTGATGCTTCAAGAAATTGAACGGTTCTCCACCCGGGTTATTCCAGACTCTCGCGAACCCTCGGCGGTGCACCGGAGGACGTTCGCCGCCATCACGCACGGCATTCGTGACTATCGTGAAACCGATGAAGCCCTCTCAGCATGCAGTCTCGCGCCACGACGCGAGCGAAACGGTCTGCGGGCGCCACGACGGGCGCGACCGGAGCATCCCCGCACCGCTCACCGAGCTGCCCGATCACATCAGCGTGCGCGGCGCACGCGTGAACAACCTGCGCGACGTCGACGTCGACGTGCCGCTGCACCAGCTGGTCGGCATCGCCGGCGTCTCGGGCTCGGGCAAGTCGTCGCTCGCGCTGGGCGTGCTCTATGCCGAGGGGTCGCGTCGCTATATCGAGGCCCTCTCGACCTATACGCGGCGCCGCATGTCGCAGGCCCCGCGAGCCGCCGTCGACGCGGTCGACCACGTTCCCGCCGCGCTCGCGCTGCGGCAGCGCCCCGGCGTGCCCGGCGTGCGTTCGACCTTCGGCACCTCGAGCGAGCTGCTCAATGTGCTGCGGCTGATGTTCTCGCGTCTGGCCAGCCATGTCTGCCCCAACGGCCACCACGTGCCGCCGACCATCGACGTCGCGGCCGAACGACCGATCGTCTGCCCCGTGTGCGGCGCGACCGTCGAGGCCCCCGGCGCCGAGGCGCTCGCCTTCAACTCGGCCGGAGCGTGCCCGCGCTGCCAGGGCACCGGCGTCGTGCGCGACGTCGACGACGACGCTCTGGTGCCCGACCCCGGCAAGACCCTTGACGAGGGCGCAGTGGTGCCATGGAACATGTTCGGCTTCAACGTGCAGCCTGCGATCGCCCGCGAGTTCGGCGTTCGCACCGATGTGCCCTGGCGCGACCTGACCGACCGCGAGCGCAAGATCGTGCTCACCGGCCCCGAAGAGAAGAAGCACATCACCGTCACCAGCCGCAAAGGCGTGCACGAGCTCGACTTCACCTTTCGCAACGCGCGTCTCACGGTCACCAAAGAGCTGGAACGGGCCGGCGACGAACGCCGCCTCAAACGCGTCGCCCGCTTTCTCACCGAACGCACCTGCCCCGACTGCCACGGCACCCGCCTGAGCGCCGCCGCACGGGCCCCACGCATCGGCCAGCGCAACCTGGCCGATGTCACCGCGATGACGCTGGCCACGGTGCTCGACTGGGCGCCGACCGTGTTCGACACCCTGCCCGACGACATGCAGACCATGGCGCACGGCCTGGTCGACACCTTCGCCGAGATGGCGCAGCGCCTGATGCAGCTGGGCCTCGGCTACCTCACGCTCGACCGGGCGGCGTCGACGCTCTCGACCGGCGAGCGCCAGCGCGTGCAGCTGGCTCGTGCCGTGCGCAATCGCACCACCGGCGTGCTGTACGTGCTCGACGAGCCGTCGATCGGGCTGCATCCCGCCAACGTCGAGGGTCTCGTCGGCGTGATGCACGATCTGCTCGCCGACGGCAACTCGGTGGTGTTCGTCGATCACGACGTGCAGGTGCTTCGCGAAGCCTCGCAGCTGATCGAGATCGGGCCGGGCTCGGGCCGAGAGGGCGGTCGTGTGATCGCACAGGGCAGCGTCGACGATCTGGTCGCCTCGCAGCACCCCGAGGCGACGACGACGGATGCCGCAGGCGGCGCGCATGACGACGACCAGCCGATCGGGCGTGGGTCTCGGCTCGCCGGCTTTCTGACCGGCGCCGAGCCGGTCGTCGTGCGCGAGCGACCGGCCGCCGACGACGTCTTCGCCCTCGGCGCCATCGAGATGGCCACTGAGGCGGTCCACACCGTGCATCCCCTCCAGGTGCGCATTCCGCGCGGGCGACTCACGGCCGTCACCGGGGTCTCGGGGTCGGGAAAGACGACGCTGGTGCTCGAGTCGCTGGTGCCGGCGATCGCGGCCTCGGCCGCCGGAACCAGACTGCCGGCGCATGTGCGCGCGATCTCGGCGCCGGGCATCGCCACCGCACACGTCGTCGACGCGACGCCGATCGGCATCAACGTGCGCTCGACCGTGGCCACCTATTCCGGGGTGATGGACGAGCTGCGCAAGGCCTACGCCGCCACCGAGCGGGCGCAGGCGGACGGCCGCACCGCATCCGACTTCTCGTACAACACCGGCTCACTCGCCTGCCCGCGATGCGAGGGCACCGGTCAGGTGTCACTCGACGTGCAGTTTCTGCCCGACATCGACATCCCCTGCCCCGACTGCCACGGGTCGCGCTTCGCTTCGGCCGCCGACGGCTACCTGATCGACGGGCAGTCGCTGCCGCACCTCTTGGGTCTCACCATTCGCGAGGCCATCACGACGGTGACGAGTCTGCCGAAGGTCACCCGGCGACTGCGGGCGTTCGACGACCTCGGCCTGGGCTACCTCACGCTGGGCGAGGCGACGCCGGCGCTCTCGGGCGGCGAGGCGCAGCGGCTCAAGCTCGTCAACCAGCTGCACCGCGACCAGTCAGACGCCGTGTTCGTGCTCGACGAGCCGAGCGTCGGCCTGCACCCGCTCGACGTGCGCACACTGCTGCACGTGCTCGATCGGCTCACCGCGCGCGGAGCGACGGTGATCGTGATCGAGCACGACCTCGACATGATCGCCAACGCCGACTATCTGGTCGACATGGGGCCCGGTGGCGGTGCCGCCGGCGGACGCATCGTCGCCTGCGGCACCGCCGACCAGGTCGCACACGACCCCGATTCGCTCACCGGCCGCTACCTCAGCCGGCATCTGACGCCGCAGTCCGGCAGGGTATCGTGAGGTGTCATGAACGACTTCTCCGCCATGTCTCAGCAGTCGCTCGAGCTGCTGCAGCGCCTCGTCCGCAACGCAGCCGTCAACGACGGCACTCCTGATTCGGGCCAGGAGCTCACCAGTGTGCGCACGCTGCAGGCCTTTCTGCGCGACGCGCTCGAACAGCCCGGCGTGGTCAGCGAGATCGTCGAGCCGCATGCCGGTCGCGCCTCGCTCATCGCGCGCATTCCCGGGCGCGACCCGAACGCACGGTCGCTGTGTCTGCTGGGTCACATCGACGTCGTGCCGGCCGATGCCGAACACTGGAGGCACGACCCGTTCGGCGGCGAGCTCATCGACGGCGAGGTCTGGGGCCGCGGAACCATAGACATGCTCACACTGACGGCTGCGATGGCCACCGTGTTCCGGCACGCCGCCGACCCGCAGCACCGCCCTGAAGGCGACCTCGTGCTCGCTGCCGTCGCCGATGAGGAGTCCGGAGGCAGGTACGGAGCCGAATGGATCAGCGAGCATCGTCCCGACCTGCTGCGCACCGACGAGGCGCTCACAGAGCAGGGCGGCGTGCTGCTGCGACCCGAAAGCGCGACCTCAGGCATCACCGTCGGCATCGGAGAGAAAGGCCAGGCCGCACGCCGTCTGGTCGTCACGGGCGTGCCCGGTCATGGCTCGGTGCCGTGGGGGTCGCGCAACGCCGCCGGGATCGCCGCCGAGATCGTGCTCGAACTGCTGCAGAACCCGGCACCTCCGGTGGTGCAGCCGCACTGGGTGAGTCTCGTGCACGCACTGCAGCTCGACGCCGACCTCACCGAGCGTCTTCTCGACCCGGCAAGACTCGACGGGGCGCTGCCTGCGCTCGGCCCGCTCGCACCGCTCGGGCACGCGCTCACTCGTGTGACGGTGTCGCCGAACATCGTGCGCGCAGGAGAGAAACACAATGTGATTCCGGGCACTGCGACGGTCGATCTCGACATCCGTGTGCTGCCGGGCCAGACGCCCGAAGACGTCGACGGTCTGCTCGAACGGCTGCTCAAGCCGTGGTCTGACTGTGTGCGCATCACCGGCGATCAGTTCTCACCGGGCAACATCACGCCGACCGACACCGCCATGTACGCGCGCATTCTCAAGGTGTTTCGACACCACTACCCGGATGCCGTGCCTGCTTCGGTCATCGGGCCGGGTGGCAGCGACGGCCGTTTTCTGCGTCCGATGGGCACGAACGTCTATGGATTCGGCCTCTTCTCAAAACAGATCGACGTCGCGGAGTTCCGGCGTCGTCTGCACGGCAACGACGAACGCGTCGACGTCGAGTCTGTTCGTCTGACGACGACAGCGCTGGCCGAACTGGTCTTTGACCGGTACTGACTGCTGCGTGACGGTCTTGATGCTGTTCTTCTGTCGGGGGCTATGCCCCAAACCGGGTGCCAGTGCGACGTCTCTGGTCACGCTGACACCCGGTTCACAGCAGCAGAGCGTTCAGTCTTCTGGCTGCTCGACGAGATCGATAACTCGTTCGTATTCCTCTTTGGCCTTCTCGAGTTTCTTCTCGGCCTCAGCGACCGCACGCTTCTTCAGTCGAGTCGCCTCTGCCTTCAGTTTCGCAGCCGCTGCGTTCGCTTCTTTGCTGCGTTCTTTCAGCTCGTCTGCCTGAGCGCGAGCCACGCGGAACTCTTCGAGAACAACTTCATAAGTGCGATCAGGATTTGCGGGTCGGCGTGCCATTATCGGCCTTTCATTCGTCACATGTTCTGATGGGGGAATCAGACTACTGACATGATACGAGAATCGCTGACTGCTGCGTCAATTCGACCGAAGTCTCTCAGGTAATAGGCCTGTCGGTCAGCCTTCGCCGAACTCTCCCGGAGTCATATTCCGCACGATGATATCTGCCGCGCTCTGCGGCTGTTCCCGAGCGAGAAAGGCGTCTTCCTGTGCCCGCCAATGCGTCCAATACGGGGCGTAGAGGTCTGCGTCTCGGCGCAGCGCTCTGCGCCGACGCAGCTCGGCCGGGGCCTCCACCCAGATCGCCAGATCCGCACACGATCTCGACCGTGCCGTCAGCGCGCCGACGCCCTCGAGAATGAGCGGGGCGCCCGCTGGCACCTGATGCCACTCCCCGGGCGCATCACGCTCCCAGTCCCAAGCCCGCCAGCGACCGTCCCGCCCGCGCCGTCTCGGCTGCAGCAGCTGCTCCAGCACGTGTTCGCTCCCCCGCTGCAGGCCTGACCAGCCCGGATAGATGTCGTCGAGATGCACGAGCCGCACCCTCGTGTCGTTCAGTCGGTGCTGCCAAGCCTGCTGCAGACGCGCCGAGATCGACGACTTGCCGCTGCCCGAGCGCCCGTCGACGAGCACCGTCCGCGCATCCTGCGCGACGAGCCAGTCACCGATCTCGCGGCAGTCCGCCGTCAGCGCAGGCAAATGATCCACGCACCACAGCGTACTGCGTCGCGCTCACGCCTCGCGGGTGATGTGCACCGAGACGAACAGGTGCGATGCGCCCTCGCCCGAGTAGACGCCGCGCAGCGGAGGCACGTCGCCGTAATCGCGTCCGCGCCCCACCTGCACATGCCGGTCGGTGATCTCGGTGTGGTTGGTCGGGTCGTAGCCGTGCCAGTCGCCGTCCCACCACTCCAGCCACGCGTGCGACTCGCCTGCGACCTCGTCGCCGATGGCCGCATCCGGGCTCGGATGCAGATAACCGGAGACATACCGAGCCGGGATGCCCACTGCGCGCAGTGCGCCCAACGCGATGTGCGCGATGTCCTGGCAGACCCCCTTGCGTTTGTCCCATGCCTGAGCCGCGCTCGTGGTCACGGCCGTCACACCCTGCACGTATTCGATCGACTCGCCGACCGCGCTGAGGATGCTGGCTGCGGCCTCAGCGGGAGTCTTGGTCTGCTCGACGGCTCGCCTGGCCAGCCGGGCCACCTCTGCCGGCGGTCGGGTGCGACCGGTCTGCTGCAGCTGCTCGCTGAGCGCGATCGTGTCGTTGCGGTGATCGGCGAGCTGCTCCCAAGTGGCCCCACCTGGCCCGTCGGAGTGCGGTCTCACCTCGACCAGACTGGTTGCGACCAGGGTCAGCTCGTCGTGGGGAACCAGCACGTCGAAGCTCGACACCTTGGTGCCGAAATAGTCGACGTAGCCGAACTGCGACGTGGCCTGAGAGACGGTCAGGTCGGAGCTGATCACCAGCTGCGACCTGCCGCTCGCCGGCAGCATGCGCGCCTCGTTGTACGAGGCGAAGGCCGGGCCGTCATAGGTGTAGCCGGTGCGATGTTCGATGCGCAGACGCTTCATACGTTCTCTCCGATCCAGGTCGGATCCGGGTTGACTGGGAAGAACCGGTCGCGAATGCCCTCGGCGGCCTCTTGCACTGCCGACTGCACTGTGGCCATGTATCGCGGCAGGTCGTCCTGCAGCGTCTCGATGGGCGCATACTCCAGCTGGCTGCGCACGCGACCGAGCACCCGCAGGGAGTCGACGCCGACCGAGATTCGCGACTGCATCGGATCGAGCCCGCGCAGGCAGTCGACGGCACGGTTGAGCGAGTAAGTCATCGACCGCGGAAAGAGCAGATCGAGCAGCAGGAACTCGATCGCGTGGCGGCTGCTGGCCCGCCCGCGATAGGTGTGCTGGAATGCCTCGAACCCGCCGCACGAGCGCAGGATGGTCGACCAAGACGGCCCGCTGGCCTCCGTCAGCGAGCGGGTCGCGAGCAGGCGCGCCGTCATGTCGACGTGCTCGAGGCAGCGTCCCAGCGTGATCAGTCGCCAGGCGTCATCACGGCTGATGTTCGAGTCGATGATGCCGAAGACCAGCGCCGCACGTTCGCGCACCAGTCTGAAGTACTCGTGCGACCGTTCCTGCTGCACCTGCCGGGGCAGGCGTTTGACCGTCATGTTCAGCGCTTCCCAGAGCTCGCTCGGCAGCACGTCACGTGCACCACGGGCGTTCTCTCGCGCCGCCCACAGCGACGTCGCGATCGACGAGGGCTGCGTACGATCCGTGCCGAGCAGCCGCAGCACGTCGGCGCGGCAGAGGCGACTGAACGTCTTGGGTGCACTGCCCATCACTCCGAGCAGCGCCTCGCACGCGTTCGACTCCTCGACCCATGGGTCTTCGAGCAGCAGCTGCAGGTGCACGTCGAGCAGACGTGCGGTGCCGTCGGACCGTTCGACGTACCGGCCGATCCAGAACAGGCTCTCAGCGATTCGCGACAGCATGACGCACCTCCCCGTGTTTGTGCGCATCCCGGCTCTGCTGCTGCTCCTGCTCCTGCTGGCGGCGCAGATCCGGCGCGTTGCGCGGGCCCTGGTCGGGCCCGATCAGACTGCCGGTGCCGCCGGATGCGACCGCACCGCCGAGCTTCAGCAGATCGTTGGCCGGGGCGTCGATCTGGTCGTCGTGCACGAGTTCGTCGGCGAGTGACGATCGGGCGGGTGCTCCGAGCACCCAGGTGTCTTTCGACCCGCCGCCCTGAGACGAGTTCACCACGAGCTGTCCCTCGGGCAGCGCGACGCGAGTCAGCCCGCCGGGCAGCACCCAGACGTCCTCGCCATCGTTGACGGCGAAGGGGCGCAGGTCGACGTGCCGAGGGCGGATGCCGTCTTCGACCACGCTGGGAATCGTCGACAGCATCACCACCGGCTGCGCGATCCACCCGCGAGGATCTTTCCTCAGACGCCGGCGCAGCTGATCGAGCTCGTCACGGCTCGCCTGGGGGCCGAGCACGATGCCTTTGCCGCCCGACCCGTCGACCGGCTTCACGACGAGTTCGTCCAGCCGATCGAGCACCTCTTCGAGCTGCACCGGGTCTTCGAGTCGCCACGTCGGCACGTTGGGGATGACCGGCTCTTCGTGCAGGTAGTAGCGAATGAGATCGGGGACGTAGGTGTACATCAGTTTGTCGTCGGCCACGCCGTTGCCGACGGCGTTGGCGATCGTGACGTGCCCCAAGCGAGCCGCCAGCATGATCCCCGGCGAGCCGAGCAGCGAGTCGGCCCGAAAGTTCAGCGGGTCGATGAACTCGTCGTCCGTGCGCCGATAGATCACGTCGACGCGCTCCGGGCCGCCGGTGGTGCGCATGTACACGCGGCCGCCGGTGCAGAACAGGTCACGACCCTCGACCAGCTCGACGCCCATGCGTCGCGCCAGCAGGGTGTGCTCGTAATACGCCGAGTTGTGCATGCCCGGGGTCAGCACGACCACGGTGGGATCCTCCACGTCAGCGGGTGCCGCAGCGCGAAGGGCCGCGAGCAGGCGAGAGGGATACTCCGTGACGGGTCGCACCGTCTGGGTTCCGAAGAGCTCGGGCAGCGACTGGGCCATCACGCTGCGGTTCGACATCACGTAGCTGACCCCGCTGGGCACTCGCACATTGTCTTCGAGCACGCGCAGCGTGCCTGCGGCATCACGGATCAGGTCGATGCCGGCGACCTGGATGCGCACCCCGTTGGCCGGCCGGATGCCAGCCGCCTGCCGATGAAAGTGTTTCGACGATGCCACGATGTGCGAGGGGATGACCTGATCCCGAATGGCGTTCTGCGGCCCGTAGACGTCGTCGAGCAGCGCCTCGAGTGCGCGCACGCGCTGAGCGATGCCAGCCTCGACATGCCGCCACTCGGCGTCTTCGATGATGCGTGGAATCGGGTCGATCGGAAAGGGACGCTCCTCACCGGCGAAGTCGAAAGTGACGCCTTGAGTGAGGTACGAGTTCGCGAGCGCGTCGATGCGTGCGCTCAGCTCTCGACGCGGCATGCCTTCGAGCACGCTGAGCACTCGATCGTACCCGTCACGCACCTGCACACTGGTTCCCGGCGTGCCCGGCAGCACTGAGAACATCTCGTCCCAAGCGTCAGATCCGAACGGATGCCGTGCCGCAGCTGTGTGATACCCGGCGAACAGATCGCTCATCTGTCTCCCCTCCTGCAGAGCCGAGCGGCTGAGACGAGGGGATCGGATGTCGTCGGTTCTGCGAACACTGAGCAGTCTCTCAGTCTCAGGTGTCGGGAATGTTACACGCGCAGTGCCTTCGCCGGGTCTGTCGCAGAGAGCGACGGGCGGGCCACGGTCGCAGAAGACCGCAGCCCGCCCGTCGAAGCGTGAGGTGGCTCAGGAGACGAGCCACAACGAGCCGTCGTTCAGACAGCCCGCCAGACCGATCACTCCTGCGTCGGGGCCTCGACAGAGGCCTTCGCCGCATCGCCAGCGACCGCCGCCCCAGACTCATCGGCCGAAGTCGAGACCTGGATCTTCCGAGGCTTCGCCTTCTCACTCACCGGGATCGTCAGCGTGAGCACCCCATTGCTGTAGTCGGCCGTGATGTGCTCGACGTCGAGTCCGTCGCCGAGAGTCAGCTGCCGCAGATAGGTGCCTGCGGGGCGCTCCTGCGCGATCCACTGCACCTCCTCGCTGCGGTGTGCCTTGCGCTCGGCTCGAATCGACAGCTGCTGACCGTCGAGGTCGATGTCGATTGAATCGGGTTCTACGCCCGGAATGTCTGCCAACAGCACATAGTGGTCACCCTTGCGATACAGGTCGATCGGCATGCCTTTGGGGCCTCGCTGTGCGCTCGACACCAGACGATCAATCTCGCGGAACGGGTCGAAAACCATGGCCATGATGCTTCATCCTCTCGTCAATGTCTGTGATTCGGTGCCCGGCACTCGCCGGGTCATCGACACGATCATGCGGTGCGACCGCCTCTTGACGGCTGCATCTGTATCAACGTCGCGTCATCGACATTATTCCAAACTTGAGTGTGATTCGCTCAACTCTCTGACAGGCGGCATCGCCCCGGGTGCCGCGGCTAGTCTTGGAGCATGACTGCAACCTCCGATTCTGCTGGCGAACGCCACGTCGAGATCGAGCGCAAGTTCGACGTTCCAGGTGCCGCGACCCTGCCCGACCTGACCAAGATCGGCATCGTCGTGCATGCGGTCACCGCTGATCCTGCGCATCTCGACGCCACCTATTACGACACCCCGTCGCTCATGCTGATACAGGCCAAAGTGGCGCTGCGCCGCCGCACCGGCGGCCACGATGCCGGCTGGCACGTGAAGACGACCGGTGAGCACGGGCGCATCGAGCGGCACTGGCCCATAGACTCGGCCGCCCCCGACGAGATTCCTGTCGGCGCACTGCGTCTGGTAGAGGCCTGGGCCAAGCCCGACGAGCTGGCTCCGGTCGCACGCATCGAGACCACACGCACGGCCACCGAGCTGAGTGACGCCGAACGACGACCGCTCGCCGAGATCGCCGACGACGAAGTGCGCACCACCGACCTGCGCGACGGATCGGTGCGACAGTGGCATGAGTGGGAGGCCGAGCTCGACGAACGCCTCGACGACACTCCCGGCAGCTTCGGTGCACTGCTGCTGCAGGCCGTCTCCGATCGTCTGGTCGAGGCCGGAGCCCGCCCCTCGTCGGCCGTGGCGAAGCTGCAGCGCGCGCTCGGCCTCGACCGGGGAGCACAGGCGACGGCGGCGCAGACCGTCGCGCACATCGCGCAGGGGCTGGCCGCCGAGCTCGACTCGCGCCTCGACGACGCGATCGCCGACCGACCCGACGGCGTGCATCAGGCTCGAATCGTCATCCGCCGGTTGCGCAGTCTGCTCGACGTCTACGGTGTCTTCGTCGACCCGGCGATCGTTCGGGCAACCCGCCGCCACCTCAAACGTCTCGGCGACGATCTCGGTGCCGCCCGCGACGCCGAAGTGCGTGCCCGCGACGCCGAGCAGCAGGTGCTGCAGCTGCAGGGTGTGCCCGCGGCGAGGCGTCTGGTCGGCCGTCTGTCAGAACCGGCATGGCGGCTCTACGCCGTGGAGCACGCTCGGCTCACTGCCGATCTCACCGACGAACGTCGCAACGACATCGCCGAGCAGCTTCGGCGTCTGGCCGATCCCAAAGCGGCCTCACCCGAGGGCCAGACGGATGCCGTACCCGCGCTGCGTGCACAGCTCGCAGAGGCAGTCGCTTCGTTCGTCGCAGACGACCACGGTTTGGTCGAGGTCTGGGATCGACTCCCACCCACGGGAGCCGGGGTGCGCGCACGCCTGCGATTCGAGCACGCCCTGCACGAGGTGCGCAAAGACGCCCGTCGCATCCGGTATGCGGCCGAGGCGATCTCGCTCGGGCTCGCCGACACCCCGGTGCGGGTGCTGGAGCGCACAGATGCGAAGCGCCTGACGAAGGCGGCGAAACGACTGCAGGATCTGCTCGGCGACCACCGCGACGACGCGCTCTTCGCCGACCACGTGCTGCATGTGGCCGCCGACGACGAACGAGCACGCAAGACACAGCGTGCCGCACTTCCCTACTATCTGCTCGCTCTGCGCGCCCGTGAACGCGGGGCCGAAGCGCTCGGCCGCTACGGCGAGGCCCGAGACGAGCTGCTCGCCTCAGCGAACGCCGCGCTCGACGACTGATCCCGACCAGGCTCGACGGTCAGGCAGTCACAACCGGAATCAGGCCTGCGCCTCCACCGGCCGCAGCTGATGCAGCGCAATGGTCACGATCTGCGCCGGGCGCAGCGTGCCCATCTCAAGCACGCGGGAGTGATCGATGCGCTGGCCGACGCCCGATGGCGATGTGTCCTCAGTATCCTTCCCCGAGTCGGCAGACTGGGCTGCGGCGACGCGGCCTGCCCGCGGCATCCCAGAGCTGCTGCTCAGAGAGGATCGCCAGCCGCTCCGGTGCGGCACTCGCACGCCGATCGCTCGATCAGTGGCCGGGTTCACCAGTACCACGTCGCAGCTCGCCGCTCCCTGCGTGCTGAACTGAACCGGGGCGGGCAGCACCACGACATCCGGATCGATCTGAGCGACCTCGAGCAGATCGTCGAAGGCGCGCATCTGCGTCACCAGCGCGGAATACCAGTCGTCGAGCTCGGCGACATCGTCGGCCGCGAACTCGCCCGAGGTCTCGATGCCTCGGTGGGCGCCGCTGAGCCGATCGATGTCGGCGCGGATGGCGATTCTGGCGCTGGCCGTCGCATCGGCCGCGACCTCACCGCTTTGTCGACGTGCCCCGTGGGTCTCGGAACTCCTCGCAAGACGCAGCCACGCGGCGCCGAGATGCGTGTTCATACGATGAAAAGCCATCTCGGCGAGCGCCGTCATCACTTCGGCGTCAGATGCTTCGAGGGTATGGCTCAGCTGCCGCATGAGCACGTCTCCCACTGTCTCGAACCACCCTTGGTACGCGGTCTGCAGCGTCTTCACGCGCGCACGCAGCACTCCTTCCGGCTGCCCGTCGAGAGCTTGGCACAGCACTTCTCCCCACGCGCATGAGAACGTTCGCGCCGGCAGCATGATCGTGTCTGTCTCGCTGCCGCGACGCTGCGGCACACGGTATGGCGTCTGGTAGACGCGAGCGAACTCTTGAATCTGCATGGGGTCCTCCCTGTCGTGACGATGGTGGCCATTTCACAGTGTGATCGGTTCAGCTGGCCTCCGGCTGATGCCGAGCTGTGAGTTCCTCGACTTCGATCATCAGACTGTCGCAGACCACCCGCGGCGGGCCGACCGACGTCAGCAGGCGACTGCCGGTGCACCCGAACAGAGGCGGCGTTCTTCGAGTCAACGGCACCGCTGGCTGGCTCCGCTGGCTGGCTCGCACGAGAGGTGCTGGCTGCCCCACAAGAGAGAGACAGAGACGACACAGCAGTCGAAGACCCACCGGACAGGGTGCGCCGCAACACTGGGAATCACCAGCCCAGCGGCACTCGTCGGTCACCGGCCGACACGCCTTGAGATGAAGGAGCAACCTTGACCACCCCGACGACGAACAACCGGCTCGGCGACGTAGACGGCGCCGAATCGCGTTCGACCCCACCCACCGCACCCGAGACCGGACAGCCGACCTCGCAGTCGAGATCGAAGGTCGGAAGGTGGCTCACCGGCGGGCTGACCGCTGTGATCCTCATCGGCCTCGGATTCCTCGGAGGCACGGTCTTCGCTCAGGGGGCCTCCACCTCAGCCGGTTCGATACAGCAGGGGCCTGGCGGAACCGGCGGACAGGGAGCCCCAATGGGTGCATCCGATGGCGAGGCCGCATCCGGCGGCATGCTCAGCGGGCTGACCAGCGGCACGATCACCGGAGTCTCAGACGGGACCATCACGATCAAGACGCAGTCTGGCGAAACGACCACGATCAACACCGGATCAGGCACTTCAGTGACCACCACGCAGCAGGGCTCTGTCTCGGATCTGGCCGTCGGAGACTCGATCCGCGTCCAAGGCGAGGAGTCGAACGGCTCGATCATGGCTCAGTCGATCACCGAAGGCGATGACGCTGCGGACACGCCGATGGCTGGGACACAGAGCGGTCCGGGGCAAGGCGCGCCCGGTCCGCAGCAGAACTCGCAGAGCACTACGAACTGATCGTTCCTCCTGAGTCCTGCCTTCCGCAAGCAAGTCGGAGGCACATCCTCTCTCATCTTCGCCAGAAGGCCTCTCGACCGGCAATCGCGCACGCTGGGTGGTCTCCGGCGATGGAACGCGTCGAACGGTCCACCGGCGGAAGCGGCACAATAGAGAATATGAGTCCGTCTTCGCCCTCCCCAGATTCGACCCCCGTCGACCCGACACCGACCGGCGAGATTCTGCTCGAGCCGATCCATCTGATCGAGAAGTCGAACGCGATCATGCGGCTGGGACGGATGATGCTGCAGGCGAGCTCGAGCTCGTTCCGCGTCAAGCAGGCCATGTCACGCGCCGCCCAGGCGTTGGGCATGACCTCACTGCACACGCAGATCACCGCCACAGAGATCGTCTGCACGTTCTTTCGCGGCGCCATCTTTCGCACGCGTGTCGCTGAGGCACGAGTGGGCGGGGTCGACGCCGATCGCATCGTCGAGTTGGAGCGACTCTCACATCACATGCCGCAGGGCATGCTGGCAGAGGAGCTGAACCGGCGTCTCGACGTCATCGAGAAGAGGCCTCGACACTATCCGACGTGGCTGACGCTGATCGCCGCGATAATGGCCTGCTCGGGGTTCGCGTTTCTGAACAACGGCGGGTGGCAGGAGTGCGTCGGAGTCGCGCTGTCCGTGTCGATCGCACAGTGGCTGCGCGTGACGCTGGTGAAGCTGCGCATCAACCAGCTCGCGATGTATGCGGTCTGCGGCCTCATCGCCAGTCTCTGCTACGTGCTGTTCACAGGCATCCTGTCGGCGGTGAGCGGGCACGTGAGCCCGCTGCACGATGCCGGCTTCACCTCGGCGCTGCTGCTGCTCGTGCCGGGCTTTCCGCTGGTGACCGCGACCCTCGATCTGGCTCGGCTCGATCTCAACTCGGCGATCGGCCGCCTCACGTTCGCCGGGCTGGTGCTGATGTCGGTGTCGTTCGGCGCGTGGGCGGTCGCCATGATGTTCGATCTGCAGCCGACTGCTGCGCCGACTCCCTCGACCTGGCCGGTCTGGATCGTCATCGCATCACGACTCGTCGCCGGCTTCGTCGCCGTCACAGGATTCGCGATGATGTTCAACACCCCGTTCAGGCTCGCTCTGAGCGCAGCCTGGATCGGCGCGGTCGCGAACGTGTTCCGTCTGACGACGGGCGACATGGGCTGGCCGCCGCAGGTGTCGACGGTCGTGGCCGCCCTGCTCGTGGGGCTGCTCGCCTACATGATCGCTTCGCGTCTGGAGGCCCCACGCATCACGCTGACCGTGCCCGCGGTGCTCATCATGGTGCCGGGCTCCAGCGCCTATCGCGCCCTGGTGTATCTGAACCAGGGCGATATCGTGCAGGCCGGCGGCTATGGCGTGCAGGCGCTCGCGACCATCGTGTCGCTGGCCGTCGGGCTGACCATCGCGCGCATGCTCACCGAGCGCGAGTGGTCGTTCGACGCCCTGCGCGGGTGAGGATGCACTGTCAGGCCTCTGACGGCGGCTTCCGGCCGTTCTGACGGACCGGCCGCCATACGACGAGTTCGCCGCCCGTCGCCTGGACGCGACGGCGACCTTGGTCGAGCGTGACGATTTCACCGGCGATGCCGGCGGCGAACGTGCGCGCACCGGGGCGGTAGATGAGTGCATCGTCAAGAGCGGCCTCGAGCTCGGCCACACGGCTCTGCAGCCTGTGCACCTGGTTCTCGAGATCGATCATGCGGCGAATGCCCTCTAGGCTCACGCCAGCGTTCGAGAGACGCTGCACCTCTCGCAGCTGCACAATGTCACGCAGCGAGTACCGACGGGAGCGACCCGCAGTGCGCTGCGGCTGCACCAGACCGATTCGGTCGTACTGCCGCAGCGTCTGCGGGTGCATGCCCGCCAGCTGTGCGGCCGCCGAGATGCTGAACAGATGCTCCGTCTCATCCATCATGGCGACTCACCTGCTCTCTTACTTCTCTTTGGCCTGCGCGTAGAGCTCTGCGCGCGGGTCGGCGTCACCGATCGCCTCGGTGAGGTCGTCCAATGCCTTCTTTGCCGCGCTGTCGAGCTTGCTCGGCACCACGATCTGGACTTCTGCCAGCAGATCGCCGGTGTGCCGACCTGCCTTGACGCCCTTGCCTTTGACTCGCAGCACGCGGCCCGAAGGGGTGCCCGGGCGAATCTTCACCTTGACCGGTTCGCCGTCGTAGGTCGGCACCTGAACGGTTGCGCCCAGCGCCGCCTCGGCGAACGTCACCGGCAGCTCGACCCGCAGGTCGTCGCCGTCGCGTTTGAACACCGGGTGGGAGCCCACGTGCACACGCACGATCAAATCGCCAGCCGGACCGCCGTTCTGACCGGGCTCGCCTTTGCCGCGAACCTTGATCTTCTGACCGTCTCGAACTCCGGCCGGAACCTTCGTCTTGACCCGCTTGCCCTGCGGCGATGCCAACGACACCGTCGCGCCATGCACCGCTTGGGCAAAGGTCAGCTGCGCACGAGCCTCGACGTCACGACCACGCTGCGGCGCAGCGCGGTATCCCTGACCGCCGAACCCTCCGGCGCCGGCTCCGCCTCCGAACAGCCCGCCGAAGAGGTCCTCGTAGCCCGCACCTGCGCCGCCGGGCTGTCCCCCGGTCTGAAAGCGCACTCGCTGACCGCCGGGTGCCCCGGCACCTTGGCCGAACAGCCCGCCGAAGAGATCCTCGAACCCCTGACCGCCCTGGCCGCCGGCGCCCGCGGTGAAGCGCGCACCTCCGCCCATGGCCCGCAGCGCGTCATACTCCTTGCGCTGCTTGGGGTCAGAGAGCACCGAATACGCTTCGCTGATCTCTTTGAACTTGTTCTCTGCCGCAGCGTCGCCCGGGTTCGCATCGGGGTGATACTTGCGCGCCAGCTTGCGGTATTCCTTCTTCAGATCGGCGTCGGAGATGTCTTTTGACACTCCCAGCACGGCGTAGAAGTCCTTCTCAAGCCAATCCTGACTCGCCATGCCTCTCGCCTCCTTCTGTCGTCTTCATGTATCGAGCGCCCCGTGACGGAAGGGATCCAGAGAGGATCCGCATCCCGCCACGGGGCGCGCTGCCCGTCGGGCGCATTCTCATGCGGCCGATCACTCAGCAGGTGCCAGCACGACCACTTTGGCCGCGCGCAGCAGTGTGTCGCCCAGCTTGTAGCCGGGTTCGACGACCTCACCGATGACCAGCGCATCGACATCGGGGCTGGGCTGCTGCAGCACAGCCTCATGCTGGTTCGGATCGAACGGCTCGCCCTTCGCTCCGAAGCGCTCGATGCCGAGCCCCTCGCCGACGGCCCTCAGCTTCGACGCGATGGTCGCGAACGCCGTGCCCTCTGCGAGATCGCCGGCTTTCTCAGCCCGGTCGAGGTCGTCGAAGATCGGGAACAGCCGTTTGGCCGCATCGCCGACCGCACGCTCGCGATCACGAATCTGCTGGGCCTCGGTGCGCTGGCGGTAGTTCTTGTACTCCGCCGCCAGACGCTGCAGCTCGTCCAACAGTTTGTCCTCGCGTGAGGCCTCGCCGTCAGCGTCTGCCGCGGTGCCCTCGGCGCTCACGCCGGCATCCGCCTGATCATGCTCGCCTGCAGCCTGGTCAGCCTCGCCGGTGGGCCGGCCGGGGGCGGCGGATGCTGTGTCAGCACCCTGCGCGCCCTCGGCCTGCTGCCCGTTCGGCTGGGCGTCTGGCTGCTGGCTCGTCGGCTGGGCCCCGTCGTCAGGAAGCCCTGACTCGTTCGGAGTGCCAGCCACGTTGTTGTCAGCCATGGTGAATCGCCTTACTTCTTGTCGTCATCGTCGTCGACGACTTCTGCGTCGACCACGTCGTCGTCATCGCCCGACTTGCCGTCTGCCTTGGCCTCGCCGTCAGCAGCGCCAGCGGCGCTCTCTTCCTGCGCGGTCTTGTAGATCTCCTGGCCGAGCTTGACCTGCGACTCGTTCAGCTTGTCGAACGCAGCCTTCACTGCGTCGTCGTCCGAACCCTCAAGTGCCTTCTTGACGGCCTCGACATCAGCGGTGACCTCGGTCTTGACCTCGTCAGAGAGCTTGTCCTCGTTCTCTTTGATGAGCTTCTCGATCGAGTAGGCCAGCTGCTCGGCGTTGTTGCGCACCTCAGCGGCGTCGCGACGCTTCTTGTCTTCGGCCTCGTTGTCCTTGGCCTCCTTGACCATGCGGTCGATGTCCTCCTGCGAAAGGCCGGAGCCACCCTGAATGGTGATCTCCTGCTCTTTGCCGGTGCCCTTGTCCTTAGCCGAGACCTTCACGATGCCGTTGGCGTCGATGTCGAAGGTGACCTCGACCTGCGGCACACCGCGCGGAGCCGGTGCGATACCGGTCAGCTCGAAGGTGCCGAGGCTCTTGTTGTCACGGGTGAACTCACGCTCACCCTGGAACACCTGGATGGCGACCGACGGCTGGTTGTCCTCAGCCGTGGTGAACGTCTCGCTGCGCTTGGTCGGGATGGCCGTGTTGCGCTCGATCAGCTTGGTGAAGATGCCGCCCTTGGTCTCGATGCCGAGGCTCAGTGGGGTGACGTCGATCAGCAGCACGTCTTTGCGCTCGCCCTTCAGCACGCCGGCCTGGATGGCTGCGCCGACTGCGACGACCTCGTCAGGGTTGACGCCCTTGTTCGGCTCTTTGCCGCCGGTGAGCTTCTTGACCTCTTCGACGACTGCCGGGATACGAGTCGAACCGCCGACGAGCACCACGTGGTCGAGATCCGAGACCTTGACGCCGGCCTCTTTGATCACGTCGGTGAACGGCTTGGCCGTGCGCTGCACGAGATCTGCGGTCAGCTCTTCGAACTTCGCGCGAGTGATGGTCTCGTCGAGGTTGGCCGGGCCGCTCTCTGTCAGTGACAGGTACGGCAGCTGCACGTGGGCGGTCGTCTGGCTCGACAGCTCTTTCTTCGCCTGCTCGGCGGCCTCTTTCAGACGCTGCAGAGCGATCTTGTCGCCCGAGACGTCGACGCCGGTGGCCTCTTTGAACTTCTTGATGAGGTACTCGACGAGGCGCTGATCCCAGTCGTCACCACCGAGGTGGTTGTCGCCCGAGGTGGCCCGCACCTGAATGGTCGAGAAGTCGTCATCCTTGCCGACCTCCAGAAGCGAGACGTCGAACGTGCCGCCACCGAGGTCGAACACGAGGATGAGCTCGTCTTCTTTGCCCTTGTCGAGGCCGTATGCCAGAGCAGCCGCAGTCGGCTCGTTGATGATGCGCAGCACGTTCAGGCCTGCGATCTCACCGGCCTCTTTGGTGGCCTGGCGCTGGGCGTCGTTGAAGTACGCAGGCACGGTGATGACCGCGTCGGTGACCTTGTCGCCCAAGTAGCTCTCGGCGTCGGTCTTCAGCTTCTGCAGAATGCGAGCCGAGATCTCCTGCGGAGTGAACTTCTTGCCGTCGATGTCATCAGTCTTCCAATCGGTGCCGATGTGGCGCTTCACCGATGCGATGGTGCGGTCAACGTTCGTCACCGCCTGGCGCTTTGCGGTCTCGCCGACGAGCACCTCCCCGTCTTTGGCGAATGCGACCACTGATGGAGTGGTGCGGAAGCCCTCAGCATTCGCGATGACTGTGGGTTCGCCGCCTTCCAGAACCGCGACGACCGAGTTGGTAGTGCCGAGGTCGATTCCTACTGCACGTGACATTGTGTGTCCTTTCTGCTCGGCGAACCGAGCCACGCATGCACGGGCTCTGCACCCGCGCAATATAAGTCTTCTTCGATGACCTCCAGGTCATTCGCACATCAGCTTCTGATGCACACCCTTGAGTCATCTACGCTCAAGGTTACACAACGGCATCCGCTAGTCAAGCTATTCCCGAAATGTTGAGCAAAGTTCACTCAAGTTTCATAGGTCTTCGAAATCAGACGGGCCCGGAACGAACCCGACCATCCTCTCAGCGGTGGTCCTCACCCGCTCTCTCCGCGCATCCGCCGACAGCTCGAGCACCCGGCGGCCCACCAGCTCACCCGGCCAGCCAGGCCAACCAACCCATCTCTGCGGCCGCGCGACTCCGCCGCATGCACGCGGTTCCGCCGCACTGTACACATTTCCGCCCAAATCACCCCAATGTCGACGGAACCGTGCACATCTGAGCGGAACCGTGCACACCCGGGTCGAACTGTGCACGCCCGACACCTCCCAACTTGCGCCCCTCCCACAGTCACGGCCACACACCCCACGCCCGAGCCCACACCCCACAGCCACAGCCACACCCAGTTCTGCACAGCAGTTTGGGCGCCATCGCTTTCACCACAGTGCAGCCGCCCCGCTGGCAGCTCAGGCCCCGGGGCACGACCATAGGCGACATGGCCGTTCCTTCAACACCATTCGGGGTATCCAACGCACGAGCCCTAGCGCTCGCCGGCATCTCGCGACGCAGGCTCGACCAGCTCCTGCGGCAGAACGAGCTCGTCCGGCTCAGACAGGGCTGGTTCGCGACTCTCGACGCCGACGCGTGGGTGGTCGCAGCCGTCAAGTTCGGCGGGCATCTCTCTGGGCTCCACCGGCTGAAACTGCTACACAAAGACATCTGGCTGCCCTCACAGGCTCAGATGCACCTGCACGTCAACACCACATTGCCGCCTGCCCCCCGCCGCATCAGGCCGTTTGGTGATAACCCACACCCACCCTCGTTACAATCGCACCGTCTTGCAGCATGGCGTCGTGCCTCCGGTGACCGCCCTGCGCCATGGCCTGAACGATGTGTCGATACCCGAGACCGTCGCGGTCGTCGATTCACTGCTGCGCCATGCCACGCTGCGCCCGGGCAACGGCGCGCGACGCCAGCTTGATCTGCACATCAGCACTGTGGATGTCATGGCCGAGTTGCGGCGCACTCCTCGCGGTCGCGCTGTGCTCGCGCTCGTCGACGCCCAGGCTGAGTCTGGTCTTGAGAGCATTACTCGGGTGCTCTTAACTTTGGCGGGTCACCACGTTGAATCACAGGTTCTGCTCGACAACCGTCAGCGAATCGATCTCGTCGTCGACGGAGTGCTGGCCATCGAGCTCAATGGAGGCACGCATCGCGACGCCGAGCAGTTTCGTCGTGATCATGCGAAGGATATTGCCATCGAGCGTGCAGGATATGTCAACGCCAGGTACACCTATCATCAGATTCTGCATCAGTGGCCTGAGGTGTACCGCGACGTCCTGAGTCGACTCGCTCGCGCCTGAGCCACCCGCTCCAGGGCAGCACGCTGAAGCCAGGCAGGAAAAGGTCAAGCAGGTGAAGCCAAGCTGGAAAAGGCCAGGCAGGTTAAGGGGCCAAGCAGCTTAAGAGGCCAGCGTCCCTCACTCGCACTCTTGCACGCTGATCGGCAGCCGCCGCTGCGCCTCGAAGTGTCGGGCGACGCCATCGACCGGATCCGTGAACGACAGCTCGGCTGCCAGCAGCTGCAGCGGCTGCTCGACGCCATCCGCAGGCGGCCCGCCGGGCCATGCCTCTCGAACCACCGGGTACAGAGGATCACCAAGAATCGGCGCCCCCAACCGGTTCATGTGCACTCGCAGCTGATGTGTGCGTCCGGTCGAGGGCTCCAGCCGGAAGACGCCGACGCCAGCAGTCACGCCCTCGGCACCGCCGAAATTCGCCCCGGAACTAAAGAGTTCCTTCGATGCGCGTTCGGCGCCCGCGCGCTCAAGCACGCGTTCAAGCACGATGCTGCTGATCGCGTTGGCCTCGCCCGGCAGTTCCTCAGCCTGCCAGCATCCACGACGCTTCTCGATGCGGCTGCGCACTTCGACGGCCTGCCCGGCCGTCCAGAACGGGCGCACACCGGCATCCCCCATTCTGCGCGGCGCACCCTCGCACAGAGACATCAGCGCCACCCGCTCTGCAGACAGCTGGGCAAGCGCCCAGTAGACCTTGTGCACTTCACGCCGTTGGAACAGCGTCTGATAGGCGCCGCGCCAGCGCCGCTCCGTCGTCAGTACGACGAGGCCCGAGGTGAGCCGGTCGAGCCGGTGCACCGGCTGCAGCTCTGGCAGGCCGAGTTCGGAGCGCAGCCGAGCCACGACCGTCTGCCGCACGTGCTGCCCACGCGGAATCGTCGCTAGGAACGGAGGCTTGTCGATGACGATCAGCCGGGCATCTCGGTGCACGATGTGGATGCTGCCGGGCACCTCCGCCTCATCTGGCAGGTCACGCTCGAACCAGATCTCGGTGCGCGGGCGGTATGCATCGTCTGCGTTGACCGGCTGCCCGCCTGCATAGACATATCGTCCGTCGGCGAGGCCTGCATCGACATCGACGGATGCTGGAAAGCGCACGCGCAGCCACTCCCCGATCGTGCGTGGCGGGGTCTGACCCGCGGGTTGTGTCTGGCGCACCGGTGGCGGGGTGACCACGCGCGTTGCTGACACGCCGTCGCGGGGAGCGAACGGTGCAGAAGGCATAGGCATCAGCGTAGCCTCGGCCGGACGCTGCAGACACATCTGTCTCGCACCGTTCCGCTGAGATGTACGCCGTTCTGCTCAAATCACCCTGATCTCAGCGGAACAATGCACTTCTCAGCGGAACCGTGCACGTCTCGGCCCAACCATGTGTGATCGGCCCAACCGGGCACATCTCGGCAGAACCGTGCACATCCCAGCGGAACCGTGCACATGCCTGCCGAACTGCATCAGCCACACAGCGCAGCCCTGCCGAACCGCGCCACGCAGCGAAATGCAGCCGCCGGGCAAAGGGGCCTACCCGACGACTGCATCTCTGGGTGCGACGCTGACAAGGGGAACTCAGCGCCGCAGTCTCACATCAGTCAGCTTATTTCTTCTTCGCTGACGACTGGCTGGGTTCGGCTCCTTTCGGGCGTCGACGCGAGCCGACCACCATCAGCCCTCCGAAGAGGGCGGCCATCGCGGCGAGGGCGATGAGCCCTCCGGCTTCGACGCCTGTTCTCGCAAGGCCTCCGCCGCCGCCGTACGAGCGGTGGGTCGAGACGGTTCCGCCTGGATCATTTGGATGCCCAGGATCGCCCGGTGTGCCGGGATCATCTGGGTCTGGTGTCACCGGCGGCACGTTGTGCGTGGTTTCGCCGGGAGGCGGGGTGATCGGGGGGAATCCCGGTGGAGTCGCTTCTGCCGTCGCCACGTTCTTCAGCGTGACTCCATGGGCGTCACCGTTGACCGTGACTCGGTAAGTCAGCGTCGCCGACTCCCCGATCGCCAGCTCGAACTCGCCGCTGCCCAACCGCTGATCCACCGGGTCTGCGACATCGATCGGCGCGGCATCCCCGACTGCGAGCTTCGCCGACCCCGGGTCGAACGTCGCATGCACCAGCACGCCGGTCAGGTCATCCGACACCGTCACCGGCGTCAGCACCGTCTCACCGGTGTTCGAGACCGTCACCGTGTATGTAATCACCTGCCCCGGGGCCACCGTCGAACCCGTCACCGGATCCGACGATTTCTCCAGAGTGACCCCCGGAGTCGGCACCGAATGCGTCGTCTCGCACTGCACATCCTGGCCCTCGACCGGCACGCACTCGCCGCCAGCACCCGGCGTCGCCAGGTTCCTGACCTGCACGCCCACAGCGTCCGAGTTCACCTGCACCTGGTACGTCGTGGTCGCCGACGCACCGTCTGCCAGCGTCGGCACCGCCCAAGTCAGCGTTCTGCCGTCGTCGTTGAGCGTCAGCCCGGGCGGCAGAGGTGAGACCAGTGTGGCGTGATCGAGCACGCCGCCAAGGTCGTCCGATGCCGTCGCGCCGGAGAGAACCGCCCCGTTGCCCGAAGTGTTGGTCGCCGTCAGGGAGTAGTCGATCGTCGCACCAGGCACGACCTGCGCTCCAGACTCCGGGTCAGACGACTTCGACAGCGACCACTTCGCGGTCACGTGGGTCGTGGTGCACTCCGGGCCGTCGACCGGCCCGTCGCCTTCAGGAGTCGGACACATCGTCGGCGGCACGTCGCCCGTGCCGGTCGCCACGTTGCGCAGGGTCGCTCCATAGGCATCCGCCTTGACGACGACTTGGTAGGTCAGCGTCGCAGTCGACCCTGCTGGCAGATGGAAAGCGGAGGTCTGCAGACGCTCACCTGTGGGGTCAGCCACGTCGGTCGTGGTCGAGCCGATGGTCAGCTTCGCCGATCCGCTCACGAAGTCGGCTCCAGAGACCACATCGTCGAGGCGGTCGGTCAGCACCACGTCTCGAATCGCGCCGGGAGCATCCGCCGCACTCGCCGTGACCGAATACGTGATGGTGTCACCCGGCTTGACCGTCGAACCCGTCGCCGGATCCGATGACTTCTTGACCGTCCAGGGACGCGGCTGATCATCGTTGACGATGCGATAGGTCGCATCGCCCAAGATCGGAACTCTGACGTCCCAGCCTTCGACATCGACCCAGTCGCCGCCCTCAAGCCGCTGCAGCTTCGTCTTCACGTAGCCTGCGGGCCCGGCCGACTCGCTCACCGTATAGGTGTGCTCTGGCCGAACGTTGAACGTGTTGGCCGCCGACGCGGTGTCGGCTCCGGCGACCGTGCTCGCCTGCAGGCCGTCAACGCCCGACGCCGGAGTGGCCGTCAGATCCCAGTCACCTGAGACGGCAGTGCCGCCATTGTCGTTGACCACGGCCTTGAGCAGCGTCAGCGATGCCGTCTGGTTGACGGCGTCACAGATGATGCGCTTGCCGAGTGGCACGGCGACCACGCCGCTCAGACCGAGGTTGAAGCCCGGAACGGTGTTGCCGTCGGCATCGATCTCGCGGCACTGCCATGACCCGCTTGCCTGTGGGTACTGCACCGGCTCTGTGCGCACGTCGTACTGCCGATAGCGTGGGTCGCCTCCGGTCTCGCGAAGCATGAAGTTCTGACCGGCTGTCACAGTCTGTGCCGTCACGCCCGGGCTGCCCGTCGCACCTGAGATCACCGGATTGGTGCCGTCAGGCAGATACGCGCCCAGCGTCCAGTCTGTCGCTGCGGCGGATCCGCCCTGCACCGTTTTCGTCAGTGTCAGCTGGCTCTCACAGGTCACCACGTTGGTGATGGTCGCCTCGTTGCTCTGCTGCGTCAGGGACGCCTGCCAGGAAAGCGCTCCGTCTGCCGGATTCGGCAGAGCAGTGCCGTTGAAGACGACCTCTGGCGTCGACGTGCACAGCCCACCGCTCGGCAGCGTCACGTTCTCGGTGAAGGTCACGCCGTCGCCGACTTTGTAACCGCCGCGTACCTGCCCCCAGGCCTGCGCGGTCGCTCCGCCGTCACCCGGCCCCGTCAGCGTTGCCGCTGCCGAGAGCTCCGCCGGCTGAGCGCCGTTCGCGAACTCGACCCCGTTGACCTTCCAGCGCTTGTTCAGCTTCACGTCTGCGTGTGGCAGCGCCTCTCGGTTGAACATTGTGCAGCTGATCGCCGCCGTGGCCGCGGTGTCGATGGTGAAGCCGAGTTCGCCAGCGTTCGTGACGTCCACCGGACGGTTGGTCGTCAGGTTGCGGCAGACGGCATTCTTGCCGCCCGGCGTGACCAGTGAGTATGACGGCTGTTGATTCTCAGTGACGGTGACTGGGCCGGCGGTCGTGCCTCCGGTGAAGGTCAGCGGGAAGTTGACGGCGCCCGTGCCGTCGGTCGTCGTGGTCTCGCTCTTCGGCAGACCGGTGATTCCCGGGGATGTCGTGGTCGCGTCGAACGTCCAGCCGGCTCCGGCAGTGGTTGCGCCGCTGACATCGTCACCGGTGTTGGTCGAAGGCACGATCTGTTTGACCACTGAGACCGACCCCTTGCAGTTGGCCAGCGCAAGCTCGCGAAGCGCATTGCCCGCCGCAGTGTAGTCGCCGGTCTGGAAGAAGTCAGCAGCGGTGGCGTTGCTGCCGTCGAACTTCGTCTGTCCCGAGATCGCCGCAAGGTTCAGCGCGGTCTCTGGGGTGGTCACGCCTGATCCCACACCGAGTGCGATCACGCGCGTGCCCTTGGCCTTCACCGCGTTCGCAGAGAAGATGCCGTTCTCAACCTCACGGATACGTGTGAAGTTTCCTGGGCCCACAGCAGGATCGTTGTAATAGGTCGGGTTGCCATCGGTGAGCACGATCACGACGTCATAGTGCGCCGGCGACTGTGCTGTCACGGCGAGTGCGCGATCCCAGTTCGTCCCGCCTTCGGACGTCCAATCCGCGTACCGGCTCTTGACCAAGTCAGCCTGTGCCTGTGTGGCCACTGGAGCGAGCGATGGATAGTTCTGCGTGGCACCGCCCCCCGGTGAGACCGTAGCGAACGAGAAGAGCCCCATGCGCGACGGGGTGCCGACCAGCGAGTTGACGAGCGTGTCGCTCGCGCCCTTCAGCTGAGGCATGCTCTGCCCGACCGACCCGGAGATGTCCAGGACCAAACCGACGTCGAGCCCGCACTTCGCTGGAAAGGAGGGGTTGACCCGAGACTGCTGCCAGATGCCGCCCGACGCGTTCGCAGTGCTGTTGTTCGTCGCGATCATGAACTGGTTGGTCGACGAGTACGTTTGTCCCGAAAGTAGCTCTTGACCTGTTCTGAACGTGTACTGCTGCTGTGCCGAGTTGCTGCCATCTCCGTTACCGGTGCGCAGTGTCTGGTTCGCGAAGTACCCATCAGGCGCAGCGTGCTGCACAACCCAGAAGCGTGCATTGCGATTCTGCCCGCCGTTACCGGTGTTCGGCACCACGAAGCTGCAGTCGCCCTGGGCGTCCGAGACACATCGCGCCCACCCGGCGCCATCGCTCGCGACCCCGTCGGCGCGAGAGTTCGAAGGGCCGTTGTCGCCGCCCGTGCGCAGGTGCAGAACGACGCCGGCGAGCACCGACACCGTCTGCACGCCCGACCGGTCACTGCCGACTTTCACGGTGATGACGGCTTCTCCCTGACCCGGCGTCGGCACGCTCAGCGGCATGACCGACTCTGCATCGGGTGTCGCCGGCGGGTCGTCAGTGGCATTGCTGTCACCTACGTCAGCAGCGCCAGACGCCGGCGACGGCCTCGCCGCAGGGGCCTTGGACTCCGTCTGAGCCGGTGACTGATCAGGCGTCGGAGTGGGCTCCGCCGCAGACCCTGACTGCTCTGCCGGAGGCGTTGACGCCTCGCCGGGCTGCGTCTCGTCTGCGTCGACTTCGGCCGTGACGGCCTGCGCCGACCGCGAGGTCACGACTCCTGCGTCGACCGACTCTGACGAGGATGCTGGAGTCACCTGGTCTGCGGTGGCCGGTACACTGCCGTACCCAACGCTCGCCACCAGCGCGAAGCTTGCGGCTGTGGCGACGACCATGGCCGCAATGCGGGGCAGGAGCCTGAGCCGAAGCGGCTCGGAACTCTCTTCTCCCAATCGCACACTCCCTGGCGGGGAGTGCGGCCGCCTTCGCCGAGTTGAGCGATGTGTGTGCGTGCGGTGCTGACTGCGCTTCTCACCAGACATGATTCAGGCCCTCTCGATGACATTTCGCCATCGATCCCCCGAGCGTGCTCTGCCGACGCACAGCATCGTGCGTCAGCGGATATCGCCCCTTTTGGCCCCTTGAGATCGCTATCTTGATGCCACGCTAGCAGTCCCGCGATCGGGGCGCCTCAGCCTGATCGGAACGTATATCAAATGACGAACGGCCATCTGAAGAACGGCCGTCGGCACGCCCTCACACACCTGGGTCGCCACCCTTCGACGTCAGAGGCGGCGCGTAGCATGGCCACATGTCTTCTCCAGACCTCGTGCAACCTCAGCCCTCCGCCACCAGGCAAGGTATGCCCGACGAGACGGCACTGCGAGAACGAGCACGTCGCATCCTGCACGACGTCTACGGGTACGACGCCTTTCGCGGGCAGCAAGAAGACATCGTCAGTGAGGTCGCGGCCGGCCACGACGCACTCGTGCTCATGCCGACCGGCGGCGGCAAATCCGTCTGTTACCAGATCCCGGCGCTGTTGCGCCCGGGGGTCGGCATCGTCATCTCGCCGCTCATCGCACTCATGCAAGATCAGGTCTCTGCGCTCAACGCCAACGGCGTGCGCGCTGCAGCACTGAACTCCAGTGCGCCACTCGACGAACAGCGCATGATCGAGCAGCAGGCTCTCGCCGGTGAACTCGACATGCTCTATCTGGCGCCCGAACGCCTCGGCAGTCAACAGGCCGTCGAGTTGCTCGATCGTCTGGCCTCAGGGCCCGGCATCTCGGTGTTCGCCATCGACGAGGCCCACTGTGTGTCGCAGTGGGGCCATGACTTTCGCCCTGATTATCTGCGTCTCAGCATGCTTCATGAGCGCTGGCCGCGCGTTCCGTGTGTCGCGCTCACTGCGACGGCCACCACGGCCACACGACGAGAGATCGTCGAGCGCCTTGAGCTTGACGGCGCTCGACAGTTCGTGTCGAGCTTCGATCGACCCAACATCCAGTACCGCATCGTCGAGAAGAGCCGGCCTGTCGAACAGCTCGTCGAGTTCATCACCGGCGAGCACGAGCACGAGGCGGGCATCGTCTACTGTCTGTCTCGCGCGAGCGTCGAACGCACGGCTGACTCTCTGCGAGGCCAAGGCATCCCCGCGCTCATCTATCACGCCGGGCTCACCGCCGAGGTGCGGGCGCAGAACCAGGCTCGATTTCTGCGCGAAGACGGCCTAGTGATGGTCGCGACAATCGCGTTCGGTATGGGCATCGACAAGCCCGACGTGCGTTTCGTCGCACATCTCGATCTGCCGAAGAGCATCGAAGGCTACTACCAAGAGACCGGACGAGCCGGCCGTGACGGACTGCCCGCGACTGCCTGGATGGCCTACGGGCTGCAAGACGTCGTGCAGCAGCGCCAGATGATCGAACGCGGCAGCGGCGACGAGCAGCACCGTGAGGTGCAGCGCCGGCAGCTTGATGCGATGCTCGCGCTGTGCGAGACGCTCGACTGCCGTCGGGTGCGGCTGCTCGCCCACTTCGGAGAGGCCAGCGAGCCCTGCGGCAACTGCGACACCTGTCTGACGCCCCCTGAGCGGTTCGACGCGACCGTCCCGGCGCAGAAGCTGCTGTCGACCGTGGTGCGCCTCGAACGCGACTACCACCGCCGCTTCGGGTCGGGCTACCTGATCGATCTGCTGCTGGGGCATGAGAACGAGCGCGTGCAGCAGTACGGTCACGCCGAGCTGCCCACTTTCGGCATCGGCGGCGAGCTTTCCGCCGCCGAGTGGCGCGCCGTCATCCGCCAGCTGCTGGCACTCGGCTATCTGCGCACCTCGGGCGACAAATACGCCACGCTGTCGATCACCCAGGCTGCGGTGCCAGTGTTGCAGGGGCAGCAGACGCTCGAGCTGCGCCGCGATCTGATCGGCCGTCGTTCCTCAGGCGGCGCACGGCGCCGTGGGGGCGGCACAGCTGGGCCAGAGGCCGTGCCTGAGGCGCTCGACCCGCTCTACCAGCGGCTGCGCTCTTGGCGCACCGCCACGGCCAAAGAGCAGGGCGTGCCCGCATACATCGTGTTCAACGACGCGACGCTGCGCGGCATCACCACGCGCCAGCCGCACTCCCTCGACGAGCTCGGCGAGGTCAGCGGCGTCGGCAAGACCAAGCTCTCCGCCTACGGCGAGGCCCTGCTCGAGATCGTCGCCGACTTCTAGCCTCGGTCCGGCAGTCGGCGATCGCTGCTGACAGCGCCCACCCTCGCGGCTAGACTGCCGCCATGACCGACATCTACAGCATCCCCCTGCACCGGCTGGACGGCACCCCGACGACCCTCGCCGAGTACCGCGACCAGACGCTGCTGATCGTGAACGTGGCGTCGAAGTGCGGGCTGACGCCCCAGTACGCGAAGCTCGAAGAGCTGCAGCGCACCTATGCCGAACGCGGCTTCACCGTATTGGGCTTTCCCTGCAACCAGTTTCTCGGCCAGGAGCCAGGCGGCGCCGAACAGATCCAGACCTTCTGCGCGGTGACCTACGGCGTGACCTTCCCGATGTTCGAGAAGCTCAAGGTGAACGGCCGCGACCGTCATCCGCTCTACAAGGTGCTCACCGAAGTGCCCGACGACAACGGCAAGGCCGGACGTGTGCAGTGGAACTTCGAGAAATTCCTGATCACGCCACCAGCCGCAGACGACGCAGACGCCGTACCCGGCATCCGCCGTTTCAGGCCGCGCACCGAGCCTGACGCACCCCAGGTCATCGAAGCGATCGAGGCGTCTCTCACGCAGTGATCGACTTACCCATCGTCGCTGACCACGATGGTGAAGTGTCCTGCATGCGGCCGCCCATCTGATCGGATGCTGTCGTCTGCAGCTCCGTCTGGCGAAAGACCATACTGATGTTGTCCGAGGCTCCCGAGACCATCAGACAGACGGCGGCCGCAATGCTCCAAGCGCGAATGCCTGGGTTGCCGGAGTAGAGCCGAGCGAAGGGCCGGCTCGCTCTCAGCGGGTTCAGATCGAGCAGGATGCTGCGGCAGGGTGGCGTGGATGGCGGCGTTGACGGGGAGCACCGGGCATTTCTGGAGTCTAGCCACGCGTCTGTGCGGAAGCCGTGCTTCAGAATGTGGCGAGCACAAACGCTGATCCCCCTACCCGCTGGCCTGCTCGCGGCGATGAGGCGCACGGTTAACGAGAGATGGCCCCACAGACTTTCATCTGTGGGGCCATCTTCGCGAGCCTTGGGATTGCTTCGCTCAGAGGCTCACCCGCGGTCTCTCCGCTTCACACGTCAGCGCTGGGCAGATGCTTTGCGCTTGCGACGAGCTGCCTCGATCAGCAATGCACCAGCGGCCAGCAGACCAGCGCCACCGACGAGTGCACCTGCTTCAGCGCCCGTCTTCGCCAGCGGCGTCTGAGGCGCCGGAGGGGTGAGCGGGTCGTGGGTCGTGCTCGGGTTCGACGGAACCTCGCTGCCACCGGGCGGTGTGGCATAGGCCAGGGCGCTGTTGTCGACCTTGCCTGCCTGGATGTCCGCGTCGGTGATTGCGTAGTCCGCAGTCGCCGTCACCTTCTGACCGGGCTGCAGCACACCGGCAGCACCGGGCCACTGGTACTGAATCGTGCTCAGACCTGCCAGACGATCATCAATGCGCACGTTCGTGAGCACAGTCTCGCCGGTGTTTGCCACCTCGAAGCTATAGACGATCTTCTGGCCAGGCTTAGCCGGATTGGTGACTGCGCTGGCGTCCGAGTGCTTTACGAAAGTGAACCCCGGAGTCGGAACAGGGTTCTCAGTCGTCTGCTCCGGAGGAGTAATCGGAGGAACATCACCAGGAGGCGTCGCCTGCGAGTTCGCCACATTCTTCAGCAGCTTGCCAGCAGCATCAGCCTTGACCTTCACCTGATACGTGATCGACACCGACTCGCCAGCCTTCAGCGAACCAGCCCACGACAGCTTCGCCCCATCAACCTTCGGAGCATCCACCACCTGATCACCGATCTTCGCAACCGGCTCACCCTGCAGATCAGCAAACGCCAACACCTGCGAGAGATCATCCGACACGTTCACCGGATCCAGCACCGTCTCACCGGTGTTCTTACCCGTCAGCGTGTACGAAACCACATCACCCGGATTCACCGAAGTACCCGACACAGGATCCGACGACTTCGAGAACTCATACCCCGGAGTCGGAACAGGGTTCTCAGTCGTCTGCTCCGGAGGAGTAATCGGAGGAACATCACCAGGAGGCGTCGCCTGCGAGTTCGCCACATTCTTCAGCAGCTTGCCAGCAGCATCAGCCTTGACCTTCACCTGATACGTGATCGACACCGACTCGCCAGCCTTCAGCGAACCAGCCCACGACAGCTTCGCCCCATCAACCTTCGGAGCATCCACCACCTGATCACCGATCTTCGCAACCGGCTCACCCTGCAGATCAGCAAACGCCAACACCTGCGAGAGATCATCCGACACGTTCACCGGATCCAGCACCGTCTCACCGGTGTTCTTACCCGTCAGCGTGTACGAAACCACATCACCCGGATTCACCGAAGTACCCGACACAGGATCCGACGACTTCGAGAACTCATACCCCGGCTTGGGAAGTGGGTTTGGCGTGTTGTTGAACGTGTAGACAACATCTGGACCGCTGTCGCCGGTCGGCTGCGGGAACGACTGAAGCGTCGCAGACGTTCCTGCGGTAGCGCTGCCCTGAGCCTGCCCGTCAGAAGTGACGTCATAGGTTGACGTGTAGTTGGTAGCAAGATCCGAACCAGTAGCTGTGGCCTCAGCAATCTTGTAGGTCTCACCGGTCACGCCGATGATGGGGCCGACCACGTCGTCCTGGATGCCGGCCTTGTCACCGGCAGTCGTGGCCGTGACGGCTGGATCGTTCTGCCGCTGGATGCTCAGTTGGACCTGGTCTCCGACTGCATGACGCCCATTGGCAAAATCTGCGGTCGCAACATAGTTCTTCTGGGCTTGTACCGTGCCCGGGTAGAGACAGCTTCCCAAGTCAACTGGCTGGTCGACGTTGATGTCCGCCACCGTCCCCGAGTACGGGTCCATCGTGTTGGGGTTGATCTGCTGGATACTGTTTCCACCCGACGTCGTCTGTGTGAAGAGGTGTCCAGTGCTGTCGAAGGCCACACCATTGAAGTTGCCTTTCTGCCCAGCCTTCGACGCGATCTCCTTGGCCTGGAGCGTACCAGCCGTCGAGTGGAGCGATGCGGAAGAGATCACGAACAGCTTGTTCGTGACGCTGGGGCCACCGGGCGAGAGCACGACGTAGAGGTTGCCCTGCTTATCGAAGGCGAAGTCACCGTTAGTCGCGTCTGAGAATGGATTCGCGAATCTGCCGTAGTCGATGGCCTGCTGTGTTTCAGCACCTGACTCTACGTTCACGCCATAGATGTGGAACTGCCCTTGCAAGTCCCAACCCGCAAAAAGGTAGTTTCCGCTCACTGGGTCAACGGCACCAGCGATTGCTCCTCCAGCAACTCTGGAGTCGACACCGGTTACCGTGCCGAACATTTGGAAGCCGCCATCCTTTGTATACTTCAGCACATTCACCGAAGTACCAGAAGTGGCACGCTGCATTGCATATGCGGCTTTGCCCCCCTTGCTGATGCCGAGGGAGTTGGCAACACTACGATCCCACGTACCGAACGATGTGACCTGCACTTGAGAACCGTCCACGTCCAGTTGAGCCAGTTCACCCGATGAGCTCAAAGTGTAAATCGTGCCTGGCGTGCAAATAAGGTCTCCGGTTGCCGCGTTTGCACGCGGAGCCATGTTGAACGCCGAACTCTGAGCAGCCAACTGCATAAGCACGAGTAAAACGGATATGAGTAATGCCATCGCGGCGCGCGCGCCGCGAGGTGGTGAGTTCCTGCGTGATGCAGGAGTTATGGTGTCCGGTTTCAAAGCGGCCCCCCTGATTCCTTGTCTATGAGATGCACAGTGAATGCTTAGAAAGATCCGTCGCAAAACTAACCGCGAATACTGCTCAGCTTCGACCTGGGAGAGAAATTTCACCCCGGAAATCACCCTGCCCAATGCCGGTGAGCGAAATAACCGTGTCAGCATCTGCAGCTGCTTCCAGGACAAGCCCCACCGAACTCGAGAACGGACACCTTTCCGTGAAATGCACGATGGGACCGCCAGCCGGTATACTCCGAGAGTTGCCTTCTTCACGACGACAACGCCTGGAGGATTCGCCTAGTGGCCTATGGCGCTCGCTTGGAAAGCGAGTTGGGTGCAAGCCCTCAGGGGTTCGAATCCCCTATCCTCCGCTCTCACGGCTGTGCTACTGTTGCAGTCGGCTCCTCGTGCGACGACATCCAGGCCAATTCCCCCAGGGCGGAAACGCAGCAAGGGTAACCGGGCTCTGTTGGGTGCGCGAGGAGTCTTTTTTCTCGGCACACCGATCTTCGCCTCTACACACCGGCACGACGTGCTCGTGTTCGCTCACAGATGCACGGCATCCATCGTTCGTGTCGTACCCGGCAGGTACTCTGGACTTGTGGTCACCGCACTCTATCGACGCTATCGCCCAGACACCTTCGCCGACCTGATCGGTCAGGAGCAGGTGACGACTCCCCTGTCCACCGCACTGCGCACGAATCGCGTGAACCACGCCTATCTCTTCTCCGGCCCGCGCGGCTGCGGCAAGACCACGTCGGCACGCATTCTGGCCCGCTGCCTGAACTGCGAGCAAGGCCCCACCGACACCCCGTGCGGCGAATGCGCCAGCTGCCGCGAACTCGCGACCGGCGGGTCCGGCTCACTCGACGTCATCGAGATCGACGCGGCCAGTCATGGTGGCGTCGACGACGCCCGCGACCTTCGCGAGCGCGCCGTGTTCGCCCCGGCCCGTGACCGTTACAAAGTCTTCATCATCGACGAGGCCCATATGGTCACGGCAGCCGGCTTCAACGCGCTGCTGAAGCTCGTCGAAGAGCCACCAGAGCATGTGAAGTTCATCTTCGCGACCACCGAGCCAGAGAAGGTCATCGGCACGATCCGGTCGCGCACGCATCACTACCCCTTCCGGCTGGTGCCCCCTGCCACGATGCTGCCGTTTCTCGAGAAGATCCTGTCTGCCGAGGATGTCTCGGCGGAGCCCGGCGTGCTGCCTCTGGCCGTGCGTGCGGGCGGCGGTTCGGTGCGTGACACCCTGTCGGTGGTCGACCAGCTCATCGCAGGCTCTGAGACCGGCACGATCTCGTATGCACGCACGATCGGCCTGCTCGGCTACACGCCCGGCGATCTGCTCGCCGAAGTGATCGACGCCATCGGGCGGCAGCAGGCCGAGCAGCTGTTCCTCAGCGTCGACAAAGTCGTGCAGACCGGGCAAGATCCAAAGCGCTTCGCCGAAGACGTGCTCGAACGACTGCGCGACCTCATCGTCGTGCAGGCTGCCCCTGACCAGGCGCAGGCGATTCTGCGCGGCACCAGCCAGGACGAACTCGACGTGCTGCAGAGACAGGCTCGCGAGTTCGGCACGGCCGAGCTGTCGCGTGCCGCCGACATCGTCAACCACACACTGAACACCATGGCGGGCACCACGAGCCCGCGCATGCAGCTCGAACTCATGTGTGCACGACTGCTCGTCCCAGCCGCCGACGCGAACGAGCTCGGTGCGCTGAGCCGCATCGACCGCCTCGAACGCCGCATCGGCGTGCAGAGCACCGCCACCAATGGCGCCCCGATCAACCATGGGGCCGCCCCACAGGCCTCTTCGCCAGAGCATGCAGCGCCTCCGACGGCACAGCCCGAGCAGACTCCCCCGCAGCCTGCGGTACAGCCCAAAGCTCAGCCGGCAGCCCAACAGCCGGCACCGGCACCGGCACCGGCACCGAGTCATTCGACCGAGCAGCAGAGAGAGTCCGCCCAGCGTCCCATCGCTCAGGGCGAGAGCCCAGCGAGCAGGACGTCGGCCCCAGCCGAGTCTCCCGCGCCCTCGACGCTGCAGACTCCCGCAGCCGACGGCGCCGCTTCCGCATCCCGCGAGAGCACGGCCGACCAGCAGCAGCCGAGCCCACCGGCAACTGCGCTCACGCTCGATCAGATTCGAGCCGGCTGGGATCAAGTGCTCGCGCATTTGGAGGGAACAAACCGTCGCGCCTGGATCGTTGCGATCAACGCCAAGCCGGTGGCTTTCCACGACGACATCCTGACGCTGAGCTTCGCTTCGTCCACAGACGCTGAGAGCTTCCGCGGCAGCCGCACCGGATCGAACCCGGCCGCAGACGGCGTACGCGATGCACTGCAGCAAATCTTCGGCATCCGGATGCGCTTCATCGCACACAGCGGCAGCACCCGCCCTGCCCCGCAGGTGACCGGCAGCCCCGTCCCTCGTGACGCTGGTGCCCCGGCATCTGCTCCTGCAGAACCGACGAGCACGACAACAGGCGATTCAGCCGCATCACGTTCAACGGCGACGTCGTCTTCGCAGAGCGCAGCCGCAGAGTCGTCGGCCTCGCTGACGTCAAACCCTCCGCAGCCCGCCACCCCTGCCGCCGACGCACCTTGGCCAGAAGAGCTCCCGCCCGAACCCCCCGAAGACGAGTACGATGCTCCTGCCCCCGACGACCTCGGCCCCGAGCGCCAACGGGCGGTCGAACCAGCGACCCCACCGTCTGCGCCAGCACAGCAGCCGACCACCCCACACCACAGAGCACAGTATGGCGAAGCCGTGATTCGCCAGATGCTGCATGCGAAGCCGATCGATGAGCGCTGAGCGCGGTGCACCCGTCTTCCGCCGGGAGTCACCTGTCACGAAGCACGAACAGTAGGAACACATGTACGAAGGTCTGATCCAGGATCTGATCGACGAGCTGGGCCAGCTGCCCGGCATCGGCCCGAAGTCTGCCCAGCGCATCGCGTTCTTCATCGTGCAGGATGAGCACTACAACCCGACCAAGCTCGCGCAGACGCTCGCGGCGGTGCGCGAGCACGTGCACTTCTGCAGCATCTGCGGCAATCTCACCGAGAGCGAGATCTGCAGCATCTGCAGTGACGCCCGACGCGACCAGACGGTCATCTGCGTCGTCGAAGAGCCGAAAGACGTCGCAGCCATCGAACGCACCCATGAGTATCACGGGCTCTATCACGTGCTCGGCGGCGCGATCAGCCCGATCGACGGCATCGGCCCCGATCAGCTGCGCATCACGAGCCTGATGCCCCGACTCGCCGACGGCACGGTTCAGGAGATCATCATCGCGACCGACCCGAACCTCGAAGGCGAGGCGACCGCGACCTATCTCTCTCGACAGCTCAGCTATCTCGACATCTCGGTCACCCGCCTGGCATCCGGGCTCCCTGTCGGCGGCGACCTGGAGTACGCAGATGAAATCACCCTCGGGCGGGCTTTCGAAGGCCGGCGCAAGGTCTGACAGCCGCTTCGACGCGCAGCAGAGCGCCGATCGCACTCCACAGGCGCAGGCAGCACCGGTTAGACTGGAGTCTGGCTGTCATCCGACGCGTGGGGCCTCGAAGGCGCTGCGCGCAGAGATCTCGGCCACCGCAGACTCAGACAAGGCAGGGAAGACCGCGTGGCACTCGTCGTACAGAAGTTCGGGGGATCATCCGTCTCGGACGCAACGGGCATCAAGCGCGTCGCCAAGCGCATCGTCGAGACGAAGAAGGCCGGCAACGACGTCGTCGTCGTCGTCAGCGCCATGGGTGACACCACCGACGAGCTGATCGACCTCGCACACGAGGTCTCGGTCACTCCCAGCGGCCGCGAGCTCGACATGCTGCTCACCGCAGGCGAGCGCATCTCGATGTCGCTGCTCGCGATGGCCATCATCGCCCTCGGGCAGGAGGCCCGGTCGTTCACCGGGTCGCAGGCCGGCCTGGTCACCGACGCCATCCACGGCAACGCCAGCATCGTCGACGTCACGCCTAAGCGCGTGTTCGCAGCCATCGAAGACGGGGCCATCGCCATCGTCGCCGGCTTCCAGGGGTTCAACCGCAGCACCGGCGACATCACCACACTCGGCCGAGGCGGCTCGGACACCACCGCCGTCGCGCTGGCCGCAGCCATGCACGCCGACGTCTGCGAGATCTACACCGATGTCGACGGCGTCTTCACCGCAGACCCGCGCGTCGTGCCCACCGCGCACAAGCTCGACTTCGTCACCAGTGAAGAGATGCTCGAGCTCGCCTCGTCGGGCGCGAAGGTGCTCTATATTCGCGCCGTCGAGTTCGCCCGCCGTCATCACGTGACCCTGCACGTGCGTTCGTCGTTCAGCAACAAGGCCGGCACCATCGTCGCCGAGCCCGAAGAGGGAGAGACCGTGGAAGCACCCATCATCACCGGAGTCGCCACTGACAAAGACGAGGCGAAGATCACCGTCATCGGGGTTCCCGACAAGATCGGTCGCGCCGCCGACCTCTTCAAGGTCGTCTCTGACGAGGGCACCAGCATCGACATGATCGTGCAGAACATCTCGGCCGCGGCGACCGGTCGCACAGACATCTCGTTCACCCTGCCGACCGGCGACGGCCCTCGGGTGGTCGCATCGCTGCGTCGTCATCAAGAGGCGCTCGGCTTCGAGTCGATCCAGTACGACGACCAGATCGCGAAGCTGGCAATCGTCGGTGCGGGGATGCGAACGCATCCCGGTGTCTCGGCTCGCTTCTTCTCTGCGCTGGCCGACAACGACATCAACATCGAGATGATCTCGACCAGTGACATTCGCGTGTCAGTGGTCACCCGGCTCGACAGCCTCGACGAGGCCGTGCGCGCCGTGCACACCGCTTTCGGCCTTGACGCCAACGGCGAGGCCGTGGTCTACGGAGGAACAGGACGATGAGCACCTACACACATCCCACCCGCCCGCTGAACGTCGCCGTGGTCGGCGCGACCGGCCAGGTCGGCGGTGTCATCCGACGCCTGCTCGACGAACGCGACTTCCCGGTCGATCAGCTGCGCTTCTTCTCGTCACCACGCTCTGCCTGCAAGACCCTGACCTGGCGCGACCGCGAGATCATCGTCGAAGACGTGACCATTGCATCCGCCGACGATCTCGCCGGCATCGATCTGGCGCTCTTCTCGGCAGGCGGCGCAGCATCACGCGAGTACGCGCCGAAGTTCGCAGCCGCCGGTGCGATCGTGGTCGACAACTCATCGGCCTGGCGCGGCGATCCGGATGTGCCGCTGATCGTGCGCGAGGTGAACCCGCATGCGCTGGCCGGGCTGCACAAGGGCATCATCGCGAACCCCAACTGCACGACCATGGCGGCCATGCCGGTGCTCAAGCCGCTTCACGATGCGGCGGGGCTCAAGAAGCTCGTCGTGAGCACCTACCAGGCGGTGTCGGGCTCGGGGCTCGGAGGCGTCGAGGAGCTCGCTTCGCAGGTCGAGGCCGTGGTGAAGCAGGACTTCCGCCGGCTCACCTTCGAGGGCGACTCGGTGGAGTTTCCGGCACCTCAGAAGTACGTCGCGCCGATCGCCTTCGATGTCGTGCCGCTGGCCGGCAGCCTCGTCGACGACGGCTCGCTCGAGACCGACGAAGAGCAGAAGCTGCGCAACGAGAGCCGTAAGATCCTCGAGCTGCCCGAGCTGCGTGTGGCGGGCACCTGCGTGCGCGTGCCGGTGTTCACCGGCCATGCGCTCTCGATTCATGCCGAGTTCGAACGCCCGATCTCGCCAGCGGATGCCGAGCGCATTCTGGCAGCGGCGCCTGCCGTCGAGCTGAGCGCGGTGCCGACCCCGCTGCAGGCCGCCGGAGCAGACCCGAGCTTCGTGGGTCGCATTCGGCAGGATCAGACCGTCGACGACGACCGTGGCCTCGTGCTCTTCGTCACCAACGACAACCTGCGCAAGGGCGCGGCCCTCAACACCGTGCAGATCGGCGAACTGATCGCCGACGAGCGCTTCGGCGCCTGAGCAGCGCGATTTGACCCGGCGCTATGATGGATGAGGTGTCGGCGTGCTCGACACCCCGTCGGCGAAGAGGCCGGCACGAGGCCGAAGTGAAACTGGAGACCCGTCAGTGACTACACCGCTTTCCCGCAACGACCGCGACGTGATTCTCGTCGGGGCGGGCATCATGAGCGCAACGCTCGCCACCTTCCTGAAGATTCTGCAGCCCGATTGGTCGATCGAGGTGTTCGAGCGCCTGCCCGGCGCTGGGCGTGAGAGCTCAGACCCCTGGCACAATGCGGGCACCGGGCACTCGGCGCTGTGCGAGCTGAACTACACGCCGCAGGCCGCAGACGGCACCGTCAGCATCGACAAGGCCGTCAACGTCAACGAGCAGTTCCAGCTGTCCCGCCAGTTCTGGGCGCATCTCGTGAACGAAGGCCACCTCAAGGCCGACCGTTTCATCCACACTGTGCCGCACATGAGCTTTGTCATGGGCAAAGAGCACAGCGACTTTCTGAAGGCACGCTTCGAGGCGCTGAAAGACCACCCGCTGTTCCAGGGCATGGAGTTCACCGGCAACAAGCGCACCATCCAGCAGTGGGCACCGCTGCTGATCAAGGGCCGCGACGGCGAGCAGCAGGTCGCCGCGACGCGCACCGAGGCCGGCACCGACGTCGACTTCGGCGCACTGACCAAGAGCCTGCTCAAGTTCGCCGCCGAGCGCGACACCTCGATCACATACAACGCCGAGGTTCGCGACGTCCAGCGTCGGGGCGACGGCCGTTGGTCGCTCAAGGTCAAGAACCGCGGCAATGGCGCCACCGAGACGTTCACCGCGAAGTTCGTCTTCATCGGAGCCGGCGGCGGTGCCCTGCATCTGTTGCAGAAGAGCGGCATCCCCGAGATCGCCGGCTTCGGAGGGTTCCCGATCAGTGGTGAGTTCCTGCGGGCCAAGACCCCGGAGATCGCCAAGCGTCATCACGCCAAAGTCTATGGTCAGGCTGCTGTGGGCGCACCGCCGATGTCGGTGCCTCACCTTGACACCCGCTACGTCAACGGCGAGCAGCATCTGATGTTCGGCCCGTACGCGGGCTGGTCTCCGAAGTTTCTGAAGAGCGGCTCCTGGACCGATCTGCCCGGCTCGATTCGCTTCGGCAACATGGTGCCCATGATCGACGTCGGTCTGCACAACTTCGACTTGGTGAAGTATCTCGTCGGCGAGGTCGCGCAGAATCACACCAAACGTGTCGAGGCCCTGCGCCAGTTCTACCCCGAGGTGAACGGCGACGACTGGGAGCTCATCGTGGCCGGCCAGCGAGTGCAGGTGATCAAGAAGAAGGGCAAAGGCGGCGTGCTCCAGTTCGGCACCGAGGTCGTGGCATCGTCAGACGGCTCGATCGCCGGCCTGCTCGGGGCTTCGCCGGGTGCCTCGACTGCAGTGCCGATCATGCTCAAGCTGCTGAAGCAGGCGTTCCCCTCCGAGTTCGACGGCGCGTGGGCCGAGCAGATCAAGATCCTCGTGCCCACCTACGGCACGAACCTCAGCGATGACGCAGATCTCGCAGCGAAGACCTTCGCGTCGACCGCAGAGGTGCTCGGACTCACTGCGTAGTCCCTGACCGCAGTCTCTCAGCACGTCCGACGGGGCGGCCCCGCGATGCACATCGCCGGGCCGCCCCGTCTCGTCTGCTCCGTTTCCACACCTGTAACAGCGACGGTCTACACTTGGCGGGTGACTTCCACACCCCCAAACTTCTCTGAGAATCCAGACGCCCAAAAACGCACTGGAGAGGCTCCCCTGCCGTCAGAGCCGCCGACCACGACCGGTGCGTTCGACATCCCCATGCACACCCGTGTGCTCAGCAGGCCGATGCGCACCATCGCCCTGCTCTCGCTGGCCCTCGGCGGGTTCGGAATCGGCATGACCGAGTTCGTCACCATGGGCATCCTGCCGCAGCTGGCCGAGGGCCTGCTGCCCGATCTCGCCGCCAGCGACCCCGAGGCCGCGAACGCGAGCGCGGGGCATCTGATCTCGGCGTATGCGGCCGGCGTCGTGGTTGGGGCTCCGCTGATCACCGGTCTCACGGCCCGCTGGCCGAAGAAGCGCCTGCTGCTGGTGGTGCTGACGTGGCTCGTGCTCTCGAATCTTGCCGTCGCGCTGCTCACCACGCTCGGGCAGGTCGCGATCGCGCGTTTTCTCTCGGGCCTGCCGCACGGGGTCTACTTCGGGGTGGCGTCGATCATCGCCGCGCGACTGATCGGCCCGGGAGCGCAGTCGCGCGGAGGCGCGTTCGTGCTCGGCGGCCTCACGGTGGCCAACGTGATCGGCGTGCCGCTGGGCACGTTTCTCGGGCAGCAGACCTCATGGCGCTCGGCCTATCTCGTGGTGGCGGCGACGTTCACGCTCACGTTCGCCTGCATCGCCGTCTTCGTGCCCAGCGACCGAGGCAATCCGGACGCCAGTCTTTCGACCGAGTTCAGCGCCTATCGCCGTGTGCAGGTGTGGCTGACGATCGGCATGGGCGCCGTCGGGTTCGGCGGATGGTTCGCGTTCTACAGCTACATCTCGCCGATCGCCACAGAGGTCGCCGGCATCGAACCGGTCTGGGTGCCGGCGGTGCTGGTGGTCACCGGGTTGGGCATGACGTTGGGCAACATCCTCGGTGGGCGCTTCGGCGACCGCAGCATCTTCTTCACGATCCTCGCGTCGTTCGGGCTGATGCTCGTGCTGATGTTCGCCGGTCAGTTCGTCTTGGGGCTGAAGTACAGCGGCAGCTTCTTGATGCTCTTCGCGTTCGTGTTTCTCATGGGCATTGGGTCTTCCATGCTCGGGCCGGCCGCCCAGTCGAGGCTCATGCAGGTCGCCCCGGGCAGCGAGACGATCGCGGCGGCCAGCCATCACGCGGCATTCAACATGGCCAACTCGATCGGTGCGTTCTTAGGCGGGCTCGTGGTGGCATCCGGCGCCGGCTATCTGTCGACGCTGCAGCTGGGCATCTGGCTGACCCTCGGCGGCATGGTGTTCATGTCCGTGTCGTTCGGGCTCGATCTGCGACCGCGACGGCAGCGTCTGGCCTGATCACTCGGGATGCCCGGGCGTCGTGGGGACTGACAAGTGACATTCGGCACGGCTGGATCACAGAGACCCTGGCGGTGTGTGCCACGCCATGCCCGCCGACAATGCCGTTTGCGCTCAGCGGCCCACGAGGTGGAAGAATGTGAGCATGACTGAGAACTACGCCAACGATGAAGCCGTCGAGAACGCCCTGCACCGGTACAAGCAGGTGCTCTGGAATGCCGTCGACGAGGGCTCGACAGTCGATGAGGCGATTGAGGCCGGTCTTGAGGCGATGGAAGACAACGACACTTTCCAGGAGCTGCTCACCGACGACCCAGACGACCTGATTCAGGCGGTCGACGCCGAACTGGCTCGCGATGCCGAAGAGGATGAGGGCGACGATCTCGACGACTCACTCGACGACGAGTGATCTCGAGGGCCGAGCCGCTCGCACCAAGTGACTCGGCAGCGCCTCAGGCTCCGAGCGACCCGGCATCGGTCGTGCTGACGTCGATGCGAGAGAAGTTCAGCCATGACCGCGACGCCGTCGGCCCGCGCTGTCCCTGGTAATGCGACCCGTAGCTCTTAGAGCCGTACGGATGCTCCACCTCGCTCGACAGCCTGAAGAAGCACAGCTGGCCGACTTTCATGCCCGGCCACAGCTTGATCGGCAGCGTCGCCATGTTCGACAGCTCGAGGGTCACGTGGCCGCTGAACCCCGGGTCGACGAAGCCTGCCGTCGAATGAGTCAGCAGTCCCAAACGCCCCAACGAGCTCTTGCCCTCCAGCCGTGCGGCGATGTCGCTCGGCAGCGTGACCCGTTCGAACGTCGCGCCCAGCACGAACTCGCCGGGGTGCAGCACGAACGGCTCGTCGCGATCGACCTCGATCAGTCGGGTCAGCTCTGACTGCTCTTCGGCCGGGTCGATCACCGGATACTTGTGATTGTCGAACAGACGGAAGTATCGATCGAGACGCACATCGACGCTCGCTGGCTGCACCAGTTTGTCTTCGCTGGGCTCGAGCTTGATGCGCCCTTCGGCAAGTTGACGGCGAATGTCGCGATCAGAAAGCAGCATGTCTCCAGTGTAGACGGCTGCACCGCAGGCAGAGGCGTCGGCGCCGGCGCACTCTCGTCCGCGGCGCCCCGGTGAACGCCCGTCGAGCGGATCGCTCACACCGAGACGGGCAGCAGCGCCGCGCCGATCAGCAGCCCGGCTACGACGAGCGCCCAGAACCCGACGACGAACACCCAGTCGCGTGTGCGCCACGGAATCTCATACCGCTCAGTGCGCGACGATCCGGCGCCGAAGGCCCGCGCATCCATCGAGAGAGCGACGCGCTCGGCATGACGGATGCCGCTGGCCAGCAGCGGCAGCGCGTACCCGGCCGCCCGCCGCAGGGCAGCGACCGGTCCGCGTCCGTTCGAGACGCCGCGCACGCGGTGTGCCCGCCTGATCTGCTCGAGTTCTTTGCCGAAGCGCGGCACGAATCGGTAGGCCGCGAGCGCCGTGTAGCCCAGGCGGTAGGGCACGTGCAGGCGACGCACCAGCGCCCGAATCGTATCGACGCCTGTCGCTGTGAGCCCCGGCAGCATGCCGAGCGCCGCCACCGTGCCGACGCGCAGCGTGACGCCCAGACCGACCAGCCACATGCCGACCGTGAATCGCCAGTCGCCGATCTGCCAGAGCGTCTGCTGCTGGTCGGCTTTGGCCGGGTCCATCCACACTCCCACACTGATCGAGAGCACCGAGACGCCGATCAGAATGCCGCCGATCACGACGGTCAACCGTCGCCAGCCCGCGCCTGAGCCGACGATGACGACCGCCAGCACGACGGCCAGCATGCCGAGCAGCGCGCCGATGTCGTGCAGCGCGAGAGCCACGATCGTGAGCGGCATCATCGCGATCAGTTTGGCCACCGGGTTGAGCGTGGCCAGCGGCGCCCAGCGGGGGCGGTCTGCCGCAGGAACGGCCGGATCGAACATACTGGTTGTGGTCGGTCGGGGCTTGGGCCGACGACGCGGCCGGTGTTCGGCGGATGCCGGGGTCACTTGTGTCTGCATCGCAGGGAACGCTGGCGATCGGCTGACGGTCGGCACGGTCGGCGGGAGCAGATCGCTCGTGTCCGCCGCCCCTGTCCGCAGGCTCTCCAGCTGCTGCAGTCTGGTGACGCCATGCCACGCGGGAGCCGCCACTGCGGCCATAGCACGTGCCAACGGGGGTCGAAGCAGACCGGCGCGTTCGAGCGCGTCACCGGCCAGCACGTCTTCAGTCGGGCCGAATGTCTCGACCCGGCCGTCGTTCATGACCGCGACATGGGTCGCCTGCTCGGTCACGAGCTGCATGTCGTGGGTCACGATCACCACCGTGGAGCCCGTGTCGACGAGTTCTCTCAAGAGGGTGACGAGTTCGGCCGCCCGAGCCTGATCCTGCCCGTATGTCGGCTCGTCCAGGCAGAGCACGGGTGCACCGGTGATCAACGCGGTTCCCACCGAGAGACGTCGCTTCTGCCCTCCCGAGAGCAGATATGGGTGTGTCTCACGGCAGTCTTGAAGTCCCAGGCGCCGCAGCATCGCCTCGACCCGCGCTGTGATCTCGTCCTCGCCGAGTCCCTGCAGGCTCAGACCGTGCGCCAGCTCCTCGACCACTGTGGGCGTGATGAACTGATGTTCGGGGTTCTGGAAGACGAAGCCCACCTCACGTGCCAGACGCCGGGGCGAAGCCGTAGTGACATCGATCATTCCCTGAGCGGAATATATGTGCACGCTGCCCTGCGGCGGCGACACGACTCCGGCCATACGGTGCAGCAGCGTCGTCTTGCCTGCGCCGTTGCGACCCACAATGGCCACCAACGCCCCACGGGGCACCTGCAGCGAGACGTCGTCGACGAGCGGCCGGTCGCGGCCGTGTGCGTGCGCGCTCAGGTGTCGCACTTCGAGGGCCGCCTCGCCACTGGGCACGCCATCGACGACGGGAGCGCCGGCATCCGCCGACTGCGACACCGCGCTCGGCACAGTGGGCAATGCGCCGGAGGCGACGCCCGCGTCGACCGCAGCCGTCAGCTCGGCGGGAGTCAGCGGCAGCGTTCGCAGACCGAGCCGTCGACCGGCCACCGTCGAGACGGGCAGCCAGACGCCAAGTCGGTCGATCTCGTCGGCATAGGTCTCGAGGATACTGCGCGCGGGACCGTCGAATCGCACCCGCCCGGCCGAGTCGAGCACGATCACCCGGTCGACGATGCTCATCGCCTCATCGAGGTTGTGTTCGATCAGCAGGATGGCATGGGTGCGCTCGGCCGCGATCTCGCCGAGCAGCGCATAGACGTCGACCACGCCCTGCGGATCGAGGTTCGCGGTCGGCTCGTCGAGCACGATGACCCGCGAGCCCAGCGCCAGTGCGCAGGCGATGGCCAGCCGCTGTCGACCGCCTCCGCTGAGGTCGCCCGGATCGTCTCGGCGGCGGTCCCACAAATCGACGCGGCGCAGCGCGCGCTCGGCAGCTGCCAGGACCTCTTCGCGAGGTCTCTGCAGGTTCTCGAGCCCGAAGCAGGCTTCATCGAGCACGGTGGCGGCGACGATCTGCGCGTCGGAATCCTGAAAGACCATCGCCACATCTGTGGCGATCTGCGCGACACGGGAACGCGCGACGTCCGTTCCCGCCACGATGACCGAGCCGCTGACGGTCGCCGACACCTCATGAGGGATCAGACCGTCGAGCGTGAGCGCCAGAGTCGACTTTCCGGCGCCAGAGGGCCCGAGCAGCAGCGCGACCTCGCCGGTCTGCAGGTCGAAGGTGACGCCGTCAGGCGCTGTCTGTGCGCGTTCCGGATAGGTGACTCCGAGGTCGCGCACCTGCACGATGGTCTCGCCCCCGACGGGCAGGGATGAGCGCGCACACATGCCTCAATGGTGGCAGCGCCCAGCGCTGCACACAAGTGTCACCTGTCGAGGTCGCCGAAGAGGGCGTCGACGTCGGCCGGGTCGACGTCAGTGAGTCGAGACGGGTTCCAGACGGGGTTGCGGTCTTTGTCGATGACCTGTGCACGCACTCCTTCGCGAAAGTCGGGCCGGGCCGTGAGCCCGCTGCACAGACGCAGATCAGTCTCGAACACCTGCTCCAGCGTGCTCTCGGCAGCCAGCTGCAGTGCTCGCTCGGTCACGATCAGTGAGAACGGGCACATGCCGGCGATCAGGTCGGCGGCCTCGTCGGCACCGTCATCGCCGTGATCGTGCAACGATGCGATCACCTTCGAGGGAGACGTATCGGCGAAGGCCTCGTCGATGCCCGCCTGATTGCGCACCAGCACCGAAGCCGGCGGCTCCACCGCAGAACTGCTGATGACCCGTCGCGTGTTCTCAAGGGCTTCGTCACCGGTGCCGACTCCGGCGATCAGCCCGTCGACGACGTCGCCGAGGTAGTCGCTCGGAACGAAGTGGCCGGCGAAGCCCATCGCAATCGCATCGGAGCCGGTCATCTCGCCCGCAGTGTAGGCGAGCAGGTGGCCGAGGCGACCAGGAGCCCGAGCCAGCAGCCAGGTGGCGCCGACATCCGGCATCAGGCCGATGCGCACTTCGGGCATCGCCACGCGAGAGCGCTCGGTCACCACGGGGAACGCACTGTGCGCGCTGATGCCGACGCCTGCGCCCATCGTGATGCCGTCCATGAAGGCCACGACGGGTTTGGGATACCGCGCGATGCAGAGGTCGAGTGAGTACTCGGCGTCGAAGAAGTCATAGCGTTCGAAGGCGGACGCCTGCGAGAGCGCCCGGATGTCGGCACCAGAGCACAGCCCTCGAGCACCGGCACCGCGAATCAGCACCGCCTGCACCTGGTCGTCATCGATCCATTCGTCGAGCTGGCTGTGAATGGTCGCGATCATGTCAGAGGTCAGCGCATTGATGGCACGTTCCCGATTGAGCAGAATCTCACCGAGGTGGCCGCGCACGGTGGTCAGCACATGCGTCTGTGTCGTCTGCTCAGTGGTCATGCCCCCGATTTAAGCACGTGCTGCTGAGAAGCGCCGCACCAGTCGATGATGATATACGCTCACCGGCATGCCCCGGCTGATCGTCACTGTCTCACCGCGGCGTCCGTCGAAGCACGTGCAGTGCTCACGACTTCATCCGGACGTCACGTGTGTGGGCTAGGTTTAACCGCATGAACGCACACACTCCCGACCACGACGCCTCCTCGCGGCGAGGCGGCACCGGCGCTGCCTTCGACGCCCACGACGCCGAGCAGTACGACGATCGGCCTTTGGGCAATCGCCATCACATGAACTTTTACACCCGCCGCTGGGTGCGCCCCGAGGATCTCAACGCGAACGGCACGCTCTTCGGCGGATCGCTACTGAAATGGATCGACGAAGAAGCCGCCATCTATGCGATCGTGCAGCTCGGCAACGAACGCTGCGTCACGAAGTTCTACTCCGAGATCAACTTCGTCTCGAGCGCCTGGCAGGGTGATCTGATCGAGATGGGTCTGGTCGCCACGAAGTTCGGCCGCACGTCGCTGACGATGAGCTGCATCGTGCGCAACATGATCACGCGCAAGACGATTCTCACCATCAACGAGATCGTGTTCGTGAACCTCGGCCCCGACGGCAAGCCCGCCCCTCATGGCTACACCGAGATCACGTATCTGCGCGACCGCATCCCCAAGCGCACCGGCGGGCCGATTCCCCGCGCGCCCATCACCGAAGTGCTCCCGGTCGTTCATCCCGAAGACGCGCATTCAGTCGACATCAACGACGACCGGGCGCGCTGAGCGCACACCAGGTGACGGCCTCCGTCAGCGTCGGCGGTTTCAGAGATCGAGTTCGCGGTTGCCGAAGTTGCGACGGTAGTCGGGGTAGTACGACAGCCAGAGCTTCCACATGTTGAGCCGACGTCGCAGCCCGAGATCACGTCGATAGAAGACCGTGCTGCCCCATCGGCCTTCGCGAATGAGCTGCAGCGCCTCAGCCTTCAGCTGACCTTCAGCGGCGTACCGTTTCAGGATGGGCCGGGGAACTCCGACCCACAGTGCGTGCTCCCGCCCGTAGACGGTCTCGCCGTACTCCTGCTCGACGACGTCGCGCACCAGCCACCGCGCCAGGTTGAGACCGGCGAGCGTGGTGAAGAAGCTGCTGCGTCCCTGGCGCGGGTTCAGCTCGAAGAATCGGTATCGCCCGTCGCGGGGGTCGAGCTTCATGTCGAAGTTCACGAAGCCCACGTATCCGATGGCCTCGAGAAAACGTTTCGCCTGAGCATAGACGGCGTCATTGCTCTCTGACACGATCGCGACGTAGTTGCCGATGCTCGCCGGCGCATAGTCTTCCAGCAGCGGGTTGCCGAGACTCATCATGGCCACGGTACCGTCACGGTTGACGTAGGCGTTCAGCACCCGCATCTGCGAGTCGTCGCCGGGCACGAAGTCCTGCAGAATGAGCTCTCCGGGGTACCCGGCAGAGAAGATCCGTCGCACCGTCTCGTCCAGCTGCTGCCGATTCGCCAGCACATAGGCCTTCTTGCGCCCAGGAAACTGGCAGTCGAGGTAGGCGACGCTGTCAGCCGGTTTCAGCGCGATCGGAAACTCGCTCGGCAGTTCGATCGGGGTGCCTGAGACGAACTGCTGCCGACTGTAGGTTCGGGTGACTGGGTGGTCCAGGCCGTGCTGCTCGCACAGTCGGTAGAACGAGGCTTTGTCGACGAGGCTCGCCAGCAGTTCGTCATCGATCATCACGAAGTCGAACCACTCTGCAAGCGTCTCTCGATGGGCCGAGAGCAGAGCCGAGTACGCATCGCCGCACGGAACCAGCAACAGGCTGCGATTCGGGTCAGCCGCCCGTTCGCGTCGGCCCAGTTCGCTGAGCACCCGCACGAACCCGTCGTCCGATGCGAATTCGCTGTCGATGCTCACCTGCACGATTTTCGAGTCGCGCGTCGGCGTCAGCGGGAACGATCCCAGCGCCCATGAGACCACACCGTATTCCTCGTGGAACGAGCGAGCCATGCCATAGGCGTTGATGTCCGTGCCGAGCAGCACAGGCTGAAACCGATGTGTCGTTGTGGCGGTCATATCATCCTCACTGGGTGTCTGACGCTGCCGGGAAGCCCTGCGTCGCTGCAATTGTAGTCGGGGGCACGCCGTACACTGAGTCTGCGGCCGTCGGGTGCATCTCTGCGTCCTCAAGCCCCGGTGACCAGACGAATCGGCCACGGCGAACACACGAAGGAGACCCACGTGAGACCAGATGTCGGTGTGATCGGTGGTATGGGGCCAGACGCTGCCATCCTCTTTCTGCACACGCTCACTGGCATGACGAAGGTCGCGAGCGATCAGGATCACCTCGATGTCGAGTTGCTGCAGCACTGCAGCATCCCTGATCGCACGGCCTACATCCTCGATCACACCCAGCCGAACCCGGTCGTCCCGATTCTCGACGACGTGCGCGAGCTCAACCGTCGGCAGGTGCAGGTGATCGCCATTCCGTGTAACACTGCGCATTTCTTCTTTGACGAGATCTCGGCCGCAAGCGAGGCTCCCGTGCTGAACATGATCGATCTGACTGCGGCTCACGTGGCCGAACTCGTGCCTCCGGGCAGCAGCGTCGGCGTGCTGGGCACCCGCGGCACGATCTCGTCAGGTCTGTACCAGCATGCCCTCGAAGCCGTCGGCCTGCATGCGCTGAACCCGAGCGAAGCCGTCCAACATGACGTCGACACCCTGATCTTCGACCAGGTCAAGGCGAACCAGCCGCTCGATCGTGACCTCTATATGAGCGTGCTCGAGCGCACGATGCAAGCCGGAGCTCAGATCGCGCTCATCGGCTGCACCGAGCTGAGCGTGCCTGAACACGCGTTCGCGCATGACTACGCGAGTGTGGATGCACTCGACGTGCTGGCCCGCGCGACCATCGTGAGGGCAGGCGGCACGCTGAAGCTCTGAGAGCTGCTCCGGGAGGGTTCAGCGCCCTCAGATGTACATCGCCGGATCGCGGAACTGTTCCATGTCTTCGGGCTCGACGTTCGCCGCCGAACGGCCCGGCCTCGTCGATCCCTGGGAGAGCCCATCGATCGTGGTGCGGTCTGAGGACGCCGGGCTGAGCCCGTCGCGCCGACTTTCTACGTCTCGTGGTCGGGTCTGCGGGCGCGGGCGCGGCTTGGCCGGAATGCCGACCAGCAGCGAGTCGGGTGGTGCGCTTTTGACGACGACGGCGTTGGCTCCAATCGACGAGTGCGAGCCGATGGTCACCGGCCCGAGCACCTTGGCGCCCGCACCGATCAGCACATGATCGCCGATGGTCGGGTGCCGTTTCTCAGCCGCCAGGCTGGTGCCGCCGAGAGTCACCCCGTGATAGATCATCACATCGTCGCCGACCTCAGCCGTCTCGCCGATCACCACTCCCATGCCGTGATCGATGAAGAAGCGCCGCCCGATGCGCGCACCCGGATGAATCTCGATACCGGTGAGAAAACGGCTCAGCTGTGAGACGAACCGCGCAGGCCCTTTCGCGTGATGGCTCCACAGCCAGTGGGCAAGACGATGGTTCCAGATCGCGTGCAGGCCCGAATAGAGAAAGAAGATGCCGGCCGCCGACCGCGCCGCAGGATCGTGTCGACGAGCGTTGTCGATGTCTTCCCGGAGTCTGCTGAACACGCCCACGACTCTATCTGCTGTGCCGTCGACCTGGTCAATCGGCTCAGCAGACGCAGCACCGGTCACGACCGACATCTTCGCATCGACTCAGTCGAGCAGGTCGCTGTACAGCGACGTCGACAGGTAGCGCTCCCCGAAGTCCGGGATGATCACCACGATGGTCTTGCCCGCAGCCTCGGGACGCTTGGCCACCTCGAGTGCCGCCCATGTCGCGGCACCCGCCGAGATGCCGGCGAGGATGCCCTCTTCGCTGGCCAGCGCGCGTGCGGTCGCCGTCGCATCGGGGAACTCCACGTCGATGATCTCGTCGTAGAGCTCGGTGTCGAGCACATCGGGCACGAAGTTCGCTCCGATGCCCTGAATCTTGTGCGGTCCAGGCTTTCCGCCGTTGAGAATCGGCGAGTCGCTGGGCTCGACGCCGATCACCTTGGCGTCTGGATTGGCTGCCTTGATGATCTGGCCGGCTCCGGTCAGGGTGCCGCCGGTGCCGATGCCTGCGATGAAGTAGTCGACGCGCCCCTTTGTCGCCTCGACGATCTCAGGGCCGGTGGTCGCACGGTGCACGGCGGCGTTTGCGGGGTTTGCGAACTGGCTCGCGAGAATGGCGTTGTCGCTCTGCTCGACGAGTTCCTTCGCCTTGGCGACAGCCCCTTTCATGCCCTCAGAGCCGGGTGTGAGCACGATCTCCGCACCGTACGCACGGGCGAGCACGCGGCGCTCGACCGACATAGTCTCAGGCATCGTGAGAACGACATGGTAGCCCTTGGCCGCGCCGACGAATGCCAGGCCGATGCCGGTGTTGCCGCTGGTGCCCTCGACGATGGTGCCGCCGGGTTTCAGCTCGCCGCTGCGTTCGGCGGCCTCGACGATCGCAGCGGCGAGGCGGTCTTTGACGCTGCCTGCAGGGTTGGTGAACTCGACTTTGGCGAGCACCTCGGCATCGCTGTCACCCGGCAGCCTGTGCAGGCGCACCAGTGGGGTGTTGCCGATCGTATCGAGGATGCTGTCGTGAATCTCAGCCATGTCGTGATGCCTTCCGCCGGTCTCTTCGCACACGCCGAACGGCGCGCCTCTCGCAGACTATCGAGCGTCTACGGCATCCCGACGAACCGGCCGTCGCACTTCGTAACAGAGAGTCAGATCGGCAGCGCCCAGTCGACGCCCTGTCCCTCCTGCTGCTGCAGCCAGTCGGATGCGCGACTGAACGGGTGCGATCCGAAGAAGCCTCGGTAGGCCGAGAGCGGGCTGGGATGCGCCGACTCGATCAGATGCGCATTGGGCAGCATCGGCGCCGCGCTGCGCGCATCTCGCCCCCAGAGAATGGCGACCAGCGGGCAATCGCGCTCACCGAGCGCCCGAATGGCACGCTCCGTGACCTGCTCCCAACCGATGCCGCGGTGCGAGGCCGGTCGGCCGAGTTCGCAGGTGAGCACGCGGTTCAGCAGCATCACGCCCTGTCGCTCCCACGGCGTGAGGTCGCCGTTCGCCGGCGTCGGCGCACCGATGTCGTCGTGCAGCTCGGTGAAGATGTTCTGCAGCGACTTCGGCACCGGCCGCACGTCGGGCCGCACCGAGAACGAGAGCCCCATCGCATGACCGGGCGTCGGATATGGATCCTGCCCCACGATCAGCACCCGCACGGCGTCGAGCGGCTGCTGAAAGGCACGGAACACGTTGGGCCCGCCAGGAGCGTAGTGGCGCCCGTCGGAGACCTCGCCGCGCAGGAACTCGCCGATGTGCGCGATGCGTTCGGTCTCAGGCGCGAGCACCGGCGCCCATGACGGATCGACCAGGTCGGTGACCGGGTGCGGATGCCGCTGGGGATCGGTCACGACAGCTTCGGACGCAACGGGCCGCGATAAAGCTTGTGCTGCGCCGACTGAGCGACCGGACGCACCACGACCAAGTCGAGGTTGATGTGCGGCGGCAGCTCGATCGTCTGCACGTTCACCAGAGCGACGTCCTCGGCGCTCAGCGGATGATCCACGTCGGCGTAGACGTCGTCGGCCTTCGCCTGGTCGCCGTGCAGCCGCTTCAGTGAAAACTCCTCGGTGTGCACCAGTCCCGGAGCAATCGCAATGACACGGATCGGCTCGCCGCTGAGCTCGAGCCGCAGCGTGTCGACGAGCGCCTGCTCGGCGTGTTTGGCCGCGGTGTACCCGCCGCCGCCTTCGTAGACGCCGAGCCCGGCCGTCGAGGTCAGGGTGAGGATGCTGACCCAGCCGTGCTCGGCGGCGGTGCGTCGCAGCACCGGCAGCAGCGCCTGCGTCACGCGCAGCGTCGCCACGGTGTTGATCTCATACATCTGAACCCAGTCTTCGACACGACCGCGCTCGACCGGGTCGACGCCGATGGCTCCACCGGTGATGTTCAGCAGCGCGTCCAGCCGACCATGTTCGTCGACGAACTCGGCAAGCGCCTGCACCTCGGCCGGCGACGTCAGGTCGGCGGCGAACGGAATCGCTCCGGTCTGCGCCGCAAGCTCGTCGAGCCGCTCGGCACGGCGTGCCACGGCGATGACCTGCCAGCCGTGTTCGCGCAGCAGTGCCGCCGTCGCGCGCCCGATGCCGCTGCTGGCGCCGGTCACCAGCGCTGTGCGCTGTCGGTCGTCGGTCTCGCCGAGCTCGACGACGCTCGCGCTGAGCGGGGGATGGGATGCCTGCGGTTCTGGAGTCGCTGGTGTCATGCAGAACATCCTAGATGCTGCCCCTCGCAGAATCGCCGACTTGGTAAAATACGGTGATTCACCCATTCTGCAGAGGCGGCCTTCACATGCAGCAGTACGGCGACGGCCGAGCACACGCGCACCGCATCGATCGGGCACGCGACAACGACAGCGACCTCTTCTCACCGGTCACCGACCGCATGATCGCCCGCGTGGCCGGCAAGCCTCCGGTGACCGGGGCCTGGCTGGTCGGCGATCCTCCGGGGCGCCGACAGTTCGTGCACGTCGGCAAGCAGGATCTCGAGTTCGGCGGGCACCTCGACTGCGTGCGCGTCGCATACGAGACTTGGGGCGAGCTGAACGCCGACCGCAGTAACGCCGTGCTCGTCCTGCACGCGCTGACCGGTGACAGCCACGTCGCCGGCGTGCGAGAGCTCGGGCATCACACCGCCGGCTGGTGGGCCGATCAGATCGGCCCTGGGCGCCCGATCGACACCGATCGCTTCTATGTGGTGTGCGCGAATGTGCTCGGCGGCTGTCAGGGTACGACGGGGCCGAGCACGATGCGCCCCTCCGGTCAGCCGTGGGGGTCACAGTTTCCGTACGTCTCGATCCGTGACATCGTGCACGCCAGTCACAACTTCTCGACCACCCTCGGCATCGACCGCTGGCACACCGTGATCGGCCCCTCGATGGGCGGCATGCAGGCGCTGGAGTGGGCGATCATGTATCCCGACGACCTCGAACGACTCGTGGTCATCGCCGCACCGGCGGTCACGAGCGCCGACCGCATCGCCGTGAACTCGGTACAGGTCGACATGATCCGCAGCGACCCCGACTACCTCGGCGGCGACTACTACGACCTTCCCGAAGGGCGCGGCCCGTGGCATTCGCTTGCGCTCGCCCGTCGGGTCGCCGTCACCAGCTACCGCAGCGCCGAAGAGTTCAACACCCGTTTCGGCCGTTCGGCCCAGTCCGGCGTCTCGCCGCTGGGCAAAGGCGGACGCTTCGCCATTGAGTCGTACCTTGACTTTCACGGCAACAAGTTCACTCGGCGTTTCGACGCGAACACCTACATCACCATGCTGGAGGCGATGAACTCGCACGACATCGGCCGTGACCGCGGCGGGGTCGTCGAAGCGCTCGGCAGCATCACGGCGAAGTCATTGGTCGTCGGCATCGACTCCGACCGCCTCTACGGCATCGACGAGCAGCACGCCATCGTCGCAGGTCTGCGCACGCACATCGCCGGCGACGAAGCGGTCGTGGTGCACTCCCCCTACGGGCACGACTCGTTCCTCATCGAGCGAGAGGCGATCGGGGCGCAGCTCGAACGGATCCTCGCGGCCTGAGCTCGGCCACGGCCCAGATCAGCAGCATCACCAGCAGCAGGTTGCGCACGGTGATCACCCAGAGCATCCACGCGCTCAGATTCAGCAGGTAGCCGTACCATGATGGGTAGATCACCTGTGTGAGCACTCCGATCATGGACGTCAGCACCATCGGCACCCACCAGCGCGGCGGCCGCACCGCGGCGAGCAGCAGCACGGGTGCCACCAGCCACACCTCGAACTGCGGCGACCCCACCTTGTTGCACACGATGAAAGTCGTCACGAGCGCAAGCGACGCCCAGGCGAACACCTGCAGCCGGTCGACGCCGACGCGCTGCAGCCGCCAGGCGAGCAGGGCGATCGCCAGCACCATGATGCCCATCAGCACTGTGACGGTCGTCGCGATGACGGGTGACGACGCACTGATCAGCTCGTTGGTGTATATCTCGTGGTTGTAGACGACTGCACCGTCACCCGAACGCGCCCGCCAGAGTCCGACGGTCGCGCCGACCGCCTCGATCTGCAGATTGCGCGAGGCCTGACCGCCAACGAAGCCGAGCAGGTTGGCGACGCCGACGAAGCCGTGCCCGCTGACGAGGGATGCGATGGCGGCCACGACGGCGAGTCCTCCGGTCAGCGCGACGCCGGGTGCGATCAGCGCGCGCAGCATCCGCCGGCCACGCCCCCAGAGCGACGTGACGGCAGCCGCGAGCACAGCCGCCGGCCAGACCTTGACCCACGTGCCGACGGCCAGCAGCAGCCCGGCGAGCGCCGGGCGATGTTCGAGCAGCGACAGCGCGATGACGACCAGAGCGAGCGCAACCGTATCGATGCGCCCCAACGCGACCGGCCCGAGCAGCAGCAGGTAGACCGCCCACCACCATGCGGTACGCATGCGGCGCTCGTTGCGGAACCCCTCGGTGAAGACGCCGAGCGCGACGACGTTCAGCAGAGTGACCATGATCAGCCAGCTGAACGTGTAGTCCAGGCCGGTCGAGGCCCAGAGCGTCAGTGGCAGGAGCATCGGCACCAGGGCGAGCGCCGGATAGACCCATGGGTCGGTGATGCCGTACCAGGTGCCGTACCGGACTGCGTCGAACGACCAGAGGTGATAGACGCTGGTGACATCGCCGAAGGGCGCCCCGTACTGATGGCGACCGCTCAGTGCGAGCCAGAGGTGCACCATGAGGAACGCCACGATGAGCACGGTCGGTCGTGCGGCAACCCGGCTGACGACGGTCATGAGTCTCGTTCGCCGGGGCGCGGCCATCACATCGGTCGAATCCGTCTTCGGTGCGCTGCTCGTCATCGAAGGTTCAGTTTACCGGGCGCTGACGACGTGCTCATCCGGCAGCGACGTCTCTGCCTCCGTGCTCTGCATCTCTGCGGCGTCTGACCAGCTGATGCGGGCGAGAGCAGGCCGATGGTCAGTTCTTTCGGTCGACTCTGCCGCCGCGACCCAGCAGCCAGCCGATCAGAATGCCGATGAGCAGCAGGATCACGGTGAAGATCCAGAACGAGCCGCTGAGCTGCATGCCGAAGAGCACCAGCGTCACCGTCGAGGTGTTCTGGAAGATGAAGATCAGGGCGAGCACGACGAGCACCAGCGCGGGCCAGGTCTTCTTGAGCCACCCGCCGACCCGCTCGCCAGCGGTGACCTCGTGGTGCGGTGTGGGGTTTCTCTTGTCAGCCATGGTCTCTTCCTGCCTGTGTCTGGGGCTGATCGCTCCGATCGACCCCACAGTTCCCTGTGCTCAACAGTATGACCGTTCTCATGCTCCTGCGCAGAAATGCGGTCGTATGCGATGCGCTCTGCGGGCGACGGCCTTCGATACACTGTGGCTCAGAGACGTATGCCGTCCGTCATGTTCGCCAGATGAGAAGGATCACGATGAGTTCCGTTCCCCCTGAAAACCCGACGACTCCGCCGGCGAACTGGTATCCGGATCCGGCTCAGACCGGCTGGCTGCGCTGGTGGGACGGCTCCCAGTGGACCGAGCACACCGCACCCGATCAGCAGGCGGTTGCCCCCGGATACGGCTCGCCCACCCCGCGTAAAGGCAAGACCTGGCTCATCGTCGGCATCGCCGTGGCCGGTGTGCTGCTTCTGGCCGGAATCGCCATCGGCCTGTTCGCGGTGATCGGCAACGCCACGAGCAGCCCCAAAGAGGTCGTCGCGAAAGCCATCGCATCGGCCGAGAGCGGGGACTGCGACGGCGCCGCCGAGTACTACACGTCGTCGATGGCCTCGCAGATCAAGGCAGGCTGCAGCCAGATCGGCAGCCTGCCGAACGGTCTGAACGACAGCGGCTCGGGCTCTGACACCACGAACGGCATGGGCATCTCGAACGACTTCTCGTCAGAGAGCATCACCGGCGACTCCGCCACGGTGACCTACGCCGTCGACGGCGAGTCCGGCTCCGGACTCACGAAGGTCACCGTCTCAGGCACATACGACTACAAGCTGGTCAAAGAGAGCGGCAGCTGGAAGATTTCGGGCATCGACACCTCGAACATGAAGATCGACGTGCCGGGGCTGGGCGACCTCAGCAAGCGCTACGGTGACCTGGGCAGGCAGTACAACAACGATCTGAACGAGGACTACGGCGACCTGGGCGATTTGGGCGACCTAGGCGACCTAGGTCAGTACGGCAGCGGTTCGGGCTCCGGCGCAGGGACCGGAACGGGCGCCACCCGCCTCGGCACCACTATCTGACCGCAGGCCGCAGAGCCGGCGCGCCCACCGCATCCGCCCGCCCCGCGACATGGCAGAGACAGCAGAGACGGCGACGGCAGAGACGGCGACAAGACAAACAGGGCCGCACCCACCACATGTGGGTCGCGGCCCTGCTGTCATCTCAGCCGATCAGACGACCGGCCAACGCTCAGGCCTCGACGCCGAGCTTCTCACGCTCGGCACGGGCGGCGGCGACCATGTCGGTCAGCGCAGGCACCACCTCTTCGTAGCGGCGTGTCTTCAGCCCGCAGTCGGGGTTGACCCACAGCAGCTGGTCGGGAATCGACTCGAGCGCGATGTCGAGCAGCCCCTCGATGTCGGCCTCAGTGGGCACGCGCGGCGAGTGGATGTCGTAGACGCCCGGCCCGACCCCGCGGCTGAAGCCGGCGGCCTTGATGTCGCGCACGATGTCCATCTTCGAGCGCTCGGCCTCGACCGAGGTCACATCGGCGTCGAGCCCGTCGACGGCGTCGATGACCTGGCCGAACTCCGAGTAGCAGAGGTGGGTGTGAATCTGCGTGCGGTCTGCGGCGCCGGCGGTCGCCAGACGGAACGACCCGACCGACCACTTGAGATAGTCGGCGTGGTCTGCGCGCTTCAGCGGCAGCAGCTCGCGAATGGCCGGCTCGTCGACCTGCACGATGTCGATGCCTGCGGCCTCGAGATCGGCGATCTCGTCGCGCAGCGCCAAGGCGACCTGGTCAGCGGTGACGCCCTTCGGCTGATCGTCGCGCACGAACGACCAGGCCAGAATCGTCACGGGGCCGGTGAGCATGCCCTTGACCTGCTTCTCGGTGAGTGACTGCGCATAGCTGATCCACTCGACCGTGAACGGCTTCGGGCGCACCACGTCGCCCCAGAGGATGCTCGGGCGCGTGCAGCGCGACCCGTACGACTGCACCCAGCCGTTCTCGGTCACGTCGAAGCCCTCGAAGTTCTCGGCGAAGTACTGCACCATGTCGTTGCGCTCGGCCTCGCCGTGCACGAGTACGTCAAGACCGATCTCTTCCTGCAACTTCACGACGTCGGCGATGTGCCCCCTGATCTGCTCGTTGTAGGCGGCCTCGTCGATCTCACCCTTGGTGAACTGCGAGCGCGTGCGGCGGATCTCCGGCGTCTGCGGGAACGATCCGATGGTGGTCGTCGGCAGCAGCGGCAGCCCCAGCTCGGCCTGCTGCACCTGCGCACGCTCAGCATACGGTGTGCGTGTGAAGTCGGCGTCGGTGAGGGCCGAGATGCGTGCACCCACCTCGGGGCGGTGCACGCCGGCATGCTCAGCGCGGGATGCCAGCGCGGCAGCCGCTTCGTCGAACGCTGCCTGCACCCCCGCTTTGTCGCCGTCGTAGGCGCGGGCGAGTGTGACGATCTCGACGACCTTCTCTGCTGCGAAGGCCAGCCAGGAGCGCAGTTCGTCGCTCAGCTTCGACTCATCGTCGAGCGTGTGCGGCACATGGAACAGCGAGGTCGAGCTCGAGGCCACGACTCGACCCGCCAACGGGCGCAGCTCTTCGAGCTTCGCGAGCGCGGCATCCAGATCGGCACGCCAGATGTTGTGACCGTTGATCACACCGGCGACCACCACTTTGTCTTTGAGTCCGGTCACGCCGGGGGTGTCTGCGGCAGGCACGTCGCCTTCGACCAGGTCGAGTGCTATTCCCTCAATCGGGGCCTCGGCAAGTGCAGGCAATGCCTCGTCGAGAGCGGCGTACGACGCCTGGGCGAGAATCTGCGGGCGGGCCTCGAGCGCGCCGAGCACTTCGTAGGCGTGCTTCGCCGCTGTGATGAGCTTCGGGCGATCACTGGGCAGCAGCTCGCTGACCAGCGCCGACTCGTCGAGCTGCACCCACGGTGCATCGAGCTCGGCGAGGCCGGCGAGCACCTCGGCGTAGACCGGCAACAGGTCGTCGAGGCGGTCGAGCGGGTCGAACCCCTCTGGGGCGTCGGCCGTCGGCTTCGCCAGCGCGAGCAGCGTGACCGGGCCAACGATGACCGGGCGGGTCACGAACCCGTGCGAGAGCGCCTCGGCGAAGAGCAGGGCCGGCTGATCGCTGCCCTGGCGGAAGGTGGTGTCGGGCCCGATCTCGGGCACGAGGTAGTGGTAGTTCGTGTCGAACCATTTGGTCATTTCAAGCGGCTGCACGCGGTCCACTCCGCGAGCGGCGGCGAAGTAGCCGTCGAGGCTCAGGCTGCCGTCTTCGTCGACCCACTGGTCGAAGCGCTTCGGCAGGGCGCCCACGAGCACGGTGGCGTCGAGCACCTGGTCGTAGTAGGAGAAGTCGCTGGGGATGCTGGCGTTGTGCGCCTCGAACCCGAGGTCGTGGAGACGGCGCCAGTTGGTCGCACGGATCTCGGCTGCCGTCTCGGCCAGCTCCTGTGCCTCGATGCGGCCGCCCCAGTAGCGTTCGAGCGCCTTCTTGAGCTCTCGGCTGCGACCGATGCGCGGGTAGCCTAGTGCAGTGCCGCCTTCAAGGCCGGCCCCTGTGTGTTGAGTAGCCATGGTTCTCTTCCTGTGTTCTGGCCGAGCGCACCTGCAGGCGAAGAGCTGAGGGCGTCGAACACCCTGAGCGCGGTCGGCTCGTCATTCATGGTGAACAGCTGTATGCCCGGGGCTCCGGCTCGCGCCAGCTTCTCAGCCAGCTCAACTGTGTTCTGCACCGCGATGTCGCGGCGAGTCTGTGCATCCGGTGCAGCGCCGAGCGCTGCAGCGAGCGCAGGCGGCGGGGTCAGCCCGGAGAGTTCTGAGATGCGCTCGAGACGGCGCACCGTGGTCGTGGGGGTGAGGCCGGGAACGATCGGCAGCGTCGCACCCGTCGCAGCGACCAGGTCGAGAAAGCGCGCGTAGTCCTCGGCGTCGAAGAAGTGCTGCGTGATCGCGAAGTCTGCACCCGCCTGCTGTTTGCGAGCGACGTTCTCGGCGTCTTCGCGCAGATCTCGACTGTCGGGATGCCCGGTCGGGAACGCTGCGACGACGATGCGGATGCGCTGCCCCGCCGCTTCGGCACGCTGGCTCACTCGCGCGATCAGGTCGGTGGCGTGCGGCAGCACCAGGCCGCTGCCGTCGTCCCGGGCGTCGCCGCGCAGAGCGAGGATGCCCGTGACACCGGCTTCGAGCAGCTCGTCGATCGTCTCGTCGAGCTCGCGCAGAGACGTGGCCTGGCAGGTGAGGTGCGCATAGGTGGGCACCCCGGACTGTGCGATCCAGGTGACCAGCTCTTTCGTGCCCTCCTGACGGCTGCCCGCCGCGCCGTATGTCACTGTGACGAAGTCGGGACCGAGTTTCAGGAGCTTGCGCACTGCGGCGACGTTGCGTCGCAGCTGCGGCACTCCCCTGGCTGGGAAGACTTCGAGCGAAAGCGTGGGCGCTTCGACGCTCGGCAGGGTGTCCCATGCGGGCGTGATGTGCGCTGCGGGCGCATGCAGAGCATCCGCCGCATCATCGCCGTCGTCGAACGCGTCTTCGCCGGACAGACCGAAGCGGCTCGCGCTGAAGCGGCGCTCAGCAATAGGCTCTTCGGCGCTGGCTCCGGTCGAGACGGCAGCATCGTTCGACCGCGCGACCTGGGGTCGACGGTCTGCTGCGGGCTGCAAGCTGGCGGTCATAGTGGTCTCATCGTATTCTGCGTCGCTGCGCCGATGCCACACGTGTGACGTCACGTTACATCGCGGGGCGCTGCTTCTGCGCAGATTTCGGGGGTCTGGTTTCGGTGCGGTTGTCGGCAAGATCGTTTCAGTGCAATTCGGGCATCGAGAGCACAGAAGACGCGGCCAAAACCGATTGATACGCACGTCTTCTGCACACTCGCCGACATTGAACGGGTTCTGCACTCTCGGGGCGGAATCCCCCGGGACTCAGAACAGGTTCTGCACTCTCGGGGCGGCATCCCCGGGGCTCAGAGCAGGTTCTGCACTCTCGGGAGCTGCCGCGATCGCACCTCACCGCCACGGATTGGCAGAAAGGGGGCATTCTCGAGCGATCCCGGTACATTCCGTGCAATCCGTGAGGCGACATTCGGTGCAATCCGTGGTGCCCGCATTCCGTGCAATTTCGTGGCGACGCCGACCAGCCGAGGCAGCTCAGCAACCGGGTTTCTGAGCAAAGGGACTGATCTGTGGCTGCACGTCTGGGCTGTTGCGCAGCTGAAAGTCGAAGTTCGAGGCACAAGACCGCGTCGGCAAGCAGAGCGACCCGAGAATCCGTGCAGGTGGCTGAGCGGCTCACGGTTCTGATACCCTTACAGGCGGTCACAGACCATGCGGCTGTAGCTCAATGGTAGAGCGCACGCTTCCCAAGCCTGATACGCGGGTTCGATTCCCGTCAGCCGCTCCATTCAGCTCCGTCTGCAGCAGAGCTCGCACCAGTCAGCCGCTCGACCGGCCCCAGCGGCACACGCGTCGAGCATCCGCTCACTCCCAGCATCCGGTCAGCTCGACAAGTCGCGCCCTCCCCTGCGAGTACACCACCGTGCCCACTTCGGGCGGGATGTCGCTCAACCCGGGCTTCTTCACGTTGTCGACGATCGCGTCGCCGAAGTCGAGCACGAAGTGCAGATCGTTCGCACGCACGATCGGGCATGTGCGATCCTTCCAACTGGCATCGCTCAGGTGCCAGTCCAGCGTCTGCAGGTCGTCAGACACGTCGCTGAGAATGTGCACGCGCGTCACCGGCACGTTCTCAAAGGCATAGGCGAGCGCACCTCCGTTGCCCGGGTCGACCAGCACGGTCTGCCCCGCCGGCACGAAGTCGCGCAGATGCGCGAGAACATCGCGCTCATCGGTGTTCAGCAGCTTCGACGTGGGCGAGATGACATAGTCACGCTGCGCCCAGCTCACCACCTGCGCGATCGCCCCGTTGCGAATCGGCAGCACGAGCACCGCGACCAGCATCAGCAGCAGCACCCCGGCCACCGCCCGCCGCATGGCCTGCGCAGACCGTGACAGTCGATGAGCGTGCTTCGGCCCGATGCGCATGACCACGATCGTCACCAGCGCCCAGACCGTCGTGAAACCGATGACGGCCAGCGGCAGAAAGCCGAACACCGTGAGCCCGGCGATGCGCTTCGGGTCGCGGTAGAACCCTGCGGTGAGCACGTCGCGCAGCAGCGGAACCGGCGACGCCACCACCACCAGATACAGCACCACGGTGAAGCCGAACACGATGATCGGCCACCACCGCCGCGAGCGCAGGCAGCGCACCAGTCCGATCAGCGCCAGCACGCTGACTGCGATGGCCGCGGGGCGGTCGACCGGCCCGTTCGTCACGATGTCTGTCAGAGCGTCGCGCAGGTTCTCGTCGGCCTTCCACGGTGCCACGTCGAGCCCGGTGCGCAGCACGCCCCACAGCAGCACGAACACGCCGGCGACCGACCAGATCGCGATGCGGGTGCCGCGCACGCCCAGCCAGCCGACGAGCGTTTCGCCGGATGCCCCGCGCACTCCCGCCTCTCCGCCGCCGGCCCGCAGTCGGCGCAGCTGCGGTCCCAGCGTCGCGAAGACGATCATGGCAGCGAACCCCACGGCGGCAAGCAGCGAGTTCGGGTGTGCGAGAGCGAGCCCCGGCAGCACGAGCAGCAGGGCGGCTGCCGCATTCAGACGGTGCTGCACTGAGTCAGGCCGCTGACGGCAGATCGAGAGCGTCAGCGCCAGCGCCGCGGCGATCAGCGAGTTGCCCAGCAGGTTCGGGTAGAGCGGCCCCCAGTGCAGAAACAGCCAGGGGAACGCCGGAAAGCACGCGCTCAGCAGACCGCCGGCCAGGCTGCTCGCCAGGTTCGGCCCGCCGATGGCCTGTGCGAGCCAGATCGCTCCGAGCGGCCAGATCACGGCGCTCACCACAAGCGCCACGACGTTCGTGGCCTGCGGCACGCCGATTCCGCTGAGCTGTGCGACCAAGGCCACCACGTCGTGCCAGGCGGCCGGGTAGAACGACGAGTTGTTGGCCTTGTTCGTGATCGACCACAGTGTCAGCGACGATCCGTCTCCGCTGTCGAGAATCGCGCGCACGGCGTTGAGATGAAACGTCGTGTCGAACAGCTGCATGATGTACTCGGCGTCGGGCACAAGTCTGAAGAAGGTCGTCGAGATCAGCACCACCGCGGCGACGAGCGCCAGCAGCCCGGGGATCACACCGCGGCGCCAGGCACCGGTCATCGGCCGCGATACATCGGGCCCGGCCGAGACGGGCTGCGCACCGCACGCCACCGACGCCGGACGACGAGCCAGCATCCGCCGAATGACACGACGAAGCACGACGACCAGCGCGAGAGCGACCGCCCAGCCGATCAGCAGGCACCACAGCGACCAGCGCAGGCCGAGCCGAGGGGTGACGATCGCGCTGACCGCGATCACCGAGACCGATATGGGCGCAGCGGCGCCCCAGACGGCCATACCGCGCAGCCCGAGCACACGGGCGAGCACTGCGCCCGGCACGAGCAGCAGTGCGACAGCGACGAGCATGGCGGGCACCAGCTCGACCCAGGTCTGCGCCTGTGTGAGGTCCATCGTCGTTCTCTGCTCTCGTTCGTTCCCTGAGCACCTGCTGTGCACGGTCTTTCCATTCTGCCCTGCGCGATACGCTGATGTATGCAAGCGCGCGTGAACGCGCAGCCATGCACAGCACCACCACAGAGCTCGAATGGCTTCTGCATTCGAAAGGCGATTCACACATGACCGACAGCTCGACCGACGCGTCTACCGACCAGCCGGAGCTTCCTCGTCGACGGTTTCTCGGGCTCGTCGTGGGCACGCTCGTCGTCGGATCCGGAGTCGCCGCAGGCGTCGTGACCGCGGTGCAGAACCACCAGCGCGGCGCACTCGGGTTCGTCCAGACCGGCGACACCGCTGATGCCGACGCCGCGCCGGTGGTCGACGCAGGATTCGGCGAAACGGTGCCGGTGATCGCCGCAGCGGTGACCGGCCTCGGCGTGCAGCGCACCTTCACGCTCGATCCCTCAGTGTCGTTCGCCGGCCGCTGGCCCGTGCTCACCGGGCAGGATGCGTTCAACGGCCGCGTCGAGGCCTGGGTTCGCCGAGCGCTGCAGGACTACGCCCACGAGTACGCCCGTTCCGGTGGGTTCTCCCCAATGCTCACACCGGTGCCCGGCCATGCCGACGACGGCTCATACGTCGCACCGGCAGAGGCGGTCGACACCGCCGATGCACTGCGCGCCGGCACCTCGACCGCCGGCTCGACCTGGAGCCGCCCCGATGCCGCACAGGTCGTGGGCTTCAGCGCGGGCAGTCTGCTCGACACCGTGCCGCTGCCCGGATCGACGCGCAGCGATGCCAACTCCAGGCTCACCGACCGTGCCGAGTTTCCCGAGCCACAGGCGCACGGGCACCTGCTGGCCGTCAGCTGCGACACGACGCAGGCCACCGGCTCCGTGCTCGGCGTGCAGCTGCGCGCCACCCGCGCCGCCACCGTCGACAACGCCCATCACACGCTCTTCGAGCAGCGACAGAGCGTGTTCGTCGACATCTCGAGCGGCACCGCCGGAGTCGGCGGCAGCCTGCTCACCTCCGGCGGACGCAATCGCGCTATCGCCGCCATCGCCACCCTTTTGGGCACCGATCTCGATGCCCCCATCGGCTCGTCGAAGAAGGACGCGCCGGGCTACGACCCGCTGCGCGACGCGATCGACCGCGGCACCCTGCTCGACGATGTCTCGTTCGACCACAGCGGACAGCTCGTGCTGCGTCTGGCCGTCGAGACCGGGCGCCTCGGCGACGAGCAGCGCGAGCAGTGGGCGGCCGGTCTCGCCACGCCAGGCCTGCTGACCGTGCGTGTGGCGGTCGCAGACGACGACTGCACCGAGTTCGGTCGTGTGGTTCGGCAGGCGGCCGTGCGGCGGATGCCATGGTCGGGCCCGGCTCGCGCCGGCGCGACCGATGCGCAGGCGGCTCGAACGCAGGTGTCGTTCGCCGCGCCTCTTGCGGCGGAGGCGACCATGGCATCCGCCGTCAGCACGCTGAGCGCCGACCAGAGCGCGCAGGCCGAACCGCACGACGACGGGCCGGTGCACCCCAGCGCATACGTCTGGCCGACGCCGGCCGACCTCGTCGCATGTGCCGCGGTGACCTTCGACGACGGGCCGAGCGACTACACCGACACGATCATGGGCGACTTCGCTGCGGCAGGGTCGCACGCGTCGTTCATGGTCGAGGGGCAGCATGCCGTGATCTATCCGCAGCAGATTCGCGACGAGATCGCACAGGGGCACACGGTGTGCAACCACACATGGGATCATCCCGCGCTGACCGATCTCACCTCGGCGCAGGTTCGAGACCAGCTGACTCGCACCGATGACGCGGTCGAACGCATCTGCGGGGTGCGCCCTGCTCATGTGCGGCCGCCGTACGGCTTCTTTGACGATACGGTCGCGCAGGCGTCACCGCACCCGTTGGTGCTGTGGGACGTCGACTCGCTCGACTGGAAGGAGCCCGGACAGAGCGTCGTGCACGACAAGATCCTGCGCGAGGCGAAGGCCGGGTCGATCGTGCTGATGCACGACGTGCACGAGCCGACAATGGAGATGATGCCGAAGCTGCTGCACGATCTGCGCGCCTCGGGCCTCACTCTGGTGAATCTCGACACGCTGCTGGCCCGAGTGCCCGAGCAGCAGACGCAGAACGTCATTCACCGTCTCGGGTAGCCCCGCGGTGTGCCGGCCCGGTCAGAACATCGGAGCGGATGCCGTGCGCATAAACTCGAGCACGCGACGGTCGACGATGATGTCGCCTCGTCGCACCGGCCGCGCCAGGTAGAGCCCGTCGAGGCTCGTCAGCCGACTCAGCGCGACGTAGGTCTGCCCGGGGCTGAACGCTCGCGTGCCTAAGTCGATGACCGCGCGGTCATAGGTCTGCCCCTGCGACTTGTGCACGGTGACGGCCCACGCGAGCCGCAGCGGAAACTGCGTGAACTCGCCGATCTGATCCTGCTCGATCGTCTTCTCGTTCGGGTCGAAGGTGTACTCGTAGCGTTCCCAGACCACCGGCTCGACCTCGACGTCCTCGCCGTCGAGTTCGACGACCACGACGTCGGGGCGGATGCTCACCACCTTGCCGATCGACCCGTTCACCCATCGGCCGTCGGGGTCGTTGCGCAGAAACATCACCTGCGCGTCGACCTTGAGCTCGAGCTCGGGGTCGGCCGGGAACGCGTTGCCGAACTCCCCGTCGATCTGCGCCCGCGCGACCTTGGTGCGCCCGGGCAGCCGCGCGAGCTCGGTGGCGTTGCGCTCGTCGACGATGCGGTTCGTGGTGGCCAGCGTGATGATCGGCTGATCGGGATCGGGGTCGCGGTGGCCGATCTGGTTCAGCCGCGCGATCCAGTGATCGGGCACCGTGCCCTCGCGCACCGCGTTCAGCAGCTGCTTGAACCCGTCGTGGTTCTGTCGGTGGATGTTCGTCAGCTCGTAGACACTCACCGTCGCCTCGGCCCACACATGAGCGTCGAAGAACCACTGGCTCGCATAGTGCTCGGTGTAGAACGCGCGCTCATCGGTCGAGCGCGGCGGCACCGGTGCCAGCTGGTAGGGGTCGCCGAACATCACGATCTGCGCCCCGCCGAACGGTGTTCGGCTGCGCTTCTTGGCCAGCCGCAGGCTGCGGTCGATCGCGTCGAGCAGGTCAGCCGACACCATCGAGACCTCGTCGATGATCACGGTGTCGACGGCAGCGAGCACCTCGCGGGTCTCGCGGCTCATGTACCGCGCGATCTTGGCGACGTCCTGCACGCCGACGCGCAGTCCGAAGAGCGAGTGGATCGTCTGACCGCCCACGTTCAGCGCCGCGACACCGGTCGGGGCGCACACCACGACTTTGCCCGGCAGCTCGCGCATGAGCCGCGCGAGCAGCGTCGACTTGCCGGTGCCCGCCCGCCCGGTCACGAACACGCTCTGCCCGCGCATGGCAGCGTCGATGACGGCCTGCTGTTCGCCGGTGAGCGTGATGCCGTCGGCGGATGCCGCAGCGCTCTGATGCACCCCGGTCGCGTCTGTCGTCGGGTCGGCTTCCGAGCCGGCTCGCCCGCCGGTCGTCGTCTCAGACGCCGTCTCGACCTCTGCCTCAGAACTCGCCGCAGTCGCCGCGACGTCGTCTGCCTCGCTGCTCTCGGTCTTCGCGCCTTTGCTCGCTGCGGCGTCGCTCATGCTCTGCTTCCCTTCGACCTCTCGGCCTCTGCCGACGCCTCGTCAGCAGACTTGTCGGGCTCGTCAGAGACCGGGTGCCGCAGACCGGCCAGCATCTCGTTGTAGGCATTGAGCTCCGCCTCGTCGGTTCGAGCCGCATTGCGGTCGCTGCGCCGACGCTCTTTGGCATCGCTGCGAGACCACAGCAGCCCGACCAGCAGAGCCAGGACGATCGTCGGGAACTCGCCCAGCCCCCACGCGATGGCACCGCCGATCTGCTGGTCACGAATCGCGCTATCTCCCCAGGTGCGACCCATGGCCCCGTACCAGTCGGCCTCCTGCAGACCCGTGCCCATCATCATGAAGATGCCGAAGAAGGCGTGGAAGGCCATCGTGACCACCAAGAAGAGCAGCCGCACGGGATACGGCGGCCGGTTCGGCCCCGGGTCGATGCCGATCAGCGACTGCACGAACAGGTAGCCGCTGATCAGAAAGTGCACGATCATCCACTGATGACCGAGATGGTCGCGAGTGGCCCAGCCGAACAGCGGCGTGTAATAGAAGACCACGAGTGAGAACGCAAAGATGAACGCTGCGACCACGGGGCCGGCCACGAACTGCCCCCACGGACTGTGCACGGCCCAGAGAATCCACTCGCGACCTCCCCGTGAGCCGTCGGTGCGTCGGGTGATCGCCCGCATGCACAAGGTCACCGGCGCCCCGAGCACCAAGAAGAGCGGAATCAGCATGGTGAGCATCATGTGCATCGTCATGTGCACGCTGAACAGATACGTCTGATAGAGGTTGAACGCACCGTTGGTCGCCCAGAAGAGGAAGAGCACGCCGATGCTCCACAGCAGCGTGCGATGCCATGGCCAGCGATCGCCCCGCCGATGCAGGCGCCAGGCCCCGATGAAGTACAGCACGAGGGCGAACGCGCACACGACCAGCCAGATCGGGTCGATGCGCCAGACCGTGATGTACGTCAGCCAGGTGGGTTCGGGCGGCACCGGCTCGCCGGTGAGCAGCTCGGCCGGCGTCGGATCGCTCGACAGCTGCTGCGGAATCGGTGTCGCCGTGCGGCCGAGAGCAGCGGAGAAGCCGCTGACCATTCCCATCAGCGCGAACTCGCAGGTCACGATCCACCCAAAGGCCCGCTTCGCAGTCTCTGACGCGTTCAGTCGCCTGATCAGCCGCAGACGGTTGATCGCACCCGCAGCGCCGAGCAGGATCAGCCCGATCGCCTTCCAGATCACGATCTGGCCGTAAGCGGTGCTGAACAGCTGGTCCCAGGTTCCGACGCGCAGCACGGCGTTGGCTACGCCAGAGAACGCGACGAGCAGGAACGAGACCAAGGCGAGCGACGAGTAGCGTTCGGTGACCGCCTGCAGATGGCGCCCCAGCTTCGGCGACACTGCAGCGAGGACGACGAGACCGCCGATCCAGATGGAGGCTCCGCCCAAGTGCAGCAGCATCGCGCTGACCGCCAGGTTGTGGCCTGCGGTGCCCGCAGCGTGCCCGGCAGAGGCCAGCGGGATCAGCCCGGCGAACGCGGCGAGGAGCACGAAGAGCACGCCGATCTGGCCGCGCACGCCGGCTGTCAGCACCGTGACGACTGCGGCGATGCAGATGCTCCACAGAGCGAGCTGGCCGACCTGCACCTGCGTGAGGAACAGCCAGAGTCTGGCTCCGAAGGTCTCCGAGCCCCAAGAGTCAGGGTCGAGCGAGATGTACGTGAGAATGGTCGACAGCGCGCCGCTGATCGTCCAGAGTGCGGCGGCGACCGCCGCGATGTTCAGCGATCGGTTGTAGGCGCTCTTCCATTTCGGCGACAGCGCCCAGACTGCCATGATCAGGCCACCGATCGTGACACCGATCGAGATGTTGTTCAGAGCCTTGGTCGCGGGCAGCCCCCACCGCACGACCGCACCGGGGTCGAGCAGCACGGACGTCGCCGCCGCACCGCCATGCACCAAGGCCAGAACGAGCCCGATGCCGGTGGCGACGACGCCGAGAAGAAGAGAGAGAAGGGTCTTGCGCTGCACCACACCAGCCTAGTGCCACCCGCAGACGCACGCAGATCGGGTGCAGCCCCCCTGCAGACGCAGAAAGGGCGCATCCCAGAGGATGCGCCCTTTCGAACGAAGCGGTGAAGACTACTTCACTGCAGCCTTCAGCTTGCTGCCTGCCGAGATCTTGACACCCTTGCTTGCGGGGATGTTCAGGGTCTCGCCGGTCTGCGGGTTGCGGCCGGTGCGTGCGGCACGGTTGGTGCGCTCGACTGAGAGCCAGCCGGGCACGCTCACCTTGACGCCATTGGCGATGTTCTCCGAGATGGTCGCGAAGACGGCATCGAGAACGCCGTTCACAGCGGCCTGGGTCTCGCCGGTCTTGTTCGCGACCTCAGCGACGAGCTCGCTGCGGTTCAGGGTGTTGTCAGCCATGAGTGCTCCCTAGTGTTCAGTTCGATTTTGGCTACGGACAGTTCGTTCTGTGCTTGAGATCCGCGGTCCAGCGCCGAAACGCTGCAGAACCGACGGATCATCAGGCTACCAGCTGGACTTGGTGATGCCTGGAAGCTCACCGCGGTGAGCCATATCACGGAAGCGCACACGAGAGATGCCGTAGGCGCTCAGGTGGCCGCGGGGACGACCGTCGATGGCGTCGCGGTTGCGCACGCGCACCGGCGATGCGTTGCGGGGCAGCTTCTGCAGGCCGACGCGGGCCTCTTCGCGCTGCTCGTCGGTCGAGTTGGGGTCGACCAGCTGCTTCTTGAGCTGAGCACGCTTCTCGGCGTACCGCTCGACAATCACTTTGCGCTGCTCATTGCGCGCGATTTTGCTTTTCTTAGCCATGCTTCTTAGCGCTCCTCGCGAAACTCGACGTGTTTGCGAACGACCGGATCGTACTTCTTGAGCACGATGCGGTCAGGGTTGTTGCGGCGGTTCTTGCGAGTCACATAGGTGTACCCGGTGCCTGCGGTCGAACGCAGCTTGATGATGGGACGAACATCAGACTTCTTAGCCATCAGAGCTTCACCCCTTTAGCGATCAGTTCCTGCACGACGGCATCGATACCGCGGCTGTCAATGACTTTGATGCCCTTCGCCGAGACGTTCAGCGTGACCTTGCGACGCAGTGAAGGAACGAAGTACGTCTTCTTCTGCACGTTGGGGTCGAATCGGCGCTTGTTACGCCGGTGCGAATGCGAGATGCTGTGTCCGAAGCCCGGCGTGGCTCCAGTCACCTGGCAGACTGCTGCCATGGTTTCCTCCTGTACCGTGACCGCCCCGATGGCGTTCACCCAAGATCTCTTGTCGGCTGTGATGCGGGGTTCCGCATCACGCGATGCAGACGTGGAAGATCTGCAACCTATGCAGTCTATTGGTTTTCACGCCCCGACCGCAACAGACACCGGTGTTCCGACGGCCGTGCATCATCTGCGCCGGCTCAGCGGGAGAAGCGCGACCGCAACCGGTCAGCGGCGCTGCCCCGCGCGCTCTGCAGTGCAGTCCGGGCACAGACCGATCACGTCGATCACGTGCGCCTCGTCGGTGTATCCGTGTTCGGCGGCCACCATATGCGCCCAGCGCTCGACTGGAGGAGCCGAGATCTCGACAGTCGCCCCGCACTGTCGGCAGATCAGGTGATGATGGTGAGCTTCGTTGCCGCAGGCCCGGAAGAGCTGCTGCGCATCGGCGTCGATATGCACGTCGGCCTCGCCGTCTTCAGCCATGCGGCTGAGCGCACGGTAGACCGTGGCGACGCTGACCGTCGACCCGGCATTGGCCATACGAAGGTGCAGACCCTGCGCGCTGATGAAGCCGTGCTCGCGTTCGAGGGCCTCGCGCACCGCGGTCTGCTGCCAGGTGTTGCGCCGTTTCACATCGGTCATGATGCCTCCATTGTGCCACCCGAACACGTCGTCTCGTCAGTCTTTTCTCGACGCGGCCCCGCATGCCGGAGGCAGCCGCGACGGCCTGGGCTCACGGCTCACGGCTCACGGCTCACGGCCGTCTCAGGTTCGGCGACTCTGCCGCACGAGCACCTCGGGTCAGCGTGAGGTCGACGCCCTCGGGCTGTCGGCCCGTGTGCGTGCGCTTCGTGCGGATGCCGCATTCGGCCCGCCTCGACGCATCAGCCCGAGTGCGCGACGCAGCCCCCACGACACCAGCAGAATTCCGGTGGCGCTGAGTACGATCGCAGGCCCGGCGGGCACCGGCCACCGTGCCGAGATGAGCAGCCCGACGACTCCGCTCGCCGCACCGAGGATCGGAGCGACGAAAAGCATCCCGCGCATGCTCACGGTCAGCTGCGCTGCCGCGAGAGCCGGGGCAGCCAGCAGCGCGATCGCCAGGATCGCGCCGACCGCGGGCATCAGCGCCACCACGGTGGCGGTGATCAGCACGAGCACCACCGCATCGATGCGCCAGCCGCGAAACCCGGCCGCCTCGTAGCCCGCCGGGTCGAAGGTCGAGAACAGCAGCTGCCGCCGCAGCAGCACGATCGCAAAGATCGAGATCACGAGCAGGATGCCGGCGAACTGCACATCCGGCAGGTCCACCGCAAGAATCGACCCCGTGAGAAACGTCTGGACCCGAATGGGCAGCGACGGGTTCAGCCCGGTGAGCACGGTGCCCAGAGCGAACCCGCCGGTGAGCACCACACCGCTGGCGACGGCGGCCCGCTGGCGAAACCAGGTCGTCAGCGCGAGCATCACCAGCGTGAGCACGACCGCGAAGATCGCATTGCCGATGAGCACGTTCCAGCCGAGCAGCACGGCGATAATGCCTCCGGGAAAGGTGGCATGCGTCAGCGCCGTCGCGAAGAAGGTGCGCTTGCGCAGTACCACGAGCACGCCGACCAGCCCGGCAAGCGCACCGACCAGCACCGCCTCGACGAGCGCTTGGCCGAAGAACCCGATGGCGTCGGTGAGCACGTTCATGACGCACTCCCCCGTCGCAGGCGGTGCAGCCCGACTCGTCGCACGGCACCGACGATGAGCGACGCGGCGTAGATCACCACGAACGCCCCCACCACGGCGCCGCTCGGCGACAGGTTCACGCCGCGTCCCATCGAGACGTCGAAGGCAATCGCCAGCCCGGCCCACCCAGCCGCCAGGGTGAACACCCCTGCGAGCACGACCATGCCGATGATGCCCGCACCGAAGTTGCGCGCAGACGCAGCCGGAATGATCAGCAGCGCGAGCACCAGCAGGTTGCCGAGCACCTGCGAGCCTGCGACGACCGCCACGGCCAGCGACATGTTCAGCACGAGGTCGGTGACGACAGGCCGAAAGCCCGCAGCACGCGCGCCCTCTGGGTCGAACGCCCGATAGAGCTGCCCGCGTCGGGTCACGATCATCGCGACCACAGCGACTGCGGCGACGATCGCGATCGACCAGAGCTGCGCCGGACGAATCGCGAACATCTGCCCGAAGAGCAGCAGCTCGAGCTGCCCCGGAAAGCCGCTCGCCGAGACGGCGATCACGCCGATGCTGAACGCCGTGGTCAGCACCACCGCGACCGGGGCGTCCGCCTGCCTGACCCGGGTCGCGGTCAGCGTGAGCACAGCGGCCGCGATCGCCCCTGCGATGATCGCTCCGGGCAGCGCCCCGTCACGACCGAACGCGAGCGCCCCGATCGCCAGCCCGGGAAACACCGCATGCACCAGACCGTCTGAGACGAACTCGAGGTCGCGCAGAGCGACGAATGGGCCGATGGCCGCGGCCAGCACGGCCAGCACGACGAACGCGAGCAGCGCGCGCAGCATGAAGTCGTACTGCAGAAACGGGGCGATCAGGTTCATCGGTGGTCTCCGAGCGCCGCGATGTGCGGATCGGACCCGGTGTCATGCGTGCCCGAATCCGGGTGGTGGGGGCGCCAGCTCGACGAGAAGGCCTCTGCCACGTCGCTGCCACCGCTGTAGGCCTCTTCGATGACCTCCGGGGTGAGCACTTCGTCGATCGGCCCGAAGGCGACCTGTCGTCCGGCGAGCACCGCCACGTGCGAGCACACCACTCGTGCGAGGCCGATGTCGTGTGTGGAGAGCACGACAGAGAGACCGTCTGCGAGCAGGGTCTCGAGAATGCGTTCGAGGGCGGTGCGGTTGGTCTCGTCGAGACCGTTGAACGGCTCGTCCAGCAGCAGGATGCGCGGGTCGCCCGCCAGCGCACGCGCCAGCAGCACTCGCTGCTGCTGGCCGCCGCTCAGCAGACCGAAGCGCCGGCTCGCGAGCCCGGTGAGTCCGACCCGGTCGAGGCTGCGCTCGATGACCGCACGGTCGGCGGCGCTCGCCCGACGCACCCACCCGAAGGGCCGACCGGTCTGTCTGCGGTAGCGCCCCATCGCCACCACCTGACGCACCGTCACCGGAAAGGCCGCATCGATGTCAGTGGTCTGCGGCAGGTAGCCGACGTCTTCTCGAGCGTCGGCCGGGCGGCGACCGAGCACGGTGATCGAGCCGCGCTGCACGCGAAGCAGCCCGAGAACGCCTTTCAGCAGCGTCGACTTGCCCGAGCCGTTCGGTCCGATCAGCGCGAGTGCCTGCCCCTCGCACAGCGTGCCGTCGACGTCGACGAGCGCAGCTGTGGTGCTGTCGTAGCCGAGATCGGCATGGGAGAACTGCAGGGTCGGCTTGGGGGCGTGCATGGTGTTCACTGTATCGGCACTCGGTTCTGATCTGCTGAGGTATCGGCCCGCCGCGTCGCCGTGACGTCGAAAAGGTCGCCGGAAAGCGCAAACCGCCCGGCCGCGCGCACTGATGCGCGTGATCGAGCGGATGCGGTCATCAGTCGCGAGCGCATGCGCGTCGCAACGATGGCGGCGTGACGGGCATGAAGGCCATGCCTGTCAGACGCGGGGCAGAGCCCCCGATGACGTTCAGAGTCCCTCGGGAGCCTTGGGGTCGAGCCCCCACGACTGCCCGATGAGCGTGACGTTGTGCACGGTGGCCTTCAGGTAGGTCTCGCCCTCTGAGCCGGCCTCGCCGAGCGAGTCGCCGTAGAGCGCGTCGTCCCCCGAGTAGAGCTTCACACCCGACTCGTCGGCGATGCGCTGCACGATCTTCGGATCGACCGAGGCCTCTGCGAAGACGGCCTTGACCCCGGTGCCCTTGATCTTGGTCACCAGAGACTGCAGCTCGGCTTCGCTGGGCTCAGCATGGTCATCGAGGCTGTTGAGCACCGAGTCGTCCTGCGTGATGTCGAAGGCCTTCACGAAGTAGGCGAATGCATCGTGCGTCGACACGAACTTACGAGCATCGGGCTGCACCGGGGCGAAGGTGTCTTTGATCCACTTGTCGACGTCGTCCAGCTTGGCCTCGTACGCCGAGGCGTTGCTCTTATAGTCGTCGGCATGGTCTGGGTCGGCTTTGGCCAGCCCGTCTGCGATGTTCTGCACCTGGATCTTGGCGTTCGCCGGGTCTGTCCAGATGTGTGGGTCATTGACCAGCTCGGTGTGGCTGTGCCCCTCTTCAGACTCCTCTTTCTCGTCCTCAGTCGCAGGAATCGGCGTGACGCCTGTGCTGGTGTCGATGATCTTGTCAGCCGGCGCGGCGTCGCTGACAACCTGGTCGAGACCGAATCCGTTCACGATGACCGCTCCCGAGTCGGCGAGCGCAGCCGAGTTGGCGGCGGTGAGCTCGAGATCATGCGGGCTCTGGTTCGGAGCGACGATCTGCGTCACTTCGGCACCAGTATCACCGACGACCTGTTTGGTGAAATCGCCGAGCTGCGTGGTCGAGACCGTGATCTTCAGATCGCTCTTGGCCGGTGCTGCCGACGGGCTGCTGCTCTGGCTGCTGCAGCCAGCGAACAGCAGAGCGCTCGCGGCGACGACACCGATGACTGATGCGGTGCGGGTGTACTTCATCGAGACTTCTCTCCAAAATGCTGGTGTGAAATGTGCGGTGTCGTTTATGACGATGCGAATGCTCTGCAGGCCAGCTTCTGCCGCCAGAGCGCAGCATCGTCAGAGTCGAGACCGAGTCTGACGACAGATGTGCCGCCCCGACGCAAGCCGCCGAGCAGAGCATCCTCGATGTCTGCGGCAGGCCGGCGCCGGAGCGACGACAACCACGCGCCCACTCTAAGCGCTAATGGGAATCGATGTCAATTAGCGGCGGCGCGCGTCGTCTCCTGGGCTCAGTACAGCCCGGCAAGCACCTGCTGATACCCCTGGCACCAGCTCGGACGAAGCCCGGGCAGAGTGCCGATCGACACCGGCTGATCGGCGGCGAAGACCTCGGTCTTCGCACCGATCACGTTCGGCATCATCACATAGCCGTCGTCCGAGGCGTCGGCAGGTTCCGTCGTGACCGCGATGAACTTTCCCGATGGCGATGCGCACACACCAGAGACCGACCCACGCCCCGGCGATGTGGCGATACGACGGGCGCCGTCACCGGTGAGCGCATAGACCGTCTCTGTGGTCTGATCTCCAGAGCTGCTCTCATACACTGCGACCGCGCCGAACGGCGCAGGCGCGAGCCGCACGAGCCGTGATCCGCTGTCGACGCCCTTCGGCTGCGAGGTGTCCAGGCGCTGGCGCCCGCCGTTGACCGGGTCGACCAGAGCGAACGTCCCGTTCTGATCAGACATCAGCAGCCGCTGCTGCGCAGCCGACCCGAGCACCTCGGTGTAGCTGCCCAGCGGCAGCGGGGCCTGTTCTGCGTCGTCGTACTGCTGATCGGTGCGCACTTCGAAGAGCGCGACCCGCAGCATGGTGTTGTCCCACTGCCGAACGACCGCGAACCGACCGTCATCGGTCAGCACGACCTGGTTGCCCTGCACCAGCTCGCCGTCCGGCGTATGCACAGGTGCGCCCGTCACCGCGCCGTCCGCACCCGCCAGGTTCCAGGCGACGACCTGCCCGCCGGGCTGGCCGTAGTCGAGGGGGTTGATCGTCGCCGAGACAGTGTCTCCTGAAAGCGCAAGACCGATGACCGTCGCATCCAGCGGAAGCACGAGCTCGCGGGCATCCTTGGAGGTCGCATCGGAGGCCTGACGATCGAGCAGCTCCAGCTTCGTGGCAGCCGTCCTGCGATCGGCCACGGCGACCACGATCCAGCGGTCGTCCACCACAAACGTCTGAATGCGCGGCGCAGTGAACACGGTCTGCATGCCCGTGTCGCTGATGCCGGAGCGCACGATCCGGTCGTCGCCGCGCAGCGCGCTGTCGTCCTGGTACCCGCCGCCGCGCCGCAGCGAGAGCACCGGCGCCTCATCGGCGACAGCCGCCGCGTTGGCATCGGTCAGCACGGTGTTCTCGCGCTGCCCGTACCACTGTGCGCCGACGAACACCGCGACGAGCAGCACAATCGTGCAGATGACCCCGACTCGCCAGGGCCAACGTGCACGAGGCGTCACGCCAGAGCGGTCAGTTGAGATACGGATCACCGGGCTCCTCGATGCTGTGCAGATCGGTCGGCGCGAAGACGACGGCATACGGGCTCGACTGGCTCGCGTTCACCGCGAAGCCGCCGCTGCCCTCAACCCACGACTGCGGCGGATACGTCGCCTGCCAGCCGGGATGGTAGACAGGAATCGACACCGGCTGAGCGTCGAGCGTGCAGCAGGTGACCATGAACCGCGTCACGAGCATGACGTTGTCGGGATCCTGTCGATCCGGCGTCACGAAGCCAGAGAACGTCGCATTGTGTCCGTCGTAGAACGACAGATCGCCACGCAGCTGCATCGTCGACGCCCAGTCCGACATCGTGAACGACTCAGGGCCAGCGCCGACCGTCGCGATGTCGCCGGTCATCGTCTGGGCGAGCGTGGTGCCGCCGACGGCGGCGTCTCGCGTCACAGCCTGCGAGGCGCTGAGCGTCGTGGGCTGCGCGACGGCGAGCATCGCCACGATGACGACGGTGCCGACGCCGCTCACCACAGGCCAGCGTCGGATGCTTCGCGTGGGATGCCGCCCGTCGTCGCCGTGACTGTGGTCGTCGTCGCCGTGGTCGTGATCGCGGTCTGGCAGCACGACCGCGACCACGCCCAGCAGCAGAGCGACCGCAGCCATGGCCACGGCGAACCAGACGTACCGCGGGCTCACATAGAGATCGAGATGATGCTGCGCTGCCAGCCACAGGATGAAGGCTGAGAGCGCGACGGCGATGACGACGCCGTGCCAACGTCGAAAGTGCTCAGGCCAGTGCATTCATCCCCGATCCGAGTACCAAGACGAACAGTGCCACGATCACCGTCAGCCAGATCAGCGTCCGCGTCGAGAAGGTGGTGCGCAGCAGCGCCAGCATCTTGATGTCGATGATCGCCCCGAACACGAGGAACCCGACCAGAGCCCCCGGCAGGAACGTCGAGCCCAGTGCGAGGATGAAGAAGGCGTCGACGTTCGAGCAGATCGAGACGATGAACGCCAGCAGCATCAGAGCGACGACGCCCCAGACCGGGTCGGCGCCGAGATCGACCAGCACATGACGCGGCACGAACACCTGAATGGCCCCGGCGATGAACGCGCCACCGATCAAGGCGACCAGCATGGCCTGCGTCTCGGTGCGGAAGACCCCACCGCTGGAACGCAGCCGCCCGACGAAGCCGCCTCCCGCGTGCTCATGCGCGTCAAGTCGGCAGGCCTCGTCGAAGGCAGAGGTCAGCAGACGGCGCTGCTCGGGATAGAGGCTGAACAGCCAGCCGACCAGATTGGCCAGCACCAGGGCACCGGCGACACGACCGACGAGCACGCCGTTCTGCCAGCCGAACGCCTGATAGGTCGTGATGATCGTCACCGGGTTCACGATCGGGGCGGCCACCAGAAACGTCAACGCGTCGCCAATGTTCATGCCGCGACTCAGAAACCCTCGGGTCACCGGAACATTGCCGCATTCGCACACCGGCAGCAGGATGCCGAACAGCGAGATGATGATTCGGCGAGTGAAGCCGTTGCTCGGCAGATGATCGAGCAGCAGACCCTGCGGCAGCCAGAAGCGCAGCGCGATGGCGATGATGATGCCAAGCACCACGAAGGGCGTCGACTCCACGAGCACGCTGAGCGACAGAGTGACCCAGTCGCTCAGCGCATCGCCCAACGTCACATCCTGCAGCGGACTCGCGATGCGGATGACGATGAAGACCGCCAACGCGAGCAGCCCGATCAGCGGCCAGAGCATCCGACGCCGACCGGCGCGAGCACTCTCGCGACTCGAGATCGTCATGTGCTCGTCGCGGGCGGGCCCGGCAGCCGGTTCTGCGGCGACTCGCTGCGCCGCGACCGCACGGTGTGCCTCTGCGCGTTCGACTGCCGGCCGCAGATCGACCTCGATCGGAGGCTCTCGAAGAGCGCTGCGGTCGCGGCGAGGGGCGGGCCGAGACCTGCTCTCATTATCGGATGCGGCTGACACAGCGCTCATTATTCCACGGGATCCTGTGCACAGCCCAGCGGCATCAACGTCGGTTTGTGCTCAGGCTCGGGCATCCTACCCCTGGCGTCAGGGCTGACGCGTGCGCACCGTCCGCCCCGTCGAGGCCAGCCCGGCGCGACGCAGCGCTGCTGCGAGCCAGACGCCGATCTCGGCCCAGAGCAGCTGCCCGACCAGCAGCGAGAGACCGGTGCCGATCTGCACCCAGAGCGGAGTGCGTGCCAGATGCCACACGAACCAGTGAATGCTGAAGAGGAACGCCGCATTGATCAGCGCCGCGACCACACAGCTCAACAGACCGAAGCGTCGGTACCGTCCGATGAGCAGAGCCAGCTCGACCGCGATCGCGACCACGAGCGCCGCGACCATGTTGCGCGGGTTGAAGCCGCCGAACGGCGTCACCACCACCGCGGCGACGAAGCCGGCCACCAGCGCCGCTCCCGGGCGCCGAATGAGACTGGCCGCCAAGACACCCACGAACAAGGCCGTGCCGGTCATCGGGGCGGCGAGCATGGGAGAAACGGCATAGAGGGCAACCGCCGCGACCTTCGTCGCCGCAGTGATGGCGGCTCCGAACGCCCCGATCACTGCGGCGACGAGCAGCTCACGCGTCGACCAGTGCCAGAGGCCGCGCGCAGAGCCTGCCTCAGCACCCGCGACACCGTCGAAGTGCTGAGACTGAGGAGAACGAGAAGGGCTATTGCGAGTCATACTCACTATCATAGGGGTGGAGTCAAATCGAGACGCCAGTTCGTCCGCTCATTGCATCATGCGCCGAGGCGGTTAATGGGCTATGCTTGAGCGTCGGGTTGCATACCCACACAGCTTTGACGTATTTGCCGCCTCGGTAAATGTCGTACAACCGAGAAGAGAGGAGTGACCATGAAGGTTCGTGCATCGCTCAAGTCACTGAAGAACAAGCCGGGCTCGAAGATCGTTCGTCGCCGCGGCCACACCTACGTGATCAACAAGAAGAACCCGCGCTGGAACGGCCGTCAGGGCTGATCCACACGAGACTTCGTCGTCGGCTTCGCCGGTGACAGAATGAACCCCCGATCCATTGGATCGGGGGTTCATTCATTTCTGCGAGCCACGCGCTCGCGGCGAGCAGTTCGCGATGGTGCGCACCACTCAGACGTCGAGCAGCAGCGCCGGCTCTTCGAGCACTGAGGCGACGTCGGCGGTGAATCGGCTGGCGACATCCCCGTCGACGCAGCGATGGTCGAACGAGGCCGACACCGTGGTCACGAAGCGCGGCCGCACCTCTCCGTCGACGACCCACGGCTTCTGCCTGATCGCACCCATCGCCGTGATCGCGACCTCTCCCGGGTTCAGAATCGGGGTGCCTGCGTCGACGCCGAAGACGCCGATATTGGTGATGGTGATGGTACCGTGCTGCATCGCCTCCGGCGGTGTGCGCCCGGCACGAGCGGTCGCGGTCAGATCGCCGAGCGCCTGGGCCAGCTCACGCAGGCTCAGCGACTGAGCCTCTTTGATGTTCGGCACCAGCAGCCCGCGGGGGGTCGCCGCAGCGATGCCCAGGTTCACATAGTGGTGAATCGTGATGCGTTCGTCGTCGAAGCTCGAGTTCACTTCGGGGTTGCGCTGGGCAGCCCAGATCACGGCCTTGGCCATGATCAGCAGCGGCGAGACCTTGACGCCGGCGAACGCAGACGAGTTCTTCAGCCGACGAACGTACTCCATGGTGCGAGTCGCATCGACGTCGACGAACACGGTCACGTGCGGCGCGGTGAACGCCGACGACACCATCGCCTTGGCGATCGATCGGCGCACCCCGTGCACTTTGACCACTTCGTCACGGCCACTGGTCGGCACCACCTGTTCACGGCCTGCCGGCCACTCAGGCGTCTCAATGTTGCGGAACACGCTCATCTGCTTCGCGTTCGCGACGACATCCTGTCTGGTGACCTCTCCGCCGTGCCCGGTCCCGGTGACCTCTGAGAGCGTCACGCCCAAGTCTTTGGCGAGCTTTCGGATCGGCGGACGGGCGATCGCGGGCAGGCTCGGACTGCCCGTTCGCGGATGCTGTGCGTGCGCCCCGGCAGTCGACGCGCGGGAGGCGGCGGCTCCGTTGTTGGGTGAGCCCCCGGTATGTGCATCCGTCTGCGTGTGCTGCGAGGTGCTGTGGGCCGCGTGGCGTCGCGCGCGTCGCGACTTCGGCCGTTTGCTCGCGCCGTAGCCGACCAGGTTGGCTCCGCCCTCGTCTGCATCGGCGGGTCGACTGGCCTTCGCTGTCGCGGCCGAAGGCCGCTGCTCGGCGCGGGGCGATGAGGATGTGTCGGCGGTGGCAGGCTCCGGCTCGGCAGGCACCGGTTCGGCTGACCGCGGCGCCGATGTCGACGGCGCTGCCTCTGCCGTGACGCCGACGGTGACCAGGGGCTCGCCGACCTCGACGATGTCGCCGACGTCGGCGTGCAGCTGCTCGATGGTGCCGGCGAACGGCACCGGCAGCTCGACGACCGACTTCGCCGTCTCGATCTCGACAACCGCCTGGTTCACCACGACAGAGTCGCCGGGCTTGACCAGCCAGTTGACGATCTCGGCCTCGGTGAGGCCCTCTCCCACGTCGGGGAGCGCGAAGGTCTCACTCATGCGTCGTTCCTCACTTCTTGTCTGCTGCCGGCCGCCGGTGTCGTCTCACACTGCACGTCGATCAGTACTCCAGCACACGATCGACGGCGTCGAGCACACGATCGGCGTCGGGAACCTGAAAATGTTCGAGCTTCGCGGGCGGGAACGGCACGTCGAAACCGGTGACGCGGGCGACAGGCGCCTCGAGCGAGTAGAACGCCCGTTCCCCAAGCTGGGCGGCGATCTCGCTCGCGACCGACACTGACCCCTGGGCCTCGGCCACGACGACGGCGCGCCCGGTGCGCTCGATAGACTCCACCAGAGGCCCGTAGTCGATCGGAGAGATCGAGCGCACATCGACCACTTCGAGGCTGACGCCCTCTTTCGCGGCGATCTCTGCGGCATCGAGCAGCACGGGCAGCATCGCACCGTACCCGATCACCGTCACCTGATCGCCCGGACGCACGATGCGCGAGCCATGCAGTTCGCCGGGAGCGGCATCCAGCGAGACCGGCCCCTTCTGCCAGTAGCGACGCTTCGGCTCGAAGAAGAGCACCGGGTCGTCGCTCGCGATCGCCTGCTGAATCATCCAGTAGGCGTCGTTCGCATTGGACGGAGCGACCACGCGCAGACCGGGAGTGTGCGCGAAATAGGCCTCAGGGCTCTCTTGGTGGTGCTCGATAGCACCGACCCCGCCGCCGTACGGCACGCGGATCACCACGGGCATCGACAGAGTGCCTTCGTGACGGTTCGTCTGTTTGGCCAGCTGGCTGGTGATCTGATCGAACGCAGGAAAGATGAAGCCGTCGAACTGGATCTCGACCACAGGACGATAGCCACGCATGGCAAGACCGATCGCCGTGCCCACAATGCCCGCCTCAGAGAGCGGCGAGTCGTAGACGCGACGCACGCCGAACTCCTGCTGCAGCCCGCTGGTGACGGTGAACACGCCGCCGAGTGCGGCGACATCCTCGCCATAGAGCAGCACGCGGTCGTCATTCGCGAGCGCCTCACGCAGCCCGGCGTTGATCGCCTTGGCCATCGGCAGCTCACGCACGCGCTTCTGCGTCTCGGTCTGGGCGCTCATGCCTGCTCCTCCTCGTCTGCGAAGCCCGCCTCGTAGTCGGCCAGCCAGGCAGCCTGCGCCTGCATCACCGGGTGCGGTTCGCTGTAGACATGGGCGAACATGCTCGCAGGTTCGGGGTCGGGCAGGTGCAGCACGGCCTCGCGCACGCGCGCGGCCTCATCGCCCGCCTGCTGCTCGACCTCGTCGAAGAACGCCTGCGGCACATCGCGATCGGTGCGCAGCCAGGTCTCGTAGCGAGTGATGGGGTCGCGGTCGGCCCAGCACGCCTCGAGCTCACGGGTGCGATACTTCGTGGGGTCGTCGGATGTCGTGTGCGGCCCGCGACGGAAGGTCACCGCCTCGATGAACCCGGGCCCCTCGCCCGAGCGGGCGTCGTCGAGCAAGCTGCGAGCGACGGCATAGCTTGCGAGCACGTCGTTGCCGTCGATGCGCACAGCGTTGAGCCCGAAGCCCGCCGCGCGGTCGGCGAGAGGCCGTGCGGCCTGGATGCCCACCGGCACCGAGATGGCCCACTGGTTGTTCTGGCAGAGAAACACCTCGGGCACGTGCAGGCTCTCAGCGAAGATCATCGCTTCTGAGACGTCGCCCTCGCTGGTCGCGCCGTCGCCGAAGCAGGTGAGCACCGCCGTGTCGCGGTCGATGTCGCCGGTGCCGACCAGCCCGTCGAGCGCCACACCCTGCGCATAGCCCGTGCCGTGCAGTGACTGCGTGCCGATGACAAGCGTGTAGAGATGAAAATGCGTGCGCTGCCAGTCCCAACCACCGTGGGTGTTGCCGCGCAGCATGTCGAGCATGTCGACGAAGTCGACGCCGCGGATCATGCCGATCACGTGTTCGCGGTATGACGGCATCACCCAGTCTTGGGGACGAGTCGCGCGACCGGCGCCGACCTGCGCGGCCTCCTGCCCCACTGACGGCACCCACAGCGCGAGCTGCCCCTGACGCTGCAACGCGGTTCCCTCGGCATCGAGGCGACGCATGATCGCCATGTCCCGGTAGAACTGCTGCAGCTCGTCGAGCGACAGACCGTCGACAAGGGCTTGGTAGGGCTCATTGCGGTCGTTCCGCTGTCGTGCCCCTGAGGGGTCGAGCAGCTGCACTCCGGTCGCTGAGTCGAATGGCGCATCTGACGTCGCGGTGTGCTCGGCCTCAGCCGGGCGAAGCGTCGAAGCGGACGAAGTCGAAGTCATGCTCCCCAATCTAGGCGCGCACTTCTGTGTTAATTCTCCAGACCACGCACAATTTCAGCGGTGGCGCTTAGGAGGGGTTCTATAGACTGGCGTTCTCCGACCGTCACACGAATGCCCTCGGGAAAGACTCGCGCGATGATGCCGTGCCCTTCGAGGATCTCGGCGGCGGACTCGGTCTGGTCACCGGTCGGCAGCCACACGAAGTTTCCCTGTGACTCGTGCACCTGCCAGCCCTGGTCGACGAGACCGGCCTCGATCTGGTTGCGCCGGCTGACCAGAATCTCGAGTCTTTCGTCCAGCTCTTCACGCGCGTCGAGCGCGGCCTTCGCAGCCTCGATCGTGGCGGTCGTGAGTTCGAACGGGAGCCCCGACGCACGCACTGCGGCGATCACGATGGGATCGCCGACGGCATAGCCGACGCGCAGTCCGGCCAGCCCGTACGCCTTGGACAGGGTTCGCAGCGTGACCACGTTGCGGTGGTCCGCGATGATCGCGAGCCCGTTGACGGCATCCTCATCACGGACGAACTCGGTATAGGCCTCGTCGATCACAATCAGCACGTCGCGTGGGGCGGACGCCACGAAGCGCTCGACTTCGTCATGAGTCAGCGTGGTGCCGGTCGGGTTGTTCGGGCTGCACAGCAGCACCGCGCGAGTGCGATCGGTGATCGCATCGAGCATCGCATCGAGATCGTGCCGGCCGTCGTCAGTGAGCGGCACCTGCACCGAGGTGGCACCATTGAGGGTCACCACCGAGGGGTAGCCCTCGAACGAACGCCAGGCGTAGACGATCTCGTCGCCGGGCACGGCCACCGCGGTGATCAGCTGGCGCAGCACCGAGATCGATCCCGGGCCCACCGCGATCTGATCGTCGTTCACGTGATTCAGCGCCGCCAGACGGCGCACCAGGTCGGCGGCCGAAGAGTCGGGGTAGCGGTTGATGCTCTCGGCAGCTCCTTCGATGGCCGCCACGACTGAGGGCAGCGGGGCAAAGGGCACTTCGTTCGAGCTGAGTTTGAACCCGCCGGTCGGAGCGGGGCGTCCCTGTCGATAGGCAGCTGCACTGGCGATCTCGGGTCGAATCTTCACTGGAGCCGTCTCGACGGACGGCTGTTGTCGCGGGTCATCCATTCTTTCAGTGTATGCCGTCTGCGCACTATTCGCCCGCCCCACACGCACCGAAGCCCTCTGTTCTGTGCGACAATCAACAGCGTCATGCCGATCCGAGCCGCGGCTCCTCGACCTGATCTTCCCTTTCAACTGAGTGATCTGTGGTTCACGCTGTCGTGTCTGCGAGGTTTTGATGGCTTCTCTCAGCGAGGTCGTGCGCGTCGACGGCCTGGTGCGCCTGATGGGCTCGCAGCTGATCGCCCGCATGCCGCAGGGCATGCTGAGCATCGCGCTGCTCATGCACGTCGAGCACGTCCTCGGGCGGTATACAGACGCCGGACTCACCGTCGCCGCCTTCTCGATCGGCGCTGCGGTGTCCGGCCCCTTGATGGGGCGCTGGATGATCGTGTTGGGCGCCAGGCGTCTGCTCGGGGCCACGCTGCTGCTGAACGCAGCGGCCATGACGACCATCGCCTTCGGCCCGCATCGGCTGTGGGCGTTCATGCTGTTGGCGATCGTGCTCGGCTTCTGTACGCCGCCGATTCTGCCGATCACGCGCAGCCTCTATCCGGTGCTGGTGCCGCCTCGGCTCAGTGCGCAGGTCTATTCGCTCGACTCCATCACGCAGGAGCTGATCTGGGTGGTGGGCCCGGTGCTGGTCACGGCGGTGGCACCGCTGGCCGGCACCAGCATCGCACTGGCACTGGTCGCCGCGCTTGGCTTCGTCGGCGGTGTGCTGCTGCTGACGGCTCCGGCGATTCGACTCGCGACCTTTCCCGTCAGCGGCAAGAGACTCGGCGGTGTGCTGCTCAAATGGCCGGTGCTGATCGCCATCGTCTCGTGTGCGCTGCAGAACGCCAGCTACGGCGCCGTCGAGGCTGCGGCGGTCGCCATGTTCGACGGGCAGCAGTTCACGGTGGGCATCATCATCGCGGTGTTCGCGATCGGCTCGATCGTCGGCGGCATCGTGATGGCGCGGGTGGCCATGCGGCCCTGGTCGATGGCCACCCGGCAGAGCGCCCTGGCGATCGGAACGCTGGCGGCGGCGCTGTCGCCGAACCCGTGGTGGGTCGGGGCCGCACTCTTCGTGGCAGGGCTCGGGACCGCCCCCTCGCTTGCGGTGATGTACAACGTGGTCTCGTCGAGCTTGCGCAGCGGGGATGCCACAGAGGCCTTCGGATGGATGTCGAGCGGGCTGCTCGCCGGCATTGCCATGGGCAGCGCCGGTTCAGGCGTGTTGGTCGACCACGTCGGGGCGCAGTCTGCGATGCTCTTCGGTGCGGGGCTCGCCGTCCTGGCGGTGCTGCTGCCGGCGTTCGGAACGTCCAAGCTGCCTGATCTCACGGTGCGCTCAGGGCCGCTGCTCGACACCAGCGCGGTGCCGGTGATTCATATCGGCGAGCGCTGATCGCGCTCGGATCTCACTGGCATGGCAGAGACGACCTCAGTCGCGCTGCGGCTCGCCGATGGGTTCGGGCTCACCCTCGAAGTACGTGCGCAGCACCACCATGGTGCGCGTGCTGACGTTCGCCACACTGCGAATCTGCTGCAGCAGCTCTTCGAGCACACTCGGAGCCGCAACCCGAACCAGCAGCAGATAGCTGGCATCCCCCGCAATCGAATAGCAGGCCTCGATGCCCGCGACGCCCCGCAGACGTTCGGGGGCGTCGTCAGGGGCGGCCGGGTCGAACGGCGTGATCTCGATGAATGCGGTCAGCGGCCGACCCACAGCCTCGTGATCGATGACCGCTCGATACCCACGAATCGTGCCGTCTCGTTCGAGACGCTGCACCCGCGACTGCACTGCCGAAGTGGAGAGCCCGGAGACCTCGGCGAGGCGCGCGAGGGTCGACCGCCCCTCGGTCAGCAGTGCGGTGACGATGGCTTGGTCGATGCTGTCCATGACTCCGAGTCTACGGCTCGCACCGCTCAGTCAAGCTGATTGGCGAACCGGACCAGCCGTCCCATGCCCTCGACGATCTCATCGAGATCGCCCGCGTAGGAGATGCGCACGAACCCCTGCCCGAGCGGCCCGAACGCCTCACCCGGTACGACGGCCACGTGCTCCTGCTGCAGCAGACGGCTGCTGAACTCGGCAGAGTCCAGACCGCTGTCGCGCACGTCGACGAAGACGTAGAAAGCGCCGTCGGGCGCGACTGCGCGCAGGTTCGGCGCATCCTGCAGAGCAGAGAGCACCGCGTCACGGCGCACGGCATATGCGTTGCGCATGCGTGCGATGTCGGCGTCGAGGCCGTTGAGCGCCGCGACGCCGGCGAACTGCGCAGGGGTGTTGTTCGACGAATGGATCAGCTCGGCGATCTTCGCCGTCTCTTCGACCAGAGCGCTCGGCCCCAGCAGGTAGCCGATGCGCCACCCGGTCATCGCATACGTCTTCGACAGACTGTCGACGATGACGGTCTGATCGCGCATGCCCGGGCACGACGCGATTGACGGAGCGACCGGGGCGTCGCCGTAGACGAAGGCATGGTACACCTCGTCTGAGATCACCCACAGACCATGTCGCTGACAGACCTGGGCGATACGCTCCAGCTCGGCCGCCGAGGTCACCGCACCGGTGGGGTTTCCGGGCGAGTTCACGATCACGACCTTGCTTCGTGAGGTGACCGCGCGCTCGATGTCTTCGGCGTTGAGCCTCATGCCGTTCTCAGGCCGGAGCGGCACCGTCACCGGCCGCCCCTCACAGAGCAGCACCTGCGCATCGTACGAGGTGAAGTGCGGTGAGGGAATGATGACTTCGTCACCGGGGTTGAGCAGCGCCCGCAGAGCGAGATACAGGCCGAAGGTCGCTCCAGGCACCGCCTGGGCCTCGGTCTCTGCGTCGTACTCGAGGCCTTTGGCCCGTTTGGTGTATGCGACTGCGGCGGCACGAAACTCGGGCACGCCGAGCACGTTGGTGTAGTGGGTGTCGCCTCGGCTGATCGCCTCGCATGCGGCCTTGGCCGCGCGTTCGGGCACCGACTCCGCCGGCTCGCCGACGGCGAAGGTGATGACGTCGGGAATCAGCTCGCAGTCGTCGAAGACGTCACGAATTCCCGAGCGCGGCGTGCTCTGTGCGACGAGCGAGAGATCTCCCGGAACCATCTGCGTCCTCCTGAACCTGCGAATGAGTAGACAACCACATTCAGATTACGGAAGAATTCCGGTGTTTGCAATATCTGCCGGATATTTTCCGGCTGACTGTGTTCAGCTCAGCAGATCGGTGTCTCCAGAGCGGATCAGTTTCTTGTTGACGAACTCCTGAATGCCCAGCGCACCGAGTTCGCGTCCGTTGCCTGAGCCTTTGACTCCGCCGAACGACAGCTCAGCAGAGTCGGCGCCCACTTCGTTGATGTAGACCATGCCGGCGTCGATGCGATCTGCCACGCGCAGCGCCTGGGCGCGATCCGTCGTGAACAGGTAGGAGCCGAGGCCGTACTCCGTGTCGTTGGCGATCTGCACCGCCTCGTCTTCGTCGCTGACGCGATAGACCTGCGCCACCGGGCCGAAGAACTCCTCGCGATAGGCGTCGTTCTGAGGCGTCACCCCGGTGAGCACCGTGGGATCGAAGTAGGCGCCGCGGTGTTCGGGGCCGCCGAGCACCGCAGTGGCCCCCTGGTCGAGTGCTCGCTGCACCTGGTCGCTGAGCAGCTCGGCAGCCGACAGCGAGCTGAGCGGCCCGAGCGCGATGTCCGGCGCCACTTCGGGGTTCTGCGCATGCACGTCGCTGAGCGCCGCGACGAAACGCCGCAGGAACTCGTCGTAGAGGTCGTCGACGATCAGAAAGCGCTTCGCCCCGTTGCACGACTGCCCGTTGTTGTCGAGTCTGGCGGCGACGGCAGCTTCGACCGTGGCATCGAGATCGTCGGTGCTGAGCAGAATGAACGGGTCGGAGCCTCCCAGCTCCAACACGACTTTCTTCACGTGCTGCCCCGCGAGCGCAGCCACCGCCGCACCGGCACGGGCAGAGCCGGTCAGCGAGACCCCGCGCACACGTGGGTCGGCGACGACCGATTCGATCTGCTCATGGGTGGCGAGCACCGAGACGTACGCCCCGTCGATGACTCCGGCTTCAGCCATGATGTCTTCGATCTGCTGCGCCGACTCCGGGCACTGCAGAGCGGGCTTCAGCAGAATCGTATTGCCGATGATCAGGTTCGGGCCGGCGAAGCGGGCCACCTGATAGTAGGGAAAGTTCCACGGCATGATGCCGAGCAGCGGCCCCAGCGAGGCCTTGCGCACGAACGCGGTGCCGGGATTGGCCGGCTCGATCGGGTCATCCGCCAGGAACGCCTCAGCATGGTCGGCATAGTAGTCGTAGATGTCGGCCGAGAAGTCGACTTCGCCCAGCGACTGCTCGAGTGGCTTGCCCATCTCGCGGGTGGCGATCTCAGCCAGCCGATCTCGGCGTTCCCGATGCAGCGCGGCGACGCGATGGATGGCCTGGACGCGCTCGGCGATCGAAGTCGTGCTCCAGCGTGCGTGTGCCTCAGTGGCTCGGCTGATCGCCTCGGCGAGCGCAGCGTCTTGGATGGCCGGGTACTCGGCCAGCGTCTCGCCCGTGGCGGGATTGGTCACAGCATATGTCGACGTTGACATAGTGAGGTCTCCTTGTCGTTGGGGTCGGTTGGCGGCCAGCCTATCCGCCGCGTCATCGGAGTGGACGGAATGGGAGGAATCGCCGGCGATCGTATACGTACCGCCGCGGTCGAGGGAGCATCGCTTAGGCTGGCCGCATCCGGGCAGCCCGCTGACGTGCCACCCGGCCCACATCTCGGTCGCCTCATCGACGATTCGTGCAGGGCCTTCCACACAGCAGGCGATGCCTGAGCACCAGCAGCTCGCTGTGCCGCGGATTCTTCTCAGAAAGGCCCGACATGACTGCAGCAGAGACCCTCGAGCTCGTCGTCACCGCCCACCAGCGGCTGTTCGGCGACCGAGACACCAGCGTGCTCGACACCGACGCCTTCGCTCCAGACTTCATCGAGCACTCCCCACTCGTCGCCGACGGCCGAACAGGGCTGAAGCAGCTGGTCGATGAGGCACCGACGCTCAGATATCGGCTCGTCCGACAGTTCGTCGACGGCGACCTCGTCGCACTGCACGGCCGCTACACCGGACTGGACGACGAGCCGCTGATCGGATTCGACATCTATCGGGTGGCCGACGGGGCAATCGTCGAGCACTGGGACGGCCTCGTTCCCGAAGCGCCCCCGAATGCGAGCGGCAGAACACAGCTCGACGGGCCGGTGCACACCGACCGAAGCGTCGACACCGAGACCAGCCGCCGCCAGGTCGCTGATTTCTTCCAGACCGTGCTGGTCGAACAGCAGTATGACGAGTGGGCGACGTTCAGCAACGGCGAGGGCTTTCGCCAGCACAGCCCCGACATCGCCGACGGCACCGAGGCCGTCGTAAAGTTTCTGCACCAGCTCAAAAGCGAAGGCACTCCCCTCGTCTACGACCGCACGCACAGACGCGTCGCACAGAACGACTTCGTGCTGACCCAGTCAGAGGGCAGCATCGACGGCGTCAGACACGCCTTTCTCGAACTGTGGCGCGTGGCCGACGGCAAGATCGTCGAGCTGTGGGATGCGATCGCCGAGATTCCGGCAGACAGCGAGGCTGTGCATCCCTACGGTCTCTTCTGAGTCTCCGTCTCGACGACTCTCATCTGTCGACGTGCGCCTGCCTCAGCTGTGCGACCACTACAACGGCGCCGGTGTGACCGGCATCGAGACCGACATCGTCGTTCCGGGCGACTATGGCATCGTTTAGCTCGATGACTTCACGCACCCGTTCCGAGCCTTTAGGCGACGCGGCTGAAGCCGTCCCCGAGACCAGTATGCCGATCTCGACCTGTGCATCGCCGCCTTGCAACAGCAGATGCTCCTCAGGACGCAGCGTGCTGAGGCGCAGGTCTGCGTGCACAGAACCGGAGCGGACCATCAGGTTGAGATCTCGCTCACCAGACCCATGGGGCCTCGACGTCACAGGGTCGTCGCCACGAAACCGCACCGACTCGAATGGTGCCAGCTCGCACTGCTCACCGTCAATTCTCAGGGTCAGACCGGCCGGCCCGATGGACATCAGCCACCGATCGTATCCGATGAAGTCAGAGAACGTCGCCTCGCTGTCAATCGTCGCAATACTCAGACGCCAGTCGACTTCGTCGATCGGTGCGTCAAGAGGGGATTGCACCAATGTCACGGTGCGGCCGGTACCGTTTCGCCAACGCACTTCCGAAAGGTCCCGGAAGCGGATGACCTCAATTCTCTCAGCCACGAAAATGACCTGCGACGGCACGTGAGACGAGGTCGTCATCGGCCACTGCCGGCTCAGTGATGTGCCCGAGCTCCGAATACGTGTCGTTGAACTCAGAGACGACCTCGATCGAGTGATCGTTGCGCGCCCATGCTCGGCGAGCGACACCGCCCATGACGTCCCATAGCAGCGCCGAACGAATGACTCCGTCGACTCTGGGCGACCCGTCGAGCAGAAGCCCGAACCCGCCGTTGATCGACTTGCCGATTCCGACGCCGCCGCCGTTGTGTAGCGCCACTAGGCTCATGCCGCGCGCTGCATCTCCGGCGAATGACTGCACAGCCATGTCCGCCATCACATTCGATCCGTCCTTGATGTTCGCTGTCTCGCGGAACGGAGAATCTGTGCCCGAGACGTCATGATGATCCCGTCCCAGCATGATCGGCCCGGTCTCGCCGTTGCGTACCATCTCGTTGAACCGGAGCGCGATACGGATGCGACCCTCAGCATCCTGATAGAGGATGCGAGCCTGCGTGCCGACGACCAGGTCGGCTTCTTCAGCGTCACGGATCCAGTTGTAGTTGTCGCGATCCTGATAGCGACGATCCGGATCGATCGACTCCATGGCTGCGACGTCGGTCGCGTGCAGGTCTTGACGCTTGCCGCTGAGGCACACCCAACGGAACGGCCCGTACCCGTAATCGAAAAGGTGAGGGCCCATGATGTCTTCGACGTATGAGGGCAGGATGAAGCCATCCTTGTCGTCGACGCCGTTCTTCGACAGTCTTCGCACTCCGGCGTCAAACACTGCTTTGAGAAAGGCATTGCCGTAGTCGAAGAAGTATGTGCCTGTAGAGACGAGTCTCTCGATGAGTTCGTACTGCCGTCGCAGACTCTCATCGACGAGCTGAGCGAATCTCTTTTGGTCTTCGGCCAGCAGCGCGGTGCGCTCTGCGAACGAGAGGCTCTGCGGGCAGTAGCCGCCTTCATGCGCAGCATGGCATGACGTCTGATCGCTCAGCAGGTCGATATGGATGTCGTTGTCGACGACGTACTGCAGCAGATCGACAATGTTGCCCTCATAGGCAATCGACGCCGCCTCTCCAGCGGCTTGATGCCGCTTCGCCGAAGCGAAGACCTTGTCGAGATCGCTGTACCGCTCGTCGACCCACCCCTGATCGAAGCGGGTCTGCACACGTGAGGGATCAACCTCGGCGATCACTCCGACCCCGCCGGCCAGCTTCATTGCCTTCGGCTGTGCACCACTCATGCCGCCCAGACCGCTCGAGACGAAGAGTCTGCCGGCGAGATCGCCGTCATTCGGGATGCCCAGCTGCAGGCGTCCGGCGTTCAACAGCGTGTTGTATGTGCCATGCACGATTCCCTGCGGGCCGATGTACATCCAGCCGCCAGCTGTCATCTGGCCGTAGTTCGCAACACCCATCTCTTCGGCGATCTCCCAGTCCGACATGTTGTCGAACATACCCACCATGAGTGCATTGGTGATGATCACGCGAGGAGCCTCAGGGCGGGAGGGAAAGAGCCCCAACGGGTGCCCAGACTCAACCACCAGGGTCTGCTCCTGCGTGAGCTGCTGCAGATAGCGCGTGATGAGACGGTACTGCATCCAGTTCTGACAGACGGAGCCAGTCTCGCCGTAGGTGACGAGTTCGTACGGGTAGAGGGCCACCTCGAAGTCGAGGTTGTTGTCGATCATCACTTGAAAGGCTCGACCTTCGAGCGTTGCGCCGGGATACTCGTCGACTGGGCGTCCGTGGATTCGGCCCTGGGGCCGGAAACGATATCCGTAGATACGCCCAAGCGACGTCAGCTCTTGCAGGAACTCCGGGATGACCTGTTCGTGCAGGGCCGGGTCGATGTAACGGAGGGCGTTCTTCAACGCGGTCTCGGTCTGTGCTGGGGTCAGGTGGAACCCTCGTGACGGAGCTCGTCGAATACCGGGTTCGAACTCCGGGTAAGGGGGCAGCTCGTCGATGAGCGGTGCGGTGAAAACCGTTCTGCTGGTGTTTGTCATGGTGATCTCCTGTCGGTCGTATAGCTTCGTCATGAGCGGTTCGCCTTGGGGTACAGCTCGAGCGCGGAGACCAAAGGGACTCCCGCGCGATAGGCGATGTGCAAGTGGTTGGGGGCATCGATGACTGCCAGATCGGCACGCGCTCCCACACGGATCCGACCGATGTCGCTGCGGCGCAGTGCCTTTGCACCGCCTGCCGTCGACGACCAAAGGGCTTCGTCGGGGCTCATGCGCATGTCTCGTACCGCGAAAGCGATCGCTAAAGGCATCGAGTTCGAGAAGCACGTGCCGGGATTGCAGTCAGTGGCGATCGCCACTGGGATGCCCGCGTCGATGGTGCGTCTCGCATCGGGAAACGGCTGTTTGGTCGAGAACTCGACGATCGGCAGGTAGGTCACGACAGGTCCTCCTTGGGCGCGAACCGATGCGAGCGCCGAGATGTCGGCATCAGTCAGGAACGTCGCATGGTCGAGAGATGCCGCACCAAGTTCGACCGCGAGCTGCGGCCCTGGCCCTGGCCCCAACTGCGCCCCGTGCACACGCAGCTGCAGTCCGTTCTGCAGCCCCGCCTGAAGAATGGCTCGGGATTGTTCGCCCGTGAACGCGTGTGCCGAGTGCGGCTCGCAGAAGACGTCCGCCCACCGCGCCAGAGGAGCGCAGGCCGGGGTCATCTCGTTCACGATCAGCGACACGTAGCCGTCTGGATCATGCTCGTACTCCGCGGGAACGACGTGTCCACCCAGAAAAGTGACCTCATCAGTGTGCTCTCCAGCGATCCGCAGGAGACGCCGCTCTTCAGCGGTGGTCAGTCCGTAACCGCTCTTGATCTCGACGGTTGTCGTTCCCTGTTTGCGACTCTCACGCAGGAGACGGCGCGTTGAAGCGCGAAGGTCGTCGTCCGAAGCCGCGCGAGTGGCGCGCACGGTCTGTCCGATGCCGCCACCTGTATACGGCTCCCCCTGCATGCGATGCGCGAACTCTTCACTACGATCGCCGGCAAACACAATGTGGCTGTGTGAGTCGACGAATCCGGGGATGAGTGTGCGTCCGCCCAGATCACGTTGATCGTCTGTCGATGGGGCCGCTTGTCTCGGTCCGATCCAAGCGATCCTGCCGTCTTCGACGACAACTGCGGCATCTTGTCTGATGCCGAGTTCCCAGTCTGCTCCGTCATTGGTCACCAGTTCCGAGATGCCGGTGATCGTCGTTGAGTGGCTCATCGTTCCCCTCTCAGCTGCGCGCAGGTCTCTGCGAGTTCCTGCACCTGGTCAACGCCGTTGCAGTGACCGTCGTGGGCGACCTGCCGACCTCCCACATACACCTCGACGACCTGCGCAGCTGTGGACATCTGCACAACTCGGTCAAGGCGGCTTCCGGCCGTCACCGAGTTCCGGGTGTCCAAGGTGACGAAATCCGCCAGAGAACCGACCTCGAGTCGTCCGGCTTCAGGCCACCCGCAGAGCCGCTGACCGTCTGCGGTAAGCATGGCAATCTGCGCGGCAGGCGTGAAGTTCTCTCGGGTTCCGAGCCGCAGACGCTCGTGCATCTCGACTTCACGCGCCTCGGTGAACGGGTCTGCCAGCACGTTCTGGTCGGAGCCCACGCCGAGACGCACGCCGGCTGCGGCGAGGCTGCTCGCCGGTGCGATGCCATCGGCGAGATCGCATTCGGTCGAAGGGCAGACGCACACCGATGCACCGCGCTCACCGAGTGTGTGTATGTCCTGCATTGTGACAAAGACTGCGTGCACGCCGGTTGCGCGGGCGTTCCAGACGCCGGCCCGATCGAGCAGAGCCGTCGGGGTGAGGCCGGTATGGTCCAGGCACTGATCGTTCTCGGCCGTCTGCTCGGAGAGATGTACATGAAGTGGAGCCTGGTGTTCCTGCGCCCATTCGGCGACCCGCCGCATCGAGGCTTCGTCAACGGCTCGGACGGAGTGGATCGCCGCGCCGACACGAAAGTCCGGTGTCGGCGCCAGCTGCGTCACCCGATCAGCCCATGAGTCAGCGTCGCCGTCTGAGAACCGCAGCTGCTCCGGTGCGAGAGGTTCGCCGAAGCCCGCCGAGAGATAACAGGTGTCCAACAGAGTCAGACGGATGCCCGCATCTGCTGCGGCGTGACGCAGAGCATGCCCCATCTCATTTGGATCGTCGTAGGGTGTGCCGTCAGCTTGGTGATGCACGTAGTGAAACTCTGCGACACTGGTGTAACCGGCAGCCACCATCTCTCCGTAGACACCGCGCGCGAGACGATAATACGAATCAGGGGTGAGCGCCTGCGCGATACGGTACATGGTCTTTCGCCATTCCCAGAACGTGCCCCCGGGCGCCCCGGCACCGCGCAGTGCACGATGGAACGCATGAGAGTGACCGTTCGCCGCACCAGCGAGCGTAAGCCCCTCCAGAACATGGTCATCGGGCTGTCGAGGCGCACCGGCGGTGATCGACTCAAAACGGCCGTCTGTCACGACAATTCGCACGGAATCAGCGATGCCATCGTTGAGCCAGGCATGTTCACACCAGAACGTGGAGGTGACGCTCTTCATCTCACTCATCTCCTGCATCCATTGTCTGCAGCGCTGCAGCGAGCGCGACCACACCGGTCTCGCAGTCTTCGGGGTCTGCATGCTCTGCAGGTGTGTGCGACGCTCCGGTCGTGTTGCGCACGAAAAGCATCGCTGTAGGAACTCCGGCGTTCTGCAACACACCGGCATCGTGCCCAGCGCCCGTGCCGAGCACCGGCGGCACTGAGCCGATCTCTTCGCTCACGGCCTGAGACACGATGCCGCTCACGGAAGTGTCGAAGTAGGTGGAGGCTGTCCAGGACTCACGGCGTGGAGCGAACCGCGCAAGGTCTGCCAGCACTGCGCCCACCGCGTCTTCATGAGACGCACGAACGTCGAGTGAAGCTATCACCGCAGCTGCAATCACGTTGACCCCGTTGGGGATCACTGTCAGTCGTCCGATAGTGGCGACGGCATCGTGCCGCACAGCGCTCTCGCGCACGGCCACGATGAGATCTGCAAGCTGGTTCATGGGGTCACAGCGGCGTCCCATCGGTGTGGTTCCTGCGTGGTTCGACTCACCCTGCAGACGCACTTCCCACCGGCCGTGCGGCCAAATGTGGCTGGCCACCGCAATAGGAGAGCCGATCTCTCCCAGCGCGTAGCCCTGCTCGACGTGCAGCTCGAGGTGACAAGCGATGCTCTTCAGAAGCATCGGGTCAGCACCGTAGTCATCGGTATCGATCTCGTGTTCGTCCAGTGCCTCAGCGAGCGTGATGCCGTCGGCATCAGCACGAGCGAGGGCTTGGTCTGGATCGATCACTCCTGTCAGAACGCGGGTGCCGAAACAGGCGATGCCGAAGCGAGCCCCTTCTTCGTCACTCGTATTGACAATACCTATCGGGTGCCGCGGCTCGAAGCCTTGGTCTCTCAGCAGGTCGATCGCCGCCAGCGCAGACAGGACGCCGAGGGGCCCGTCGAACTGCCCACCGCCAGGGACGGAATCGAGGTGCGACCCTGTGGTGATCGCAGGGTCCTCGGGCGTAGGTCGACCACCCCACCACGCCCATTGGTTGCCAGCTCGATCGACCTCGTACAAGAGACCTCGTAATTCGGCCTGTTCGCGGAACCAAGCGCGGAGCTGAGCGTCCTCTTCGGTCCAGGCGAGGCGTGTGTATCCGAGTTCTCCTCCGTTGCCGATCCCGTCGATCTGTTCGAAGAGATCTTGCAGTGAGATGTGCATGTGATTCCTTGTCTGATATTGGTCGGCTGGGAGATTTTCACCACAGCACATCCGCTTAGCCGGCAGCAGAAGCAGGTCAGCGCAGTTCAGAGCCGGTTTCTCGGTATGCTTCCTGAGCCGAGGACAAGAGTTGACCAGATTTTACGAGCGCCACCACACGCTCGATTTCAGGAGACAAGAACTCATCTGCTCCGATAACAGCCTCCGGAGAGATCAAGGACACAATCTGTGCTGCCACCCGCCCTGGCTTTTCCTCACGCAGACGAATCCCCCGGCAGGCCGTGAGAATCTCAACAGCCAGCACACGCTCAAGACCGTCGATGGACCGCCGGAGTTTACGGGCAGCTGACCACCCCATCGAGACGTGGTCCTCTTGCATCGCAGATGTCGGTATAGAGTCGACTGATGCCGGTGACGCCAGCCGCTTCAGCTCACTGACGATCGCAGCCTGTGTGTACTGCGCGATCATCAGCCCGGAGTCTGTCCCGGGGTCTGCCGCGAGGAAGGCGTTAAGCCCTCCATTGCGAGCAGGATCGAGAATCCTATCTGTGCGACGCTCCGCCATGCTCGCAACGTCAGCAACCACGATCGCAAGAAAATCCAAGACATAGGCCAATGGGGCCCCGTGAAAGTTGCCGTTCGACTCGAGACGATCATCGTCTGTGAGCACGGGGTTGTCGACAACGCTGTTGAGTTCCACGTCAGCCACGGCGCAAGCATGTTCAAGTGTGTCGCGCGCTGCACCATTCACCTGAGGTGCGCAGCGCAGCGAATAGGCATCCTGCACACGTACTTTGCCCGCGGCACGAGCCGCTGCAATAATCTCCGATCCCTGAAGCGCGTGGAAGATGTTCGCGGCGGAATCGCTCTGGCCTCGATGCGGACGCACTCGCTGCAAGTCAGCAGCAAACACCCGGTCATTGCCACGCAACGCCTCGAGACTCAACGACGTTGCGACATCTGCCAGGCTCAAGAGATGGTGTAGATCTTCGCCCGCCAGCACCAGCATTCCCAGCATTCCGTCTGTACCGTTGATGAGAGCTAAGCCCTCTTTCTCACGAAGCTGCACTGGAGTGATGCCGCACTCAGCCAGAGCCTGCGCTGCAGGCAGATGTCTGCCGTCACGGGTGAAGACATCGCCTTCGCCGATTACAGCGAGCGCGCAGTGGGCCAGAGGCGCTAAATCACCCGAACACCCCAGACTGCCGTACTCGCGAACTGCGGGTGTGATCCCCGCATTCAGCAGATCTGCATACACGGCAGCGACTTCAGCTCGAACTCCGGTGCGTCCGGACGCCAATGTGGCGAGACGAAGCAGCATCAAAGCCCGCACAACTTCTCGCTCAACCAAGGGGCCAGTTGATGCCGCATGAGAGCGTACCAGACTCAGTTGCAGAGCTTGTCGTTTCTGCTTGGGGATCGAGACCGCGGCAAGTGCGCCGAACCCCGTCGACACTCCATAATGCGGTTCAGCATCATCAGCCAGAGCAGCGATCACTCTCGCGCCGTGAGTCAGCGCCGCGATTGCGTCAGCACTGAGAACGACCTTTGCGTCGTCTCGTGCGACTTCCACAAGCTCCCGTGCAGAGACGCCGGACGGTGAAACGATGATGGTCCGCTGATCTATCAAGTTCTGTGTCATGTGCTCAGTATCTGTCGTTGGTGTGGGGGATATACTTACGGAATTGCAATTGGCGTCTACATTTACAGACATGAAACATATTGCTTATATTAAGGAGGTTCAGCATTACTAACCCAAAGTCTACAAAAGCCGGACTGCAGAAAATTGCCGTGAATAATGCCTTGAATATACTGAAATATCTCTCAGAACGACGATCACCTGTAACAGCGAACATGCTCATACGGAGCCTCAACCTTCCTCGCTCCTCCACTTATGAACTCTTATCGACGCTCAGCCACCATGGCTTCGTTGTGCATTTTCCGGAGAAACATCTCTACGGTTTAGGCACAGCCGCATTTATGCTAGGTTCAGCGTATTCTGCCCAACAACCCCTTACTCTGCTGGGTCAGCCCCTTCTAGATCGTTTGACAGATAAGCTTCGTGAGAGCTCTCACCTCACCGTGCTTCGTGGAAGTGATGTCGTCTATCTCGTCGAAGCACGAGCTTGGAACAGGCCCTCCTTGGTGACCGACGTAGGAGTAACCCTGCCAAGCAGCGTAACCGCAAGCGGACGGGCGATGCTTAGCTGCCTTTCTCGTGAGCAGGTGAATGCCATGTTTCCGACCCCTCAGCACCTACCTGTGAGACACCCGAACAGGTCGCCGAGAACCCTCAAGCAACTCCTGGAAACTTTGCGCACAGATCAAGCAAGAGGCTTCGCGTTCGAGATGTCAGAAGTTACGAGTAGTTTGGCCTCGATTGCTGTACCAATTGTCAATGCTTTGGGCTGGCCAGTAGCTAGCATTGCCGTGACATTCAAACCATCCTCGAATGAAGTTGCCCTTGATAGAGCACGAGAAGATTTCCTACCCGATCTCATAGCCACATCAGCTGAACTGTCGAGAAGAGTCCAAGGACGTTAGCTCAAGCACATCTACAGCTCAGGCAAACGATCAACGATCTCACCGCTGGGATTTCTAGAGTTCGATTTGGCTGAAGTGACCTACCGAACTCGCTCGAGGAATGCACGCGTTCGCTCATTCTTCGGATGATCAAGAATCTCGCCCGGAGTTCCACGTTCGATAACCCGTCCTTGATCCATAAAAACCATTGAATCGGCCACTTCTCGGGCAAATCCCATCTCGTGAGTGACAACGATCATCGTCATTCCGCTCTCGGCTAGGTCTTTCATGACGCCCAGCACATCGCCGACCAGCTCAGGATCAAGTGCACTTGTCGGCTCGTCGAACAGCATCAGCTGAGGTTTGAGAGCAAGAGCTCGCGCGATAGCGACACGTTGCTGTTGCCCCCCGGAAAGGTCTTTCGGGTAGCTCTCTGCTTTAGACTTCAATCCCACTGATTCGAGCAAACTCAGAGACTCTGTTCGGAGATCACGTGAAGACCGATGTTGCATCAGTTTCGGCGCAAGCTCAAGATTCTCAATGACCGTCATGTGCGGAAACAGATGAAAATGCTGAAAGACCATCCCGATTCTGGCTCGCTGAGCGGCAGTCTGAGCGGGCGTAAGCTCGTAGAGCGTACCTTCCTTCTCACGAAGCCCCATTCTCTGACCGTCCACCCAGATCTCGCCGGCTTGGATATTCTCGAGGAGATTAATAGTACGCAGAGTTGTCGATTTTCCAGACCCAGAAGGTCCTATTATGACTGCAACTTCCCCGCGATTGACCTCCAAATCAACGCCCGTCAAGATGTGCGCATCTCCAAAAAACTTGTGAACACCACTTAGACGAACTGCGCAAGACGATTTACTGTGGTTCGTTGAGAACTGATCAGACATTCAATGCCCCTTACCGAAGTGCTTCTCAAGAAAATGCTGACCAATCATAAGACAACTGGTGATAGCCAAGTACCATGTGGCAGCCACCACAAGCAAGGGGATCGGCAGATAAAGCCTATTCGCTACAGCATTTGCAGCGTAAGTAAGTTCTAGAGTGAATGGGACAGCTAGAACCAACGATGTCGTTTTGAGCATGCCAATCATTTCATTGCCTGTAGGGGGAATAATGATACGCATAGCCTGCGGTAGCACGACTCTTGTCCATGTATATCGACGAGACAACCCTAAGGCTGCAGACGCTTCCAGCTGTCCCGACGCAACCGAATTCACACCTGATCGGAATATTTCCGCGAGATATGCTGATTCGTTCAAAGCAAGCCCAACGATCGCCGCGACCGTTGCGTTATAGAAGTCCTGAGTCGAAATCGAGAACAGCTCAGGCCCTCCAAAGGGGAGACCAATCCCAAGTTTGGGATAGATCACAGCAAACAGGCCCCAGAAGACCAGCTGGGTGTAAACAGGCGTCCCACGAAAGAACCAGAGCCAGACATTGGCGACGTATCTCAGCAGTCGATTCTCTGATTCACGCATGATGGTCAGCAACAAGGCCAAAACGATCGCAATGACCATCGCCGAGATAGTCAGAATAAGTGTCCAGAGGACGCCCTTCAGAATATTTGGCGCAAACAGATACTGACCGACAATGTCCCAGTGGAAATTCTGATTAGAGAAAAGCCCATCAATAAAGCAGACAAGAAGAAAGACGACAACTATCGACGAGATCCACCTGCCAGGATGTCTCACTGCCCGAGCATGAATCAGTTCGATATCAGCAGTAGATGCGTCGACAGACTCAGGGCCGCTACTTCGTACTTTCACAGTTTACCTTACTTTCGGCCTCTAATAGGGGAGAGATGCCCGTGAGTCCGACTGCTAACAGAGCAGCTATGAACACCGCCTGCGGTCCCAAGTGACTGTTCGTGATGTCGTAGGATTCATTTGTTGAATGAAGCCCACTACCCGTTCCACCCCCCGGCATGCAGACTGCCTGAACTCCACGACTAATTGGCACGTTTGCATCCGTAGTCGCAGCCTCTTGCATCTGAGGTTCCAACCCCACTGATCGAAGACCCTCAGCTGCAGCATGTACCAGCGGAGCATCCGGAGCCTGCGACCCTGTTGGAATGTCGACAGTCTGCCGCATGTCGAAGCTCACTCTTCCAGCTTCGCAGTCCGAGATATCATTTTCTCTCTCAACTGCCGCAATAATTATGTCCCTGACTTTTGTGTCCAAGATCGCGAGCTCACGGTCGTCGGTAGACCTAAGATCGATCTCCATTCGACAGGAGAATCCAATAGCAGTCTCAGTAACTCCTCCTCTGAGCACCCCGACATTGTAGATTGTCTTTGGCTCTTCAGGCACGGAGATATCCGCAATTGCAGTTGCCGACCGAGCAGCAGCGTGAATAGCACTCGGTCGCCCGAAGTTGCCGAAGGAGTGACCGCCTGGTCCCTCAAACTCGACTACATAGCTCAGACATCCAGTGGCCTGTGTAATGAGTCGGTCAGGGGTTGCGCCGTCGACTGTGATAAATGCATCGAAATTATACGCATTCATCAACTGCTTGATTCCGTTGAGATTCCCCTTCCCCTCCTCACAAACGTTCGCTCCAATCAGAATTCCACCTGAAAGCTCATCCTCGATTTCAACGAGCGCTTTCGCTACTGATAAAACAGCGGCTAAGCCTCTGGAATCGTCGCAGATACCTGGGCCATACAGTTTGGCACCCTTCTTGGTAACAGCGACATCAGTATCAGCGTCAAAGACAGTATCAAGGTGTGCAGTAATCATCAGGACAGGCCCATTTCCTACGTTGCCGATCCGACCGATCACATTGCCGTCTGCGTCTGGCAGAACATCATGAACGCCAGTGCGAACGAGCAGGTCTTGAAAGAGCTGGCTTCGGAGCCCCTCATCAAAAGTTGGAGCTGCGGTCTCGCTAAGGGCAACCTGTTGCTCAATAGTCACTGACTCACGATCTTTAATCGAGGTCAGAACGGATTGTACTCTGCGGTTCTTGAGAAGACTCGCGGTCGATATCATAGACTCGTCGGACATTACTTACACCCTACTCACATCGATGTCTCTGGATTTACATCTGCGCGTTCCACTAAGCCCTTTTGCCCCCAAGCCGACATGATCTGTGCGTACGTTCCATCATTGATCAGTTCGTTGATTGTGTCGGCAATTAGCTGCGCAAATTCGGTGTCCGACTTCGCTACTGCAATACCATCAATTCCTGCATTGTAAGTCGCATCGATTGTCTCCAGCTGACCATGACTCTGTGTCGCGGCATACCCAAGCAGCGTTTGGCCACTGAGCACTCCGACTGCACCATCCGTACTGAGGCGTGTAATAGCTTCAGCATTTGTCTTCAGCTCGATTGCATCGATCGCTTGCTCACCGGAATCCTGACATTTCTTCGAGAATTCCTGGAGGTCGTCTAGTTGTGTCGAACCAGTCTGCACAGCAATGGTCTGACCGCATAGGTTGTCTAGAGTCAGTCCGTGCGGGTTTCCCGCCTTCACTAGGAGAGTCGACCCTCCCTTCTGGTACGAGACCATATTGACTGCCTCGAGGCGTTTCTTCGTTATGTAAAATGCTGAAGCACCAATGTCGTATTTTGTTCCTAGTGCAGGAAGAATGGAATCAAAATTGGCGCTCTGAAAATCAAGATCCAAGCCCAGTTTTTTTGCGATCGCGTTTGAAAGATCCACGTCAAATCCTACGGGCGTGTTACCATCTGGTCCCGCTAGGAACTCTGCTGGAGCAAAGGTGGTATCAGAGCCAACAATCAGTTTCCCTCTTGCAGCAATGTCACTTGGGACCCTAGCACTGAGCTGCTCGCTCTTTTGCACCCCGTCCAACGACACATTGGGAATCGTATCTCCATCACTGCTTGTCTGACTCTCTGAAGTGCCTGAGCAACCGGCTAAGAGCGCTCCACTGACCGCAAGAATTGAGACGATACTCGTCCAGCCCTTGAATCGTTTCGTCATTTCGGACTTCATAGATTCCACTCCTCATTACCGTTCAAAGACTTCATCTGCACGACGATTCCAAACCATCGATTTTGGACATTTGAAACTTATGGCTTAAAAGTTGCTCGAGGATATCGACGGAATTTCCACCTGATTTCACATCTGCATATACAGACGGCGCGCGATCGCGACGACACATGCCCTCCCGAGCAACGCACCACCCCCGGGTAGACTTAGCCATGATGTGCGGTACGCCGCACGCGACCACACCACTTCGCAGGAGTTACCGTGAGCACTCTCGACCACCAGCCACTCAGCCCTCTCGACGGCCGCTACCAGAAGGCCGTCAGCGGCCTCGGCGAGTACCTCAGCGAGGCGGGCCTGAACCGCGCGCGCGTGCACATCGAGGTCGAATGGCTGATCTTTCTGACCGACAACGGCCTGTTCGGCACCAGCCCGCTCACCGCGGAGCAGAAGGCCGGTCTGCGAGCACTGGTCACCGACTTCGATCAGAACAGCATCGACGAGCTCGCCAAGCTCGAGGCCGTCAAGAAGCACGATGTGAAGAGCGTCGAGGTGTTCATCCGCCAGCATCTGCCTGCCCTGGGGCTGGCAGATCGCGCCGAGCTGGTGCACATCGCCTGCACCAGCGAAGACATCAACAACCTCTCCTACGCCGTGATCGTGCGCGACGCGGTGCGCGAGGTGTGGCTGCCGAAGGCGGATGCCGTGGTCGCCCAGATCGCGGAGCTCGCCGAGCGCTACGGCGACGTGCCCCTGCTCGCCCACACGCACGGGCAGCCGGCGACGCCGACCACGATGGGCAAAGAGCTGGCAGTGTTCACCCACCGCCTGCGTCGCCAGCTGGGGCATGTGCGCGAACAGCAGTATCTGGGCAAGTTCAACGGCGCGACGGGCACCTACGCCGCGCACGTGGTCGCCGACCCGAGTGCCGACTGGCCCGACGTCTCACGCGACTTCGTCGAGGGCCTGGGCCTCACCTGGAACCCGCTGACCACGCAGATCGAGTCGCACGACTGGCAGGCCGAGCTCTACTCGACGGTCGAGCACTTCAACGGCATCCTGCACAACCTCGCCACCGACTTCTGGACGTACATCTCGATGGGGTACTTCCATCAGATCCCGGTCGCAGGAGAGGTCGGGTCATCGACCATGCCGCACAAGGTCAATCCGATTCGCTTCGAGAACGCCGAAGCCAACCTCGAGCTCTCGAACGCGCTGCTCTCATCACTCGCTCAGACGCTCATCACCAGCCGCATGCAGCGCGACCTCACCGACTCGACGACGCAGCGCAACATCGGCGTGGCGTTCGGGCACTCGCTGCTCGCACTCGACAACGTCGCCAAGGGGCTGAACACGGTCGAGCTGGCCGCGCCGACACTGCTCGACGATCTCGACCACAACTGGGAGGTGCTCGCCGAGGCCATCCAGACCGTGATCCGCGCCGAGGTCGCAGCCGGTCGCTCGAAGATCGACGACCCCTACACGCTGCTCAAAGGGCTCACTCGCGGGCATCGCATCGGTCAGGCCGATCTCGAAGAGTTCGTACAGGGCCTCGACATCGGCGACGAGGCGAAGCAGCGTCTGCTCGCTCTGCGCCCCGAGACCTACATCGGGCTCGCGCCTCAGCTGGCGAAGACGCGGTGAGGCTCAGACTGAGGAGACTCGCCCGGAGACGTAGGCGTTGACGATCTGCTCTTGGGCGTCGTGCAGGTATGCGCGCATCTCTTGCGCCGCACTCGCAGAGTCGCCTCGCTGAATCAGGCCGACGATCTGCTCATTGCGGTCGATGTACTGCTCATGCATGTAGCGCGGGCTGCCGATCAGCCCGAACATCAGCCGCAGCTGCGCGGCGAGCGACCGATACAGGTCTGCGAGTATCGGGCTGTCGGCGAGGGCGATCACCGCCTCGTGAAACGTCACATCGGCCGTGCCGACAGCGCGCCAGTCGTCGGCCTCGGCCGCGGCTCGAGCACGCAGCACGCAGTCTCTCATGCGCTCGAGCGACGGATGCCCCGGTGCGGCACCGGCGATCGCCTCGGGTTCGATCAGCTGCCGCACCCGGAAGACGTCGAAGACCTCGGGAAGACCGGGGCGGCTGACGAACACCCCGCGGTTGGGAACGTGCTCGACCAGGCGCTCGCGAGCGAGCAGGCGGAAGACCTCTCGCAGTGTGTTCCGAGACACGCCCAGCCGCTCGGCCAGATCGGCCTCTGGAAGCTTGTCTCCCGGCGAGACCTCGCCGTCGGTGATCAGCACACGCAGAGCCTGCGCCGCCTTCTCAGGCACGGAGAGTGGGAGCGCTTGGGTCACAGCAGAAATTCTACCCGCCCCGTTTCGGCTCCCGGCTGCCCCATGGTGACACGCTCAATGCATTCGGCCTGAACCGGTCGGTAATTGTTCACTTCACCTACTTGTAACATGAACGAAACTCCGATCATATTTCAAGTGTTCATGCTCTTTGTTGAACAACCTGTACGATATCGCACAGTCAACGATGACCGCGGGCCGACGCCCGCCTGTTCGAATGGAGCACCATGAGCGCAGAGACCTCTCCCGGGTCGGAAACCCGAGAGCCCTCATCATCGAGCGTCAGTCCTTCTGCCTCGAAGGGCAGCCAGACCGCTCAGTTTCTGAAAGAACGCCGAAGCTCCCTGATCGGCGCGGTCTTCCTGATGGCCATGTCTGCAGTCGGCCCCGGCTTCATCACGCAGACGGCGACCTTCACCGTGCAGCTCGGCGCAGCCTTCGGATTCGGCATCCTGCTGTCGATCGTCATCGACTTCATCGTGCAGCTGAACGTCTGGCGCATCATCGGGCTCTCGGGCAAGACCGCCGGAGAGCTCGCCAACGCCGCCATTCCGGGCACCGGCTACGTGCTCGCCGTGCTGGTCATCTTCGGCGGGCTCGTGTTCAACATCGGCAACATCGCCGGCATCGGCCTCGGGCTGAACGCCGCGATCGGGCTTGACCCGAAGATCGGCGGGCTCATCGGCGCGCTCTTGGCGATCGGCATCTTTCTGTACAAACGCGCCGGAAAGGTGATGGATCGAGTGGTGATCGCGCTCGCCGCGGTCAAGGTCGCCATCGTGGTGGTCGTGCTCTTCGTCGTGCAGCCGCCCGTCGGCCACGCGCTCACCGAGACCGTGATGCCCGACAACGTCAACCTCGCCGCACTGACCACGATCGTCGGTGGCACCATCGGCGGCTACATCACCTACGCCGGCGCGCATCGCCTGCTCGATGCGAAGATCACCGGCAGCGAGAACATCAAAGCCATCAGCACGGCATCGTTCTGGGGCGTCACCATCACCGGCGTCATCCGCTACCTGCTGTTCCTCGCCATTCTCGGCGTCGCAGCCAGCGGAGTCACGATCGATCTCGCAAGTCACACCGCCAACCCCGCCGCGCAGGCCTTCCAGGTCGCGCTCGGCGAATGGGGGTTCCGCATCTTCGGTGTCATCTTCTGGGCGGCCGGCACGACGTCGACCATCGGCGCCGCGTACACCTCGGTGTCATTCTTCAACGTCTTCAGCCCGAAGTTCCTCGAACCGCGTCTGCGCAACATCACCACGATCGGCTTCATCGCCGTCTCGCTGGTCGTCTACCTGCTGCTCGGCACGGCTCCGGCAGCACTGCTGGTCTTCGCCGGCGGTTTCAACGGACTGATCCTGCCCATCGGCCTCACGCTGATGATCTACATCGGCTTCGCCCGGCGCGATCTGCTCGGCAACTACCGCTACCCGATCTGGCTGCTCATCCTCGGAGCGCTCGTCTGCGTCTTCACCTGGTGGATGGGCATCTCGTCGATCCAGCCGATCTTCGCTCTGCTCGGCCTCTCGTAGCCTGATTGCTCAGACCCGGCATCAGACCGGGCCGGTGGGTGCTCTCCCCTCCCCGGAGCGCCCGCCGGCCCTCCATCACCGCGGTGACCTCGCAGCATCATCACCGCAGCACCACACCTGCACCGCCCGTCGTCGAGACTTCGGGCGCAGAATTGGAGCATCATGACAGCAATAGACCTCAACAGCGACATGGGCGAAGGCTTCGGCCGGTGGTCGCTCGGTGACGACGACGCCATGCTCGACATCGTCACCAGCGCGAACATCGCCTGCGGCTTTCACGCCGGCGACCCGATCGGTCTCATGAACACGACGAAGTCGGCCGTCGGCCGAGGCGTCGTCATCGGCGCCCACCCTGCATACCGAGATCTCGCCGGCTTCGGGCGTCGCGCGATGGATGTCGCCTCGCCGGAGCTGACCGCCGACGTGCTCTATCAGATCGCCGCGCTCGACGGCATCACGCGTTCGGCCGGCGGGCGCATGCGCTACGTCAAGCCGCATGGCGGGCTCTACAACCGCATCGCCGTCGATCCGGTGCAGGCGGCGGCTGTGGTCGAGGCGATCCGCGAGTACGACTCAGACCTGGCCGTGATGGCACTGGCCGGCTCGGTCTTCGCCCGTGTCGCCGACGAAGCCGGCCTCCGGGTGATCGCCGAAGCCTTCGCCGACCGGGGCTACCAGCCCGATGGCACGCTCGTCTCACGTCGCGAGCCCGGTGCCGTCCTGAGTGATGCGGATGCCGTGGCCGATCGCATCGTTCGTCTCGCCGAGACCGGCACGCTGATCGCCGTCGACGGCAGCCGGCTCCATCTCGATGCCGAATCGGTCTGCGTGCACAGCGACTCGCCGGGTGCTCTCGACATGGCCCGGGCGATTCGTGACCGCTTACAGCACGAAGGAATTGCCGTTCGTTCCACGCTTGACACCGAGGAGGCCGCATGAATTCCCCCATCGCATCCGCGCAGCTCGAAGCCCGAACCGCCCGCGAGCGCTACCGCGCCGGCGAGTGCCTGCCCACCGCCGGCGTCGCCCCGGGCATGGCGCAGGCGAACCTGCTGGCCGTGCCACGCGAGTACGCCTACGATTTTCTGCTCTTCGCCCAGCGCAACCCGAAGCCGTGCCCGGTGCTCGACGTGACCGATCCCGGCTCGCCTCGCACGGTACTGGCGCCGACCGCCGATCTGCGCACCGACCTTCCGAAGTATCGGGTGTGGCGCGACGGCGAGCTGGTCGACGAGCCGACCGATGCGACGGAGGCCTGGGCGGAGCACCCTGATCTGGTCGCATTTCTCATCGGCTGCAGCTTCACCTTCGAGACGCCGCTGCAGCGGGCGGGCATCGAGGTTCGGCACATCGCAGAGGGAACGAACGTTCCCATGTATCGCACGAATCGGCAGTGTCGCCCCTCGGGGGCCTTCCACGGCGAGATGGTCGTGTCGATGCGGCCGATCCCGTCGGATCGAGTGGCCGAGGCGGCGATGATCTCGGGTCGCTATCCGGCGGTGCACGGCTCGCCCGTGCACGTCGGCGACCCGGCCGGCCTGGGCATCTCCGATCTGGCGCGACCCGACTTCGGCGATGCAGTGCCCGTGCATGACGGCGAGGTGCCGGTGTTCTGGGCGTGCGGCGTCACTCCGCAGGCGGCCGTCATGGCCTCGCGACTTCCGTTCGCGATCACGCACGCCCCGGGATACATGTTCGTCTCAGACGTCTCCGACACGACATACGAGGTCTGAGATGCGCGTGCTGCCGGTCAACACCGATGTGCTGTTAGTCGAGCTGGACGAGCTCTCGCAGGCGGTGGCTCTCAACCAGTCGCTGCTGGACGATCCGATTGCGGGAGTGCACGAGCTCGTTCCTGCCGCCCGCACGGTGCTCGTGCGTTTTCATCCGACCCGCATCGATGCCGCCGAGCTCACCGCGCTGCTGCTGGAACGCGACGTGAGCGCGCCGCTCGGTGCCGACGGAGAGATCGTCCAGGTGCCGGTCAGCTATGACGGAGACGACCTCGCCGAGGTGGCGGATCTGCTCGGCGTCACTCCTGAAGACGTCATCGCCATGCACACCGCCTCGACCTACACCGTCGCGTTCACCGGTTTCGCTCCCGGCTTCAGCTATCTGGTCGGCGGCGACCCGAGGCTGAACGTGCCGCGCCGGAGCATCCCCCGCACTGCCATTCCCGCCGGAGCCGTCGGTCTGGCCGGTACGTACAGCGGGATCTATCCGCGCGTCAGCCCCGGCGGCTGGCAGATCATCGGCACCACCGAGCTGCCGATGTTCGATCTGCGCCTGGATCCTCCCGCGACCCTGCGCCCCGGCATGCGCGTGCGCTTCGTCGAGGCCGAGAGATCGACGCGGCAGCAGCCGACTGCACCCCAGACCTCTGCCATCGCAGGCGAGGACAGCGGGTTGCGAACCGCACTGGAGGTCGTCGAGCCCGGGCTCGGCTCGACGCTGCAGGATCTGGGGCGACCGGGACACGCCGATCTCGGCGTCTCACGTTCCGGTGCTCTCGATCATGACAGCGCCCGATTGGCGGCCCGTCTCGTCGGCAACTCCTCCGATGCCGCAGGCATCGAGACGCACGGCGGTCTGCGACTGCGAGCGATCGGCGAACTGGTGCTCGCCGTCACCGGCGCGCAGGTGTCGGCCACCGTCCGCCCCGCGTCGACGCCGGAGACGGGCGCTGAACGCCCAGCAGCCCGGATGCAGGCTCCCCGCTCGGCTCCCGAGCTGCAGGCCTTCGCTCTGCGCGACGGCGAGACGCTCGAGCTCGGCTTTCCCACGCGCGGCAGCGTCGCATACGTCGGCGTACGCGGTGGGTTCGCCGTCGCCCCGGTGCTCGACAGCCTCTCGACCGATGTGCTCTCGGGCCTTGGCCCGAAGCCTCTGCGCGCCGGTGACGTGCTGCCGGTGCGCCGTGCCGCGGTCGCTGCGGTCGCACAGATCTGGGGTGCGGATGCACCCGACGACACTCTGCACAGCCGTCTGCCCGCCCCGGGCGACGTGGTCACTCTCGATGTGGTGCTCGGGCCGCGTACCGAGATGTTCGCCGATGACGCGGTGCAGGCACTCTTCGATCAGCAGTGGGAGGTCACGGCGCAGTCGAACCGCGTCGGTCTGCGCCTGCACGGGCCGACGCCGCTGGAGCGCCGCGACCACCGAGAGCTCGAGTCTGAGGGCACCTCCTCTGGTGCTCTGCAGGTGCCGCCCAACGGGCAGCCGGTGCTGTTCATGGCCGATCACCCGCTGACCGGCGGCTACCCCGTCATCGGCTCGGTCGCCTCGTATCACCTCAATCTCGCCGGGCAGGTGCCGATCGGCGCCAGCATTCGCTTTCGTGCGGTCACCGCCCCTCCGGGGCAGGCATCCGCCGCCGACGACGCATCTCTCACGAAGGAGAACTGAACATGATCAGCAGAGTGCTCATCGCCAACCGCGGCGAGATCGCCGTGCGCATCGCTCGAGGCTGCGCCGCCTATGGAGTGACCTCGATCGCGGTGTACTCCGACCCCGATGCCGATGCGCTGCACACCCGCGTCGCCGACGAGGCCTATGCCCTGCCCGGGGCCACTGCCGCTGACACGTACCTCGACATCGACGCACTCATCGACGTCGCCCGACGTGCGCATGCTGACGCCGTGCACCCCGGTTACGGCTTTCTGTCAGAGAACGCCGACTTCGCTCAGGCCGTCATCGACGCAGGACTCGTCTGGATCGGCCCGCGGCCGCAGACGATCCGCTCGCTCGGCGACAAGGTGACCGCTCGCCAGCTGGCCTCCTCGGTCGGGGCCCCACTCGTCGAAGGCACTCCCGGGCCGGTCGCCGACGGAGCCGAGGCGCTGGCGTTCGCACAGCAGCACGGTCTGCCGATCGCGATCAAAGCCGCGTTCGGAGGCGGCGGACGAGGCCTGAAGGTGGCTTGGAGACTCGACGAGGTGGTCGACCAGTTCGAGTCGGCCGAACGAGAGGCGGTCGCCGCGTTCGGCCGCGGAGAATGCTTCATCGAACAGTACGTGCCACACCCGCGACACGTCGAAGCGCAGGTCGTCGGCGACGCCGACGGTCACGTCGTCGTGGTCGGCACTCGTGACTGCTCACTGCAGCGACGCAATCAGAAAGTCGTCGAAGAGGCACCGGCGCCGTTCCTCACCGACGAGCAGCGCAGCGCGATCGAGTCGGCGGCGAAGCGCATCTGCGAGGCCGCAGACTATGTCAGCGCCGGCACGGTCGAGTTCCTGGTCGGGGCGAACGGCACGGTCTCGTTTCTCGAAGTGAACACCCGCCTGCAGGTCGAGCATCCGATCACCGAGCTGACCAGCGGCGTCGATCTGGTGCGACAGCAGCTGCGAGTCGCCGACGGGCTGCCGCTCGAGATCGACCAGACTCCGCTGCCACGGGGCCATGCCTTCGAGTTCCGCATCAACGCCGAAGACGCCGGGCGTGGGTTTCTGCCGGCACCCGGGCGCATCAGCCGTTTCGACGCTCCGGGTGGCGAGGGCGTGCGTCTCGACTCCGGGGTCGTCGCAGGCAGTGTGGTGAGCGGGCTGTACGACTCGCTGCTGGCGAAGCTCGTGGTCTGGGGTGCCGATCGCGACGAGGCACTGCGCAAGGCCCGCCAGGCGCTGCGGGAGTTCCAGGTCGACGGTGTGCCGACGCTGCTGGACTTCGACCGGCGCGTCGTCGACGATCCAGCGTTCGCCGCCGCCGATGCTGACGACTTCGCGGTGCACACGAGGTGGATCGAGACCGAATGCTCCTGGCTCGACGAGCTGCACCAGCCTTTCTCTGACCCGATGCCGAGCGAACCGCTGACACGCACCTGGATCGAGCTCGACGGTCGCCGTGTCGAGCTCGGGCTTCCGGCACAGCTGGTCGGCTCGCTGGCAGGCGGAGTCTCTGCGGCCGCCGTGCTGCAGAGCGGCCCCGGCGGCGAGGCGGTCGCAGCCAGTGCATCCGCCGCGGATGCCGCAGCCGACGGCGTCGGCTCGAACGAGCCCGGTGCGGTGTGCGCGCCGATCACCGGAACGCTCGTCGCGTGGAAGGCGGAAGACGGAGCGTCGGTCGCCGAAGGCGAGGTGCTCGCCGTCATGGAGGCGATGAAGATGGAGACACAGGTGCTCGCGCCGTGCGCGGGGGTGCTGCACCGCGAGGCAGAGGTCGGCAGCGCGCTGATCAGCGGCGGAGCATGCATCGCTCTCGTGCGGTGAACGCCGGGTGCGCCACATCACTCAGACAGCGCCTGCAGCGCGAGCCACAGTTCGTGTCGCACCTTCGGATCGCGCAGATCCACATCGAGCACCCGCGCGCACTTCTCGATGCGGGCTCGCAGTGTGTGACGATGCACCTGCAGCCGCGCCGATGCCGCCTCCCACTGTCCCCCGGTCTCGAGCCACACACGCAGGGTCTCGAGAAGCGCGTCTGACCGACCGCGGTCGACATCGATGAGTGGCTGCAGCAGGCTGCGGGCAAGGTCTTCCATGCCCGGCACCCGCTGCACGGCGGTGAGCACATCGTCCAGCACCGCCGGCTCGTAGCGCACTGTCGGCTGATCGCCCGCGAGCGCTCGTCGAAGCGCATCCATCGCCTGATCGAGGCCGCCGCTCATCGAGTCGTAGAGCACCGGCTGAGAGACCCCGAGGCGCAGGTCTTCGTGAGTGTCACCGTCGACGTTGAGATCGTGGGATGCGACGACCAGCAGAACTGTTCCCTCGTGCACCGTCGTCAGCGAGCGTGTGCCACGATGCGCACGCCCGAGCAGGCTCGCCACCTGGTCGACCGACATGGTGTTCGAGCATCCGGCAACGACGACGACTGGGGAGTCGGGCAGCGGTGAGAACGACGCCGCGGTGTGGTGCGCCGCCTCGACCGCGCCGCTGAGCAGCAGCCGCAGCACTGCTGCACTCAGCCCGGACTCGGCCCGACGCACCTCCTGTGTGCGCACCAACGACAGCGACAGCAGTGCGCGGGCTCTCGAGAGAAGATGCCTGCCTGCGTCGCGACGGTCGGCGTCCGCCCAGTCGACAGTGCCGACTGCCACCACTCCGACGAGCCCGTGCGAGGGGCCCAGCGTCTGAAGCTCTCCCTGCACATCGCTCACGTCGAGGCGCATCGCACCTCTGAGACCGCTGCCGAGCACACGAGCGGCCGCCGACTGCAGGGCCTCGAGCTGTGCCCCGGTCAGGTCGTCGGCACGAGCTGAACGATACCGGGCACGTGCCATGTCGTCGAAGCACACCACCCACGATCCGAGCTCTTCGGCCAGCTGCTCGACCACAGCGGCCGGGCCTCCATCGGTCAGCGCAGCGTCGGTGATGCGCTGCTGCGCGCCGGTGAGCCAGGCATCAGTTCGATGCTCATCGGCTCTGATCAGGGCGCCGAGCTCGCGTGCGAACTCGATGAACACGGTGTTCCTGCCCCAGAGCAGCGGCATCCCCTGCGCAGCACAGGCGTCGATCAGGTCGTGCCACTGGCTCTCGAACAGCCGTCTCGCCTGTTCGTGCTCCCCCGACGACGTGTCGCCTCCGTCCGGATGCACCGGGCCGACCACGATTCCGGCAGCACCGACTTCTCGAAGACGCCGAACGTACTCCCGGGCCTGAGTCCCCTGCAGAGTCGCAGATCGGCGGATGCCGTCCTCCGCTGATCCCGATGCGCTCGAATCATCGTCTGCGGCGCCAGGAATCGGCCCCGTGGTGAGCACCAGCTCTCCCGCTCTCAGATACGGAGCCGGGTCGATCAGGTTGGTGTATGTCGTCCATCGAACAGGGCAGTGCATCGCCTGCTGCCACTCCGGAGCTGCACTGCCGACGATTGGCTGCAGCTGTCTGGCGAAATGTGAGATCACGTCGCTGATGCACAGGGTCATGGGGCACACCGTACGGTGTGAATTGTTTCGACGGTGTAAAGCTCCCGTAACAGGTGTTCAGAGGTGCCGTTTGACGAACCCCTGATCCGTAGGCATGGAGTCTTCTCACTGGACATTTCGGCGTGTCAGGGCAGTGAATCCGAACAAAGCGTCCAGATTCCCCTCCGGCCAGGCCCGTAAGTTCGTCAGCAATCACGCAGCACAGATGAGAAAGCCCAGGAACCCACCATGCATCTCACGAAAGCGCACCTGGCGCTGATCCTGCCGATCGCCGCCTTGGTCCTCACTCCGTTCTTCCCGTTCATCAACACTCCGGCGAGCATGCTCGGCCTCCCACCGATCCTCTTCTGGGTCGGCGGCTGGGCGATCGCCACCACGCTCATCCTGTCGATGCTGTACCGCAGCGAGCCTGAGCTCGACGACACCATCGCAGACACTGCCGAACAGGAGCCCCACGCATGATCTTCGCAACAGTTCTCGGTCTCGCCGTCATCGCGACGCTCGGCTTCCTCGGTCGACGAAGGTCGCTGAACACCAACAGCGGCTGGTCGATCGGCGACCGCGGCATGAGTTCGCTGACCACCTTCTTTCTGCAGGCGGGCGCGATCTTCACCAGCTTCACGTTCCTCGGAATGTCCGGCCTCACGGTGCTCGGCGGGGTCTCTGCCGCCTACCTGCCGGCTTACCTCGTCATCGGCTACATCGGCATGTTCCTGCTCGGCCCGATCGTGTGGAAGCTCGGCAAGGTCTTCAACTACCACACCAACGCAGACATGGTCGGCCATCAGTTCTCCAGTCCCTTCCTCGGGCGCCTGGTCGCATTCCTCGCGGTGGTCTTCTTCATGCCGATCGTGCAGGTGCAGATCGTCGGGCTCGGAACCATGGTGTCGTTCGGCACCGGGTACAAGCAGGCCGGCACGCTCAGCATGATCGTTGCCACCGTGCTGATTCTGCTCTTCGTCTCGTGGGCGGGCCTGCGCGGCGTCGCACTGACCGCATACTTCAAAGACGTCGCGATGGTGGTCGCTCTGGTGATCATCCTGATCGGCTCCCTTGCGACGTACCACGCGGGTGACGTGATGGCCGACGTGATGACCAACGCCGAGAAGCTGCTTGTGGTCAGCCCGGGAACGCAGACCTACGGGATCGTCTGGTTCGTCTCGAGCGTGATCATCAGCGGCATCGGGCTCGGCGCGATGACTCTTCCCGAGAGCTGGCCGGCGGTGCTGGCTGCGAACAAGTCTCGTGCAGTCTCGAAGAACCACATCATGCTGCCCCTTTACACCCTCGCAACGTTCATTCCGATCGTGCTCGGCTTCTTCGCCGTCAGCCACCTGCAGATCAACAAGGGCGAAGAGAACTCCGCGATTCTCACCCTGGCGTCGGACTCGCTGCCCGGGTGGCTCATGGGCCTCGTGATCATCTCGGGTCTCGCCTGTGCCATCGTTCCCGCAGCGCACTGTGTGCTGGCGATCGCCACGCTCGTCTCGTCGAACCTCACGCCGACGGGCATCAGCGAAGAGCGCAAACTGCTCGTCGGTCGCGTCTCCTCCGGGGTGATCCTCCTCCTGTCGCTCGGCCTTGCGCTCTCACGGCCCGATCTCATGGCGAACCTCTATCTGCTCACCTATGCGGGGCTGGCCCAGCTCGCTCCCTCGAACGTGCTCTCGGTGACACGGCAGAAGTTCGTGAACGCCCGGGGCCTGATCGCGGGTCTGATCGTCTCAGAGACAGTCGTCATCGTCTGCACGTTCGGCAAGATCGGCATCTTCGGTCTGAACATCGGCGTCGTCGCCCTGGTCATCAACATCATCGTGATGCTGGCGGTGTCTGCCGCCACCGGCCCGGCTGTGCGCCCGGCATGGCCGCAGGATCGCGGGGCCGCACGACCGTCTGCGACCCGTGCACCGCTGATCGCTGATTTGGAGGCATGACCTCATGAGTGATTCCAGATCTGCTGAGCCTGCGGCGTCGCACATCGCGTCATCGCACGAAGGAACGGCGGTCGGCCGCACGTCCCTAGCCGACGAGGCACAGATAGCCGCAGCAGGCGCGGCAGATCTGGTGCGGGCCTATCGCAGCGGAGCGCTGCGGCCTTCGACCGTCGTCGACACTCTGCTGCAGCGTGTCGACCGTCTCGAACCGCAGCTGAACGCAGTCACCGAGGTGCTCGCCGATTCGGCTCGAGCGCGAGCGGCCGAAGCCGACCGACGCTACGCACAGGCTGACGGCGGTCAGGCCGATCACGTGAATGCCGATCACGTGGATGCCGAGGCCGCGAAGACGAGCAGTCTCGCGTCACAGCCCCTGTTGGGGGTGCCGGTCATTCTGAAAGAGAAGCATGCGCTGGCAGGTCACGCGCTGACCCAGGGCGTCATCGAGCTGGCCGAGACGCCCACCGCTGACCATCCGATCGTCGAGCGACTCATCGCGGCCGGCGCCGTGCCGATCGTTCGTTCGACGGTGCCGGAGTTCTGCGCCGCGACCGTCACCGAGTCACGACAGTGGGGCGTCACGCGTAACCCGTGGAACAGCGAGTGCACCCCGGGCGGCTCATCCGGCGGGTCTGGAGCGGCGCTCGCCGCCGGATACGCCCCGCTCGCGACGGGCTCGGACATCGGAGGCTCGACGCGCATTCCGGCCTGCTACTGCGGCATCGTGGGGTACAAGGCGCCATACGGCGTCGTACCAGGTCTGCAGCCCTCGAGCATGGACTGGTACCGGAGCGACAGCGCCATGGGACGAACCGTCGACGATGTGCGCGTGATGCACAACGTGATCGCCGGGCAGCATGCGGCAGACCAACTCTCGATACCGTCGACGCCGGTCCCCGCGCTTCCGGGCGACTCAGCCGAGCTGCAGGCGCAGCTCGCCGGCCGTCGTGTGGTGCTCAGCTCGCGCCTGGGCGACTACGACGTCGACGCCGACACCCTTCGCGAGCTGCATGCCACGGCTGAGGCCCTGGCGAACTTCGGCGTCGACGTCGTCGAGCGCGAGCCCGCCTGGCACGCCGATGCGCTGATGGAGCTCGCCTTCGCCCACTACGGGCACATGCTCGCTCCGTCGATGAGCGACGAGATCGACCGTGCACACGCCGCAGTGTCTCCATACATCACGCAGTTCGTGGAGCACGCGCTCGCAACCGCGGCGCGCATCCCGCTGCACGAGACGCTGCGTCGCGAAACGGCCGTTCGAGACGAGCTGAGCGCCATGATGAACGGCGCGATCGCCCTGCTCGCACCGGTCACGGCGCGAACAGCGCTGCCTGCGCAGGCTCCGATCAACTCGGTCGACGAGCATGGCCGCCATTACTGGCAGCAGCAGATGGCCGTGCCGTTCAACATCAACAACCGCTGCCCCGTGCTTGCGGTGCCGACCGGCATCGGCGACGCAGGCGTACCCACCGGCCTGCAGATCGTGGCGCACCCCTATGCGCAGAACGACGCCTTCATGATCGGAGCCGCCGTCGAATCGGTCCGCCCCTGGGCCGGTCGCCGCCCGGCGCTCTGACCCCGACTGACGCGCTCGGCGCGCCGCACGGCATCCGACCTCACCACCACCCATCGTTGAAAGGCACACGCCCATGACCCGTTTCGACATCGTCGAGAAAAGCATCGCCGAACTGCTCGCCGCGCTGAGCAGTGGGGAGGTGAGCAGCGTCGATCTGGTCTGCGCCTATCTCAACCGCATCGCCTACTACGACCGCACCGGCCCGTGTCTGCACGCCGTCCCGGTGCTCAACCCGAACTGCCTCGCCGAGGCAGAGGCATCAGACCTCCGCCGAAGCAAGGGGGTCGCAGGGCCCCTCGAAGGCATCCCCTTCACGATCAAAGACAGTTACAAGGCCAAAGGGCTGACCGTCGCCTCGGGCAGTCCCGCACTGGTAGATCTGATCGCGACTGAGGATGCCGCCTCGGTCGCACAGCTGCGAGCGGCCGGTGCGGTGCTTCTCGGCAAGACGAACATGCCGCCGATGGCCGCCGGAGGCATCCAGCCCGGGGTCTACGACTACGCACGCAGCCCCTACCATCCCGAGTATCTGACCGCAGCCTACGGCTCAGGGTCGTCGAACGGCTCGGGCACCGCAACGGCTTCGAGCATGTGCGCCTTCGGCATGGGCGAAGAGACCGTGTCGTCGGGCCGCTCGCCTGCATCGAACAACGCCCTGGTGGCGTATACGCCGTCTCGCGGCGTGCTGTCACTGCGCGGCAACTGGCCGCTGCGTCCGACCTGCGACGTCGTGGTTCCACACACTCGGTCGGTGCACGATCTGCTGCTACTGCTCGATGTGCTCGCCGTCGAAGACCCCGATACGACGGGCGACTTCTGGCGTCAACAGAGCGCCGTGGCGCTGCCCTCGCCGAAGGAGGTCTTCGACCACCCGTCGGCACGCGAGCGCCCCACAGATCTGCGAGGCGTGCGCATCGGCGTACCGAAGCTGTACATCGGCGAGGATGACACAACGACCGATGCTCCGGCGATTCGCGACTCGGTTCGCGCACTGTGGGATCGTGCCGCCGACGATCTGCGCGACCTCGGCGCCGAGGTGGTCGAGGTCGACTTTCCGGTCGTCTCGAACTACGAAGAAGACCGTCCAGGAGCTCGCGGGCTGCCGGAACGAGGGCTGGTGCCTGCGAGCTGGCGCGCCATCGAGGGCGACACCCTGACAGCGATGGCTCTCGACGCCTTTCTGCGCACGAACGACGATCCCGACCTCAGCACTTGGGCCGATGTCGACGGCGACGATGTCTTCCCGTTGGAGGACGAGCCGGTGCCGCTCTGGGTCACTCGCACGCGCGGCGGCTTCGACTGGCAGCGACTCGCCGAGTTCGTCAAGCAGGGCCTGCCGCAGAGCTACGACGATGTGCCCGAGCTCGATCATCTGCTGAACGGACTCGAGCAGGCGCGCAAAGACGACTTCGAGACGTGGATGGCGCAGCTGGAACTCGACTTCGTCGTGTTTCCCGCCGCAGGAGACGTGGGCCGAGACGACCTGTTCACACGCCCCGAGAGTCTGCAGTCGGCGTCGCGAAACGGCGTGGCGTATTCCAACGGCAATCGGGTGATTCGTCACCTGGGCATTCCGACGGTCACCGTGCCGATGGGCGTCATGGCCGACATTCGCATGCCTGTCGGGCTCACCTTCGCCGGGGCGGCGTACAGCGACGACCATCTGATCGATGCCGCCTGGGCTTACGAGCAGGCGACACAGCGACGCGAGCCTGCATTCCTCACTCCGACCCTGCCGAGCGACCAGATCGAGGTCGACACGGCGAGTCGAACGCCCGCATCCGCAGCCGACGTGGTGCCCGAGGTGAGCATCTCACGGCGCGCACGATTCTGGCAGGTGGAGGTGCGACTGCCCGCCGATACGGCTGCCCAAGTGTGGGCCGACGGGCATCTGCTTCGCCCCGTCGCCGATGGCGAAGGCACCTATCGTGGCACCATCTCAGTGCACCGGCCTCGTCTTGACGACCAGGTCATGATCGTCGTCAAGGCCGGGCATGCCACGGCCTCGCTCACGTTCGAGGCTCTGCCGACGCAGGGCCGCTGAGCTCGGCCTGCACCGCAAGTGCGAGCCACGTGACGCGACAGGCGTCGGCGTCGTGCTCCAGGTCGCATCCGAGTGCGGCCCCCAAGGCGCGCACGCGACGCACCACGGTGTTGCGGTGCACACCCATCCGGTCGGCAGCCGCCTGCCATTCGTACATGCAGTCGCACCAGACGGTGAACGTGGCAGCCAAAGCAGGGTCGGCCATCGTCGCGACACGCCGCAGCACCGCGGCGGCATCCGCATCAGTCGACAGCGCACGCAGCACGGCTGTCTGGCCGGCATCGAGACGTTCGATCACCCCTGCCGCGTCAGGCAGCCGCCGGTATCGCCAGAGTGCGGCGGCGAACGAAGCCGACAGGCCATGGATCTGCGCCGGACCGAATGCGGGCAGGTCGACCGCCACCACCGGGGCACGCCGGGCCGCGCTCTCGACCGGCCCGTTCGAGTTCACCCGCGCGAGCCGACGCAGCGTGTCGTCGGGGTCTTCGTTCAGCGGCGTCGCGACCAAGGTCACCCAGACACCGGCGGCGACGTCGCGAACGCTGAGCGCAGGTTCGCCCCGCGTCGCCAGCGCACGCCCCGAGCACACCAGCTGCCAATGGTGCGCACCCGCGTCGAGTCGACCTCCGTCGGCGAATGACCGCTCGAGCAGGGCGCGGCCCGTGCCCACTTCGTCAGTCAGCAGCGCACGCAGCCCCAGCTGAACGACTTCGTCATGGTCGACGCCCCCGGGCGGTCTGCTGGTCAGCGCCAGCTGCAGCATGGCGACGGCGGTATTGACGATCATGCGCTCATCACGTTCATTCGCCTCGGCGCTGCGCCGCTGCGACGTTCGTCTGGCGAGCCGCCCTGCGGCCGGTGCGGCCCACAGCAGGGTGAGAGCCCCAATGGGTGCGGTGCCCTCGGGCGCGTTGAGCATGTGAATGATCAGGCGCTGACCGTCGTGCTCCTCACGTCCCGCCTGGCGGCGACGCCGGGCATCGTGCATCCGATCTCGCACGAGCGGCGCCACCCAGCTCGGCGGAGGGTCGACCGGGGCGACTCCGAGCAGACGAGCTCCGCCTCCCCAGAGCCAGACAGAGCAGCCCAGCAGCAGCGCGAGCTCGCGAACGAGCGCCTGTGCGGGCATTCGTTCGAGAGAGGCGAGGGTGAGGGCGTGCTGCGCATGCAGCACCTTGCGCAGGCTCTCTCGCTCAGGATCCGCACGGCCGGAGCTGATGGCCTCGCTGATGCTGATGAAGGGGGTCGAGAAGGGAGCTTCGAGCAGCGGCATGCCCGCTGCGACGCAGCTTCGCCGCAGCACAGCCTCCCATCGGGGGTCAGGGTGCTCGAGGGTGTACACGAGACCGACCGCTCCGCCCCGTGCGATGCGCTCGACATAGTCGCGCGTCACGGTCTCGACGTCTGATGCCGACAGCAGCTGCTGCCCTGTGGTGAGAATGAGCTCGCTGCCTCGCAGGAACGGGGTGGGATCGAGCAGATCGGTGCTGTACCCCCATCGAATCGGGTGATCGAGCGCGCCGTTGCCCTCGTCGGTGATCGCGCTCACCAACTGCAGCGAGAGATCCTGACGCTGCAGCAGCCCTCGCAGAGTGATGGCGTTCATGCGTTGCTCCTCTGACTGACATGCACGTGAGCGCTGCATCGGACGATCCGACGGCACCCTGTAACCCAGCCTTCATATGCCGAGGTGGGTCTCATCCCCGCTGTCGTGGCGTGACTTGCCGCGCTTTTTCGCCCTGCCAGCACCCCACATGCAGCATATCGTCTACATTACAGTGCGAAGATGAACGGAATCATGCGCGTTCTCGCACCTCAAGCCTCATATCGTTGACAGCAATCAACCCGCGCAGCCGGCACGCCACAGGCACTGTCCCACTCGCGATGCACCACACAGAGAGGTTCACTCATGACTGAGCTCGATGCAGCAACCGTCGTCGAAGAGGATGCACGCTACGTGCTGCACTCCTGGTCGGCGCAGAAGAAGATCCACCCCATTCCAGTGAAGACCGGGCATGGGGTCTACTTCAGCGATTACGACGGCAACGAATACCTCGACTTCGCGTCACAGCTGGTAAACCTGAATCTCGGCCACCAGCATCCCGATCTCATCCAGGCCATCATCGACCAGGCTCAGACCCTCGCGACCATCGCCCCGGGATTCGCCAACGACAAACGCAGCGAACTGGCTCGCCTCATCGTGCAGAACGGCCCGATCAACGACGGCAAGGTGTTCTTCACCAACGCCGGAGCAGACGCCAACGAGAACGCCGTTCGACTGGCCCGCGAGTTCACCGGCCGCAGCAAGGTGCTGGCCAGCTACCGCAGCTACCACGGGGCGACCGGCACCGCCATCGCGCTCACGGGCGAGGGCCGCCGCACGATGCAGCCTGTCGTTCCCGACCCCTCGGTCGTGCATTTCTGGGGCCCCTTCGCCTACCGCTCGGCGTTCTACGCCGAGACCCCGGAGCAAGAGACCGAGCGTGCACTCGCCCACCTCGAACAGACCATCCTCTCTGAGGGCGCCGACACCATCGCGGCCGTCATTCTCGAGACCGTCGTCGGCACCAACGGCGTGCTGGTGCCACCGCCCGGCTATCTGCAGGGTGTTCGCGAGCTCGCGACCAAGTACGGCATCCAGTACATCGCCGACGAGGTCATGGTCGGCTTCGGCCGAACCGGCTACCTCTTCGCCGTGCAGGGCTTCGACGTGACACCGGATCTGCTCACCTTCGCCAAGGGCGTCAACTCGGGATACTCGCCCCTGGGCGGCGTGATCATGAACGGCGCCATCGCCGCGACGTTCGACGAGCGCAAGTACTCAGGCGGCCTCACCTACTCGGGGCACCCGCTCGGCGCAGCCATCGGCGTCAAGACCTTCGAAGTGTTCGAACGCGATCACCTGCTCGAGCATGTGCGCGAGCTCGAGAGCACCGTGCTGCTGCCGTGGCTCGAGCAGATGCAGGCGAAGCATCCCTCAATCGGCGAGTTCCGCGTCAAAGGCCTGTTCGCAGCGATCGAACTCGTGAGCGACCGCACCACCCGCGAGGCACTGCCCGCAATCGAGGCCGGCGGAGAGAACAACCCGCTGGTCGCCATCGAGAAGGCTGCGATCGCGAAGGGCCTGTGGCCGGTCGTGCACGGCAATCGCGTGCACATCGCGCCTCCCCTGATCATCACCGCCGACGAGCTGAAGAAGGGCCTCGACATCATCGACGAGACCCTGTCAATCGCCGACGAGGCCGCTCAGGCCTGACCTCCGACCCGTGCGTGTGGCCGACGATTCGCCACACGTCTCAAGCCGCGGCCCGCAGGCGCACCTCCCCTGACGCCTGCGGGCCGCACACCACTCACGTAATTCCGCATCCGTTCGAACACAAAGAAAGAGAATCCCCAACATGCCCCTCGTCAGAATCGACGTGAACAAGACCCGCGACGACGCCAGCGTGCGTGCCATCGCCGACAGCATCCACAGCGCCATCGTCGACGTCTACAAGATCCCGGTGCGTGACCGGTTCCAGATCATCACGAAGCACGAGCCGGGCGAGATCATCGCCGAAGATGCCGGGTTGGGCTTCGAGCGCAGCGACGGCGTCGTGATGATTCACGTGTTCACGCAGGGTGGCCGCACGCCGGAGGCGAAGCAGGCGCTCTACGCGAAGATCGCCGAGAACCTCGCGGCCGTCGGAGTGGCAGGCGAAGACGTCTTTCTCGGCTACTTCGAGAACACGCCCAATGACTGGACCTTCGGGTTCGGGCGTGCCCAGTATGTGACGGGCGAGCTGGGGGTGCCGAAGCGCTGACGCGCAGCAATCTAGCAAAGCAGCTGCCGGCCTGCGACTGTACTGTCAGCAGGCCGGCAGCCCTCGCTCGGTTCGCACCGGGAGGACAGCCATACCCAGGTGCAGCACGGCTCGGCGCCACGCCAGCCGGTTAGTCGATGCGGTAGATCTGCCCGGTCTGCACTCCGTCGACTGACTTTTTGAACGCCTGCCCGACCGTTGCATCTGAAACCGGGACAAAGCCGGGAAACGAGTCAAAGTATTCGGGAGCCGATTCCAGCACGGTGGGGCTGACCGCGTTAAGCCGAATTCCACGCGGCATCTCCGGAGCCGCTGCGATGACGAACGACTCGAGAGCTCCATTCGCCATTGCTGCCGCGGCACCCGCCGCAATCGCCTGTCGAGCGAGAATTCCGGTTGTCAGGGTGATCGATCCCCCATCGGCGAGATGCTCCACCGCAGCGCGCACAATGCTTGCCTGCGGCAGCACCTTCCCGGCGAAAGCCTGCTGGTAGTCGTCTCCGGTGAGTTCGACGACAGGCTTGAAAGGCACGTCGCCCAGGGCCACGACGACCGCGTCAACCCTGCTCAGCCGACCGAAGAGCGCCGTAACGCTCTGAGGGTCTCTGGCGTCAGCCCCCGGATCGGTTCTGCGACCGACGACGATTACCTCATGATCACTTTGGAGTGCCTCAACCGCTGCTCGGCCGACATGCCCATGTCCGCCGAAGACCACCACTCGCTTCACTGATACTCCTTGCTCACAGCCCGACTCATAATTCTGCTCACAGTTTGGCCCGCAGCCGCCATGGTTCACCGACGGTGCGGTCAGTGGCATCCGGTGCAGCCGCCTCTCCTCTTTTCCGGCGACTGCACCCAATGAATCTACTCTCAGCTGATGATGCGAAGCGTGGAATCAGTTGCTGGAATGTTCGCCGAGGCATCGAATCCTGACGACTTGATGAGATCTGCCATAGTGCCGTCATCGCGCATCTTCGCGACATCCGCGATCAGCGCGTCACGAAGCGCCGCGTTGTCTTTCGACACCGGGAAGATCACCTGCGGCGTGTTCTCAGTGACAGCGACTCTCGGATCTGGCTCGGCGACCTCTACCGAGATGTCACTCTGATCCTTGTAGTACAGCTGCGATGTCGCAACTGAGTCGACTGCGGCATCGAGCCGACCGTTCAGCATGTCCTGACTGAGCTCGGTCGAGCTTGCATACGTGCGGATCTTGTCTCCAAGCACGGTGCGAAGGTCGTCAGTCCACAGGAACCCGTCCACAGTTCCGATCGACCCCAGGGATTCCAGGTCTGAGACCTTCTTCGCTCCGCTGCGGGTAGCGATCGACATGTTGTCGTAGTACAGAGGCCCGACGAAGTCGGCCACTTCGTTGCGCTTGGCTGTCGGGTAGAATGCGCCAGCCGCGATGTCCACGCTCTTCTGCTGAGTGATCAGCGGTACGGCACCGGCAAATGAGGACGCCGAGTAGGCGATGTCCAAGCACTCGACTTCGGCGAGCTTCTTGAGAATCTCGACTTCAAGCCCCTCGGCTCCGCCGCCCGTGACATTCGAGCTGTACGGCGGCGCATCGACCACGGCGACCGACAGTTTTCCTGATGTCGTCGTCGTCAGCCCGTCGTGGGCAGGTGTGCACCCCTCGGCCACCGTGCTGCCGCTGTCTGAGCTGCAGCCAGTGAGCGCTGCGGCTGAGACCACAGCCAGACATGCTGCAGCCGAGACCGTCCAGCGCGTCTTCGACCACCGCTTGCGTCCTGCCCTCATGTTTTCGCTCATGCGTATGCTCTCCATTCTTCTTCCTCGGCACCAGGCGTGCCCACGTGAGCGGGCATCCCCCCGACGCTGGCTGCGCCATCACGTCACCTGCGAGAACTGCTTTTACCCGGAGTGGCCTCTCGGCCGTTCGAGGTACCCAAACACGCTCATACCGATAATCACGATCTCCTGTTACCGGCCTGTTTCATTGCTGGATAATTGATTTATGGCAATTCAGTTGCATGATTCTTCCAAGGGGCTGGAGCAGCTGCAGATTCTGCACGCACTGCAGCTGGCACCTCGAGCACCGTGGGCACAGCTGTCCGGCGTCCTCGGAGTCGACTCTTCGACACTGTCCCGACGTTGGCGGCGTCTCAACGACGCCGGCGAAGCCTGGATCGCGTGTCAACCCGGATATCGTGCCGACTGGTACTACTCACAGCCGTACGGTTCCACAGCCTATGTCGAAGTGACCTGCGAGGCCGGGTACCAGGACTCTGTGATCTCAGCACTGAGCCGCATTCCATGCGTATGGACCGTTGAATGCACAACAGGCTCGCGCGACCTGCTTCTGACCGTCACCACTCCGTCTTGGGCCGAGCTCGACCGTATCGTCCGAGAACAGCTGGGACGAATTGACGGGGTCGTGAAGACCGTGACGAACCCTCTGCGCCGCTTCTACGTACAGCCGGGTGACTGGCGGCTGAACGCCCTGACTGCTGATCAGGAGCAGGCCATCCTCACGATGCGCACAAACCAGCATGCACCAGATCCCGGTTCCGGCAGACGGCAGCCGTCACCGTTCGAACGCCAGATCGTCAAGGTGCTCGCCGCCGACGGCAGGCTCTCGATGGCGCAGATTGCGGATGCCACTGGGCGCTCGATCTCCGGCGTCAGCCGTGTTCTTCACGGTTTGGAGGCATCCGGCCTGCTCTCGTTCCGGCTTGATTTCAACCAGCACGTCATCGGATACAAACTCCTCTCAACGCTCTGGATCGAGGCGGATCAGAACCAGCTCGACAAGATCGGAGCCTTTCTCAGACGGCAGTCGCGCACCGTTCGCGAATGCGTATCGATGGTCGGTCAGGCCAACCTTTATGTACACATGTGGGTGCAGGATCTCTCGGCTGTCGATCTGCTCGAGGCACAGCTTATCCAGCGTTTCCCCGGCACCCGCATCCTCGATCGGTGGTTGTCGACCCGTTTCGCCAAGCGTGCCGGCCACCTCATCGACAACGATGGCCGTCGTCACGGGTTCGTGCCCAGCTTAGGGCTGTGAAGGCCCCAAAGTACGCGAACTCTTTCAGCGTCACTTTGAACGAACCTTCACAGCCGCATCAGGAATCAGCGCATCACTGTTTCCCTGTTGATTAGCTAGGGTGAACAGCAGTCTCAGAAAGACCCCACTCATCGAGAATCGATCCATACTCACCGCTCTCCACAATCGATTTGAAAGCCGTTGAGAGCGCATCGTGCAGCTCAGCGCTCCCCTTCTGGGTTGCTGCACCGATTGTGATGGGCGAGAAAGAGTCACCAGCGCGCTCCAGTTCTCCCTCCGTCTTCTTCGCGTAATAGTCAACGAGTTCAGTCGTCGACAACACCGCGTCGACCTGACCAGCTTGCAGCTGATGGAGGGCATCCGTGGTATTCTCCGTCAAGGTCAGATCAATAGCGCTCTTCCCCCCAGCCTCACATGCACCAGACTGAGTCTGAGCGTTGGACGCCCCGGTCGACCCGTTCGCTGCAGCCACCTTCCGCCCACAGAGCGTGTCATTGTATCCCGTCACGCCCTGAGCGTTCGCCGCTGAAACCATCACAGCTGACCCCGACTGCAGGTAAGGCACGAAATCCACTACCTCTTCACGTTCAGGTTTGATGTACAAAGACGACATGATCACGTCGCACTGGGATGCCTGAAGTGCAGGTATGAGACCGGAAAACGAATACTGCTTATAGTCAACTGCCAACCCCATCTCACCTGCAATTGCTTTTGCAATGTCAATCTCAGCACCGTCAGGTTCATTGGAGTCATTCTTGAAATTGTCCGGCGGGTTCGAGAACGACGCACAAACTGTCAGCTTACCGTCGCTGATGATCGTGGGAGTAGTAACGACCGGCTCTTTCGAGGGGCTTGTCTCTGTCTCGCCCGTTGAAGAGCTACAGGCACTCAGCGCCGCGGAAGCGAAGAACGCCAACGCCACTGCAGTACCCATTCTGCGAGAGAATTTCATTTGCATCTTGCTGTTCCTTTCGTTGTGGGCGGTGTTCATACGCCACCCGTTTGTTTGGGGAGAATGAAGACTTTCTTCAAGAACACAGTGACGAATAGATAGACCAACCCGGTGATGAGAACCGTAATGCCCGGTAGTATGTGCTGAACTGATACTGCCCCCACCAGCGCCCCAATCCCCATAGCTAAAACGGCTCCGAGCTGTTCAGCGAAGTCCCGAGGTTTCCGCAGTACAGCAGCCATACCTTCAGCACCTAAACGAACCAATGTCGATGTGACCACGATCGTCGTGATGTTCTTATTGCCAAGGGTTCTCACTGCTGCTCCTTGAACTCCCATAACCACAGCAAGAGTCGCCGCAAAGGCCATATCCAAATACTGAGAGCGAGTCGTCATGAGCATCACCACTCCAGCAATCGCCATGAGGACGCCTCCGAGCAGAAGCTGGCGATAGGCGCAACGTTGAGCATTCTTTGCCGCACGCAACGCGCTACCGGATGCAAACGCTCCCAGAACAAATGTCAGAAGAACGGTCACCCCAGAAATGAGGGTCGACCCTTGGCTACCTCCTAGGGAGAACCCGACGACCAGAACGTTTCCTGTCATGTTGCCAGTGAAGACTCCGTCGAGTGCCAAGTAGCTGACGGCATCGAGTACCCCCGTACAGGCAGTGAGCCCCAAGAGCCCGATGACCTCGCGTCTCCACTTCCCTTCACTTGATGAGGCCTGCACTCGCCACTTCATCGATTCAGCCTCACGACCATGCCTGCCCCATCCGAGCGAGGGTCTGCAGCTGCTTCAAGCATTGAGCCGGCAACACGTACGATATTGGCGTGCCCCATCCAGTCCGTAAGATCAGGAACCTCACGCAAAACCCATTTCGACAAAGCCTGACGAGGTAAGGCCGACACTGAACGCTCTACATAAACGGTGTTCAGGGCATCTGCAATGCCACGAGCTCCCACGTTCATCCGCGGAGCGGCTAAAGCCTCAGACAGCGTTGCACCGCAAGAGATATGGCTCAGAAGTTGCGCATGGATCTGTGGTTGCCCTGACCCGCCCATCGTCGCCTGGACCCACGCCAGTTCATCTTTATCGTCTAGAACCAGCACCGGCATCAATGTGTGTCGCGGACGTTTTCTCGCTGCGATCACGTTAGGAGATAACGAGGACAGGCTGAAAGCAGTTCCACGGTCTTGAAATAGCACACCGGTTCGACTGTCACGTATCCCGGCGCCAAAAGATTTGAACACGGAGAAGATGAGAGAGACAGCCCATCCATCTGAGTCTGCCGCGGCGATCCCTACAGTATCTCCGTCACCGATCTGCTGCGGTAGGGCAGATCTCTGCGCCCCCAGCGGAGAGCAAAAATACTCGGTGTCCTGAACGGAGAAATGTGGATCTGCTAACTCTGAATCGCGCAGACGATTGGATTCAAAGAAGCATGACGCAAACAGATCTGCGCGATTGTGTAACCCCTCGGCCAAGCTGACTCGCTCGGCCTTAAGCGTATTAAGATACTTTATGAGTGAAAAGCCTTGAGTATTTGGAGGACTGGTCAGCACGGTCAGATCGCCGATAGCGGTAGAAATCGGTGCGACGAGCTCGACGCAATAGTCAGTGAAGTCACTTTCTTCCAGCACGCTTCCCATTGCCTGCAGGCCACTCACGACATCTTGCATCACTGATCCTTGGTAGAAGGAATCAGCCCCCTTATGCGCAATGGTGTCCAGTGTGGCTGCCAGTTCCGGCTGTACGAAGCGATCTCCCTCACGAAGGGGCGCTCCATTAGGAAGGAAGAGCTGTTGAAGACTCGTGCTCCCCGAATCCTGCCAGGGGAATGCCGCAATGGCACTTGCCAGTGATCGTCCAACAGTAGAGCCGTGGAGCGCAAGGTGGACAGCCTCGTCGAAGTGTGCTTCCCAAGGGAGTTGAGCACCGATTTGGTGAAGCGATTCAAATCCTCTGATCGCTCCGGGCAGAGTGATGGTATCGATCCCTCGGTCTGGCAGACACTGGCCATAGCGCGAAGTGAGTGCGTCCAAGTCGATGTTCTTAGAGGCCCATCCGGTCGCGTTAATGCAACGCACCTCACCTTCGGGCGTTCTGACAATGATGACCGCATCCCCACCAATCGATGTATTGTGCGGGTATACGACCGCCAGCGCTAGCGCAGCAGCTAGAGCGGCATCGACGGCATTCCCTCCCCGTTTGTACGTTTCAGCACCCGCTTTCGTTGCGGAATCATGCGCAGTCGCGATTGCTCCCTGATAAGTCACCTGTAGCTCCATTCAGTCCATAGTCTTTGCGAAGAATTCTCGAGTACGCTCTTGCACAGGATTGTCAAAAACCTGCTGTGGCGATCCGCTCTCGATAATTCGCCCTGCGTCCATAACCACGATCCGATCGGCAGCCTCACGGGCAAAGGCCATTTCATGTGTCACGATAATCATGGACATATTTTTACGAGCTAGAGATTTCATAACCTCGAGGACTTCCCTCGTCATTTCAGGGTCCAAAGCGCTCGTTGGCTCGTCAAAAAGCATGACCGTGGGATGCATGGCCAGAGCTCTGGCTATTGCAACTCGTTGCTGCTGACCTCCAGATAGATTATTTGGATGGGCATCCGCTTTGTCAGAAAGCCCTACCTGAGCGAGGAGGTCTCTGGCTTCCTGAATAGAGCTCGCTCGGTCCTGTCTCCGAACACGCACGGGTGCATGCCAGATGTTCTCCAAAACGGTCATATGCGGAAACAAATTAAAATGCTGGAACACGAACCCGATTTCACGCCGTTGCAATTTCAGCTCTCGGTTCTCGACAGGGATGAGACGACCAGACTTGGTTTTTCGGTACCCGACCATCGGGCCCCCGACTTCGATATTTCCACTATCGATTGGATCGAGTTGGTTGATCGTTCGCAGCAGCGAGGTCTTCCCAGCCCCGGACGCCCCTAAGAGAACGACCACCTCACCCGCTCTGACGCTGAGGCTCACATCATCAAGTACAAGTTTTCCACCACGATACTTCTTGATGTGCTCAATTTTCACCACCGGTTGTGTCATCGACTGTGCACTCATACGGCTTCCCTCATCTCACCCTCACGCAAAGCACCTCTGCCTCTTCTTCGGAACAGCATGTCGATCATGTTCCGTCGAGTCTCCAGCCCAATCTGGTGATCCAGTGCCCGCTCGATCGCATTCTGAACAAATGTCCACACTGTCGTTAGCAGCAGGTAGTAAATCGCGGCCACTATGAAAATCTCAAATGTCTTAAACGTTGCTGAACTGATGGACTGAGCTACGAGGAACATCTCGCTCACGCCGATAATGCTCAATACCGAGGTACTCTTCATAAGGCCGTTGAAAATGTTGCCAAGCGGAGGCACCATAGTCCGAAGTGCTTGGGGCAGAATGATCCAACGCATGGCACTGGGTGCGGACATCCCAAGAGTCTTGGCAGCCTCGAACTGCCCAGGGGGAACCGCACCCAAGCCAGCACGAATAATCTCAGAGATATAGGCCGCTTCGTGGATAGTCATCCCCACAATTGCAGCCTGCACAGCGGCCTTGAGCTGGATACCAAAGAATGCGGTGTCTTGAAAGGTGTAAATGCCTGCAACAGCAAAGCCCATATAGATGATGACCAGTTGCACGAGCAGTGGTGTCCCTCTAATTAGCCAGACGTACCCTGCTGCCAACCAGTTAAGCAATCGCCAACGGGCTCGTCCGAACAGAGCGATCACAAGGCCAAGAACCAGCGCGCACACCATTGAGGCAACCGAGATTCCAATAGTCAGATAGAACCCGTTAAGAAATGCCTCACTCGGCGAAAAGAGCGCTTTCCAAAAATATGTCCAGTCAAACTTCATGACGCTTCCACCGTTCTTCTCCCGATCTCCTCTGTGCTCGTTATCCGCAAATACCTGGCTTATCCGGGTAGTAATCAAGGGTCACGAAGCAGCTGACTTAGTCCGACTTTTAGATGTCATCTAAATTGCAGCAAGTGTGCTCTCAGCGGGATTTCAAGAGAATAGCGCGACTATTACAAGGTTGTTACCGAACTAGGTTTTACCGAGCACCTTCTTAGTCGGACTAATAAGCTTGCAGTATTTACTCCTGGAGCAACGAGGGGAACCAAGTGGAATTCCATACAGACAGAGGTAACGAGTCACCACAAGCTTTGAAGCCGGATGAGATCGCCCTGTCCATGGAGGAAGCGATCATTGGAGGAAAACTCGCCCCAGATACCAAACTGCCCCCAGAAACAGTTCTCGCGCGGGAGCTTGGTGTATCCCGCTCGACTTTACGAGACGCTCTGCGAAAGCTCGAAGTGCGTGGACTCATAGACCGACGCCGCGGTCGGGGAACCATTGTCCAAGGCCCCGCGGCGCACCCCCATGAAGTAGCACTTACGGACGGCTTAGGGGGAACAGATGCCCCCTTATGGCAAGCACTGGAGGTGCGTGCCTGTGTTGAGCCCCCAGTGGCAGCGTTAGCCGCCGACCGAGCGTCTGAAGTCGATCTTCGCCATCTCGCTCGACTTGAGCAACGCATGTCAGACACTGGCCTCAGCCCAAGCCAGTTCGCTATCTTAGACCAACTCTTTCACCGCACCATCGCCGTCTACAGCCACAATCCGATGTTAGTCTCACTCTTGGATCGAGTCACTGAAATCATCACAGTCAGTCGACAGAGCCCGTATTTGACTGCCGCGCGCCAGCAGTCGTCAATCAAAGAGCACCACGCAATACTTGCAGCAATCCTCGATCATGACCCTGCGCGTGCGTCGGATGCCGCAAGTCACCACATTGACTCCTTGCGATCGAGACTCGTCTCGCATTAGAACTCGGCGGTCGCTCGTCTGTCTGGCCGTCAAGCAATACCGGTAATCGATCGTTTGTTTTCGCACCGCGGTATCCGCCGTCACAGGTTTGTGCCCAGCTTGGGGTTGTGAGCTTCAGTCGAGACGGTAGATCTGCCCGGTCCGCACTCCGTCGGCCGCGCGTTTGAGTGCGAACCCGGCACACACGGCGACCACCGGGACGAGTCCGGGAAGGTGTCGAAGTTCTCCGAGGTAGAGTCAAGCAAGCTCGGGCTCACCACATTGGTCAATGCCCTTCGCGGCCGTTAGGACAAACAACTCGAGCGCCCCGCCAAGGCCGAGGCGGCAGGAACGACCTCTCGCGCCAGCATGCCAGTGGTCAGCGCGATTGATCCCCCCATCGCTGATGTGTGGAGTGGCGAGGCTCAGCACGTCGAGCTGCGCGAGCGTCTCCTGTGTGAGGCCTGGATGAAGTCCTCACGCGTGAGTTCCAGCACCGGTTTGAACGCAACCTCACCGAATGCGGTGATGATCGCATCCACCGCCGAGATCGGTGAAGAGCCACTCAATATAGTCCTGACTATGGGCGTCGATGCTAGACTTACTGCCGCGACTGGTGACGATGGCCTCATTGCTGACTGTCAAGCGCCTAGGCGGCTGCCCTTCCATAGTGCCCTCCCTGACTGGTGACTGCTTGTTCGGGCTAACGACTCTTCGATTTGGCAGCGACCGTCATACCAGCACACGCCACATTGGCACCCGATGGAAACATGGTGTGCTTACAGTGGGTCGGGGCCTCACTCCCCGCCGAACCTGTCTCTCTGGAGAACCATGTCTGACGCAGCGAACGATCCAGCGGCGAACGATGCGCTGTTTCGACGCATCGTCTTTGCGCTGTTCGCCGCAGGATTCGCCACCTTCGCGCAGCTATACGGCGTGCAGTCGGTGCTGCCAGAGATCTCCGCAGACTTCGGGATCGACCCGTCGCGCGCAGCTCTGACTATTTCTATGGCCACGACCGGCATCGCAGCGGGGGTCCTCCCCTGGGCATTCGCAGCCGACCGATGGGGGCGCGTCCGAGTGATGAAGATCTCTGCAGTCTCGGCTGCGGTGATCGGGTTGATCACACCGTTTCTGCACTCCCTGCCGCTGATCCTCGGTTCACGTCTGATCGAAGGACTGGCACTCGCGGCGATACCGGCCATCGCGATCACCTACATCACGGATGAGCTGCCAGCCCGGCGAGTGACAGCAGCAGCTGGCGCGTTCGTGTCTGGCAACAGCATCGGTGGGCTTCTCGGGCGACTCGTAGCCGGCCTCGTCGCCGAGCATTTCGGGTGGCAGCTGGGACTGATGACGGTTGCGGCTCTGTGCGTCGTCGCGTGCACCGTGTTCGTCATCGCCGTTCCAGCACCGCACGGATACCTGCCGTCCCGTCTGCGTCACGAGGGGCGGCGACCCGATAACCTGCCGTCTGCCTGGCAGCGCTTCACCACTGCACTCACCACTCCCTCATTGTGGGGCGCGTATGCGCAGCCGTTCCTGCTGATGGGGTCGTTCATCTCGTTGTTCAGCTTTCTCGGCTATCATCTGCAGGCGGCACCGTACGGTCTGAGTACGGCCGTCACAAGCATGGTCTTCACCGTGTATCTCGTCGGAACGTTCACCGCGCGCTGGTCCGGCGCCGCCGCAGGACGCCTAGGGCACCGCCGCCTGCTCTACTCGGGTATCGCACTGATGTCAGTGGGCGCCGCACTCACATTGGCAGGCCCGTTGACGATCATCGTGCTCGGCGTCGCCGTCTTCACCGCCGGATACTTCGTCACGAGCCCGGTGACGTCGGCCATGACATCGCTGATGGCGGGGCCCTGCAGATCACAGGCCACCGCCATATATCAGCTCGTCTTCTACATCGGCAACAGCGTCTTCGGGTGGATGCTCGGGCGCGCCTTCGAGGTGTTCGACTGGCCCGGTGTCGGCATCGGCATCATCGCACTGTGCGCAATCGCTGCTCTCCTCGCGGCGATGCTGCTGCCTGCTCGACCTGCCTCAGTTACTCCTCAGCGCTGAGCCCGTTGGCCATCGTGCCGCGATCGACGCACCCGGCCGCTGGAGGAACGACCTTCATGCCCCGCCGCGTTGCTGATCGGGCGGCAGCTGTCGGAAGGGTGTGGCGTGCAGACCGTGTCGCCCGTTCTGCCCACGGTACCGCGATGGCTGCGGCGGCGCCCATCCGGCCAGCCGCCCGGGGTCGACGTCGAAGACCTGTACACGAAGTCGGTGGCAGTGCTGCAGCTGTTCTTCCGTGCTCGCGGCATCCGGCCCCCACATTGCCAGTGACAGATCGCCGCCCGGACAACATGACAAGGCGCAGAGCAGGTCGATCTCAGCGAAGAACTCCAGGTAGTCACCCTCGCGCGCTGGACAGTCCTTCATGAAATACTGCGTGTCGTCGTTCAGCCCTGCACACTGAAACACATTCAGCACATCGTGCACGTCGTACTCCGTGAGTCCGAACGGCTGCACCGCTCGAGTCAGATTCGAGTGGCAGTGATAATCGAAGTCGTAGCCGGAGAGCATGCGATTGACGTAGGGATCGCATCGGGTTCCCAACAGATCGTGGATGACCAGTGCCTCTGGGTGGTCGGCGAGCGTGTCCGCGGTGAACGTCAGCAGTGGTCGCAGCGAGGGAAGAGTCGACCACAGGTGATCGTAGGTGGTGACAGTCGCTCGCTGCAGCTGGCGGGTGCGAGCCGCCCACAGACGCTCTCGCGGATCGTGCCGATTCCAGACGTTGAGATCGCCGACCTGGGGACCATCCGTCTGAAGGATTCTGCAGACCTGCCCAGAGTTCACAGGCCAAGCTCGAGCCGATCTGACCTCGATCTCGAAGTCGTCGGCGAGCTCGCGGCCGCTCTCGTCGGCGACTGCATCGTAGAAGTCACGATTCACATCGAGCGGTCCTCCTGGAAATGCCTGATATGCCGCTTCTGTGCCTGCCATGGTCTCCACGCTTTCCGTCGAAACGTCATCGCGGAGGGTGTGGCACATCTGTTTGCCCAGCTGATTGCCCTGCCACCGCGTATCGTCTCGAAGACTATCGATTGTTCAGCGGTCTTATGTGCCACCAGCATGACGGTGCTGTAACAGATTCAGTTCCCCTCCTCCGAGACGGGATCCATCAAGCGGACGACTGCTTCGTCGAAGCAGTCGATGGATGTCAGCCTCACCTGGACCTCTATTGCGTCCGGCACACTTTCGCGCGCACGACTGAGGAACGCACATCCGACGTGCCCGGGAGAAATCTCAGACAGGCAAGAACGAACGCCGACGGAGGAACCGAGAGATCATGGTCGTCTCGCCTGCCGTCGTGAGATCGATTCAGCCCCGACTCCTCTGAGAAACAATCTGTGTTTAGTCTCCTCTCTACGCGGTCTCGTCACATGTCGATGCGGACCGGGTACACCTCGTGTTCTCTGTCACATCGTCAGGAGGCCTGTTGTCAACGCTGGTCGAGGTCTGCCGCATCCCTCATATCGTTCGGCTCATGGGCTCGCAGTGCCTCTCACGGCTGCCGCAGGGCGCCCTGAGCATTCTGCTTTTGGTCCATTCCGAAATCGTGCTCGGCAGTTACGCGGCCGCCGGTCTCGTCGTGGCGGTATTCTCTGTCGCAGCGGCGGCCTCCGGCCCGCTTCTGGGCAGAATGCTCTCCGTTTTCGGAATGCGCATAATACTTCTGATCACCGTCGTCGTCGACTCTGCTGCCATAGCCCTATTCGGAGTCTTACCACCGTCTCCCCCGGCTCTGTTCGCAGTTTCTGTCGTCATCGGCCTCTTCACCCCTCCGATCCTGCCTGCTGTTCGAAGCTTCTACCCACAGCTCACTCCTCCCGGGATGAGTGCGCAGGTGTTCTCGCTGGATTCAATCACACAGGAGGTCGTCTGGGCCGTCGGCCCGATCATCGCGACAGTGCTGCTTCCCCTGATCGGCACCTCTGCGGCATTTCTCACACTTGGCCTGACCGGCCTCGTCGGGGGGCTTCTCATCGCCGGTTTCCCCTTGACGAAGACATTCAGACTCGCCAGTTCCCGACATGGCCTCGGTGGCGTCCTGCTGAAGTGGCCGGTGCTGATCGCCGTTCTGTCGTCGATCCTGTTCAACGCGAGCTACGGTGCGGCTCAGACCGGAGTGGTCGCGACGTTCGCGGCCACTCCGGCGTTCGCTGGTCTCGTACTCGCCGCCTTCGCCGTCGCCTCGGTCATCGCGGGCACCATCAGCGTTTCATTCCAGATGCATCGACGCTCGCTTGCGGTGCGGCAGATTCCCACATTCGTCGCGCTGATCGTCGCCACGCTCTCAGGCGACCCTTGGTGGCTCGGCGCCTGCATGGCCGTTGCCGGTCTCGGTGCGGCCCCGGCGCTGGCCGTCATGCACAACACAATCTCATCGAGCCTGCGCCCAGCGGATGCGGCGGAGGCGGTCGGCTGGATGGGCAGCGCAATGCTGAGCGGAATCGCAATAGGCAGTGCGGCCGGCGGTTACATGGTCGACCATTTCGGCGCGACCAGCGCGATCTGTCTTGCAGCGCTCTTCAGCGCGTCTGCCATCGCTCTGGCTTTTGGGGCCCTCCGGGTTCTCCCGGATCTCAGCCTGCACGCTGGTCCTCCGACAGACACCTCAGCAGTGCCGGTGATCCGTCTTCCACGCCGCCGAGTCACAGGCGGTCCAATGTGACATCACCGGGGCGGGAAGACTAGCCCTCTGCCGGCATTTGGTCGTCACGTGGAACAACGACCATGGGAACGGTGAGCTGTCGGACAAGTTTGGCGGCAGTCGACCCCAGGAAGGTCGTACGCTGACGAGCGATGCGCGCCGAACCGATGAGCACGACCTCTTTGTCGTCCCAAAAGACCTGTTCGACAGCCCTGTCAAGCCTGCCCGCCACCTCGACCTGAGTCGTGATCGGCCCGGTGTCGGCAGCATGACGCGCAGCCGTGGTCTTCAGCACCTTGATGGCTGCGGTGCGGGCCTTCTCCTCTTCTTCGCGTCCGCCGTCAGAGGTGGCCAAGGTGAGCAGGCGAACGGGAATGTGTTTGCGCGACGCGAGATAGTGGGCGGTCTCGAACATGGTCCGGTTGCCACCGATGTCGCCGATCGCCACTGAGACGCGAGAGAGCGGTTGACCTTGCGAGATCTCCCGGGCGCTGTCAGGGGCCAGGGCGATCGCCACGTCTGCACTGTGCAGCAGCACATTGCTCACACTGCCCAACGAGAATCGTCCCAGCAGCGCCCCTGATGCGGTACCAAGCACAATGATCCGCGACCCCAGCTCGTGGGCGGTATCGAGAATTCCACGGGCTTCGGATTCATGGAGCGACAGGTGCGTATGAACCTCCACTTTGGCCTGCACGAGTTTCTGCGCGCTCTCCAGCCATCGGCGCGGGTCGCTCGAGTCGCTCGAGTGAGCGGTTCCTGCGGCAAAGGTCGCGGCCTTCGTGCCTGGTCGCACCACAGTGACAATATCGAGGCTGGTGCCGGCGCTCAACGCCAGTCTGATACCGAGTTGCAGAGCGTCTCTGCCTGCTGAAGAGTTACGGTATGCGACAAGAATGGACATGGTTTCCTCCTGTTCGGGCGAGTGGCGATCAGACCGATCACCACGTCACTTGTGAAGCCTTTCATTGCAGCGTTTCAGCCGTGTAACCGTTCGTCGGCGCCGCGTGTCAGGATGTTTCGGAGTTCGTCTCCGACGCGCTCGTAAGTGGCCAGAACGGATATCGGCGAATACCAAGCCATATGCGGGGTGACCAGCACCTGGGCGTGATGCAGCAGTGGATGGTCGGCTGGCGGCGGCTCAGGGTCCATGACGTCGAGCGCAGCGGTGCGCAGATGCCCGGAGTCGAGAGCCTGACGCAGTGCTCGTGAGTCAATGATGGCTCCACGCGCGATGTTCACAATCGCAGACCCCGGTCTCATGGCCGACAGCTCGCGCATGCCGATGAGTCCTTTCGTGGCCGGTGTCAAAGGAACGTGCACAGAGATCACGTCTGCCCAGGCCAGCAGTGAACGCAGGTCTGGGGCCAGCCTCACTCCCCGCGCAGCCGCATCTACGCTGAGACCGCGCCGATTGTGCGCGCGCACTTCCATCCCCAACGCGATCGCGCCACGTGCCACAGCCTCAGCCACCGTACCGAACCCGACCAGGCCCAGACGGGTGCCCTGAACCTGGCGGGGATGGGTCAAGGTAACGTCCCACTGTCCGTGAGCGGCCGCAAACTGGCCGGTGCGCACGTCTCTGACGACGGCGAGGATCAGCGCCAAGGTATGATCCGAGGCGTCTCGGCGCACCAGCTCACGCACTTCGCACACGTCGATGCCCAAGCTGTGGGCCGCCTGCAGGTCCACGTTGTCCGTGCCTGCCGACGGAATGACGATGTGTCGCAGGCCGTCGATGTGCTGCAGCTGCTCGGCACGCAGAGTGATGTCCGGCTCGGCGATCACCGCGGTCACCTCAGAGAGACTCTCTGGCTCCGCGCTGCAGAGTACGGTGGCAATGCCACTCAGACGGTACTGAAGAATCTCTTGCGCACGCTGAAGAGGCAGACGTGTCGCCAGCACAACACGCTTCATCGTCTCACCTCTTCTTTCCGCCCACGACCACGCAGCTCTTCCCTCGTAGACCGGACGCCCCGCTTCCACGGGCCGGTGATCACCTCAGATGAGCAGCCAGCGAGTAGTCAGAGGCAAGCAGCGGGGACTCCTCATCGTTGACGAACTGCGCAGCGATCTCCCCGACGCCCGGAGCCAGCTTGAACCCATGCCCCGAGAACCCGGCGAGTGTGAGCACACGCCCGTCGAGCCCCGCGTCGATGACGGGCACCTTGTCAGCCGTGAACGCATCGTGGTGAACGCTCCAGTGCACCGGTTCAGGGTTGAGGTCGGGAAAGAACTCCTGTGCGAGATGGCCGATCTCACTGAGCTTCTCCGCAGAGATCGTCGTCGGCACCTCATCCACATCTGCAACCGGGTCGTGGAATCTTCTCGGGGTGACCTTGACCGAGTAGCCATCGAGTGAGGGCGCTCCGAAAAAGTGCACCGGGCCTTCGTCGCGGATGAAAGCGGGGAAACGATCGGGAGTGAACAGCTCGAGGTGGTGCGGCATGAACCAGGTCAACGGGAGCGGCTGCACGGTAAGAACTGCGGCCAGGTCCGGGTTCAGCCTCCGCGCCCACGATCCCTGGGCGATGACGGCGCGTTTCGCGCGAATCACTCGCCGCTCGGTAGTGACGACAACACCGCTGCCATCGGCTTCGACGTTGAGAACCGTTTCATGGTCCAGCACTGTCGCACCATTGGCCGCGGCGCTCTCGATTGCGCTGAACACGCTGAGTTCGGGCCGCATGCCGCCCCCGTAGAGGTCGAGCACCCCCATGGCGTCGTCTCCGACGGAATGCTGAGGATAGGAGCTGCGCAGCTCCTTTGCGTCGAACACCTGGTGCGGTAGCTCATACTCGCGGATGCTCGCCAAGACGTTCTCGACCGCCGGTTCTCCTGCATGCCCGATGGTCAGCGTGCCCACCTCGAGCAGCAGCTGTCGGCCGCTGTCGGCTTCGAGCTCGTGCCAGATGTCTCGGGCGCTTAGAAGGAGAGGAACATAGCGGGTGCCCTCATGATAGGCCGTGCGAAAGACGCGTGACTCACCCGTGAACGAACCGTGACTGTGAACCAGACCATACTGCTCGACTCCCACGACGCGCAGATTGCGCCTTCTGGCGATTCGCCAGAGTGCCATCGACCCCATCGTGCCCAACCCGACGACGACGACGTCGGCATCGATGTCACTGGCTTCGCTCTGTTCAGTCATCTGCTCTCTCCTTCGACTTTCTTCCGAGGCTGTCTCGGCTCAGCTCAACGCCGGCTGGTCCCAGAACGGCAGCCGCACACCGACTCCCTGTTCGACGGCAGTCCTGTACAGCTCGACGCCCCAAGCCATGTCTTCCACCGGCATACCGCCGATGCTGAGCACGATGATCTCGTCGTCCGAGGTGCGTCCCGGACGATCTCCGCGAACCACCTGCCCCAAACTGGTCACCGCTGCTTCCGGAATCGCCTCTTCATTGATGAGATCGATGAAGTGAGTGCCGATGATGCCGATGAACTCATGGAGTTTCGGGACGTCATACTCACTCGCCCAGGATTTGTAGAGCCCCATGTGATCGACGAACTTGTGCGCTCGTTCGATGAGGAAGTCCTCGTCGAGCCGCAGGTTCGCAGGCACAGTCAGCAGAGCACCGGGTTTGATCCACTCCTCGGCGATATACGGATAATTCTCAGAGCCCCGCGCACCGGTTGTCGCCGAGCTGATGATGTCCGCACCGCGCACGGCTTCTTCGATCGTGTCGCAGATCTCGATCGTGACGATGGAGGGGAACTGCTCCCGCACATACTGCTCGAACCGCTCTGATGTGACCCGTCGCCGCCCATGGATGCGCAGAGTGTCGATTCCTGGTCGTGCGGAGACGAACGCCTCTACCGCCGTGCGGTTCATGACGCCGGGGCCGATCACCGCGAGCACGTGTGCATCCTCCCGTGCCAGCAGCTTCGCGCCCAGCCCCGGGATGGCACCCGTTCGATAGGCGCTCACCAGGTTTCCTGCCATGACAGCGATGGGAGCGCCGGTATCTTTGTCGTTCAGTACGACGAGATGAATCGAACGGGGCAGGCCCTTCTCACGATTCTCCGTGTTTGACCCATACCACTTCACTCCAGCGACATCGAAACGGCCGCCGATGTAGGCAGGCATGGCCATGAAACGTCGATCCGCCGCATTATGCGGCATGGCGGGAAAGAGTGGATGATCAGGGAAGGTGATCATCATGCCGTGGGAATTGTGATCCGAGCCGCCCATGCGGTAGTCACCGTCATGAAGCAGCCCCATGACCTCCTCCATCGTGTCGATGCATCTGGACATGTCTCGAACCCCCGCTGTGATCATGTCCGGCTCGCTGAGGTACAAAAGGTCAAGCTTGGTCGATTCACTCACTTCGTTCACTCCACTCTTGTTCGATCTTGCTGGTCTGGCTCCCTGTGCACGGTCAAGGCCCTCCAAAACACAGTCTGAGAGCCTATGCGTCGATATCGCCGAGACCGATCACTTTCTGATTGACGAACTCCAGAAGTCCGAGGTCGATGAGTTCCCGCCCGTAGCCTGATCGTTTGGTTCCCCCGAACGGCACGTCGGGGCCTCCCAAAGACGGACGATTGACGGCGACCATTCCGGTGTCGAGCCTGCGAGCGACATGAAGTCCCCGCTGCTCGTCTGCGGTGAAGACTGATCCTCCCAGTCCATACGGCGAATCATTCGCCAGTTTGACCGCGGCGTCCTCGTCCGCCACGCGGTAGAGCTGCGTGACCGGCCCGAAGAACTCCTCGTGATACGCCGGGTTGTCCGGGCTGATGTCGCTGAGCACCACCGGTGGAAAGAACCAGCCGTGCTCCGGAACTGGCAGATCGACGTACTGTGCGGTCGCGCCGGCGGCCACTGCGCGCTCCACCTGCGCCTGAAGATCCGTACGAGCTCCTTCTGTGCTCAGCGGAGCGAGAGTGGTGTCGGGATCGAAGGGATCACCGGTGCGAAGCTTCCCCACCTCGGCGAGATAGGCTGCGACGAAGCGGTCGTAGACCGCGTCCACGACGATCATGCGCTTCGATGAAACGCAGACCTGGCCCGCGTTGCGATGCCGGCCGTAGGCAGCCCAGCGAGCCGCCTTCTCGACTTCAGCGTCCTCCAGGACGATCAGTGCGTCAGCGCCGCCCAGCTCCATGGTGCTCTTCTTGAGCGCCTGAGCCGCCTGCCCGGCGATGACGGCACCTGCGGCCTCACTGCCGGTCAGTGCAACGCCGCGCACTCGTGGATCTGCGATGATTCTGGCGCTCTGATCATGCGTGGCGAACAGGTTGGTGAAGAGTCCTCGGGGCGCACCGGCGTCGTCCATCACGGTCTGCCAGGCCTGGGCTGCACCCGGCACGTTCGAGGCGTGCTTGAGAATCACCGTGTTCCCTGCTGCCAGCTGAGGCGCAAGCACACGGGCGATCTGGTAGTACGGAAAGTTCCAGGGCTCGACGATGAAGATGATTCCGAGAGGAGACGGCACGATCTGATAGGTGCCTCCCTTATAGTTCGCGGCGAGCTCAGTGCGCGGCTGCAGGAACTTCTCGGCATGGTCCGCATACCACGTGAGGATGCGCACGCAGGTTCCCACCTCGGCTCGGGCCTCGCCTATGGTCTTGCCCATGTCACGCGTGAGGACCGCTGCCAGCTCTTCGGTCCTCTCTGTGAGCAGGCGCCCCACGGCTCGAAGCAGCTCTGCGCGCTGCGCATGATCGGTGTGGCTCCAGTCGAGGAACGCGCTGTGCGCAGTGGCCAATGCCTGTTCCACCTGAGCGTCAGTGGCGTCCGGGTACTCGTGTTCGATTGCTTCGGTATACGGATTGCGAGAGATGTAGCTCATGAGTCCTTCGTTCAGATCTGGAGGTCGCGATTGACCAAGTGCCGAGGCGCTACCCCGTGGACGAGTCGGTCGATCTGACACTGTAGCGACTGTCGCCTGGCTTGGAGAAACGATTCCTCCGAGAGGAACGCAGCGTGTGGTGTGATGACGACGTTCTCGAAGCGACGAAGCTCAGTCTGCTCGGTGTCCTCGTCTTCGATGACGTCGATTCCCGCCCCTGCGAGGCCTCCGGCTTCCAGTGCGGAGACGAGAGCCTTTTCATCGACCACGGCACCACGTGCGGTGTTGATCAGAAACGCCGTGGGCTTCATCATCCCCAGTTCCTCGGTTCCGATCAGTCCTCGGGTCTCGGGCAGCAGAGGCGTGTGCAACGAGACGTAGTCGCTCTCGCGCAGAAGCTCTTCGAGCGACTCTGCCTTGCGCACACCGAACTCAGCAAGCATCTCTGCGGACTTAGTCGGAGCGAAGACCACCACGTCGAGTTCCAGAGCTTTCAGCATCGGGACCATTCGCTGGGGGATGCCACCAAAGAAGACAAGCCCGACGGTCTTGCCGGCGAGTCGGTGCGGCATCGGAGCGTCCATCGGATCCCACTTGCCCGCCCGCACACTGCGGTCGAGACGAGAGATGTTCCGGGACAGGTCGATAATCAGCCCCACAGTGTGCACGGCCACCTCATCGACGCAGAACCCCGGGGTGTTGCTCACGGCGACGCCGAGTTCGCTCGCCGTCGCCGAGTCGATGTTGTTCGAGCCGATCGCCTGCACAGAGGCGATCTTCAGATTCGGCATCTGCCTCATCACGTCACCCGTGAGTTCGAAGTACTCCACGATCACGCCGTCGGCGTCCTGCGCAGCCTCAAGAAACGTCTCGGGCCTGTTGTCCTCAGTCTTCACCTCGATCAGATCGATCTGATCGGCGATACCCCACTCAGCGAGCAGTTGGCGCTCGTAGGCGAGGTCATCCGGGATGTTGAAGTAGACCACTTTGGGGATTGTCATGTTCGTGCTCCTCTCATGCGTGTCTCTCTCACGCATCCGTCGTGCAGTGCTCGTGGGGGCTCACCGTGGTCGTCGCATCTCAATGGAAACCTCGATACGGTGTCTGGCACACGCTCGATTCGAGCCATCTGATCAGCGTGATGAAGTCGAAGACGGGCAACCCCGTGGCGCTCTGAACGGCGGATGCGTACGGAGGCATGTCGCTGCACTCCAGCAGAATCGCGCCGATCGGCGCTGATGACTCCGCCACAAGCGCCGTAGCCGCCGCCACCAGTTCACGACGGACCTCGCCGTTGTCGAACTCCCCTCGGCCCTCAATGATGGCTGAGAACTCGGGGGCTTCCTGCAGCCCGCGAATTACCAGACGCTCGGGGTGCGCAATCCCGCATCCTTCTAAGAGCTTCGATGTGATATCCGGAGACGAAGCGGTGAGCACACCGATCGACTCGTCTGAGCGCACCACTTGCTCGATCCATGGAATCTGCACGAGGCTGGACAGCGCAACTGGAATATCGAGCGCGTCACGCACCTCACGCTGGAAGTTGCCGAAGAATCCGCACCCTGAGCTGATGGCACGCACACCCTCGCGCTGCAGACCAAGGCAGGTGTCTATCACCCGCTCGGCAATGCTGTCATCGGCGGCGAAGAGCTCTGTGACCTGCAGCTCGGGAACGGCAGCGAGGCGCACCGGAAAATCATAGGTCCACCCGTTGCACACGTTTCCAGGCATGTATGGATAACGCACACCGTCGATGAACACGATGCCGATGGGGAACCCGCCCATGTTCTGGTTCTGTCCGACACGCAGTCGCAGACCGTCCGTTTCAGGACCGAGTTCGCCGTAGACCCGATTCGGCCAATGCAGGGTCATGATTCCGGCACCGCAGCGACGGCCATCATTTCGATGTGATAGCCCGGCAGCGTGGCTCCCACGGTCGCACGCGGAGGAAATGGTGCCGGTATCAGGCGTCGATAGACCGCATCGAAACCGGCGAAATCTGTGGTGATGTCGTTCAGGTACACCTTCACCTGCACGAGGTCGCCAAGGCCGGCTCCGGCTTTCTCCAAGATCTTCCGCAGTAGACCGATAGCGAGTTCGGTCTGCTCTTCAATGGTCGTTCCACGCACCTCGCCGGTCTCAAGATCATGACTGGTGACCCCTGATGTGAAGATGAGCCCTCCGACGACCTTGGCATGGCTGTAGGCGGCTACGCTTGATCCGACGCTGATGGTTTCTACCATGTGGTGTTCCTCTCTCCAACTGCTCGATGTGGATGCTGCGGGTGTTCGGCCCAGATACCGAGTGCAGAGCCGGAGGCCGAGGGCTCGCTCTGAATCCCTCTTTCCGTGATGGTAGAAACCGGATGTTTCCCCGTGGTTTCCTGCTCATTGCGACTGCGAAGCGAAGCAGACGCCGCGCGCATGAGAGCGAACGAGCTCTCACGAGCGTGTGCAGCCGATGGGCCCAGACCGCCACGGAAGATGCGCCTGCGCATCGCAACGGCCAGCTCGTGCTCAATGCGATAGCGCTGCGGGGTGAGAGCCGACTGTTCGTAAACTCGTCGAAATACACTTGAGCGCCGAGAACGGCATCAGTCGCAGAGATTCTCTGCGGCTCATGCGAACCTTCCGGGTGAGAACTCCTTGGGAATGCTCGCCTCGTCCAGAGTGCCGTCGACCAAATCCCTGATGACCTCTCCAGTGATCGCCCCCAAGCTCAGGCCGAGCATGGCGTGCCCAGTGGCGAGTATGACCTCCGGTGCCCCCGGCACACTGCCGATGACCGGCATGCCGTCTGGCGCCATGGGACGGAACCCAGCCCACCCCGCCGTGCGCTGGGAACTGTCAACGCCGGGAAACGCCTGCTCAAAGTGACTTGTGATGTACGAGATCGCCCGGTCTTTGACCGCCGAATCCCCACCGAACTCCATGAAGCTGGTGACCCGGAGACGATCGCCGAAGACGGATAGCGCGAGGTGCGAGTCTTCCAGAATCACCGTGCCGACGATGCCATGACCCGGGGCCACGTAGTCGACGCTGTACCCTTTGCCACCTTCCATGCACAGACGCAGACCGAGGGCACGTGTCAGCTCAGGCGAGGTGTAGCCTGCAGCGATCACCACACGGTCTGCCGTGAATTCTCCGCTCGAAGTGCTGACACCGCTGACCTGTCCGCTGGACGAACGCAGAAGACGACGCACCGCCGTCTCTTCGCGCACCGCCCCGCCCGCTGTGACGATCGCGTCACGCAGCGCCTGCATGAGACTGGTGGGGTTCACCTGCCGCGCTTCCTGGGTCCAGACGCCAAAACGGTAAACGTCGGCAAGGGCCGGTTCCAGGGTGGCGAGCTCGTTTCCCTCCACAGCCCTGACCTTGGGTGCCATCCAACTCACGCGCTGGTACTGCTGCAGATACCGATCTCGCTGGTCTCGTTCGGTGAACACTTCTGCCAGCCCTCGATTGTGCCGCTCGTACTCGAGCCCGGTGTCGTCAAGACGGTCGAAGGCGGCCAGCGCCTCTCTGCCGAGCCATGAGTACGCGTCTGTCTGTCTGTCGAAGACACGTTGGTTGGATGCCCGAGCCATGCCAAGCAGGAATCGCACGTACGAAGGACGAAGATGGGGCCGAATCAACAGGGCTGTACCCCCACCGAACGATCTGACTGCCTGACTGAAGCCGCCCGGTGCGGGCACAGGGAACGATGACCCGGGGTTCACGAGGCATGCATTGCCCGTGGACGCTCCCGCCCCGATGCGGTGCTTCTCGAAAACGGTGACCTCGTGCCCGCTGCGCACCAGCTGGTAAGCGCTGATCAGACCGACGACTCCCCCACCGACGACTGCGATTCTCATCGTTCGTTCCTTTCTCTGACTGAAATCGTTCATTCGTTTCTGACGTCCGGCATTTGCCGGTCGACGTCCGAGAACCGCGTCGTGGCGTCGCCGCCCGGACTGTCCGGTAAGACGCCCTATATGAAGATGGTCTGCTGATCTCGAACGTTGGCGGAGGTTTGCGACCACCGGAATGGTGACAGCAGCCGCCCTGAGAGAAGAGCGGGTGAGACACCATGGGAAAAGATGTCTCACCCGCTCGAGTTCCGACTTCGAATCAGTCTGATCAGCCGATGATCTTGAGATCTGTCTCGGCGGGAACGACGATGCTCTCGTCAAAGCCGTTGGACTTGACCAGCTCCGCCAGGGATCCGTCTTCCCGCATCTTCTTCAGATCAGCGTCCAAAGCCTCCTTCAGTCCCGAGTTCTCCTTCGAGATGGGGAACACCGTCTGAGCTGGTTCCACCGATGCCACGACCCGATTGTCAGGCTCGGCGATCTTCACCGTGTAATCAGTCTGATCCTTGTATTCCGAGACCTGCACACCATAGGAGTCCACGGCGGCGCCCACCCGTCCGTTGAGGAGGTCTTGCTGAAGTTCGACCGAACTCGGGTAGGTCTGCAGCTTGTCTCCCAGCACCGACTTGAGGTCCTCGGTCCAGAGGTAGCCGTCAACGGTGCCGACGGCGTCAAGACTCTCGAGACCGGCGACCGTGCTGACACCGTCTTTCGACACAATCGACATGGAGTCGGTGTACATGGGCCCTGAGAAGTCGACGACTTTGTTGCGCTCAGCAGTCGGGTACCAGGCGCCGGTAGTGATATCAATGGTCTTCTGCTGACTGATCATGGGGATCGAATTGGCGTAGGTCGCCTGAGTGTACGCCACGTCGAGACACTCCATCTCCGCCAGTTTCTTCGCGATGTCGATGTCGAGACCAGTGGCGGCACCTCCGGCCGCATTGGCGCTGAACGGAGGTGTGTCGGTAACGCCCACGGTGAGCTTCCCTTCAGCGGCGGTGCTCAGACCTGAGTGTGCGGGAGTGCAGTCTTTGTTCTGCGAGCTGCCCGAGTCGCTTGAGCAGCCGACCAGCGCGATGCCCGCCAATGCGAGGATCGCCGTGCCCGAGGTCAGCGTCGTCAGTTTCTTGTTCATTGCAATGATCCTTTCGAGTACAGCTCGATCATGGTGGCTGTCGAAGAGGACAGGCACCGTTCATGTCGGGGTCAGGCGCAGCAGAACTCTGTGCTTGAGCGCCTCACAGCGTGTTCCTCCTCATGAGTAGTTCCGGTTCATACGACGCTCGACGAACACCGACAGCCAGGTGACGGGCATCGAGATCACCGCATAGATAGCTCCTGCGATCAGGAAGACCTTCAGGTATTCGAATGTCGCATTGCCCACTTGGTAGGCCGCGCTCATCAGCTCGGGAACGGCGATCGAGTAGGCCAGCGACGTCGCCTGAAACATCTGGATGGCAAGACCCATAAGCGAGGGGATCGCCGACCGGAGCCCTTGGGGAACGATGACTCGTCCAAAGACAGTTCGTCGTTCGAGGCCGAGAGCCTGTGCGGCCTCCACCTGTCCCTTCGCCACTGATTGCAGACCACCGCGAATCATCTCTGATGAATAGGCGGCAGTGGTGATGGTCAATGCGATGATCGCTGCCACCACATTGTCGAAGAGCACGTTGATCGCAGGCAACCCGAAGTAGACGATATAGAGCATCACAAGCGCAGGCGTTCCGCGTCCGAGCTCCACGAGGACGAGCCCGGGCCATTTCAGCCATGGGTTCCGGGCAGAGACCACGACAGCCAGCAGCAGCCCGATCACATAGCCCAGGGCGACGGAGACGACCGTCACATACAGACTGATCTGCAGGCCGCTCAGGAAACGCGGCAAGTACTGAAGAATATCCATGTCAGGCAGCCTTCCTCAGACGAGCGTCGAGTCTGCGCGCGAGCACGGCCAGCGGCACGCTCACCACGATGTACACCAGTGCCGCGATGAAGAACGGGGTGAGCGCATCCGGTCCTGGGTTCTGCCTCGCGAAGTTGGTGGAGTAGTAGACCATCTCCGTCACTCCGATCGTTGACGCGATTGATGAGTCCTTCAGCAGACCGATCAGATACGTGGCGATCGAAGGCGAAGTGATGCGATACGCCTGCGGCGCGACGATGTTGAGGAACGCTGTGGAACGTTTGAGCCCAAGCGCCTCCGCAGCCTCCCACTGTCCGAAGTGCACTGATTGAATGCCACCTCGAAGAATCTCTGCGAGATACGCCGCGGAGATCAGACTGAATCCCACTATCGCAGCCTGAATCGGCTTGAACTTGAAGTGACCGATGACGATGCCGAAGTAGATGATGAAGAGCCAAACAATGATCGGAATACCGCGTATGAGATCGACCAGGAAACGGAAGAACAGACGCACCGGCGCCCACTCGGATCGGAGTGCGACGACGAGAGGAATCGCCAAGATGAAACCGATGACGAACGAGACCACGGTGATCAGCAAGGTCAGTGGCAAGCCGAGAAGAACAGCTGTGAGGGCGCCCACGGTCAGCGCTCCAGGACTGCGCGAAGAAAGCGCCTGGTGCGCTCTTCCTTCGGGTTGCTCATGATCTCTCGAGGGTCTCCCTGCTCGATGATCTTGCAGTCGGCCATGACCACGAGGTGATCGGAGACGTCACGAGCAAATGACATCTCGTGTGTGACCACGATCATCGTCATACCCGCAGCCGCAAGCTCACGCATGACCGCAAGCACCTCAAGCCCGAGCTCCGGGTCAAGCGCTGAGGTCGGCTCGTCGAAGAGCATGATGCTGGGGTTGAGTGCAAGGGCTCGAGCAATCGCAATACGCTGCTGCTGACCGCCCGAACACCTCGCAGGATATTGGTCGGCTTTGTCTTTCAGGCCGACGCGGTCGAGCAGTTCAAGCGAACGCTCATCTGCCTCTGCCTTCGAACGACCCAGTATTTTCTGCTGGGGAAAGCTTACGTTTTTGAGAACCGTGAGGTTGGGAAAGAGATTGAATGACTGGAAGACCATGCCGACCGTGCGACGCAGAGCGGTGAGGTCTTTTGCCGACACCTGCTTACCGGGTTCGATGGTGTGTCCGTCGACTTTAATCACTCCAGAATCAGGGACTTCCAGCAGGTTTATGCACCGCAGAAACGTGCTCTTTCCTGCTCCTGATGGGCCGATCAATGCCGTAACGCTTCCGGGCTCCACATGAAGAGAGACATCATCAAGTACGACATGATCGCCGAATCGTTTGGAGATGTGCTCCAGATCGACGCCGAGATGCACAACATCATTCGGCATCGTGATAATCGGTGCTTCCATTTTCCGTTCCTTAGACTCTCGAATGAAACAGCTTCTGAGTTCAGAGATCGAGCTTGTAGAACCGTGCAGCCAGCACAGTCGCACGTGTTCGCACGCTGAGACTCGATTACGAAACTCACCCCTGCAGCGAACGTGACATCACACTATCGACGAGCTGTTTCTTGTGTGTTTCACAGAGGTGTCCGCTGCAGTTCACTTCATCAATCGGTTTTCACCGAGCACGATGTCTGCAGAATGTACGATCCGCGTATGACGCATCGACTCGTCCGCACATCTCGTCTGCCAGAAAAACGACGAGGAACCCGATGCGGTCTGTTCACAACAGCTCAGAGCTTTCCGCCAGTCTGAAATCGGTCTTGACCGCGCGTCAGCTTCCAATGAAGATCGCTACGGAAGCCAGATGTCCGGTCGCCCACGCCGCACCAATGGATCCCGCCTTGTCTAGATGAGGCACCTCATGCGAGAGTCACGGTCATGACACCATGTCAGGCGTGTTCCGTCACGCGGCCGTAACCTGCGGCCTTCTGCCGAACGAGGCACAGATTCGGCGAGTCCCCGTACCTCTCAATCGCACGGGCGTCCACACCCTCAAGAAGAGTACGACGTGAGCCGATTCGAATTCGTTGGTTGAGGAATGAGGCGCATTCGGACCCCCCATGACCTCCTTGGCATGTCGAAGTGTTCTTCGCGAACGAGCGAGGCGATTCTGGAGACTGACACGTGGCAGGAGCCATGGACGTTCTTTGCAGTTGGCGAGCAAGACATCAGGAAGTGCCATGATTCTCGAGAACGAGGTATCCGAGTATTGCACACTGATTACTCAATGGCTACGTCTCGATATTCGCTCCTGTTCTGTCGTTAATTCCTCGTTACTCGAAGGCGGAGCACCTTCCGCAGATCTATGCTGCATAAGTGCGGCATCTTCAGACACACCTTCGAAGCGCCAACAGCAGAGCACCAGAGGATGCGGCGGTGTGTTCGCCGACTCGAGTCAGGAGCCTCCGTGTCGTCAACGAATCGAGCGATCTTCATGACCGACAAGCTCAGAACGCCCCGACATCGGACGCCCCCTCTCTGCAACGGCTTGTGCGGTGAAGACTTCGCGGGATAAGCGTTCGCAGGAGGACACTTGAGAACTGCACGGATCATCAGCACAGTCGAATCGCACACCGAGGGCATGCCGACGCGTGTCGTCGTCGGCGGGGTGGGCGTCCTTCCCGGCTCAACCATGGAAGAGCGCCGACAACGGTTCATGGCCGACCAGGACGGCTTGCGCACACTGCTCATGACTGAGCCCCGCGGGCACAGTGCCATGAGCGGCGCCATCTTACAGCCGCCCTGCCGCCCAGACGCCGATTTCGGAGTGCTCTACATCGAAGTCTCCGGCTGCCTGTCCATGTGCGGTCACGGCACCATCGGCGTTGCCACCGTGCTCGTCGAGACCGGTATGGTGCCTGCCGTCGAGCCGGTTACGGTCATCCGGCTCGATACGCCGGCTGGCTTGGTCACGGCGCGCGTACATGTCAGCGAGGGCCATGCCACAGCGGTCACCATCCGCAACGTCCCCTCCTTCGTTCAAGCGCTGGATCAGGAGGTGAGCGTGCCGGAGCTCGGCATGGTCACCTACGACCTCGCATTCGGCGGCAACTTCTATGCGATTGTGCGGCTCGACCAGATCGGAGTGCCATTCGATCGAGTTCGAAGCGCAGAGATGCTCGACGCCGGGTTGCGCATCATGGACGCCATCAACGCGACGAACCGCCCTGAGCACCCTGAGCACCCTGAGCAGCCCAGCATTAACACCTGTCACCATGTGTATCTGCAGGCACCGGGCTCGACCGCTCGACATTCTCGTCATGCCATGGCCATCTACCCGGGGTGGTTCGATCGGTCGCCGTGCGGCACCGGCACCAGTGCACGCATGGCTCAGCTGCACGCACGTGGTGAACTCCCGCTCCAGACGCCGTTCGTCAATGAGTCTCTGATCAGCACGACGTTCACAGGAATGCTTGTCGGCAGAACCATGGTCGGCGACCTGCCCGCAGTCATCCCCGAGATCACAGGCCGAGCCTGGGTCACAGGTACGGCTCAGTGGATGCTCGACCCGACAGACCCGTTCCCTACAGGCTTCACTGTGTGACTTCAGGCCTCGCGCACCACCGACCACGTAAGACGTTCACTTGAGTCGGTAATGGTCAACGGGCGCTTCAGAGACCTGCCGATGACCGACCTCGGCATCAACGAATGAAGTCTGCGTACGTCACTGCAGATGCAAAACCGGCATTGGCCTCGGACATGGTGTTGGCCGGACTGACGGTCTGTGAGATACCGTGCGGCACAGTGGCAGCCCGATCGCCGTTCGCGGGGTCAGTTCACTCCTCGACCACCGGGATCCACGGGTGAATCAGGTGCTCGGGCAGCAGAGCGGCCTCAAGCTGCTCATCGCTCATGAGTCCTTCTTCTCGCACGATGTCGGGGATGCTGCGCTTCTGTTCCAGCGCTTCCTGCGCAACGCGCGTGGCCGTCTGGTAGCCGAGCACAGGCGACAGAGCGGTGACGATCGACACCGAGTTCCACACCTGCTCGCGAAGATGCTCGGTGTTGGCCGTGATGCCGACGATGCAGCGATCGGTCAGTGTGCGCAGAGCGCGTTCGAGATGACGAATCTCTTCGAAGAGCGAATGCGCGATGATCGGCTCGAAGGCATTCAGCTGCAGCTGCCCGCCTTCGGCCGCGAGCGAGATGGTCACGTCGTGGCCGATGATCTCGTACGCGACCTGGTTGACCACCTCGGGAATCACCGGGTTCACTTTGCCGGGCATGATCGACGAGCCAGCCTGCACCGGAGGCAGGTTGATCTCGCCCAGGCCCGAACGCGGGCCGCTCGACAGCAGCCGCAGATCGTTGCAGACCTTCGAAATCTTGACCGCGATGCGTTTGAGCACGCCTGAGAGCTGCACGAAACCACCGACGTCCTGTGTCGCCTCGACGAGGTTGCCGGCGCCCAAGAGACCGAGCCCGGTCAGTCGGTTCAGCTCGACGATCATCGCCGGCGCGTACTCCGGTGGAGTGTTGATGCCTGTGCCGATGGCGGTGCCGCCGATGTTCAGCTCTTTGAGCAGCGCACGTGCGGCCGCCAGCACCTTGATGTCGGCGCGGATCATCTCTGCATAGGTGCCGAACTCCTGGCCGAGCGTCATCGGCACGGCATCCTGCAGCTGGGTGCGACCGAGCTTGAGCACATGCGCGAACTCGCTCTCTTTGACCGCGAAGGCATCGGCTGTATAGGCCAATGCCTCGCTGAGCTCGTCGAGCATCAGCAGCAGGGCGATCTTGATGGCGCTGGGGTAGACGTCGTTGGTCGACTGGCAGCAGTTGACGTCATTGTGCGGGTCGATCAGATCGTAGCGTCCCTTTGCGGCACCGATCTCTTCGAGGGCGACATTGGCCACGACCTCATTGGCGTTCATGTTGGTCGACGTGCCTGCGCCGCCCTGGATCATGCCGACGGCGAACTCATCGTGCAGCGCTCCCGAGCGGATGCGCTCACAGGCGTCGACGATCGCCTTCGAGGTGTCGGGTTTGATGAGCCCCAGACGGGCGTTCACCGAGGCCGCAGCCTCTTTCAGCACGGCCAGAGCATTGACGAATTCCGGATAGTTGCCGACTGATTTGTGCGTGATCGGAAAGTTGTGCAGCGCACGTTCCGTATTGATGCCGTAATAGTGCGAATTGTCGATGTCCAGCGAGCCCAGCAGGTCTGTCTCCTGGCGTATGTCCGCGGTGGGCGGGGTAACGGTCTGGGCATCCATGATCTTGCTCATGCGCGGTGTTTTCTCCTTGTGGGAACTGAAGCGGTCGCATGACCTGCGCAGCCGGCCCTCGTCTGCCGGCTGCATGTCGAACAGTCTAGAAGAGCAGCTGTGTCGTCTGTGTTAACAGAGACCGGCCGTCACGGCCAACGGTGGTCCGCCACGGCTCTTGCCCGCGCAGGTCCGTGCACAGCCCTGCGACGCCATCATGCTGACAGCGCAGGCGTCAGCAGTCCCGACACGTCAGCCGACGAGACTGCGGCTGAGATCGGTGAGAGTCGGCCTTGAGCGGTCAGTGCTGCGAGTCACCCGTCTTGCCCTCAGAGTTGCCGTCACCGGTGGCCTCGCCTGCGGCTGCGTCCGCAGCTGCGTCCGGCGCTGTGCGACCCGCTGCCGAAGTGGTGCTGCGCCCTGCGCCGCCTGCGGCCTGCTCTTCCTGAATGCGGTCGTTGAGCCTCTTGACGCGCTCAGTCTGTGCCTCGATGCGAGCGGCCTCCTGGCGAATCGCTTCGTCGATCTCGCGTTGCCGCCGCTCGCGCTCGATCTCCTGCTTCTCGCTCTGATCGGGTTTCACCGTCAGCGCCAGAGTCGCGAACACGACAAGCACCACGATGAACGCAACGCCGAAAGCGGTCGCAGTGAGGGTGACCGAACGGGTTCCGATCATGACGACCACCGCGGCGAAGATGCTGAAGACTCCCGCGAGGCTTACGATCTCGTACGGCTTCGCGCGAGCCTGCATCGGCGGGCGCTTCTGCTCCTGTGCCCTGCGGTTCGCGTCTTCGGGTTCTTTTCTCGACGCGGATTCGTGCTGCTCAGTCATGCGTTGCGCTGCTCCGTTTCAGATTCTTCGCCGTCTGCACGATGCACGCCAGACTGGTGGATCTCAGCCGAGCCGTCGGCAGCAGCCCTGCGGCCGACGCTGCGCAGTCCGACGCCGGCCAGAATGAGCTGCACGCCGACCAGGGCAGCGTAGAAGCCCAGCAGACCGGCCGCCCAAGTGGTGCCTGACCCGCCGAAGAACTCCGCAACGGCGAAGAGCACCGTGAGCGCTCCGGCGATGATGTGGTCGGCCCGCATGTCCGACCCGGCCGAGAGACGCAGCCCGAGAAAGAGCTCGACCAGCCCGGCCACGATCGCCCAGACGGCAATCAGCGTCGAGATCGGCTGGTCGGTCATTCCCTGCCAGAACGTGCTCAGCACGCCGGCCAGCACCGTGACGCCTGCGAGCACGCCGACGTAGAGACGAGACATCGTCTCGGTGAGGCCTGCGGCTGCGAAACCGACCAGCGAGATGCCGACGCCGACGGCCCAGATCGCGAAGAGCACTGCGGTGAACTGATCGGTGTGGTTCAGGCTCAGAGTGATGATCACGCCCACGGCAGCGCTGACGACGCCGCGAGCGAGCACCCACCACCAGGCTTTGGGCGTCACAGTCGTGATGAGCGCTCGTTCGCTCGCAGAGATCTCATTCATATCGACTTGAGTCTAGTCGAGCTGCCTTTCGACCAGCGCCATCGTCTCACCTGCCGCGAGCGCGCCGACGCACGTTCCTGTGACGTCCGACCATGGCGGTGAAGAGCCCGGCCAGCGTGACTCCTGCCGCGACAGCAGCAGCGGCACGCCAAGCCGCCAGGTCAGATCCGGTCTGCGCAAGCTGCTGCGGCTGGTCGCCTGCCGTGACAGACGAGCTCGGCACACCCTGCTGGTCTTCCGCACCCGCTGATGGCACGGGATTCTGCTGCACGGCAGGTGCCGTCGGGCCAGCCGGAGACGGCTCCGGGTTCGCAGGGTCGGAGTCTGTCGGCGTCGTGGGAGACACGGGCGAGGCCTCTCCGGGCAGCGGGTGACCTTGCGGCAGCGTGACGTAGGCGGTGCCGTTCGAGCCGTTCAGCCAGACCCGTTCGAAGTTCGCACGGGGGTAGATTCGCCGCACGTCCTGGTTGGTCGGCGAGTACGGGTCGTTCACGATGACATCGCCCGCAGCGGTGAATCCGACGATGACGAGCAGGTGTCCGTTCGTCGAGTACCCCGCCTGAGGCAGCTCTGCGCGTGTGAACGCCACCGATACGACGAGAGGAATGCCTGCGGCGATGTACGTCTCGGCCTCGGCCAGGCTCGGCATCCTGGTCACGAAGCTCTTCAGACCGAATGACGCGGAGTACGCCGTATTGAAGGGCCAGTTCCCTGCCCCTTCGTATGCGAAGTCATAGGTGTGCATCGCCGCCCAGTCGACCTGCGGGTCGCCGTTCGGCGCTGTGACGCTCTGCAGATCTGCCGACGTCGGCCCCTTCTTCCAGTACCCGAGCACCATGCTCGACGAGGTCGGTGAGCACCAGGCCTCGCCGCCGTTGTCGAATTCCGGGTACTCTCCGCGATGGATCTCCTGTGACAGCTGCGGCACGTCGAGCACGGTGTCTTCTGTCATGCTCGACGTGCTGGTCGTCGTGGTTCCCGTGCCAAGACGAGAGGCGACGACGCTGACCAGTGAGACCGACACATCGGCGAGCGCCCCGACCGGCCGCAGCAGGGTCACCCGCGCCTGGTCGCTCACGATCGGTCTGCCGTCGGCGGCTGAGAACGTGTCGGTGTAGACGTCTCCGTCGGCGTTCGACTGCCCGTCGACCGAGGTGCGGTGGATGTCGCCGGCGGCGAAGTCCATGCCGCTGGCCCAACGCCCCATCACGAACCAGTCGGTCCATGTTCCGTCAGCATGCCGGCCGCGCATCTCGCTCTGCACCCAGGTGCCGGTCGGAGTCGTCGCGTTCCACGAGACGATGGCGTCTGAGGCCTCGAAGCCGATGTCGTGCACAGGTGACGTCCATGTGCCCGTCTCATACTCGACAGCTGCACGATGATCTGCGAAGGGGTCGGCATACGACGTGCGCCCCTCGGGCATCGACGTCAGACTCAGCGTCTCGTTGCGGTCGATCTCGACTCCCTTCCTCTCTCCGAGACTGAAGTCTGCTGCGGAGTCCCAGGCCTGAAAGTCGGCCGTCCTCGGCTGGGCCTCACTCTGCGGCAGCTCATCGGCTGTCGCGGTGGGCACCCCGATCATGAGCACGGCCCCGATCGCGGTCAGGGCGGAAAGCGCCGCACGAAGCGTCTGTCTGTTCACGAATCTCTTCCTTCCACGCATGCTGTGGGATGACGGCGGTCTTGCCTCGGCTCAAGACCTAGCGGTGCAGCCTCACGTCATCCCGCTTGATGAAGGCGAGTCTGTGCCCGAGATACACCAAGAGGTATTGGGTGCGTCCCACGATGTCGACATGATCGCCGGGGGTGTCAGGATCGAAGGTCTGCGCGCGGTAGTAGTCGGTCGCCGGTCGGTCGTCGACGACCACATAGCGCTGCCCTCGCCCGAGCCGGTAGACGAGAGGCGGGGCCTCGACCACATCCGCCGCATTCGTGAAGGCCGAGGCCTCTGGGTAGGCGGCGCCGAAGACCGCCGTGTCGTCATGCCGGATCTCAGCGACCGTCGGGCGCGACACGACCCGCACGACGGGCCGCCGGGCCGAGTTGCGCAGCCAGCCGCGAGCGCCGAGGTACCAGACGGCGATCCAGTCGTCGCGTACGTCGGCGACGACGTAGTCCGTGCCCGCCGAGGCACGAGCGCCGACATCGGCGACGTCGGTGGTGGGGGTGTCATTCGGATGCTGTCCGACGTCGACGAGCAGCGGGGCGTTGTCGTCGGGCGCGGTGCGCAGCGGCACGAAGTTGCACGAGGTCGGCGAGCCGTCGAGGGTGCCCTGCGCGGAGCTGCCGGTGATCACCTGCAGGTTCTCGGCGAATCCGGGCAGGATCCGAACGGTGCTGCCCGGGCGCAGACGACGTCCTGCCGGCGTCGTCCCCCGGTCGAGAGGCCTGCCCAGCAGGCGGAAGTAGCGCTCCCAGTCCCAGAACGGTCCCGGATCCCAGTGCATGCCGCGAATGCCCTCAGTCTTGAGAGCGGGCACCTGGTCGTGTCCGAGGATGTGGCCGCGATCGACCGGGATGCGGTACTTCTCGCACAGATACGCGACCAGACGAGCCGACCTGCGGTACATGGCGTCGGTGTACCACTCGGTGCCGCTGATCGCGTACCCCTCGTGCTCGACGCCGACGGCGTGCGTGTTGACGTACCAGTTGCCAGCGTGCCAGCCGATGTCTTTCGTGCGCAGGTGCTGGGCGATCTTTCCGTCTGAGGAGCGAACGGTGTAGTTCCACGCCAAGTAGTTCGGGTCCTGTACGAGGTTCATCGCCTGATCGTATGAGCACTCGGTGTCGTGGATGACGACCATGTCGAGCGAGGGACTGCGCGGCCGGTCGCCGAGATCATGGTTGCCGTAGTCTCCGGCGCCGGCGCCCGTCTGCAGGTATGGCGCCTCGACCCACTCCACGCCGAGGTCGCGCGGCGCGTCGACGGGCGATGACGACGGCACTGCGTGATGCCACCGGTCGCGGCGTCGGCGCAGCGCCCTGTCGCTCCCGGTTCGGTCGACTGACCGACCCGGCTGGCGTACGACGTCACGGCCGACCTTCAGCGTCGTGCCCTGCTCCAGACGCTCGCGAAGACCGTCAGCGAACGAAGTCTGAGCGTCGAGAGACGGGCGGCCGCTCACCAGCGTCGCCGCCGCGATCCAGTCGGCGGGGTCGGTGTCCCGGCCCAGGCTTCCACCGGACTGCCGCTGAGCGTCGGCGAGCAGCGCTGCAGCCGCCTGGAGGTTGGCCGCCGGATCACTCACGACCTCTTGTGCAGGTCGGCCGGAGAGCCGAACGGCTTCACCCAGCTGGTCGACAGGTGCCGGCGCGCTGCCGCCGTACGCTGCGTCTCTCGCCTGACGCGCAGAGGATCCGTCGACGAGGGTCGTCGGAAGGCCCGACTGGGAGTTCGAGCCATCGTGGTTGAGCACGCAGAAGGCGGCGATGACGGATATCGGCACCTGATGGTCTGCGGCCGCCGCTTCGAGGCCGGCGGAGACCTCTGCGGCGACGGCGGCCGGTGGCCGCGAGGCGTTCAGTGTGCTCACGGCAGCAGCCGAACTCAGAGCAAGAAGAAAGTGACGTCGAGAGATGGGCATGTGGGACTCTTTCACGAAGGCGCGACACTAGGCACATGTGACTGAGCTGACAGTGACCTTTGGGCAGGCTGTCAGCCCTGGGGGACAAGAGTCACTCTAGGAGCGTGGACCGTGGAGTCACCGCGCATTCACCACTTCGCAACAATCGTTTACCTTGCTGCAATATTGCACATTTGTCGGATATTATCCGACAAAAAATATGGAACACAGCAAATACACCGTTCGTTTAGACCGGTTCTTCGACGTCGCTGTACGCCATGTTCGCGAAACGCGACAGATGCCCCTGGAACGCCACTCGCAGATTCGCCGTCGGGCCGTTACGGTGCTTGGCCACGATCATCTCGGCCTCTCCCAGGCCCGAGACCGCTCCGGGTTCGTAGCTCGACTCGCGATGCAGCAGAATCACCATGTCGGCATCCTGCTCAATCGAGCCCGACTCACGCAGATCGCTCAGAGCAGGCCGTTTGTCCTGTCTCTGCTCTGGGCCACGGTTCAGCTGCGACAGGGCGACGACCGGCACGTTCAGCTCTTTCGACAACAGCTTGAGTGCGCGCGAGAACTCACTGACCTCTTGCTGACGCGACTCGACCTTCTTGCCGCTGGTCATCAGCTGCAAGTAGTCGATGACGACGAGCTTCAGGCCGATCTGCTGCTTGAGACGACGGCACTTCGCACGAATCTCGACCAACGTCAGGTTGGGAGAATCGTCCAGATAGAGCGGCGCGTCGTTGATGCGCCCATGCGTCGAAGCGATTGTGGTCCAGTCTTGACCGTCGAGCATGCCCTTGCGCAGCTTCTGCAGCTCGACCCCCGCCTCGGCCGAGAGCAGTCGCATCGCGATCTCGGTCTGCCCCATCTCGAGCGAGAAGAACGCCGTGGGCATATTGTGCGCGATGGCCGCAGAGCGGGCGAAGTCGAGCGCCAGGGTCGACTTTCCGAGACCAGGTCGAGCAGCCACGATGATCAGCTGGCCGGAATGCAGGCCGTTGGTCAGCTTGTCGAGATCGACAAAGCCCGTGGGCACGCCGGTCATCGAACCGTCACGTCCCTTGGCCGATTCGATCTCGGCGATGGCCTTCTCGACCGCCGCCGACAGCGGGCTCACGTCTTCGGACTGATCTTTGCCGCCGACCCCGTAGATCTCGGCCTGCGCTTCATTGACCAGATCAGTGACTTCACCCTCGGCGTTGTACCCGAGCTGTGCGACGTGCGTCCCCACTTCGACCAGGCGGCGCAGCAGCGACTTCTCTTGGACGATGCGCGCATAGTAGCCGGCGTTTGCGGCCGTCGGCACGATGGCGGTCAGCGTGTGCAGATACTCGATGCCCCCGGCGCGCGAGATCTGTCCGGTCTTGGTCAGCTCGTCAGTCACGGCGATGACGTCGGTCGGCTCGCCCTTAGAGTACAGGTCGAAGATCGCGTTGAAGATGATCTCGTGCTTCGGCTGATAGAAGTCGGTGGCTTTGACCTCTTCGAGAGCGGTTGCCACGGCGTCTTTGTTCAGCAGCATGCCGCCGAGCACCGACTGCTCGCTCAGATCGTCATGCGGCGGAGTGCGGTCGACTCCGGAGAGCGTGCCTGCGAACCCTTCGCCGCGAGACCCACCACGGCGGTCGTCCTTCCAGTCGCCTTTCGAGCGAGACCCACCAGAGGCGTCGCCCGTGATGTTTGCGATGCTCATCATGAGTGGCCTCCTCCGCCGTGCGATCCGTCGCCGTCAGCATGACAGCACCCTGCGACATCGCTCCTCGTGCGGAGCGCCGCACGGTCACACCGTGGTCAGTCGAGGTGGCTGCCCGCACCTCGTCGAGAGACAGCCCGCACCACTCTATGCACCTCAGGCCGAATTGTGCACCCCTCGGACTGCAGGTTATCCCCATCCACGAAATCTTTCTGTGGATAACCTGGTGAGAACTCTCCCCAACCTGAGCATAACCATGTGAATAACTCGCCTTTTTGTGCACACCCTTCCACAAGCGCGCCGAAATCCCCCGGAATTCCGGGGATTTTCTTGTGGATAACTTCGCACCACAAGTTCACCTGAAGCTCATGTTGAAGGTTTTCCAGCATTTGACAACACCCCGACCAGCGCACTACGGCCTCATTCCACAACCTTTATCCCCAGGTTATCCACAGGCGGATCTCCGTGATTCCGGGCGACGTGCATCGTGAGGCGCAGATCTGCCGCGCCGGGAGTCGATCGCTGACGAGCCCCAACGACACGCCCGCCCTCAGGTAACGTGATGACATGACTGTCACTCGACGCGGCGAAGTTCGGCGCCATGAGATTCTTCGGCATGCCATCGAGACAATCGCCGAGCGCGGCATCGAGAACACGCGGTTCCAGGACGTGGCCGCGTCGGCGAATGTGTCAATCGGCACAGTGCAGCACTACTTCGGCTCTCGCGACGATCTCATCGACGCAGCGCTCTCGGCACACACTCTCGCAACGATCAGCGAGATCTGGTCGAACATTCCCGATGCGGGCGACCCCTGGCAGGGGCTGGTGTCGCTGCTGCACGGATACCGCGTCTCTGGCGACATTCGTCAGCGCGCACGAATCTGGATCTCACTGTCGAACTCCGCGATGAACAACCCCAGACATCGCACTCTGCTCGAGTCGCTCTACTTCGAGTGGGGGCGCCCGTTCATGACGGTCATCCGACGCGGAGCAGAACAGGGAGTCTTTCACCCGCTGATGCCGGTTGAGACCTGCGTCGACATTCTGCTGCGGCTGACAGACGGCTACGCCATGGCCGAGGCGACCAGCCTCACCGGCGGGCCCGCCTTGAGCAGCACGCTCGCCGACCACACCGTTCCCGGGGTCGACGACCGCACAGAAGCGATCTTCGTGGGGCTTGCCGCGGCGTTGGTCGGCAGAAATGCAGCGTGAGGGCCGGCGCCTTCAGGCAGTCCGACCCTCACGTGCAGACAGCGCTCTCGCCGCGCCCCGGCGACGTTACTCGATGATGCGGTTCAGCGGCCGGCGCAGCAGCAGAAGCAGACCGCCCAGAACGATGCCCGCGGCAGCGACGATGGTGAAGTACGTGCCGTTCGGAATCGCGGTGAAGAGCTGGCCCAGCAGTCCCGAGAGCGACGAGCCGAGTGCCAGTGAGAGAAAGTTGAGCCCGACCATCTGCGCCTCGAATGACTTCGGACCGATCTTCGTCGCCAGAGCCAGACCGATCGGCCCGACGAACACCTCTGACGAGCCGGCAAGGCACATGAACAAGAGGATCAGCAGCAGCGGAATCGTCGCGTCCCCGGTGACACTCGAGATGAGCAGCAGATAGGCGTACGCGCAGCCGATCTGCATCAGGCCGATGGCGTACTTCGTCGCCGGCTTCGGCTGCCGTTTGCCCAGCCGCTGCCACAGACGTGCGATCAGCGGGGTGATCAGAACAGCGGAGAGCGGACTCACCATGGTGATCCAGGCGACCGGGAACGTCCACGACCCGATGTGCAGATCGATGCGTTCGGTCACCAGAATCGAGATCGCGGTGAACTTCTGGAACAGCAGACCGAAGTAGATGCCTGAGAGCAGGAAGAGCGGCAGGAACGCCGCCACCCTGCGCTTCTCGAACGCTGTCACCTTCCGAGACGTCAGCATCACCGCGAAGTAGGCGCCAGCGGCGATCAGGGCGATGACCGTCACGATGCTTGAGAGATTCTCAGCATGCAGCAGACCGGTGAACCAGGCGATTGCGATGACGACGATCGCCGCGGCGATCCACGCGAGAGGAACGAACCGGCGTTCGCGCGGCAGCGGGTTGTCGACCTGGCCGGCCCGCTCCGGCAGCCGTTTCATGGAGGGAATGTACTGGACAAGGGCAGCGACCATGCCGATCGCGGCCAGACCGAAGCCGTAGTGAAAGCCCAGCTGATTCTGCGCGAGCCCGGTGAGCAGCGGACCGACCACGGCGCCCACGTTGATCGCCATGTAGAAGTACGAGAAGCCGGCATCCCGACGACTGGTCTCCTCCCCTTCGAGCATGTAGCCGACGATCGTGGTGATATTGGTTTTGAGGGCACCTGTGCCGACGATGATCAGCACCAGCCCCACACCGAGGCCGGTCAGCCCTGGCAACGCTGCCAGAGCGATGTGTCCTGCGGTGATGACGATGCCGCCGATCAGCACCATGCGCTTCGGAGAGATCAGTCGATCGCCGGCCCAGGCGCCGAGCAGCTGCGCGAGGTATACCGAGCCTCCATAGGCGCCGACGATTCCCGCGGCCGCGGCGGGCGCGATCTCAAGACCGCCCTTGTCCAACGAGTAGAGCAGGTAGAACGAGAGGATCCCTTGGAGCCCGTAGAACGAGAATCGTTCCCAGAGCTCGGTGAAGGCCATCTGCCAGATGCCTTTGGGAATGTGTTCTCGGCGCGAGCCGTGAGGCGCGTCTCCCGGCGGCGTCTGGACGTATGGTGCTGTTGTCATCGTGCGTTCTCCTCGACATTCGGTGCTCGGAGAGGTGGGGGAACCGAGCGGATGGTGCGGGCCCGGACGGCGCCCGCATGCCGCGACTCCGCAACAGGAGCGCGGCGAGCTTGGGGTAGGACGTGACGCCCGTCAGTACGTCGGGGGCGACATGCCCCAGACCACACGCGCCGGCTGGATGCCGGTGCTCTCAACGACTCGATGCGGCTGGCTGCTGCGATAGTGCACCGAGTCGAGCGCTGCGAGGTGGTGCTTCTCCTCTTGGATGAAGACGTCCACCTCGCCTTCGACGACCAGCAGAATCTCTTCTGAGTCTCCGTGCGTATACATTTCGGGCCCGGTCGAACCGCCGGGATCGAAGCTTCCCAACAGCAGCTCCAGATGGTCGAAGCCTCGAGGGTTCAGCCTGATCTTCGAAGCGCCCTCGCCATAGTGAATGCCCTGAGCGTCTGCGTGGCGCAGCACGGATGACGACTGGTCGCTCTCAGAAGGTGCGAAGATGCTTCCCACCTCGAGCCGAAGCACTGCACAGATGCGCTGCAGCGTCGCCACACTCGCGTTCGACTTGCCGCGTTCGATCTGTGAGAGATGCCCCTCGGTGATTCCAGCCTGAGACGCCACGTCGCTGAGGCGCAGGTGAAGCGCCTGTCTGCGTCGACGGATGCGCATGCCGGCGATGAGCGTGGGATCCTGCTGGTCTGTCATGAGCAGTAGTCAATCCCAGATTCCGCTGGGGCTCAAGAGAATATATTTTTGGTAATACATTTTTTACAATTGACGAACCTTGTTTTTGTAGGGGAAAGAGCTTCTTACTAGGGAGCCTGCTCCGACATCGTTTGCCAAATTCCCATACGACGGTATTATGCATATCACCTGCTGCTGCCTGGTTTCTCCCCCCTTCCGGGCAGCAGCAGGCCTTCACCTTGCAGTCAGCTTCTGACAAGGGGAACTCTCACGGAGTCGACCACCGGGGCTGCTCCACCAGCCGAAAGCGAAACGATCATGAAGAACGGACACATCTCCTTCTGGATGGATCGAGATCTCGACGGTCTGCAGACGAAGCGTCCGCGCCTCGAAGCCGACCTCGAAACAGACGTCTGCATCGTCGGCGCAGGATTCACCGGCCTGTGGACCGCGTATCTGCTGCAGAGACACGACCCTGCGCTGCGCATTCACATCCTCGAGAGCGACTTTGTCGGCCACGGAGCATCCGGCCGCAACGACGGTTGGGTCTCGGCGCTGCTCAGCGCGAATCGCCGCAAACTCGCAGCAGCATCCGGCAGAGACGCCGTCATCGAGTTTCAGCGCACGATGATCGAAGCCGTTGACGAGATCATCGACATTCTCAGCGAAGAGAACATCGACGCTCATCAGGTCAAGGGCGGGCATCTGCGCGTGGCGCGCACTCCTGCCGCCCTTGCCCGCCAGGAGGCCTCTCAGCGAAGCGCGCTCGACTGGGGATACCTCCCCGAGCACATCACCATGCTCAGCCGACAGGAGGCCGACGAACGCATCCGCGTCGACGGCACCGTGGGCGGCATGTTCAACACGACGACCGCACGCATCGATCCGTCGCTGCTCGTCACCGGTTTGGCTCGGCTCGTCGAACGCCGAGGCGCAGTCATTCACGAGAACACTCGTGTCGCCGCCGTGGCTGCACACACCGCGCGCACAGCGCAGGGCCAACGAGTGCGAGCACCGTACGTATTGGTCTGCACTGAGGCATACAGCGGTCAGATCGACGGCATGCCGAAGCGCCGCATCGCACCTGTGAACTCATCGATCGTGATCACCGAGCCGCTCACCGAATCACAGTGGTCGACGATCGGCTGGAACGATGACGAATGCTTCGGCGACTCGGCTCATGTCTTCACCTATGCGCAGCGCACGGCCGACGGCCGCATCGCCATCGGCGGCCGCGGCAAGCCGTACAGATACGGTTCACGAACGGATCACGCCGGCGAGGTCGATGACAAGACCGTGCAGCTGCTGCACAGTCGCCTGACCGAGTACTTTCCCGATGCAGGAGAGATACCGCTTGCACACGCGTGGTGCGGCGTGATCGGCGTCACACGTGACTGGTGCGCATTCGTCGATCTTGACCAACAGACCGGCATCGGCACGGCTGGCGGATACGCCGGTCACGGTGTGACCACGGCGTTCGTCGCAGCCAACACCTTGGCCGATCGCATCTGCGGGGTCGACTCCCGATACAGCAGGCTGCCCTGGTTCGGACACCGCCCGCCCCTGTGGGAGCCCGAGCCCGCCAGATGGATCGGCATCACCAGCATGTACGGCCTCTTCGGCGTAGCAGACACCCAAGAGGAGCGGGCGAACGCCGAGCGCACGGCGCCCATCGCACGCTTCGCCGCGAAGATCACCGGAATGGACTGATCGCCTCCCCCTCCCGATCACGAAGACAGGCCGGTGACCGGTCACCAGATAGAGGCTCACTCTCGCACCGTCGTGAGTTGCCCTGTCATGATCGTGTCAGATAGACCTTCCGCAGCGGCCCTTGCGTCACTGTCCACCGTGTTCGCATCCCTGCGCCCAGACGCATGAGTGACCCGGGGCGCAGCTCGACCGCGTTGCCGTGCGGTTCCAGGAACTCGACCTGCGCAGCGCCTGAGATCACCACGAAGAATTCATCCTGCTCGACGTCCGACATGCACCCCTCCGACATCTCCCAGATGCCGACACGCAGATCGCCGAGCTCTCCGACCGGTCGAACCCCGGTCGTCGGAGTGCCCGAGACGACCTGTGCCTCAGGCACCGAGGAATGAAGAATCGGCTGGGCGCCCACATCCACCGCGCTGCCGACCGGCAGTGCCCCCTCCGTGCCGCTCATGAGTCGAACCCCAGCCCCACAGCGTCCATCGTGCGCAGCCAGAGCCCGCGCTTCCCCTCATGGCGATCAGCACGCGCCATTTCGCTGTACGAAAGCCGAGCCCCGACGAATGCGAACGGATCCGGCGGAAATGGTAACGGCTTCTTCGTGACATAGTCCATACGGGTCAGCTCCGTCGACCGCCCGTCGAGCAGGTCGACCATGACTCCCGCAGCAAAACGTGTGGCGCCGACGCCCAACCCGGTGAAACCGGCGGTGTGCGCGACTCTGCCGTCGTGCTGCGTCGCGAAGAACGGAAAGAACCGGCTGCAGGTGTCTATGGCACCACCCCACTTATGCGAGAATCCAAGATCGGCCAGATACGGGTATGTCGCCGCGAAGTGTGCGGCGAGCCGTCGGAACGAGGCATCTCGCTGGTCGTACTGCGGTTTCACTCGCCCTCCATAGTGGTAGATGGCGTCGTAGCCGCCGTACAGGATGCGCAGCCGACCGTCGGCGTCGGTGGTCAATCGTGAGTAGTGGAACCGATTGTTGAGATCGGTGATCCCGTACTGCGCGGCCCAGCCCAACTGTGCCGCCTGCTGCTCGCTCAGCGGGTTGCTCATGAGCGCATAGTCGTACAGCGGAATCGTGTACTTGCGTTCTTTGCGAATCAGCGAGGGAAAGACGTTTGTGCCCAACGCGACACGCTGGGCACGCACCACTCCCCCGGGCGTCTTGACCGACACCGCACCGGCGTCTGCGACTATGCGCTCGACAAGAGTGCCCTCGAAGATTCTGACCCCGAGCTCCTCGCACACGCGTGCAAGCTCCCAGGCAAGTTTTGCCGGATGCACGATCGCCGTGCCCTGCGACTCGAAGAGACCGGCCTGGTACAGAGGTGAGCACACCTCGGCAGCGAGGTCTTCTGCACTCAGAAAGCGTGCATGCGCGTCATCTCGCGCCGCCGTACGCAACCACTCGACCTGGTGCGGTTCTGTAGCAGTGCGCAGCACACCCGACATCTGAAAGTCGCAGTCCATCGCATATCGGCTCACCGTCTCAGCGAGCTGGTCGAGATTCTGCTGCCCCAGCTCTGCAAGCCGTTCGTACTCGTCGGGCAGGCGCCGGATGCCGTTGGACGCCCCGTGTGTGAGGCTCGCCTCGCAGAAGCCCCCATTGCGGCCAGATGCCGCCCATCCGATGCGCTTCGCTTCGAGCAAGACCACATCTCGCTCCGGGTCGCGCTCTTTAGCGAGCAACGCCGTCCACAAACCCGTGTAGCCTCCGCCGACGACGACCAGATCGCAACGGGCGTCCTCGGCAAGCGGTCTTCTCGCTGCAGGCCGGGATGTGTTCTCAAGCCAGTACGGCGTGCGTCTGGCCCCACCGAGCAGCTCGCGTTCCTGAGCGTCGGTGAAACGAGCCTCAGCGTCTTCGAATACAGTCATGTGTCTTCCTTGGTCAGATCGCCGCTGAGGTGTCAGCGGTCGTGCAGATTGGCGCTGTGAGCGCCCACTTCGGGTGGTTCGGACCGGCTGCCCGCCGCAGCGCCGTCATCATGCGTGGTTGCTCCAAGATTGAGCAGCACGACACCGATCACGGTGAGAACGAGCCCCGCCATCTGCCAGGGCCGCAGGTGCTGAGAGAAGAAGAACACGCCGATGATCGTCACCGCGATCGTACCGAGGGCCGACCACGTCGCATAGACCGGGCCGACCGGCAGCGTGCGCACCACCAGACTCAGCAGGTAGAAAGCGGCCGCATAGCCGAGAATCACCGCGGCACTTGGCCAGAGCCTGGTGAAGCCCTGTGTCGTCTTCAGCATGCTCGTGGCGAAGACCTCTGCTGCGATGGCGCAGGCCAGCAGAATCCAAGGCATGTCACTGCTCCTCGTGAGAGGAACAGCTCAGGCCACACCCCAGCCGTAGGCCAGTTTGTGCGCCTCGAGCACAAAGAACGTCTCTGTCGATACAACGCCGGGCGTCTTCTGCAGCCGTTCGAGCAGGTACTCCGTATAGTGCTGCATATCGCGGCACACGACTTCGATGATCACGTCGAACGAGCCACTGGTGACGACGACATAGCTGGTCTCGTCGTGCTCGGCGAGAAGTCGGCAGACCTGACGAGCCTGCCCCGGTTTGCATGAGATGCCGATCATGGCGAGGTGATCGAAGCCGATGTTCAGCGGGTTCGCGATGCCGACGATCTGCAGAATACCCGCGTCTTCCAGACGCTGTACGCGGTATCGTACGGATGACGCGGGCACTCCGGTCTCCAGAGCGATGTCTTTGAACGACTTGCGTCCGTCCTTTTGCAGGATGGCGATCAGTCGTTTGTCGATCTCGTCGAGATTGTTCACTGCGCCGCCCCGCTTCGGATGCATGATGCCCTGCCCATATCACGTGTGATTTTTCCACACCGGTTGTCCTCTCACAATTCCACGACCTTCTCCGGTGCCGCTCTGACGGACATCAGACCGTGCGGCACCGGAGGAGTCGGAGGCCTGCAGCTTTCCCGCTATCTCACGTGGATGGCCCCGGTGCGCAGGTCGGTCATGTCGTGCAGCGTATACATTCCGCCGATACGCCCCCACCCAGTGCCCTTGCCGCCGGCTCCGCCGAACGGCATGTTGATGTCCCACCAGCCGTTCGAATCGTTGACGATCACCTGGCCGGTCTCAAGCTCTTCGATGAACCGGTAGGCGCGAGACAGGCTCTCGGTGAAGACGGCCGACTGCAGACCGAGAGCGTCGGCGTTCGCAACTCGCAGGATCTCATCGTCAGAGGTCGCACTGAGGATCGGCAGCACCGGTCCGAATGACTCTTCCTGGGCCAGAAGGCTGTCTTCGGTCACACCGTCGACGATGGTGAAGTCGTAGTAGAGATTCGTGGCGAAGCCTGTGGCACGCCCGCCGCCGAGGAGGATGTCGAACCCGCGAGCCCGCGCCTCATCGAGGTGGCGATCCATCTTCGCCGCCACCCCCTCATTGTTCAAAGGACCGAGGTTGACCTCCGAGCTGAAGGGGTCACCGAGTCGCACATGGCTCTGGGCATAGCTCAGTGCGGCTTCGACGAACTGATCGTGCACGGCTTCGTGCACGATCAGACGTTCCGTCGCACAGCAGACCTGCCCGGCGCAGTAGAAGGCCGAGTCGACGGCGGCCGCGGCCGCACGTTCGATGTTCGCGTCTTCAAGCACGACGATCGGGCCGTTGCCCGAGCACTCCATGAGCGTGCGTTTGAGCCCGGCGGTGCGCACGATCTTTGCTCCGGTCGCCGATGAGCCGATGAACCCGACGGCATGAATGCCGGGGTGGGCGACCAACTGCGAGCCGAACTCGCCGTCTCCGGGCAGCACGCTGACGAGACCTTCCGGCACCCCGGCTGCGGTCAGCGCGTCCATTGCGGCGAGCACGGCCAGTGGCGTGTTGCTCGGCGGCTTGACCACGCAAGCGTTCCCTGTGGCGAGGCCGGGCGCGACGAATTCCGTGAACATCAGCAGTGGGAAGTTCCACGGAGTGATGATGCCCCAGACCCCAACCGGGGCGTGGAAGGTGAACATGCGTTTGTCCACGTCAGACGACGGAAGCGTCTCGCCGTAAAGACGCAGGGCATCCTCCGCATGCAGGTGGAAGAGCTGTGCGGCCTCTTTAATGTCGGCAACTGATTCGCTGACCGGCTTTCCCTGTTCCAGCGTCTGCAGACGTGCGAGGTCGTCGACGCGCCTCTCGAGCTCGTCACCGACGCGGTGCAGGATCTCCGCACGCTGGAAGACGCCGACTCGTCGCCACTTCCGCTGCGCGTCATGGGCCCTGCTGACGGCCGCGTCCAGATCTTCGGCGGTTGCCGAGGGAATGGCTGCGATCACGTCGCCAGTCACCGGGCTGACCACCTCGACTCGTTCGTCTGATGTGCCGTCAGTGAACTCTCCGGCGATGAACAGCTGCGTTCTGGGGGCTTGAGGCAGAGCGTTCACTCTGCACCTCCTTCTGAGTCTCGAGTACTTCTGTCGCTTGTCGTTCACCACCTTAGACCGAATCGATCTTGTCGAAAAAGCAAATATCATTCTTGTTACTTGCGAGAAACACGTAATAGTTAGCTTTAAGTCGTTGTCGAGTTGGAACCACCCCCTCAACCTTCATTTCACGCCAATTGGGCACTCGCCCCCATCCTGAAGGAGACTCAATGTCCACGGAACAATTCGCAGCTGTGGCCGAGGCCGAACAGCTGCCGAAGCGCATGCGCTGGTTCGACGGGTTCGCTCTGGCGATGACCATGCCCGCCGCGCTGATCGCCACACTGGGAGCCTCGATCGCAGGCCTCGGCGGCTGGGGAGCAGCGGTGCTCTGGGCCATCTCGATGGTCATCTCTTTGGGAGTCAACTGGCTCTACACGGAGCTGGCTACGATGTTTCCGAACTCATCCGGTGGCATCGCGCACTACGCAGCCGAAGCTTGGAAGAGTCGTGCTCCATGGGTGGCACCGCTCGCCGGCGTCGGCTACTGGCTTCCTTGGGGAACGAACCTCGCCACCTATGGCGCCGTCACTGGAGCTCTTGTCCAGGCACAGTGGTTTCCCGAACAGACTTGGGAGCTCGCGTTCGGCCCGATCACCCTGAGCCTGCCGATCGTGATCGGCCTCGGCGTCATCGTCTTCATGTACCTGATCAATCTGGTCGGTGTGCGCATGACGATGTCATTCGTCTACGTCACCGCTGCCATCCTGATGATCCCTCTGTTCGTGTTCATCGTCTTCCCTCTCTTCCGTGCAGATTGGGCCCCGCTCGATCTGACATGGAACCTGCACGGCCTCGAAGGTCTGCACACAGCGGTCGTCTGGCTCTACATCATGGCGTGGACCACCTTCGGCATCGAGGTTTGCGCCACCTTCGCTCCGGAATACCGTGACTCAGTGAAAGACACGTCGAAAGCCATCAAGGCCTCGGTGCTGTTCTGCCTCGGCGTGTTCTTCGTCGTGCCGCTCACTCTTGGCGGATACGCGGGGGAAGCCGCCATCGCTGAGGACCCTGCCACCTTCTTCGTCGCAAGCTTTGCCTCGCTCGTCGGTGGCGCCTCAGACGTCATGGTGCTCTGTCTGATCGCCTCGCTGCTGCTCATCATGACCACCTCGGTGGCCGACGCGTCCCGCGTGCTGTTCAATATGGGCAAGGAGCGTGTGACGGTTCCGGCTCTGGGCGTACTGAATCGACGCGGCGTGCCGGTTCGAGCGCTCACCGTGATGCTCGTGCTGAACATCGTCATTCTCGTCGTGCTGCAGAACCCGTTGGCGATCATCGTGACTGGCAACCTCGGGTACATCCTGACTCATCTTCTGGCCGTGTCTGGTTTCTTCCTTCTGCGCCGTGACCGTCCTGATGCGGTACGCCCCGTACGGCTGCCGAACTTCTTCGTTCCGCTGTCGATCATGCTGAGTGTGGTGCTGGTGATCATTCTGGTCGTCGGGGCAACCGGATTCTCCGTCACCGGATACGGCGGCTTTCTCGAACTCGGCATCGCGCTCGGGCTGCTCCTGCTCGGTATCGTGATCTGGTGGTTGGTGCAGTCTTCAGCGCGTGCACACGCAGCAGCGCCGCCACCTGCATCAGAAGACCCTTCCAGCACATCGACGTCTGAGGGCGAACGACCATGACAGACTGAGGCGTGAGGCGTGAGGCGGCGCGAGCTGCTTCACGCCTCACGCCCACCTCGATGCGCAGCCCGAAACCCATGACCGACGCCTCAGAAAGAGCAGACCATGACCGCAAACCGCCTCCAGAATTTCATTCACGGCGCATTCGTGAACAGCGACGGCGAACGGACGCTGCCGATCGTGGACCCCGCCTCTGAAGAGACCATCGCCACGATGCCGGTGTCGACGGCCGGCGACGTCGACCGCGCGTTTCAGAGCGCCGCAGTGGCCCAACGCACTTGGGGCACGACCACTCCCGCGCAGCGACAGGAGGCCCTGCTGGCGATCGCTGACGAGCTCTATGCGCATCGTGACGAGTTTGCCGACCTCGAAAGCGCCAACACCGGCAAGGTCCGAGCCTCACTGGTAGAAGACGAAGTGCTGCCGACGGTCGACCACCTGCGCTATTTCGCCGGTGCCGCACGGCATCTCGAGGGCGCGGCCACCGCCGAGTACTCCGACAGAGACCACACGTCGTCGATTCGGCGTGAGCCACTGGGCGTTGTCGGGCAGATCACGCCATGGAACTACCCGCTCAACATGCTGGGGTGGAAGATCGGTCCGGCGCTTGCCGCAGGAGACGCGACCGTGGTCAAGCCTTCAGACACCACGCCGTTGACCACTCTGCGGTTGGCCGAACTGGCTTCTGCCCATCTGCCTGCGGGCACATTCAATGTCGTACTGGGCGACGCGAGCACTGGGAATGCCCTGGTCGGTCATCCAGTGCCCCGACTCGTCTCGATCACCGGCTCGGTGCGGGCCGGGCGCGAGGTCGCGCAGACGGCCAGCGAGGATCTCAAACGACTGCATCTCGAGCTGGGCGGCAAGGCACCGGTCATCGTCTTCGCCGATGCCGATCTCGACCGTGCAGTCGAGACGCTGGCCACCGCGGCATTCTTCAACGCCGGACAAGACTGCACGGCCGGAACTCGACTGCTCGTCGAGGCACCGGTGCATGACGCATTCGTGCAGCGCCTGGTCGAGCACATCGAACGACATGTGCGCACAGGCGATCCCCGATCAGCCGACACGTTCTATGGGCCTGTGAACAACGTCAACCAGTTCGAACGACTGCTTGGCATCTTCGACCGCGTGCCCAGTCATGCGACAGTGCGCACGGGAGGGCATCGGGTAGGCGAGCTGGGCTTCTTCATAGCACCGACGGTCATCACCGGAGTGCGCCAACAGGACGAACTCGTGCAAGAGGAGATCTTCGGCCCCGTCATCACTGTGCAGTCTTTTCGCGATGAGCCCGAGGCACTCGAGCTCGCCAACGGAGTTGACTATGCTCTGGCGGCTTCTGTCTGGACGCAGCAGCATGGGCGAGCCGTTCGATTTCAGCGAGACCTCGACTTCGGCTGTGTCTGGGTGAACACCCACCTGCCGTTCGTCTCAGAGATGCCTCACGGCGGGTTCAAACATTCTGGCTATGGCAAAGACCTCTCACACTACGCCTTTGACGAGTACACACGAGTCAAACACGTCATGAGCTACACCGGGCCGTGAACGCGCGACGACGCGCACTCTGTCTGTCAGCGGCCCACCGCAGAGATTCGCCCGGCGCTCGCCAGTCCGAGAACGCCCGACACGATCAGGGCGGCGCCGACCGCCCACAGCACCCATACAGCGTCTCGCAGGGCGACCAAGCTGCCTCCCCAGCGACCGCCGACGAAGACCGGAGCATCCCATCCACCGTTAATGAGCACGAGCAGCGGCCCACCAGCGACAATCACACCGGCCGTCAGCATGGCTGTCCAAATCATTCGCCCAGGCGCTCTTCTGCGCACGACCGCGACCATCAGCACCAAGCAGGGCAGGGTGAGGCCGAAAAGCAGTGATCCCGCCACAACTGGGGCACCCCCTGCTGAGCCGAGTGACAGGCCGAGAGCCAGCGTCGCAAGGCCGGCGCAGGCCGTGAGACCGAACAGCGACGTGACGAAGATCACCGAACTGCGACGCTCGGCAGGCACACCGAGCACTGCGCGGTCGATGCGCTCGGTGACGGTCGGTCTGCGAAGGGGTCTGGCGTACATCAGGTGCCTTTCCGATACGACGATTCGCCTAGCGTAGCCGAGCGGAGCAGCTTCGAGAGGCTCCGTGCGGCCCGAGCCGGAACTCGGGGCCGGCGGATGCGCTGCTGACGCCAGCATGGAAACGGCAAGAGGCCCCGACATCCGTGATGGATGTCGGGGCCTCTCCGCATCAGCCGACTGAGCGGGCTGACAGCCCGTGCCGTTCGGCTCTGCCTGAACTACTTCTTGGCGATGACCTGCAGCGTGATGTCTGCGACGACGTCGGGGTGCAGTTTGAGCTGCGCCTTGTGGTCACCGGTCGCCTTGATCGGATCGGCGATGACGATGCGCTTGCGGTCGACCTTGCCGATGCCTGCGGCTTCAATCGCCTCGGCGATGTCGGCGGGCTTCACCGCACCGAAGAGACGGCCTTCGCGGCCGGCCTTCGTCTCGAGGCGCACGCGCACGTTCTCGATGCGCAGCTTGAGGTCTTTGGCCTCTTCGATGGTCGCGAGCTCGCGAGCGGCACGAGCCGCGCGAATCTGCTCGACCTGCTTGGCGCCGCCGGCGCTCCAAGCGACGGCGTAGCCGTGCGGCAGCAGGTAGTTGCGCGCGTAGCCAGCCTTGACGTCGACGATGTCACCGGCAGTGCCGAGTCCGTCGACTTCCTGAGTCAGAATGAGTTTCGACATTGTGTTTCAGTCCCTTTCGCTTCTCGCGCCTCAGTGGCGGCCCGCGCCGGAGTACGGCAGCAGAGCGAGTTCACGGGCGTTCTTGACAGCGCGTGCGATCAGGCGCTGCTCCTGCACGCTCACACCGGTGATGCGACGTGAGCGAATCTTGCCACGCTCCGACACGAACTTGCGCAGGGTGTTGACATCTTTGTAGTCGACGACGTCGACGCGAATCACCTTGGAGGGCACAACCTTCTGGTTGAGCTTGGCGTTGCGCGCGGCCTTGGCGCGCGCTGCTCCCTTACCAGCCATTTTCTACTTCTTTCTGAGTTCTTGAAACTGTGTGTTGCGGATGCCGGGTCGCCCCTGCCTCCGCGGTGTCTGAGACCGGCTTAGAACGGAGTGTCGTCGAGGTTGACGCCCGGCTGATTCCAGCCGTCGCCGCTCGAGACGGGCTCGCCCCATGCGTCGCCGCCGGGCTGACCGCCGCGGTTCTGACCACCCGGGTTCTGACCGCCTTGACCGCCGGCAGGCTGTGCCTGCTGACCGCCGAAGCCGCCCTGACCGCCCTGCTGGCCGTAACCACCCTGGCCGCCGCCGACTTGGCCGCCGCCCTGGTTGCTCTGGCCGCCGCCGAAGCCGCCCTGGCCACCACCACGAGCGACGCGCTCGACCTGAGCCGTCGCATAGCGCAGCGACGGACCGACCTCATCGATGTCGAGCTCGTAGCTGGTGCGGTTGTTGCCTTCACGATCCTGGTATGACCGCTGGCGCAGCCGACCCTGGGCGATGACGCGCATGCCCTTGGTCAGGCTCTTCGCGACGTGCTCTGCGAAGTCACGCCAAACGCTCGCACGAAGGAACAGCGCGTCGCCGTCCTTCCACTCACCCGAGGCGCGGTCGAAGCTGCGCGGGGTCGAGGCGATCGTGAATGACGCCACTGCGACACCGTTCTGGGTGTAGCGCAGCTCAGGGTCGCCGGTCAGGTTGCCGACGACCGTGATGACGGTCTCGCCAGCCATGGTCAGCTGGCCTTCCGGGGCTGACGCAGCACGACACGCGCGTCTTCGGCGCGCAGCACCTTGGTGCGCAGCACGGAATCTGACAGACGCAGCAGACGGTCGACCTCGTTGATGGTGTCAGGGGTCGAGCTGATCTGCACGAAGGCGTAGCTGCCCTCGGTCTTCTTCTGAATGGGGTATGCGAACTGACGACGGCCCCAGATGTCGACGTTGTCGACGGTGCCGCCCTCTTTCGGGACGACAGCCAGGAACTTCTCGATGGTCGTGGCAACCTTTCGGTCATCCACCGACGGATCGAGAATCACGGCCAGCTCATACTTGTTGATGTTCTGAGACATGAATCACCCACCTCCTTCGGACTCGAACGGCCGCAGAGCTCTTCTGCAGCAGGAGGGTAATCTCACTGCCCGGTCGTCGACACATGGGGTGCGACGGCACAGACTGGCCAATCATATCAGCAGCAGGAGCCGTTCTGCCAGAGTCACTCGAGCAGATGCCGCCGAACGCCCTCGCCGACCGCGCGCATCTGCGCCAGCGCCTCGTCGCGCCGGTCATCGCCGCGACGCCAGTTCGCGAGCACCGCGTAGGCGACTCGACGTGTCTGCGACATCGCGACGCCGATGTCTGCACGGGCGCAGCCGATCGTGCCCGTCTTGTTCCAGAGCCACACCTCAGGGTCGTAGTAGTAATGCGAGAGCGGATCGACGTTGAATGCACTGGCGACCATCGAGCAGTCCATGCCGGCACCCAGCCACCGGGTGAAGACGTCGATGCTCGACGACGTGAGCGTCTCGCCGCGGGCGATGCGCGCCACGAAGTCCGCGAGCTCTCGCGCACTGCCATGCGAAAGCGTCGGCGACTGCCCTGGCTGCATGGGCCAGCGCACGATGTCGTCGAGACCAGAGTCTCGATAGCCAAGTCGCTCGGTATGCTGCTGCACGGCGTCCAGCCCCACCACTCGACACAGAGTGTTCGTGGCGGCGTTGTCGCTCACCGCGCCGATCAGCGTGCAGATGTCGTAGACGCTGAGCGTGTCAGCCTGCAGCAGATACCAGAGCCCGGAGTTGTCGATGATCTCCGACGGGCGACGGGTGATCTGCTCCTCAAGCACCCGCTCTCCGCGATCGACCTGATCGAGCACAGTGTGCAGCAGAAAGATCTTGCCGACGCTCGCGGTGTTGAGCACTCGATCGACGGAGTGCTCCAGCAGCACTTCTCCGGTGTCGATGTCGAACACCTTGGCCGACCACTGCATGGTCTCATCGTCGTGCACCTGCATCAGATCTCCTCCTGCTCTCCGCGGACGAAGGCGCTCAGACGCCCTGTCCACGCCTTCGTCGACGCCTGCACCGTGATGCGATCGCCGGTGAGGTCGGCCACCGCGGTCGCCAGCGTATACAGGTCGTCACGCCGGTTCAGCACGCCGGGCGCGCGCAGTGCCGCCAGCACACCGGCGGCATCCACCGTGCCCGACGACGTCTCAGCACTCTCGACCGCCGACGACAGGGCACGACGCCGAGCGCGGCTCTCGGCGAGCCACTCGTCGTCATCGGCGACGCTCAGCCCGGCCTGCGCGCCGTCGACGAGACGCAGATGGTTGGTGTGGCAGACCGCGGCGGAGGCTGCGGAGACCTCGCTCACCCGCCCGGCCGCGTTCTCGATCACGTCGGCTCGACCGGCGAGGGCATCTGCGATGTCGAACGAGAAGCCTCCGGCGCACGGAGTCTCGCGCACCACACGGCGCGCCGCCTCCCCGTCAGACTGGCGTTGGGCGTGACGCGCGACGAAGTGTCGCCCACACCCGGTCACGGCAGGGGTCGTCACGGGAACGTGGTCGAGGCCGAAGACCAGGCCCGCCGAGGTCGCGACGAACGAATTCGCGGGCAGCATTCCCGGGTACCAGATCACGGTGCAGCTGGGGTCGCCATCGATGTCGAGTGTGATGAGACGCACATCGTCGCGGAGATGGGCGTCTCCGTCTTCGTTGTGGCCCAGCACGACGTGGCCGTCGTTGGCGGTGCAGACGTCTGAGCACCCAGTGCCGTCGCGACCGAGATCACCGCGCAGGTTGTACACCCAGAGATCGAGTTCGTGCTGACCGGCCCCTGCAGCGATCCAGGCGAGCTCCTGGGCCTCAACGGGCAGCTGTCGTGTGGTGCTGTCGATGATGCGGCTCAGTCGTTCGGCCCATTGCGGGTCGTCGATTCGGCTCATCAGCGACTGCCACTGCTGATCGACGCGGCTGCGCACCGAGGCGATCAGCTCGGCGTGCTCGCGGCCGAGGGCGAGAAAGACCGACTCGCGGTCACCGCGAAAGACCGTCCACGGCAGACCCGCGACAGTCGGCAGCGACTCGACCTGGGCGGTCATGCAGGCAGCCCGGTGACATGCTCGCGAATCTGCTCGCCGATGGCATGCATCGCCCGCAGCACAGGAGCACGCAGATCGTCGGGCTCACCCTTCCAGTTGGCGGCCACCGCATAGGCGACGCCTGACTGCGGCCCGCTGACGACGCCCACATCGATGCGGGCGAAGTCGGTGCTGCCGGTCTTATGACGCAGCACCATCTGCTGGTACTCGGGTTCGACGTGTGCGAGAGGATCAAGCAGGAACGCATCGGCGACCATCGAGGTGTCGACGTCTGCGGCAAGCCAGTCGAGCACCTGCTCGCTGACGGCAGCCGAAATGATCTCGCGACGCCCGAGCCGCCCGATCACGTCGCTGAGCTCGGCGGCGGTGCCGTACGACGGCGTCCAGGGCAGATCGGGGGTGCGCTCGTTGCGAATGTAGTCATGCAGTGACGTGCGCGCATACCCCAGCGCCGGTGCGACCGCGCGCACTGAGTCGAGGCCGCACAGATGGATGAGCGCGTTGGTCGCCAGATTGTCGCTGACCGCACCGACCAAAAGAGCGGCGTCATGCACGGTGATGCGCTGATCGTGCATGCGATACAGCAGACCTGAATCGGCGACACGCAGCTCGTCGGGAATCTCGATACGCTGCTCCGCGACCAGGCTGCCTTCGTCGAGTCGCCGCGCAGTCTCGATCAGCAGAAAGATCTTGCCGATGCTTGCGGTCTCACACTGCGTATCGGGCTGGTGCGAGGCGAGCACCTCGCCGGTCTGCGCATCGGCAGCCTGGATCGACCAGGTCACACGTGGATGCAGCTCGGGAATCTCGATGGTCACTGCGGCTCCTTGTCGGTCATTGCGGTGTCGGTCGTTGCGGTGTCGGTCATGGTCTGCGCTCCCGTCGGCGTGCAGGCCAGCTGTTCATGGCGATGTTCGAAGGGCGTACTCAGAATAATCGTGGTTCGAGTTGTGACCCGTGCATGAAGACGAATGCTGCCGATCAGCTGTTCCAGCGCGTCGGGCCCTGCCACGCGCACGAACAGCACGTAGCTGGCCGCGCCTGCCACCGAGTAGCACGAGACGATACCCTCGACGTGATGCAGCCGCTCGGGGGCGTCGTCCGGCTGCCCGGGATCGACCGGGGTGATCTCGATGAGGGCGGTCAGCGAGCGCCCGAGCCGGTCGTAGTCGACTCGTGCCTGATAACCCGTGATGAGGCCCGTGCTCTCGAGCCGGCGCAGGCGCAGCTGCACTGCCGACGTCGACAGCCCGGTCGCCTCGGCCAGTGCGGCGAGACGCGCCCGACCATCGCGCATCAGCAGATCGATGATGATGCGGTCGATCTCGTCGACTCTTTCAGTCATCAGCCACCACCTCTCTGCGTCTCAGATCGACTCGACGACCAGACGGGGATGCTCCGTCGCGAGAGCGCACAGCCGGGCAGTCGCGCCCATGGGGACGCTCGGCGCTTCGGGGTCATGCCCGATGCCCAGCTCCCAGGCCACTGGAACGCCCAGATCGCCCACGTAGTGCATCATGAGCGCACGAACGTCGTCGGACGGAGCGCAGTCGTGCCATGAGCCGAACACGATGCCGGCGGCCGCACGCAGCCAGCCGCAGCGCTGCAGCTGGATCATGAGGTTGTCGAGTCGATAGAGGTCTTCTTCGATGTCTTCGAGAATCGCGATGCCCCCCGTGGGCAGCGTGAACTCGGGGGCGCCGATCGACGCCGCGATCAGACTCAGATTGCCTCCGAAGGTACGCCCTCGCACCTCGCCGGCGACGAGCGTCTCAGCCTGGGGCCCGGTGATCACCCGACCGCCCCACGGCTCCATCATCCAACGATGCACATCGGCTCGAATGAACGACGAATCGTGAAACACCGCGTTGGCCGGCATCGGGCTGAACAGCGTGGGAACGCCGACGTTCGCACCCCAGGCCTGATGCAGGGCGGTGACGTCTGATGACCCGGTGAGCAGCTTGACTCGCCCGGACGCGCTGATGCGTGCGTCACGCATCGCCGACCAGTCGATCTCGTCGAGCAGCCGCATCGCGCCATACCCGCCGCGCAGACAGACCACCGCCTGCGCCTCCGGGTCGAGCCATGCCTCGACGAGGTCGGCCCGGCGATCGTCGTCGGTGCCCGCAAGGTAGGGCAGCTGCCCGTCGGTGTCGTGGGCGTGGCGACCGACGACAGGACGCAGCCCCCATATGCTCAGCTGCTCGACGGCATACGCGATGCTGGCCGCGCTGCTCGGGCCGGAGGGCGCCACCAAGCGCACGCGATCGCCCGGGCGCAGCGGCGCCTCGCTGAGAAAGGCGTCGTCGAGAAAGCCCGCATCCGTGCTGGCATGGCCGTGGTCGGCAACGCCGACGGTCTGGGGCGCCGCGCTCACGCCGTCACCCGCTCGATCTGCGGAGCCGCTTGCAGCAGCTTCTTGGTGTAGTCGTCCTGAGGGTCGAGCAGCACCTGTTCGGTCGTGCCGTGTTCGACGATGCGCCCCTGATGCATCACAGCGACGGTGTCGGCGATGTTCCAGGCCAGACCGAGGTCGTGCGTGATCACCAGTGCAGAGAGCCCCAGGCGACGACGCAGCCCCAGCAGCAGGGCGAGGATCTCGCCGCGAACCGACGCGTCAAGCGAGGCGACCGGCTCGTCTGCGATGAGCATCGACGGATGCAGTGCGAGCGCGCCTGCGATCACGACCCGCTGGCGCTGCCCGCCCGAGAGCTCCTGTGGAATCGCTCCCAGATAGCGCGATGCGGGGCGCAGCTCGGCGTTCTCGATGCTCTCGACCACGCGTGCGTGCTCGTCACCGCCGTAGCCCTGGATGCGCAGCCCCTCGGCCACTGACTCGTAGACGCTGAGCTTGGGGTTCAGCGCCGCCGATGGATCCTGCAGCACCAGCTGCACCTGCTGACGAAAGCGCCTCAGCTCTTTCGACCGCGTCGGAATGGGGCTGCCCGAGTAGAGCACCTCGCCGCCGGGATCGACGGGCTGCAGACCGAGCAGTGCACGGGCGAGACTCGTCTTGCCCGACCCCGACTGGCCCACCAGTGCGAGAATCTCGCCGCGATGGCAGGCGAGGTTGACATCGTGCACAGCCGTGTGCGGGCGTTTGCCGGTGCGGTAGGTGATCGACACGTTGCGCGCTTCGAGCAGCACCTCATCGGTCATCTCGTGGTTCAGCCCGTCATCGGGTTTGTCTTGATGCTGGCGCGTCACCGGATGCATGCGAGATGCGGGGTCGCCGATCGTCGGGAAGGCGTGTGCGAGCTGCTGCGTGTACGGCTCGCTGGGCTCCGTGCAGATGCGGTGCGACTCGCCCACCTCGACCAGTTCGCCGCCGCGCATCACGGCGATGCGCTCACATGCGGTGGCGAGCACAGAGAGGTCGTGGCTGATCATCAGCAGTGAGATGCCACGCTCGGTGACGAGGTGGGCGATCATGTCGAGAATCTGCTTCTGAACGATCACGTCGAGCGCGGTCGTCGGTTCGTCGGCGATGATGATCTGCGGTTCGCAGGCCAGTGCCATGGCGATCATCACGCGCTGCTTCTGCCCACCCGAGAGTTCGTGCGGGTAGCTGGCGGCCTTGGCCTTGGCCAGGTCGACCGATTCCAGCAGCTCGTGCAGACGGGCGCGCCGTGCCTCTGCGGTCTTCCATTTGCCCTTGGTGTGCAGTTCGAGAGCCTCGAGAATCTGCTGCCCCACCGTGCGCACGGGGTTGAGCGAGTGCATGGCCCCCTGGAAGACGATCGAGGCCTCGGCCCAGCGCACGGCTCGCAGCTCGCCGAAGCTCAGCTCGTCGACTCGCTTGTCGCCGAGCAGCACTTCGCCATCGATGCGTGCGTTCTTGGGCAGCAGCCTGAGCGCGCTCATGGCGAGCGTCGACTTGCCCGAGCCCGATTCGCCGGCGAGACCGAGGGTGCCGCCTTCCGGAAGAGCGAGCGAGACCCCCTTCACCGCGGCGACGGTGCCTCGGTCGTTGCGACCCGAGGTGCGATAGGTGATAGAGACGTTGTCGAAGACGAGATCCGGCATGGTCAGCGGCTCCTCAGTGTGGGGTTGACGATCGACTCGACGGCGCGGCCGACCAAGGTGAAGGCGAGCACGACCAGAAGAATCGCGATGCCGGGAACGAGCACGTACCACCAGTACCCGCTCGTCGCAGCCGAGACGTCCATGGAGTTCTTCAGGATGGTGCCCCAAGACTGCTGGTTCGGGTCGCCGAGGCCCAAGAACGCCAGCGTCGATTCAGAGATCACAGCAGACCCGACGGTCAGCGTCGTATTGGCCATCACCAGCGGCATGACTGCGGGCAGCACGTGCTTGAAGATGACGTGCCAGTGCCCGGCGCCGAGCACGCGCGAGCGCTCGATGTAGGCGCGCGACTCGACCGACAGCGTCTGCGCCCGCACCACTCGGGCGGTCGAGGCCCATGAGGTGATGCCGATGGCGATCACGATCGTCAGCACGCCGCGCGACAGCACGGTCGAGAGCACGATCGCAAGAATGAGCGACGGCAGAACCAAGAAGAAGTCGACGATGCGCATCAGCAGCCCGCCGGTGAACCCGGTGAAGTGGCCGGCCGCCATACCGATCACGGTGCCGATGATCATCGACATCGCCGTGGCGGCGAACGCGACGATCAACGAGACTCGGGCGCCCCACAGCATCCGCACCCAGATCTCACGGCCCTGATGGTCGGTGCCGAGAGGATGCGCCAGTGACGGCGGTGCGAAGCGCGGCTGATCCATGAGCTGCGTGACGTCGAGCATGCGCGCGGGAGCGATCACGGGAGCGAGAATGGCCAGCAGCACGATGACGACCAGGAAGATCAGACCGACCATGCCTGAACGGCTGTGGCTGAACAGTCGGAACGAGTCGCCGATGGCCTGAGTGCGACGACGCCAGGCCAGCCGTCTGGGTGATGTGGTGGATGTCATGGTGGTTTCGGTCGTGGTGGTCATGCCCGCCTCACTCTCGGGTCGAGCTGCCGGTAGATGAGGTCGGCGATCAGGTTCATCAGGATGATGATCGCGGAGAAGACGACGAAGGTGCCCTGCAGCAGCGGCAGGTCAGGACCGCTGATCGCCTCATAGGTGAGTTTGCCGAGACCTGGCCATGAGAACACCGTCTCGACGGTGACGGCGCCGGCGATCAGACCGCCGAGATGCATGAAGACCAGAGTCACCGTCGGCAGCAGCGCGTTCGGCACTGCGTGACGGCGACGAACGAGATCTTCGCGCAGGCCTTTGGCCCGTGCGGTCGTGAGGTAGTCGGCCGACATCTCTTCGAGCAGCGATGCGCGCATCACCATGACGTACTGGGCGTAGATGACCGCGACCATGGTGATCACGGGAAGAATCATGTGGCTGATCACGTCGAGCACCAGCCCGAAGCCGCTCGAGGGTGCGTTGGGCGAGACCATGCCGCCGGTCGGGAACCAGTGCAGCGTGCCCCCGAAGACCATCAGCAGAATCAGACCGAGCCAGAAGGTCGGCACCGACCAGAACACCAGCGACGTGCCGGTCGTGATCTTGTCGAACAGACCGCCGGCCTGCCAGGCCGCCTTCTGCCCGAGCCAAAGGCCGAGTGCGATCGCGATGACCGCAGAGGTCGCCGTGAGCAGCAGCGTCGGGCCGAGGTACTGCACGATCAGCGATGACACCGACTGGTGGTACACATAGCTCTCGCCGAAGTTGCCCGAGAACACGTTGACGAGATAGTCCCAGAACTGTGCGAGCAGCGGCTTGTCCAGGCCGTACTCCTGCCGCAGCTGGGCGATCTGCTCGGCGCTCATCTGCTTCTCACGCGCCATGGCACGCACCGGGTCGCCGGGCAGGATCTTGAACGCGAAGAATCCGAGCACGATGACCATGGCGAGGCTGATGAGCGCCCCGCCGACCTTGTTCAGCAGATACCGCAGACCTGAGCCGCCGCCAGCGACGCTCTCTTCGTCTGCCTCGTTCTGCAGCACCGCCCCGACGGGCGCCACGACATCAGGCATGTCGACTCCTTGAAATCTCGACTGTTGCAGTTGTGTCTGCCGACCGTCGCGAGACGGCCGGCAGACGAAGCGGGGTGCGCCCGACCTCTGCGAGCGCACCCCTATGAAGCATTCTCGACCTATTCGACGTCGTCAGCGCGCTTCTTGCGACGAGCGAAGAAGATGACGCCGCCGATGATCACCACGACGAGCACTCCTGCGCCCACCCACAGACCGACTGCGGTGCCTGACCCGCTGCCAGCCTCTGACGCCGGCTCGACGTTGATGTAGCTCCAGTAGCCTGCCTGACCGGCGATCATGCCGTTCGAGGCGGGCTGCGTGCCGAATCCGGTGAACCGATCCGAACGGTAGGCCTCAAGCGCCTTGCCGTACCACAGCGCGACCTGAGCGGTGTCGTCGTAGTTCAGACGCAGCATGTCGCGAACGATCTCGGTGCGCTTGTCATGATCCTGCTCTGAGCGCTGCTGTGCGTACAGCTTGTCGAACTCAGGGTTGCAGTAGCCGTCCTGCGTGGTGCCGTTGTTTCCTTCGGCGTCGGGCAGGTTCTCACACGTGTTGATGCCGAGCTGGTAGTCGGGGTCGGGGTTCACGCTCCAGCCGCTGAAGTACATGTCGTAGTCGCCCTTGGCTGCGCGATCGCTGATCGTGTCGGAGTCAGACGACTGCACGTCGACGGCGATGCCGATCGACTGCATCCACGGCTTGAAGTACTCGGCGATCGACTGCTCGGTCGGTTCGTCGGCGTCGACGAGCAGTCGCAGCGACAGCTTCTGCCCGTTCTTCTCGCGGATGCCGTCGGCGCCGGCCTTCCAGCCGTCGTTTTCGAGCAGCTGCTTGGCGGCGTCCGGATCGAAGCTCTTGATCACTGAGTCGTCATCCGGCAGGTGCCACTGGTCGAAGGCCGAGGGGATGAAGCTGGTCGCCACAGTGCCCTGACCGTCGAGCACCTGCTTGAGCAGCGCCTCGGAGTCGGTGCCCTGTCGAATGGCCTGTCGCACGGCCTTGTCCTGCAGTGCCGGCGATCCGGTGCCGTAGGCCTCGCCCTCGGGCGTCTTGAGCCCGGAGTTGATGCTGATCGAGGTGTACCTGCGGCCCTCGCCCGAATGGGTGGTGACGCCGTCGGCGCCGTTGAGCGCGTTGAACTGCGTCGGGCTCAGCCCGGTCACGAAGTCGATATCACCTGAGCGCAGCGCTTGCACCTGTGCGTCTGAGTTCGTGTAGTAGACGTACTGGATGCCGTCGATCTTGGGACGACCCTGCCAGAAGTTGTCATTGGCCTTGAGCGTGATCGACTGGTTGGCCGAATAGCTCGAGAGCAGGAACGGCCCTGACCCCACGACATCGGTGTCGTTGGCGTAGTCGCCCTTGTCGGCGATGCCCTCCCAGACGTGCTTCGGCACCACCGGAATCTCGAGGCCGGGGTTCGGCGCCTGGGGGGTCTTGAGGTTGATGACCAGAGTCTGGTCGTCGGGGGCCTCGACGCTCTCGAAATTCGAGACCAGGTTGCCGTTGGCCGTGCCGAGCTTTGAGTCGTTCATCATCTGCTCGTAGGTGAACTTCGGGTCTGCCGAGGTGATCGGCTGGCCGTCAGACCATTTCAGGTCGGACTGCATCTTGTAGACCCAGCGCTTGCCGTCCTCTTCGACCGTCCATGAGTCGGCCAGGCCCTTGGTCGGAGATCCGTCCTGCTGATCGTTCTGCACGAGGTTCTCATAGACGTTGCGCAGAATCTGCGTCGGCGTGAGATAGATCGAGGTGAACGGGTTGAAGCTGTCGACGTGGCCCGACGTGGCGATGCGCAGCACCTGTTCGCTGCCCTCGCCCTCTGCCTGCGTCGTCACAGACGACTGCGCCGGCTCGGCGAATGCAGCAGCGCCGATGCCGAAGGCAGAGCCCATCACCAATGCCGCGGTCGTGAACGTGGCGGCCAGCGGTCGCACCCGCCGAGAGATTTTTCCAGATCGCATAGTAGCTGTTCCTTTGTTCAGAGATCGATGATCATGACGGGATCATCAGCTCGCTAACATGATGCAAGCCGATGGCCCGACACACGTCAAACCGAAACAGGGCTTTCGTTGATCTTTTTACGTATCGGAAACAATGTTGTGACTTAGCAGAATCGCTCGTTGAATTCATGCGCCCTTGCATGAATCATGGATCTTTTCCAGCGCCATCGCTTCCCACTGCATCAGTTTAGTCGGGTGACCGGGCATATGCCGAACGATGACGCAACGTATATATGATGCGTATCATGCCAGAACTCCCTCACGCCCCTCATAGTCTTCTGCGCCGGATGACCGGCCCTCTCGCCATCGAGGGCCAGTGGATCTCTCCGTGGGCGGCATTCGACTTCGGAGCCACCGAGATCGTGCCGTCGTGGAATCTCTCGGCCCCGCCCGAGGCGACGGTCGTCGTCTCGCTGGAGGCTCGTCTCGACGACGGCACCACCACCGGCTGGCTGCCGACAGCCCGCTGGAACGACCTGCCTGCCGACATCACCACGCCGTCGGCGACGACGCGTTCCAGCGAATCCTCCGTCGCCTCCGCGCCGACGACTTCGCAGGGCGCGTCTCTGCAGGTCGACACGCTGACGGCCGTCGCCCCCAGACGACTGACCGCCGCACGACTCAAGATAGAGATCGATGCGCCGCCAGCCGGAGAGACGCCCGCCCAAGTGGTGTTGCATCTTGCCACACTCTCCGGCTTCGCTCCCGGCAAGTGCCAGCATCGCGAAGAGATCCAGAATCACGAGCAGGGCCAGAATCACGCACAGGCCCAGAATCACGGGCAGAGCGCGAACGAGCAGGGTGCGGACGCCTCTCGGAAGCCCCCGACAGCACCGCTCGCCGTGCCGGTGCGATCACAGATGCTGCACGCCGACACCCACCGAGCGGTCGGCGGCGGCGGCGAATCGTGGTGCTCGCCGACCTCGATGGTGATGCTGCAGGAGTTCTGGCGCGGTCGTCCCCTCGACGCCGAGACGGAAGAGCACCCGGTGCCGTGGACGGCGCTGCGCACCTACGATGCCGCATACTCACGCGCCGGAAACTGGTCGTTCAACGTCGCCCATGTCGGCCGCCGCGAAGCCGACGGTCAGGGCCTCGAGGCTCTCGTGACTCGGCTGCACAGTCTGGCCGAGGCGCAGACGCTGACCGACGGCGGCATTCCGCTGGCGGCCTCAGTGTCGTTCACCAGCGACGAGCTGCCAGAGGCCGGCTACGAGACCGACGGGCACCTGCTCGTCATCGCGGGTTTCACAGCGAGCGGCGACGTGGTCGTGAACGACCCGGCCGCACCGGACGACTCCGGCGTGAGACGCACATACCCTCGCGGAGTCTTCGACCTGGCATGGCGGCGCAGCAACCGAACCGTCTATCTCGTGCACCCGACGGACGTGCCGCTTCCGCCTTCGCCCGCCCACGAGCCGGCCTGGTAACAGGGCGGCTCACTCCGACAGCAGCACCGCCAGCATTTCGATGCGCTGGTACAGCGTCGGCAGCACGATGTGTTCGCTCACCGCATGCGCTCCGCCGCCCAGCGGGCCGAATCCGTCCACGGTCGGCACGCCAAGCGACCCGACCAGATTCGTGTCACCGGCGCCGGCGGCCGGTCGGCCTGAGATCTCGACCCCCATCGCCGCACCGGCCCGCGCGACCCGATCGCAGAGCGCCGCGTCGGCATCCCCCGCCAGCCAGGCCGGGCGGTGGCTGAGCACCTCGACGTCGACCACTGCTCCCTCGCGAACCGGAGTCAGATGCTGCAGGGCGTCGAGCACGGTGCGCTCCGACTCGCCGTCGATGAAGCGCAGCCCCAGCTCGGCCTCGGCATGCGCCGCCACCACGTTGGCACGGGTACCGCCGCTGACAGTGCCCGAGTTGCACAGCACCTCGGTGTGCTCGCTCGCTGCCGCCACGATGCCGCGCACCCGCACGAGCTGGTCGACCAGCTCGTCGATCGCGCTGATGCCCTTCTTCGGGTCGAGCGCGGCGTGGGCGGCACGCCCGGTGACCGCGATGCGCACTCGCGTGCTGCCGCGACGACCCACTTTCAGCGCTCCGTCAGGGTGCGGCGACTCGAACCCGATCGCTCCGGCGACGCCCTGCAGCGCACGCCGCATCAGCTGCTGTGAGGTCGGCGACCCGACCTCTTCGTCGGCCACGATGATGATGCGCACGGGGCGATGCTCACGATCACGCAGCACCTCAAGCGCCGTGAGCATGCAGATCACGCCGCTCTTCATGTCGTAGACACCCGGCCCCCGAACGACGTCGCCGTCGACGACCCAGGGCACGTCGCCCTGCAGCGTGCCGAACGGCCAGACCGTGTCGGAGTGGCCGATCAGCAGCAGCGGCCGCAGATCGGCCTCGCTCGGCGCGCCCGAAACGGCAGATGCTGCGGCGACGGGGGCAACGGGGGCGGATTCAGCGGCCTGCGCGTCGAACCGGCCGGTGCCCGGCACCTCGATCAGCAGGTGCACGCCGGCTTCGGTCTCGATGCGCTCGACCGTGCCGCCGACCGCCTCGAACCATGCGCCGAGCAGATCGGTGATCTGCCGCGACGCTTCGAGGGCGAACGAGGGAGTCTCAAGCATGACCAGCTCGCGCAGCCGTTCGAACACCCGCTCTCGGCCATTCTGCACTCGCTCGTGGATCTCACTGCTCGTCGTCACCGCGTTCATCGTCGCTTCCTCTGGTCTCTCGTTCTGCTGCCTGCCGAGGCAGTCTGTCATCTCGCCTTTATTACCGACGATGTGACACATAAACCGAGGATACCTTTCCTGAAGAAATGCGGGAGTCACCGTATATCTTGCTAACAAACCTGAAACATAGGATACGTATACTCGTCTTCTGTGAACACTTGCACGACTTCTCAGCCCGGCTCGAAACGAGCGGCCGGGGCCGCGGCCCCGCAAGACTTAGCGCTCTGGAGCGGCACGCTCTCAGAGCACGCCGAGTTCATCGAGGCCAGCGCGCTCTACAACCGCGTCTTCCGATACGGAGACAAAGGGCTGGCCCTCAACAGCAACCTGCTCAGCGCCTTGGTGCACAACGGTGGCTCGGCTGTGGGCGTGCGCGCGCCCTCGGGCGACCTGATCGGCTTCGCCTACGGTTTCCCGGGAACCGACGGAACCCACTCATTTCATTACTCTCAGGCGGCAGTCGTCGACCCGGCATTCCAAGGGCACGGCATCGGCCGCATGCTCAAAGAGCAGCAGAAGCAGGTGGCGCTGGGCTGGGGCTCTCACCGCATGCACTGGACGTTCGACCCGATGCTCTCACGCAACGGGCACTTCAACTTCAACTCGCTGGGCGGCGTTGGCGTGAAGTTCGTCGAAGACTACTACGGTCGCGAGCGCACCGACCGCGTGCTCGTCGAGTGGATTCTCGACGACCGCCCCGATCCCTATGCCCAATACCGCAGCCTCGCTCCGCAGAGCGCACTGGGCGAGAGCGACTGGGGGCACGTGATCGCCGATGGCGATCGGCGCTGGGTGCCGATCGATGCGGGCATCAGCTCTGGCGACGACGAGACCGAGGCGATCAGCTGGGGCCGGGCCAACCTGCGGTCGAGCCTGCACGACCTGTACGACCAGGGCTTCGTCATCGTGAGCTGCCGGCGTCTGACCGCTGAGACGTCGGTCTACCTCGCGGTGGAACGAGCCGATGATGCTCCGACGCCTGCACCGAAGGAGGCCGCCAAGTGACGCCAGACACCCCGCAGGAACGGGCCGAGCGCCTGCACGACCGCACCCTCTCGTCACCGCACGACCGGTTCGGCGAGCGTCTCAAGACGAACGCCACCGCAGAGGTGCTGCAGACCCGTCTGATGCAGGCAGAGGTCGCCTCGCTCAACACCACGTTCGAGCATCTGACCGAATCGGGCGCGCTGCCGACAGCCGCTGCTGCTCTGCTCGGCGCTCGTCGTCGCTATATCGTGGGCGCAGGCAAGTCGGCGACCTACGCCGCGCTGCTCGCCGCCGACCTCTCGGCGGCACTCTCGAACGTGTTCAGCGTCGACGGCCAGTCGTTGACCGAGCTCACCGTGCTCACCGACGTGCGCGCCACCGACGTGCTCGTGGTCTTCTCGCTGCGTCGCTACCGCGCCGAGAGCGTGCGCTTCGGTCGCCTGTTCGCCGAGGCCGGCGGCACGCTGGTGGTCGTCACCGACTCGGCGGATGCCCCGCTTGCGTCGCTGGCGTCATGTCTCGTGATCGTACAGACCGGTTCGGCCTCCTATGCCGACTCCCCCACATCCGTGGCAGCCGTCTGCCACGTGCTCAGCGCGCTCACCGCTGCGAGCGCCAAGGGCGCCCGACGACGGCTGACCCTGCGCGATCGCATCAGCGCCACACTGGGGCTGTATCATGCAGAGCCGGTCGCCACCGACGCGTCCGCCGCCGGCAGCGACCCCGCAGAAAAGGGCACGGGCGCGCAGCGCAGCGCAACCCGGAAGCACCGCACGCACGACCACCAGAGAGGGAACTCCGACCGATGAAGATCACCCGCATCCAGCTGCACGAGGTGCGTCTGCCACTCGTGCACAGCTTTCAGACCAGCTCGCATCGCAAGTCGAGCCTCGATCACATTCTGGTCGAGCTGACCGACGACGCAGGTCGCACCGGCTGGGGCGAGATCGCCTCGCCCGCCGACCCCTTCTACTGCCCAGAGACGACCGACACCGCCTGGCTGATCTCAGAGCGCTATCTCGTGCCCCGTGCGCTGGACGCCGACTGGGCGACGCCTGCCGAGCTCGAGACCGCCTGGGCGAAGATCCGCGGGCACGAGTTCACCAAGGCCGGCTTCGTCGGCGCGGCCTGGGATCTGTGGGCGAAAGCCGAGGGCGTCTCGCTGGCGTCGGCGCTGGGCGGCACCCGGCACGAGGTGCGCGCGGGCGTGTCTCTCGGCATCGAGCCGACCATCGACGCGCTGCTCGAGCAGGTCGAGAAGCAGCTGGTCGCCGGTTACCACCGCATCAAGCTGAAGATCGCACCGGGGTGGGATCTCGAGCCGGTTCATGCCGTGCGTGCCGCGCACCCCGACATCGACCTGCATGTCGACGCCAACGGCGCCTACACCAGCGACGACCAGACGATCGACTACCTGTTGGGCCTTGACGCTGCGCATCTGACGATGATCGAACAGCCTTTCGCTCCACGCGACTTCGTGGGACACGCCCGACTGCAGCAGCGCCTGCAGACCCCGGTGTGCCTCGACGAGTCGGTGGTCTCTCTCGACGACCTGCAGACCATGATCGCGCTCGACGCCGGCCGCGTGCTCAATATCAAGGTGTCCCGCATGGGCGGGCTCACCGTCGCGAAGACGGCACACGACCTTGCGACCGAGCATGGCATCCCCGTCTGGTGCGGCGGCATGCACGAGTTCGGCGTGGGGCGCGCTGCCAACGTGGCCATCTCGTCGCTGCCGGGCTTCACGCTGCCCTCAGACGTCTCAGGCTCGGACAAGTACTACGCTCGCGACGTCATCGTGCCGCCGGTCGTCGCCCACGACGGCACCGTGGCCGTGCCGTCGGCCCCGGGCATCGGGCACGAGGTCGATGCCGATTGGGTCGCCGAGAACCGGCTGCGCCACCTCGACACCGATCTGGCTGAGTCTGCTCCGCACGGATCCGCTGAGATGCACACGGTTCCGCTCACATCGGCCTGATCTCAGCGGAACCGCGTACATCTCGACGGAACCGCGTACAGCTCCCCCATTCACCCTGTCTCCCCACCAGCACCCCAGCACCCGCACGAAAGAAGTCACAATGTCAGCACCAGTCCTGTTCTTCGTCGACGAACTCGCCGAAGGCGTCAGCGCTGAACAGCGGTTCCACCAGGCCGATCCTGATGCGCCGCACATCAACGTCATGGATCTGAGCGTCACCCGCGGTGACGGCATCTTCGAGACGGCTGGCGCCCAGCACGGCATTCTGATGGCCATCGACGCGCATCTCGCCCGCTTCGCGCACTCGGCCGCCATGCTCGATCTGCCGAAGCCGCGGCTCGACGTCTGGCAGGCGGCCATCGAGGCCGCCGTCGCCGCACATGAGCCGGCTGATCTGCTCTCGGCGAAGTTCATCATGACCCGCGGAATCGAAGGCACTGGGGTGCCGGTCGGCTGGGTGTACGTCTTCGAGGGCGATGAGCACGACGGCGAGCGCGAGCATGGCATCTCGGCCGTCACTCTCGACCGCGGCTACCGTCACGACGTGGCGAAGACGTCGCCCTGGCTGCTGCAGGGAGCGAAGACTCTGTCGTACGCGGTGAACAAGGCCGTGCTTCGCGAGGCCGCCCGTCGCGGCGCCGACGACGTCATCTTCATCAGCAGCGACGGCTTCGTGCTCGAGGGGCCGACCTCGAGCGTCATCCTGCTCATCGACGGGCGCTTCGTCACCCCGTCGACCGACCAGGGCATCCTCGCGGGCACCACGCAGGCCGACGCGTTCGCCGTGCTCGAGTCACTGGGCCATGAGACCGAGTACCGCGAGGTCGCCGCCGACGAGCTGGGTCGTGTCGACGGCCTGTGGATGCTGTCGAGCACCCGGTGCGCGGCTCCCGTTCGCGAGCTCGACGGGCATGCCGTGCCGATCGCTCGTGAGATCACCGATCAGCTGAACGACGCGCTGCTGGTGCGCACGAAGTAGCACGCGCCAGCGCAGCAGCACAGCAGCACACATTTGCCAGCACTGCACACGCGCGCCAGCACTGCAGGAGAGCAGCACACGCGCAAGCACAGCAGCACAGAGGAGCACCATGTCGTCACAGAGCCTCACTGATTCCGCATCAGCGGCATTCCCCGCAGCAGCCGAGCTGCCGCTCGTCTTCGACGGGCACAACGATCTTGCCTGGGCCTGCCGCGAGCATCACGACTACCGTGTCGACGGAGTCGGAACAGGTCTGCCAGATCTGCACACCGACCTGCCACGGCTGAGAGCCGGTCGCGTCGGGGGCCAGTTCTGGTCGGTCTGGGTCGACGACGAGGCGCTGCACGGCGCCGAGCAGGTGACCGCGACGTTGGAGCAGATCGACTTCGTGCATCGGCTGGCGGCGCAGTATCCCGACGATCTGCAACTGGCCCGCACCGCGGCAGAGGCTCGGCAGGCCATGCAGCGCGGCCGCATCGCATCGCTGATCGGCATCGAGGGCGGCGACCAGATCGACGAGTCGCTTGGGGTACTGCGCTCGTACGCCCGGCTCGGCGCCCGCTATATGACGCTCACCTGGGCTCAGACGATTCCGTGGGCAGACTCGTCGACTGACGAACCGCGCAGTCATGGGCTGAGCGAGTTCGGCCGGGAGGTGGTCGCCGAGATGAACCGCATCGGCATGCTGGTCGATCTCGCCCACGTCTCGGATGCGACCATGAGCGACGCGCTCGACGCATCCACACTGCCCGTGCTGGTGAGCCATTCAGGAGCGCGCGCCCTGTGCGACCACCCGCGCAACGTTCCTGACGAGCTGATTCGGCGCATCGGTGCCAGCGGCGGCGTGCACATGGTGGCCTTCGTGCCATCGTTCGTCAGCCAGGCGCGACGCGACTGGGTCATCGGCGGCGAGCAGGGAGAGCCGCCGATGGTGACTGTCGCCGACGTCGCCGACCACATCGAGCACGTGCGCGACCTCGCAGGCGTCGACGCCGTCGGAATCGGCGCTGACTACGACGGCACCGGCAGCATGCCCAGCGGACTCGACGACGTCAGCGGCTACCCCCGGCTGCTCGCCGAGCTCGCCGACCGTGGCTGGTCGCACGCAGATCTCGACAAGGTCGCCCACGAGAACGTGCTGCGCGTTCTGGAGGCCTCAGACGCGAACCACCTCGCCTTTCTCGCAGGCGAGCGCTGAGGGCACGCCCGCGCGGCGTCCCACGACCAGCATTCATCGACAGACCGGCTGCACCGAGAGACCGGCTCCATAGGCAGACCCGCTGCACCAACAGAAGAGAGCGACCATGACCACCACCGACCGTCTGACAGCCCGCACCGCACCTCGTGTGCTCGTCGTCGTCAACTCCACGTCGAGCGGCCTGCGCCGTCTGGAGCGGTGGCTCGAAGAGGCCGGGCTCGACCTCGACCAACGGATCGGCAGCGAGGGCCTGCCCACCGGCCTCGACGGGTACGACGGGTACGACGGGCTCGTGATGCTCGGCGGGGGGCTCATGCCCGACGACGACGAGCGTGCGCCCTGGCTCGCTCAGGAGCGCCGGCTCGCCGCCGAGGCCATCGACCGTGATCTGCCCACCCTCGGCATCTGCCTCGGCGGTCAGGTGCTTGCCCAGGTGTGCGGCGGCACAGTCAAGGCCAAGACGGGTGTGCCAGAGCGAGGGATGACCCGCATCAGCACCACATCGGCGGGAACGGCAGACCCGGTGATCGGCGTCTTGGCCCCCTCTGCGCCCATGATCGAGAACCACGAAGATCGCATCACCGCGCTCGGCGATCAGGCCGTGCTGCTGGCCAGCAGCGCCGACTGCGAGTTCCAGGCCTTCCGACTCGGTCGGCATGTGCGCGGGCTGCAGTTTCACCCTGAGGTGAATGCCGAGCGGCTGCGCACTTGGGACGACGCAGCGCTGGCAGAGCAGAACTTCGACCTGGCTCGCATGATCGCCGAGGCCGACGCCCATGACGGCGAGAACACCGCGATCAGCCGCGCGCTGGCCGACGCCTTCGCCGGCGAAGTGCGCGAGCATGCCGAGGTCTCTCGATGAGTCTGCACGTCGATCATCTGCGACCTGATCGCGACGCGCTGGCGGCTGCCGGTGCGGCGGCGCTCGAGCAGCGTCTCGATGCGGCAACACTGCGCCTGGCACCCTCGTTCAGCGCCGCGGTCTTCGACGCGGACGGCGTGGTCGCCTGGGTCGGCCGAGGTCACCAGCGACGAGATGCGGCCACACCGACACGTGGCACGATCTATCGCATCGCCTCGATGTCGAAGAGCTTTCTGGGTGCGGCGGCGTTGGTGCTGCGAGACGAGGGCCGACTCGACATGCACGCGCCGGTCACAGACTATGTGCCCGAGTTCGCAGCGGCGACCTACCAGGGTCGACCGGTGCATGTGACGCTCGACATGCTGATGTCGAACCGCGCCGGCCTGGCCGAAGACAATCCCTGGGGAGACAACCACCTCGGCGCCTCTCGGGCCGAGATGAGCCGAGTGCTCAGCGACGGGCTTCGGCTCGCCCTGCCCCCGGACGAGACCTATCAGTACTCCAACCTGGGCATCTCGCTGATCGGGCGCGCCATCGAACAGGTGACCGGGCAGCCTGTCGAACGGTTCGTCTCAGAGCGGCTGCTGCGCCCTCTGGGCCTGCACCACACCGCCTATTCACTCGACGACATCGCGACCGAGTCTGCTCGGCCTGACGCCGCGACCGGCTGGCGCACCTTCGATTCCGGTGCGTCGTGGGCGAACGAGCCCTATGTCGGCTGCGGCGCGCTCGGCTGCATTGGGGCGCTCTTCAGCACCGTCGACGACATCGCCGCATGGGGAGGTTTTCTGCGCTCTGCCTTCACGGACCATCCACTGAGCGAAGACGTGCTCTCGGCTGCGTCACGTCGCGAGCTGCAGCGGGTGCACACCATCATCGCCGGCACTGACGAACGGCTGTCGAGCCGGCCGCTCACCGGTGCGGGATACGGCTACGGTCTGGTCGTCGAACACCATCGACGTCTCGGCCGCATCGTGCAGCACTCGGGAGGTCTGCCCGGGTTCACCTCGCATATGCGCTGGCACGTCGACAGCGGTGTGGGCGTGGTCGTCTTCGGCAACAGCGACGCCACCAGTGCCGCAGCCATCGCGATCGACGTGCACGACCGGCTGCTCGACGAGGTCGTGCTCACATCGACTGGCGAGCCGAGCCGAGCCGAGCCCGCCGGTGTGCTCGGGGCTCAGCTGCGCCCATGGCCCGAAACGCTGCGCGCCGCCCGGCTGCTCGATGCGCACGTGCGCACCGGCGAGCAGTCGATCGCCTCGCTCAGCGATCTCTTCGCACGAAACGTCCTCACTGACGAGCCCGCCGACGTGAGAGACGCCGCTCTGAACGCAGCCAGGGCGCGCGTCGGAGGCGTGCCTGCCGCAGCATCCGCCCTCGAAACCCGCCTGATCGACGCCCCCACTGAGGCCGTGCTGCGATGGCGTGTGCCGGGTGCAGCCGGCGAGCTGATCTGCACGCTGCGGATGGTCGGGCTGAGCCACCCGCTCGTCCAGGCATTCAGCGTGGTCGCAGGAGACGCCGCTGCCGACGATCGGCCGAGTGCCATGCGCAGCCTGCCGGTGACTGCCGAACCTGGTCGGTGAGGCAGCCACCCGGCAAGGTCAGGCGAGCGCGCCCATCGGATCCCACGCGTCGAGCACGATCGGCTCGGCGCTGATCGCGGCCTGCAGCTCGGCAGGCAGACGGTCCTTGCGAACGACGACCTCGAAGACGTACTCGTCGAACCAGGAATCATGCATGGTGCAGAAGCCCTTGTCGAACTTCTCGATGCCCCAGCTGTTCTCGACTCGCCAGCGACGGGGTGCGCCGGGCTGCTCTGCATCGTCACCGGCCAGGTCGACGCCGGTGAAGAGCATGGCGTGCGTCATCTCGCTGTCGCCGTAGCGAATGCGGTCTTCTTTCGTCGTGCTCAGATCAACCCCGTATACGCCGGAGTAGTCGAACAGGTCGGCAGCCCAGACGCCGTCTTCCCGGTAGAACTGAGGGTCGACGTCGCAGCCGAACCAGACCGGCTCGCCGTCGGCGATCGTGGCTGCCGTGACGCTCTTGATCGTGTCGATGTCCGCGTTGAGATAGAGCACCGGGTCTCCGCCGACGACGTTGCCCAAGTGGGCGACGGTGAGCGTCGAGCCTTTGGGATGCTCAGGGCGCGGGTCGTCGACGAGGCAGATGTAGTCGCGCAGGTCGATGTCGGTGTACTCCGCGAGGAACTGCTGGGGAGTGAACACGCCCGCACGATGGAACTCGTTCTTGTCGTCGTTCCACTGCCATTCGAACTCGGTCGGCGGCACACCGAGGTGAATGGTCAGAATGGTGTGCGTATCGGCCAGCAGGCGGTCTTTGAACGTACGGGCGTCGTCGAGGCTGGCGCCGGAGCGCACGAGTTCGCGCAGCTCTTTGGCGCCCTTGCGCAGCAGGGTGCTGAGCGATGAGTTCATGCGGCTCGTATTGCCCGACGACTCGGTCTCTGGCATGACCTCTTTGGGCACCACGCCGTGCTTCAGAAAGACGCTGACCTCCATGTTCCACTGCCCGCCGTCGCTGAGCAGGTTCTTCAGCAGAAACGACATGAGGCGGTCATCCGGCTCACGGTCGGCCAGGGCGATGACGTCTTCGAGAAAGTAATTGGCTCGCTCGATCTTGTCCCAGTACATGGCATGGTTCTGGCTGAACTCGAAGTTCTTGACCCCCAGCTTCTTTCGCGTGTCGCTGCGCAGCAGGTTGAGCGCGGCGAAGAGCCAGCATCGCCCGCTGTTCTTCTGGTTGGCGGCCTCCCAGTCGTCAAGGCGATTCGACATGCTGCGAGGCGTGTCGATCAGACGCTGACGATTCAGCGCGATGTCGTCGATCTTCGACTTGGTGACGGCGTTCTCCGCGCGCACACGTGCGGGGTCGGCGAGAAACTGCTGTCGGAGCTGACCGAGCAGATCAGGTGAGAGGGAGGGTTCGGGAATGGACACAGTTGCTTCTTTCATCTCTGGTGGAGTTGGCGGTGCGAGGTCACTCGCGGCTTCTCGGGGTCGAGGCCAGGGCGGCCCAGGTGAGTCCGAGTGCCGTGTCGATCATCGTCTCATAGGCGATGATCGTATCGGCTGCCGCGCAGAACCCCTGAGAGTGCAGTGGATGCTGCACTCCCGGAATGCTGACCCATGGGTGCAGGCTCGGGATGCGCTGGGAGACATTGCCCATGTCTGTGGAGCCCGGCACCGGCAGCCGGTCGGGCAGCAGCGATCGACCGAACCGGGACATCACCTCGTTCCAGGCATCGGCGAGCGCCGGGTCTTGCTCCAGTGGTTCGTATGTCGGCTCGGTCGAGGTGATGGCGAGTTCGACGTTCGCCGCATGCGCGGCGCCCTCGAGGCAGCGCGTCACGCGTGCTGACAACGCTGCAAAGCCCGTGAGCGTGTCACTTCTGAACTCGAAGTCGAGAACCGCACGGTCAGAGATGACGTTGGTGGCGCATCCCCCGTCTCGCGCGATGAGCGACATGCGCTCCTGCGGCCGAATCTGCTGACGCAGCAGCCCTGCCGCGACCTGCGCGATGACTGCCGCATCATTGGCGTTGCGGCCCAGATGAGGTGCTGCCGCGGCGTGTGCTGAGACTCCGGTGAACTCCGCGCGGAAGCGCCCGATTGCGAGCGATCGGGCACTGTGGGCGTCATGGCTGTATCCGTCTGGCACGGGGTGGGCCATGATCGCGATGTCGGCGTCGTCGAAGGCGCCCTGCTCCAGCAGCAGTATCTTGCCGCCACCGTGCTCTTCGGCGGGGCAGCCGATGACGACGACCCGTATGCCGGTCTCTTCGGCGACTGCAGCCAGCCCGACAGCGGCCAGGAGCCCTTGCCCCAGAATGATGTTGTGTCCGCACGCGTGGCCGATCTGCGGCAGTGCGTCGTACTCCAGACAGATGGCGACCGTGAACGAACCGCTGCCAGCGGATTCGCCTGCGTCGTACACGGCGGTGAAGGCTGTGGGCAGATCGGCGACGTCTTCGACGACGAACTCGCGCTGGCCGAGAAAGTCGCGGGCTCGCTGCGCGCTTCGATGCTCGTCGAATGCGGTCTCAGGGTCGTCGTGAACGGCCTGCGACAGGCTGTGCACCGCACTCAGCTCTGACAGCATGCCTGCCGCGCTGCGCCGCTCGATGTCGGTGGCGGTGGTCTCTGACAGCCGCCTGCGCAGGTGCTCGGTCAGCAGATCATGCATGAGCAGCCTCCGTTCTGCGGTCGAGCACGCTCCCGGCCCGCGCGCCCGTGGGGCGTCCGTCGTTGAGAGCGGTCACTCCGGCGACCAGCACCCGTTCGATGCCCACTGACAGCTGCCATGGGCTCTGGTAGGTCGACCGGTCGGCCACCGTGATCGGGTCGAACATGACGAGATCGGCGATCGCTCCGGTGGCGACACGTCCCCGCCTCGCGAGCCCGATCCGAGATGCCGGCAGTGACGTCATCTTGCGCACGGCCTCGACGAGATCGAGCACATCCGTCTCACGGGCGTAATGCCCGAGCACACGGGTGAACGTGCCGAAGCTGCGTGGGTGAGGATTGCCCTCACGGCTCATGTCGAGTATCCAGCCGTCACTCGCAACGGCAGTGATCGGATGCCGCAGAATGGTGCGCACGTCGGCTTCGGCCATCGAGTGGTTGATGATCGAGACGGCCGCATGGTGGTGTTCGAGAACCCGCAGGGCCGCCTCCTGCGCAGTGCACCCTTCGCGAGCTCCGATGTCCACGAGCGAGTGCCCGACGGCCCAAGAGTAGCGCCCGGCCGGGAGGTCGGCGATGATGACTCCGGCCGGGTCGATATCGTGGCCGAAGCGAGCAGCCAGCTCACCCGCGATCTTGGCGCGCGTCTCTGCGTGAGCGAGTCGGCGCACCAGCGCCTCAGGCCCGCCGTCCATGGCCCACGGCGGCATCCGCGATGTCAGCGTGGTGCTGGATGCCGTATACGGGTAGACGTCGGTGGTCGCATCGACGCCCTCCGCTCTCGCCGCCTCGATACGGTCGAGCGCATCGACGACCGTTCCGTGGTTCTCGGGCCCCATGGCCTTCAGATGAGAGATCTCGAGTCGAACCCCTGTGGCACGGGCGACGTCGAGGGCTTCGTCGACGGCGTCGACCAGGCGATTCGTCTCGTTGCGCATATGCGTCGAGTAGAGCATGCCATGTCGATGCGCAGTCGCCGCGAGCGTCCGCAGCTCCTCGGGGTCGGCGAAGACGCCCGGGGTGTAGATCAGCCCCGAGGTGAAGCCGAAGGCGCCATCATCGGCCGCCTGCTCGAGCATGGTCTGCATGAGTGCGAACTCAGGTTCTGTCGGCGGTCGTCGTTCCATGCCCAATGCGGCGATGCGCAGCGCATTGTGTCCGACCTGAGGAGCGATGTTGACGGCAGGATGCGCGGCATTGATCGCACGCCGGAATCCACGCAGGTCCGTCCAGTCGAACGTCGTCCCAGACGTATCCATGAAGCCGATGGATTCGCGCATCATGTCGAGATCGATCACGGGAAACGGCGAGAATCCGCAGTTGCCCGTGACCAAAGTGGTGACTCCCTGTGTGAGCTGTGTCTCTGACGAGGCCGCACCCTGAATCGAGAAGTCGGCGTGCGAATGCAGATCGATGAATCCCGGGCACACGACCTTTCCCACTGCGTTGACGTGCTCTCGCGCTGCGAGCGGCTCTGTGGTGATCGCGGCGATGATTCCGTCGCTGACGCCGACGTTGGCGGTGAACGGCGCACGCCCCGTGCCGTCGATGACGGTCGCCGAGTCGAAAGAGAGATCGCATTCAGCCATGGGTTCCGACTCCTCGGTTCGTGATTGTCGCGTAATTGTCGATCGTGCAGATGGTCATTGACACGGGCGATGAGTCTGCGCCGCGACATGGTGTCAGAGGAGGCGCAGACTCATCGCGGATCAGCGAGAGGGACTCATCGGGTCTCGAAGAAGAGAATGACCAAGTACATCAGACAGGTCGGCACAAGCAGCAGCCATCCGGTGATGATCATGTTCTTCAGGTTTCTCGACCCTGCGAGACCCATGGCCCCGATCATGTTGCCGTTCGGGAACGGACCATAGGTGTCGGCCTTCGAGGCGAAGAGCAGCACGATGACCCAGGCGCTGGCCGGAACGCCGAGGGCGGCTCCGATTCCCCCGAACACTTTGTCGATGAGCACCACCTGCGCTGCGGTTCCTCCGGGAACCCCGACCCAGCCGAGCAGCGCGATGATGATGGTGAACGCATAGGCCGATCCGCTGGCGAGGCTGTCGCCGAAGCTGTCGAGGATGACCTGGAACGGAGCCAATGCGTCGATCTGCGCGAAGAGCACGGCCAGCAGCCAGAACAGCGCGAACATGCTGATCATGCCCGACATGCCGTCGTACATGCGTTTGAGCACACCGACGAGCGACAGCCCGCCGGCCAGGCCCGTGGCCACGGCGATGACAGGCAGGGCCAACAGCGGGAACGACGTTCCCGAGTTCGAGACGATCGCATAGGCGACGCTGGCGACCAACGTGATCACGAAGGCAAGAGTGGCCGCGCCCACACGGCGCTTCTCACCGGGTTCGCTCTGCACAGGCTCGATCGTCTCGTAGTAGTCGCTCGCATCGTCCTTCGTACGCTTCTGCATCCAACGCACGACGAAGACGCCCAAGATCATGGTGAGCAGAGCAAGCGGGCCGGCACCGTAGATGACGAAGTCGAGGTACCCGACCTCGGCGGCCTCCATGATGACCACGTTCGAACCGGCGAACGGGGCGAGAGCGAGACCGGCGCATCCACCGGTGAACATCATCGATGCGGTCGCAGACTTCGTGAAGCCCACGCGAGCTGCGATCGGGATCAGCACAGGTGCTGCGATCGCCAGGGCGCCGGCCAGCGTGCCGAGGCTCAGCACCAGAACCAGACATGACACCATGATGCCGATGCTGATCGCGGTCTGTCCGCGGCCGCCGACCACACCCATGATGCTTCGCACGATCTTCTCGGCGACTCCCGTCTCGCGCAGCACCTCGCCCACACCGGCCCCAAGCATGATGATGAGACCGATGACGACGAGCGAGTCTCCCAAGGAGTCGCCGAGCATGACCCCGGCGTCTTTCGGGCTGGGATGCAGCATGGCAAAGCCTGCGATAATTGCCGCGACCGTGGCGATCACGACGTCCATGCCCATCAGGCAGAGCACGGCGTAGAGAACGATCGGCAGCACTCCCCAAAGCGTGGGAGCGCTGTTGAACGCGCCGAGTACGGCCGAGGCGACGATACCGACCAGAGCGATCACATAGGTGATGCGCTCTTTCGTCGAGAGCGGTCCTCTCTTCTCGAGGTGGGCATGCAGCGCTGTGGACATCAGGTTCCTTCCGCGGGGGGATCTACAGCCGAGCTCAGGCAAAGCTAGTGCAAGGATGTTGCAGTTGTGTTTCGAATCCTAAAGATCGCAGCGAACGCTCGTCACCGATCTCAGGCACAAATATACGATCAGGGCACAGTACCCGGCACATCTGTGGGCCGGACGGCTGCAGCGTTGATCATTCTCGCGACGGATAATCGCATACGTCCTTAATGATTTGAATCGTATGATCTTCGAGCAGGCCTCGTCTGATGCTGCTTACAGCCCAAACCGCGAGAGCGCGAACCGTGGCATCGGGCGGGCGTCGGCGTTCAACGCATGATCAGCCAGCATCCGCCCCACGGCGGGAGTGAATTTGAAGCCGTGCCCGCTGAAGCCGGCGCCGACCACGATCGGGCCGCGTCGGTCGACGACGAAGTCTTCATCGGGAGTTGTGGTGTACGTGCAGCTCACCGGCACCAGACGATCGGGGTCGGCGCCCGGCAGCCATTCGCGCACGTAGCGCTGCAGCGCAGCCAGCTGACGGGGTTCGGGCTGATATGAGCGATGATCGGGGTCGACCACCGGCCCGGTGCCATGCCAGCCGGCCTTGACGCCCTCACCGGGGGTGAGCATGCCGTAGACATCTGAGTACCACCAGTCAGTGCGGTGGTCGCCTGCGGCCGCAAGGTGGTTGAAACCGGGCCAGAGCGCCTGCGTGGCCTCGTCGACGCCGACGAGTGCTGCGGCGCCATCGGCTGCGCCGGCTGCGGTCAGGGCGAAGTGGGCCGGTTGCTCCTGTGTGACCCGCAGCGGCGGCAGAGCCACAAGCCCGTCAAGCAGCGGATGCGCCCACGCGCCTGCTGTGACGACCAGGCTGGGTGCGGAGTAGGTCGCATCATCGGTGCTCACGCGAACGGTCTGGCCGTCGGCGGCGACCTCGATCGCGCGCACCGCGGTGTCGTACCGGAACTCGGCGTCGTGCCGGACCGCAGCAGCCTGCAGCGCGGGAATCGCGCGATCGGGGTTCAGCCGGCCGCCGTCAGGCGTGTATGTCACGCGGGTGTCGAAGCGGATGCCTGGCCAGCGTTCCTGCGCCTCGTGCGGCGTCAGCGTGGTCGCCGAGAAGCCATGCTGATGCAGCAGCTCGTCGTGATGCTCGGGCTCGCCGGCACCATGGTTGACCAGACCGACCAAGTCGAGTACGCGGGTGTCGGTCTCGGCTTCGAGCGCACGCCACAGATACCCGGCCTCGGCAACGAGATCGAGGTAGTCGGGCTCGGTGTAGGCGATGTTGAAGTTGCGGCTCGCCCCATGCGACGCGCCATGAGCGTGCAGCTGTGCGAAGCGCTCGATCAGCAGCACCGACCTGCCGGCACGGGCGAGCTGCCAGGCGGTCGCCGAGCCCATCGCTCCGCCGCCGATGATGATGTGGTCGTAGCTGGCATCTGCAGTCATCGAACCAGCCTAGCGAGCTGCGGCGCATGGCCCATCTCACGCGCGCTGCACAGCGTCGTGCCCGCACGATAGCCTGAACACATGCCTGCCGCCGACCACGCTTTCACGCAATCTGACTCGATGCGCTCCCGCGACATCCGCCTGCCGGGCTTCATCAACCTGCGCGACGTCGGCGGGCTGCCGCTCGCACACGGTGGGCAGACCCGCTCGCAGCGTCTGTATCGCAGCGCGGCGCCGGGCACGCTCAGCCCAGAGGCATCGCAGTGGCTCGAGGCCAGTCCGATCGACACGGTGGTCGATCTGCGCACCGCCCGCGAGCGCGAGGATCTGCCCAACGCGTTCGGCATTCGGCGGGCCGTACGCACGCTCAACCTGCCGCTGCTCGAGGGCTCCCTGCAGGCGAGCCTCGCCGGACTGCCCACGCTGCCCGACCTCTACCGCAGCATGCTCGACGACGATGCCGAGGTCTTCGCTGCGATCGCACGTGACGTGGCTGAAGATCGCGGCGCGGTGCTGGTGCACTGCACGGCGGGCAAAGACCGCACCGGCGTGACCGTCGCGCTGCTGCTGCTCGCCGTCGGTGTGCCGCAGGATGCCGTCGTCGCCGACTACGCCGAGACCACCGCGAACCTGGCCGGGCGCTGGCTGCAGGGCACGCTTGCGAAGGTCGAGGCCGCCGGTGCGGTGGTGACGGATGCGTTGCGCACGCTGATCGCCGAAGCCCCGCCCGAAGCGTTGGAGGCTGCGATCGACCACCTCGACACTCGGTATGGCAGTGCGGTCGAATACCTGCTGCGCAACGGACTCACCGATGCCGAGGTTGCGGCGCTGCAGAGCTCGCTGAGTGTCTGAGACTTGTGGTTCCGGCACGCACCTGCAGCGTTCGCTCCGTCTGTACCTCGTTCGCTCCAGATCGAGCGATCCTGAGCGAACCGTGCCTGCTCCGAGCGATCGCTGCAGGCAGACCAGACCATGCTGTAGCTGCACCGGCGAACAGGCGCATATCATCAGTGCATGGATGCAGTGACCGATCTGACGAACAGTCTGGAGAACCGCCTCAGAGACCGCCTGGGCGCAGCCGCACTCATGCGACTTCGTGCCGGTGAATCAGTGTTCTGGCCCGACCCCGACGTACTTGCAGCCGACGAGGCACTGGCCCCGGCGCCGACGGCCACAGAGCTCGCGGCACCAGCGCCTGCTACAGCATCAGCGACAGGAGCAGCAACAGCAACAACACCTGCCACAGCTGCAGCAGCTGCAGCCGCACGAGCACCGTCTCAATACCCCGTGCTCGGCGCCGCAGACATCGCAGATGCGACCGAGCGCCTGCGCAGGTTCGCCCCATACCTCGCACTGGTCTTTCCCGAGACCGAGCGAACGCTCGGCGTCATCGAGTCGCCTGTGGTCGCAGTGCCGAGTCTGCAGCAGCGGCTCAGCGAGAGCCTGAACCTGTCAGGCGTGTCAGCGGATGCTGCGGCGCCGTCACCAGACCGGGCGTCGGCCGGTCATGCGGGCGCGAGCATGGCATCCGCAGGCACGATAGACAGGACCCAGACCGGCAGAGCCCAGCTCAGCAGCACCCAACCCGGCATGTCGCTGCCCGGCACGCCGCTGCCTGGCAACCTGTGGCTGAAGCTCGACAGCCGCCTTCCCATCTCGGGTTCGATCAAGGCACGCGGCGGCATCTACGAAGTGCTGCGCCATGCCGAGTCGCTCGCCCTCGACGCCGGCATGATCACCACCCGCGACGACTACCGGCGCTTCGCCGACCCGGCGTTCACCGAGTTCTTCGCGCGGCATTCGGTGTCGGTGGGCTCGACCGGCAACCTGGGGCTCTCGATCGGCATCATGGCAGCGAAGCTCGGGTTCAGCACCACGGTGCACATGTCGGCCGACGCCCGCCAATGGAAGAAAGACCGGCTGCGCCACGACGGCGTCGAGGTGCTCGAGTACGAAGGCGACTACTCGACGGCTGTGGCCGCCGGCCGTGAGCGCGCGCAGGGCGACCCGCTGGCACACTTCATCGACGACGAGAACTCTCCCAGCCTGTTTCTGGGCTACGCCGTCGCCGCCCACCGCATCAAAGCGCAGTTCGAGGCGCTCGACGTGGTGATCGACGAGGAGCATCCGCTGTTTCTGCACCTGCCCTGCGGCGTCGGCGGCGGGCCCGGCGGCATCACCTTCGGCGCGAAGCACGCGTTCGGCGACGCCGTGCACTGTGTCTTCGTCGAGCCGGCCCGCAGCCCCAGCATGCTGCTCGGCCTCGCATCCAGCCTCGACGACCAGATCGACGTGCACGCGGCCGGCCTCGACAACGTGACCGCGGCCGACGGACTCGCCTGTGCCCGCCCCTCCGGCTTTGTCGCCCACACCGTTCGGCATCTGGTCGACGCCTGCGCGACCGTGCCCGATGCGCACATGTTCGAGCTGCTCGCCCTGCTGCACGACAGCGAGGGCATCGACATAGAGCCCTCATCGACGGTGGGCATCGATTCGTTCGTGAGGCTTGCGTCACTGCCCGCTGACGATCCGTACCGCCTGCGGATGCGACTGACCGACGAGCGCATGGCTCGCGCCACGCATGTGGCCTGGGCGACCGGCGGCAGCATGGTCCCAGCCGCTGAGATGGCTGCGTACATCGCACGCGGGCGGTGAGCTGGTCACTTGCGCACAGGCTCATCCGTGAGAATCTGCGCGCGGAGCCTGCTGACCGGGCCAACTCTGCCGCCCGAAAGTACAGAACGCGCGACCATCACTCGGTGACGCCCACACCTTCTGCCGCCTCACTTCCAAACCCGTCACAGCATCCACCGAAAGTGCAGAAGCTGTGACCTTCGCGCGCTGATGCCCACGTCTTCTGCACACTCGCGTCAAAACCAGCCACAGCATCCACCGAAAGTACAGATTCGGCCCCGCGCAGTGAGTCCCGTGCACGGATCCGCCGGCCACGACACCGTTCCGCTCAGATCAGCTCAATTTCAGCGGAGCGGCGCCCGCCTCAGCGGATCCGTGCACGCGCCGGCCTCCCACTCGTCAGCCCTCAATGTGACGCGACTCTGCGCGGGCGCTCAAACCGAGGCCAGCCTGCCCTCCACACTCGCCCGCGCCCCGCTACCCCAGCGCGACGACGGGGCCAGAGCGCCCTGAAGACACCGCCCGCAGACCGATCGGCACGGCCTCGGCGGCACGAGCCGCAAGCTCCCCGCCCGATGACGCGGATGCTCCCCCGCCGCCCATGACCCGGTCACGTTGGTCGGCGCCCGGCCACACGACCGCCGCCACGTTGTCAGTGGGTTCGGGCAGCTGTGCGCCGACCAGCAGAAACCGCTGATCGAGGCTGCTGGCCGAGACGCGGTCGACGACCGCGTTGAGCGCTGCGCCCACCACGATGATCAGGGCGGGATGATCGTCCACCAGCTCCTGCAGCCGGGCGTCGTCCTGCTCTGCCACGGCGAGGTCGACGCGTCGCACAGCGTCGGCGTGCGAACGAACGGCCTCGATCACGGCCGCAGATGCGTTGCGGGCGTCGCCTGCGGCATCCGCCGGAACGACCACGACGACCGAGCCGAACCTCGCCGACGTCGTCGCAAGCGCATCTGGTGCGATCGTCGCGCCGGCGACGTCGACCACCTCTGCCGAGCCGGCTGCGGCGGATGCGGCGTCCGAGCCGGCCTCCGCGGCTTCTGCCGACAGCGTGGGCGCGGTCGCGGCGCTGAGCGGCTGCTCGGGCTGGTCGGAATCCGCGACGCAGCCAGATGCCGCGCAGGCGCCCCCCACGACGAGCGACATTCCGCTCGCGATCACGGCCAGACGGCGCAACGCCCGTGCCGCCCACCGCGACGTCGGAACGACCGACGAACGCGAGCGAGCGGCACGGGCCTGCCTCAGGTCGGCGACGGTCATCGCCGAGCCTCGCAGGTCATCGTCATGCGCGGCGACGCCGCACGATCAGGGTGACCGCACCGGCGGCCGCGAGCAGCAGACCGACGGCGAGGGCGGCCCCGGTTGCACCGGTCTGAGCGAGGCGCCCGGGCTGGTCAGCGGCGGGTAGCTCAGCGGTGGGCTGGTCAGCGGATGCAGGAGACTGGTCAGCGGGCGACTGCGGCGCATCGTTCTGCCCCGTGCCCTCTTCGCCCGTGTCCTCACCAGGCTCAGGCGTCGGCGTGGCCTTCGCAGCCACTGTCACCGTGCGCTTCGCGGTCGCTGCGTTGTTCGCGGCGTCAGTCACCGTGTAGGTGAGCGTGTAGGCACCGGGAGTCGCGGTGTCGACCGTTCCCTCGACCTTCACCGAGCCGGTCAGGTCGCCGTCGCGAACGTCGACGGCGCTGACCCCGTTGAGCGGGTCGAACTCGGCGCCCTGCTCGATCGTGCCGTCAGCCGGCACGGTGAGCGCAGGCGCAGTCGTGTCGACCTTCTGCAGCTTGACCTCGTCGACGACGCTGTTCACCGGCTTGTCGTCACCCTTCTGCTCGCTGCGCAGCGTCTTCACGGTGATCGAGTCGTCGGTCACGGCGATGTGCGAGTAGTTGCGCACCTTCTCTTGGTTCTGCACCGAGGCGTACCAGGCATCGGGCGCGGTGATGTCGTAGTACTTCGAGCCGCTGGCCGAGTTGGCCGTGACATAGAGCACCTCGCCGGGCTTGGCGGTGACCGTGCCCTGCGCGGCGGTCTCGTCGGGGTTCGCGAGCTCGCCGTCCTTGATCAGGTAGGTGCGCGTGTACGAATGATCGTGGCCCTGCAGCACCAGGTCGAAGCCGGCGTCAGAGGCGATCGTGGGCAGTGCGGCTCGCAGGTCTTTGATCTGCTTGTCGTTGACGTGAGCTGCGATCGAGTAGATCGAGTGGTGGAACGCGAGCACCTTCCACTTGGCCTTGGCACCCTGTTCTCTCACGACCCGGTCGACGAACTCCTTGTGGCTGGCCGTGTCGCCGTTGTTCGAGTTGAGCACCACGTAGAGCACGTCTTTGTAGATGAACCAGTAGTCGCCGCCCGATGCTGTCGCGCTGGTCGCCTTGCCGTGATCCTGATCCCAGTTCGGCACCGAGAAGTGCTGCTCGTAGGCCTTCGACCCCACGTCGTGGTTGCCGTTGACCGGCACCAGCGGCACTTGGCGCATCTGCTTCGGCTTCAGGAACGTGTCGTACTCGTCTTCACGCGAGGCGGTGTTGACCTGGTCGCCTGCCGAGAACAGCATCTCGCTGTTCGGGTAGGTCTGCTCGGCGACGTCGACGGTGTCGACCCAGCCCTTCTCGTCGTTCGCAAGATTGCCCGAGGCGCCCACCTGCGGGTCGCCGAAGAAGAGAAACTCATAGTCGCCCGAGAAGGCCTTGGTGGCGAAGGTCTCGGTCGCCGCCCAGCCGGTCGCGTCGCTGCCGACGCGGTAGACGTAGGTCGTGTTCGGCTCGAGCCCGGTGATGGTCGCGTCGTGCGCGAACTCGCCGCTGGTCGTCTTGCCCTTGGCGGATGCGGCGATCGTCTTGGCCTTGTCGGCCGGAAACTGATCGCCGGTCACGTCGGTCTGCTTCGCGACCTGCACGGCTTGATCGGTCGAAGTGGCGGTGTACCAGTTCAGGCGACGCTGCGATTCGTCGTCGCCGATGGTGAGCACCACGTCAGTGGGCGGGGTCGGGTCAACCGGAGCTTCAGGCTGCGCCGGGGCAAGCGACTGCAGATCGAAGTAGACGTCGGAGCTGCTCTTGCGATCCTGGTAGAGCGCCACTGCGATCGTGTTCTCGCCCTCGTGCAGCGCGGTCGACGGCACGCTGAACGTCGCCGGCGCCGGATCGCTCGCCCCGCTGCCGGCATACATCAGATTGCGCTGAGCCTCAGGAGCCTGCTCGACGCGTTCGTCCGAGAGCCCGGCGACCTTGGCGCCGTTGACGAAGATCTGCGCGCCGTCGTCGTAGAGTGCGGTGCCGGTGAACTCCGTCGCCGACGCGAGCTGCTGCTTCGTGACGTTCACCTTGGTGCGAAAGTGAAAGGTCGGCACGTCGTCTTTGCTGTCGCCGATGTACTGGGTCAGCAGAGTGTTCGCGGTGTGGCCGCCGATGCCGGTCGCAGCGCCGTGCTTCGCACCGAACGAGCCCTTGCCGCTCTTCCACTTCGAGTCGTCGAAGGATGCAGTGGTCCAGCTGAGTCGATCAGCCGAGCCCGCAGCCGGGTCGGTGTTGTTGTCTGAGTACTTCCAGGTCGTCGATGCGGTGCTGAGCAGCGGCTGAACCGCCTCGGCAGCGATGGCCTGCGGCTCGGCTGTCGTGCCGAACGAAGCGCCGACGACGAGCGGAGCACCCACAAGGGCGATGCCGGTCATGATGGCTGTGAGTCTGGTGCGCCGACGGCCGGCGCCCGAATGGGCTCCAGCCGCGGGGAGGGGGACGTTCACGAAGATGACTCCTCTGTTTCAGGGGTTTCGGGGAATGTCGTCTGAACGCTCGCAGCAGGATGTCGCAGAAACGAGCATCAGGCCATCCGAAGTGATCAGACTCGGCGACAGTACGGTTCTCAGATGACGCCAAGCCTGATCACAGCTGAACAACAGGTGAAGCCAGCTCAGCTCCTTGCCTTGTGTGACAGCCCCTGCTGCTTCTGCGCAGGCGATGCCGATCGAGCCAGAGCCGCTCCGCGAAAGCACAGAACCTGCGGAATGACCCACGAAAGTGCAGAACGTGCCGAATGAGCCAGAGCCGCCCTGCGAAAGCACAGAACCTGTGACCTTCGCCCGCTGATGCCCGCATATTCTGCCAACTCGGATGCGGACACCCCACACCCACACCTACACCCGCACCCGCACCCGAAAGTGCAGAAGCTGTGGCATCCACTCGCTGATGCCCACGGCTTCTGCCAACTCGACGAGGAGCACCCTGCGTCTCTCACGCGAGTGCACAGAAGCTGTGGGATAGCCCCTCGAAAGTGCAGAAGCTGTGGCCTTGGCCACAGGGTCACGTGCACCGTTGGGCCGGGAAGTGCACCGTTCCGCTGCAAAGTGCCCATATTCAGCGGAACGGTGCAGTCATCAGCGAATCCGTGCGCAAGTGTTCGTGTGCGATGAAGCGTACCCACACCGGCCGCCCACATCTTGGCCGCATTGCCTCTCAGCTGGAGGCTTGCTACAGGCTTACTCGTGGCCTGGGCGGCCTGCTACAACCCCCTGCGCCCCTACTCCTGGTGCGGCTGTCCGGTCGAAGCGGTGGTGCCGCCGTCGACCGTCAGCACTGTGCCCGTGATGTACCTCGCGTCGTCACTGGCCAGAAAAAGCACCGCGGGCGCGATGTCATCCGGCGTGCTCGGCCGCCCCAACGCGATGCGGTTCGTGAACGCCGAGATGTCGCGGCCGTCGGCCCACACATCGGCATTGAGATCGGTCTCGGTGAACGCCGGTGCCACCGCGTTCACGCGCACGCCGCGCTCCCCGTAGTCGAGCGCCAGCGAGCGCACCAGCCCGTTGACGGCATGCTTCGTCGAGTTGTAGACCGACTGCCCCCAATCACCGGCAAGACCAGAGACCGATGTGATCGCGATGAAGCTGCCACGCGTCTCGGTCAGCTGCGGCAGTGCCGCCTTCGCCAGGTGGAACACCCCGTCGACGTTCACGCTGAACAGCTTGCGCCAGGCGTCTTCGGCGGTCTCGGCGATGTCTCCTGTCGTATAGATCGCCGCGCAGTTCACCACGACGTCCACACGACCGAAGCGTTCGACGACCGTGTCGATCAGAGTGCGCACGGCATCCGCATCAGAGATGTCAGTGGGGATCGCCACCGCCTGCGAGGCGGGCGCATCGCCCAGCGTCTCTTTCAGCGGCTCGGGTCGGCGACCGACGGTCACCACCGTGGCACCGTTGCCCAGAAAGGCTCGTGCGATGGCACGCCCCATGCCGCTGCCGGCGCCGGTGACGATCACCACCTTGTCATCGAGTGCGTAACGGTTGACGGTGCTTCCGGTCGCCTGGACGTGTGCGGTCATGCTCACTCCTTCTCGTAGCCCCCTCGTCTACGGCGCAGCGTACCACCCACGGAATCGCCTGCAGCGATCTCGCGCAGGGCCCGGCGACGCCAAGGTTCATGCGACGAACCCGTCTCACTGCGTGCTGACGAATACACGTTCGTCACGCCCCGCACGGTATCTGACTGGATGCCGGCTCACATGAGCGATGAGCGTCGAGACCGTAAACCAGTGGATCGTAGCCGTCTGGCAGTTCGCCCAACGCCAGTCTTGCTGCCCACCTGCTGAAGATCGGCGCGAACTTGAAACCGTGCCCGGAAAGCCCGGCGACGACGGTCAGCCTTCCGTCGTCCGACGAGTCGATGATCGGCACACGGTCGCTCGCGTAGGCGTCGTAGTGCATGCTCACCCGCACCGGTTCTGGGTTGAGATCCGGCAAGAACCACGAGGCTGTGCGCGCGATGTGCTCGAGCGTCGGCAGATCGACCTCTTTGGGAGACTCTCCGAGACTCGCGTAGTTTCCCCAGAGCTCGCCGGCGCTGGCCTTGATGCTGAATCCGTCGAGTGTCGGCACGCCGAAGAGATGTGCACCGCCCCGATCTCGAAGAAAGACAGGAAAACGGTCGGGCGAGAATCGATCGATTTGATGCGGCGCGAACCACGTGAGCGAAAGCGGCGTCACCCGCAGGAGCCCCGCGAGCTGAGGAAGCAGCTCTCCCGCCCAGCTGCCGGCGCAGACCACCACACGGTCGGCGACGATCTCGCCCTCGGCTGTGATCACAGCCACGGCATCCCCACGATGCTCGATGGCGGTTGCCGGCGAGCGAACCGCGATCTCTGCCCCATTTGCCGAGGCGATCTCCAAGCCGCTCAGCACGGCCAACTCGGGGCGAAGACCGCCTCCGAGCAGATCGAGAAAGCCGACGTCGTCTGAATCGAGGTCGTGCTGCGGGTAGCGCCGATGCAGCTCGGCGTGGTCGAGAGCCTCGTGAGGCAGGCTGAAGCGCTGCGCTTCGGATGCTGTGGTCTCGATGGCTGCAGAACCGCTCGGGCCGATTGAGAGCACCCCCGTCTCAAGCAGCAGGCTGCGTCCGACCTGTGCGCCGAGGCTCTTCCACAGGCGTCGTGCCTCGAGCAGAGCGGGCACATAGCGCTCGCCTTCGTGCACCGCGGTGCGAAACACCCTTGACTCCCCGGTGAAGGCGCCATGGCTGTGCACCGGGCCGAACCGTTCGACACCGACGACCTTGCGGCCAGGAACGGCGCTCAGCTCGGCCAGGGTCAGCGCCCCAATGGTTCCCAGTCCGACTACGACAACATCTGCTCGCATCCGTCTCCGCCTCTCTGCCTCTTACTCAGTCGTGCTGCCATGCCTCGTCATTCGACTCGGTAGACGCTCACGCCGTCGACGAAGGTCTCGACGACCTCGACCGTCGACAGGTCGGGAGTCGTGCGAAGGCTCTGGCGCAGCAGCACGAGATCTGCTGCCAGCCCCGGACGCAGCACCCCACGGTCGTCGAGTCGGTTCACCCAGGCAGCACCGGTCAGATAGGCGTCCAAGGCCGCGCTGAACTCGATGCCTTCCTGCCGTTCCAGAGGATGCGTCAGCGCCTCGTCTCCGATCGCGTGCACATCGGCTGATGGGGCAGTCCGCAGCATCCCTGTGTGCATCGCCCAGAGCGGATTGGGATCGGAGACCGGCCAGTCACTGCCCGCTGCCAGACGCGCACCGGCTCGTCTCAGAGAGGCGAACGGGAACTGAGCCGTCTCGCGGGCGACGCCGAGCTGCGGCAGCTTGCGCTCGATCATCTCTTTGTCACGACGAGCCCAGAGCATCTGTATGTTGGCAGTGACGTCGAGCTCTGCGAAACGTTCCAAGTCGGCAGGACTCACGACATCGAGATGGGCGATCTGATGCCGCCGCCCCACTCCCCCGCCCGAGCGACGGACCGCCTCGACCGCGTCCAGACACTCGCGCACGGCTCGGTCCCCACAGGCGTGATAGTGGATGTCGAAGTTCTGCGCATCGAGACGCTGAGAGATCTCGTTCAGCTCGTGCGGAGCGATGAACGACTCACCGGCCTGCGCCGGATCTGTGGCATCGGCGTATGGCGCGAGCATGGCGGCCGTGTGATTCTCGACCATGCCGTCTTGCATGATCTTGACAGTCGAAGCACTGAGCAGAGGCTCGTCACGCACCAGCTCACGCCGCCTGACGAAATCCTCGATCTGTTCCAGGCCTCGCGTTCGATCCCACCAAAGCCCCAGCGAGACGTGACTGTGCAGCGCTCCTTCATGAGCCAGCTGCAGGTACGCCTCGAACGGGTCAGGGCCCAGTTCGCTGACGCCGACCATGGCATCCGCCCAAGCGGTCACGCCGACGGAGTTGAGCCGACGCTGTGCGGCGAGTAGCGCGGCTTTCACGCCATCCAGAGATTTGACCGGCCGCAAGGCTGCCGCGAGATCCATTGCAGCGTCGAGCAGTGTGCCCAGAGGCCGACCCGCTGCGTCGCGAACGATGCGGCCGCCACGAGGGTCAGGCGTCGTGACCGTGATTCCCGCCCGTTCCAACGCACGTGAGTTGCACCACATGCTGTGACCATCATGGCCGTTCACGATGACTGGTCGATCGCTGATCACCTCGTCCAGGACAGCGGCGTTCGGCATCCCTCCCGGAAAGAGATCTCCGTACCAGCCGTACCCGACGATAACCTCGTCGTGAGGATGCTGCTCGGCATAGTCCCGCAGCAGCCGCTGGTAGCTGGTGACGTCATGCACAGGCGCCAGATCGACGCCGAGAAGGCCACTGCCGCCATGCTCCGGGTGCACATGCGCATCTTGAAAGCCCGGCAGCAGGCTTCCTCCGCGTGCATCGATCACTCGCCCGGTCGGCGACGTACCGGACCCATCCTCTGTGACGTCGGTGATGAGCCCATCGCTCACGTTGATCTGTCCTCTGACCCAGCGTCCCTGCCCCAGGTAGAGGTTCGCGTTGACAATCGTGAAAGTGCGGTCGGTCTGCATGAGGTTCCTGTCGCTGTGAGCCGCTGGTCGACGGCTGGGGTCAACCGTTCTCACACTCATTGAGCCGATTGTCAGTCAGACATTGCAAATCACCTGGGCACAAGGTGTGGATACAGGATTCAGATATGTCATTCCTGTAAACCGTGGCGACACTGATCTGCCCCTGCAGGCGCACCACATTGCCGCGGTGTTACACATTCATTTCTTCGTTATTACGAATGTGCTGTATCAGTTTTTCTGATGTTTTGAGCAATGGATGCGCATTTGCTTACGCCCCGCCACACGTCGAATCTTGAGCCATGAAACGCACGGCAGAAGCTCGGTTTCGTGCGACGAACGATCAAAGGAGCACCTTGTTCACCATCACATCACGCCCTTCTCGGCGACGCGCTCTGGCCGCCACGGCCCTCATCACCGCTCTGTCTGCAAGTGCCCTCGTCGGCTGCAGCTCTGCGAACTCCAACAGCTCTGACAGTGCCACCGACACCATCACGATCGCGACGCAGCCGTGGCTCGGCTACGGGCCGTGGTACATCGCACAGGACAAAGGCTACTTTGCAGATCAGGGGGTCGACGCCAAGATCACCAGCGTCGACGACGATTCCCAGATGACCGCGGCACTCGGTTCGGGCCAGGTCGACGTCGCGAATGCCGCCTCGCACTCTGCCCTGCAGTGGCTTGAGAACGGACAGGAGGGCTATATCGGCCTGCTGCTCGACACGTCGCTCACCGCGGATGCAGTGCTCGCTTCGGACGGCATCTCGTCGATCACCGATCTGAAGGGCAAGAAAGTCGCCTATGAAGAAGGCTCCGTCAGCAACCTGCTGCTCGATCACGCGCTGACTGAGAACGGCATGTCAATCAACGACGTCGAATCGGTGCCGATGGCTCCGTCAGATGCCGCTGTCGCCCTCTCCTCTGGCCGGGTGGATGCCGCGGTCACCTACGAGCCTTACATCACCGATTCGCTGGCTCAGAACTCGTCGATCAAGAAGCTCTACACAGCCGACAAGAAAGAGGGGCTGATCTCGGACGTGCTGTTCATCTCGAAGAAGGCTCTCGAAGAGAAGCCCGAAGCGGTGCGCAAGACCATTGCAGCATGGGGCCCCGCAGTCGACTTCTACAACTCGAACACCGATGAGGCGCAGAAGATCATCGCCACCAACATCGGTTCGTCGGCTGACGATCTGAAAACCGCTTTCGCAGGAGTGAAGTTCTTCTCCCTCGAAGACAACAAGACAGAGCTCGGCGGCAACTACCTCGAAAACGTGCTGCCCAGCGTTCAGGAGTCGGCTCTCAGCGCCGGCATCCTCACGAAGAAGACCGACCTCAGCAAAGTCGTCGACACCCAGTTCGTGAAGTGACGCTGGCTCAGGCCGAGACCGTTGAGATCGAAGAGAGAGGACACACAGCTATGACATCGGTTGCACAGAGCAACGGCAGCAGCAGTGCAGAGAGCCGCAGAACCACACGGCGGTTCAAGAACGTTCTGCCGACGCCAATCGCGCGAGCGAAATACATCGGCATCGCCATCAGCTCATTCGTCGTCGTGCTCGTGGTCTGGTCGATCATCACCGGTCTTGGCCTGGTCAAAGAGATGTTCCTGCCCTCGCCGCTGGCTGTTCTCGACGTGCTCGTCAAGACGACCGAGAACGGCCAGCTGTGGGGAGATATGTCAGTGAGCATCTACCGCGTCATGGTCGGCTATCTGCTGGCCAGCGTGGTCGCTCTGCCTCTGGGAATCCTGGCCGGGTCAGACCCGCGCTTCGAGGCGGCCATCGAGCCCTTCGTCGACTTCATTCGGTACATGCCCGTCGTCGCCTTCGTGCCACTGACCATTCTCTGGGTCGGCACGGATGACACGCAGAAGTTTCTGATCATCTGGCTCGGCACTTTCTTTCAGGAGGTGCTGATGGTCGCAGATGCAGTACGTCAGGTGCCACGCTCATATCAGAATCTGGGTGCCACGCTCGGCATGTCTCGATTCCAGATTCTGGTTCGCATCGTGCTTCCCTCTGCCATGCCGCGCATCTGGGACACACTGCGCATCTGCCTCGGCTGGGCTTGGACCTGGCTCGTGGTCGCCGAGCTCGTCGCCGCCACCAGCGGCATGGGCTACCGCATCACACAGGCACAGCGCTTTCTCGCCACCGACACCATCATCGCCTACGTCATCGTGCTCGGGGTGCTCGGTCTGGTCTTCGACCAGATCATGCGCGGGGTCGGGCGACGGATGTTCCGCTATCTGAAAGGACGCTCATGAACGCCACCACCCAGCCAATCGTCGAACAGACCGATGTGGTCGTACAAGTCGCCGAGGTCACCAAACGCTTCGGAGACGTCACGGCTCTGCACGACGTGACGCTCAACCTGCACCGCAACGAGTTCGTGTCGATCGTCGGGCAGTCAGGATGCGGCAAATCGACGCTGCTGTCGATCATCGCCGGTCTTGAACCGGCTACGGAAGGCGACGTGACAGTCGGCGGCAGCGAGATCTCCGGCCCCGGCCGTGATCGCGGAGTGGTCTTCCAGAGCGCGACGCTTCTGCCGTGGCTGACCGTTTTCGACAACGTCATGTTCGCGTTGCGCGGAGAGCCCGGCATGTCCAAGTCCGAGGCGAAGACGATCACGCAGGAGCATCTTCACCTCGTCGGTCTTGACGGCTTCGAAGACAAGTTTCCCAATCAGCTCTCAGGCGGCATGCAGCAGCGCGTCGCCTTGGCTCGTTCGCTGTCATACCGCCCCAAGGTGCTGCTCATGGACGAACCGTTCGGTGCCCTTGACGCCCTGACGCGACGCAGTATGCAGGAGCTGCTCACTCGCGTCTGGGAGCAGCACAAGCTGACGGTCATGCTGATCACCCACGACATCGAAGAGGCCGTCTTCACCTCTGACCGCGTCGTCATCATGAGTTCGCGCCCCGGCACCATCAAGCGTGAAGTGCCGATCGACCTGCCTCGGCCACGCGGCAAAGAGGTGATCGTCAGCGATCGGTTCCGCGCACTCTACGCCGACATTCTGAGCGCGTTCGAATGAGCGTCCGAGTCGATTCGCCGACCGCGGCCGGACCCCTCGCCTTTCGCTATCTGGACGAACCCGCATTGGTGCGCTGCGGTGCCAGGGACATGGCCGCCTGCATGTCGACGCTTGACGAGATGTTCCGCCTGCTCGCGTCTGGCGACTACGTGATGGCCGGCGAACTCGGCGAATCGCACGGCCTCGAAATGGGCTTTCCTGACAGCAGCCCGTTTGCGAACATGCCGATGAACGGCCCCGATCGTCGATTCGCCGCCATGCCTGCCTACCTCGGCGGACGCTTCGACATGCTCGGCCTCAAGTGGTACGCCTCGAATGTCGACAACCGCAACAAGGGGCTGCCGCGCTCGATTCACATGATCGCCCTGCACGACAAAGACACCGGCGCACCGCTGTGCATCATGTCGGGCAACCTGATCAGCGCCTACCGCACTGCCGGCGTGCTCGGCGTCGGCGCACGGATGCTCGCTCGGGAGGATGCCCGGGTGCTCGCAGTGATCGGCCCCGGTGCCATCAACATCGCTGCGGTCGAGGCCTATCTGGTCGCGCGGCCCTGCATAGAACGCATCGTCGTCGTCGGCCGCTCGCAGTCCGGCATCGATCACTTCGCGCAGGCGCTTTCGGCTCGCATCCGTCAGCTTCCCGAGATCGTCGTCGTCGCATCCGTCGCCGAGGCGGTGGCCGACGCCGATATCGTGAGTGTCGCGATCTCGAGCGATGACCCGCCGACGATCGCCACCGCCGATCTGAAGCCCGGCGCACTGGTGTGTCTGCCAGCCGACATCAGCCTGGACGACGAGGCATGGGGGCAGACCACCATCGTCGACAGCACGAAACTCTACGACCAATGGATGCTCGAGGTTCCCCCACCCCGCGAGTCAATTCGCGGACTCTTCGGGGTGCAGCTGGCTGAGCGGTGCCAGGCCGATCCGGAATCCGCCACACCTGTCTCACTCGCCGACGTCTTCTCGGGCAGGCACAGCGGGCGCCGCAGCGACGACGAGATCATCTTCTTCGGCACCGGAGGACTGCCCGTCGAGGACATCGCCTGGGCCACCGAGCTGTATCGCCGAGCGACAGAGAGCGATCTCGGCGTGCGACTGCCGATCTGGGAAACCCCTGAGCTGCGCTGACCGCAGAGATGGTCCTGACTAAGAGAACACCTATGATCGAAGGAGCAACAATGCGTGACTTCAGACTGCCGACCAAGTACTGCATCGTGGGCGGCGGACCGGCAGGTCTCGTGACAGCACGGGCCTTTCGCCGCTACGGCATCGAGACAGAGATCATCGAACGCCATGCGCAACCGGGTGGGATCTGGAACAAGGACCAGCCCGGTTCGCCCATGTACACCTCATGCAACTTCATCTCAAGCCGCGACTTCGGCGGATTCATCGGGTATCCAATGCCCTCTGACTACCCGATGTACCCTCGATGGGATCAGATTCGCGACTACGTGCAGGCCTTCGCCCGCGATTTCAATCTCACTTCGGGCGGACGCTTCGGTGTCGCCGTGACGAAGGCCTGGCCCGTTGACACCGACGACGCCGGTCGCTACTGGCAGGTGCAGACGAGTGATGGGCAGACCAGGTCCTATCGCGGCGTAGTCGTTGCCTCAGGCGCTCAATGGGATCCAGTCGTCCCCGACATCCCGGGCCTGTCAACGTTCGCGGGTGACGTGATCCACTCAGCTGCCTACGAGGGCCCGGCGCAGTTCGCCGGCCGCAACGTGCTCGTCGTGGGAGCGGGAAACTCAGGCGTGGACATCGTCGCCGACGCCGCCTTTCATGGCCGGAACGCCTATCTGTCCACGCGGCGCGGCTACTGGTTTCTGCCGAAGTATCTGTTCGGGCTTCCTGTTCCCGATCTTATGGCTGGGAACATTCCGCCCCAGACGAGCGGGCCGCTGGCAGGCAAGACTCCCGCACAGATCGAGCAGATGATCATCGATTCGGTCGGAGACCTCACCGTGTATGGGCTGCCTACCCCGGATCACCGATTGGGGGCGACGCACACCATCGTGAACGGTCAGGTCATCCACTGTCTCGCACACGGCATGCTGGCTCACAAACCTGACATTGCAGAGGTGAGAGAGCACTCCGTGCTGTTCTCCGACGGGACCGAAGAGGCGATCGACATGATCGTTCTGGCGACAGGATACAACGTGTCGCTTCCGTGGCTGGGTGACGAGCTCGTGCCGTCTGCCCATGGGCACCCTGTGACGCACCTCGGCACGTTCTCGCCGACACAACGCGGGCTGTACTTCGCTGGAGCCATACACTTCGGCGGCAGCACCTTCCCGACCTTCGACCGGGTCGTTCAGCTTGCGGCGGCAGATGCGCACGCCGAGCTGACCGGCGAGAACGCCGATGGCATGGCCCACCTGCGAAACGACTTTCACCCCGATCTCACGGGTGGCTTCCCTTTCCTGAACATCGACAGGAACGCCAATCAGGTGCATCTGCCTGCGCTCGAAGAGGCCTTCGCGACCATTGCCGAGAGATATGGCGTGGTGATCCCTTCCGTACACGATCGCGACTTCTACCAAGGTCAACAGGATCCCGGATCGCGAACACACCGTCATTCCTGTGACATCAAAATCGGAGGAGTAGTGCGATGAAGGCCGCAGCCACGGTTTGTGCCACTGCTATGACGCTGAACCAGGATCTGACGCTGAGCATTGTGTCAGTCGATGTCGTCCGCTCACCGGCTGACGTGTTAATCGATGTCTCTTGCGCCGGTCTCTGCGGCTCTGATCTGCATGCGATCCACACTGGTGACTGGGTTGGTTACTGGCCAGCAATACTTGGTCATGAAGTGACGGGGTACGTACGAGAAGTGCCACTCTCACCGTCCCCTAACGGCCGTGAACTGACGCCTGGAGACCAGGTGGTGGTCGACTCACGAATAGCCTGTGGTGTCTGCAAAGGGTGCCGGACCAGCGCACGTCTATGTGAAAGACTCACGTGGCTAGGTGAGTCCCGAGCTGGTGGCTTTAGTACGCTGCTCAGCGTCCCCGCCTCTCTGGTCCACCTCGTCCCCCGATCTACGGAACCGTGCATTATGGTGCTCGCCGAACCTCTCGCTGTGGCGATCGCAGCAACGCGGCATGTATCAGCAGCTTCGCCGCAACAGGTCGTCATCTTCGGGTACGGACCGATCGGAGCGCTATGCCATGCCACCCTCGAACTACTGCTTCCAACAGCGGCAGTGTTCGTCGTCGAACGGAATCAGGCACGCGCGACGACCGCCGCTGCAAACGGAGCTCAAATCCTTCAGCCCGACAGCGCCCTGTCTCCAGATGCCATCATAGAGGCCGCGGGGTATCCTGAGGCTCTCAACGATGCAATTCGTTTGTCCCATCGTGGCACCGCTATCAGCCTGGTTGCGCTAGCACATACCGCCTCTGCCGTTCTTGCTTCGCAAATCGTGGAGAAGGATCTCACTATCAGAGGATCGAACGGTTTCGACACCGATGACTTGGAGATGGCTATACAGCTTCTTGCTGAACACCCCGATCGGTTCGCACCAATTGTCACTCACCGTCTCTCGCTGGAAGAGTTCTCGACAGCACTGCCAGACGACCTTCCTCCGGATGCGCTGAAAGTCGTAGTGGACTTCACCGCTTAGTTACTGTTCACCGGCGATAAGATCGACTGCGCGCTCAGCCAGCATCATGATCGTGATGACTGGATTGATCGACGTGATCGCGGGGAACGCTGATGCGTCGGCCACGCGGAGTCCCTGAACGCCTCTCACCCGCAGCCTGTTATCGAGGACGCTGCTCGCATCGGAGGCGGCGCCGATGCGGCAGGTGCCGCAAGGATGATAGACCGTCTGGTGCACCGCTCGTTGGGACGCCGAGATCTGTTCGTCGGTCTGAACCTCAGGGCCGGGGAACACCTCCCGAATCACCTCGTCTGCGAACGGCTGCTGGCGCGCGAGGCGGCGCGCGTTGCGCACGCCCAGCACAAGCGCTGCTTCGTCGTGGCCTTCGGCATCGGTGAAGTATCCGTAGTCGATGCGCAGCTCGGCGTCCGAACGATCTGAGTCGATCCAGACCCGACCACGACTGCGCGGACGCGACACGTTCGGAGCGACACCGGCGATGTGCTCGGGCAGGGCCACCCCGGTGCGCACGAGCTGCTCGACCCACGGCTCTCTCGGAAGATGCGTCGTGACAACGGGCACCGGGTCAAGATCAGACATCTCGGGGTCGTCAGCATGCTCGTCTCCGTACAGGTAACCGGCGTCCCAGCCCGTGGCTGACTGCGGTTCGACCGCCCGACTCACCTCCCACACTACGATGCCCTCGGCGTGATCCTGAAGATTGCGTCCCACACCGGGCGATGCGGCGCGTACCGGTATGCCTGCAGCCTGCAGCATCTCAGGATCGCCGATGCCAGAGAGCATGAGCAGTCTGGGCGTCTCGAACGCACCTGCGCACACGACGACTTCGCAATCAGCCTGGATCACCCGCTCATCGGCGGCTCGCAGCGCAGGCGTCTCTCCGTCGACAGACTGCGCATCGGTCTCTGTGGCGACGACTGCACCGGAGACACGGTCTCGGTCGAAGAGCAGCCGAAGAGCTCGCGAACGCGTGTGAACAGTGAGGTTGCCACGCATCTCGGCTCGAGTGAGCAGGTCGCGATAGGCGTTGGATCCACTCGAACGCTGATTCGTCTCGGGAATGTACCCGATCTCGAAGAAGCCGGCACCCGGTCGGTAGTCATGGTCATTCCACTCTTTGACCCGCTCGATACCGAGCGCCTCACTGGCCGAAACGATCATGCGAGCCAGCCGAGGGTTCTGATCGCATTCAGGGATGACCGAGATCCGAGTGCGCAGCCGCTGCGCATACGGCAGGAATTCGTCAGGCCCCCACCCCTGGGCGCCCAGACGTTCCCATTCCTGCAGGTCCCCGCGAAACGGCACCCACGAGATCATGGTGTTTGCCGTTGAGCAGCCGCCGAGGATGTGCAGCCGGGTGTGGTCGATATTGCTGTTTCCTCGCCTCTGAGGCACGCTGCGATGCTGCACCGCATATTCGCTCTGGACCATCTCATCCCACCGGCGAATGGACTGGGCGCGCGGTTCCTGCGCATCATCCGGCCCCCACTCGACGAGGGTGACCCGCGGATGATGTGGCAGATCGGCCAGTCTGCCTGCGACGATGCATCCAGCAGTTCCTCCTCCGATCACAAGGTAGTCGGTGCGTTCCGCCTTCATCTTCTGCTCCTCTGGTTCGATCGCCCGCATGTCAGGCACAGTCGTTCATCATCTCGACGCTCTGCCCCGCAGTCAGCTCTCTGCGGCGAACCATGTCGTCTTCAGAGAGGTGAATTTGTCCAGAGCGTGCAGCGACAGGTCGCGACCGAATCCCGACTGTCGAACGCCGCCGAACGGAACGGTCACGTCGAGGGCGTCGACGGTGTTGACAGAGACTGTTCCTGCACTCAGCCTTCGACTCACACGACGGGCTCGGTGGATGTTGTCAGTCCATACCGATGCCGCCAGCCCGTACTCGCTGGCGTTGGCCAGTCGAACAGCCTCTTCTTCGGTTTCGAACGGCATGATCGCCAGCACTGGCCCGAAGATCTCTTCGACGGCGATCGTGGCATGCGCGGCGACGTCGCTGAACACCGTCGGCTCCAGGAAGCTGCCGCCAGAGCATTCGTCGCCGAGATCGGCCGGCCGCCGACCGCCGGCCACGAGCGTGGCCTGCTGCTCTCCGGCTTCCACGAATCTGCTCACGCGCTGCAGCTGCTGGTTCGACACCAGCGGTCCCATCTCGGTGTTCTCGTCCAGCGGGTCGCCGACACGCAGGCTTCGTGCCTTGGCAACGACGCCGTCCACAACCCGATCGTAAATCGAGCGCTGCACGAGTAGGCGTGAGTTCGCCGAGCAGACCTGACCACTCAGTGAGAATATGCCTCGTGCCGCATATTCGATTGCCCGGTCGAGATCAGCGACGTCGTCGAACAGGAGGTTCGCGCTCTTGCCCCCGCACTCAAGCCAGATCTGCTTCATGTTCGACTGCCCGGCATACTCCAGGAACATGCGGCCGACAGCGGTCGAACCGGTGAACGTCACACAGTCGACATCATGATGCAGGCCCAGTGCCTGCCCTGCTTCGACTCCGAGCCCAGGCACGACGTTGAGCACGCCGTCGGGCACCCCTGCCTGAGCAGCCAGCTCGGCGAGACGCAATGCCGAGAGCGGAGTCTCCTCTGCGGGTTTCAGCACCACGCTGTTACCCGCGGCCAGTGCCGGCGCGAGCTTCCAAGCGGCCATCTCCAATGGGTAGTTCCAGGGAATCACCGCACCGACGACGCCCAAAGGCTCCCGTGTCACGATGGCCAGATCGTCGCCGCCGGTGGGAGCGACTTCTCCGTACATCTTGTCGAGTGCTTCTGCGTACCAACGAAAGATGGCCGCAGTGCCCGGCACGTCTTCAGTGGTGGTCTGCGAGATGAGTTTGCCTCCGTCGATGCTTTCCAGCAGCGCCAGTTCGACGCTGTGCTCATCGATCAGATCGGCCAGAGCGAGCAGGGTCTCCCGGCGCTCTCGCGGTGTCACGTCGCTCCAACGGCCCGAGGCAAAGGCACGTCGTGCCGAAACCACTGCGGCGTCTATGTCCTCCGCACCACCTCGGGCGACCTCGGCGATCACCTTCCCCGTCGCCGGATCATGAGTCACGAAGGTGCGCCCGTCACGTGCCGGGCGAAAGGCGCCGTCGATGAAGATCTGCGTGCGCGGCTGCAGCCTCGCTGCACGCTGCCGCCAGGTCATGCCGTTCTCGATGTCTCCTGCGTTCATCATCAATGCCTGTCTGTCAGTGGGCCGTGGTCTTCTTCACTGCCGGATGTGGTCAGGGAATCGTGTCGAGACATTCGTCGGCTGCCGTGAGCGCCATGAGCAGTGCTCCGTCGATCACGGCTTCTCGGCCCGCATCTGTCATCGTCGCATCGGCAAACGCAGCCTGGTGGTTGACCGCCGGCAGGGAGTCGATACCGAGGTACGGATGAATGGCCCGAACCCGCCGCGAGACGTTTCCCATGTCGGTCGAGGCGGTGTTCATGCCGCCGGGCCGCTGCTCCTGCGCGTCCATATCGCGCCCGGCCGCGGCTGCTCGGGTCACGAATCGCTCAAGCAGCCGATGATCGTTGCGGAACTCGCTGTATCGGGGGCTGGTCTCTTCGTAATCGAAGGTGCAGCCCGTCGCAAGGGCTCCCGCTTCAAAACAGCGGATGACCTTCTGGAAGATCTCGTCGAGCTGCTCCAACGTCTGCGCACGCACGTACCAGTGCCCAGCAGCCGATGCTGGAATCGCATTTGGAGCCGTTCCCGCCTCTGAGACGATGCCGTGCACACGCACACCGGGCGGCAGCTGCTGTCGCAGCATACCGATGGCCACCTGTGCGATCACCATCGCGTCACTGGCGTTGACGCCCGCCTGAGGGTAGGCCGAGGCGTGTGAGCCGACTCCGGTGTAGCGCACGTCAAGATGGGCGACGGCGAGCGGGCGCGCCCAGACCGAATCAGCGGGCCCAGGATGCACCATCATGGCGAAGTCCAGACCGTCGAAAACGCCGGCCTCCAGCATGAGGATCTTGCCTCCGCCGCCCTCTTCGGCCGGTGTGCCGATAGCCTCGACCGTGATGCCGAGATCGTCGGCGACGGATGCCAACGCGAGCGCCGCGCCCAGCCCGGCAGCCGCGATGATGTTGTGCCCACAGGCGTGCCCCAGCCCGGGCAGTGCGTCGTATTCAAGCACGATACCGACGCGGCGGCTGCCGTCGCCTGCCTTGGCGACGAAGGCCGTAGGCAGGTCAGCCGCACGCCGCGTGACCGTGAACCCTTCAGCTTCGAGCCGAGTGCACAGCAGCTCAGCCGATGCGAACTCCTGCCACTTGGTCTCTGGGTGGGCGAACAGGGCGTCGCGCACGCCGATCAGGCTAGGAGCGAGCCGCTCCACTCGATCTCTGATGCGCTGTTCGATGTCGTCCACGACACCGCCTCTCGGCTTGATCATCGGTCGCCCGGTACACCGTAACTCGGTGCTGCCTCCGGGTGCACTGCTCGCAAGGCGTACTCGTCGCGCTGCGGCAGCCACAAGGTCAGCAGGCGCTGCAGTTCGTCGAGTGGGTCATCCGCATCATCGACGCGCAGATCGGTCAGCCGCCACGGTCGGTCGTCGACCACGGCGAGCCCTGCCGAACGCACCGGCCCCGCCTCCCCGCCAAGTGCGAGGCCGGCAATGATGCCGTCGAGCAGGCGCTGTTCGAACTGGGCAGAGGTGCTGTCGAGAAAGCCATCGACCATGGCCTGGGGCACTGCAGGGTCGGCCAGCATATTGCCTGCCGCCACTGCGCCGTCGGCCTGTGCGAAACCGTGCACGCCGAGAGTTCCCTCGCCGTTGAACACCGCTGACCGCCCCTGGGCGTCGAGCACGGTCACCTGCCGATACTCAATGTACTGGTCGGCATCACGCAGTCTGGCGACGACCTCGTCCGGCGTGGCCCCTCCTTCGAGCAGATCGAGACCGATGGGGCCGAGCCCTGGATTGGTCACGTTCTGCGACGACACTGCGCCGACTCCGGCGCGCAGGTTGACGCAGCGTGCGGCGACAGCGGGGCTGGACGAGCTGAGCACGAGCCCGAATCGTCCGGTCTTCGGGTCTTTGGCTGCGAGCGAGAACGTCATCAGGCGCCCACTCTGCGTGTCGGGTCGGCATCGGCGGATGCTGGCGCCAGCCCGGTCTCCGGGTCGCTGACGACCGCAGTGGCATCGATCTCCACAAGCCACTCCGGGCGTGCGAGTGCGCTGATGACGAGGCCGGTCGAGACGGGAAAGACGCCCTTCAGCCAGCGTCCGACGACCCGGTAGACCTCTTCTCGGTGACGAATGTCGACAAGGTAGATCGTGACCTTCACGACGTCTTCAAGGCGACTACCCGCCTCTTCCAACAGCATGGCGATGTTCGACATCGCCTTCTCCGCCTGCGCTCTGGCATCGCCGACCCCGACGTTCTCTCGGGTGTCGAGATCCTGCCCGATCTGGCCGCGCAGATAGACGACGCCCCCGGCGACCACGGCCTGACAGAGGTCATTGTCCAAGTTCTGCTCTGGGTAGGTGTCTTTCGTGTTGAACGGGCGAATGCGAATGTGCGTGCTCAACTGTGGCTCACTTTCTCGAGGTGTTCGACATGGGCATCGGCGCAGCTGGAAGGCATAGTGTCGGCCGCCGCACGGTCACGGTGCGATTCGTACTGCTGATAGTCATGCTGGATCACGATCTGGTCGGCGACGTACTTCGCGTCGTGCCAGACCCCCCAGATGAAGCTCGACCCGCGGCTCGACTGCCAGGGCAGACCGAGAAAGTAGACGCCTGGTTCGTTCGACACGCCGCGCTGCTGCACTGGCTGCCCCTGCTGGTCGAACGCATCGACGTGCAGCCAGCTGTAGTCGAGCCGAAACCCGGTCGCCCACACAATCGCAGTCACTCCGGCTGCAGCGAGATCGAGTTCGGTGATGGGAATGACCGCGCAGGCCGGCAGCGGGCCGAGCACGCGCGCCTCGGGCTCCTCGGGCAGATCGAGGCCGTTGCGTTCGATGTACTCGTCAGCCGCGTCAAGCACAGACAGGTAGTTGGCGTCGCCCTTGGCGATGTTCGTGGCGAGATCTTCGTTGAAGCGCATCCGCGTTCCGTCGAACGCTGATGTACGCCCCACCAGAGTGATGCCACTGGCAGCGAGATCGCGAAAGTCCACCGTGTGCCCGCCTTTGGCCCCGCTGACCACGATCGTCACGTGATCGGCGCCCTGAGGCGGCGTCGCCTTGCCCCAAAGGCCCAATACTCCGAGCCACCAGACGTTGTCACGGTCACGGTACCGTCGAGGGGGGCGATCGTGCGGCCCGACTGACAGGTACACCTGGCGGCCGGACTGCTGCAGTTCGTCGGCGATCTGCACCCCCGATGCGCCTGCACCGACGACCAGCACGTTCCCTTCAGGCAGCTGTTGAGGGTTGCGGTACTGGCTGCTGTGCAGCTGGGTCAGGCCGGCTTCGTCAGAGACGATCGGCGGGATGGACGGCTGTTGGAAGGCGCCGGTCGCTGCGACGACAGCTCGCGCACGGATGCGGCCCTGCGTCGTTCCGTCGGTGTACTCGACGAGAAAGCCGGGTTCGCCCTCGGTCTTCGTGACCGAGGTGACTTCAACCCCGCATCGCACAGGTGCATGAATCTTTTCGGCATAGTCTTCGAAGTATCGGGCGACCCGATCTTTCGGCACGAAGTCATCCGGGTCGGCGTCGGCGAACTCCAGACCTGGAAACCGGTCATGCCAGACGGGACCGTTCGTCACGAGCGAGTCCCACCGCTCGGTGCGCCAGCGCTCGGCGATACGGCCACGCTCCAAGACGATGTGCGGCATCCCGCGAGCGCTCAAGTGCTCGCTCATCGCCACCCCGGCCTGACCTCCTCCGACGACGACGACTTCGGTCTCTTCCTGCTTGGGCATCCGATCTCCATTCCACTGGGCTCGCTGGTGCCCCAAATGTAGGTATCAGCCGTGAAACAGAGCAAGTAACCACAAGTGGGTTTGCCGATCAGAAAAATCGATGCTGCGGCCCCAGTAATATCTCTGAAACGCATTCGTAACGCGCAGGGGCAACTCACTCCCACTGGTTCTGCTTCAGGTGGTACCGCACGTACTCTGATCGCCCGGAATGTCCCTATTCGCAGTTTCGACGAGGCCCCGCATCAGAGTTATAGATACGCTTTCGCTGCAATATCAATGAAATCAGTCTGCAACACAGAACCCGTAGCGTGAACAGCGAATGGAACGCCTCGACGCATGCCAGATGAAGGGTCTGGTCGCCGACGCATAGGACTCGATTGAGGAGCTGCCGTGGGAGTTGGTTCGGAGGTCTCGATCGCTCAGCTGATCTATTTCGTGCATGCCGCCGAGAACGGCAGCATGACGGCCGCCGCCGAGGAGCTCTTCGTCGCGCAGTCCGCCGTGTCGACGTCGATCAGTCTGCTCGAACGCAAGCTGGGGACGACTCTGTTTCTGCGCAAGCGTGCGAAAGGCCTGGAGCTCACGGCTGACGGCCGCGAGCTCCTGATCCGGGCCCGGCAAATCCTCACCTCGATCCGAGACGCCGTCGACTCAGTCAGCCCGAACGCGCTCAGCGGGGTTCTAGAGACCGCATGTTTCAAGACTCTGGCTCCATTCTTCCTGCCGCCCATCTGGGCGCGGCTCTCCGACGCCTGCCCGACGCTGCGGGTGAAGGTCACCGAACTCTCGTGCCCAGAGACGCTTCATGCGTTGAAGGAACGCCGCATCGATGTCGCAATCACGTACGACATCATCGCCGACGCGGCGGTGCACTTTGAAGTGCTCCAGAAGCGGCCCGCCTACATCGGGCTGGCCAGCAACCATCCACTGGCCTCCCGATCGGCGATCTCACTGCGCGAGCTCGCCGATGAGCCCTTCATCCTGCTCAATCTGCCGGCCAGCCGCGAGTACTTTCTCAACGCGTTCACCTCGAACGGGGTGGCCCCGAACATCAGCTACGAGTTTGAGAGCTTCGAGACCGTGCGCAGCATGGTCGCCGGTGGTCATGGATACACGTTGCTTAACCAAGCGCCTTCGCATGAGCTGACGTACTCGGGCTTGCCGATCGCTGCTGTGCCCGTGCTTGAGCCAGTCACCCCGCTGAACGTCGTTCTCGCATATCGCACCGGCGAACATCTCACCGCTAAGGCAGAGGCATTCACCTCGATCTGTCGCAAGGTGGTGCAGCAGTCAGGCGAGCAGGCAGGGTCATGAGTGTCGACCCACACGGCGCAGCGTACCACCCACGGGATCGCCTACAGCGATCTCGCGCAGTCACGACTAGAATCAGTACTCATTGCAACGACACGGCACAGTATCGGCGTGCAAAGACCAAGTGCAACGATGAGGGAGTATCCAGTCATGTCCAAAGTTCTTTCGGCGCTTCCTGTGGGCGAGCGCGTCGGCATCGCCTTCTCCGGCGGCCTCGACACCTCGTGCGCGGTCGCGTGGATGCGCAGCAAGGGTGCGATCCCCTGCACCTACACCGCTGACATCGGCCAGTACGACGAGCCCGACATCGAGGGCGTCGCAGGTCGCGCGAAGCAGTACGGCGCCGAGATCGCGCGTCACGTGGATGCCAAGCGCGCGCTGGTCGAAGAGGGCTTCGTCGCACTGCAGTGCGGTGCGTTCAACGTGCGCTCGGCCGGCAAGACCTACTTCAACACCACTCCGCTGGGCCGTGCCGTGACCGGCACTCTGCTGGTGCGTGCGATGAAAGAGGACAACGTCGAGATCTGGGGCGACGGGTCCACCTATAAGGGCAACGACATCGAGCGCTTCTACCGCTACGGGCTGATGGCCAACCCGGCGCTGCGCATCTACAAGCCGTGGCTCGACAAGCAGTTCGTCGCCGAGCTCGGCGGTCGCCACGAGATGAGCGAGTGGCTCGTCGCGAACGGCTACCCCTACCGTGACGCCACTGAGAAGGCCTACTCGACCGATGCGAACATCTGGGGCGCGACGCACGAGGCCAAGAAGCTCGAGTTTCTGAACGCTGGCCTCGATACGGTCGAGCCGATCATGGGCGTCGCCGCCTGGCGTGAGGATGTCGAGGTCGTGACCGAAGAGGTGTCGGTGCGTTTCGAGGCCGGTCGCCCAGTGGCGATCAACGGCGTCGAGTTCGACGACCCGGTCGCGCTCGTCTACGAGGCAAACAAGATCGGCGGTCGGCACGGCTTGGGTGTGAGCGACCAGATCGAGAACCGCATCATCGAGGCGAAGTCGCGCGGCATCTACGAGGCGCCCGGCATGGCGCTGCTGTATGTGGCCTACGAACGCCTCGTGAACGCGATTCACAACGAAGACACCATCGAGACATATCACAACGACGGCCGCCGTCTGGGCCGGCTGATGTACGAGGGTCGCTGGCTCGACCCGCAGTCGCTCATGCTGCGCGAGTCGCTGCAGCGCTGGGTCGGCTCGGCGATCACCGGCGAGGTGACGCTGCGTCTGCGTCGCGGCGACGACTACACGATTCTCAACACCGAGGGCCCGAACCTCAGCTACCAGCCCGAGAAGCTCTCGATGGAGCGCACGGCCGGCGCAGCGTTCGACCCTGAGGATCGCATCGGTCAGCTGACCATGCGCAACCTCGACATCGCCGACTCGCGCCAGCGTCTCGAGCAGTATGCACGCCTCGGCCTGGTGCAGGGCGAGACGGCGGCGCTGCTCGGCGAGCTCGAGAACGGCGGCGCCAGCGAGATCGCCAGCAGCGTCGACGGCGTCGACCCCAAGGCCGACAAGCTCGGCCTCTCGGCCGCGTTCGACACCGGCACCGACTGATCTCGCCGCTGCTTTCGGGCAGTGACATCGCTGAACGCCCCGCGGCGCCTCTGCTCATGCAGGCGCCGCGGGGCGTTCAGTGTTTTCAGTGACGGCCTTCGGCGGCACCTCATGCTGGGGCTTTCGTCAGGCCGTGCCGCTCTGGGTCAGTGCTCAGAGAGATACGCATCCAGTCGAGCGAGCAGCGCCTCTCGTCTGCCTTCGTCGACCCAGCTGATCTCGAGTGAGTTGCGTGCCAGCTGCGCCAGATCGTCGCGGGTGAGGTGCTGTTTGTCGGCGAGCGCGACGATGTTGTCGACGACGTAGCCGCCGAAGTAGGCCGGGTCGTCAGAGGCGATCGACACCTTAACGCCGTCGTGCAGCAGCTGTGCGATCTCTGCGCCCTTCATGTCTGCGGTGACGAACGAGTTCGACACGGGGCAGCAGGTGAAGCCGATGCCGCGTTCTTTCGCCTCGGCGACGAGCATCGGGTCTTCGACGATGTTCGTGCCGTGATCGATGCGCTCGACTCCGATGGTGTGCAGCGCTGTGCGAATGTGATCGATCGATCCGACCTGATCGATGTCGCAGTGCATGGTCAGTCGGTAGCCCAGCTCGCGAGCGCGGGCGAACACCTCGGCGAATTTCTCGGGCGGGTTGTCGCGCTCGTCTGAGTCGAGCCCCACGCCGACGATGCGGTCGCGGTACGGAGCCGACGCCGTGAGTGTCTCCATCGCAGACTCTGCCGACAAGTCGCGCAGAAAGCACATGATCAGCGCGGCGTCGACGCCAAGCGAGGGAGCATCCTGCACAGCACGCCAGAGCCCGTCGATGACGGTCTCGAACGCGACCCCGCGGCTGGTGTGTGCCTGCGGGTCGAAGAAGATCTCGGCGTGCACGACGCCGTCGGCGGCAGCGCGGCGCAGGTAGTCCATGGCCAGGTCGTAGAAGTCGTCTTCGGTGACCAGAACGTTCATCGCGGGATAGTAGACGGCCAGAAAGCTGGTCAGATCGTGAAACTCGTAGCTCTCGCGCACCTGCTCGACTGTCGTCTGCCCGATGTCGACCCCGTTGCGCTGCGCGAGACGCAGCTTCAGCTCGGGCTCGAGCGTGCCCTCGATGTGCAGATGCAGTTCGGCCTTCGGCAGGCCGGTGATGAATTCTCGGGTGGATGTCATGGTTCGGTTCTTTCTCTCGGTGCTGTGGCCGGCTCGTCTGAGAGCCTCACGCAGCACTGCCGGTGCGACTCTCGCACGCTGTGCCCCCCACGAGCAACCAGTCTAGGTCTAGCCGCCGTACGACGACCTGCTGTCGTCAACCTGAACGAGTGAGATCAACCCACGTCGCGTGGCGCTGTCGTTCATCGCCGCCGACTGGTCATAGAGCGCTCCACCACTCTTCGTTGCTGCGATACCAGTCGACCGTCGCGCGAAGCCCGTCCCCAAAATCGGCGTGATGCGGCTTCCACCCCAGTTCGTCGCACAGTCGGGTGGCGTCAATCGCCAGCCGCTGATCGTGTCCCGCGCGATCTGCGATGTGTTTCACGTGAAACGGGATGCCCCGCTCGCCCAAGATCGTGTGAAGCGTCTCGAGCACCGCAAGATTCGATCGCTGCTCGCCCGCGCTCACGCCGTAGCTCTGCCCGACCCGACCGCGCTCGATGATCGACCAGATCGCTTCGCAGTGGTCGTCGACGTGCAGCCAGTCCCGCACATTGAGGCCGCTGCCGTAGACGACTGCGGGCTCTCCGCGCAGCGCCCGGGTGATCTGCTGCGGAATGAACTTCTCAGGGTGCTGGTACGGACCATAGTTGTTGCTGCAGTTACTGATCGTCGCGCGGATGCCGTACGTGCGCACCCAGGCGCGCACCAGATGGTCGGCACTGGCTTTGGTCGCCGCATATGGGCTCGACGGTCGATAGGGGTCGCCTTCGCGAAACCCCTCTGCTCGTTCGTCAGGGCAAGCGCCTGCCGCCGTCTCAGATCTGCCTGCGGCACTGCTCGGGTTCAGCGGCAGATCACCGTAGACCTCATCGGTCGACACGTGATGCAGACGCACCCCATGACGGCGAACGGCTTCGAGCAGCGTGAACGTGCCGACGATGTTGCTCTGCACGAACGGGGCGGGGTCGGCGATCGAACGGTCGTTATGGCTCTCGGCGGCAAGGTGGATGACCACGTCATCAGCATCTGTCATCTCGCCGACCAGCGTGCTCACCAGCGCAGCATCCTCGACTCTTCCGCGAACGAAGCGAATGCGCTCACGCACGTCTGCGATCGAGCTCAGGTGCCCCGCGTAGGTCAGGGCGTCGAGCACCGTGATCTCAGCGTCAGGCCGGTGTCTCAGCGTCCAGCGCACGAGGTTGCTGCCGATGAAACCGGCGCCCCCGGTGATCAGTACGTGCATAGTGTCATGCTAGGTGACAGACCTGCACCGTCTTCGTCTTCCCGGCGATGCGCTCAGCCCAGCAGACGTCGTACAGCACAGACCGAATTCGATTCCGCACATGCTTTGCGGTCGCTGACAGAGACGATCATCAGTGCAGCTTTCGCGTGCACTGTCAGCAAGCGCTGACGGTGTTCAAGAAGGCGGCATGCCCGAATTCAGGAGACATAACTGCTATTCGGACTCCAATGGATTTCCCCTCCAGAGAAGGACTGCACTTTCCCCCCAGGAGTTCCCGGGTCGTCACGCTCGTCTGTCGTGGGGTAGCCGAGTCTTCCGGTCTCCCATCCCTGAGCTGCCCAAATGCCTTGGATGGCTCCTTTGGTGATATGCCCACCTGTGCCCGGCGACCAGTGAATCTGGGAACCACTGCGGAAACTCTGGGAAGCACCTCCTGAGAGAGCGCGCTCATCGCTTGAAGGAAAGCCGAGTTCTCCTTGTTCCCAACCAGCTGATTCGTATTTCTGCTGGATAGCCCCTCGCGTTCCGAATGTCCGTCCCGACTCCTGATCCCAGAACAGAGTCGCGGACTCGAAGCGCTGGGAGGCCCCTCCGCGAACAGAGAGCTCATCGCCGACGGGATAGCCGGCATAGGAGTTTTCCCAATTGTTCGTCCCCCAATAGGAGCTGATCGCTCCACGCGTGGCATGTGCGCCAGTTCTCGACGACCAGTGAATCTGCCCCTTCTGGAAACTCTGGAAAACACCACCGTCGCGAAGGCCACCGATCTCGTCGGTCAGGGGGAACCCGAGTTCGCCGCCCTCCCAACCGGTGGCGGCGTACTCATCGAGCACAGCGGCTTTCACCAAATGTGCTTGAGAGGAAGGAGACCAAAACACCGTACCCCCTTCGAAACGTTGTGAGGCTCCGCCCCTCACTGCGAGCTCTTCCCCGATCGGATACCCCAAGGCCCCGAATTCCCACCCGCTGTGGGCCCAATAGTCCTGCACAGCTCCGCGAGTTGCATGCGCGCCGGACTGCGGCGACCAATGCATCTGTCCACGCTGGAAAGGCTGGTATGCACCACGACCGTCTGCAGACTTGGACTCAGTGCCGGTCGGCAGCCCAATTGCTGACCTCACAGATGCCTCTCCCAGATAGGTATCTCGGATCGCTCCAGACACCACGACTGCCCCGGTATCCGGCGACCAGAAAATGGCACCATTCTGAAACGTCTGAAAACGAGCACCTGTGCCATCGACGTCAGTGGCCTCCGCCGACTGTGGAGATCCCAGCCACTGGTTGTCGCGCCATTTCGCTCCGATAGCCCCATAAGGCGCGACGCTCTGAACCGGTGTCATCGTCACATAGTCGACAACATCCGTTCTTGTCTTGAACGCGGCGTTGTGATTGGGCCCGGGAATCCAGCCCGTCTTGTCTTCAAAGACTCTCGAGTCGAAGATCAGCTGCCACGGATAGTCATTCATCATGCGGTTGAAATCAGCGTCCGACAGCCCTAAGCTCGCGGCGGTCGTCTCATACTCCGAATGCGCACTGTATCGAAGAGGCACTGGGACCCCATCGAGGAAGTAGCGAATGGAGTAGCCGTTCCACTCCATACGATAGGTGTGCCATGCACCGGCAATCTGAGCGTCGAGCTGGTTGTAGTTCCGATTTGTGTCAGTGGAAGATTTGCCTTCACAGCCGATGTGCGAGGTGTTCGTCGTAAACTGGCGGCCTGGATCTGAGAACACCTCCATCGTGTCGATCTCGGCGATATCAGACTTATTGATCGTCGGGCTGCAGTACGGCTGATTGTTTCGCACCCAACCAGCGAAGTGCAGCCCGGGGATCGTCCCGTCGCTCATCCGGGCGCGCACTTCCATAGTGAAGGGCCCCTGGGTGCCGTGCGCAGCGCTGTTGTAGATGAAATCTGTGCTCACCCGTCCCGAACTGAACACCGAGCGCTTACCATCCTCGCATGGCTTCTCACTGACGTTCTCGTCACTGAGATCTTCGTCAACTCTGCCGTCCGCATCCACTCGGACACAATGGCGCTTTGTGATCAGCTCGAGTTTGCCGTCCTTCACTTTGACATTTGAGGCGAGGTACACCGTGTTCTGGCCTCGCGGCAGCCCTTTGCCCGCGTTGCGATAGACAGACCAGTCTTTGGCCAGCAGCTCCGAAGGATCGTCGAATCCGTCTCCGGAGGTGAGAGAGTACGTAGGTCGTTTAGGGAAGATATGCTCCCACTCGGTCTTTCCGCTCAGAATCGCTGTCGCTGAAACTGGTCTCGCTTCGACACGAATCCTGACGCCTTCAGAGACTCCGTCAGACTCGGTGTATGTACCGGGTTTTGAGAAGTTCTGAGAGGCATCCTTCGACAGGGGGACATCGCTGTCACCGACATAGATGTAGTACCGAATACCTGAGTCGGACGGAATGTAGACAGAGGAGCCGTCATCACGGAACGTCGGGCCAATCGGGGTCTTCGCGGGGAACACGTGCTCCCACGACGTCACACCAGACAGAATTGACGTAGCGGATACAGGCTTCGCCTCTACCCGAATCGTCTGATCCGCGACCAGACCATCGCTCGATGTGTACGTACCCGGCTTTGCGAAGTCCTGCGACGCGTCTTTCGAAAGCGTCACATGGCTGTCACCGACATAGATGTAGTACCGAACACCTGGGTCGGAAGGAATCGTCAGCGTCGATACGTCATCACGAAACGCCGGTCCACGTGGCGTCAGCACCAACCCGAACTGGTGTTGCCAGCTGCCGAGCACGTCGTCGGAGGTGCCATCGGCGGGCCTTGCCACCACGCTCACATTCGAGCCGCCGGGCATTTCATGTCTGCCTGCATCCGCCTGTGCTCCATTGATGCTGAACTTCACCCCGGCGACATCAGGAATGGTGACAGCGGTCTCTTTGCCGTCAAACGCTGGCGATGAGGCTTCGTCGAAGAACAGATGACGCCAGACGACCGTACCGGAAAGCTGCGGACTCGATCCTGCAGCCCTCGCTTCAACGCGCACGACCTGCCCTGGCACGACACCATCGGCAAGTGAGTACGTGCCTGGTTTCGAGTACGGCAGACCGTCTTTCACCACAGGCTGTGTGTCATTCCCGACGTAGATGTAATAGCGCACACCCGCATCCGACGGGATATAGACAGCAGAGATATCGTCACGGAACGTCGGACCCTTGGGGGTGACAGTCGGGACGGCAGCTGGGAACGCATGCTCCCAAGACCGGATGACTTCACCTTCTGCTGAGAACCGAGCTGCTACATCGACCGATTCGCCAGAGGCGTACTGATGGGTTCCAGGTTCGATGACATTCCCACCGACGGTGAACACGATGCCTGAAACCTCAGGAATCGTGATCTTGGCCTGCGCATCATCGAATACCGGGGCTTGGCCATCGGAGAAGAAATGCGTCTTCCAAGTGCTCTGCCCCACCACGAGATCCTGCGAGCTCGCGGGCTTCGCTGAGACTGCGACGTCAGCTCCGTTCGACAATCCGTCTGCGGCAGAATACGTGCCCGGTTTGGAGTAGTCGAGCCCGTCCTTTGCCACGAGCGACTTCTCTTCACCGACATGAATGTAGTAGCGAACTCCAGACTGGCCATAGGGAATCCTGACAGTCAGCGCAGAGGCGTTGAATTCAGGTGCCTCAGGTGTGCGAAGAGTCGGGAACTTGTGCGTCCACACCCCCACTTCGTCATTGCTCTGCGTCGAGCGCGCAGTGACAGTCGCTGTCTGCCCCTGTTGCCCAGAGACAGTGCCTGATGCATCGGTGCCGTTGACGGCGAAGGTCGCCCCGGGCAGCTGCGGCAGTGTGATCGTGGTGTTCTCGTCAGAGAACTGAGGGGCTTGGTCGGCGGTGACGAGAGCATGAGACCATGTGAGAGTACCTGTGAGAACAGTACTCGACCCTGCGGATCGAGCCTCAACCCGGATGACTGCGTTCGCAGTCACTCCATCTTCAGACGTGTATGTGCCTGGCTTCGAGTATGCCAGGCCCTCTTTCACCACCGGCTGTTGGCTCTCGCCAACATAGATGTAATAGCGCACGCCGGCATCCGAGGGGATATAGACAGAGACAGCCGACCCCTCATCACGAAATGTCGGCCCCTTCGGAGTGACGGCACCCGCTGCAACCGCATTTGCACCCGAGGGCGTGGCAGCTGCGGGCAATGGCCCCTGCGTCACCACAAGCGCGAGAAGCGTGATGACTGCCGAAAGTGAAAAGAGCGCTGTTCTCAGCGTCTGCGAAGCATGATTCTTCCCCATCGACACAGTATATCCACAGGGTCTCTGGTCTCCTCTAGTGGGATCCAGCCAAGGAGGTCATGTTCAACGACGGTGCGCGGCGACCCACCAGACATGAAGCAGCAGCCAGACCACCGCAGCGACGACGATCGCCGAGGCAAACCCTGCGATTGCGAGGTCGAGGCCGCCCAGCAGCACGCCTGCGATCGGCAGCGCAAACTGCAGCGCGGTCTGTGACAGACGCCCGATCAGCAGCAGCCGCGGGGTGAAGTGTCCGCGAGCCACGAGATAGGCGAAGTAGGCGAAGGCGTTGCCGAAGACGTAGAGCGCGGCAGGCAGCGCATAGTGCGCGACGTCGCCGAGCACACTGTGAAAGACGCCGAGCCTATTGATGATCGCAAGCACGGCATACGCGGCACCGGCGAGCGCTCCCCCGCCGACGGTCACGCCGCCGAGCACACGCCAGTTCAGAAACTCTCGTGAGCTGAGTCCAGAGATCTTCGGACGCACAGGGTCTAGCAGCAGCTGCACGGGGGTGCCGACGCTGGTCAGCGCCCGGTAGATGCCGAACTGACCGAGGTTGAGCCAGAAGAGCAGGGTCAGCGGCGCGAAGCTGCCGCCTGCGTCGAGCAGAATGGTGTCGCCGAGCAACGGCAGGGCCTCGCGTCGGTGGTCGCGAATCCAGCGTCCGGCGCCTCGTGGCGAACCGACCGCGAACGGGGCGAGAGCGATGAGTCCGGCAAGACCACCAGCTGCCCATCCGCAGAGCACCCATTCCAAAGCCGTGTCCTGGATGCCGCGAGCGAGCACGACGACAACGACCCCGAGAAAGCACACCGCGGTCAGCAGGTCTGAGACGATCACCCGTTTCAAAGTGACAGCCGTTTTCATCGCCTCGAAGCGAAGTGCCACACGCAGCAGGCTCGCGCCGACCGCGACGAACACCACGGCCCAGAGCAGTGGCTGCTCACCGAGGATCATCGCGATGATCGCACCCGCCACCGCGCCGATCAGTGCGATCGTGGTCTGAGCGCCACGAAAGTGCTCGTCGTCCACCGACCCGCCGCGGCCTTCGACGCGCAGTCGCACGTCACTCGTCGTCGACAGCATGGTCGACCACATGATGATGAAAGCCATGTAGATGATGCTGAAGCGGCCGGACTGCTCGGCGCTGAAGACCAGAAAGGGCACCAGAGGCACCAGGGCGATGCTGAGAGCTCCGGTCACAGAGCTGATGAGAAAGCGGGTCTTCATCGATTCGAGTCGTCTTTCGGGTTGTCGCCGTTCTCATCGTGCATCTGCGTCGGGAGGCGTTCAGTGCATGACTTCGGCGCATCGGAGGATGCGGTGCTCCCGCTGTCATCAGGTTGGTCGTCAGATGCCTGTGACATAGCGATCGCGCCCTCAAGAATGGCACACCGCAGACGCAGTAGTGCGACCTCTTCGGCCAGACGCCGCGTGCGCTCTTCCGTTCGTGAAGACTCCCACGAGAGATGCACGAGAATGCCGGCCAACAACGCGAGTGTGACGGCGAACAGCAGGTTCGCCGGCACCTGCACTCCTACAATCTCTGCGGCCCTGAACAGCAGGCGCGGAAAGAAGAGCAGCACAAGCGTGACCGTGCAGAGCAGCAGCCAGAGAATGGCGTACTTCTCTTTGAGCTGGCGTCGGCGCACGAGCTGAACGATCGTGAAGAAGCCGACCAGAAAGAAGAGTATTGCGAGGACTCTCATTTGAACACCGACGCTCTCTGCACGATATCTGCCGGAGGCCGATGGTCTCGCCCCCTGATCAGCGCAAAGAGCAGCGCGATCATCGATCTGCCCAGCGACCAAGCGGCAGCCAGTGGCGAATGGCTCGGCCGGCCGCCCTGTCGTGGGCGCATGCCGACCGGCACCTGAGCGACTGAGCAGCCTGAACGAACAGCTGCGACCAGCGAGTCGATCGTGTCACCGAGGTACTCGGCCGGATACTGCCGAACATACTGATCGATCGCCCGTCGATTCGCAGCACGAAAGCCCGAGGTCACATCGGTCAGCTTCGTTCGGGCAACGCGAGACAGTGACGCCGCAAGCATTCGCATCGCCCAACGGCGAGGGCCTCGCACCTGGTAGTCGCCGACCGTGGAGAATCGCGCGCCGATCACGATGTCAGCCCCTCCCCGGTTCAGCCGTTCGAGAAGCTTGGCGATGTCGGCAGGGTTGTGCTGTCCGTCGGCATCGACCTGCACCGCTCGGGTGAACCCCCAGCGTTGGGCGAACGTGAACCCGGCACGCATCGCGGCGCCGACGCCCATGTTGTACGGCATCTGCAGCACGATCGCGCCGGCCTCTCGTGCAAGGCGTGCGGTCGAGTCGGTCGAGCCGTCGTCGACGACCAGCAGTGTGCAGGCCGGTCCGTTCTCCAACACGTCCCGCACGGTACCGCCGATCACCTCTGCCTCGTTCCACGCGGGCATGACGACGAGCGGCAGTCGCTCGTTCAGAACCCGCATCGGCGATGGCACAGTCTCGGTTCTCGTCAGTCTTGAGAGACGAAGTCGTTGAGCCAGGTGCGGAATGCGGGCCCGAGATCGTCGCGCTCGCTGGCCAGCGTGACCACGGTCTTCAGATACTCGAGCTTGTCACCCGTATCGAAACGACGCCCACGGAACACCACACCCAACACCGGGCCAGCAATCGACTCATCCGCCGCCAACGTCTCCAACGCATCCGTCAGCTGAATCTCATTACCCCGACCCGGAGCCGTGCGCGCCAACACATCGAACACCCCCGGCTGCAACACATACCGACCAATCACCGCAAGATTCGACGGCGACGTCCCCGGCTCCGGCTTCTCCACCAGACCCGTGATCCGCACCACACCATCCTCACCCGTCGCCTCCACCTCGGCCACACCATACAAATGCGTACGATCAGCCGGCACCTCCAACAACGCCACCACCGACGCCCCCCGCGCAGCCTGCACATCCAACATCCGGCTCAGCAAATCCTCATCAGCATCAATCAGGTCATCACCCAACAACACCGCGAACGGCTCATCCCCCACATGCTCACGCCCACACAACACCGCATGCCCCAAACCACGCGGCACACCCTGACGCACCGAATGCACATCAGCCACACCAGTCGCCTCACGCACCGACGCCAACAAAGCATCCTTGCCATCAGCAGCCAGACGAGACTCCAAATACGGCGCCGCATCAAAATGATCCTCGATCGCACCCTTACCCGACCCCGTCACCAACAACACATCAGAAAGCCCCGCACCCG
>NZ_WBKF01000002.1 GCF_008831235.1 Pseudoclavibacter sp. CFCC 11306
CCCGCAACCGGCACCACCGCCTTCACCGCACGCTGAGAGATTTTGTCGCCAGAGAAATCAGTCATAGGGTCGAGTCTACTCATCTCGACTAGACTGACTCGCTGCAGCACCAGGGCGACTCTGCGCTGGTTCCCGAAAAGAGAAGGATGCGATTTGTCCGCTGACCTCTACGCGGGCATGACCCAGCCCGGCCGCGGGCATGGCCTGCTCGACGTGTTTCACCGCAGATATCTGCTCAGTCTGCTCGTGCGCAAAGACGTGCAGATTCGCTACCGCGGTTCGGTGCTCGGGTGGTTCTGGTCGTTCCTGAAGCCGGCTGCCCAATTCGTGGTCTACTACGTCGCGATGGGTCAGTTTCTCGGTCTGAACCGAGGCATGGAGAACTTCGCCATCTATCTGTTCTCGGGCCTTGTCATCGTTAACCTGTTCAACGAAGCGTTCGGCAACGGCACGCGTTCGATCGTCGAAAACGCTGCCCTCGTCAAGAAGATCTATCTGCCACGAGAACTGTTTCCGGTCTCTTCCGGGTTCATTGCGTTGGTGAATTTTCTTCCACAGGTCGTCGTTCTGCTCATCGTGTGCCTGTTCTTCGGCTGGCACCCCAACCTCAGCCAGATCATCGCCATGCTGTTCGGCATCGTCATCATCTTCGTACTCGCCCTCGGGCTCTCACTGCTGTTCGGCGCGATCAACGTCAGCCTGCGTGACGCCGAGAGCATCGTCGAGATGATTCTGATGTTCACGACTTGGCTTTCGCCGGTGCTCTACACGCTCACACTGGTGCGTGAGACGACGACGCCTTTGATCTATTTCATCTACCAGCTCAACCCCATCACGGCCGCAGTCAATCTCTTCCATTTCGCATTCTGGGCACCGACGATCACCTCGCCAACACCTGAGAACGTGCTGCCCTTCGTCGGTGAGCATGTGATGCAGTACGGGGTCTACGGATTGGTCATCGCCTTCGCCTTCTTGGCTGTCGGCCAGCTGGTGTTCCGTCATCTGGAGAAGAACTTTGCACAAGACCTCTGAAGACACAGCTCTGAGCACGAACCCCGCGATCGTGCTCGACCACGTCACCAAGGAATTTCATCTGAGGCACACGCACTCGATGAAAGAGACCGCGATGGCGTGGATCAAGCGCAAGCCGATCGCCGACGACTTTCAGGCTCTGAACGACGTCTCGTTCACCATCAACGAGGGTGAGTCTGTCGCACTTCTCGGGCTCAACGGCTCCGGCAAGTCCACCTCGCTGAAGCTGGTGAGCGGTGTGCTGCTGCCGACGAACGGTCAAGTGCTGACCCGCGGCCGAGTGGCTGGGCTCATCGAGGTCGGCGCTGGCTTTCATCCCGACCTCTCGGGGAGGGAGAATGTGTTCCTCAACGCAGCCATTCTGGGAATGAGTCATGAGGAGACCGAGGCTCGCTTCGATGACATCGTGGCGTTCTCCGAGATCGGGCAGTTCATCGACACCGAGGTGAAGCACTATTCCTCTGGCATGTTCGTCCGTTTGGCATTCGCCGTGGCCATCCACACCGAGATGGACACTCTGTTGGTCGATGAGGTGCTCAGCGTCGGTGACGAACCTTTTCAGAAGAAGTGCTTCGCCAAGATCACGGAGCTGCAGCAGCAGGGCAAGACGCTGATGGTCGTTAGCCACGATTTGGAGTCAGTGAAGAAAGTCTGTCAGCGGGGAATCCTGCTGAAGCAGGGACAGCTCATCTTCGACGGACCTGTCGAAGAGACAATTTCGGCGCTCAGAGCAGGCTGATCCCGGTCATGGATAACGTGTCGTGGTGGGCGATCGCGTCGGCCTTGGCCGCCGGATGTCTCGGGCTCAGCGTCCCCGGCCTTCTGGCTACATTGCCGCTACGGCTGCGCCCGCTGCCCCGTCTGGCTCTGGCGGCACCTGCTTCTCTGGCGCTCATCGGATGCGTAGGCGTCATCGATGGCCTCCTCCATCTGCGATTCCACTGGTCTCACGTTCTCATCGCAGCGGCAGTCATCGCTGCGGTGCTGTGGCCCATCCGAGAGAAGAGACCTCTTTGGAGCCGTCCTCGTCTCAGCGCACTTCTCCCGGTCACAGCTTGGGCAGTGTCATCCGTCGCCTTTGCATTGGTACTGCTGCATCAAGTGCCGTCGTTCGACCTGTTCTCGCAGAGCTATGACAACCTCTTCCACCTCAATGCGACACAGTCGATTCTCGAGACGGGCAATGCCTCCTCACTGCAGCTGCGCACCCTGATCAACACCGACCGCACGATCAGCACTTATCCGGCAGGCTGGCACACGGCTGCCGCGATGATCTGTCAGATCACAGGCGTGAGCATCGGCGTCGCGTTCAACGCTTTGGCGATCGCCGTCGTCTCAGTCGCCTGGCTGCCCGGCATCGCCTGGCTGACCAGCCTGGTCGTCCCCCAGCGTCAGCGCACGGCGGGTCTCTGCGCATCCCTGCTGCTCGGCACAGCTTTCGGCTTCTTCCCGTACGCTCTGCTGATCTGGGGTGTGCTGTACCCGACGTTTCTTGCGTACGCCCTCTTTCCCAGCGGCCTCGCGCTGGCCATGCTGCTCGCGCACGTCTGGCTGCCCCGTTGGGCCCCAGCCGTCAGCGATCAGGTACGTCCCTGGGCTTGGAACGACCGGTGGATGCTGCTGGGACTCGCCGCAGTCTGGTGGCTGGGCGCATTCTTCACGCACCCCCGATCTCTCGTCAGCATGGTGCTGCTGATCGTGCCGCTGGTGCTGTGGATATGTGCTCGCGCGATTGCCGTCGCCTGGAAGGCAGGCGGGGCCAGGCGACGTCGGATGCTGTGGTGGCTCGGTGGGGCGTTCGCGTTCGTCTCCGTTGCCGCGGTCGCTGCCGTCCTTGTGGTTTTCCGAGTCTTCCACGTTGCGTCACGACCCGTCGGCGACCATCTGAACGGGCCTCAGGCTCAAGCTGTGCAGACCGTCTGGGACGGGTTGTGGCAGGTGCTCACCCAGAATGCCTTGGTCGGTTTGGGCCTCGATATGACTGGCCCGCTGATAATTCTCGCCATCGTCGTTCTGACAGGCCTCGTCATTGCCTTTCGCAGGTCTGATCTCAGGTGGATGATCGTCGCCTACGCCCTCATTGCCGTGCTCTTCGCGCTTGCCGCGGGATCGAACTCCGACATGACGAAGATTCTGACCGGCCTCTGGTACAAAGATCGCTATCGGCTCTCCGCACTCTTGCCACTTCTCGGCGTGCCGCTGGCGACGCTTGCTGTGCTCCGCATCGCCGCGCTGACTCGTTGGCCGCGAGTTGTGGCACTCGGGAGTGCCACAATCGTCGCTGCGTCAGGCTGGGTGGGCCTGTGGGCCCCGGCCGGAGCAGCCGCCGCTCATGAGTACCGTCTTGAGAACGTGAAGACAACGGATTTCGTTGATGCCCGGCAGATCGCCTTCATGCGGCAGGTCGCCGACGTCGTGCCCGCAGATCAGTTGCTTCTCGGGGATCCATGGGACGGATCAGGGCTGTCGTGGCTCTATGCTGACAGACGCCCGGTCTTCCCGCATCTCAACGGCCAATGGGATCCGGATCGCCTGCTCATCGCCCAGCACCTCGATCAGATTGAGTCGGATCCTGCCGTCTGCACCGCCCTTCGGCATTTGAACGTGCACTACCTGCTCGTGTCCACCGGCGAGTTCGACGGCGGTGACCCTTCTGGCAACAAATTCGCCGCGATCGATACAGCTGTGAGCCAAGGTCTCTTCACGCCTGTGCTGAGCGACGGCGAGTCGGCGCTGCTGCGCATAGACCAGTGCTCATGACACTCCGCGCGTGCGAAGCACAGTGCAGTTATCCGTTCCACAACCTGCACCGCCCCAAACAGTAGAGTGGAAAGCGTGTTTTCCCACCTGCGTCTGCCCAAGACACTTGCCATCACCGCTTCAGCAACGGCTGTCGCCGCGCTCGGGTTGCTGACCACCGCGTGCGCCCATACTGACGCGAACATGGCAAATTCTCCGTCAAGCCCTGCTGCTTCGCCCTCAGCCTCGACCTCTGTGTCTGCGACGCCTTCTTCAGATGCCATGCCGAACAGTGAGAACAGCCCGTCGGCTTCACCACAGGGCTCTGGGACAGCGCACGAGCAGGACAACGACCCTGGTGACGGCGTAGCCCGAGACACACCAGCGCCGGCACCGTCGCAGACAGCGCAAGACGGACGCGCCAAAGTCTCCGTCATTCTGACGCGGTGGAGCACATCGCGCCCCTTCGAAGTGGGCGGGTTGATCACTGATATCGCTGAACAGGGCGGCACCTGCACCCTCACCGTCGCACGAGGCGAGACTTCGCTGCGGGCGTCAGGCTCAGGAGCAGCGGGGCCAAACGGTGTGAACTGTGGTGACGGCCTGAGCATCGACGATGCCGCCCTGAGCGCAGGAACGTGGAACGTCACCCTCAGCTATTCGTCGTCGGCATATGTCGGCACTTCGGCCACGCAGGAGGTCACTCTGTCATGATCCGCGTTCTCAAAACGTCTTTTGCCGCCTTGGCGACCATGGCTGTGGTCGCCGCTGCGCTCACGCTCGCTCCAGCAGCATCTGACGAGGCCCAGGCCGCCAGCGCGTGGGATTTCGATGCCGGCTACATCATTTCAGACGCCAACTTCTACGACTCCAACTCCATGACTGCGGGCGACGTGCAGAGTTTTCTCAACGCTCGGGTTCCGAACTGTGAAGCATGGCGCGACAGCAACCCGCGCGACGTCACGTGTCTGAAGGACTACTCGACGCAAACGACAGCCAAACCTGCTGACACCTACTGCTCTGGATACCCATCTCAACGACAGACCGCCGCCCAGATCATCGACGGAGTCGCTCGCAGTTGTGGCATCAGCCAGAAGGTGCTCCTGGTCACCCTGCAGAAAGAGAACGCACTCGTCAATCATACGTGGCCGAGCTCATGGCGCTATCAGACAGCCATGGGTTACGGCTGTCCGGACAATGCCGCCTGCGATACGCAGTACTATGGCCTGTTCAACCAGATCTACCGAGCAGCATGGCAGTTCAAGTACTACGCCGCACACCCGAATTCCTATGCCTACCGGGCCGGCCAGAACAACTATGTGCAGTGGAACCCCAACGCCGCCTGCGGCGGCAGTACCGTCTACATTCGCAATCAGGCGACTGCCTCGCTGTACATCTACACCCCGTATCAGCCGAACAATGCTGCGAAGAACGCCGGCTACGGTTCTGGCGACGACTGCTCGAGCTATGGCAACCGCAATTTCTTTCTCTGGTACAGCGACTGGTTCGGCAGTCCGACTGGTTACGCCACGTCCGGAGCCATCGGCGCAAAGTACACCGCGCTTGGTCGTGAGCGAAGCTATTTGGGCCCCGCCGTATCTGCTGAAGGCTCAGGGCTGCGTGGAGGCGGTGCGTATCAAGTCTTCGTTGGCGGTCAGATTCACTGGTCGCCAGCTACCGGTGCGCATGCGACCAAGGGCGGCAGCGCCATTCAGTCTTTCTGGGCAGGCCTCAACTGGGAGAATGGCCCTCTTGGCTATCCAGCCTCCGATGAGATCGTAGGGCTCAGGGGCAACGGAGCCTCACAGGTATTTCAGAACGGACAAGTACATTGGTCGCCGCAAACCCCTGCGCGCATGACTCGCGGGGCGATTCAGGACCGCTGGGCCAGCAGCGGGTGGGAGTCAGGCCAAGTGGGCTATCCGGTGAGCAACGAAACAACTGGTCTGAAAGACGGTGGAGCCACTCAGCAGTTCCAGTACGGCAGGATCACCTGGAGCCCTCAAACCGGAACTTGGATTACACGAGGTGCCATCGGTGACTTGTGGGTAGAAATCGGCCGAGAAGAGAGCACACTCAGGTATCCGACGTCACCTGAGTACACGAATCTCTCCAACGCAGGATCGGCGCAGGTCTATCAAGGCGGCCAGGTCCACTGGTCCCCAACGACCGGCGCACACTTGACTCGCGGGGCTATTCTCACAGCATGGGCTGGCAGCGGTTATGAGCGGGGTCTTCTCGGCTACCCCGTAGCGGAAGAGCAGACAGGCCTCACCGCCGGAGGTGCGCTCCAACGCTTCCAGAACGGTCTGTACACCTGGTCGCCACAGTCTGGTGCGCACAGCGTGCACGGAGGAATCGGTGACGCGTGGGCCGCTGCCGGTGGAACGCAGGGGAAATTGGGGTACCCCGTGTCGGAAGAAACATCCTCACCGAGCGGCGCCCGTCAGCAGTTCCAGAACGGTTCTATCTCGTGGAACGCCACAAACAACACCGCCAGCATCGCCTTGTCTTAGGCAGTCAGCTCGAACGAAGCTCGCGTTGGCGAGCTGGGCCGCCATGCTCACGACTCGAGGAGTCGCTCAGACTCCCATTCGATACCGAATGATGAATGTGACGACTGCTGACAAGATCGATACCGCACAGCATCCGATCACCCATACTCTCCAACTCTTGCGGGTGTCTACGAATCTCTGCCAGCCACCCCCCGATCCTGAGGCTGGGAGCGCCAACTTCGCAGGAACTGCAGTTGCGAGGAGCACGATTCCCAGGACAAAGAAGGGGTATAGGTACCTCCCTTGAACACCTTCGACGAAATTGCGCCCCAAGACAGTGAAATTCAGGTAGAGCGTTCCAACGATGGCGCCCAAGGATACAAGAACTATGACGGATGTCGCCCAGCGGGCAAGCCGCAGATTCTTCTGGGGCAAGAATAGATTCGCGACAAGCGTGAGTGCGATGAGTGACGCGATCGGCGTGACGATTGATGCTGCAAGAGTTCCACCGTGGAAGTACCCCATCTGGCCGAACGCCTGTGTGAACCAATCATTTCCGTCCATGAAGAACGTTCTGATCACGCTGTTCACAAAATACAGAGGGTCATGGAGGACTCCCTGAAGTTGTTCGTTCGGCAGCACCTGATACCGGTCTTCCCTGACTCGCATCCACCCCATTCCGTAACCGGCCGTACCGGTCATCTTGTACCAGAAGGCGAAGAGCACAAGGGCTGCAGCCGTCACGCTCACACGGAGCCAAATCCGTATGCTCTTCACGAGGAGGAGCAGAGGAACAAGCAACACGTACGTTGGCTTCATCAGCGGAAGAGCCAGTGCGGCAATGAGCAACACAACGAGCTGAGACTTCACCAGCCGCTGCTTCAAGAAAATGTCCAGCGCAGCGATCGAGCTAAACGCAACGACCACAACGTTGGTGAGAGTGTCTGCGGAGACAATGCTCGCTTGGAACAGACCAACAGGCACGAGTGCGACCACCGCAATTAGCCACTGCATATTTCGGTTGCGCACCAAGGCGATCACGAGCGCTGTCAACACCAGATAGGCGACTCCGCCGAACAGCCGCATGAGCACGATTGTCGTGAGCACGCTAAAACCACAGCCCCAGGACAATCCATAGGCGAGCAATGCGGGCAGGTATGGTACCGGCGAGTACACCTCAGTATTCGGGATGTTGACCGGCACAGTGCCTTCTTGTGCATTGAGGGCCTCATAGTAGGCGCTTGTGACTGTAAAGTCAGGGGCCTGTGGCAGTGTATGCAGAGCATGATGCAGCTGTTTTGGAACTTCACCCCCCCAAAGAGGCATCCCCTCAGCCTCTCCGTACTGATGCGGGAGAATCCAGCCATTCGCGATACCCGCCACGCGGTAGATATGGTTCACCTCGTCCGGACCTGTTCCCGCTGGTGACAAGATGGCAAAAGCCAGGATGGAACAAGCCCCCATGATGAGGAACACCGCCATCGGGCTCGCTGTCAGCGCCCAAGCACGTACGATGAGCCCTTGAATCATCGTCTTCCGGGTGGATACCACGGTTCAACTCCTGTCAGAAGATTTGCAATCGCCCCAAGGTCTGGCAGCACGGCAAATCCTACCGTCTCAGCGGCGCGACATGCGGCCGACGGGCAGCGGCTATACTATATCTGCCGTATTAAACACACGAAACCAAGGATTGAATCTGCATGGAATCACAGGAAGTGCCGCTAGACGTTTCTGGTTTCTCGATTGCAGCGATTGTTCCCTGCCACAATGAAGAGGCAGCGATCCGTAAGGTCGTGCTGGATCTCAAGGCTGCAGTCCCAACCATGGACATCTACGTCTATGACAACAGAAGCACAGACAACACCGCTGAAATCGCTGCGGAAGCCGGAGCGATTGTGCGTCATGAGTACACCAAAGGCAAGGGGAACGTCGTACGCCGGGCCTTTGCAGACATCGACGCAGACATTTATGTGCTTATTGACGGTGACGACACATATGGAACCGATGCACTGCCAAGCATGATTCAAACCCTACTTTCGGGCCCCTATGATCACGTGCTCGGAGTCCGCAAAGAGACCACTCAATCCGCATATAGGTCAGGACATTCCTTCGGTAACCGTGCCTTTAACTGGCTTGTGAGCAGCCTTTTCAAGAGCCAAGTCACCGACATGCTGAGTGGTTACCGCGTTTTCTCACGACGCTTCGTGAAGTCATTCCCGGCTGTGTCCAAAGAGTTCGAGATAGAGACGGAGCTCACCGTTCACTACCTCAGTCTGCGTATTCCGCATGTTGAGGTTCCAGTTGGATTCAAGGATCGAGCCGAAGGCACCGAGAGCAAACTCCACACGTTCAGAGATGGTTTCAAAATCCTCCGGCTCATCACAGACCTGGTTCGACATGAGCGCCCAATGGCCTTTCACGGATTGTTGGGGGCCCTTGTTGCACTGGTAGGGGTCGCACTAGGCGTTCCAATCCTGAACGAATTCATGGAGACTGGCCTGGTTCCGAGACTTCCGACGGCTGTACTCGCTTCGTCTCTCGCGACTCTAGGAGTTATGATCTGGACCGTCGGTTTGGTCTTGGACGGGATTACACGGAATCGCCACGAGAACGCTCGCCTCGTTTATCTCGCTTTGCCCAGCGTTGAACCGCGCGTTCAAGAGTCTGAGTGACCACACATACAGATAGCGCAGAACACTCAATAGTGCGTTCGCACAAACTCTATGTCGAGGAGACACGGTAAGCCACGTGTCTCCTCGACATATTTCAGCACCCTCCCACTACCAGTAGTGAACTACTTCTGCTTGTGCCCGGGCTCTGTAACTGCATTACGTTCAAAGGTCTCTTCCCACGCGTGAACAGAGGTGAAGGCGTGATGCTCACGGGCGTACTGTTCCGACAGCTCATCCCAGCGCCCCACTAGCTCTCTGTGCAGTTTGACGGACAGCGCCAAGAGCCGACGGAACGTTTCCGGATCACGACGATACACACTGGCACCGTTACCGTCAGAGGCTGACACCAGCGAGCTGTCACTGGCAGCGATGCGCCACCATTTTGCATCTGCAGCAGAGATTCGGCTCTCTGGATGGCTGGTGCTGGGCTTTCCCTTCACCAGATTCTTGAGCATGGCAGACCCAGCCATGCTCAGCCACTCCATACGATTCTTCGGGTCTCCAGTTGTGCGCCCTCGGCGCGCAGGTCGATCTTGGCTGACCTCGGGATAATCTGAGACATGCTTGATGAGCTGGCCGTCAGAGTACTTCTGTCGCAGCTTTCTGGCATCGGCTGCTCTGTGGCCGATCGTCTCGTGGAGATGCTGCGGGCCTTTCAGAAGATCCTGCAGGGCAAGGATGCGCAGGGCGACCGCAGAGTACTGTTGCGCCAACAGATGCTTCACATCAGTTGCGAAGCTCTCTGCAGGCAGCGAGCCTCCATGTTTGTAGCGGGAGTAGACCATGGCTGCGACCCACCTATTGCGCTGGTGGAAGTACGCTTGCCAGTCCAGCCGGTCGTCCTTCTCCACGAAGGGCATATGCCAGACGCCGACACCAGGCAGGGTCACCGTCGAAAATCCTTGTCGATCTGCACGCACGCCGTACTCGACATCGTCCCACTTGATGAACACCGGCAGAGAAAGGCCGATCTCACGGATGACGTCAGTGGGGATCAGACACATCCACCAGCCGTTGTATCCAACGTCGATGCGTCGGTGAAGACCCGGCGTAGTGCGCAGATCGTTCTGAGCGAAGTCGAAGTCGACGAGGTCTTCATTCACAGGACCATAACGGAATGGGTACTCTTTGACGTACTCTCCGAAGTTCTGCACCTTTGACTTCTCGTACAGGTTCAGCATGTGGCCACCGACCAGGGTCGGCTTCCGGCAGTAGTCAGCGAACGCTACAGCACGAAGAACCGCGGCAGGCTCGATCAGGATATCGTCGTCGAGGAGAATGACGTAGTCAGCTTTTGACCGCTCGCCTTCGTACATTCCTCGAGCGAATCCGCCTGAACCGCCCAAGTTGCCCTGTCGAATGAGCGCGAACTGATCACCCAGTGCTTTCTGCGCCGAGTCGTAGCCAGAAGCCTCCTGCACAAGATCAGTTCCCTGGTCGACAATGGTCAGACGAGTCAGACGGTCGTGCAACGAGGTCTCGCTGGCGAAGCGTTGCATCTGCGTCACGCAGTCATCGGGGCGGTTGTAGGTCGTGATAGATGCAGCAAACGTTCCCGGGTGATCTAGGCGACGGCATGACGAATCGACCTGCCACTCGGCCTCGATCAACTTGGAATCAAGTTCGTTAGCAACCAGTTCGTACCAAAGCCAGCCGCCGTCACCAAAGTTCTTCAGAGGCAGCTCGAACGTGGTCTCTCCCTGCGCGGAGAGCGCACCTCCGATACGGTTGAACGTTCCTCGCGAAGTCGACCGGTACACATCGATACGAATGTCACCGCTGACCACAATCTTGAGCCGGACGGCAGGCACATCGGTCCACTGCACCCAGTAAGCCGCAGGAAACGCATTAAAGAAGGTGGCAAATGAGACACGCTGTCCGACTGGGAGCAATGCGGAGTAACGAGCCCGGTCAGAAAGCTGGGGATTGCCGTCTTTGACCTTGGCCCCGACCGCGACACTTCCCGAATCGGTCGTACGGCGAAGTCCAGAAAGCCTTTCGGCATCCTGCGTCTGCATTCCGGATCCGCTGAGCGCCTCGCCCCATGCAATGTATAGAGGCTCGACCAGCGGGTCAACGTCGATCGGAAAGACAGTCTTCTGAACAGTCTCCCATTTTGTATTGGTCTCAGTCCCAGTAGTTTTACTCATTGCATACCGCTCTCTGTTGGTGTCGACTCAGTTCCGAAACCAGTCACGGACGACATTTTCAAACCTGCTGAGCGCAGATCCGATTGCCATGTGCATGTCGAGATACTTGTAGGTGCCGAGGCGCCCGCCGAACAGCACTTGTGGTTCTGCCTCAGTGAGCTCGCGATAACCTTCCAGCTTCTCGCGATCCTCCGGCGTGTTCACTGGGTAGTACGGCTCGTCGCCTCCACCGGCGAAACGTGAGTACTCGCGCATGATCAGGGTCTTATCGGTCTGGTAGTCACGCTCCGGGTGGAAGTGCCGGAACTCGTGAATGCGCGTGTACGGCACATTCTGATCTGCGTAATTCATGACCGAGGTGCCCTGGAAGTCGCCCGTCGGCTTGACTTCTTTCTCGAAGTCGAGAGTGCGCCATGACAACGCACCGAGCTTGTGATCAAAGTATCGATCCAAGGGGCCGGTGTATACGATGGGGACCTTGCCGACCATGGCAGTCTTGTTCAAGGGCTGAGACTCGTCGAAGAAGTCCGTGTTGAGCTTGACCTCGATGTTCGGGTGATCTGCCATGCGCTCCAGCCACGGTGTGTAGCCGTCGACCGGCAGCCCCTCATGCGTGTCACGGAAGTAGTGGTTGTCATACGTGTACCGCACAGGGAGACGGTTGATGATGTCGGGGCTCAGCTTCTTCGGGTCGGTCTGCCACTGCTTAGCCGTGTATCCCTTGATAAAGGCCTCGTAAAGCGGGCGGCCGATCAGCGAGATTGCCTTTTCTTCTAAGTTCTCCGGCTCTTTTCCTTCGAGCTCAGCAGCCTGCTCGGCGATGAGCGCACGGGCTTCGTCAGGACCGTAAGCAGCATTGAAGAACTGGTTGATGGTGCCAAGGTTGATCGGCAGAGGGTAGACGACACCGTTGTAGTTCGCGTAGACCCGATGCTGGTAGTCCGTGAACTTCGTGAACTTGTTGACGTATTCCCACACATGCTCGTTTGACGTGTGGAAGAGGTGCGCACCGTACTTGTGGTACTCGATGCCGGTCTCGGGGTCGATCTCACTGTATGCGTTGCCTCCGAGATGGTTGCGACGCTCAATGATGGTGACTTTCAGTCCGAGCTGGGTCGCCGCCCGCTCCGCGATGGTGAGGCCGAAGAAGCCTGAGCCGACAATGAGCAGGTCCACGAGGAAACTCCCTAAACAGATAAGTGCGGAATGTGCCAAACCCTTGAATAATGCCTGGACACCGTTGCCTACTCTACCAACTGAGAGGTGCATTTCTCGCGACGAGCACACACTTCGAATCTGTGCACAGACTTTGCAGGCGGTAGCCGCCCCCTCTAGAATGAACCGTCATGCCCCGCTCACCCCTGGAAGAGGCCGTCCCGAAGCCGCATTACCGCAAGGACGTTCAAGGGCTCCGGGCGGTGGCAGCACTGCTTGTCGCCGTCTATCACATCTGGTTTCACAGGGTATCCGGGGCAGTCGACCTCTTCTTCTTCATTTCTGCGTTCTTCATGACGACCTCGCTGCTGCGACGGTTTGCCACCCAAGAGACACGGCCCGCCAAAGAAATCCGTCGTTTCTGGGGCAGTCTCATGAAGCGTATGCTGCCGCAGGCATGGGCAGTCTTGGTCTTCACCCTCGTTGCGGCTTGGGCCATCACCCCGATGACGTGGTGGAGACAGCTCATCGATGAGTTCGTCGGTGCGGCAACTTTCACGGTCAACTGGGTGCTCGCCGCCAATGGAACTGACTATCTACACGCCGGCGACATCGTCAGCCCTGTGCAGCACTATTGGGCAATGGCTGTGCAGTTGCAGGTCTATCTCGTCTGGCCATTGCTCATCTGGGCCTTCGTGTGGCTGGCACGAAAGCTGAAGCGCAACGCGACTGCCATGACTGCTGTAGGGCTGGCAGTCGTCGGAGTCTCATCCCTGGCCTATTCGATCTATCTCACGGGCCAGAATCAGCCCGTTGCCTATTACGACACGTTCACGCGAGTGTGGGAATTCGCAGCTGGTGCTCTGTTCGCCATCGCCCTGCAGCACATCCGACTTCCTCGGATGCTGCGGTTCCTCGCCGGGTGGGTGGGCTTGCTTGGGCTGCTGTGCTTTGGCATGGTGTTGAACGTTTCAGCCAGCTTCCCGGGGATCGTCGCCGCGGTGCCGCTCACGTTTGCTGCACTGATCTTCCTCGCGGATGACACCGGCAGCCGATTCGGAACCGATCGACTGCTTGCATCTCGGCCTCTCGTCTGGCTGGGAAGCATCAGCTACGGCATCTACCTCTGGCATTGGCCGCTGATGAACCTGTGGCTGGCTCACAATGACCAGGCTCAGCTGACTCTTCCGCAGGGCGTGGTCGTCGTCGAGCTTGCCATCGTGCTTGCCTGGCTCACGACCCGGTTCATCGAAGCGCCGATCAGGCACTCTTCTGTTGCGAAACCGACTCAGGTCGCAAACGGCCAGACCCGTGCGGGTGACCATCCACGTCGAAAACTCAAACTTCTGACTCCATCACGGTTTCGCCTCGCCGCATTGGGACTCACACTGGTCCTCGCCATCACCACTTGGGCTGGTAGCGTCAGCCATCTGACGAAGAAGAGTGACGGCACGCAGAATCCCGGTGCGGCCGCTCTCACAGCCGGCTATGACGGCCCGCAGATTTTCACGCGCCTCTCGCCTTCACTCACCACGCTGACCACACAGTGGCCTGAGGCAATCGGGGAATGCTCACGCGCAGCTGGGACCGACAACGGTCAAGACTGCCGAAACTCTGTCAGCGCTGCCCAAAGTACGCTGCGCATCGCTGCGGTGGGCGACTCCCACACCGCCACGTGGATGACTGCGCTGGCCCCACAGGCCGAGGCGCAAGGCTGGGCACTGCGTCAGCTGCACATGGACATGTGCCCGTTCGAGCGAGATGGCGACGCGAAGCTCGACCCCAGCGACACCGCCAGCGTGTTCAACTGCGCTCGCATGAATGACTACCGCATGTCCGCTCTCACCGAGCAACGACCGGACGTCGTCTTCACCAGCGCGAATCTGTCACAGCCAGACAGCCCGGCCTTCGTCTTGGGGCACTCATTTGCAGACACTGTGAAATCCCTCACCGCTCAGGGTATCGCGGTCATCATGGTTCGAGACACCCCTCGATACGTGGTGTCACAGAACGACTGCGCTGCACGGCTCGCCAAGACGCCTGACCTCGCCTCCACTGCATGCACAACCGACCGCAGTCTCGTGCTCGACAGTCGGCCCTTCGACGAACTGCTCCCCAAAGAGCTCACCGACGATCCTCTGGTTGCGACAATGGATCTTTCCAGCGAGTTCTGCCCAGAGAACAGCTGCCCTGCGGCTATAGGCGGAGTTGTCACCTACATCGACAACAACCATCCGACGCGTCAGTACATCGCCAGCCTCAGCAGCTCGTTCGACGACCAGTTCACCAGCGCGCTTCATGAGCTCTTTCCAGATCGAGATGTCACATCCGACGCCAGCAACAGCTCTCTTGGCCACGACGAGCCCCTCCTGACTGCCACCTGAGACTCAGATGCCCCATCGTCTAACCTGTACAGACGATGAACTCCAAGCAAACGAACGGATACAGAACCGACATCCAGGGCCTGCGCGCACTCGCCGCCCTGCTGGTCGCCGCATATCACATCTGGTTTCACCGGGTCTCAGGCGCCGTCGACCTGTTCTTCTTCATCTCGGCGTTCTTCATGACGGCGTCGCTGCTACGCCGCTTCACCACCGCCACGCCTCGCGAGGGCCTGCGCGAGCTGCGTCGGTTCTGGGGCGACCAGTTCAAACGCCTGCTGCCCCAGGCCTGGACGGTGCTCGCCTTCACCGCGATCGCCAGCATTCTGATCACCCCGATGGCCTGGTGGCGACAGATCGTCGACGAGCTCACCTCGGCGGCGATGTTCACCGTCAACTGGGTGCTCGCCGCGAACAACGTCTCGTACATCCACAACGACGACATCGCGAGCCCCGTGCAGCACTACTGGGCCATGGCCGTGCAGATGCAGGTCTTTCTCGCCTGGCCGCTGCTGATCGGCCTCGCTGTGGTCGTCGCACGCCTGCTGCATCGCAGTCCCAAGAGGTTCGTCGCCGTGGCCCTGCTTCTCGTCGGCACCGCCTCGCTGGTGTACTCGATCGTCACGACGGGCACGCGCCAGCCCTTCGCCTACTACGACTCGCTGGCCCGCGTCTGGGAGTTCGCCGCCGGCGGCCTGTTCGCCATGGTTCTCCCCCACCTGCGCGTCGCGCGCCCGCTCCGACTGGCAGCCGGCTGGGCGGGCGTGATCGGCCTGTTGGTCTTCGGTCAGATTGCGGATGTCTCCTCGAGTTTTCCTGGAGCCATCGCCGCGGTGCCGCTCGCCTTCGCCGCCCTGATCTTCGTCTCGAACAAGACCGGTCGCGTTCCCGGCGCCTCGAGCCCCTTCGGCACCGACCGTCTGCTCTCGACCAGGCCGCTCACCTGGCTCGGCGGCATCTCCTACGGCATCTACCTCTGGCACTGGCCGCTCATGACGCTCTGGCAGGCGAACACCCGTTCCACCGAGCTCAGCGCGTGGCAGGGCGTCGTGGTCATCGCCGCTGCGATCGGCCTCGCCTGGCTGACGACGACCTTCATCGAGAAGCCGGTTCGCGCCCCGCGCCAGCCAGCGGCGAGCGCGGCAGCACGTGTGCCGTTTCTCACACGGCATCCTCACATCGCCCGTGCGCTTCGTGCCAGCCGCCGCCCCGCCATCCGGGTCGTGGGCATCGCCGCCGTACTGGGCATGGTGGTCGTCGGCTGGCAGGCCGACATCAACCGCATCACCGGGCGCAGTGCGAACGCCGACAATCCCGGCGCCAGCATCCTCACCGCCGACTACCAAGGGCCCCAGCTGTTCACCACGCTGCAGCCTGCCGTCACCGGGCTCGACAACGAGTGGGCAGACTGGTCATCACAGTGCGACCCGCTCGACGCACACGGCAGCGAGCTGATCACCTGCGTGAACCAGCCGGCCAATGACCCGACCATGGCCGATGACGACACCGACCCGACGACGCTGCCGCATCGCACGATCTTCGTGGCCGGCGACTCGCACATCGACACCTGGATGACCCTGCTCGCCCCGCTCGCCGACCGCAACAACTGGACGCTGCGCACGTTCATTCTCGGCGGCTGCCCGGTGCAGTCAGAGGGAACCGGCAAATACTGGCCCGATGAGACGCAGCGCATCGCTGACTGCCAGGCCATGAACGACACCATGCTCGATGCCGTCGCGACCGAGCACCCCGATGCCGTGTTCACCGTCGGCAACGTGTCGGTCGCCGACTCGCCTGACATCCATTTCGAGGATGCTCTGGTGACGCAGGTGCAGCGCATCACGCAGCTGGGCACTCCGGTCGTGCTCATGCGCGACAACCCACGCTTCTCGACGGCGCCGAGTCTCTGCGTCTCTCAGGCGCAGGACACGATTCTGGCGGTCGACCAGTGCGCGACGCCGCGCGACCAGGTGCTCGCCGACGTCGATCTCGCCGACGTGCTGCCGCAGCCCCTGGCCGACGACCCCGGCGTGCTCACGCTCGATCTCGCGCACCTGTTCTGCACAGCCGACAGCTGCCCGCCGGCGATCGGCGGCCGGCTGATCTACATCGATGACAATCACCCCACACGCAGCTACGTGCAGACGCTCGAGCAATGGTTCGATCCGGCGTTTGCCGGCGTACTAGATCAGGCCGTGCAGCACCGTCAGGAGATCGCGCACTTGTCGGCATGAGGGGGTGCCCCCTATGTTTCACGTGAAACGTTGATTCCTCTGCGGCTCACCCGATCAAAGGTTTCAACGCAGTCTGCTCCTCGTCGGTCAGCACCTGTTCGTAGTACCGAAAGATGTTCCCGGTCATCAGTCGACGGGACTCAGTGGGGTCTCCCTGCCTGATCGCCTCAAGCAGACGCCCTGCGTCTTTGGCTGACTGCTGCACCACGCGTTGACGGTCACCGGGCTCGTTGAGTCGGCTCTGCGCGATATGCGTGAGCGCGTCGCTCAAGGCCGCACCGCTCACTTCGATGAGACGGTTCTTGGCGGCGGCCCGAATCGCCTGATGAAAGCGTTTGAGCCACGGCCCGAAGGCCTCGGGGCCGACCTGACCTGATTCGAGAAGCCGATGGATCTCATCAGTCACTCGTGCGATCTCGGCGATCGCCTCGTCATCGTGATGTGCGGCAGCAAGCAGGGCGGCCTCACCGTCGATGATGAAACGAAACTGCAGCAGCTCGACTCTGGTGGTGCCGGCCTGCGAAGCCATTCTCTGCAGCGGCCCGTCGAGCACCTCGGCGGTGAACGGCATCACCACAGGACCACGAGGGTCACCTGGCCGAGAGTCGACCAGACCCGTCGCGTGCAGCACCCGCATGGCCTCACGAACCGTCGATCGGCTGACTGAGAAGGTCTCGACGAGTTTGCGCTCGCCGGGAAGCCGATCGCCGGCCTGCAGCTCGCCCGAGATCACCGCCTGTTCGATCTGCTCGACGATCTGCTCATACGCGTTCACTCGTCGAACCGGGCTGAACTCCATGCTGTCTCCTCACATCGGTGCGGCCTCCCAGCCGGCGTGGGCATCTGTGGTGCTGCAGCTCTCCTCCGACGACAAGGCAGAGTGAGAGAACAGCAGCCAGAGCTGGCCCGACCAGTAGTCTACGCGTTCGCCGACGACGGCACCCGGCCTCAGCTGGCGGCGCGATCCAGGCTCGGAATGGCCTCCAGCAGACGCTCTGTGTAGTCATGCTTCGGCGCGTCGAACACGGCGTCGACGGGGCCGGCCTCGACGATCTGCCCCGCTCGCATCACGGCAACCGTCTCACACGAGTGGCGCACGACATGCAGATCATGCGACACGAAGACCATGGTCAGGTTCTCTTCGTGCACCAACTCGTCGAGCAGGTTCAGCACCTCGGCCCGCACCGACACGTCCAACGCCGATACCGCCTCATCGGCGATCAGCACCTTCGGCTTCATGATCAGGGCCCGAGCGATGGCGATGCGCTGTCGCTGACCGCCTGAGAACTGATGCGGAAAGCGATCAGCCGCCTCTGCGGCCAGCCCTACGCGTTTCAGCAGGGCGACGACCCGGTCGCGGCGCTCCTCGGTCGAGACTCCGCGCAGCCCCTCTGAGACGATGTCGAGCACGCGCATCTTGGGGTCGAGCGACCCCATTGGGTCTTGAAAGACGATCTGCACTGACTCACGCAGCCATCGCAGACGTGACTCTCTCGTCGATTCGATCTGATTGCCCAGAATCGACACCTCGCCAGACGTGGCGTTGTCGAGCCCCGTGAGCAGACGCAGCAGCGTCGACTTTCCACAGCCAGACTCACCGACGATGCCGAACCGCTCGCCTCGCCGCACATCGAAAGAGATGCCGCGCAGCGCTTCAACCGTTCGTTTGCGCCCCAGAGGGCCGCTCGAGGTTCGATAGGTCTTCACCAGATCGCGCACCCACAGAATCGGCTCGGGCTCTGATGCGGCAACGGCGTTGAAGACCTCGCCGGTCGCCGCTTCGTCAGAGGGTTCGAGCCAGGTGTGTGCGGCCGGTGTCAGCTGCGGCCCGGTCGTGCTCGAATCTCTGACAGCGGCCGGCACCTGGGCGGCGCGGTCACGAGCCTGCGAGAGATCGACCACTGTGGCGAGACGCCCGTCTGCACGTGTGCGGAGCTGTGACGCCGCCAGCAGCGCGCGCGTGTAGTGATGCTGAGGCTGGGTGAACACCCGATCGATCGGCCCGGTCTCGACGACGTCTCCTCGCTGCATGATGACGACGCGATCGCAGAGCGACGCAACGACGCCCAAGTCGTGAGTGATGAACAGCAGCGAGGCGTCATGCTGCCGTACCTGTCGACGCATCAGCTCCAGCACCTGTGCCTGCACCGTCGCATCGAGCGCCGTCGTCGGCTCGTCGGCCAGAAGCAGATCGGGGCGATTCGCCATCGCCATCGCCAGCATCACGCGCTGGCGCTGTCCGCCGGACAGTTCGTGAGGGAACGCGGTCGCGGCGCGCGCAGGGTCTGGCAGCTGCACCTCGTCGAGAAGCTCGACCGCTCGGCTTCTGCACGCCGTGCGTGGCAGAGACGAGTGGAGACCGATGATCTCGGCGACCTGATCGCCGACTTTCATCAGCGGGTTGAGCGCGGTCATGGGCTCCTGAAAGACCATCGAGAGATGATCTCCACGCACCTTCGACCACTCCCCCTCGTCCAGCTGCGACAGGTCTCCGACGCCGTCAAGCGCGATCGTGCCAGTCGAGGTCAGCGGATCGGGCAGCAGCCCGATGATCGACAGGCAGGTCAGCGACTTGCCTGATCCCGACTCTCCGATCAGGCCGATGCGCTCGCCGCGCTGAATCGTCAGATCCAGCCCGTGTACCAGCTCTTTGCGACCGGCGTTGACACGCAGCCCGTCTATCGTCAACAGGGTGTTCATCGTGTTGCCTCCATTCGCGGGTCAAAACGATCTCGCAGGCCATCGCCCAGCAGGTTGAAGCCCAGCACAGTCACCGCGATGGCGAGACCGGGCCAGACGAGAGTGAGCGGCTGCACGTAGAGAAAGCTCTGAGCCTCCTGCAGCATGCGCCCCCACGAAGGTGTCGGGGCCGGTGTGCCGGCACCAAGGTATGACAGCGCTGCCTCGGCCAGAATGGCCACAGCGAATCCGACTGAAGCCTGCACGATGAGCATGCCCCGGATGTTGGGCAGCACGTGCCGGAAGGCGCTGAAGATCGGGCCACGACCCGCCGCACGAGCGGCCATCGAGTATTCGCGACTCAGCACCTGCAGGGTTCCGGAGCGCACGAGCCGGGCGACACCCGGTGCCGCACCGATGCCCAGGGCGATCATGGCCACTGTCGTGCTGCCACCGAACACGGCGGCCAGAATGATGGCGAGCAGCAGCGGAGGGAATGCCTGAACGATGTCGTTCCACCGCATCATGACGCCGCCGATACGTTTGCCTGACATCGCCGAGGTGATGCCGAAAGGCACTCCCAGCACGAGAGAGATGCAGACCGTCACCGCCCCGACCATCAGCGGCGGTCGAGCGCCGGCCATGATCTGACTGGCGATGTCTCGGCCGAGACCGTCGGTTCCGAGCAGATGAACGGCGCTCGGCCCTTCCAGACGATGGGTGGGGTCTGTCGCCAGTGGATCCATCGGAGTCCATACCAGCGAGACCAGTGCGAGCAGCACCATCAGCGCCACCAGGATGGCACCGACGATCAGCGAGCCGTTCAGCCGCGAACTCTGTCGGCGCACCGCGGCCAGAGAGAGAGCTACGGTATTGACACTCATTCGACACTCCTCAGACGTGGGTCAACCAGCGTGTGGATGACATCGACGATTAGGTTCACCAGCAGCACCAACATGACGATCACCATCACGATGCCCTGGACCTGGATGAGATCTCGGTTGGCCACCGAGCGCAGCAGCAGGCTTCCCATGCCGGGGACGACGAACACCGTCTCGATGACGACCGCCCCGATGATCAGCGCGGGAAACTCGACTCCGGTGACCGTGATCACCGGCACGATCGCGTTGCGCAGACCATGCCGGCGCATGGCCTGCCAGGGCTTGAGCCCCTTCGCCCTCGCGGTGCGCATGAAATCCTCTCGCAGCACATCGAGAACCGATCCGCGCATGTATCGAGAGAGGATGGATCCGCGCACCAGCCCGAGCGCGAGCGCCGGGAGGATGAGATGCTGCAGAAAGCCGACGAAATCCTCACCCGGCGCCGACCATCCGCCAGAGGGCAGCCAGCCGAGCATCACGGCGAAGACCGTCACCAGAATCAGGCCCGCCAGAAAGCTGGGAATCGAGATGCCCACCTGACTCACCGCCGAGTAGAAGGCCCCGTCAATGTGCTTGCGACGTACTGCGGCCAGCGTGCCGAGTGGCAATGCGATGATCAGGGCGACGATGATGCCCGAGAGCACAAGAATCAGAGAGACCTGCAGAGCCTCGAAGATCTGTGGGCCCACGGCGGTGTGACTCGCGTATGAGGTACCGAGGTCACCACGCAGAAACCCGCCGATCCACTCGAAATAGCGCACGATCAGTGGACGATCGAGACCGAGCTGCTGCTGCAGCCGCTCGACATCGGCCTCGGTGGCATCCGTGCCCAGCTGCGCTCTGGCCGGATCACCGGGCATGACGCTGAGCAGCAGGAACACCACGACCGACGCCACGATCACCGACGCCACGAACGACAGGACTTTTCGTGACAGGGACACAAGCATGTTGTTCAGTCCTTTCCGACCGAGACAGAGAGAGGTCAGGTTGCCGGATGGCGGGCAGTCAGGCGCACAAGCCCAGGCTGCCCACCATCCGAGCGCGACTTACTTGCTGACGGTGACCTGCGAGAAGTCGATGCCCGCCCCGTAGTAATCCGTGGGAAGACCTGTCACCGAGGCCTTGGAGGCCACGATGTTCGGAGTGTTGTACAGCCACACTGCCGCTGCGTCGTCGACGATCTGCTGCTGTGCCTTCTTCATGGCCGCCGTCTTCGCCGAGTCATCGGTGGCTGCCTTCGCCTCGGCGAACGCCGACTGCACGTCGGCATTGTCGTATGACCAGTAGTACTTCGGGTTGCCGAAGTTCGTCATATTGTGCGCCTCGATGTGGTTGGTCACCGTGAGGTCGTAGTTCTTGCCGGTCATCGTCTTCTCGACCCAGACCGCGGGAAACTCCTGCACCTCGAGGTTCACCTTGATGCCGACCTCCGAGAGGTTCGACTGGATGACCTGAGCGGCTGCCTGCGCATACGGGCGGTTCGGAACGGTGAAGGTCAACGACAGGTCAGATACCCCGGCCTCTCGCAGCAGCTGCTCAGCCTGATCAGGATCGTGCTTTCCGGCTTCGCCGAACTCCTCGAACCAGGCGTCGGTGGGCACTGACGGTCCGTTGAGCACGGTGCCATGACCGCTGGTGGCCGCGGCGAGCACGGCATCTTTGTCGATCGCGTGTGTGATCGCCTGGCGCACGCGAACATCCTTCAGCGCCGGGTTCGCCTCGTTCATCGGCATCACGACGACCGATTGCGTCGACCCTTCGGTCACGGTGTACTTCGAATCGGATTTCAGCGCATCGATCTGGTCGTATGCCTCGGCCTGGAAGAGCGCGTCGGTCTCGCCCGTGCGCAGCGAGTTCGCTGCGGCCGAGGCGTCGGCGTAGTAGGCCAAGTCGACCTCGGCGTTCTTCGCCGGCGTGCCCCAGTAGCTGTCGTTGCGCTTCAGCTTCATCTTGACACCGGGCTCGTACGACACGAACGTGTAGGGGCCGGTGCCGTTCGCGGTGGTCGACATGGTCGCCACCGAGTTTGGCGCAATCATCGAGCCCAGCACCGTCGTCAGCCAGAACAGCAGATCTGAGTCGGGCTTCGACAGCACCACGTCGGCCTGCGTGGGTGAGACGACTTCGACGTGGTCGATCGCAGCGAGGTTCGACGGGGTGTTCGCCTTCCACTGCGGCACACGCTCAAGCGAAGCCTTCACCACATCCGCGTCGAATGCAGTGCCGTCGTGAAATTTGACCCCGTCACGCAGGGTGAACGAGTACCGCAGGCCGTCGTCGCTCACCTTCCAGTCTGTTGCCAGCAGCGGCTGAATCTGGCCTTTGTCGTCCAGCTTGACCAGGCCTTCATAGACGTTGCCCGCGAGCGCCTGGAAGATGGCCGCTCCGCCGCTGGTGGTGAAGTCCAGACCAGCCGGTGACGCGGCCATGCCCACGGTGACGGTGGCCGCGTCATCGGCCGCCCCGGAGCCTCCGGAGCCGCTGCCCCCGGCCGAGCAGGCCGAGAGAGAGATGGCGACTGCTGTCGCGACGAGACCTGCGCCGATGCGGCGCAGAGTAAGTGATCTGTTGACTGACATGCTTGCTCCTCAGGGTTGTGCAGGGGGGTTACGGTTCGACTGTGCAGAGCTCGGAATCGGTGGTCATGAGGTGGATCAGGCCGAGAGTGTCGGCCAGGGGCGTACGGCGCTCGCCGGTCGCTCACTCTCGAAGAAGTGTGCGGCCGCCAGAGCGAGACGATCTTCATATCGGGCTGCAGCGATCTGCACACCGACCGGGCTGCCGGCTTCAGTGAATCCTCCGTTGACGCTGACAGCCGGCTGTCCTGACATGTTGTAGGTTACGCAGAATCCGATATGAGACATGGGATCGTTCACATCGTTGCTCGGCATCGGCCACTCAGCGGGGAACGCCGCACCGGGTGAGACCGGCGAGAGGATGACGTCCACATCTGCAGTCGCTGCGATCGTGCGACGTGCGACGTCCAACTGCGCATCGTGCGAGCGCAGAGCATCCTCACCGCTGATGCCATGGCCTCCACGGCACCACTCGGCGATGAACGGCAGCAGCAGCTTGCGGCGCTCGGGATCCATTCTGCAGTAGTCGTTCCAGTGACCGATGCGCCAGAAGAGATCGATGAGGTCGATCGTTCCGCTCTCGAGGAAGGGAGGGATCTCGACGATCGTCGCCCCCGCCCGCTCGAAGACCGCTGCCGCCCGTCGCACGACATCAAGCACCTCGGGGTCGGCCGCAGCTCCGTCGCCGACGTCGAGCACGAGACCGATGCGTCGACCTGCCGGGTCGAACGTGAGATCGGCCCAGTCGATGCGCTGTTTCGGCAGACTGTAGGGGTCACGGTCGTCGGGCCCGGCGAGTGCACCGGTGGCCAACGCGAGGTCGGCGACGCTGCGCCCCATCGGCCCGATGTGTCGGCCGAAGTACGGCGGGTCGACCGCGATGCGACCGAACGTGGGTTTGAAGCCTGCGACTCCGCACCAGGATGCGGGCAGTCGCACCGAGCCGCCGATGTCTGACCCCAAGTTGATCGGGGCGTAGCCGATCGCCGCCGCCGCGCCGCCGCCGCTGCTCGAGCCCCCCGGGCTCCAGGCCAGATTCCACGGATTGCGCACCGTCTCATGCAGTGATGAGACGCCCGATGAGAGCATTCCGAGCTCTGGCATCGTCGTGCGCCCCAGAATGATGGCGCCTTCGCTCTGCAGCCGGTCGATGACGGGAGCATTCGACTCAGCGGGAACCGGCGTCGTGGCCGCCGAGCCCCATGGTGTGGGTCGGCCTTTGACCTTCTGATTCTCTTTCAGCGTGACGGGCACGCCGTCGAGCGGCCCAAGTGCGTGGCCGCTGGCCCAACGTCTCGCCGACTCCTGTGCCGCCTCAAGCGCCTGCTCTGGAAAGCTGTCGTAAATGGCGTGCAGCTCAGGTTCGCTCTTCTCGATCAGCTCGAAGCTGGCCGAGACGACGGCCTGTGGCTCAAGGTCGCCCTCTTTGTAGGCGGCCACCAGTTCGGCTGCCGAAAGCCCGGTCAGGCTGGTGCCGCCGGATTCTGCGGCCGGGTCATGTGTTGTCGAAGCAGACATCTTTGCGATCAACTCCTCGGTTGTGATGAGTCCATCGTCGGGGTCGTTTGTTACCGGCCAGTGTCAGACAACAGCCAAGTGTGTTACTGATCAGACCAGTAGCACGAGTCCACTGCTCATTGGAGTGCTGATGGTCAAAAGCACCCCGCGAGAGCTGTATCGTACGTATATGGCTTCTGTCTCAGTGATCGTGCCTGCGAGCGGGCAGGCAGCACGGCTGCGTCACGTGCTCAAAGACCTCGAGGCGCAGACGCTGCGCCCCATGGAGGTCATCGTCGTGACGTCTGCGAATCAGACCGAGCTCGAGCATCAGCTTGACCTCGCCAATCTGCAGGCTCGGGTGATCGGCGTCGCGCACGGAGCCGACGAAGCGGACGCCCTCAACGTCGGCGTGAGTTCGTCTCACGGCGATCTGGTCGTCGTCCACCCAGAGAACGTGTCATGGGCGCCGACCGTACTTGAGTCGGCGACCGACTGGCTGCAGTCACACCCCGCGATGGATGCCGTGGGCGTCTCCGCCTCCACCGGCGAGTCCGCCGTGTCAGGCTCCGCTGCGCCGCTCGTGTATCGGCGCACGTCACATGCCGTGCTCGGCTACTATCGCACCCCCGAACATGACCATGAGACCGTCGAAGAGAACTGGCTCAGGCGTCTGAGCGGCCGAAACCCCGTCTACGCGCTGCCGAACACGGTCACCGGGCACGGAGAGCCACGGCTGCTGCTCGACGGCGACTCGACGTCTGCCGAAGGTGCTCTGCGCATGGCCAAGCAGGGCTTCGCCCGCGTGCGTGGTCTGGTCTCCAAGACCGCGGCCGCCGTCGTATCGCTGTTCCGAGGCGGTTCGGTGACAGGTGCGGCCTCTCCGGCAGCCGACAGCGTTCTTCTGGCTGACGACGTGCGGCCCGGCGCCACCGTGACCGGTCGGCTCTCCCCCTCGTCGTTCACGACACGCGACGCCGCCGAAGAGCAGGAGGTCGCTCTGCACTCAGCGGTGCGCATCGGCGCCGTCGCGCTCGGGGTGGTCGCCATTGCCGCGATCGCGCTGACCAGCCGTCGACGCAGCCCCGGCGAACCTGCTGACGTCTGAGGCTGTCTCACGCGTGCTGCGCCGCTCCAGCAGCGCGTGCACGACCAACCCGGCCACGAGCGCCCAGAACGCGGCGCCCACACCGAACACGACGATGCCGCTGGCTGCCACCAGCATCGTGACGATCGCCTGCGTCTGCTGCCCGGCTGTTTTGAGCGCTGACGTGAGCGCCCCACCGAACGCCCCGATCAGAGCCAGACCCGCAACAGCCTCGATGAGACCCTCAGGTGCAATGGCGACGAGAGTCGTGAGCGCACCCGCCGACGCAGCGAGCACCAGATAGCTGCATCCGCAGGTGACAGCCGCGATCCAGCGTCGGCTTCTCAGCGGATGCGCATCGGGCCCCGCCGCCAGCGCTGCGGAGATCGCGGCCAGGTTCACAGCATGCCCTCCCGCCGGAGCAGCGACGGCAGTGGCCATCCCGGTCACCAGCATGCTCTCGCGCCACGGCACGTCGAATCCGTTGGCACGCATGACCGCGACGCCCGGCACGTTCTGCGACACCATCGTGACAAGGTAGAGCGGTGCCGCGATGCCGAGCACTGCTCCGAGGGTGAAGCTGGGCATGGTGAGCGACACCGAGGGCAGCATCGAAGCGAGGGCGAAGGCGGGGGCGACCGATGCATCCGCCGAACGCCCGACGCCCATCGCGAAGGCGACGGCGATCACCAGCGCAAGCGCGAACGCGGTGGGCACGGCCCACTTGGGTGCGAGCCTCAGCAGCACCAGCCACACCACGATCACCGGTGCGACCGCAAGTGGCGAGACGGTCAGGGCGTGCACAGGGGCAAGACAGAGCGGCAGCAGCACGCCGGCGAGCATCGCCTGGGCGAGGGCCGCAGGAATGCGCGCGATGAGGTCGCTGAGCCCGCGCCAGAGACCGGTGAGCAGGATCAGTACGGCGACGATGAGAAAGGCGCCGACTGCCGCTGACCATGCGGCGGGGTCTGCACCGGGGGATGCGCCAGTGAGGCTCGAACCCGCGGCGCCGGCAAGCAGAGCTGCGCCCGGCGTCGACCAGGCGAGGGTGATCGGGGTGCGGTGTCTCAGCGCGAGCCAGATGATCCCGACGCCCTGCACGAGGCAGAGCGCGACGAGGCCTGAGGTCGCCTGATCGAGATCGGCACCCACGGCGCGCAGGCCGGCGATGACGATGGCCGACGAGCTGGTGAAGCCGACCAAAGCCGTGGTGATGCCCGCGAGGATCGGCTGGAGGCTGCCTGAGCCTGTGCCCTCTTGGGCAGCACCCTGCACATCCTGTTCCGGTGACGATGGTTCCGACGAAGGATGAGACTGTTCCATATATGGAACATAGCGCGACGTCGGCGCACTGCCAAACTCACAGCACTGGCTAACTCGCAGCCCTGCCAACCACACAGCACTGGCGAAGGCGGTGCGCCGGCAGCCGGTGCTACTCGCTGATGCGACGCCGCAGCAGTATGACGCAGAGTCCGATCGTCAGCGCGAGGCCGGCGGCACCGAGACAGGCCCACACCCACTGTCCATTCCCGCCGGTGCGCGCCAACGCATCGTTCGAGGTGTCGGCTGCCGTCTCAGACGGTGTCCCTTCGTGACTCGCCTCAGCCACATCGTTCGCGGGCGTCTGTGCCGGATCCGTGGAAGCCGGGTCTGTCGGAGCCGGATCTGTGGGTTCCGGATCGACCGGCGTAGGGTCGACCGGCGTGACCGCAGACTCGACCTTGAGCGACACGACGCGCACCGAGGGCCTGGTGTCGTCCCAGGTGAAGAGCGCGGGGGCGCCGATTGCGAACTGTACCGCGGTGCTCTGTCGGGCAGGGTTCTCAGTGAGGTCGGCGAACGACCTCCCAAGGTGCTCGCCCGCGCCGGTGCCCATGATCACAGCAGCCCCGGCGACCGCCCCGTCGGCGTTCACAAGATCGGCGGCATTCAGCACACCCGTCGTCGAAGTCGGCAGGGCACCCGTCACCAGTGCGTGCGAATCGAGCGCGACCGCGTATCCGGCGCCGTCCAGATCTCCGCTGGGCGACCCATCCATGCCGCCGACCAGCAGCATCGACCGGTTCTGCATGCGTGCAGCGCCAACGGCATGACCGAAGTGATCGTCAGCGGCGATGCCGTTGAGCCACCAGCCGCGCTGGGTCTGAACGCCCGCTTCGTCAGCCGTGCGCACGCTGAATCCCGCAGTCGCTTCCGGGTCGGTCGTGACCGGGGCGTCGGAGTCTGAACCGAGCACGACGACGGCGCTGCCGGTCTTCGGGGCGTCGGAGTCGCCGCCCAGCATCACATCGTCGAAGCCGTCGCCGTTGATGTCGCCGATGGAGACCGCCGATCCGCCCAACAGGTCATAGCCGCGCTTGGGCCCTTCGATCCGATAGCCGGGCACCGCGCCTGCCCCCACCTGCACAGACTGCCGAACGTCAGTCAGCACCCAGTTCACCCCCGTCGCGAAACTCTGCACGCCAGGCATCGACCATGAGGCCGACCCGACCAGCAGATCGTCACGGCCATCGCCGTTCGCATCACCGGCTGACACTGCAGAGACGAGATCGATGCTGTCGGGATCGCCTGAGATCACCGGGGCGTCGAGCTCGTCGAGTGCACTGGTCTGCGGCAGGCCGTCGGCGCTGAGCACAGTGATGCGGCCCTGCGTGTCAGTGACACCGATTTCATCGAACCCGTCGCCATCGACGTCACCGACTCCAATCGCGCGCGTGATCGATCCGGTCACCGTTCGTCCGCGTTCGCCGAGATCACCGAGTGCGACGTCGCTGAAATCTGCTGCTCCGAAGACGATGCTGAGCGACCTGCCCTGCTGCACCAGGGCGAGATCGTCATAGCCGTCGCCGTTGACATCGCCGGCACAGCGAAGATCCGATCCGGTGCCCCAGTCGACATCGCTGTCAGTGATGCGCACGGGGCGGAGGTCGGTCACCGAAGAGCCGCTCTCTGCAGCACTCGCAGTGTCGTCGAGCAGCACATACGCGGCACTGGGCTCGGCATCGCCATAGCCGAACATCGCGAAGTTGCCGATGCCCAGGTCTGGCTGGCCATTGCCGTTGACGTCGCATCGAACCTGCGACATCGTGGCGCCGAAGCCCGTCGACTCCTGCCCGACAATCGTCGCGTCATGTGTCACCTCGACGGCCGCCGTTGCAGCATATGCCGCCTGCGGCATACTTGCGGGCACTGCGCTGCCGAGCGCTACCGCAAGTGCGGCACATGTCAGCGTTCGGGCACGCGAACGTGCGGGGATGATAGACGTCTTCGTCATTGGACTGCTCTCTACGGGGGGTTCGAGATCTCGCGTGCGCCTTGTGCGCACGCACGAGCACAACCGTGAGAGATTAGCATGACCTTGGCAAGGCCGCACTCTCTTTCAACAGGTGACCTCTCTGTGTCTGCCGTCGCTAGACTGCGAGCATGACCTCCCGTGCGACCACCCCTCCGCCGGGCCGTGCGCCGAAGACACGTGTGGCTCCTGCGTCAGGTGGTGCATTGCCACAGATCGGTACACCGGCGGCAGCCGTTCGGCCAGACCTCGCAGCGATCGGCGAGGGTATCCGCAGCCTGCGCGCCGAACGCGCGATGTCGCTGCGAGCGCTGGCCGAGGCGTCCGGCGTCGGGGTGGCCTCTCTCTCGCAGTTGGAGAACGGCCAGCGCAACCCGACGCTCGCGACTCTCTATGCGCTCGCTGGTGCGCTGCGAGCTCCGCTTGCCCTGTTGCTGGATGCTCAAGCCGGCTCGTCAGTCGAGGGCCCGGGGGTCTCGGTGCGGCTGCTCGACACCGACGTCATCGGGGTCGACAGCAGCGCACAGGTCACTGTCGAGGTGTACCGGCTGCACCTTGACAGTGGGGCCTCTCGCCGCTCCCCTGCACACGGCCCCGGCGTCGTCGAGCACGTGCAAGTGCTCGCCGGGCTGCTGCGCGCGGGGCGTGAGGGTGCGGAACGCGAGGCATCAGCGGGGCAGAATCTGGAGTGGGTCAGCGATTGCCCGCACACCTACCGTGCGGTGAGAGGCCCGGTCGAAGCCGTGCTGGTGATCACCAGTCCGCTCGTCTGACCGAAGGCTCCTGTCACGCGCTTTCGCCGCACTCACGCAGTCAGCACAGGCCCAAACGACGCCCTGTGCTGGCAGAGTGGCTCGTGCGCGGACACAATAGAGATATGACGATCCCCGTCAATGACGACCTTTCTCGCGCCAGGTCTCGTTTTCTGCGCGACCGACGTGCCGCTGCCGCCGAGTTCGGGCACTTGGTGCCTGAGCAGATCGCCGGCTCGTGGCGCCGTTCTGCTCAAGCGGGCGTGGACGCCACAGGCGACGCGACCAAGCAGGTCACCATCACAAGCGACACCGTGCTCGCCCGCTGCGCGCAAGAGCCGATGAATCAGCTCGTGCACGCTCTCGGAAGCCTCGACGTCGGCATCGTGCTGTCTGACGAACGCTCACACGTACTCGCTCGAGCCGACTGCGGACGCGCCGCGACCACGCTGCTCAACGGCATCGACCTCGCCCCGGGCTTCGACTTCAGCGAGGGGTTCGTCGGCACCAATGGCGTCGGCACCGTCATTCAGACGCGCATGCCAATATACGTCGAGGGGGCCGCCCACTTTCAGGAGCGCTTTCTGCGCTATGTCTGTGCCGGCGCGCCCATCCTGGACCCGATCACCAGACGCCTCGCAGGAGTGCTCGATCTCACCTGCGACATTCGCGATGCCAGTCAGATGATGCAGACGGTCGCCGTGCAGACTGCGCACGCGATTGAACAGCAGCTGCTGCATGCCGCATCCCCGGTCGAGCGCGACGTCTTCGAGGCGTTCGAGGATGCCATGCGCAGCATCCCCTCGCAGTCGCGCACCGCCGTTCTCGCCGTCACCGACCGCATGACGCTGCACAGCGATCAGGCTCATGCACTGCTGACCGACGCCGAAGGCCGCGCACTGTGCAAAGCCGCCAAACGGGCCACTGCGGCCGCGTCTCGTGCCCGATTCGTCTTCGAGCTGAGCGGATTCGAAGGCGGCGGGCCTCTGCGGGCGCCCGCACCGCCCGCGCGCACCTCCGGAGCGCTGCACGACCGTGCGTTCGCAGCGCTGCAGGTCGCCGCCGCCCGCTTCGATCGCGGCCTCGCACACGGGGTGCTGATCTGGGCGAAGCCGACTGCCGCAGGCACAGCGCATGGCAGACGCCCCGCTGCACAGGTTGCGACATCGAACGCTCACCCGTCGTCTCAGCCTGCCGCCCCGGCTGCGACGCAGCACGGCGCATCGCTCTCTCAGCAACTCACACAGACACATCCGCCCATGCTCGTCGACCGAGTCAGCCTGAGCAGAGGAACGCGGTCGAATGCCTGGCAACTGGCCAGACGAGAGCTCGGCACCAGCTTGCGCAGGGGTGAGGCCACGCTGCTGCTCGGCGAGATCGGCGTCGGCAAGGTCTCGCTGGTGAACGAGGTCGCCGCCGCGCAGCGGCTGCACGTACATGTGATCACCGCTGAGACGATCGAGCACACCGGTGACCTCTCGGCGATGCTCGACACTCTGACGCATGTCGGTCAGGATCCACTCGGAGACCCCGTGCTCGTACTGCGCAACGTGCATCTGCTGCCCGCAGACTCTCGAACGCAGATCGAGCGATTTCTGCGAGCGCCTCGAGTGCACGGAGACCCTGGGCGCATCGTGCTCACCGCTGAGCAGCTCACGCACGACGAGGTCTCACCGCTCTCAGCCTTGCTCCCGTTCATCGCGCGCACCGTGGTCGTACCGGCTCTGCGGGAACGTCGCGGCGACATACCGGCCATCGCTCAGAGCCTGCTCGACGCGATGCAGCCGGAGCACCGCCGGGCCCTCTCTCCGGCCGCGCTGCGCACGCTTGCCGAGGGGCACTGGCCCGGGAACATCCATCAGCTCTCGGATGCGCTGCGCTCTGCACTTGAGCAGCGCCCCGACGGCGTACTCACGCCGGCCGACCTGCCGCCCCATGCCTTCAGCGCGGCTCTGCGACCGCTGACCGAGCTGGAGCGTCAGGAACGCATTGCGATCATCACGATGCTCTACCGCACTCGCGGCAACCGTTCGGCAGCAGCGCGTGCACTGGGCATCTCGCGCGCCACGCTCTATCGGCGGCTGGCCGAGTACGGGCTCAGCTGACCGATTCCGGAGCGTTCTCCGCCCCGTCAACCACGACTGAACGACCCAACAGTGCTGCACACGCGTCGCACTGTCTCAGGTTGAGACAGCATCCGCCAAAAGACGCCTCGAAGGCCGCCCGGCGACTGCCAGCATGAGATCACCGGGTGGCGATCCCGCCCAGTGTCGCATCACCGCGACACGAAATGATCTCAAGGAGGAAGTCATGAAGGGTCTTGTCTACGGCGGTCCTGGCGTTCGCGAGTGGAAGGACGTGCCGGATCCGGTCATCGAGAAGCCGACCGATGTGCTTGTCAAGATGGAGGCGACGACGATCTGCGGCAGCGATCTGCATGTGCTCAAGGGCGATGTTCCCGAGACTCCCGTCGGCACCGTGCTGGGGCACGAAGGCGTCGGTGTCGTCACCGAGGTCGGTGATGCTGTGAGCTCGATCAAGGTGGGCGATCGCCTGCTGCTGAGCTGCATGTCGACCTGCGGCCACTGCGCCAATTGCCGCAAGGGGCTGCTCAGCCACTGCCTCGGCGACGAGGGTGCCGTCGGCGATGCGTGGGCTTTCGGCCACTACATCAACGGAACCCAGGCCGAGTACGTGCGCGTGCCCTATGCCGAGACGTCGTCGTACAGAATTCCTGCGGGCGTCAGCGACCGCGCGGCCATTCTGCTGAGCGACATCCTGCCGACCGGTTTCGAGATCGGCGTGCAGAACGGCCAGGTCAAGCCAGGCGACACCGTCGCGATCATCGGCGCAGGCCCCGTGGGGCTCGCGGCTGTCGCCACGGCGGGTCTGCAGGGCGCAGCGAAGATCATCTCGGTCGACCTCGATGACAACCGACTGGCGCGGGCGAAGGAGTTCGGCGCCACTGCGGGCGTGAACTCCGGCGCCGCCGACTGGAAGGAACAGCTGCTGGCCTTCACCGACGGCGAGGGCGTCGATGTCGCCATGGAGGCCGTGGGCATCCCTCCCACTCTGCAGATGGCGACCGAGATCGTGCGTCCGGGTGGTCACGTGGCGAACATCGGCGTGCACGGCAAGCCGGTCGAGATCGCGATGCAGAAGCTCTGGACGAAGAACATCGGCATCACGATGGGCCTGGTGAACACCACATCGCTCGAGATGCTGCTGAATCTCGTTGCCGCCGGCAAGCTCGATGTCGAGAACTTCGTCACGCACGAGTTCTCGTTCGACGAGTTCGAGAAAGCCTACGACGTCTTCGCCAACGCGGCAGAGACCAAGGCGCTCAAGGTGCTCATTCGCTGACCCGACCCGAGAATCGTCAAGACGGTGCAGCGGCGTGCGCAGGCGGCTCTGCTGTCAGCCGCAGAGCCGCTGCGCCGTCGCGCTGTACCGTCGTCCTATGCCTGGTGCTGGTCGAGAAAGCGCTTCGGCACCTCGGGCTCGCCGAGACCGAGCATCAGCCGGTTCGCCCAGTTGAAGAACGCGGCGCCGTTGATGATGTCGATCACCTGCAGATCGTCGAGACCGGCCGTGCGCAGCACGTCGACATCGGCCTCGCCGAACTCGAGCGGACTGAGCGTGAGCACCGCCGAGGCGCGCTCGATGGCGTTCCAGAGGTCGTCACCCAGGTCGGTGGCAGCTCCCCCGTTCAGCGCACCGGCGCCCACGCCTCGATCGAGCAGACGCTGCACGTCGGCCTGACGCGAGGCCCCGGCGGCCTCCGACTCGTGACTGGCCCGCGCCGAATGCACCGAAGCGCAGTAGACACAGCCGTTCACTCGCGAGGTCACCGTCGCCGAGAGCTCGCGCTCGGCCCGGCCGATGCCGTCGTCGACGTTGAAGAAGATGTCCATGTCGGTCAGCGTGCGCGCCTCGAGGGCGTCGGGGTCACGCACCAAGAGCCGGAAGTACGGGTTCTTCGCGCGCAGATCCTCCACCAACGCCTCGCGGTGCCGATCAGTGAGCTCGTCTTCGGCGAGCGGCTCAAGCCACGGCACCCAGCCCAGCGAATGCTGCACGAAGTGCGTCGGCCGAGCGAGTTCCGGATAGATGCGCACCGGCGTACCGACCGTGCCCAGCGTGTCAGCCGGCAGCGGGGCGGGCTCGCCCGTGGCATCCACCGCTGCTGCGTGCGCCTCGTCGGCGAGCGCGATCACGTCTGCGTTCTCGTCGGTCGCAACCGACCCCGGCGGCGCCGCGTCGGGCGCGATGGCGGATGCCGGAGCCGGAGCCGTACCGGCCAGCGCCCGCAGCCCCCATGCGCTGCGCAGCTGGAACGCGAGAAAGGCGATGAGCTGCTCCAGACTGACCAGGTCGGTGGTCGACCATCCGGCCTCGCTGAGCGGCACGAGCATCTCGGGGCGTGAGTCGCGCGGGTGCAGCACCAGAATCTGCGCGAGCTGGAACGCCGTCGACAGTCGCGCACCGAGGGCGTCGCGCTGCTCGTCGGTCAGACGCAGGTCGGGGCCGGGACGATTCTCGTTCGCCAGCTGCGGCTCTCGGTAGATGCCGAACGGCCCCTGCACCCGATTGTTCGTCACGACCTCGTCGATGATGCCCGACAGCCGCTTGACCGCGGTCTCGTCGTCGATCGCGTCAGAGAGCAGATCGCGATAGAAGCTGCTGGCCTCGTCGAAGCCGTGCAGACCGGCCACCAGAGTCGCTACCGCATAGCGCTCGTCGTAGCCGAACGTGCCGGGCTGCTCGGGCTCGAGCAGAGCCGCGAAACTGCGCTGAGCGTTCTCGCGCGCCTGCTGCCGATGGCTGCGCAGCTCGTCGAGAGCGCTTCCGGGCGTGATGCCGGCCAGCTGGTCGATGATGTCGACGTTCGGTTCAGTCATGATCGTTCCTTGTCTCGGGGATGCTGCGGTGCCGGTGCGGCGAAGTCGTGCGCTGGTCTGCGCTGGTCTGATACCGGGTCGTGCTGTGCCGTGGCTCACTCGGGCAGGGTCACAGCGGTCACGCAGCCCTGTTCACTCGAGTGTTTCACGTGAAACACTCTTCGTGAAGGGCAGGCGACGTCCCGGGATCGCCGCGATGAGCTGCTGAGTGTACTCGGTCTCGGGATGCGCGAAGATGCGCTCCGTGGTGCCGGCCTCGACCTGCCGGCCATGGCTGAGCACGCTCACCGTGTCTGAGATCTGCTGCACGACGGCGAGGTCGTGCGAGATGAAGACATAGGTCAGGGCAAGCTCCTGCTGCAGCTTCGAGAGCAGCCGCAGAATCTGCGCCTGCACAGTGACGTCGAGCGCTGAGACCGCCTCATCGAGCACGATCAGCCGCGGCTGCAGCACTAAGGCACGCGCGATGGCCACGCGCTGCAGCTGTCCGCCGCTGAGCTCACGCGGTCGGCGTTCGAGGGCGTCCTGAGGCAGCGCCACCAGATCGAGCTGCTCGGCGGCGCTGCGCCGACGCGACGCTTTGTCGCCGATGCCGAAGTTGGCCAACGGCTCGCCGATGATGTCGCCGATCGTCTGCTTCGGGTCGAGCGAGCTGTACGGGTTCTGATAGACGAGCTGGATGTCTCGGCGCAGCTGTCGGCGCGCCTTGCGGTCCAGCCCGAGAATGTCAGATCCGTCGAAGAGGATGCTGCCCGAAGTCGGCGCGTTGAAGCCGGCGATGCTGCGGCCCGTCGTGGTCTTGCCCGAGCCGGACTCCCCCACGAGCGCATGCGTGGTGCCCGCCCGCACGGCGAACGACACGTCGTCGACCGCGACGAAGGGCTCCTTGCCACGCCCGCCACCGAACTCCTGACGCAGGTGTTCGACGCGCAGCAGCGGAGCATCCGCCGCCGCGGTCGACGACGAATCGGGCGACGTCACAGCCGGACGCTTCCAGTGCACGGCCTCGGTGATGTGCGCGAACGAGGGCGCGTCATCGAGCAGCTGTCGGGTGTAGGCGTGCTGAGGGTTCGAGAGCACCTGCACCGCCGAACCGTGCTCGCGCACCTCGCCGTGCTGCATGACCACGACCTGGTCGGCACGATCACCGGCGACGGCGAGATCATGGGTGATGAAGAGGATGCCGGTGCCGTCCTGCGAACGCAGTTCGTCGAGCAGATCGAGAATGCGCTGCTGCACGGTCACATCGAGCGCGCTGGTGGGCTCGTCGGCGATGATCAGACGCGGCTGCAGCGCGATGGCCGCGGCGATGAGCACACGCTGCTTCATGCCGCCGCTGAGCTCGTGCGGGTATTGTCTCGCACGCAGATCGGGCTGGTCGATGCCGACGCGTTCGAGCAGCTCGAACACGCGCCGGTTTCGGGCGTCGCGATCCTTCCAGCGGTGGATGCGCAGAGCCTCTGACACCGTCTCGCCGATGCGTTTGACCGGGTTGAGCGAGTTGTTCGGATCCTGCGGAATCAGACCGATCTGACGCCCGCGCACCGCACGCCATTCGCGCGGCCCGAGGTCGGAGAGCACCGACGACGTCGCACGCACCGCGGCACCGTCTTCGGGTCTGTCCATGCTCACCTGATCGCCCACACGCAGGTCGGGGCCCAGAGTGATGGTGCCGCGCACCAGCTCGGCGTTCGTCGGCAGCAGGCCCATCACGGCCTGCGCCGTGGTCGACTTGCCCGAGCCGGACTCGCCGACGACGGCGGTCACCTCGCCGGCGCGAACACTGAGATCGATGCCGTGCAGGGCGTCGATGTGTCCGCTGCGAGTGCGGTAGCGCACCGCGAGATCAGAGATGTTCAGCAGGTCGCTCATTGATCCGCTCCCTTCTGAATGGCCTGGCTCAGTCGGTTGGTGGCCAGCACGACCAGCAGCACGACGATGCCCGGCAGCACGGTGAGCCACCAGGCGGTGGCCACGTAGTTGCGCCCTTCGGCGATCAGCAGCCCCCACTCAGGCGTGGGCGGCGGAGCGCCATAGCCCAGAAAGCCCAGAGTCGAGATCTGCAGAATCGCGCTGCCGAACTGCAGCGCCGCGAGAGCCAGCACCGGGGCCAGCGAGTTGGGCAGAATGTGCCTGAGCAGCACGGTGCCGAAGGTGCCGCCGCTGCCGTAGGCCGCTTCGACGTACTCGCTCGCACGCACCTGCATCACCCGCGAGCGCGCCAGCCGTGCGAACGTGGCCACCGAGGTGACGCCCACCGCGATGGCGGCGTTGGTCGTGCCGAAGCCCAGCAGAATGATCACGCTGAGCGACAGCAGCAGACCCGGAATCGACAGCAGCACGTCGACGATGCGCATGAGCACCGCATCCAGCGCCCCGCCGCGGGCACCCGCGAACAGACCGATCAGGCTGCCGACGACGAGGCCGACCAACACGGCGATCAGCGCGCCGCTGAGCGACTGCACCGCACCGTGCACGACGCGCGTGTAGAGATCGCGGCCGGTCTGATCGGTGCCGAACCAGTGCTGTGCGCTGGGGGCCTGCAGCGAGACGCCGGATGCCACGGTCGGGTCACCGGGGGCGAAGAGACCGGGCATGACGGCCCAGAGCACCGCGATGAACAGCACCAGCAGCGAGAGCAGCACTGTGGGAGTGCGCCAGATGCGTTTCATGACCGCACCTCCTTGCGCAGACGGGCGTCGAAGACCGGATAGAGCAGGTCGACGATCAGGTTGATGATGACGAACACGGCAGCCGAGATGATGACGACGGCCATCAGCACCGGAGTGTCTCGGTTGGCGACCGCCTGAGCGGTGATCTGACCGATGCCGGCGCGACCGAAGACGGTCTCGGTGACGACTGCGCCACCGACCAGCTCGCCGAAGAGCAGACCGGCGATGGTCATGGTCGGCAGCAGCGCGTTCTTGGCCACGTTGCGCCAGAGCACCCAGCTGGTGCTCGCACCGCGAGCGCGCACCACGGTGACGAAGGGCTGCACCCTGACCTCGTCGATGCTGCGAATGAGCACCTGGGCGAGCGGGGCGGCGATCGGTATCGACAGGGTGAGCACCGGCATCACCAGCGACTGCGGGCCGCTTGCGCCGATCAGCGGAATCAGCTTGAGCTGGAACGAGAGCACCTGGATGAGGATGATGCCGATCCAGAACACCGGCACCGAGACGAACAGCGGCGGCAGCGTGCGAAAGATGCGGCGCAGCCAGGCGAACGCTCCGAACGTCGAGGTGAAGGCGATCGTCACGGCCAGCAGCACGGCGAACGCGAAGCCCAGCAGTGCGAGCAGCAGTGTCGAAGGCAGGGCCTCTGAGAGCATCGTCGTCACCGCAGACCCGGTCTGCACCGAGTAGCCGAGCTGACCGGTCAGAAACCCGCCGAGCGAGATCAGATAGCGCAGCCAGACGGGCTGATCGGCACCGTACGAGCCGCGGATGTCAGCCAGCTGTTCGGGCGAGAGCCCGAGTTCGGGGCTGGCGTAGCGGGCCATCACGGCATCGCCGGGCAGAGCCGAGAGCAGCACGAAGGCCACGGTGTAGGCGACCAGCAGCACCAGCAGCGCCTGCCCGGCGCGACGCAGAATGTAACTCATATGAGGCGTTTCACCACTTCGTCCATGTTCGGCTCTACTTGTTCAGCCAGGTGCTGTAGAAGTCCGGACGGCCCACGGCCTCGGTCTTGAAGCCCTGCACGTACGACTGCAGGCCGAAGACCTGCGGCTCTTCGAAGATCGGCAGCACGTAGGCCTGCTCGCTGAGGTAGTCCTGCACCGCCTGGCTGGCGGCCTGACGTTCGGGAGCGGTGGGCTTCGACGCGACGTCCTGCAGCAGCTGCTCAAGGTGCGCGTCGCCGTAGCTGCCGTCGCTCTTGTTCAGGTTCAGCAGCGTGTTGCGGTTCTCGCCGGCGAACTGGCTCTTGATCACGTCGTAGTCGGCGCGGCCGACCATCGAGTGGTACACCTGCACGGTGTCCTGATCGAGCGACGCAGCGGTCTGCGCGGCGTAGTCGCCCTGATACAGGTTGACCTCGATGCCGATCTGCTTGAGCTGCTCCTGAATCTTGGTCACGACCTCTTTCGAGCGCGGCTGCGGCACGGCCTCGTTGAAGGTCAGCGACAGACGCTGACCGTCTTTGGTGCGGATGCCGTCGGCCCCCGGCGTCCAGCCTGCCTCATCGAGCAGCTGCTTCGCTTTGTCCTGGTCGTACACGTAGTGCGACGACTGGTCTTTGTAGCCGGCGGCGTTCTTGGCCAGAGACGAGGTCGCCAGCGGGTAGGAGTCGGTGAACAGCGAGTCGATGATGTTCTGGCGATCGACGCCGGCGATGATCGCCTGGCGCACGCGGATGTCGCTCAGACGCGGGTCGCGGAAGCGGAAGTTCAGACCGTTGTTGACCCCGTTCGTGGCGGCGGCCACAAGCTGCAGGCCGGCACCGGTGACCTGCGCCTCGTCGGGTGCGGCGATCTGCCGGGCGACGTCGGCCTGGCCGGCGACGAGTGAGCCGATGCGCACGCTGTCTTCGCCAGCGAGCACGAATTTGATCTGGTCAAGGTACGCACGACCCTGGTGCGACGCCGAGGGCGGGGCCCAGTTGTAGTCGTCTCGGGCCTTCAGCGTGAGCTGCGTGCCCACCTGCTCGTCAGACACCACGAACGGGCCCGAGCCGATCACGCCGGTGGCGTGGCCGGGGCCGAAGTCCTCGCTGCCCTTGTCGAGCGTGGCGTTGGCGAGCAGCCCCGCGTTCAGCGTCGACGTGGCCTGCTCGAAGCCCGGTGCAGGCGCCTTGAAGTGGAACTTCACGGTGTGCGCATCGACGACCTCGCCGTGGTCGTAGTTGTTGATCTGCTCCGAGGCGGTGAGTTTGCGCCCCTTGTCGCCCTTGCCGAAGAGATCGAAGTTCTTGACCACGTTGGCGGCGTCGAGCGGCGTGCCGTCCGAGTAGGTGACGCCGTCTCGCAGAGTGAAGGTGTATTCGGTCGCGTCGGCGTTGACCTGCGGCAGCGAGGTCGCGATCCAGGGCTTCAGCTCGAGGGTCTGCGGATCCTGGTACAGCAGACGGTCGGTGATGTTGTTCACGATTCCGCCGTTCGGGTACAGCCCCGCAGCAGGCGGGTACAGCCCGTTGAACGTCTGCGCCTCGAGATAGGTGAGCGTTCCACCCGTCTTGGGGTCGCCGACCGGCTGTGACGAGCCGGAGCCGCTGGAGCATCCTGCCAACAGGGCGACAGATGAGGCGACTGCAGCTGATGCGAGCAGCGCGCGACGCAGGCGAGAGGTGCGCATGGTGACTCCTTCGGGTTCTGGGAACTGGCTTAGTTCACCCGACAACGTTCGATCGCGCCACCTTTCGCGTCACAAACTGAAACAGTGCGACACTGGGTTTCGACGCGTACGTAAGGTTCTTCAGTGCACACCACGAATTCCCTCCTCTCTTCACGCGCGGCCGACACTCGCCCGGCTGCGGCCACTCGGGCATCCATCGCCGTCGTCGGCGTCGGCCCTCGCGGAGTCTCGCTGATCGAGCGTCTGGGTGCCGCCATCGGCGTTGCGCAGAGCGCACACCCGGCACAGACCCCCGCCCCCATCGATCTGCACCTCGTCGACGATCAGCAGCTGGGCGCCGGTCGCATCTGGCGCACCGATCAGACGCGCACGTTGTGCATGAACACGCTCGCAGGCGCCGTGACGCTCTTCACCGAGCCCGGCGCGACCGTCGAGGGGCCGGTTCGCGAGGGGCCCACGATGTACGAATGGGTGCTGCTCGCGCTCGACGCCGCACGCCGTGCGGGCATCGCGGCGACCGGGGATGCCACCTCGGCCGACCCCTTCGTCTCGGCGGATGCTGCGGCCGGGTTCGCCGCGCACGAACACGATGCGAGCGACACGGGCACAGCGGGCGCATCGCATCCGACGCATGCGCTGCACAGCGAGCAGCTCGCACAGATTTCTGAAGCGCATCGACGCGTCTGGGTGGAGCATCCGGCCGATCTGACCGCGCTGTCGCCGGTGCTCGACGAGATGGCCCGCACACGTCCCGAGTCGAACCCGACGCGTGCGCTCTATGGCGAGTACATCCGCTGGTGCCTGGACGTCGCCCTCGCCTGGCTGCCCGACAATGTGCAGGTGCACCGCCACCATGCTCGCGTCGTCGGTCTCGTCGCTGCGGGAGCCGAAGCGACCGGCATCGGTGAAATCGCCGGCGATGACGCCGACATCCTCACGCTCAGCGACGGCGAGCGCATCCGAGCCACGGCGACCGTGATCTCGGGCGGCTGGCTGCGCAACGCGCCCACCGTCGAGGAAGAGGCCCTGCGCCTGGCGACGCATCGGCACCCGGAGCTGATCTGGATCGCCCCGGACAACCCGATCGACCAGCCGCTCGAGAACGTGCCCGGCGGCGAGACCGCCCTCGTGCGCGGCACCGGCATGGGGTTCTTCGACGCGATGGCGCTGCTCACAATCGAGCGGGGCGGGCGGTTCGAGGTGACCCCCGAGACACGGTCGGGGCTCACCTACGTGGCCGGCGGCCGCGAGCCGAAGCTGCTCGTCTCGTCGACGCGCGGGTATCCGTTCCTGCCGAAGTCGGAGTACCACTCGCTGCCACCGAAGGCCGACCTGCATCGGCTCGGCGCGGTCGTCCGTCGGCTCGAGAACGAGGCGGCGGCCGAGGCCCAGACCGACCGTCTCGTCGGCAGCATCGACTTCGACGCCGAGGTGTGGCCCGCGATCGTGCGCGACGCCTATGAGGCGCACGCCCGCACGCTGGCGCGGGTGCGCCCACAGGCTCTGCTCGTCGACCTCACCGAGATCGTCCACCTGATCGACACCACCCCGGCCGAGTTCGCCGCGCTCGACGCTGCGCTGGCGCCGGTGATTCCGAACGAAGACGACCGGTTCCATCCGGATCGCCTGATCACTCCCCTGGCGGGCATCGACACTGCACCACAGACCGAGGCGTCCTCCGCCGACGGGCGCGATGTCGCATCCGCCGTCGAGGCGCTCACGCAGCTGATCGGCAACCGCCTCGTCGGCGACCTGCACGAGGCGGAACTCGGCCTGGACAGCCCGATCAAGGCGGGCCTTTGGGCGTTCAGCGCCGCACGCAAGCCTTCGTCGGTGCTCGGTCGCGGTGGGCGCTTCACTTGGGAATCGCGCTGCGGCCGTTACCACGATCTGATGAGCTTCGGCGGCATGATCGGTTCTGGGCCGCCCGCGTTCCGCAGTCGGCAGCTGCTCGCGCTGATCGATGCCGGTCTGGTGCACTTCGTCGGGGCGCACCCCACACTGACGATCGACGAAGGCGGCGACTCGCAGGGTCCTGCGTTCGAGCTGCGCTCGCCCACCACTGGTGGCGAGCCTCTGCGCGCCCGCACCCTGATCGATGCGTGGATGCACTCCCCCGACGTGCGCATCTCGGCAGACCCGCTGCTCTCGAGCCTGCGTGCGGATGCTCGCGTGCGCCCGCACGAGCTGCGCCGCGCCGACGGCACTCGTCTTGAGGGCATCGCCCCCGATATCGATGTGGCGACGGGCTTGGTCGTGCATGCCGACGGCGAACTCGATGCACGGGTGCACGTGGCGGGTATCCCGCTCAACGAGCTGCTCGGCGACGCGGTGATCAGCCCGATGCCCGGCACCGATCCGACGATGCTGCGCGAGACCGATCGCGTGGCTCGCAGTCTGGTGGCACAGGGGCTGTAGGGGCTGCGGGTCGGGGCTCAAGGCTCAAGGCTCAAGGCTCAAGGCTCAAGGTAAGACTTGCACTGCATCGTTTCGCCGCTGCCAGCACTTTTCCCGGTCCCCGCTCCTGCTGCTGCTAACACCGTTCCCGGTTCCCGCTGCTGCCAGCGCTGTTCCGGCCGCCAGCCTCCATCGAGCCATGGCAAATGCTCGGTCACCGCATCCAAACATGGAACTTGGCATGTCTCGATGGGCTACGACGACATCTGCCATGTCTCGACGCAGATGTGCGCACGTGGTGGCCCCGAAACGGCTCAGGCGTCGAAGGCGTCGGAGATGCGATCACCGAGCTCGATGCGCGGACGCACGTCGACATTGGCGATCTGAGTAGACGGCCCGGCATCGACAACGAAACGCACAGCACGAGCGATCTCTGCCGGATCGATGATCTCGTAGGCAGGCTTCGGCACGGCTGCAGAGGTCTGCGCAGCTTCGGCGTCATGGTTCATCAGGTGCAGCATCGGCGTATCGGTCGGGCCCGGGCTCACCGTGGTCACACGCACCCCGGCATTCGCCTCTTCTTTGCGCAGCGAGTCGACGACGCCGAAGAGCGCGTGCTTCGACATGGCATAGACGGCATTGCCCGGCTGCGGATTCGACCCTGCCCCCGAGTTGATGAACACCGCGATACCGTGACTCGCCCTGAGCTTCGGCAGCAGTGCCGCAGTGAGCGCCGCCGGTGCGCCGACGTTCAGAGAGAAGTGCCGCTGCCACTCTGCGGCCGGCGCGTCAGCCACCGAGTTGCGGCGCGCGATGGCTGCGGCGTGCACCACGACATCCACCCGATCGACGACGGTCGCCAGCTCAGCGATCGCGTCGCGTTCGCCTCTCATGCTGTCGGTGCCGCTGCCGCTGCCGTTCGCCTCGACACTGGCCGCGCCCTTGGCTCGGTCTGATGTGCCGCTGGACTCTCTGCCAGCCGCGCCGTCTGCGACATCACGCATCTCGGCTGCGACTCGCGCGTCGAAGACGGCGGCGAGGTCGGCGGCAAACGGCTCGGCCCCGTGCTCGTGAGCAAGCTGCCGCAGGATGCTCTGGTCACGCCCGACCGCGATCACACGATGGTCGCGGGCCAAGTCAGCGACGATCAGCCGCCCCATGCCTCCGGTGGCTCCGGTGACGATCGCGACCGGGAGGTCAACGCGGATGCTGTCTGCTGCGGTCTCTGCCATCTCTGCGGCCTTTCTCGTCACGCCCGTCTCGCCTGCCCCGCGACATCTCGATGCTCAGTGCTGGCCGTCATCAGCGGCCTGTCGGCTCACCGGTGCCGCCCACGCTCGAGCCGCCGCCCGAGTTGCCGTCACGGCGTGCGCTGCCACGCTGAGCACCGCGCTCAGCGCCAGACTGATCGTCGCGATGGGTGCCTCGTTGGGCGGCCGCACGATTGCGGGCCTCGTCCAGGCTCTGCGCGACGCGCTGCTCTGTCTGCCCCTCGCGCACGGCATCCTGCGTCAGCAGCGCGGTGCGAATCTCGTCGCCAAGCTGCGAGACTCCGCCCGGGGTGCCGGGCAGCAGCACGGTCGTCGCGCCGTTGCGGCCGAGTGTGGTCAGCGTGTCGAAGTACTGCGTCAGCAGAATCAGGTTGATGACGTCAGACTCTTCGATGCCCTCATGCCGCAGCTCGGCGATCGACGCATGCAGACCGTCGATGATCGCCTTGCGCTGGTTCGCGATGCCCTCGCCCTGCAGCTGCTTCGCTTCGGCCTCGGCTCGCGCCTCGGTGACCACGCGGATGCGATCGGCCTCGGCGAGATCCTGTGCGGCGACGCGTTCGCGCTGCGCAGCGTTGATGCGGTTCATCGCCGATTTCACGCTGGCGTCGGGATTGATATCGGTGACCAGCGTCTTGATGATCTGGTAGCCGAACTCCCCCATTTCGCCGGCGAGCGCCGCACCCACGGTCTGCGCGATGTCGTCTTTACGCTCGAACGCCTCGTCGAGCTGCAGGTTCGGCACAGTGGCCCGCACGGCGTCGAAGACGTAGCTCTTGATCTGGGCTTCGGGATCGTCGAGGCGGTACCAGGCGTCGGCGACCCGCTGCGGCAGCACCGCGTACTGCACCGAGACCAGCACGAGCACGAACACGTTGTCTTTGGTCTTGGTCTCAACCTGCAGGTCGAGCTGCTGCACACGCAGCGAGACCACGCCGGCCTTCTTCTCGATGAGTGGGATTTTGACGTTCAGACCTGGTTGTGCGATTCGCACGAAACGGCCGAAGCGTTCGATGATGGTGTTGGTCTGCGTCTGCACGGTGAAGAACGTGCCGAAGGCGAGCAGAATCAGAATGACGATGACGACGGCGAGAACGATGATTCCCATGGGATCACTTGCCCTTCAGGCTTCGGTGATGACTGGCCTCGCGCGCCGAGACGCTGCGGACCGCGGTTGCGCACATTGTATCGAAGCCCTCCGACAGCGTGTTGGCGCGCTGTGCCCGCCGCAGACGATGCACGCCACTCCGGCCTTCCTCCCTTCGTAGTCGGCAGCCTGCACGGCGACCGCATCCGCATCCGACGCACGAATTCACCACTCACCCAAGCGCGATGTTTCACGTGAAACATCGGCGATCAGGCCCGTACCGTTCAGCGACCGCACCGACAACGCCACGAGGAGGGCCATCCGCCCCACCTACTGCCGACCAAATCTTGACAAGCGCCTTGACCGACCCCCACTCGTTTGCACTGGACAACACGGCTGTGCTTCAGAAGTTGCTGATCTGCCTGTCACCACGCAGGCGACTCTGCCGACACCAGAAGCCGCATGTTCTCCTGAAACAGACCGTGGCGCCATTGCCTCCTCAGTATCCTGATCTAAGTAGTCGAGGGAACAACACCGGCAGTGGCTGCCGTGATTGAACTGCTTGAATCGTCAAGCGTGAAAGTCGGGAAGTCGGCGTCGGCGTCGGCCAGATGAAGATCACTGTCGGCGACAACTCACGACATAGTCTTCAACCGCAGGCCCGAAACATACTGCATTGGACGTGCGCTACACCGTGTGCGCCGTGCTCTGCCCGATTGTGTCGATAAAGACCGCTTGCTCGATAGAATCTCGGCATGTCCCGTGAAGGCCTCAGCACCGTCCCGAAATCTATGATCGGTCGTGTCTCTCTGATTCTGCAGGCATTCACGGTCACCGATCCAGTGCTCAGCCTGGGGGCTCTGTCGAAACGCACCGCCATCCCGAAGGCGACAGTCGCACGCATCACCCAAGAGCTGGTCGACACTGATCTGCTCGAACGTGTCGAGCACGGCTATCAGCTAGGCATGCGCTGCTTCGAACTTGGTGAGATGGTTGGCAGGTCTAAACTGCTGCGTCGCCTGGCTGTCGCAGCCATGTCTGACCTTCGACAAGCGACCGGCCTCACAGTGCAGCTCACGGTGCTGCGCGGTGGTGATCTGGTCTACATCGAGATTTTGCACGGCAGAAGCATCCCCGAGCATCTCCCCTCACGGGTCGGAGGACGCGTACCCGCACATGCGTCTGCTGCAGGCAAAGCGCTGATGGCATACTCCGACACAAGTGTCACCGCTGGATTGCTTGCCGGGCCATTGATGAAGCTCGGCCCGCGCACAATCACAGACACTGCGGTACTACACCGACAGTTTGCTGAGATACGAGCCACTGGTGTCGCATTCGAGGTCGCGGAATCCGCAGAGGGTGTCGCCTGTGTATCGAGCCCCTTGCTGCGACAAGACCGCTCACCCATTGCTGCCATATCGCTCACTGGACCGGCATCTGAGGGAGATATTCGTCGCTTCGCTCCAACTGTCTACGCGGCGACCCTCGGGTTGAACCGACAGATCCGCACAAATCCAGCACTTGGATCACTCTAAGCGTCATTGCATATTGCAAACACCTCGCAACACTAGGTCGCTTTGGCGACTCACTCCCTCTTGATCGCATACGATTTTCGTCTCACTCACCGAAACGTTCTTTGTCATCGTCATTGCCTGAAGTCACACAATATCTCAGCAGCCGCTCGCGTCGGCATCGTCTCGATTCCCCGAGGATAGGCGCAAGCGGCCAACACGAAGGAGTGTGTGATGAAAGCAGCGGTGATGCACCGACCCCACGAGCCCCTCGTCATCGAGGATCTCGATCTTGCAGCGCCCAGAGCCGGCGAGGTTCGCGTGCGAATCGAAGCTGCAGGCGTCTGCCACAGCGATCTGCATTACTGGATGGGAGACCTCGACGCACGACTGCCTCTGGTGCCCGGCCACGAAGGCTGTGGCATTGTGACGGAAGTCGGCGAGGGAGTTACCTCAGTAGCTGCCGGCGATAAGGTCGTTATGCTGTGGCGGCCACGCTGCGGACAATGCGAATACTGCCTGTCAGGGCAACCGGCGCTGTGTGACAAGGGCGCCGTACACGGCACGACCAACGAGCTCATGGGCGGAGGCACACGTCTCAGCCTGTCAGAAGCGCCACGGTATCACCTCATGGGCATCTCTTGCTTCGCGCAGGAGAGCGTGGTGCCCCAAGAGTCAGTAGTTCGCGTACCCCACGAGGTGCCAAGCGAGATCGCTGCTATCACGGGGTGTGCCGTCATCACCGGTATGGGCGTCGTGCTGAACCGGCTTCCAGACGTCACGGGCAAGTCCGTCTTGATCATCGGGGCTGGGGGCGTCGGACTTTCAGCTGTACTCGGAGCCCAGCTGGTCGGCGCACAGCGCATCATCGTCTCTGACGTCGTGCCGGCACGCCTCAATAAAGCGCTCGAGCTCGGTGCCACAGATGTGATCAACGCAGTCACCCAAGATGTCGTGGCCGAGGTGCAACGTCTCACCGGCACAGGAGCGCACTACGCCATCGAGGCAATCGGACGCCCCGGCACTATCAGCCAGGCCATTTTCAGTCTGCGCAAGGGCGGCAAAGCAGTCATCGCCGGACTCGGCGCCGTGGGAGACACGGCCGAACTGCCTATCAACCATCTCGTGCAGAATGGCAAGAGCATCGACGGCTCACTCTACGGATCGTCGAACACCCCCCTGCAAATCCCCGAGGTCCTCGATCTCTATCTCGCAGGCAGGCTGCCTCTGAATCAGCTCATCGACCAGCGGTTCTCTCTCGAAGACGTCAATGAAGCTCTGCACACCCTGACCGAGGGCGCCATCGGACGCCCTGTCATCATCCCCAACTCTCCTGCAAGCCTGCCCGTCTGAGTGCAGCCTCCCCATCCTCTGCAACCTCTGCAACCGGTGATCATCGTCGATCACCTCTCATCATCAAGGAGCCATAATGACAACGACGACCGCGAGCTCACCGAGCCCGACAGAGATTCCGCATAAAGACCGTACGCGCGCCCTATGGGGCAGTGCCATTGGCAGCACCATCGAGTGGTACGACTACTTCCTCTACGGCACAATGAGCGGCCTGGTCTTCGGACCGCTGTTCTTCCCCTCAAACGACCCTATCGTCAGTCAGCTGCTGGCCCTCGCCTCATTCGCGCTGGCCTTCCTCATTCGCCCCATCGGCGGCATCATCTTCAGCCACATCGGCGACCGCATCGGACGCAAACGCACGCTCGTCATGACGCTCACCCTCATGGGTCTCACCACCGTCGCAATCGGATGTGTGCCGAGTTACGCCACAATCGGCGTCGCCGCTCCAATTCTGCTCACACTGCTGCGTCTGCTGCAGGGCGTAGCACTCGGGGGTGAGTGGGGTGGAGGCCTGCTGCTGGCCGTCGAATATGCCCCGAAAGGCAAGCGAGGCTTCTACGGCGCAGTGCCACAGATCGGTGCGCTCCTGGGCTTGGCCCTTGGAAATTTCGCCGTGGTGCTGGCCGGATGGGTGTTCCCCGGCGACCTGTTCCTCTCGATCGGCTGGCGCATCCCCTTCATCGCTTCGATCGCTTTGCTGCTGCTCGGCCTGTGGATTCGTCACAAAGTCGACGAGACTCCGTCCTTCCGTGCCGTACAGGCCCAAGGAAAGCAGGAACGTGTGCCGATCGCCGCCACGCTGCGTCATCACTGGCGTGAGGTTCTCATCGCAACCGGTGCCAAATTCATCGAGACCTCGACCTTCTTCATCTTCGCTACATTCTCGATCACCTACGCGGTGAGCCTCGGTTATGAACGCAGCTTCGTGCTGAACATGGTGCTCATTGGCTCACTGCTCGGCGTCTCCGGCATGCTCTTCTACGGTCGACTGTCTGACGCGATCGGCCGCAAGAAGGTCTTCATGGGTGGCACCATCGCCGTGATCCTCTTCATCCTGCCGTACCTGTGGCTGTTCAACTCGGGCAATCCATTGCTGCTCGCCATCGGCATTATCGTCTCTTTCTTCTTGGTCTGGCCCACATACGGCTCGCTCATCGGCACGCTGCTGGCCGAAAGCTTCACGCCCGAAGTGCGCTACACCGGCGCATCACTCGGGTACCAGCTGGGTGCGGCAATCGTGGGCGGTCCTGCGCCGCTGATCGCCACCGCGCTGTTGGCCGCCTTTGGCGGCAACTACGTCCCCGTCGGCATGTTCGTCATAGCTTGCGGCGTCGTATCACTGATCGCTGTAGCCTTCGCCAAAGAGCGCTACAACCAAGATCTCGACGACCTGCCCGACACCCAGGCCCGAGCTGAAGAAGCACAATCGGCCACAACACCTGTATCGTCGATCCGCACCGAAGGTGTCGAGGCATGAACGACAACGCGACGCTACAGCGACGCCAGGCCCAGGTCGCTGCTCTGCGCGGGGCGGAGCCTTCGTTCGGCCTCTGGAACGCGGTCACTCCCACCGTCGCTCTCGAGCTCGCTGCCAGACAACATTTTGACTACGTCTGTGTCGACTGGCAGCACGGCCTGATCGACTACGCCGACGTTATTCAGAGCTTGATCGTGATCGACGCAGCGGGAAGCACGCCCATCGTGCGGGTGCCGGGCAACAACGCCAATGACATCGGCAAGGCCCTCGATGCGGGTGCAAGTGCGATCATCGTTCCGCTGATCAACACCGCCGACGAGGCACGTGCGGCCGTTCGAGCCACACGCTATCCGGTGTCGGGAGGCGCACGATCGTACGGGCCAATGCGCGCGGAGCATCTGCTCGGCGCAGATCCACGCACTGTTGACAAGACGGTCGCATTGTTCGTGATGATTGAGACCCAGCAAGGCCTCGACAATCTCGACGCGATCGTCTCGGTCGACGGCGTCGACGGCGTGTACATCGGCCCCTACGATCTCTCGCTCGGGCTTGGGGCACAGGTGCCGTTCGAGCCAGCCATACTGCCCAAGCTCGAAGCCAGTGTCGAGCACATCCGATCAACCGTCACGCAGGCTGGAAAGATCGCTGGCATCCACACACCAAACGGCGAGGCTGCGGCAAAGCGTGCCCAGCAGGGCTTCAATGTGATCACGGTGACGACCGACGTGAGTCTGCTCGCCGAGGCTGCCGCTGAACAGCTTGCTATCGCCCGCCAACGAGAGGACTGATCCCATGAACGCACATTTCACATCATCTTCAGAGATCTCCGATACCGTCACTCGTGCGGCGGAGGCCTCATTGACCTGGGCTGCTACCCCGGTCAAGCGGAGAGCTCAAGCCTTGGAGGCGATCGCTGGAGCTCTCGATTCCGCAGCCGACCAGCTCGTACCGATGGCCAAGCGTGAGACACACCTTACAGAAGGGCGTCTGCAAGGTGAACTGGTTCGCACGAGCTTCCAGCTTCGCCTGTTCGCCGAAGTAGTTCGAGACGGAGGGTATCTCGATTCTCGCATCGACCATGCGGACCCCGAGTGGCCAATGGGGGCGCGTCCAGACCTTCGACGCACACTGATTCCTATTGGCCCGGTCGTGGTGTTTGCCGCTAGCAATTTTCCATTCGCGTTCTCGGTGATCGGTGGAGATACAGCATCTGCGCTCGCTGCCGGCAACAGCGTAGTGCTCAAAGTGCACTCCGGTCACCCCGAGCTCTCACGGCTCACCGGTGAGGTGGTAGCCTCGGCTCTGCGCACGGTACAGGCGCCAGACAATCTACTGCAGCTCATCTACGGCACGGACGCTGGAGTCGAAGCGTTGACTGATCCCCGCATCAAGGCCGGCGCCTTCACGGGCTCGATTCCCGGTGGTCGCGCACTGTTCGACCTAGCCCAAAGCCGACCCGAACCCATTCCGTTCTACGGGGAGTTAGGCAGCCTCAACCCGGTCTTCGTCTCTCGCTCTGCTGCCACAGAACGTGCGGCAGCAGTCGTCGACGAGTATGTGAAGTCATTCACCTTGGGTGCAGGGCAGTTCTGCACAAAACCCGGATTACTGTTGCACCCCGCCGGCTCCGGAGTTCGCGATCTGCTTGAGCACGCACAGTTGCCTGATCCTGTTCCCCTTCTGAACGATCGCATCCAGCGGGGATTCGCTACCTCGCTCGCCGGCCTCGCTGCGCACCCCCATGTCGCGCCAGTGCGATTCACAGAATCAAGCACTAGCACTCCCCCAGCACCCAGCGTACTGGCCACGAGTGTGCAGGCGCTGATTGAGGATCCGACACTCCTCGACGAGGTCTTCGGGCCGGCGACACTGATTGCAGAGTATGAGCACGACGAGCAGTTGCTGCAGCTGGTTGAGGCGTTACCTGGTCAGCTGACTGCCACACTGATCGCGAACGAAAATGACACGCTGGCACCTCAGCTGATCGATGCCCTCAGTCGACGCGCCGGGCGCATCCTATGGAATGAATGGCCTACTGGGGTGACCGTGAGCTATGCGCAGCAGCACGGAGGGCCGTATCCGGCCACTACCGCGTCAATGAGCACCTCGGTGGGATCTGCGGCGATCAGCCGTTTCATACGACCTGTGGCGTACCAGAACCTGCCACAGTCATTACTGCCCGCCAACCTGCGCGATGAGGCTCGAACGACGCCTGCACTGGTCGACGGCAAGCGTGTGGAACGCGCCTGACTGTCTGTGTGGCCTGCCCGCGTGGTACCAATCGCATGGGCAGGCCGCACAAAGGCAACCGCCCCGCTCAAATGGCGCCAGTCGCAAGAGCCCCACGCGACCTCTCAGCTCGGCGTTCGAGCCGGAGATCTGGGCAGCATTTCGAGACTTCGGCTGTTCAGGGGGCACACCAAGCCAGACAGAATCGAAGCCGTTTCACCCACCGCAACGCTCACGTGCGGCCATTCCGGTGCAGCGATGCGTCACCGGGCAGTGTGCGGTCTAAGATCCGAAGAATTCTCGCACATTGATTCACGCCGCAACGTCAAAGGCGTCGAATCACGGCGATAGACTCCTGAACGCTACAGTGAGTCCATGACCGCTGAGACTTCCGAATCCACTTCTCCCGTCACCTTCTACGGTGCCGCCTGGTGCGGCGACTGCCGTCGCGCCAAGGCCCTGCTCGATGACCTCCACGTGACCTACGACTACGTCGACCTCGTCGCAACTCCCGAGCGAGCCGAAGACGCGAAACACATCAGCGGCCGCACCAACATCCCCGTCATCGCCTTCGCCGACGGCACCCACCAGGTCGAACCCTCGAATGCCGAGCTCGAAGCCAAAGTGCGCGAACTCGGGGTCGTGCCCGAGTAGGCTCGACACATGACGAAGAAACCCGCCTCGCAGGCTGCCGCATCCGCATCGAGAACACCTGCGTCGAGACGTGGCCGTGAGATCGCCGTCACCGTCGTCGGCATCACACAGATCGCTCTCGCGGCCATCGCCGCTGCCGACCTGTCTCATCGGCGCTCAGACGAGGTGCACGGGCCGAAGATGGTCTGGTCGCTCGCGTTGAACATCCCATGGGCAGGCCCGCTCTCGTACTTCGCGCTCGGTCGCAAAGACCCGACGTCTCTGCCCCGATTCAAGTGACCAGTTCTCTCGGCTAGACCGCACATCACGAAACGACGCCCCTGCTGCCCGCCCAGTGCGCCACAATAGACGCATGAGCACCGCTGCAACCGCCACCGCATCCAACGACGACGAATCTCGTCGACCCGTCGACGCATCTCTATCCGAGACCAGAACACCTGCTGCTGCGCCCGGCGCCGGCGGCTCTGCGCGCGACACGACGCCCGGCACCATCGGCACCCCGCTCACCCCGCATGCGACCCGCGCGCTGCTGCTGGGCTCCGGCGAGCTCGGCAAAGAGGTGACCATCGAACTGCAGCGTCTCGGCATCGAGACGGTCGCTGTCGACCGATATGCGAACGCACCGGCGCATCAAGTCGCCCACCGCGCACACGTGATCGACATGCAGGATCCCGCAGCACTGCGCAGCGTGCTCGAGACCGAACGACCTGACCTGATCATTCCCGAGATCGAGGCCATCGCGACCAGCGTGCTCGCCGAGATCGAAGCCGAGCAGCCGTGGCCGGTTCGGGTGGTGCCCACCGCTCGCGCGACCGTGCTCACCATGGACCGCGAGGGCATCCGCCGTCTCGCGGCCGAGACCTTGGGGCTGCCCACGAGCCCGTACCGCTTCGTCGATTCGGTCGAAGAACTGCGCGTGGCCGTCGGCGAGCTCGGTCTGCCTGCGGTCATCAAGCCCGTCATGTCGTCGTCGGGTCATGGCCAGTCGGTGCTGCGCGCATTCGACGACGTCGACGCTGCGTGGGATGCCGCCCAGACCGGGTCTCGCGGCCACGCTGCCGAGGGTCACGCCGTGCGCTGCATCGTCGAGGGCTTCGTCGACTTCGACGACGAAATCACCCAGCTCACGGTGCGCCACGCCGGCGGCACCACGTTCCTCGACCCTGTTCACCACCTGCAGGTCGACGGCGACTACGCCGAATCATGGCAAATGCCGCATTCCGCCCCCTCATCCATGCCAAGTTCCATGTCTCGATCGGTGGGTGGCACAATTCCCATGTCTCGATCGGCGAGCGACACCGAGACCCTGCCCCACTCAGAAGGGCACGCCGAGAACCGCCCCTGCCACGAGGAAGGCTCCGGCCTCAGCGAGGCGATCGTCACCAAGGCCCGCGACGTCGCTCGGCGCATCACCGACGCGCTCGGCGGCTGGGGCCTCTTCGGGGTCGAACTCTTCGTCAAAGGCGACGAGGTCATCTTCAGCGAAGTCTCTCCCCGACCGCACGACACCGGGCTCGTCACGCTCGTCAGCCAGGATCTCAGCGAGTTCGCCCTGCATGCCCGCGCCGTGCTCGGACTCCCCGTGGCCGAGCCTGAGCGCTTCCCAGGCGCAGCGGCGAGCGTGCCCGTCAAAGTCGCCGGCAGCGGCGTTCCGGTGTTCCATCATGTGAATGCCGCACTCGCCGCCGCCCCGACCGCACAGCTGCGTCTCTTCGGCAAGCCTCGAGTCGATGGCGAGCGCCGTGTGGCGGTCGCTCTCGCCCGCGGAGCGAACGTCGACGAAGCCCGAGCACGTGCCCATGCGATCGCAGACGCCTTGCAAGTCGAGCTGTGCTGAAGACCTGGAGGAGCACACAGCGAACACACTCACTGCTGCCCGCATAAGCAAATGTGATCGCCAGGTTCTTCTGCGTTTCTGCTGCGTTACCAGCCTGTAACCCCTGCGGTCATGTCGCACACCCAGGCACGACGCCCCTGCACTATGGATCTCAGCGCCCCGCTTCGACGTTGATGCGTCGTCGCCCAGACAGGGCACCAGCCGTGCAGACGAGAGGAACCGTCCATGACAACAGAGATCGACTTTCTGTATCTGAATGAGCGCGACATGATCGCCGCAGGTGTCACTGAGATCGCAGAATGCATCGACGTGATGGAAGAGACCTTCGTCCTGCTGCGCGACGGCGACTTCAAGATGGCCGGTGCCAACGGCAACTCGCATGGTGCGATGGTCACCTTTCCCGAACACCCCGTCTTTCCCGGAATGCCCGCAGACGGCCCCGATCGTCGTTTCATGGCGATGCCCGCATACCTCGGCGGGCGCTTCGGCACGACAGGTGTCAAGTGGTACGGCTCGAATGCCGAGAACCGCACCAAGGGCCTGCCGCGATCGATCCACCTCTTCACCCTCAATGACACCGACACCGGCGCACCACTGGCGGTCATGTCTGCCAACCTGTTGAGTGCATACCGCACAGGTGCCGTTCCCGGCGTCGGCGTCAAGCACCTGGCCCGCGAGGATGCGAAGACCGTCTCAGTGATCGGCCCCGGCGTGATGGCCAAGACCGCAGTCGAGGGGGTGCTCGCGCTGCGCCCGAGCATCGACACTCTGACGGTCAAGGGTCGTGGCCGCGCGGCCATCGACGACTTCGTCTCATACGTGCAGAAGAAATACCCGCAGGTGACCAATATTGACGTGGTCGACACCGAACAGGAGGCAGTGAGAGACGCCGACGTGGTGATCGTGGCGGTCACCACGGGAGCCGGCGGATCATCCACCTTTCCGCATTTCGACGAGGCCTGGATCAAACCCGGAGCACTCTTTCTCTGCCCCGCAGCAGCCCACTTCGACGACGACTTCATCGTCAACCGTGCTCGAACCATCGTCGATCATCCCGGGTTGTACGAGGCGTGGAAGGAGGAGTACGGAACCGATGCCTATGAGATTCTCGGCATCGTGGGCACGCACTTCTACGATCTCGTGAACGCCGATCTGCTCGACCTCGAGAAGATCGAACAGATCGCTGACATTGCCCAGGCCGAAGGCCCGAAGCGCAGAAGCGACGATGAGATCATCATCTATTCCGTCGGCGGCATGCCCGTCGAAGACGTCGCCTGGGGAACAACGATCTACCGCAACGCCATCGAGCGGGGAATCGGCGTCTCTCTCAACCTGTGGGACAAACCGGCTCTGGCCTGAGACACAGCAGGCCGCCGAGCAGGGGCCCAGAAGCGCCCACACCGACTCCAGAGGCACGACGAACGGAGCATATTATGAGCATCGAACAGGCCGACGTCGTCGTCATCGGCCTCGGCACCATCGGCTCGGCTGCCGCCTGGCAGCTGAGCAAACGTTTCGACAGAGTCATCGGCATCGAGCAGTTCGGCCTCGGGCATCCGTTCGGCGGGTACACCGGCGAGTCACGGCTGTACCGCGCCGCGTACCACGAAGGCAGCATGTACGTGCCGCTGCTGATGCGCGCTCGTGAGCTGTGGTTCGAGCTGCAGAAGGCAGCCGGTCGGGAACTCTTCCTTCCGGTGGGCACGCTGTCGGTAGCACCAGAGGGGGACACCTCGATCGCCAACGTCGTGAAGAGCGTGCAGGAGCATGACATTCCGCACGAAGTCTTCGACGCGGACGCGCTCCGCAAACGCTACCCACAGTTTCGCGTTCACGATGACGATATGGCCGTGCTCGATCTGCTGGGCGGCGGCCTGCGGCCCGAACTCACCGTCTACAGCACACAGGAGCTGGCCCGTGTGAACGGAGCGACACTCTACGATCACGAACAGGTGTACAGCATCGCCGAAGACGGCGGGCACGTCACCATTCGTACGTCTGGCCGGATCATTCACGCCGAGCACGTCGTCGTCACCACCGGCTCATGGGCGTCTGAGCTGCACCCTGAACTCGCTTCAGTCATCAAGGTGCACCCGCTGGTGCTGACCTGGTTCATTCCCGAACGTCTCGACGACTTTCTGCCCGAAGCCTTCCCCACCTTCATTCGTGATCGTGACGGCGTGCACTTCTTCGGAGCGCCGTCACTCGACGGCTACAGCGTGAAGGTGAGCCCGGACAATCTGATGCCTGCAGTGCGCACGGTCGCTGACCTGCCTCGCGTGCTGCCGCAGTCTCTGCTCGACAGCCTCGGGGCCAAGGCACGCTCGTTCTTTCCAGCTCTGCAGCCGCAGCCTGTGCATTACAGCACGCACCCAGAGGGCTTCACCGCCAACAAGGTGCCCATCATCGATCGCAGCGACTCTGGTCGTGTTGTGGCGATCACCGGTCTCTCTGGCCACGGCTTCAAATTCACGCCCGTGTTTGGTGAGCTCGCAGCCAGGCTGATCGCCGACGAGCAGACCGAGCTCTACGATGATCGCTTCAGCATCGCCGCACATCTCGCCGCGGTCAGCTGATTCCCCGTTCGCCGTCACCCGCGATGTGATGCGCCACCGGGTCAGGAGACGCACAGCTGCTCACGCGCGGCCTGCATGAACACCGTCCCGCATTGAACGCGATCTCGACAGAGTGGCGGATGCGGTCGAAGAGAACGAGTGTGGGCTCGGCTCCCGGGATATTGGGAGCCGAGCCCACACCTCTCGTCACGATCCGGGCTTTGTGCCCGGCTCTCTCGCCGTTATTTCTCGTACGCAGTCTCGGCGTGCAGACCTTCGTCCAATCCCTGGCTCTCGACTTCTGCGGAGACACGGATTCCCATGGTCTTTTTCATGACCCACGCGATGAGTGCGGTCACGAGGAATGAGTAGACAACGCAGGCGGCGATCGCGACGAACTCTCGCCAGATAATGGAGGGATCTCCGCCGAAGAGCACACCGGTCACGCCCGCAGGCGCCGCTGACGAACCGATGAGGATCACACAGACTGTGCCCGCGAGACCCCCGACCCCGTGCACGGCGAAGGCGTCGAGGCTGTCGTCGATCCCCCACTTCGATTTCCACGTCACCGCCCAGGCGACCAGTGCGCCAGAGGCGATGCCGACGATGATCGAGCCGATCGCGTCCACAGCATCCGCCGAGGGAGTGATGCCGACCAGGCCGGCGATCATGCCGGTGATCGTGCCGAATGCGGTCACGCTGCCGGTACGAATCTTCTCGACGATCATGTAGCCGATCATGCCTGCGCATCCGGCAAGCAGTGTGGTCATGAACACGTACTGCGCCAAGAAGTTCGCCCCACCGGCCGAACCGCCGTTGAACCCGAACCAGCCGAACCAAAGGATGCCGCCGCCAAGCGCGAGCATGGGGATGTTGTGCGGGCGTGGGTCCATCTCCTTGCGGGGACCGAGCACCCAGGCAAGGGCGAGTGCGGCGACTCCCGCGTTCATGTGCACCGCAGTCCCGCCGGCGAAGTCATGCAGTTCGATGACGTTTCGCAGCCACCCACCGGTCGTGCCTGCCTCCTCATCCGAGATCGCGAAGACCCAGTGAGCCAGAGGCGCGTAGACCAGCACCAGCCAGACCGGAACGAACACCAGCCAGGCGCTGAACTTCATGCGGCCGACCGCACCACTGGCGATGATCGCCACCGTGATCGCGGCGAAAAGCAGGAAGAACGACCCCCAGAAGGCGTCTTCGGCACCACCCGTGCCGAGATCTGTGGTGAACGACGTCCAGCCGACAAAGTCGAACGGGTTGCCGATGAGGCCGAGCCCACCGACTGAGTCTCCGAGCACAAGGCCGTGCAGAAAGACCACGTAGAGAATGACGGTCATCGCCAGCGAGCTGAACACCATGAGCATGATGTTCAGCACATTCTTCCGGCCGACGGTGCCGCCGTAGTAGATGGCAAGCCCGGGGAACATGAGCATCACCAGGCCGAATGCAGCCAGGCTCCAGGCGAGATCTGCCTGTGGAAGCGTTTCCATAAAGGGGTCTCCTCAATAATTCGGGAAGCAGGTGTTCGAAAGGCGCTGCGCCTGGTCTGCGGCTGCAGCATGACTGCCAAGCCGTGATTCCACTGACCAGCGGAGTGCGGTGAGTGGGGCGTCAGCACAGTTCAGATGCCGGTGGGCCCATAACCGACCGCACCAGAGGGATTGGCCGACTTGGGCTGTGGCCGGCGAACGCGGTCGGGAGCTAGATGGCGTCTGGCCCGCGCTCTCCGGTGCGAACGCGAACGACGTTGTGCACGGGAACGGTCCAGATTTTGCCGTCTCCGATACTGCCGGTGCGGGCAGCTGTGACGATCATCTCGATGACCGATTCGACGTGTTCGTCCGCGACGAGCACCTCGATTCGCTTCTTCGCGACGAAATCGATGCGCACCTCAGCACCTCGATATACCTCGGAGTGGCCACCCTGAGTTCCATATCCGGTGGCTTCAGTGACGGTGAGTCCGTGGACGTTGACGCTTTTCAGCGCCTCTTTGACGACCTGCAGACGATGTGGCTGGATAACGCCGGTGATGAGTTGCATGAGGCGACTCCTTTAAGGAGATCAGGGACATGTGGTCATGATCATCATTCAAAAGCAGGTGTGTTTCGGTCGCATGAGCGAACGGTTACGACCTGAATCATGTGTGGCAACCGCCCGCACAGCCCCATCTGAGAAGGCGTCGTCGTTCGAGACGGCACGAACGAGCATGCCCGAACCTCGCCGGAGTGACCACTCGAGAGACCAGATCGACAGTGTTTCACGTGAAACATTCGAGAGCAGGTGTGAGCACGTCAAAGCGTTTCACGTGAAACGTCTGTAGCGCGTGTGGACTAGACTCGCGCTCCATGACCACACCAACACTCGAACGCAACCTACAGAACAGGCACCTGCAGCTCATCGCCATCGGCGGCGCCATCGGCACGGGCCTGTTCATGGGCAGCGGAAAGACCATCTCGCTGGCCGGCCCCAGCATCCTGCTCGTCTACGCGATCATCGGAACGATGCTGTTCTTCGTGATGCGCGCACTCGGCGAGCTGCTGCTCTCGAATCTGAGCTATCGGTCGTTCGCCGACTTCGCCGGTGACCTCTTGGGGCCATGGGCGACCTTCTTCACCGGCTGGACATACTGGCTGTGCTGGGTCGTCACCGGCGTCGCCGACGTCATCGCGATCACCGGCTACACACGCTTCTGGTTTCCGAACATCCCGCTCTGGGTGCCCGCGATCCTGCTGATCGCCCTGCTGCTGGCTCTCAACCTGCCCACCGTGCGCAACTTCGGTGAGATCGAATTCTGGTTCGCACTCATCAAGATCATCGCCATCGCCGCACTCGTCGTCGTGGGCGTCATCATGCTCGCGACGCACTTTCAGACGCCGTCAGGCGACACTGCCTCGATCACACACCTCTGGGACGAGGGAGGCTTCTTCCCGACCGGTTTCTGGGGCTTTGTCGCCGGATTCCAGATCGCCGTCTTCGCCTTCGTGGGCATCGAACTCGTCGGCACCGCGGCCGCCGAGACGCAGAACCCTCAGACGACGCTGCCGAAGGCGATCAACTCGATTCCCTGGCGCATCGTGCTGTTCTACCTGGGCTCGCTCTTCGTGATTCTGACAGTGAACCCGTGGAACAAGATCGACCCGACCCAGTCGCCCTTCGTCAATATGTTCGCGATGGCCGGCATCGGCATCGCCGCACACGTCGTCAACCTGGTCGTGCTCACCTCAGCCGCATCGTCGGCGAACAGCGGCATCTACTCGACCTCGCGCATGGTCTACGGCCTCGCCACCCAGGGCCACGCGCCCTTCTGGCTCAGCGCCCTGAGCAAGCGTCGTGTGCCGAAGAACGCATTGTTCTTCTCATGCACCTTCCTGCTCGCAGGCATCGTGCTGCTCTACGCCGGCGACTCGGTCATCGGCGCATTCACTGTGATCACGACCATCTCGTCGGTGCTCTTCATCTTCGTCTGGACGATCATCCTCTGCAGCTACCTCGCCTATCGACGCAAACGCCCCGAGCTGCATGAGAAGTCGACCTACAGGCTGCCCGGCGGCATCGTCAGCGTGATCGTCGTGTTGGTCTTCTTCGCGTTCCTGATCTGGGCTCTGACACAGGAGCAGGACACCCTCCAGGCACTCATCGTCACGCCCGTCTGGTTCGTTCTGCTGGGGGTCGTCTACTTCTTCATGCGGCACCGCATCAGCAGCAACAAGACCGACCTGGCCGAGGTGGGCGTCGACATCACACCTCGCACCGAGCCGGTGCCCGGCACGAACAACGACGTGCCCGCTGAGCGGCCCGACTCGTCGACGAAGCGCGACTGACGCATCCGTCGCCCGACGCAGCGAGACCCGCACCACGGAGCGTGACCGCACCGCAGGCACCATGGAAAGTGACAGAATCGACGATATGACCAGCTACCAGCCCGAGCCCGGGCACGTCACGATGTTCACCACTCCCTGGTGCGGGTACTGCCGCAACCTCAAGGCGCAAATGCAGCGTGCCGAGGTGCCGTTCGAAGAGGTCGACATCGAGCAGCACCCGGACGCTGCCGAGATCGTCAGCAAAGTGAACGGCGGCGACCAGACCGTGCCGACGCTGCTCTTCGCAGACGGCAGTGCGGCGACGAACCCCTCGCTCGCGCTGGTGCGTGAGCGGCTGGGTGCCGCGTAGCGGTCTCGCTCTGCGGCGGATGCCATGGTCGCCCCGCCTCGTGCGGTCAATTCGTGCTGCCCCAACGGGCGACGTAAGATCGTCAGTGGACCGCCTCGCCGACGTCGGTCCGTCTGAGCCACAAGATATTGACGCAAAGGAGCTCATATGGCCGCCAAGAAGGCTGACCTGTCCAGCATCGAACTTCCCGAGGAGTTCTCGGGCATCAGCGTGCAGAAGCTGCAGGATGTCAGCGACGCCCTGCAGAAGGCCGCCGACGCCGCACTGCTCGCCGCCGAGACCGGCACCGAGCCCGCGCAGTGGCGCCGCCTGTCGGTCTCGACGCTGACTTCGACGATCTCGCGCACCGCGATCGAGACGATCATGCGCGTGACGAACATCCACCCCGCCACACTGCGCGCGCAGCTGACCGCTGCCGCTGCGATCAACGCCGAGCAGATCGCACGCGGCGCCGAGCTCGACGCCGACGAGATCAAGACGTCGGTCGCCGCCTCAGAAGAGGCCCTGCGCCTGCTCGAGGCCGCCATTCAGCACCTCACCGAGGTCATCGGCGACTGAGAAACCGCTGCCACAGAAGAAGAGGCCCTGCTGCCGCTGCCCCACCGCGAGAAACGGTGCGGCGACGACCGCAGGGTCTTTTCGTGTGCCCCCGAGACGGTTCTGAGGCTCAGCTCTGCTGCTCGGCCCACCAGGCCTGCAGCCGTTTCGTCGCCTCTTCGAGACCCAGTGGCCCCTCGTCGAGGCGCAGGTCGAGCAGGTACTTGTAGGCCTTGCCCACGACAGGCCCCGGCTCGACGCCCAAGACGCTCATGATCTGCTGCCCGTCGAGCTCAGGGCGCACGGCCGCGAGCTCCTCCTGCTCGTTCAGATACTCGATGCGCCACTCCAGCTCGTCGTAGGCGGCACGCAGCCGAGCCGCCTTACGCTGGTTGCGCGTGGTCATGTCGGCTCGCGTCAGGCAGTGCAGACGCTGCAGCAACGGGCCGGCGTCGCGCACATAGCGCCGCACTGCGGCATCCGACCATTCCTGCTCGCCGTAGCCGAAGAAGCGCATGTGCAGCTCGATGAGTCGAGCGACGGGCTTGATCACGTCTTTCTCGAAACGCAGCGCCTTGAGCCGCTTGGTCGCCAGACGAGCGCCCACCAGGTCGTGGTTGTGGAAGGTCACCACACCGCCGGGCTCAAGACGACGCGTCGCCGGCTTGCCGATGTCGTGCAGCAGCGCTGCGATGCGCAGCACCAGATCCGGCCGATCGCCTTCGAGATCCATGGCCTGCCTCAGCACGGTGAGCGAGTGCTCGTAGACGTCTTTGTGGTGATGGTGTTCGTCTGTCTCGAGGCGCAGGGCGGGCAGCTCAGGCAGCACGTGATCTGCGACCCCGGTGTCGACCAGCAGACGCAGACCGCTGATGGGATCGTCCGAGAGCATCATCTTGACCAGCTCGTCGCGCACGCGCTCGGCAGAGATCATCGTGATCGTGGCAGAGCGCTCGGCTGCGGCGTCATAGGTCTCAGGGTCGACGGTGAACCCCAGCTGAGCCACGAAGCGAGCCAGGCGCATGATGCGCAGCGGATCGTCTGCGAACGAGACCGCGGCTGGACCGGGCGTGCGCAGCACGCCGGCGAGCAGGTCGCTCACACCGCCGAAGGGGTCGACCACGGCTCGTGCGGGCAGTCGCACCGCGATCGCGTTGACGGTGAAATCGCGTCGTTTCAGATCGTCTTCGAGATTGTCGCCGAACTCCACCGTCGGTTTGCGGGTCTGGTGGTCGTAGGAGTCAGCCCGATACGTGGTGACTTCGACCTGCTGACCGTCGATGCGCGCCCCCACCGTGCCGAAGGCCCGGCCGATGTCCCAGTGCGCCGTGGCAAGCGGCTTCAGTACGGCGAGCGCCTCATCCGGGCTCGCACTCGTGGTGAAGTCGAGATCGACCCCATGATGACCGAGCAGCGCGTCGCGCACAGAGCCGCCGACCAGGGAGAGCTCGAAGCCCGCCTTGTCGAAGGCGCGTCCGAGCTTCAGCAGCGTCGGAGAGTCAAGCACCCGATGCATCGACCCCATCGCCTCGACGATGCTCTTCGGCTGCTGCTGCGACTCGGCCTGCTCGTTCTCGTTCATATCCTGACAATCTTCCCACAGCCTGCACGGAATCGGCCCGGAGCTCGCGCCGGTAGAGTAGACACGCACAATTCGAAGGGTACTCATGCACGCAGAACGTCACGGCCGCTCGGCTGGTCAGTCCTCTGCGCTCCCTCGGCCCGTGCCGACGGCATCACCTGCCCGGCGGTGGAGGGCGATCGGCGGCGTCCTGCTGTCAGGCGCCCTGCTCTTCGCCACCACGGCTCCGACAGCGCATGCCACAGCCACCTCACCGGCAGCGAGCGCTTCAGCAGGCGTCACCACGGCATCCGCCGTCACACCTGCCGGCCGTGACAAAGCCGCGGCCCAGCCCACTCGGGTCTCAGCCAGCGACGTGCAGCTGAGCATCGACCATCCCCCACGTGCGCTCGATGAGCACAGCCCCTTGAGCATTACGGCGACGGTGACGAACAACGGCGACGAGCCGTTGGTGTCTGCGATGGTCGAGTTCTATCTGGGCAACCGCCTGATGACCACCACCACGCAGGTGCGCGACTGGTATGACACCGCGAGCGCCACCGGGCCGAGCAACCGTGCGACGAAAGTCGGGGGTCGGCCCATGCAGACCATCGAGCCCGGCGCCAGTGCGACCGTGACCTTCGACGGCGACGCCGATCGACTGCCCACCTGGCAGTTCGCCGACGACAAGGGAGTGCTCGGCTACGCGGTGCGTCTCACCTCGAACAGCAGTGACAGCGTCTGGCAGCAGAGCACGCTCGCCTGGAACGTCGCGCAGAGCGATGTGCGGCCGCTCAACGTCATCGTCCCGATCACCGCGCCCGCGGCGGCCGGTCGTTTCTACACGGCCGAACAGCTCGCCCAGCTCACAGATGCCGACGGCGAGCTCACCACGCAGATCGACGCACTCGACTCGCTGAACGTACAGCTGGCCGTCGATCCCAAGATCCTCGCCAGCATCGCGACGCTGGGCACGAGTGCGCCGGCGGATGCGCTGGCGTGGAAGCAGCGGCTCGATGCCTTCCCCGACATCATGCCGCTCATCTGGAGCGACGCCGACGTGCAGGCGCTCTCTGCGGCAGGCGTGTCTCAGATCGGCGACGACCTGCTCGGCGGCGGTGTGGCAGGCAGCACCGACCAGCCGCTCGTGCTCGCACAGGCGCCCGGCGACCTCTCCGGCTCAGGACTCAGCGTGGTCAGCGGCCAGCGGCCGCTCATCATCAGCACCGATCGACTCCAGGACACCTCGGCCGATGTGAGCCTGCGCCGACTGCAGGGCACACCGGTGATCGGGGCCAACCACAACCTCATCGATGCGCTGCACGACAGTCTCGAGAGTGACGGCGCCCAACAGCAACGCGACCTCGACCGCATCACGGCGATGGCGACGACGCTCGGGCTGGCCACACAGGATTTCTCGACGGTCACCACCGTGCTGCCGCGCGGCTGGAGCCAGCAGGCCAAGCAGGCCGGCGACGCACTCAGGTCGGTCGCAGGCTCCGGCGTACGGTTCCAGCCGGGGGTTCAGATCACCCCGCACCACGACGCACAGAACGGCGGCGACACCGGCGATCAGAGCGACGGGCACGACGCCCCGCAGACCGACCTCGACACCTCGTCGCAGACCGCCGAGCAGGACGACCTCAGCCCGCTGGGCGAGCTGACCCAGGCTGCCTCGTCGGTCGACCGTCTCGCCTCCATCTCGGCCGATCCCCAGAGCGTGCACAGCACGTTCCTGCAGCAGACCGCCTCGCTGTGCGGCGCGGGCTGGAGCCGCAACGACGCCTGGCGCCAGGCGGTCACCGCACAGGCTGCCGAGAGCGCCGCGCAGCTCGATGCCGTCGCGATCACCTCGACGACCAACCTGACCCTGGTCTCGGGCAGCTCGCAGATTCCCGTGGCCGTGCGCAACGACACCGGACAGCCGGTGACCGTCCAGGTGCACATCTCTCCCAGCACCGGCCGCATCACGACGAAGTCTCCCGTGAGCCTCACCATCGATCCGCACAGCGCCGCCACCGCACAGGTTCCGGTGCGGGCGATCGCCAACGGCAGCGTCGTGCTGAACATCGGGATCACCAACGATCACGGCGACCCGATCGGCGAGACGGTGTCGCGGCCGATGGACGTCCAGGCGCAGTGGGAGGGCATCGGTCTCGGCATCGCCGGCGCCGCCGTCACCCTGCTCTTCGGCTTCGGGCTCGTGCGCAGCCTGATCCGGCGCCGACATCGCCTGTCGGCCGACGGCGAGCCGACCGCTCAGCATCCCGACCACACGACGGAGACCCCGACCCGATGACCGCCAAACCCGCCTCTGTGGGGCGCAGCTCGCTCGTGCTCGCCCTCGGCACCGCCGTCTCACGACTGCTCGGCTTCGTGCGCACGTTCCTCATCGTGGCGGCGCTCGGCGTCAGCACCACGGCGTCCAACGCCTTCATGACGGGCAATCAGATTCCGTCGCTGCTGTACCAACTCACCGCAGGCGGCGTGCTCACCGCCGTGCTCGTGCCTCAGATCGTGCAGGCGACCCGCGGTGCGGACGGCGGCCGCGGCTATATCAACAAGATCATGACGCTCGTGCTCTCGACGCTGCTCGTGGTCACGCTGCTGCTCACACTGTTCTCGCCCATGATCACCAAGGCGTTCACCGGGGGCTGGTCGGGAGACAACCTCGCCCTCGCCACCGCGTTCACATACTGGTGCATGCCCCAGGTCTTCTTCTACGGCCTCTATGCGCTGCTCAGCGGCATCTACAACGCCCGTCGGGTCTTCGGCCCCTACACCTGGGCTCCAGTGCTGAACAACGTCGTCTCGATCGCCGGCTTCCTCGTCTTCATCTGGCTCTTCAGCGCCGATCCCCAGGGCAACACCCCGGTCAGCGACTGGACGCCCGGCATGATCTCGACGCTGGGCCTCTCGGCGACGCTCGGTGTCGCGCTGCAGGCCGCGATCATGTTCGCCTGGTGGCGCAGGGCTGGCCTGAGCTTTCGGCCCGACTTTCAGTGGCGTCACACCGGGCTCAAGCCCACGTTCGTGGCCGCCGTGTGGATTCTGGGCATGGTCGCACTCGACTGGGTGCACTCCTTCGTGAAGACCGTCGTGGCCAACTCGACCGAGCCGTATCGCACCCCGGGCGACACCACGCTCATGGGCCTCACCAGCTTTGAGACGGCCAGCCTGCTGCAGTTGGTGCCGCACGGCATCATCGCCGTATCGATCGCCACCGTCTACTTCACAAGGTTCAGCGAGCACGCGGCGTCGCACGATCACGTCGCCTTCACCCGCGATCTCTCGGCCAGCCTGCGCCATACCGGGGTGCTCACAGTGTTCGCCGCCGCCGCCATGACCGTCGCCGTCATGCCGATGGCCCGCATCTTCACCACCGGCGACTTCGCCCAGAACCAGGCCTTCGCCCGCGTGCTGCTCGTACTGATGCCCTTCTTGATCGTGGTGAGCGCCGACCTCTTCGCCATCCGCGCCTTCTACGCCCTTGACGACACCAGAACTCCGTTCTTCGTCGCTCTGGTGCGCATGGTCTTGGTGCTGCCCTGCTACTGGCTGATCACCCGAGGAGACCCGCACTCGGTGGTGTTCTTCGAGGCGCTGATCGCCGGCTGCGCCATCGCCTTCGACACCATGGTGCTCTTCTGGCTGCTGCGCCGTCGTCTCGGCGGCATCGACGGCCGCCATATCGTGCGCGTGCACGTACGGCTGCTGCTCGGCGCCGTGGTCTCTGCGGCGGTCGGCCTCGGTCTGATGGTGATGCTCGGCGCGTTCGCCCCCGGTGGCTTCGCCCTCGCCTCAAAGGTCACGGCGGTCGTGAGCTGCGTGCTGCTCGCAGTCGTCATGGGCGTCGTGTACATCGTCATGCTGCGTCTGCTTCGTGTGGATGAGCTGGGCACGCTGCTGCGCCCGGTCGGCAAGGTCTTGGGTCGCCTTCGCAGCCGCGGGTGACCTCACGGCGGGAATAGGCGCCCCCGACCCGGGGTTGATCTGAGATGTGGGTCGAGCGCCGATCGACACAGCCGTAGGCTGGAGGTCGGCCTGCGATTCAGGCCCCGCAGCCGACGCTCAGCGTGCGGCCGCGGTCACATCACGAGAGCACAGGAGACATTCCACATGAGCGTGCATGACGTCGTCATCATCGGTTCCGGCCCCGCCGGCTGGACCGCAGCCATCTACACCGCCCGTGCCGGTCTGAACCCTGTGGTGATCGCCAGTTCGGTCGAGACCGGCGGCGAGCTCATGAAGACCACTGCGGTCGAGAACTTCCCGGGCTTTCCCGACGGCGTGCAGGGCCCCGACCTCATGACCCAGATGCAGCAGCAGGCCGAGCGCTTCGGCACCGAAGTCGTCTACGACGACGTGACCGACGTCAAGCTGCTCGGTGACACGAAGGTGCTCACCACAAGCCTCGGCGACACCTACGAGGCCCGTTCTGTCATCATCTCGACCGGTTCGGCCTACCGCCGACTCGATCTGCCGAACGAAGACCGTCTCTCCGGGCACGGCGTCTCGTGGTGCGCGACCTGCGACGGCTTCTTCTTTCGCGACAAGGTCATCGCCGTCGTCGGCGGTGGCGACTCGGCGCTCGAAGAGGCCACGTTCCTCACCCGTTTCGCCTCGAAGGTCTACCTGATTCACCGGCGCGACGAGCTGCGCGCATCGAAGATCATGCAGCAGCGCGCTCTGGCCAACGAGAAGATCGAGCCGATCTGGAACTCTCAGGTCGTCGCGATCGAAGGCGAGGATGAGCTGCGCTCGGTCGAGCTGCAGAACACCGTGACCGGCGAACGCAGCACGCTCGACATCGAAGGGCTCTTCATCGCGATCGGCAACGACCCGCGCACCGATCTCTTCGCCGACCAGGTCGACCTGACCACCGAGGGAACCATCGCCGTCGAAGGGCGCAGCTCGCGCACAAGCGTGCCCGGCGTCTTCGCGGCCGGCGACGTGCTCGACGCCACCTACCGCCAGGCGATCACCGCCGCCGGCTCGGGCTGTGTCGCGGCAATCGACTGCGAGCACTACCTCGCCGACCTGGACGACCAGGCCGATGAGGCCGGGGTGCCCATGGCATCCGCCGAAACCGCAGCAGTCTGACCCGAGGCCTCAGACCACCACTGAACTCAAAAGGAGCTGACATGACCGTCATCAATGTGAACGAATCCAACTTCAAGCAGCAGGTGCTCGACGCCGACGTGCCTGTGCTCGTCGACTTCTGGGCAGAATGGTGCGGCCCGTGCCGTGCCATGGCGCCGGTGCTCGAGGAGTACGCGAACGACCACGAGGGCAAGGTCGTGATCGCCAAACTGAACGTCGACGAGAACCCGAACCTCGCCGGCCAGTACCGCATCACGTCGATTCCCGCGCTCAAGCTGTTCTCGAAGGGCGAGGTCGCCACCGAGGTCATCGGCGCACGCCCCAAGGCACAGCTCGAGAAGGATCTCGCCGGGCACGTGGCCTGAGCGCATCCCGCTGACACCTCTCCCTGCTCCCCGCCGCGCAGGTCTCCACTCTCAGAGACTCACGCGGCGGGGAGCTCTGTGTCGTCACCCCGCCTTCAGAACAAGCGACACGCTCGCCATGCGGGCGCTCTGTGACATGCGCGACACATGGGGAGGATATGCTGGTGCAATCTGGAGGTACAACGGTGTCCGATAATGCAATTCCGTCCACGAACTCGTCGCAGAGCTCAATCCGTCTCGACCCTTGGCTCGATCAGTATGCAGAGCGAGCCTCCGGGCTCAGTGCCTCCGAAGTCCGCGCCCTGTTCGCCGTCGCCTCACGCCCTGAGGTGGTGTCGCTGGCCGGTGGCATGCCCTTCGTCTCGGCGCTGCCGCAGGAGTACCTCGGCGACGCCGCTCGCATCGCGACCACCACGCGTCGCGGCGAGGCTCTGCAGTACGGCTCGGGGCAGGGCATTCCGCACTTTCGCGAGCAGATCTGCGACATCATGAGTCTGGAGGGCATCCATGCTCACCCCGACGACGTGGTCGTGACCACCGGCTCGCAGCATGCGGTCGACCTCATGTCGCGCATCTTCCTCGACCCCGGCGACGTCGTCATCGCCGAAGGCCCGAGCTATGTCGGCTCGCTCGGCATCTTCCGCTCGTATCAGGCCGAGACCGTGCACGTGCCGATCGACGACGACGGCCTGCAGCCTCAGGCACTGCGCGAGACGATCGCGCGGCTGGAATCGGCCGGCAGGCGCATCAAGTTCCTGTACACGATCCCCAACTTCCACAACCCTGCGGGTGTGACGCTGACGATGGAGCGTCGACGCGAGGTGCTCGACATCTGTCATCAGCACGGCATCCTCGTGCTCGAAGACAACCCGTACGGGCTCCTCTGGTTCGATCGTGTGCCACCCGAGGCCATCCGCTCGCTCGACAGCGACGGCGTCGTGTATCTGGGGTCGTTCTCGAAGATCTTCGCCCCGGGCTTTCGCCTGGGATATGTGCTCGCGCCCCATGCGGTGCGCGAAAAGCTCGTGCTCGCCAACGAATCCGCCGTGCTGTCGCCGACGACCTTCGGCCAAGTCATGGTCTCCGAGTACCTCGAGCACAACGACTGGCGCGGGCAGATCGACACCTTCCGCGGCCTGTACCGCGACCGGCGCGATGCGATGATCTCGGCCCTGGACGAGTTCCTGCCGACCCTTGACAAGACGCATCCCAACGGCGGCTTCTACATCTGGCTGTCGCTGCCCGAAGGCTTCGACTCCAAAGAGATGCTGCCGCTGGCCGTGCACGAGCTCGTCGCCTACACCCCGGGCACGGCCTTCTATGCCGACGGCACCGGCCAGGACAAAATCCGGCTGTCGTTCTGCTACCCGACACCGGCAGAGATTCGCACCGGCATCGAACGACTCAGCCGTGTGGTGCACCGTGAGCAGGATCTGCTCGCCACCTTCGGCACGTCACGCCCTCGCACCGACGCGCAGCACGGAGTGAGCACTCCCCCGCCAGACACCGTCTGAGTGCAGGACACCCCACCCGGACGCGAGCCGAGAGCACGGACCGACCATCGCATCCCACGATGCGATCGTGATGAGACTGAGAGAGGCAGACCGATGACCGCAGAGAACGTCAGCAGCGAGAACGCCACCGCGAGTGACGTCAGTGAGAGCGAGGCCGACGCACTGAATGTTCTGGTGCTCGCCGGCGGAATCTCCCATGAGCGCGAGGTCTCAGTGCGCGGCGGCAATCGGGTGGCCGAGGCCATTCGACGTGCCGGCGCACAGACCCGCGTGCTCGAGCCGAACGCTCGCCTGCTCGATGAGATCACCGCGGCGGCACCCGACGTGATCTGGTCGGTGCTGCACGGCGCAAGCGGCGAGGATGGCGCACTGCGTGACGTGCTTCGGCTGACTGGAATTCCCTATGTCGGCAGCGGCCCGGCAGCAGCACGCCTGGCGTGGGACAAACCCACCGCAAAAGAGATCGCCCGCCGTGCCGGCGTGCAGACCCCGGAGTGCGCCGTATTCCCACGTGAGACGTTCAGCGAGCTCGACGCGCACAGCGTGCTCTCGGCCGTGGCCGACCGCTTCGGGTATCCCCTGGTGCTGAAGCCGGTCAAGGGCGGGTCGGCACAGGGCGTCTCAGTCGTCGAGCACGCCGACGAACTGCCTCGCGCACTGGTCGACGCGTACAGCTACTCAGACGGTCTGCTCGTCGAACGCCATGTCAGCGGCACCGAGGTCGCCGTCAGCATCATCGACACCGGTGACGGCCCAGAGGCCCTGCCCATCGTCGAGATCAGCCCGGTGAAGGGTCGATACACCTACGAGGCGCGCTACACCGCCGGCGACACCGATTTCTACGTGCCCGCCCGTCTCACCGAAGAGGTCGCCGATCGCGTGGCCGCCGACGCCGTCGCCGTGCACACCGCACTCGGACTCGCCGATTTCAGCCGCATCGACCTGATCGTCGACGCAGCGGGAACGCCCTGGTTCATCGATGCCAACGTGACGCCTGGGGCGACCGAGACCTCGCTGGCACCGCTCGCGATTCGTGGTGCGGGCCGCACTGAGGGCGAGGTCTATCTCGACATCGCCCGCGCTGCCATCTCGCGCGCACACGCCTGAGCCGGCGAGCCGGCCGTCGCGAGATGTTTCACGTGAAACATCTCGCGAGACGCGGCCGTCATCTCTCGATCAGTGCTCGCCGAAGCCCTTCACGCCGAGCGCGCCCACGATGCGGTTCAGATCTCCCACCGTCGCGAAGTCGATGACGATCTGCCCCTTCTTCTTCGACAGCGAGACGCGCACACGCGTGTCCAGCTGGTCTTCGAGACGCTCTGCGACTTCGTGCAGCTGATCCTGGATTCCGCCGGCACGTGCCTTGGCTTTGGCCTGACGTCGTGGCGTGCGTTCACCGAGCTGCTCAGTCTCACGCACGCTCAGACCCTCGTGAATGACCTTGTCTGCCACCTTGTCGATGTCATGAGTCTCGGCCAGAGACAGCAGCGCACGGGCATGGCCTGCAGAGAGCACTCCAGCAGCGACCTTCGACTGCACTCCCGTCGGCAGCTTCAGCAGGCGCAGGGTGTTGCTCACCTGAGGGCGTGACCGCCCGATGCGCTGGGCAAGCTGCTCCTGTGTGATGCCGAAGTCCTGCATCAGCTGCTGATAGGCGCTCGCCTCTTCGAGTGGATTCAGATTCGAGCGATGCAGGTTCTCGAGCAGAGCGTCGCGCAGCATGTCTTCGTCGGCAGTCTCGCGCACGATGGCCGGAATCGCCTCGAGACCGGCTGCCTTGGAAGCGCGCAGCCGGCGCTCGCCCATGATGAGTTCGTACCCGCCTTCTTCACGATGGCGAACCACGATCGGCTGCAGCACCCCGAACTCGCGGACGGAGTGCACCAGCTCATCGAGCGCCTCTTCGTCGAACTCCTTGCGAGGCTGCACCGGGTTCGGCACCACATCGTGAGGCGAGACCTCGATCAGGGTGAGGCCGGGCACCGCAGCAAGATCTGTCTCTGCCGATGCCGGCTCCGCCGCGTCGACGGATACACCCTCTGCCGCAGCCGCCTCGTCTGCGGCACGCAGCACCGCCGATGCGGCCGTGTTTCGCTCCTGCTCGACGACTTCGATGCGCACATCGTTCTCAGCGACCTCAGCAGAGCCGGATGCAGGCACGGCCTTCGCTGACTTCTGTCGGCGAGTCTTCTTGCCTGCATTCGCACTGTCAGAACTGCCTGCAGCAGACGCATCAGCGCGCTCACGCCGACTGCTGCCACGACGAGACGCCTCGAAACCGCGTTCTGCAGCCTCTGCGGCCTCGACGTCGGAGTGCGCCTGCCCTCCTGCGGGTGCGCCGTCGAAGAAGACGTCGACGGGGCGCTTGCGGGCGTCGGAAGACGTCTCAGGCCGACCGCCACGACGCTGCTCCGTGTGTGTGGGGATCAGCGAGCTGATGCCGCGACCGAGACCACCTTTTCTACCGGCCATGATGCTCCTCTCGCTGGCTGAGCTCTGCAGCCGCTTCGATGTATGAGATCGCTCCCTTTGACCCCGGATCATACGCGATGACGCTCTGCCCATAGCTGGGTGCCTCGGCGATGCGAACGGTACGTGGAATCACCGCCTGCAGCGTCTCTTCGGTGAAGTGTGATCGCACCTCGTCGGCGACCTCTTCAGAGAGCCGCGTGCGACCGTCATACATCGTGAGCAGAATCGCACTGAGGCACAGATCCGGATTCAACTGGTCGTTGATCAGCAGAATGTTCTTCAGCAGCTGGCTCAGCCCTTCGAGCGCGTAGTACTCGCATTGAATCGGAATGAGCACTTCGTGCGCCGCCACGAACGCATTCACCGTGAGCAGTCCGAGACTGGGCGGGCAGTCGATGAAGATGAAGTCGAAGTGCGTCTCACGGTCTTGGCTCAGGCTGTCGATGGCCTGCCACAGTCGATACTCGCGCGACGGCAGTGACACCAGTTCGATCTCAGCGCCGGCCAGGTCGATACTCGACGGCGCACAGTACAGCTGATCGTTCTCTGCACTGGGAACGATCACCTCGCCGAGCCGGGCATCACCGATCAGCACGTCATAGATGCCCACACCACCCTCACGGATGTTCACGCCCAGCGCGCTTGAGGCGTTGCCTTGAGGGTCCAGGTCGATCACCAGCACGCGCATGCCGTTCAGCGCAAGAGCGGCAGCCAGATTGACCGTCGACGTCGTCTTGCCGACTCCGCCCTTCTGGTTCGTCACGCTGAAGACGCGCGTACGACTGGGCTTTTTGAAGTCGAGTTCGGCCACGGCCTTGCGGCGTCTCGACAGACTGGCCAGCTCTTTGGCCAGCGGTGTCGAGTCATCGAATTCCACGCGTGTTTCACCCTCGCTCGAGATCTAGATCATGCCCGATGCAGATGCCCACCGGGTCATCATTGGACGTGTTCAGTTTAGTGCCCGGCGCCGACAATGACACGACGCCGGTGTTTCACGTGAAACGTCCTCACCGACGACGTATCGAGAAAGCCGCACACTCCGAGCGACGTTTCACGTGAAACATCACTCAGGCGGCGGTCACGACTCTTCGTGCACGCCTGGCGCAGGCATGCCCCCTGCGTCTTCGAGATCAGGAGTCTCGCCGACCGGGTACTCTCGAGGCCAGCCCAGACCTCGGGGGCCGTCTGGCGAGCCGACCGGATACCCGAGACCCTTCGCCACATCAGCCGGGATCTCTGGGAGCTGCGTGCTCTCGTCACTCATCACATTCTCCATCCGGGTTGGTGACCGCTCTCACGATGCGACCGCGCTCTATTCGTCTTCGATGGTCGGCAGCGTCGCGCAGACCACCGTCGTCGGCTCGCTCAGATAGTCGGCACCGAGATGTTCGACATGCACGTCCTGCAGCGCGAACTTGCGAATCGGCTTGCTCGCGGCCTCGATCTCGGCCGCAGCCGAGCGGCCTTTCATCAGCACCAGCGAACCTCCGGGCCGCAGCAGCGGAGCCGTCCAGCCGATCAGCGTCTTCAGCGCGCTGACCGCTCGAGCCGTCACCACATCGACCATGACCTCGTCGGTGACCTCCTGCGAACGCGCGCGAATCACCCGCACGTTCGTGAGACCCAGCCGCGCACTCTCGTCTTCGAGCCATGTGCAGCGCCGCTCCATGGGATCGATCAGGGTGAACTCGGCGTCTGGGCGGATGATCGCCAGCACCAAGCCCGGCAGCCCCGCTCCGCTGCCGACATCGGCGACACGGGCACCCTCGGGAATGCGCTCTTCGACCGCTGCGCAGTTCAGCAGATGGCGACTCCACAGCCGACCGTACTCGCGCGGCCCCAGCAGACCGAGACGTTCGCCCTGCTCATAGAGATCGTTGGCGAGCTGTACGAGCTGCACACGTGCGGTAGGAAAGCGCTCTGCGACGACGTCGGGCTCGTCTTCGAGCTCGCCGATCTGCTGCTGATCGCTCGACATCAGTTCGATGCCTCGTCTGCCGACGACCCCTGCCCGTCTGACTCGTGCTCAGAGGTCGCCTCATCGCCGCCGAGTGTCAGCACGACGTGGCGACGACGGCCCTCGCCCTCTGAATCGCTCTCGAGGCCCTCTGCCCGTGCGAAGTCGTGCACAAGCTTTCGCTCGTACGAAGACATGCCGGGCAGCGCCACACGATCGTCACCCGCCTGCAGCCGCTCGGCTGCATCCTGGACGAGCTCTTCGAGTTCGTGCTCACGCTGCTCACGCGAGCCCTGCACGTCAAGCACCAGGCGGCTGAACTCACCCGTCTTCTGCTGCACAGCAAGACGCGTCAGCTCCTGCAGAGCCGACACCACGCGCGGCGATGCCAGCGTCGAAAGGTTCGAGTCTTCATCGTCCGAGTTCACCCCGATATACGCCCGCCCACTGCGCACCTCGATGTCGATGTCACCGTCGAAATCGGCGATGTCGAGAAACTCCTCGATGTAGTCAGCCGCGATATCGCCCTCGATCTCGAGTGCGCTGCGCGTCTCGCTGCTCTGCTCGTCGCTCATCGCTTGCCCTTTCTCTTGCTCCGGCTCGACTTGGAGCCTTTGCCCTTGCCCTGGCCGGCACTCTGCTGGCCTCGGTCACCCTGTTGGCTCGTGTTCTCACCCGACTGAGCGCCCTGCGGGCTGCCCGGCTTCGAGCCGGCTGCGGATGCCGAAGCTGCGCCCGAATGGTCGCTCTCGGCCGACTTCGCATCGGCCGCGCCGTCACGCTGCTGATCGGTCAGCTGCCCGCCCTGCTTCTTGGCACGGCTCTTGCCCACCGGCTGCTGGCGCTGCCCCTGCCCACGCCCCTCATGCTTGGCGAGCTCTTCGCGCTGACGATCGGTCAGCTTGCCCTTGGCCTCGAGACGGCTCTGCCGAGCGAAGTACGCGACGCTGCCCGGCGTGGGCATGCTGCGAATCACAATGGCCTGCTGCACCATGGTCCAGAGGTTCGACGTGAACCAGTAGATCAGCAGACCGATCGGAAAGGCCACACCTGAGAAGATCATCAGGAACGGCATGCCGTACATGAGCATCTTCTGCTGCCGGAACATCGGAGACGCCTTCGTCTCTTCCGAGATGTTCTTGCCCATGATCTGAATACTCGTGTACAGCTGCGACGAGACCATGAAGATCACCAGCACGACGGCGAGCAGCACGACCTGCCACTGAATCGGATCGGCGTTGATAGAGTTCATCAACGTGGTCGACAGCTGTGCGCCGAAGATCGAGCCATGCTGAAAGTCATTGGCCAGGTCGCCGTTCAGCACTCCGATGCCGCTGTGCCCCTGCGCGGCCTCATGCAGAACGGTGTAGAGGCCGAAGAACACCGGCATCTGCACCAGCATGGGCAGACAGCCCGCCATCGGGTTCGTGCCGGCGTCTTTGTACAGGGCCATCTGCTCCTGAGCCATGGCCTGGCGTGACAGCTGGTCTTTCTTGCCCTTGTACTTCTGCTGCAGCGCGCGCACCTTCGGGGCGAGCTCCATCGATGCCCGAGAAGACTTGATCTGCTTGACGAAGAGCGGGATCATCGCCGCACGGACGATGAGCACAAGACCGATGATCGAGAGCGTCCACGCCCAGCCAGAAGAGGCTCCCAAGCCGAAGATGTTGACCCAGACCCAATGCCAGCTCACGAGCACGAGCTCGATGAGCCACTTGATGGGCCACAGGATGCTACCGATGAGATCCACGTGTTCTTCTTTCGTCTGAAGCGGTCAGCTGGTCTTTAGTGATGTCGGGCACTCAATGCCACGGCTCAGTGAGGTCACCGCCGATGGTGAAGGCCATCGTCATGCGCGTGATGCGTTTGCTGGAGCTCATGACGACCTGACGGCACAGGATCGACGCCTCCCGCTGAGAACGGCTGACAGCGCAGCAGCCGCCAGACCGTGAGCCCCGCGCCGATTACGAACCCTCGACGTTCGAAGGCTTCGAGGGCGTAGGCCGAGCAGGTCGGATAGTAGCGGCAGACGTCTCCGTAGAGCGGAGAGATGAATCGGCGGTAGCCACGCAGCACCAAGACGGCAAGACGACGCGGCAGCATCCAGACGAAGACCCCGACCTCGCACAGCAGTGTGGAACAGGGAACAGGACTGACCGTCATGACGCCCTCTTCGTTTCGGTACGACCGAGCACGGCATCGCGAACCTCGTGACAAAGCTCGCCATAAGTGGCCCGCGCCGCATTGGGCTTCGCTCGTACCACGATCAGCCATCCTCTGGGAGCCGTCTCGAGCAGTTCGTGAGCGATCTCACGGAGTCTGCGTTTCACGAGATTGCGTTGGACGGCATTGCCGACCGCCCGGCTGGTGACAAACCCGATTCTCGTGGTCGTATCGTCGTCGGTGGCCAGCAGGTGCACTAACAGGTGCCTGGTGCCACGACGACGACCGCGACGACTCACTTTGGAGAAATCAGCGGATGTTCTCAGTCGATGCGGTCGGTCGAGCATGCGTATTACGCAGCGAGCTCTGTGCGCCCCTTGCGACGACGTGCCGACAGAATCGAGCGGCCGGCGCGGGTGCTCATACGAGCGCGGAAGCCGTGCTTCTTGGCGCGACGACGGTTGTTGGGCTGAAACGTTCTCTTGCTCATGATCTCTCCGAAAGATGGTAAAAGGGCATGCCGATATACTCGGGCAACTAGCGGTTAAACCTACCGATCAACCTGGTACAGGTCAAGCCGACAAACATGACAATCCACAATCATGCACACAGAGCGAGCCGAACCCGGCTCTGACACGCCGAAATCCGCGCAGGAAGATTTGCGAAGAGCATCCGAGCGCGCTAGCGTATCCGGAGCGGCTCAATAGGAGTGGCTTTCCACAGTTATACACATGTGGGTAATCCTGTGCATAACCCTGTGGAATCGTGACAAAGGGCCGGGAGTGCATCATGCCGCAGATCGATGCGACAGCAGACCCGGAGGGCTTCTGGCAGCAGATGGCCGAGGCCCTGCAGTCCGACCCCGACATCACCGGACAGCTCTCCGGCTTCATCGGGCTGATCCATCCCAAAGGCGCCATCGGCGACACCATTCTTCTCGAAGTGCCAGACGAACTCGCCCGAGAGATGATCGAGCATCGGGCACGCAACGCCGTGATGCGTGCGCTCTCCACCGTTCAGCCCGATGGCCCCGCCATCACCAGCTTCGCCGTGGTCGTCAACTCGTCGCTGCGCGAGATGGTCAGCAAGCAGACGCCGCAGAAGCCCTCGACCCGGCAGCCGAGTCTGCATGCGCTCGACATCGATCCGCATGCTCCCGCCCCGACGTCGACGACGGATGCCGCCGCTGCGGCCCAGCCCGGAGCTGCGACCGCAAGCGTCACCGGCCTCATCACGGCCGACACCCCTGAGGCGGAGGCGAGCGGCACATCCGCCACACAGCCCTCGGCGACCACGTCGCCGGCAGCGCCGATTCGACCGAGCGTGCCGACGGTGCAGGCGACCGCCCCCAAACCGACGGCCGGCGGCAACGGCAATCGACTCAACCCCAAGTACACCTTCGACAGCTTCGTGATCGGCGCTTCGAACCGCTTCGCACACGCGGCTGCCTTCGCCGTCGCCGAGACCCCGGCCAAGGCCTACAACCCACTCTTCATCTATGGCGAGTCCGGACTGGGCAAGACCCATCTGCTGCATGCGATCGGCCACTACGCGATCAGCCTGTTTCCCGACATCCGAGTGCTCTATGTGAGCTCTGAAGAGTTCACCAACGACTTCATCAACTCGATTCAGCGCAACGAGGCGGCCGAGTTCCAGTCGCGCTATCGCGACATCGACGTGCTGCTCATCGACGACATCCAGTTTCTGCAGGGAAAGGACTCCACTCAGGAGGCCTTCTTCCACACCTTCAACAATCTGCACGATCACAACAAGCAGTTGGTGATCACCAGCGATCTGCCGCCCAAACAGCTGACCGGCTTTCAGGAGCGCATGACCTCGAGATTCGAGTGGGGCCTCACAACCGATGTGCAGGCACCCGATCTCGAGACGCGCATCGCGATTCTGCGCCGCAAGGCCGAGAGCGAACAGATGGAAGTGCCCGGAGACATCCTGGAGCTGATCGCCAGCAAGGTGTCTTCGAACATCCGCGAGCTCGAGGGCACGCTGCTGCGAGTGATCGCCTATGCGAGCATCGAGCAGAAGCCGATCGACTTTCCCCTGGCGCAGACGGCGCTGAAAGACATGATCACGCTGGCCGACGACAACCTGGTCGACCCCGACACGATCATTCAGACCACGGCGACCTATTTCTCATTGAGCGTCAATGACATCGTAGGCACCTCACGCTCACAGCAGATCGCGCTGGCTCGCCAGATCGCGATGTACATCTGCCGTGAGCTCACCAGCCTCTCGCTGCCCAAGATCGGGCAGATCTTCGGCAATCGCGATCACACGACCGTGATGTACGCCAACAACAAGATCTCGCGCCTGATGCAGGAGAAGCGCAACATCTATACCCAGGTCACCGACATCTCGACCGCTGTGAAGCAGGCGCACCGCTAGACCGCGGGCTGTCCCGGCTGGCGGTTCGCCAGCCCCCTTCTGAGGGGTCATCCCGCCGGCGTCAGAGAAAGCGGCCGCCGTCGACCCACAGTGTGCCGGTGCCATCGTCGCACTGGACGCACAGCTCCTCCGGTGCGCCCTCGCTCCAGAACACCGATCCGCGCCTCTCATATGCACCCGCCCCTGCTCACTTGCACACCCCCTGCGCACAGTTCGAGCCGCAGGGGGACACATTCCGCCGGCACAGAGAGTCTCTCAATCGCCCTGTAGACACGGCCACGAAGGTGAACGACAGGTTGCTGGCGGATGATCGAGTTATCCACAATCCACAGGTGAATTCCACAAGTTACACCGATGTAGTTTTGGGCGACCGCAACTATCCACGGGTTTGTCCACACCCTGTGGATAACCAAGAAAACCACCAAATACGCGACTTTATCCACATATCTCTCCACAGATCTGTGGATAACTGGGCCGAACTGGGGAGAAATCGACGTTTTTTGTGCATAGACGCCGCTTCTGACCAGAACCACGCTCTTTTCTCCACAGCGCTCTCCACAAGCTGTGCACAAACTACATCGATGTCGTTCCCAGGTTTTCTCTGGCCGACAGCAGGTCATGCACGGAATCCACAAGCGTTGTTAACCTTGCAGAGTTACATCTTTCAACAGCGAACTCTCTACGAACCTTCTCTTCCCCCACTCGGCAAGCCTGGGAAAGATGTACTCATGAAGAGCGACGATCATCGTCACCACAGCGATGGTCGAGCACATTGCAGAAGAGCAGCTCTGCTGCACGTCTGTTTCAGCGCTCACTTGCTGATTCTCAATAAGAGACGCATGCTCTGATCTCATAGTCGCTGTCTCAACGGTTCTGAGCGGAGAGGAACACCTCGAGCCGCACACTGACACACCAGAATTGTGTCGCCGCAGAATTGTGCGAAGATGGTGGGTGCGCTCACGCGCATACCAGTACCTCTGTGCCTGCGATCGGCGACACGCCGCGCACCAGGCCGAACCGTCGATCGTCTCAGTGACGAGACGTCGCGCGGGTGCAGCGGTATGCGCTGGCCAAGACAGCAGTTCCGACAGAGAGGCATCCGTGAAACTCCAGATCAATCGTGACCTGCTCGCAGAGGCCGTCTCTTTCGCGGTGAAACTGCTGCCTCAGCGCACAACCCTGCCGATCCTCGGTGGCATTCTTCTCGAAGCACAGGGCGGCGATTTGCATCTGGCCACCTTCGACTATGAGGTCTCATCGCAGACCGCTGTGGCAGCAGACATCGAGACAGAGGGCAGCGTCCTGGTCAGCGGGCGCCTGCTCGCCGACATCTCGTCGAAGCTTCCCGGCGACGAGGTCACCCTCTCGCTCGAAGACGGAAAACTGCTCGTCGTCAGCAGCGCAGCACGCTTCGAGCTCTACACCATGCCGCTCGAGGAGTACCCGAGCCTGCCGCAGATCGATCAGTGGGTCGGCACGGTCGACGCCGAGAAGTTCGCCGACGCGATCGCCCAGGTGGCCGTCGCCGCATCACGCGACGACGTCACCCCGGTCATCACCGGCGTGCAGATCGAGATCGACGAGAGCGAACTGACGTTCCTGGCCACCGACCGCTACCGCGTCGCCGTGCGCGGCATCGAGTGGAACAACGACGGACAGGCTGAGGGCAATGCTCTGGTTCCTGCGCGCACGCTGAACGAGGTCGCCAAGACCTTCGCGCATCAGGGCAGCGTCAAAGTCGCTCTGATCAAGAACGACGATCGCGAGATCATCGCATTCAGCGCGAACCGACGCACCGTCACGTCGCTGCTGATCAAAGGCAACTACCCGCCCGTTCGCCGACTGTTCCCCGACACCGTCGAGAACTACGCCGTGGTCAACACCGCCGAGCTGATCGAGGCCGTGCGCCGCGTCTCGCTGGTGCTCGATCGCGAGAGCCCGCTGCGCTTCACCTTCAACCTCGACGGCGTCACGCTCGATGCAGCAGGCAACGACCAGGCGCAGGCTCGAGAGCGTGTCGAGGCGTTTCTCACCGGTGACGAGGTCGTCATCTCGATGAAGCCGCAGTTTCTGATCGACGGGCTGAACTCCACTCGCTGCGAGTTCGCCAAGATGGCCTTCACCAAGACCGACAACCCGCACAAGCCCGGCCCCGTGCTGATCACGGGCCAGACCAGCAAAGACGGCGAGCAGCCGGGTGCGTTCAAGTACCTGCTGCAGCCGAACCTGCTGCTGCGCTAGCGAGCCGCTGTGTACGTGCAGTCGCTCCAGGTGCACGACTTTCGCAACTACACGCGCGCCGAGCTCACTCTGGGGCCGCAGATCTGGGTCTTCGCCGGCCGAAACGGCCAGGGCAAGACCAATCTCGTCGAGGCGGTGCGCTATCTTTCGGTGTTCGGCTCGCATCGCGTCTCGAGCAATGCGCCCATGGTGCGTGCCGGCCAGCGCCAGGCCGTGGTGCGTGCGACGGTGCTGCACGAAGGCCGTCAGCTGCAGATCGACGCGCAGCTGAATCTCGACGGCCCCAATCGCATCCGCATCAACCGTGCCCCCAAACGCGTCGGCGAGGCGCAGGGCCAATTCTCGACGGTGCTCTTCGCTCCCGAGGATCTCGCCCTGGTCAAAGGCGGCCCCGAGGTGCGGCGTCGTGCTCTCGACGAGCTCTGTGTGGGCACCCGCGCCCGTTTCGCCGAGACGCTCGGCGACTATGAGCGTGTGCTGCGACAGCGCAACACCCTGCTGAAATCGGCGCGGTCGGCACGCACCGCGGCCGCAGGGCTCAACACCCTCGACATCTGGGACGAGCAGCTCGTCGACCTCGGAGCCCAACTGCTGGTGCAGCGTGCCGACCTGGTCGCACGCCTGGCCGAACCGCTCAACCGCCTCTACGACCTGATCGCCGACACCGACGCCAGAGCCACCGCGCAGCTGGTCACGAACACGGTGGCCGATCGCCCGGGCGACCTCGAGCATGTGCGCTCCGCGTTCGCCGACCGCCTGCGTGCCGCTCGCGACATCGACCTCGACCGCGGCGTCACCACGGTCGGGCCGCACCGCGACGACCTGCTGCTGTCGATCAACGATCTGCCTGCCCGCGAGTATGCGAGTCACGGCGAGAGCTGGTCGCTCGCGCTCGCTCTGCGGCTCGCCGGGGCCGAGGCGCTGCGCCTGGCCTCCCCCGCAGGTGACCCCGTGCTCATTCTCGACGACGTGTTCGCCGAGCTCGACAGCGCCCGCCGCAGCCGACTCATCGAGCTGGCTGCGGGCTACGAGCAGGTGCTGATCACCGCCGCGGTGCTTGACGATGTGCCGAGCTTCGGCGATCGTGAGACGAGAACGGTGCACGTGGCTCATGGCGAGCTGACCGGCGACGGGGTCGTCTACGGAAACGTCGAGGTCGCGACTGCGGACGACGTGCACCCAAACGCAGAGCGAGGTGACGATGGCCGAGATTCGCGATGAGGCATCCCTCGTCTATCTGCGCATGCGCCGCATCTTCGCCCGCCGCGGTGCCCGCCCGGGCACCCGGAACCTTCGCGGCGACGGGTCGGACGAGCCCTTCGCGGCCGGCCGCGACTTTCGCGGCATCGGCCAGGTGCTCGGGCGGCTCGCCCAGGATCGAGGCTGGGAGCCGACGCTCGAGAAGGCGCGGCTGGCGAGCGAATGGCACACCATCGTGGGCGAGGACGTCGCGCAGCGCACCAGCGCGCGGCTGAACGGAACCGTGGTCGAGGTGCGCTGCGAGTCGACGTCGTGGGCGGCCAGTCTGCGGCTGATGAAGAGCCGTCTGATCGGCCGCATCGCCGAGCTGCTGCCCGAGGTCGAGGTCACCGACATGCGATTCATCGGGCCGGATGCGCCCTCGTGGAAGCGAGGCATCCGCTCGGTGAACGGGCGCGGGCCGCGCGACACCTACGGATGACTCTCTGCCCGCCTGTTCGCGGTGGGGTACGGCCGCGGATCGTACGAGCGGTGTCTGAACGCGAACCCCTTGATCTGGCGTGGGTCTGTACGCGGAGGACTGGTCATTCGCTCTGAGGCGGCAATACGGCCCGTTGAGACGGATTCTTGATAGAATGGGTGAGTTGAGCTGTGACGATTCTGCGTCAGAGTCGGTCACACCACAGAACCAGGAGCACCACGTCGCGATGACTCAAGAGCCGCATTCCTACGATGCCAGTGACATCACCGTTCTCGAAGGCCTGGAGGCGGTTCGCAAGCGCCCCGGCATGTACATCGGATCGACCGGCCCGCGCGGGCTGCACCATCTGGTGTACGAAGTCGTCGACAACGGCGTCGATGAGGCCCTCGCCGGTTTCGCGACGCACATCGAGGTGACGCTGCTGCCCGACAACGGTGTGCGGGTGGTCGACAACGGACGCGGCATTCCGGTCGCCGAGCACCCCACTGAGCACAAGTCGACCGTCGAAGTGGTCATGACGGTGCTGCATGCGGGCGGCAAGTTCGGCGGCGGCGGCTATGCGGTCTCTGGCGGTCTGCACGGCGTGGGCATCTCGGTCGTCAACGCGCTGTCGGTCAGAGTCGAGACCGTCGTCAAACGCGACGGCTACGTGTGGCGTCAGTCGTTCCGCGACGGCGGGCAGCCGGTCGCCGCACTTGAGCGTGGCGAGGCCACCACAGAGACCGGCACGTCACAGACGTTCTGGGCCGATCCCGAGATCTTCGAGACCGTGGTCTACGACTTCGAGACCCTGCGGCAGCGCTTTCAGCAGATGGCCTTTCTGAACAAGGGACTGACCATCACCCTCACCGACCTGCGCGGCGAAGAGCCGGTCGAGGTCAAGTACCACTACGAACACGGTCTGGTCGACTACGTCGAGTTTCTGAACTCGAGCAAGAAGGCCGAGGTCATCAACGACCCGATCATCGACTTCGAGGCCGAAGACACCGAGAAGCGTCTGTCGCTCGAGGTGGCCATGCAGTGGACGACCGCGTACACCGAGAGCGTGCACACCTACGCCAACACGATCAACACCTATGAGGGCGGCACGCACGAAGAGGGCTTCCGCGCCGCGCTCACCACGCTGATCAACAAGTACGGGCGTGAGAAGGGCATCCTCAAAGACAAAGACGAGAACCTCTCGGGCGACGACGTGCGAGAGGGACTCACCGCCGTCGTCTCGATCAAGCTCGGCGAGCCGCAGTTCGAGGGTCAGACCAAGACCAAGCTCGGCAACACCGAGGCCAAGGCGTTCGTGCAGAAGGTCACCGGAGAGCAGCTCGCCGACTGGTTCGACCGCAACCCGCAGCAGGCCAAAGACATCGTGCGCAAAGGCATGCAGGCCTCGCAGGCACGTCTCGCCGCACGCAAGGCCCGTGAGGCCACCCGGCGCAAGAGCGTGCTCGAGTCGGGCGGCATGCCCGGCAAGCTCAAAGACTGCTCGTCGAAGAACGCTGAGATCTGCGAGATCTTCCTCGTCGAGGGTGACTCGGCAGGCGGCTCTGCGGTGCAGGGCCGAAACCCCGAGACTCAGGCGATTCTGCCGCTGCGAGGCAAGATCCTCAACGTCGAGAAGGCGCGTCTTGACCGCGCACTGCAGAACAACGAGATCCAGGCCATGATCACGGCGTTCGGCGCCGGCATCGGCGAGGAGTTCAACTACGACAAGCTGCGCTACCACAAGATCGTGCTGATGAGCGACGCCGACGTCGACGGTGCACACATCGCGACGCTGCTGCTCACGTTCTTCTTCCGCTATATGCGGCCGCTGATCGAGCAGGGCCACGTCTTTCTCGCCCAGCCTCCGCTGTATCGACTCAAATGGAGCGATCGCGAGCATGAGTTCGCCTACTCCGACGAAGAGCGTGACGAACTGCTCGCCGAGGGCAAGGGCGCGGGTCACCGTCTGCCGAAAGACTCCGGCATCCAGCGGTACAAAGGCCTCGGCGAGATGAACTACGAAGAGCTCTGGGAGACCACCATGAACCCCGAGTCGCGCACGCTGCTGCAGGTGCAGCTCGAAGACGCGGCCCAGGCCGACGAGGTGTTCTCGGTGCTGATGGGTGAAGACGTCGACTCACGACGCACCTTCATCCAGACCAACGCGAAAGACGTGCGATTCCTGGACATCTGACGGCCGTGACGCGCTCAGGCGCGTGACCCCAGCATCCGCATCGCACACTCGAATCGCACAGACGAAAGAGACAAGCAGAACATGGCAGACGACACACAGGGCCCCGAGAACCCGGGCACCGACGACCAGAGCACCGGCGTGACGCCGAACTCGGGCGTCTCGTTCGGCAGCGCAGGCAGCACCCACAACCACGGGCACATCTCGCAGGTCGACCTCAACGTCGAGATGCAGAAGTCATACCTCGACTATGCGATGAGCGTCATCGTGGGGCGTGCGCTGCCCGACGTGCGCGACGGTCTGAAGCCGGTGCACCGCCGTGTCATCTACGGCATGTTCGACGGCGGCTACCGACCTGACAAGGCCTTCTCGAAGTGCTCGCGTGTGGTCGGCGAGGTCATGGGCCAGTACCACCCGCACGGCGACTCGGCGATCTACGACACCCTCGTACGTCTGGTGCAGCCGTGGAGCCTGCGCTATCCGCTCGCGCTCGGCCAGGGCAACTTCGGCTCGCCGGGCAACGATCCCGCCGCCGCGCCGCGATACACCGAGACGAAGATGGCGCCGCTCGCGCTCGAGCTGGTGCGCGACATCGACGAAGACACGGTCGACTTCCAGGACAACTACGACGGCAAGACGCAGGAGCCGGTCGTGCTGCCCAGCCGGTTCCCGAACCTGTTGGTCAACGGCTCGGTGGGCATCGCGGTCGGCATGGCCACGAACATTCCGCCGCACAACCTGCGTGAGGTCGCCGAAGGCGTGCAGTGGTCGCTCGAGCATCCGGATGCGTCGCGCCAAGAGCTGCAGGACGCCCTGATTCAGCGCATCAAGGGCCCGGACTTCCCCACCGGCGCGCTGGTGCTGGGTCGCAAAGGCATCGAGCAGGCCTACCGAACCGGTCGCGGGTCGATCACGATGCGCGCTGTGGTGAACATCGAAGAGATCCACAACCGCACCTGTCTCGTGATCACCGAGCTGCCGTACCAGGTGAACCCCGACAACCTGGCGATCAAGATCGCCGAGCTTGTGAAAGACGGACGCGTCTCGGGCATCGCCGACATCCGCGACGAGACCTCGGGCCGCACCGGCCAGCGCCTGGTGATCGTGCTCAAGCGCGACGCGGTGGCCAAGGTCGTGCTGAACAACCTGTACAAGCACACGCAGCTGCAGGACAACTTCGGCGCGAACATGATCGCACTGGTCGACGGGGTGCCGCGCACCCTCTCGATCGACCAGTTCATCAGCCTGTGGATCACGCACCAGATCGAGGTCATCGTTCGGCGCACCAAGTTCCGTCTGCGCAAGGCCGAGGAACGCGCACACATCTTGGAGGGCTACCTCAAGGCCCTCGATGCGCTCGACGAGGTCATCGCCCTGATTCGCGCATCCGCCACCGTCGAAGACGCCCGCGAAGGCCTGAAGAAGCTGCTGGGCATCGACGACCTGCAGGCGCGCGCCATTCTGAACATGCAGCTGCGTCAGCTCGCAGCGCTCGAGCGGCAGAAGATCACCGACGAGTACAACGAGCTGCAGGCCAAGATCGCCGAGTACAACGCGATTCTGGCCAGCGAGGCGCGCCAGCGCGAGATCGTCGGCGAGGAACTCGGCGAGATCGTCGCCAAGTACGGCGACGACCGCCGCACCGCGATCCAGCTCGGCTTCGACGGCGACATGTCGATGGAGGATCTGATTCCCGAAGAAGAGGTCGTCGTCACGATGACTCGCGGCGGGTACATTAAGCGCACCCGCTCGGACAACTACCGTTCGCAGCACCGCGGCGGCAAGGGCATCAAGGGCGCGCAGCTGCGGGCCGACGACATCGTCGACCACCTGTTCGTGACCACGACGCACCACTGGCTGCTCTTCTTCACCGACGCCGGCCGGGTCTACCGCGCGAAGGCGTACGAAGTGCCCGAGGCCGGCCGCGACTCGAAGGGGCAGCACGTCGCGAACCTGCTCGCCCTGAACCCCGATGAGACGGTCACGCAGGTGCTTGACATCTCGGGCTACGACCAGGCGCAGTACTTGGTGCTCGCGACGCGCAACGGTCTGGTCAAGAAGACCCGGCTCGAGGCCTACGACTCACCGCGTTCGGCTGGCCTCATCGCCGTGAACCTGCGTGACGACGACCAGCTCGTCTCGGCGCTGCTGGTGAACGACGACGACGAGATCCTGCTTGTGTCGCGCAAGGGCCTGAGCCTGCGCTTCGTCGCAGACAACGACACGCTGCGCCCGATGGGCCGCGACACCTCGGGTGTGAAGGGCATCACTTTCCGGGCGGGCGACTCGCTGCTGTCGGCGTCGGTGATTCCGGCCGATGCGGATGCTGCGGAGCAGTTCGTCTTCGTGGTCACCGAGGGCGGGTATGCCAAGCGCACAGCGGTCGACCAGTATCGCGTGCAGGGTCGAGGCGGCAAGGGCATCAAGGTGGCCAAGCTGAACGATGACCGCGGCGATCTCGCCGGAGCGCTGATCGTCTGCGAGAACGACGAAGTGCTCGTGGTGCTCGCGGGTGGCAAGGTGATTCGCTCGTCGGTCGCGGAGGTGCCGGCCAAGGGACGCGATACGATGGGTGTCGTCTTCGTGCGCGCCGACGGAAAAGACCATGTGATCTCGGTCGCGCGCAACGAAGAGCACAGCCTCGATGAGGCTGAGGCCGTGGCTGATGCCGAAGCGGGTGCCGAGGCAGCCGCAGCGGTCGAGCCGTCAACTGAAGACACTGATCAGCCCGCTGTGGCTGAAGAGCAGTGAGAGGAACCCACAATATGAACATGACTCCCCCGCCGGTGGGTGGCTCTGGCGCGAAGGCCTCACGTCGTCTGGTGCACCTGCGCCTCTCTGGTATCAACGCCTGGTCGGCGCTGAAGGTGTCGTTTCTGCTCAGTCTGGCGCTGATGATCGTCGAACTGGTCTGCTCGTTCGTGCTGTGGCTCTTCGTGGCTCAGCTGGGCATGTTCCAGCCGATCAACGACCTGCTCTCGACGACGACGAGTGACGGTTCTGAGAACGTCGCGCGCATCTTCAGCTTCGGTCGCGTTCTGGGTCTGACTCTGCTGGCCGGCGTCGTGACCGTGATCTTCGGCACGCTTGGCGGTGGGCTGATGGCCGTGATCTACAACGCGGTGGCGCGCATCGTGGGCGGCGTGAAGCTCACGTTCAGCAACGTCAAGTAGCGATCTCACGGGTCGGGATGCCCGCGTGCATCTCGACTTGTGCGCAGCGCCGGTTATACGTTAAGCTTTTCTGGTGCTGTGCATTGGGCCTATAGCTCAGGTGGTTAGAGCGCTTCGCTGATAACGAAGAGGTCCCTGGTTCAAGTCCAGGTAGGCCCACCAATGCGCACTCTGGTGAATCTCGTCGTGGTTGCAGACTTGCCGTAGTCTCAGGCTCGTGCAGAATCATAAGGCGAGCACGCGGGGCCTTAGCTCAATTGGTAGAGCGCCTGCTTTGCAAGCAGGAGGTCGCGGGTTCGATTCCCGCAGGCTCCACAACAGTCGTCGAGAAAGCCCCGGTTCGCGAAGAGTCGGGGCTTTCTTCGTGGGCGCTGGTAATCGCAGATCCATCTCGATGACTTCGATTGCTGCTGGCTCGTGATGTGGCCATTCCCCGCGCCCTTCCTGTGCGGCGACTATCGTCGCGATACGCGGCCTATGCCACGGATTGTGACGTATGCGGCTGCCAGCGGCTGCGGTTGAGCCCACTTGTGCAGAAGCTTCTCTCTTGATGTGCGGCTCTCTATGGGTCACACTGTCGATGGCTCGCAGTCGGCCTCCGTGGAGGCAAACTGGACTCATGTCTGCTTCGTGCGGTCGAGATGGGCCGTCTTGTGCTACGGACGAGGTGAGTCTCCGCAGGCTCCTTCTGCGCGTGGACTCCTCGTCGCGTCAACGGGCTTCAGCTACTGATCGCACCGATGTGATGTCGAGGAGCGAGCGTGACGATCAGGCTGCTGGCCATGATGTCGTCGACCAGGCCCAGCGGATCGGTGCGGCGCCTCAATCGTTCGCTCCCCCGTCGGCCACGTTGCCCAAGCTGTGTCGCAGAGAGCCGACTCCTCGGCCGTGCAGGCGGCTCCTGAGTCTCCTGAGCATGACTGCGCCCGGGCGGGAGTCTTCGTTCGTCGCCGGACGATCAGTTGAGATCCTGCTGTCCCAGCCAGTCGGATGCGATGGTGCTGGCCGGCAGGCCTTCGTTGACGCTGCGTGCATTGAGCGCGATGAGGTCGTCGGTGGTCATCGCAGCGCTGACCTTGTTGATGATCGCAGCGGCTTTGTCATCAACGTTGTCGCTGGCCAGAGGCACCACATGCGAGGCGAGGAAGAGGCCTTTCGTGTCAGTCAGTGAGACCAGATCGTCGGCTGAGATCGCCGGGTCTGCGGTGTAGATGTTCGCGATCTGGACGTCTCCGTCTTTGAGCGCTTTGACGGTCAGGGGGCCGCCGGCGTCTTCGATCGGGGTGAAACCGATGGTGATGCCGTAGGTGTCGAGCAGTCCTTTCGGGCCATAGGGGCGTGTCTCGGCCTCAGAGTTGGCCCCGAGCGTCATCTGCACGGTGACGTTGGCGAGGTCATCGATCGTGCTCAGCTTCCACTGATCGGCGAACTGCCGGGTGACGGTATAGGAATCCTGATCGCTGGCATCCGACTGGTCGAGCACGCGCAGACCGTCGGGAGTCGCGTTCTGCAGTTCGCCGTAGACGTCGTCAGCCAGGCGTGCAGTGGTATCTGGCTTCCAGTACTGCAGCAGATTCCCCGTGTACTCAGGAAAGAGGTCGATCTTGCCCGACTCGATCTCAGGCAGGTACGCCTCTCGCTGCCCGATGCGGAACTGACGGTCGACGGTGAATCCGTCTCCTTCGAGCGCCTGGGCGTAGATTTCGGAGATGATCTCATTCGAGTAGTAATCCTGTGAGCCGATGACGATTGTCTTCGACGACGAGCCCTCGTCGCTGCCGGATGAGAGGGGATCGTTTCCGGCGCAGCCGGTCAACGCGAGGGATCCGGTGAGCGCGAGTGCGCCGAGTGTGATGACCTTGGACCGATGTGACATGTTCTGTGTTCCTTCTTCTTGATGGTGGTCAACGCTGTCGAGCAGACAGCTGTGCAGGGTTGGCACGATGAGCTGAGAGACGCTGCAGCGCGGCAAGGGAGAGCTCGAGCAGCAGGGCCAGCGCGATGACCAGCACAGCGCCCCCGAGCATCTGGGCGTAGTCGCGTGATTTGAGCCCAGTGAACAGATAGCGCCCCAACCCGGTGTCTGCGGTGTACGCAGCGAGAGTCGCCGTGGCCACGACCTGCAGAGTGGCCGCGCGCAGTCCGCCGACGATGACCGGCAGCGCCAGCGGCACCTCGACGAGGCGAATGACTTGGAGGGGGCTCATGCCGATGGCACGGGAAGCGCTTGGAACGGCCGGCTCGATCGCCTGCACGCCGGCGTATGCACCGGCCAGCAGCGAGGGCATCGCCAGTATGATGAGGGCGAGTGTCGGAGCCTGGACCCCGATGCCGAGTGCAAGACCGAACAGGGTGAGCAGTCCCAGTGTGGGAATCGCGCGAGCAGCACCGGTGATCGCACCGATGGTGGCCGCTCCGCGGTGGGTGTGTCCGATCAGCACCCCGGCTGGCAGGGCGACGATCCCTGCCGCGGCTATCGAGACACCGGTGATGGCCAGGTGCTCAAGGGTTCGCCTGGGAATGCCGCCGGCGCCGGCCCAATTCGAAGGATCGGTGAGCCATGCCACCGTATCGATCAGCAGACTCATGCCGACCTCCGACGTCGTCGCAGACTGCGCTGCCAAGGTGTCAGCGCCCGCCCGAGGACAGAGAGCAGGACATCGACCAGCAGGGCCAGCAGCACCGTAGCCACGACGCTGGTAACGACCTCAGCGGTGATGCCGCGCTGGAATCCGTCAGTGAGCAGAGTTCCGAGACTGGGCACGCCTATCAGAGCACCTATGGTGACCAGCGCGATCGTTGAGACGGCCACGACACGTACGCCCGAGATCAGCACGGGCACTGCGAGTGGCAGATCCACCTGCCAGAACACCGCACGAGGCGAGTGGCCGATCGCGATCGCGGCATCGCGGGTGTGGGGCTCGACGGTGGAGAAGGCGTCGGCAGCGGTGCGCACCAGCAAAGCTACTCCGTAAACGGTCAATGCGATGGTCATCGTCGCCGCAGACCGCAGAGGAATGCCGAGAATGGCCGGGATGACGATCAGCAGGGGCAGTGCCGGAATCGCATAGAGCAGTGTCGCGGCACTCAGCAGTGGAGTGCCGATACGAGGTCGACGGAACGCGAGACGACCCAGCGGAACGGCGATGAGCACACTGAGTGCGATCGCCGGAAGGCTCAGCATCACATGACTGCGAAGCAGGTCGACGACCTGCGGCCAGTTGAGCGTCAGCCAGGTCACGGCGCCATCACTCCTACCGGGCGGCCGTGGCCGTCGAGCACGATCGAACGGCCCTCGACGATCTTCTCGTGCAGCGTGCGCTCGGCACGATCGGCACCGATGAAGTCTGCGACGAAACCGTTGGCGGGGGCGGCGAGAATCTCTGCCGGGCTTCCCTGCTGCGCGATCACGCCGTGATCGTGCAGCACGACCACCTCGTCGCCGAGGCGGAATGCTTCGTCGACGTCGTGGGTGACGAACACGATGGTCTTGCCGAGATCGGCCTGCAGCCTCAGCAGCTCATCCTGCAGCTCTCGTCGAACGATCGGGTCGACTGCGCCGAACGGCTCGTCCATCAACAGGATGTTCGGATCAGGCGCCAGGGCGCGTGCCACGCCGACGCGTTGCTGCTGACCGCCGCTCAGCTCTGCGGGATATCGCTCTGAGAGGGCGGGATCGAGCCCGACGCGTTGCATCAGCTCGGTGGCGCGGATGCGGGCCTGTGCCCGCCTCGTGCCGTTGAGACGCAGCACCGTGGCGACGTTGTCGAGCACAGTGCGGTGCGGCAGCAGGCCGCCGGCCTGCAGCACATAGCCGATCGACCGGCGCAGGGCCACGGCGTCGCGCGCGCGTACATCCTCACCATCGATGAGCACTCGGCCGGACGAGGGCTCGACCATGCGGTTGACCATGCGCAGCAGCGTGGTCTTGCCTGACCCGGATGAGCCGACCAGCGCCACCGTGCGATGCGACGGTACGGTCAGTGTGAAGTTCCTGACCGCGACAGATCCGCCAGGGTACGTCTTCGCCACGGACGTGAACTCGATCATCCGGATTCCTTCCGCCGTTCCCTGGGCCTGCCGCTCGCTGAGCGCCGTGTTCACGCAGCTCGAACCGGCAGACGCCCAAGCCCTGTGCAGCGCTCGGCCCGGCAGTCTGATCGTTCGGCAGATGCGCAGCTCAAGCTTATACCTCTGATCGTTGTGCCTCGAATCGTGGTGCTACAGTCGGAGACGTGATCGAGTTGATGATTCTGGGTTTTCTGGCCGAGGGCCCGTTGCACGGGTACGAGCTGAGGCGCCGGATGAACCGCCTGCACGGGTATGCGCGTGCCATCAGTGACGGAACGATCTATCCGGCGATCAACCGTCTCATCGCGTCGGGAGCGCTCCTCCAGACTCTCGAGACCGGGCGTGGGGCGACCACGCGGCGAACCCTGCACCTGACGGAGCGCGGGCATGAGCAGCTGCTGCAGCGGCTGCGTGCCGCCTCGGGCCATGACATCACCGACGGCGCACGGTTCTTCATCGTGCTGGCCTTCCTGTCGCTCCTGCCCGACGATTTCGAGCGTCGCGCCGTGCTGCAGCGCCGCCTCGACTTTCTCGACCAGCCGGTCGGCTTCTTCTTCGACGCAGACCGACCCCTGCGTGCAGCCGAGATTACCGATCCCTACCGCCAAGGCATCCTCGTGACCGCTCGCGCGGCCCGCAGAGCAGAGCTCACGTGGCTGCGTGACCAGCTCGGGCCCACCTCACGCTCAGTTCGGGAGCAGACATGAACACCATGCGCGCAGTCGTTCTCGATGCCCCGGGGCCGGTGGCCAATCTGCACATTCGTGACCTGCCCATCCCAGTGCCGGCGCCTGGGTGGGTGCGCATCACGGTGAAGGCGTTCGGTCTCAACCGTTCAGAACTGCATACACGCCTCGGGTTCGCCGGCCCCGCCGTGACCTATCCCCGGGTGCTCGGCATCGAGGCCACCGGAGTCATCGACGACGACCCGTCGGGTCGTTTCGCCCGTGGGCAGCAGGTCATGACGCTCATGGGGGGCATGGGGCGCACTTTCGACGGCGGCTACGCGCAGTACACCTGCGTGCCGGTTCATCAGGTCATCCCCTTTCACTCGGCTCTCGACTGGGCCACGCTCGGCGCGATCCCGGAGATGTTGCAGACGGCACACGGCTCACTCACCATCGGCCTCGACGTGCAGGCCGCGCAGAGCCTGCTGGTGCGCGGGGGCACGTCGTCGGTGGGGCTCGCGGCAGCCGTTCTCGCCAAACGCCAGGGGCTGACGGTGCTGTCGACCACACGCAGCCCGGCCAAAGCCGATGCGCTCAGAGCCGCCGGCGTCGATCACGTGCTCATAGACGACGGAGCCGTCGCACCCCAGGTGCGCTCGGTGCTGCCCGAGGGCGTCGACGCGGCACTCGAGCTGGTCGGCACGCCGACACTCCCGGACACCCTGCGCGCCACCCGTGTGCACGGGGTCGTCTGCTTCACAGGGATGCTCTCGAACCAATGGACGGTCAAAGACTTCTACCCCATCGACTACATTCCCCGCGGTGTGCGTCTGACGGCTTACTCAGGCGACGCGGGTGATCTGCCAGTGGACGTGCTGCAGCAGTATCTCGATGACGTCGAGGCCGGCCGCACGGTCGTGCCGATCGACCGGGTGTTCTCTCTCGACCAGATTCGAGAAGCGCATGCTCTGATGGAATCCGGTCAGGCGCACGGCAAGCTCGTCGTCCTGCTCGACTGATCAAGCCGTTCAGAACTGATGCTCAGGCCCGGGAAAGGCGCCCGAGGCGACATCGGCGGCATACGCACGCGCTGCATCCACCAGCGCGCCGCGAACGTCTGCATACTGCTTGACGAAGCGCGGCATACGGCCGGCGCGCAGCCCGGCCATGTCCTGCCAGACCAGCACTTGAGCGTCGCATCCCGCGCCGGCGCCGATGCCGACGGTCGGAATGCGCAGCGCAGCGGTGACCTCTGCGGCGACGGCTGCGGGCACCATCTCGAGCACGACGGCGAATGCACCGGCTGCCTCGAGCGCTCGGGCGTCGGCGATGAGACGGGCTCCGTCGTCTCCCCTGCCCTGCACGCGATAGCCGCCGAGCTGGTGCTCAGATTGCGGCGTGAACCCGATGTGCGCCATCACGGGCACGCCGCTGTGCACGAGTTTCTCGACCTGCGGCACGACCTCGACCCCGCCTTCGAGCTTGACCGCGTGAGCGCCCGCCTCTTTGAGAAAGCGTGCTGCAGTCAGAAACGCCTGCTCAGGCGAGGCCTGATATGACCCGAAAGGCAGGTCGACGACGATCAGCGCCCGCCTCGCAGCTCGTGAGACCCCACGCGTCAGCATGATCATCTCGTCGACGGTGACCGGCAGCGAGCTCTCATTGCCCAGCACGTTGTTCGAGGCCGAGTCGCCGACGAGGAGCACGGGAATGCCCGCCTCTTCGAAGACCTGCGCGGTGTACATGTCGTACGCGGTGAGCATCGCCCAGCGCTCGCCGCGATCCTTCATCTGCTGCAGATGCGGGATGCGTACGCGTGCAAGCGGCGTTGCCGGCGCTGTGCCCGGCTCGGGCAGGCCGGATGCGGTGGATGCGTCGGCAGAAATGGCCGGGGGTGTGCCGTACGGTGCGGGCTGCTCGCTCACGCGAATCCTCTGTTCGTCAGTCGATGCACGGAGGCACGACTCGGGAAGCGTCAGTGCTCGTGCGGGGTCGTGCTCCAGCGTACTCGACTGAGAGGCGAGCGTTATATGCCGTTTTCGACATATGACGCTCGCCTCTCGAAGAGGTCAGTGCAGGCGCGCTGACTGCTGTCTCGCCTAATTCTCGTCGAGTCCCTCGCCAGAAGGCGACACCAGGATCTTCACGGCCGTCTCGTTGCGATGGATCAGTGTGTCGAAGCCCTCGTCGACCAGGTGCTCGAGAGCGATCTTGCCGGTGATGAACGGCTTGAGGTCGATCTTGCCGCTCTCGACGAGCTTGATGGTCGCCGGGTGGCTGTTCACGTAGCCGATGGTGCCGCGGATGTCGAGCTCTTTCATGACGATCTTGTGCATGTCGAGTTCGGCCTTCTTGCCCCAGATCGACACGATGACGATCACGCCGGTCGGGCGCACGGCGTCGAGCAGGGTGTCGAGCACGACCTGAACGCTGGTGCACTCGAACGCGACGTCGGCACCCTTGCCGTCGGTGAGTTTGCGGGTCTCTTCGACCACGTCGACCTCGGCGGGATTGAAGGCATAGTCGGCGACGCCGGCGTCGAGGGCCTTCTGCCGGCGCAGCGGGCTCAGTTCAGAGATGACGACCTTCACACCCAGTGCGTGCAGCACGGCTGCGGTCAGCTGACCGATGGGGCCGGCGCCGCCGATGATGGCGGTCTGACCTGCCTGAACGCCGGAGCGCTCGACGGCGTGATAGGCCACCGAGAGGGGCTCGATGAGTGCGGCCTGATCGAGAGGCAGACTCTGATCGATCTTGTGCACCCAGCGGCGGCGCACCACGATGTTCTCGGCAAGGCCGCCGCCGCGGCCGGCGAGACCGATGAAGTTCATGTCTTTCGAGAGGTGGTAGTCCTTGCTCTCGGGGCCGGTGTAGACGTCATCGCTGATGATGTACGGCTCGACCACGACGTGATCGCCGACTTTGAGATCGTCGACGCCTTCGCCGACCTCGCTGATGACGCCCGAGAACTCGTGCCCGAGGGTGACCGGGGCCGATTCTCCCGAGATGGGGTGCGGATGCCCTGCCGGCGGCACGAAGATCGGGCCGTCGAGGAACTCGTGCAGGTCGGTGCCGCAGATGCCGCACCACGCGACATCGATGCGTACCGTGCCGGGCTTCAGCTGCTGTGGCTCGATGTCTTCGATGCGAATGTCGCTGCGGTCGTAATAGCGTGCTGCCTTCATGGTGTGGTTGTCTCCCTTGCGTGACGCGACAGCACGCGCACGGTGGCTGTCGCAGTGTTGGGTCGACGGTGTCCCCCGTCGACCCAAGTGTATCGAGAGCGAGACAACGAACTCTGAACGGCAGAGAAACAGCCGCGAAGTGTCTTGTTCTGGGACACTTCGCGGCTGTCGGTCAGCGGTGCAGGTCAGCGCTGACGAGCGAATCAGAGATCGTCGCCGAATTCGTCGTCGATGCCGATCCAGTGTTCGTCGGCCAGCGTGACAGCACGAACGACCGCCACGCCGAGGCCGACCACGACCGCGATGCCCAGTGTCGGCAGCACCCAGCGGGCGCCCGACTTCTTTGGCTCGGCCGCATCGGCGACCTGCTCGGTCACCTCGTGCGTCGCCTGCTGAGCCTGCTTCGCCGCCCGCTTGGCCGCCTTCTTCGTCTGTTTCACTGATTCGACCGCAGCCTCTTTCACCTCTGCCGCAGTGTGCTCGGCGCCCTGCTTGAGATCGGCAGCACCTCGACGCACACTCTCAGCCACATCGGCGTTGACCGGAGCCTCTTTCAGCGCCTCGAGCACGGCCTTCGCCGTGCCGACGGCAGTGATCGCTGCGGGCACCACATCGCTGTAGAAGCGCTCCTTCGCGGCCTGCGTGGTCTGGCCGGCGACCTCGGCGCCCTTCTGCGCCAGCGGTTTGACGGTGTTGTTCGTGAAGTGCTCGAAGTCTCGGATCGCCTTCTCGAGGCGCGTCTTGAGCTGTTCGACGTTCTCAGTTGCCTTGTCTGCCATGGTGTGACCTCCTGTGCCCATTGTGCCATCTCAGGCAGAGGCCGTCAGGCTTCTGTGACAAACTCAACGCATCTTGCCAGCATCGTCGGTTGTGCGAGAATCGACGCATGACTCAGCACACGCATACTGCGACTCTGCACACGAACCACGGTGACATCGTCATCAACCTCTTCGGTTTCCAGGCACCGAAGACCGTCGAGAACTTCGTCGGTCTCGCCACCGGCGAGAAAGAGTGGAAGCACCCGGGCACCGGCGAGACCAAGACCACTCCCCTGTACCAGGATGTGATCTTCCACCGAGTGATCCCCGGCTTCATGATCCAAGGCGGCGACCCGATCGGCACCGGCACCGGCGGTCCGGGCTACGCCTTCGACGATGAGATTCACCCGGAGCTGCAGTTTACGAAGCCCTACCTGCTTGCGATGGCCAACGCCGGCCAGCGCGGCGGCCACGGCACCAACGGCTCACAGTTCTTCATCACCGTCGACGCGACCCCATGGCTGAACGGTCACCACACCATCTTCGGCGAGGTCGCTGACGACGACTCACGCAAGGTGGTCGACGAGATCGCCGCCGTCGCCACCCAGCCCGGCGACCGCCCGGTCGAAGACGTGGTCATCACCGGTGTCGACGTCGTCAAGGCCTGACGCATGCCGTCATTGACTCAGCGGGTGCGTCGGGCGTTCCAACGTCCTGGCGCACCCGTCGTCAGCTATGTGATCATCGCGCTGTGCGTGCTGGGCTATCTGCTGCAGCTCGTCGTGCCCGGCTTCACCTCGCTGATGCAGTTTCACAGTGCATATGTCGGCGCGTTCTTTCTCGCCGGCCCGGAGTCCGGGGTCTCCGGCCTGATCCCCTTCGAGCCCTGGCGCGCGATCACCTACGGCTTCGTGCACTCCACGTTCGGTGTGCTGCCGCTGCATCTGCTGCTGAACATGTACACGCTCTGGATCTTCGGCACGATTCTCGAGCCGATGCTCGGTCGCGGACGCTTCATCACGCTCTACGTCTTCGGCCTCGTGGGCGGCGCACTGGGCGTCTACCTGCTCTCGCCACAGACGGGTGTGATCGGCGCATCTGGGGCGCTCTTCGCGATGATGGGCGCGCTGCTGGTGATTCAGCGTCGACTGGGCGGTCAGACGACGCAGCTGCTCGTGCTGCTCGCGATCAACTTCTTCTACGGGTTCTTCGCCGGCGGGGTCAGCTGGCAGGCGCACCTCGGCGGTCTCGTCGTGGGGCTGCTCAGCGGGCTCATCCTGGCCGAGACGCGTCAGCCCAAAGACCGCACCCTGCGTATCGTCTACTTCGTCGTGCTCGGCGTGGTCATGGTGGTGCTGTTCGCGATCGCTCCGGGTATGCTCTGGCAGCGCTAGGCGGTGATGTGGTCGTTCACCGGCACTGCTGCCGAGGTTCAGCGCCAGCGTGTGGTCATCAAGAAGCCAACCATCAGAATGCCGAAGCCGACGAGGATGTTGCCCTGGCCGAGGGCCGGGATCGGCCACTGGGCGCTGAAGCTAATATAGAAAACGATGATCCAGAGCAGGCCGATCGCCATCAGGCCGAACATGACGAACTTGAACCACGGTGGGTTCGGTTTCGTGCTCTTCGACCGGTCGGCCGTCTCGGTCGCATCCTGCCGGTCGGAGTTCTTCTTCTTGTTGTTCGCCACGGAAGTACAGTGTAGCCCAAGGAGTGCAGACTTGTGAGTGAACCGATGTCGCGCCGAGAGCGCCGCCGCAGCGAGCAGCCGCGCCGCGTACGTCGCTCGGTGGGGTCGGTCATCGTGACGGTGATCGGCGAGCTGATGCTGACCGCGGGTGTGCTCGTGCTGCTCTTCATCGGCTGGAAGATGTGGGTCAACGACTCCAGCATCGACCGCTCTCAGGAAAGAGCCGCAGCCGGCATCTCTCAGGGCTGGCAGCAGGAGGCAACCCCAGGCACGGGCGGGCAGGCCACGGCAACGCCGGGCGACCCGAGCATCCACCCAGAGGGCAACGACATCTTCGGAGTGCTCTACATTCAGAGACTCGGCGACCAATGGCAGCGACCGATCGCTCGGGGAGTCGAGAAGAAGCCCGTGCTCGATCACATCGGCTTCGGCTGGTATCCCGATACGAATATGCCCGGCCAGGTCGGCAACTTCGCGGTCGCCGCACATCGTGGCGGTCAGGGCTCGAGCCTGCGCTACGTCGACAGCCTCACGGTCGGAGACAAAATGGTCGTCGAGACCAAAGACGGCTGGTACACCTACACCTATCGCAACACCGAGTACGTCATGGACGTCGACGTGAACGTGCTGAATCCGGTGCCGCAGAGCACCGTGCAGGCCACTGACCGGCTGTTGACGGTCACGAGCTGCAATCCGTATCCCTTCACGAACGGCGAGCGGATCATCTCGTACGGTGTGCTCGACAGCTTCCAGCCGCGCTCGGCGGGGGCACCCGCGTCACTGGACTATCTGCAGAAAGGCTGATCCATGTACGGACTGATCTGGAGAATTCTGCCGGGGCCTTGGCCGGTCAAACTGCTGCAGTCGCTGATTCTGGTCGGCGCGGTGCTCGCACTGCTCAACTGGGTCGTCTTTCCCTGGGTGAACACCCTGGTCGACACCGGCGAAGCGACGGTGGGCTGATGAGCGACATTCTGGTCGTCGACAACTACGACAGCTTCGTCTACACGATCAACGGCTACCTGCAGCAGCTGGGTGCGACGACGACGGTCGTGCGCAACGACGAGCTGCAGGCGAGCGATCTCGACGAGGCTCTGGGCCACGTCGCAGGGCTGCTGGTCTCGCCTGGACCCGGGACTCCGACTGACGCTGGAGTCAGCCCCGATGCCATTCGCTGGGCAGCTGCACATCGCCTGCCCATGCTGGGCGTCTGCCTGGGGCATCAGGCCCTGGCCGAGGTGTACGGAGCGACGGTGTCGAACGCCGAGCAGCTGATGCACGGCCGGCTCTCGACAGTCGTGCACGACGACGTGCCGTTCTTTGCGGGTGTTCCCGAGCGGTTTCAGGCCACGCGATATCACTCACTGGCGGTGGTGGATGCCACGGTGCCGTCCGAGCTGCAGGTGACGGCTCGTACTGATGACGGGGTGATTATGGCGCTCCAGCATCGTGAGCTGCCTCTGTGGGGTGTGCAGTACCACCCGGAGTCGGTGCTGACCGAGCACGGCTACCGTCAGTTCGGCAACTGGCTCGAACTGGCCGGTGTCAAGGGGGCCGCGGAACGCGCGTCCCACCTCAGCCCGCTGATCAACGAGGCGTGAGCCGCGGGGGCTGCCGCGAGACTCCCCAGCAGACCCCAGTCGTGCTCTGATATCAGGGTGAGCTGGATATCAGGGTGTGCTGTGCTCTGACTCGGCTGTGCTGCTTGCCGAGCTGACTACGGAGCCGGCGGCGCCGACGACTCAGGCGCCGGTGCCTCGCTCGACGGCGTCGGTGGTGGTGCGCACTTCGAGCTGTCAGCCATGTAGTAGTACAGGATGACCTCGGTCGAGGCGTTCGCCGCCAGCTCGGTACCCGGCTTCGGGTCAGAGAACTGCACCGTGTACGACGAAGCCTGGCAGCGGCGCACCGGCTGCGGCCGGGCGGAGAGCCCGAGATCGCGCAGCTGGCTGATCGCGTCATTGATCGGCTTGCCGACAAGATCGCCGGGGATGACGACACGGCCGGAAGAGATCTGCAGCCGCACTGAGGTTCCTGAGCGCACCTGGCTCTGCGCGGTGGGCTCAGAGGCGATGACCTGACCGGCGGGGACGTCGCCGTTGATCACCTGGGTGATCTGACCGACCTGCAGACCTGCATCGGTCAGCTTCTTGGTGGCCTCGTCCTGAGTGAGCTTCGAGACGTCGGGGATGGTGACCATGGGGGCACCGCTGGAGACCTTCACCTGGACGTCGCTGCCAGCCAGAGCCAGGGCTCCTGCCGGGGGATCGGTCTCGATGACGCGACCGGGCGAGACCGAGTCGTCGGTCTGATCGACCTTGACCGGGTTCAGCCCGCGGTCTTTCAGCTGCTGTTCGGCGGTCTGGTAGGTGGCTCCGGCAAGGTTCGGAACAGCGACCTGAGCGCCCTCGGGGCTGGCGATGCGCGGCTGCAGCAAGGCGAGCCAGAGAACGGCGATGACGCCGATGACGCCCACGCCGATCACGATGGCCCAAATGGTGCCGATGCCGCCTTTGCGCAGCTCGCGATCGATGAAGCGCGACGAGGGGTCGTCGTCTTCGGGGTCGAGATCGAGCGCGTCGTCGATGGGGGAGTCTTCGAGAATCAGAGTGCTCGCCGCATCGTAGCTCGGGCCGCGAGTAGGCACGCCCTGCGCCAAACGGTCGACGTCGGCTCGGAAGTCTTCGGCCGTCTGATACCGGCGCGTCGGGTCTTTCGCGAGAGCCGACAGAATGACACGGTCATCGTTCTCACCGAGGTCGTCGTTGAGGCTGCTCGGAGTCGGCGCGGTCGCGTTCACATGCTGATAGGCGATCGAGGCCGGGCTGTCGCCCTTGAACGGCACACGACCGACGAGCATCTCGTACAGGATGACGCCGACGCTGTAGAGGTCCGAACGGCCGTCGACACGGTCGCCACGCGCCTGCTCAGGGGCGAAGTAGAGCGCAGTGCCGACGACCGAACCGGTCTGGGCGACGGTGCCCTCGCTCTCGCTGAGCGCACGCGCCACGCCGAAGTCCATCACCTTTGCGTCGCCGCTCGAGGTGATCATGATGTTGCCGGGCTTGATGTCGCGGTGGATGATGTTGGCCCGGTGCGAGTACTCGAGCGCACGCAGCACTTGGTCGGTGATCTTCAGCGCCTCGGCGCGGTCGATCGTGCCCTTCGCGAGTTTCTCTTTGAGCGTCTGGCCCTCGACATATTCCATGACGAGGAACGGCACCTCTTGAGGGCGTGCATTCGGTCCAGTGGCGATCATGTCCTGCCCGGCATCGTACGTGCGCACGATGTACGGGCTGATCATGCGAGCTGCAGCGGTGGTCTCGTTGCGAAAGCGCTTCTGGAAGATCGGATCATCTGCCAGCTGAGGTCGAAGCAGTTTGATGGCCACGGTGCGACCAAGGCGGGTATCGGTGCCAAGGTAGACGTCACCCATACCACCGTGCCCGATGAGACGGCCGACTCTGTATCGGCCGCTCAACAACGGCTGTTCACTCATACACCCACCTGTAGACAGTAGATTCCGTCCGCCAGTCTAGCGGAACTTACACGGGAACCCGTGTAGTCGGCCTCAGACGTTGTCGAGAAAGCACCTGCCTCAGGGCTTTTACTGGGAACTCGGAGTCGGCTGCGGGTTCGTTGGGGTGGAGGTCGGCGTCGGTGTTGGGGCGGTGTACTGGCCCACCGTCACGCTGATACTCACACCGGGCTGGAAGGTACCGGCCTCATGGCTGAGCACTTTGCCGTCTTGCGCAGGTGAGTTCACTGGCTGTTCGACCTGATTGACCGAGAGCCCCTTGCTGTTCAGCTGGGCGCGCACAGCGGCGATGTCCTGCCCGACGAACTCGTCAGCCGCGATGCTCACCGTGCTCTGGGTGGGCGTGGGCGTGGGCGTCGGCGTCTGGGTGCGCGTCGGGGTCGGTGACGGCTTCTCTGAGGGTGTCTCTGAGGGCGTCTCGGTCACCGTCGGGGTCGGTGACGGCGTCTCGGGCTCGCTCTGATTGGCCAGCAGCGCCCAGACGCTGCCACCGGCGACGAGCAGGAGCAGCACGATCAGCGCGACCAGGGGCCACGTCCATTTGTTGCGCTTCTTCTTCGGCTTGCTTTTTTTCGCATCGTCGACCTGGGTCGCGCTGGCGTCGAGCAGTGGCTGCCCGTTCTGAGTGCCGATGATGGCGGTGGCCGGCTGGGCGGCATCCTGCGTGGTGCCGATCAGCGCGGTCTCGTCGAGCGCCGTGGTCTGCTGACCGGTCGGTGTGACCTGCGGCACCTCCATGGCGGCGGTGCGGATGTCGCCGACGCGCAACGCCTCGGCGGCCTTCGCCAGATGCGTGGCCGACTGCGGGCGGTCGGCCGGGTTCTTGGCGATGCAGCTCATCACGAGCTTGTTCACCGCCGCGGGCACGCTGGTGGGCAGCGGCGGGGGAGTCTCGTTGATCTGCGCCATCGCGATGGCCACCTGGCTCTCGCCGGTGAAGGGTCGACGACCGGCCAGGCACTCGTACGCCACGATGCCCAGTGAGTAGATGTCGGTGGCCGGTGACGCGGGGTGACCGCTGGCCTGCTCGGGCGAGAGATACTGCACCGTGCCCATGACCTGCCCGGTGGCGGTCAGCGGCACCTGGTCGGCGATGCGCGCGATGCCGAAATCGGTGATCTTGACGTGGTGGTCGGGCGTGATGAGCAGGTTGCCCGGTTTCACGTCGCGGTGCACGAGGCCCACCTTGTGCGCGGCGGCGAGAGCCTGTGCGGTCTGGGCCACGATGTCGAGCACCTGGTCGACCGGCAGCACGCGTTCGTGCTCGAGCACGTTCGACAGCGGTTCGCCGGGCACGAGCTCCATCACCAGATAGGCGCTGCCCTTCTCTTCGCCGTAGTCGTAGACGCTGGCGATACCCTCATGGTTCACGAGTGCGGCATGCCGGGCCTCGGCGCGAAAGCGCTCCAGGAACCCGGGATCGCCCATGTACTCGTCTTTCAGGATCTTGATGGCGACGTCGCGACCGATGACCTCGTCATAGGCCTTCCAGACCTCGCCCATTCCGCCGACCGCGATACGGCTCGTGAGCTTGTATCGTGCGCCGTACGTGAGGCCTTCTGTGGGTCTCATCTGTCTAACACCGCCTTCATGATCTTCTGCGCCATGGGAGCCGCCACTCGGTTCGAGCCCTCTGAGTCACCGTAAGAGCCGCCCTCTTCGACCACGACCGCGACTGCGACCTTGGGATCGTTCGCCGGCGCGAAGCCGGTGAACCAGAGATTGTACTGGCTCTCTTTGGTGGTCTCGGCGGTGCCCGTCTTTCCGGCGACCTCAACCCCGTCTATTCTTGCACCTGAAATCTCGCCCGATGAGACATTGTTCACCATCATCGAGGTCAGAGTCTGTGCGTTCTCTGCAGATATCGCCTGGTTGAGCTTCTGCGGAGAGAACTGCTGCGTGACCGACAGATCGCGGCCGCGCACGGCGTCGATCAGCCCGGGCTGCATGCGGGCGCCCTTGTTGCCGATCGTGGCCGAGATCGAGGCGACCTGCAGTGGAGTGACGCGCACGTCGTACTGGCCGAAGCTGGCCAGCTGCAGCTGTGCGGTGCTCATGCCGGTCGGGTAGCGGCTCGCGGTGACGTCGAGCGGAATCTGCTGATTCTCGCCGAAGCCGAAGTCTTTGGCCGTCGAGGCGACTTTGTCTTCGCCCAGCTGTGCACCGAGCTCGGCGAACGGGATGTTGCACGAGTACTGCAGCGCGGTCTTCAGCGTGGTCTCAGCGCCGCCGTTGCCGCAGGCACGCTTGGTGACGTTGAAAATCTGTGTGCTGGTGCCAGTGAGAGTGAGCGAACCGGGGTTGGGGAAGGTGCTCTCGGGCGTGTAGCCGTTCTCGAGTGCGGCCGCTGACATGATCAGCTTGAACGTCGACCCGGGAGGATACGTGTCACCGCCGATCGCGCGGTTCACCAGAGGCTTGTCCTCCGCCGCATTGAGCTGATCGAAGACCTGGTTGGCCTGAGCGGTGTCGTTGTCGGCGAGCTTGGCGGCGTCGAAGCCGGGCTTCGAGACCATCGCGAGGATGCGTCCGGTCGAGGGGTCCATGGCGACCGCTGCGCCCTTGCGATCGCCCAGGGCATCCCAGGCGGCCTTCTGCACGGCCGGGTCGATCGTCAGCACCACGTCGGAGCCCCGCGGCTCGGTGCCGTTGACGCGGTCGACGAGCTGGTCGATGGTCTGGCCGCGACTGGTGCCGGTGAGCGTCAGGTTCTCGGCGCCCTCGATGCCGGTCGGAGCCAGGCTGTGCGAGTACCAGCCCGTGACGGCCGAGTACATCTCGCCGCCGGGGTAGCTGCGGGTGAACCGGTATTGGTTGTCGACCGGGTCGGACTGCGCGATCACCTGGTTGCCGACCACGATGCTGCCGCGCTGCACTTTGAAGCCGTCGAGAATGGCGCGCGAGTTTCGCGGGTCGCTGTTGAGCTGCTCGCCGAAGATGCCCTGAATCAGGCTCGTCGACACGAAGAGCGAGATGAAGAGCAGGAAGACGACGATCGCGACCCGGCGCAGACGCGTGGTCATGAGTGAGCCTCCTTCTCGGCAGGCGAGCCGACGGCGGATGCCGGGGCAGCGTCCGTCGTGCTGCGCAGGGCCCCGAATCGGTCGGCCTGCGATCGAATCGAGTCGGTGATGCGCAGCAGCAGCGCCATGATGACCCAGTTCGCCAGCAGGCTCGAGCCACCGGCTGCGAGGAACGGCGTGGGCAGGCCGGTGAGCGGGATCACCCGCGTCACACCGCCCACGACGATGAACACCTGCAGGCAGAGCACGAACGACAACCCGGTGGCCAGTAGGCGGCCGAAGTCATCGCTCGCCGTGAAGCCGACGCGGAGCCCTCGGCCGACGAGCAGCAGGAACAGGCAGAGGATGGCGAAGATGCCGATCAGACCGACCTCTTCGCCGATGCTGGTGAAGATGTAGTCGGAGCGGGCAAGTGGGGTCAGCTGCGGGTAGCCACGCCCCCAGCCGGTGCCGAACATGCCGCCGTGCGCCTGACCGAAGAGCCCCTGCACGAGCTGGTAGCTGCCGCCGTACTGCTGGTTGTAGAGCGTGTCGTCGAGCGGGTCGAGCCAGGCGTGGACGCGACCCTGCACGAGCGGGATGAAGCGGTAGGCGGCGAGGCCGCCGGCGACGAACATGAGCAGCCCGATGACCACCCAGCTGGCCAGCCCGGTGGCGACGTAGAGCATCACCAAGAAGAGACCGAAGTAGAGCAGCGAGGTGCCGAGGTCTTTCTGCACCACCAGCACGGTCATCGCCATCGCCCAGACGACGAGGATCGGCCCGGAGTCTTTGGGGCGCGGGAAGGTCATGCCGGCGAAGCGGCGACCGGCGGCGGTGATGCTCTCGCCGCGTGCGACCAGGTATCCGGCGAAGAAGACCGCGAGCGTGATCTTCGCGTATTCGCTGGGCTGGAAGGTGACCGGTCCCAGCTTGACCCAGAGCTCGGCATTGGTGCCCAGCGATGTGCCGATGCCCGGAATCATGGGCAGCACCAGCAGCACGATGCTCGCCAGCATGAACACGTAGGTGTATCGCTGCAGCACGCGGTGGTTGCGCAGAAAGTACAGCACGACCGCGGCGATGACGACGGCTGCCGTCGCCCAGAGCGCCTGTCGCATCGCGGGAGTCGAACCGGTCGACCCCTGGGCGATGTCGATGCGGTAGATCGCGACGATGCCGATCGAGTTCAGCGTCGCGGCGATGGGCAGGATGATCGGGTCGGCCTTCGACGCCCGCATGCGCAGCACGATGTGCAGGGCGAGCACGGCGGCCCAGAAGACGGCGCCGATGACGAACGGGGGAATGTCGAGTGCGCCGAGTGCGCCGAGCTGCACCGCCGCCAGACCGAGCGCCGAGACGATGGCGCCGAGAACGAGCAGCACCAGCTCGATGCCGCGCAGATTCCGGTCGACCAGACGCAGATTGTGCTGGCGGCTCACTGGGTGGCCCCGTTCGTCGTGGCGCGCGGCGACGCGCTGCCGCGCTGGGCGTCAGAGGTGCCGTCAGGATGCGCGGTCAGGGGTGTCTCGTCGGGCTCGGCGACCGAGACCGGTCCGGTGCCGTCGTCTGGCTGCGGGCTCGGCGTCGACTGCGGCTGCTCGGTGCTGTCGCGCCGGCGGTGCTCGCTGTTCAGCTCGCCGAGGCGGCTGGCGGCCGCGTCGAGCGAGGGGAAGGCCACCGTCTCGCGCACCTGCTGCTGCGTGAGCTCGTCGAGGTCGGACATCGGAATCTGCGGCAGCCGCGAGTCGTCGACGGTGTGACTGAGCTTGAACGGGCCGACCTGCTGGTTCACACCCTGGTAGATGACGGCGTATCCGGCGTCTTCGCCGATGTAGTACTGCGTCTGCGTCCAGCGCCAGCCGAGCCAGGCGCCGAGGGTGATGCCGCCGATGATCAGCACGCTCAGCACGCTGACCACGACCCGGCGCAGGACGGTGCGGCGTCTGGTCTCGGCGATCAGCTCGTCGAGGTATTCGTCGGCCTGCGACTCGAACTGAGTGGGCTCGAGTCGTCGCGGCTTGAGATGGCTTGCCGCCTCACGCAGGGCATGCAGGCTCTGTGCCTTCTGTGTGCGGATGCGTTCGAGGTGGTCGAAGCGCACCTCGCGTGCCGCCGCGCCCACGATGACCGGATGCCCTGGGGTGCCGTGCGGAGTGGCGTCGGGGTCGGCATCGGGCTCGACCAGCACCACGGTGCAGTTGTCGGGCGCACCATTGCGCAGCGCGAGCTCGAGCAGATGCGCGCAGGTCATATCGGCGCTGTCGCCTCGTGCCAGAGTCTTGGCGATCGCCTCGTCGCCCACCGGCCCGCTCAGACCGTCGGAGCAGATCAGCAGTCGGTCGCCGGGGTTGATCTGCTCGGTGAAGACGTCGATGTCGGGGTTGGCCTCGATGTCGCCGAGCACGCGCATGATGACCGACCGTCGGGGGTGCACCAGCGCCTCTTCTGGAGTGATGCGACCGGCGTCGACCAGACGCTGCACGAAGGTGTGGTCTTTGGTCAGCTGGGTGAGCTCGCCGTCGCGCCAGCGATAGATGCGCGAGTCGCCGATGTGCGCGATGACCGCGGAGTCGCCGACAGCGAGAAAGCCTGAGAACGTGGTGCCCATGCCGGTGAGCTCCGGGTAGTCGGCCACAGTCTCGGAGAGCGTCGCGTTCGCCCGCCGCAGCGCCAGCTCGATCGCCTGCGCGGCCTCGTCGACGGTGTCGAAGCGCCGGTCGAGGTCGACCAGCGACTGTACGGTGAGCGCCGAGGCGATGTCGCCTCCGGCGTGTCCGCCCATGCCGTCGGCGACGGCGAACAGGTACTGACCGGCGATGGCCGAATCCTGGTTGTTGCGCCGCACCTTGCCGGTGTGGCTCAGCGCAGTTGCTCTCAGCACGGTCATGAGATCAGCCTCGCAGCTCCATGACGGTGGTGCCGATGGTGATGGGCACGCCGATGCCGACCGGCGTCGGTCGCGAGATGCGCTGACCGCCGACCATCGTGCCGTTCGTCGAGCCGAGGTCTTCGACCATCCAGGTGTCGCCGCGTTTCGACAGACGGGCATGGTGCGTCGAGGTGTAGTCGTCACGCAGCACGACGCTCGAGTCGACGCTGCGGCCGAAGGTCAGGGCGTCCTGGCTGAGCGTGAGCTGGCGACCGCGCACCGGACCTGCGGTGAACACGAGGTGGGCGGGCGTGCCCGTCGACGAGGCGGCGGATGCCGCGCGGCGTCCCGAGGCCGCAGGTGCGTGAGGGGCAGCGGCAGGGGAGGCCGCCGGAGCCGAGCCGGCGCTCGCGGCTGCACCGCGCATCCGCTTGACCTTCGGGCCGAACAGATCGGAGCGCACGGCCCAGATGACCGAGAAGACGAAAAGCCAGAGCAGCACCAGGAACACGGCGCTGATCAGCAGGTAGAGCAGCTCGCCGCTCATCAGCCCACCGCCTTCGGTGCACGACGGTACGAGATCGGCGTCGAACCGACCACGAAGTCGAGGGGGCCGGCGAGCTCCAGGGTCGTGATGCGCTGGCCGTCGACCTTGGTGCCGTTGGTCGAGCCGAGGTCGCGCAGCACGACGGTGGTGCCGTCCCAGGTCACACTGGCGTGCTGCTTCGAGACCGCCGAGTCGTTGACGGTGACGTCGCACTCATGGCTGCGCCCGATGGTCGTGACCCCATGGCGCAACGGGTAGGACTGCCCCTGCACCTCGAGCACCGGTACGAGGGTGACGTCGCCGACGGTGGTCGAGCTGGTCACGTCGAGCATGCCGACGCTCTGACTCTCGTCAGGCACGATGGCAACGGTGAGCGGGCCGGGAAACTGGTACCCCTGCTGATGTGCGTAGGTGTGCAGGTCGGCGACGAACTGGTTCGCCAGCGAAGAGCCCTGCGCCTTGAGACGGTCGAAGTCGGCCTGGCTGATGCGCACGCGCAGGGCGTTCGGCACCAGAATCGTGTCACGCGAGAGGATGCGCGTGTTCGAGTCGAGCTCTCCCTTCAGCGCAGAGAAGATCTCGAGCGGCTGCAGGCGGGAGCGAAACGTCTTGGCGAAGGCGCCGTTGACAGCACGCTCCAAGCCGCGTTCCACATTATCGAGTAGTCCCACTCGTCTCCTCACACCGATCTGTCGCAGCCATGGTACCCGGTTCAGCTGTGAGACGAGGAGTCGAGTTGCCGTGGAGCATCGTTTTCATGCTAATCTGTTCCAGTGCAATCGCGCAGTTCGGCCCAGTCGAGGTGCGCAATGCCCGAGTGGCGGAATTGGTAGACGCGCTAGCTTCAGGTGCTAGTGATCGCAAGGTCGTGGGGGTTCAAGTCCCCCCTCGGGCACACAGGCTCATCTCAGCGAGATGAGAGAAACCCCCGGAACCTCAACGGTTTCGGGGGTTTCTTCGTCTCTTCGTCTCTGGGCCTCTGGTGCAACCGTGTCGAGTCTGACCCAGACTCTGTCAGGCCGACTGCAGCACAGGCGCGGCTGATCGGGTGAGCCGCTCGCCGCTCGTCGGCTCGAAGAGATGCAGTCGGCGTTCATCGAAACCGATCGGCACGATGTCGTCGACGGCCGGGTGGCTGCGGCCGTCAACGCGCACGACCAGACGAATCTGTTCGGCGGAGTGCGGAGATCCCGCATGGGCGGCACCGAGCACTCCGGGTCGCGCTGTGCTGGTCGCGGGTCGAGCCTCGGCCACCCAGCTGAGTGGGGAATCGCTGCTGCGCAGCAGGTCGCCGTACAGAAAGGCCTCGGCACCCAGCACCTCGACCGAACGCACCAGCAGGCGGGCCTGAGCCTGATCGGCCGGCACGAGCCGGACATCCTCAGGGCGGATGCCGACCAGGGTCGGGCGGCTGTCGCGAACCGGCGCCTCGAAGAGACTCATCGAAGGCGAGCCGATGAAGCCGGCGACGAACGCGTTCGCCGGAGTGTCATAGAGGGCCACCGGGGTGCTCAGCTGCTGCAGGGTGCCGTCGCGCAGCACGGCGACGCGATCGCCCATGGTCATGGCCTCGGTCTGATCGTGCGTGACATAGACCGTGGTGACGCCCAGCTCGCGGGTCAGCGCGGAGATCTCGGCCCGAGTCTGCACGCGCAGACGTGCGTCGAGGTTCGAGAGCGGCTCGTCCATGAGAAAGACTTTTGGCTCGCGGACGATCGCACGCCCCATGGCCACACGCTGACGCTGCCCGCCAGAGAGCGCTTTGGGCTTGCGCTCGAGCATCTCGGTCAGGTCGAGCATCTCGGCCGCGCGGCGAACCTTGGCCTCACGGTCGACACGGTTGACCTTCGCGAGCTTGAGCGCGAAGCCCATGTTCTCGGCGACCGTCATGTGCGGGTAGAGCGCATAGTTCTGAAAGACCATCGCGATGTCACGGTCTTTGGGATCGACATCGGTGACGTCGCGCCCGTCGATGCAGACGCGCCCCTCGGTCACCTGTTCGAGCCCGGCGAGCATGCGCAGCGTCGTCGACTTGCCGCACCCTGACGGGCCGACGAGCACGAGAAACTCGCCATCGGGAATGCTCAGCTGCAGATCGTTCACCGACGGGGCATCTGCACCTGGGTAGACACAGCTGACATGGTCGAACAGCACGGATGACATCGGGCTCCAATCGCGGCGGACGGGTGCGCATCAAGACGAAGGCGCACGCTGAGCACGAAGATAGTGGCCGCATTCAAGCAGCCGATGAACCGGTGATGAACCTTCGTTAATGCTCGGTGAACGAGAGTGAACTCTGTCTGACCGACTGCTGAAAGTGGGCTGAGGCGCGAGTCCGGCTTCCTAAGCTGACTCGGTGTCGGCGCTCTGCACGAGGTGAGAGCGCCTCGAACTCCAGGAGCCTTCATTGAGTGTGACCTCTGTCTCAGAGCGCGTCGCCGGCAAGTCGTCTGATCGACCGGTCAGTGTTCAGCGCTCGGTGAGCCCGCGTGGGCGCCGTCGGTACAAGTGGAGGGACATCGGGTTCTTTCTGCTGCTGGCCGGGCCGAACGTGGCTCTGCTGGCACTCTTCGTCTACCGTCCCCTGCTGCAGAGCTTCAGTTACTCGTTGCTGCAGTGGAATGTCGGATCGGAGGTCGCGCAGTTCGTCGGGCTGCAGAACTACGTCAACTGGTTCACCGCACCTTCGACCGGACAGATCATGCTGAACACGACGGTCTTCACTCTCGTGACCGTCGTCGGCGGCATGGTGCTGGGACTCGGCCTTGCACTCGTTCTCAACCGCAAACTTCGCGGGCACACCATCGTGCGAACCGTCAGCTTCGCTCCGTACGTGTTGAGCGGCGTGGCCGTCGGCCTGCTGTGGCTCTTCATCTTCGACCCCCGGTACGGGGTGCTGGCCTCGGTGCTGGGCGCCATCGGGATGCCGTCGCCAGACTGGTACAACTCGTCGCCATGGCCCCTGGTCATGCTGATGACCGTCTACATCTGGAAGAACGTCGGCTATGTCGCTCTGATCTATCTCGCGGGACTCCAGGCGATTCCGCACGAGGTCTTCGAAGCTGCCGCTCTCGACGGCGCCACTCGGAGGCAGACGACGCGGCGTGTGGTGATCCCCCTGCTCGGCTCGACGACGTTCTTCTTGAGCATCACCACGCTGCTCAGCTCGCTGCAGTCGTTCGATCTGATCCAGGCGATGACACGCGGTGGGCCGGTCGGCTCGACCACGACCCTCATGTACCAGATCTACCAAGAGGGATTCGTGAACGGTCGGGCCGGATTCGCCTCTGCCGTCGCAACCGTCCTCTTCTTCATTCTGCTCGTGATCACGATCATCCAGCTTGTGGTCATGGAGCGAAAGGTGAACTTCTGATGAGCACTCCCACGATCACCGAGCCACGTTCGGGCGCCGAGCTTCTCGACGCCGAAGCGGTGCAGACCAGCATGATGCGTGCCTCCGAGTCGCGTGCCGCTGAATCGCGTGGCGGCAGGCCGCGCGGCGGGCTTCTGGGCCATCTCGATCTTGGCTCGTACCTCGTCATGATCGTCGCCGCAGCCGTCATGGTCTTTCCGCTGATCTGGATGGTGGTCTCGAGCTTCAAAGAGCAGAACGAGATCTTCACGATTCCGCTGCAGTGGCTGCCCAGCAGCCTGCAGTTCGGCAACTACGCCGAGGTCGCCGACACCCTGCCGATCGGGCGACTCTTCGCGAACAGCGTGCTGGTGACGATTCTCGGATCGGGTCTCAAGGTGCTCTTGGGCCTGACCACCGCGTACGCACTGGTGTTCATCCGGTTTCCGTTCAAGCGCACGATCTTCGTGATCGTGCTCGCCGCACTGATGGTTCCGCAGCAGATCACGATCATCCCGAACTACACCTTGGTGGCCTCGTTGGGGTGGGTCAACACCTACCAGGGCATCGTCGTGCCCGGCCTGGCCAGCGCGTTTGGCACCTTTCTCTTCAGGCAGCACTTCATGACGCTGCCCAAGTCGGTGCTCGAGTCGGCTGAGGTCGACGGTGCCGGCCACTGGCGTCGACTCTGGGGCTTCGTCGTGCCGATGTCTGCTCCGACGATCGTCGCAGTGACCCTGGTGTCGATCGTCACCGAGTGGAACGAGTACCTCTGGCCGCTGCTGATCATCGACAAGCCCGACATGATGACCCTTCCGGTCGGGCTCACCCTGCTGCAGAACGTCGACGGATCGAACAACTGGGGTGTGATCCTCGCCGCCACGGTGATCGTCACACTGCCGGTGCTGGCGGTCTTCCTGGCCATGCAGAAGCGCCTGGTCGCAGGGCTGACTGCCGGCGCGGTCAAAGGATGACCGCGGCGCTCGATGTCCACAGACGACCACGCGCGTCGAACGCCGGCCATCGCCGCTGACCCTCTCACTACCGATCTTCATCGACCCGCCAACACTGGCATCCATGTGACCCCCGCAACACCTCTTCTCGAACAGGAGCGCAGTTACCAATGAAACCCTCGATTCCCGCATCTTTCGCCAGCCGACAGGTGAGTCGGCGCAGCGTGCTCGCCGCCGGTCTGCTCGGTGCTGCAGGCCTCGGCCTGGCCGCCTGCTCCGGGCCCTCCGTCGGGGCAGCAGGCACCACGCAGGCCGATACGACCGACTGGTCGAAAGTCACTCCTGCAGACAAGATCACCTGGTGGAGCAACCATCCGGGCAAGTCTCAGGACATCGAGAATCAGCTGATCGCCAAGTTCAACGAGAAGCACCCCGAGATTCAGGTGGAGCTGGTGACGGCCGGCAAAGACTACGACGAGGTCGCAGCGAAGTTCCAGGCGGCATCCTCAGGCGACAACATTCCCGATCTGGTGATCGCGAGTGACGTCTGGTGGTTCCGCTACTTCATCAACGGCCAGCTGCTGCCGCTCGACGGTGTGCTGTCTCAGGTGGGCACCGAGCTCGACGACTACAACGCCACGCTCTTGGGCGACTACAAGTACCAGGACCAGCTTTGGGCGCTTCCGTATGCGCGCTCGACGCCCCTGTTCTACTACAACAAGAGCGCCTGGGAGCAGGCTGGCCTTCCCGATCGCGGGCCCGCCACCTGGGACGAATTCGAGGAGTGGGCGCCGAAGCTCAACGCCGTCTCGAAGAGCGGCCAGGCGCTTGCCTTGGGCAAGGGGACGTCGTGGGCCGCCTGGTGGTTCTGCAACATGATGTGGGGTCAGGGCGGGCGCTACTCTGACGACTGGGATCTCAAGCTCACCAGCGCAGAGACCGAGGCCGCTGGCGAGTATCTGCGCAAGCTGATTCACGAGCAGAAGTTCGCGGCCATCGCGACTGAGCAGGACACCGACTTCGGTGCGGGAGCCTTCCCCTGCACCCTGAGCTCGACGGGCTCGCTGGGCGGCATCCTCAAGAGCGCCAATTTCGAGGTCGGCACGGCCTTCCTGCCTGATGGTCCCCAAGGCGGGGGCTGCCCGACGGGCGGAACCGGCATCGGCATCCCCGCGAAGAGCACGCCCGAGCGCCAGCTCGCCGCGGCGACGTTCCTCAGCTTCATCACGGAGCCGGACAACACCGCGCTCTTCTCGGCAGGCACCGGATACATTCCCGTGCGCACCTCGGCCATTCAGAGTGATTCGGTGCAGCAGCTGCTGTCGACCAAGCCGCAGTTCAAGACGGCCATCGACCAGCTGGCACAGAAGAGTCGTTCGCAGGATTGGGCACGTGTGTTCGTGCCCGGCGGTGACAAGATTCTCACCGACGGCATCGAGCAGATCATGGTGAACAACACCGCGGCCGCTGAGGCGTTCGGGGCCATCACACCGCAGCTGCAGCAGGCCTATGACGAGAACGTGAAGCCGTACCTGAAGAACTGACGAGCACGATGAGCGTCTGGCTGCGCTGACGAGTGCTTGGTCTCAACGGCATGGCACCGTTCGGTCAGAGCGGGCATGGGTTTGTCAGCACTACGGTGAGTCTGACGGAATCGTGCTGCACGTGACCGAACGGCGCCGGCTGGTGGTGTTGGTGCTGTGTGCGGTGCGGCGTGCTGGTGCTGGATGAGGTACTGCGTGAGATGCGGCACGCGAGACGACTGAGAGAGCTGGGAGACAGATGACAAGACATATCAGGTGGGGTGAGCACCTCGACAGCGGTCGAGCCGAGAGCCATGCGGCACCGACGATCATCGGGCACCGCGGCGCGAGCAGCGAGGCGCCAGAGAACACGCTTGCGGCGTTCGATGCGGCGGTGGATGCTGCCGCACGCGAATCGGGGCCGGGCGCGCCCGCCTGGATCGAGCTCGATCTGCAGCACACCGCTGACGGCGAGGTGGTGGTGATCCACGACGACGAACTCGATCGCACGACGTCGGGGCAGGGAGCCGTCTCGGCACGCACCTCGGCCGAGCTGCGCACGCTGGACGCCGGCACCTGGTTCGATGCGACGTTCGCCGGCCAGCGCATCCCCACGCTCGCCGAGTTGGCCGAGTGGATCGCGGCCAACCCGACCGCCCACGTACTGGTCGAGTACAAGGGGGCGTGGTCGCCGCAGCAGATCACGCCGACGGTCGCGAGTTTCGAGGCGGCTGGAGTGGGGGAGCGTCTGGTGCTGCAGAGCTTCGACCCGACGACGGTGCGTTCGCTGCAGCTGCGCGCCGGCGACTACGCTCTCGGACTGCTGATCGATGAGACCGTGCACTATCCCGAGCTTGAGATCGCCGAACTTCTGGGCGTCTCTGCGGTGAACCCGCACTGGAGGCGTGCGCTTGCCGAACCCGACCTGGTGCGGGCGGTGCACGAGCGACTGGGCGCCCGGATGGCGGTGTGGACGCCGGACGAGCCTGTCGACTGGGATGCGCTGGCCGCGGCCGGCGTGGATGCGATCATCACGAATCGTCCGCGCGAGGCTCGCTCGCACCTCGGCTGAAACGGTCGCGTGCAGCGACAGCTTTCGGCCTGCGCCGGCTCGAGACCGTGGCTGGCCTCGAGCCGGCGCCAGCGAGTCAGTGCTTGTCGCCGTCGTTGTCGCTGTCGAGCGGGTTCGGGTTGCCCGAGGCGATGTTGGCCTCGTGCACCTCGCGGGCGATCGTGACCTCCGGAGCCTCGCCGCCCTCTGCCTCGGCGAGCTCGTCGGCCATAGGCCGGCTGGCCACCACGGGGAAGGCGCCGGTGAAGCCGATGCGCTCAGTGGCGATGCGCTTGACCTCGGAGCGGCAGGCGTACCAGCCGATCACCAGAAGCGGGATCACGATGAGCATCGACGCCAGCGTGTAGGTGCCGGTCGGGTAGTCGAGGCCGATGAGCACGATGACCAGCAGCAGGAACGCGAGCGTGGCGTAGTTCGTATATGGCGCACCCGGCATACGAAACTTCGGACGTCGGTAGAGACCCTGTTTCGCGAGCTGGTAGTACCGCAGATGCGCGAGAGTGATCGTGGCCCAGCCTGAGATGATGCCGATCGAGGCGAGGTTCAGCACGATCTCGAAGGCCTGCTCGGGAACGAACATGTTGAGCACGACGCCCATGAGAGTCACGATCGCGGTGAGCAGAATGCCGCCGTAGGGAACGCCCTGAGGCGAGATCTTCTGCGCGAACTTGGGCGCGGAGCCGGCCATCGACATGGAGTGCAGGATGCGTCCGGTGGAGTACATGCCCGCGTTCAGCGACGACAGTGCGGCCGTGAGAACCACGAGCTCCATGATCGGCGCCGCCGCGTCGATGCCGATGTGGCTGAAGAACGTCACGAACGGGCTCTCGCCTGCACTGTACGCGGTGTAGGGAAGCAGCAGCACCAGCAGCAGCACCGAACCGACGTAGAAGACGGCGATACGCACGATGACGGTGTTGATCGCCTTCGGGATGACCTTGCGGGCGTCTTTCGTCTCGCCCGAGGTGGTGCCGACGAGCTCGATGCCCGCATAGGCGAACACGACACCCTGCATGATCACCAGAGCGGGCAGGATGCCGTTCGGGAACATCCCGCCGTTGTCGAAGATCAGGGTGAAGCCTCGCGGGTCGCCGGTCGGTGTGCCGAAGATCACGAAGATGACGCCGAGCACCAGGAAGATGACCAGCGCGCCGACCTTGATCAGAGCGAACCAGAACTCCATCTCGCCGAACACTTTGACCGAGATGAGGTTCATGCCGACCACGATGACGAGCGCCAGCAGGGCGATCGTCCACTGGGGAATCGACTGGATGAACGCCGAGTACTGACCGAACCACTTGACGTAGATCGCGATCGCGGTGACGTCGACGATCGATGTGGTGGCCCAGTTGACCCAGTACATCCACCCGCTGACGAATGCCGCCTTCTCACCGAAGAACTCGCGTGCGTACGAGACGAACGATCCCGAAGAGGGACGGTGAACGACCAACTCGCCGAGCGCTCGCAGAATCAGGTAGGCGAACACGCCGCAGAAGGCGTAGATGATCAGCAGAGACGGGCCGGCCTGTGCGAGACGGCCTCCGGCGCCGAGAAAGAGACCCGTGCCGATCGCGCCGCCGATCGCGATCATCTGGAGCTGGCGTGCCCCGAGACTCTTGTGAAAGCCGGCCTCCTCTTCGATGAAGATGTTCTCTTCGGATGCAGCGGTGGTGACGATGCCCGTGTCTGGCGAGAGGCCGTCGGGCTTCGAGTGCTGTTGTGTCATCGGTTCTCTCCCTCGTGTGTGTTCGATCGTTCTGTGAGAACGACGTCTTTGACCTGATCGAGATGGAAGCGCATGGCGTCTTCTGCCTCGGTGATCGACCCTTGGGCGATCGCGGCGACGATGCTGCGATGCTCGTGCTCAGAGGGAAGACGGCGGTTGGAGCCGTCGTTCAGCTGGCCGGACTGCAGGGCTAGAGCCGCTTTGATGCTGCGCAGCACCGTGGTGAAGACGCGGTTGCCCGAGGCCTCGGCGATCGCGAGATGCAGCTCGGTGTCCTGCCTGACCCATTCGTCGGGATCATCAGTGCGCTGCATGCTCTCGATGAGCCCCTGCAGGTGCTCGAGGTCGTGCTCAGAGCGGCGCACGGCGGCGAGACCGGCGGCCGGAATCTCGATGTGCGGCCTGGCTTCGACGAGGTCAGTCGCGCCGAACCCGGCGAAGTCGACTTGTGAGACGGGTTCGGTCGCGATCACGAAAGTGCCGACCCCGACTCTCGTGGCCGTCGTGCCGCGCACCTCGAGTACGCGCAGTGCTTCGCGCACGACCGAACGGCTGACGCCGAACCGTGCGGCGAGTGCGGCTTCTGAGGGCAGGCGCTGGCCGACCTTCACCACCCCGGCACTGATGGCGTGTTCGAGGTTCTGGCGAACATACTCGGTGGCACCGAGGCGGTTGACCGGTGGCACTCCTGCAGTCTGGCTGTCGGACAGGTTCATGAGAACAAGCTTGAGAGGTCTGCGTTTCCCGGGTGTTACACAGGTGCATCGACTTGGTTGCGTGGCCAGACCACGCAGGAGAAGGGGTGCCGCCGGCAGACCGACTCGGTTGCGCGAGTCAGCGCTTCTTGCCGCCGAAGATGCCGCGGATGACCTCGCGCACCACGGTCTGGAACGTGCGCGACTTGACCACGTCGTCGATCACGTCGGCAACACCGTGCTCTTTGGCGGTTCGGGAGCCTGAGCGCGATGTCGACCGAGACTCGCGCTCGCGGGCGGCCTCATCGCGCTGGCGCTCGCGCTCTGCTCGGTCGGCGGCCTTGGCATCCGCATCGGCCTGCTTGGCGGCGGCCGCGTCAGACGCAGCCTGCGAGGCTGCGTCGATGCGGCCCTGCAGCTTCGCGGCGGCGCCCTCGGTCTGCGCAGGCGTGCCGTACTTGGCCTGCAGCGGCGAGGACGCGATGGCCTGGGACATGGCGTCTGCGGGCATCGGATCCATCGAGCCCTGCGGGGCGCGAACACGCGTCCAGGCGACCGGGGTCGGCGCGCCCTTGTCGTTGATGACGGTCACGATCGCCTCGCCGGTGCCCAGCTGCGTGAGCACCTCGCCGAGCTGATACTCGCTGGTCGGGTAGGTCGAGACGGTGGCCTTGAGCGCCTTCGCGTCGTCGGGGGTGTGCGCGCGCAGGGCATGCTGGATGCGGCTGCCGAGCTGGCCCAGCACGTCGCCGGGCACGTCTTTCGGTGTCTGTGTGACGAAGAAGATGCCGACGCCCTTCGAACGGATCAGGCGCACGGTCTGCGTGATCGTCTCGACGAAGCTCTTCGAGGCTCCCTTGAAGAGCAGGTGCGCCTCGTCGAAGAAGAACACGAGTTTGGGCTTGTCCTGGTCGCCGACCTCGGGCAGCGCGCGGAAGAGCTCGGTGAGCAGATACATGAGGAAGGTCGAGAACACCGCGGGGCGATCCTGCACACCGGGCACTTCGAGCATGCTGACCACGCCGAACTCGGTCGTCGCGCCGTCTGCGCCGGTCGCAGAGGCGGTGCGCAGAAAGTCGGTGACCTCGACGGCGGGCTGGCCGAAGAACACGTCTGCGCCCTGACCGGCGAAGTTCACGATTTCGCGCAGGATCACGCCGGCGGTCTGCGGCGAGAGACCGCCGATGCCCTTGAGCTCGGCCTTGCCTTCGTCGCCGGTGAGCCAGCTGAGCAGAGTGCGCAGGTCGTCCAGGGTGATCAGGGGCAGGTCGTTCTGCTTCGCGTAGTGGAAGACGAGGCCCAGGCTCGACTCCTGCGTCTCGTTGAGGTCGAGCACACGGGCGAGCAGCGTCGGGCCGAAGCCGTCGACCGTCGCGCGCAGTGGCACGCCCTGGCCGACGCCGCCCAGTGAGAAGAACTCTGTGGGCGTCGCGACGGGGTGCCAGTCCTGGCCGATGCCCTGCGTGCGTGCGGTGAGCTTGTCACTGGGGGTGCCGGCGACGGCGAGGCCGGAGAGATCGCCTTTGATGTCTGCGGCGAAGACGGGCACGCCGTTGGCGGCGATCTGCTCGGCCAGGCCCTGCAGGGTCTTGGTCTTGCCGGTGCCGGTGGCGCCTGCGATGAGGCCGTGGCGGTTCAGCATGCCGAGCGGGATGCGCACCTGCACGTCTTTGAGGGGCTCGCCGTTGACGAGCGCCCCGATGTCGAGCGTCGTGCCTTCGAAGGTGTAGCCGGCCCTGACGGCGTCGACGGCCTGCTGCGAGAGCGGGCCGGATGCCGTGGTCGCGCTGGGCTGAGCCGCGGGCTGTGCTGCGTTGGTCTGCTCAGCATCGGGCTGAGGTGCATCGGGCTGAGGCGCTGGAACCGGCGCTGCCTCCTCAGTGGATGCGGGTGCGGGTTCTGGTGCTGCAGCGCCTGCGGGCTGCTCCGTGCTCTTCTCGGCCATGCAGTAAGTCTACGGCTGGGGCTCAGCTGTTGCCGCTGCAGACACTCTTGCCATCTGCGGCCAGTGGCAGAGGAGCCGCCGTCACGGATTGCACTTCGCCGCCACGGATTGGCACAAATCGGGAGATGTGGAGCGAATGCGGTGCATGTCGAGCAAACGGTGGTGGTGGACGCGGCGCCGAAGCTGCTGGAGGCGGCAAGTGATGCGGGAAAATGGTGTGTCTGCTGCAGACTGTGAGGGGAGCTGCGTCGCGTTGCCGCAGTCGTGCGGTAACCGTGCCGTGGCCGGTCAGTAGCCGCGACCGTGCGACCGTGTAGCAGTTTTTGTGGCGAACGTGCGCTTTACCCACAAAAAGTGCTGCAGAGCCAGGCCCTAGTCCAGCGGCGGCATCGGTTTCCAGGAGCGATCGCGGTAGATCTTTCGCGCCCCGCGCATCCCCCTGAACAGCGCCGACAGCCCCGACTTGAACGAATGATCGACCGTGACGATGCGGATGACCTCTTTCGCGAGCGTCAGCAGCGTGCCGAAGCCGAAGACGAACCGGTTGTAGTCGCCGTGCAGGCGAAAGTACCGCGCCATGTAGCCGCGGTTGCGCATGATGTGAAAGCGCACCATGTCGCTGGTGCCGTTGAGCTTGCGGGTGCCGAGATCGAGCCGTTTGATCTCGCGGGTGCGCCGCAGAATGAAGGTGTTGACCAGCGCCGGCGTCGTGACCTTGGAGGTCAGGTAACCATAGACGGTGTCGTCCCAGTAGATGAAGAAGCGGGGATCGGGCAGCCCGACCTGCCGCACGACGTCGCGATGAAAGAGCCCGCCCTCGAAGCAGACCGTGTTCATCGGTAGCCAGTCTTGGGCGCTGAAGTCGTCTTTGGCCACTGGGTTCGGAATGCCCAGCGGCACGTTGAAGTCGAACTGCCAGTAGAACGGCGACCCGTCGTAGTTGTACCGGCGGCCCTGAATGACCTTGAAGCGGTCGGTCCACGGGGTCAGCCGCTCGATCGCCTCGGGCAGCACGGCCACGTCGTCGTCCATCAGCCACAGCCACTCGGCGCCCAGGTCGTAGGCGATCTTCGTACCTGCGCTGAAGCCTCCGGCCCCGCCGGTGTTCTCTTCTTGGGGCGCGTAGACGAGGCGATCGCGGCCGTCGGCGCGCTTGCCCAAGCGCTCCCGGTACGACTCGACGATCTCGCCGGTGTCGTCGTGCGAGGCGTTGTCGACGATCACGATCCATGAGGGCGCGGTCTTGAGTTCAGTGAAGCTGTCGAGCAGCACGCGCAGCAGCTTGGTGCGCTTGTACGTGACGACGACGATGGCGACGTCGAGCGGATGCCGTGGCGCGGGAGTGCCCTCGGCTTGCGGCTGCGACTCAGCGCTCACGTCGACCCGACTCCCGTTCACAGTTCATGGCGGTGGGCCTGGGATTCGAACCCAGGGAGAGTTGCCCCTCACTTGTTTTCAAGACAAGCTCCTTCGGCCGCTCGGACAGCCCACCATGTCGTTCTCGCCGCGCGGCCTGATCAGTCGAGATCGGGATGCGAGAGCAAGAGACAACCAGACCATCATACAAGACAAGGGCAGGCCCCGCGTGGATGCGTCTTCTGACTCTGTGGTGACGAGAGCGCCCGTCAGCCGATGATCGAATGAATCAGATCGGCGACACCGTCGCCTTCGAGATCGGCGACGACTCGGTTGGCCATCGCTTTGACCTCGGGCAGTGCGTGCCCCATGGCCGCACCGATGCCCTCTTCTGCCGCCCAGGTGATCATCTCGATGTCGTTGAGCCCGTCGCCGACGACCGCGACGCGGTTGCGCGGGATGCCGAGCCGGCGCCGCACCTTCTCGAGCGCCGTGCCTTTGTTCACGCCGAAGGGGGCGATGTCGAGCCAGGCCGACCAGCCCACCGAGTAGCTCACCTGGTGCAGGCCGATGCCCTCGACGATGCGCTGAAACTCGGCGGTGTCATGTGCCGGAGAGAACACGACGACGCGTGTCACAGGGTGTGAGCGCAGGTCGTCGAGCGACACCAGCTCGGCGGGAGCGCTGAAGGTGCCCGCGTTGAACGGGCGGAAGAACCGCCAGCCCTGGTCGGCGTCTTCGACGGCATATCGGGCGTCGGGCAGCGAGGGAACCAAGGCGTCGATGACCGGTGCCGGGTCGAAGAGCGTCATGTCGACGACACGCCAGTGTCCGGTGCACTCTTCGTGCGGCTCGACGCCGCTGTCGTCGACCGCGCGAGTGCGGATGCCCTGCGCGGCCTGACCTGTCGGCTCGCGCATACCGCAGACGAGCGCACCGTTCGAGCACACGCTGTATTCGGCGGTGAGGCCCAGTTCGCGGTAAATGCCTGTGACGCCCTGAATGGGGCGCCCTGTGGCGATCATCACGACGTGGCCAGCGGCCTGTGCCATGTCGATCGCGCGCTGTACGGCGGAGCTGGCACGGTTGTCTGCGTCAACCGTGGTGCCGTCGAGGTCGAGTGCGATCAGCCAGCGGCCCTCATCATGCACAGGCGGCAGCGGGATGCTGCCGGTCTCGGGAAACGAACCCTTGCCCGGGGCGTGCCAAGGCAGTGCGTTGCCAACCATGTTGCTCCTCTTCGTTCACCCGCACAGTAGCCCATGCCGGTGACACTGTGGCGAACGGAGCGGGGCGTCAGGCGCCCGGCGTGATCGCCTCGATGCCGCCCAGGTACGGGCGCAGTGCTGCCGGTACGCGCACCGATCCGTCGGCCTGCTGGTGGTTCTCGAGAATCGCCACGAGCCAGCGCGTGGTCGCGAGAGTGCCGTTCAGGGTGGCGACCGGGGCGGTCTTGCCGCCCTCTTCGGGGCGGTACCTGATGCCCAGGCGGCGTGCCTGATAGGTGGTGCAGTTCGATGTGCTGGTCAGCTCGCGGTAGGTGTGCTGCGTCGGGATCCAGGCTTCGGTGTCGAACTTCTGTGCGGCGGATGAGCCCAGATCGCCGGCGGCGGTGTTGATCACTCGGTACGGCAGCTCGACTTTCTGCAGCATCTGCTCCTCCCAGCTCAGCAGTCGCTGATGCTCGGCGAGAGCTTGATCAGGCGTCGTGTAGACGAACATCTCGAGCTTGTTGAACTGGTGCACACGCAGGATGCCCCGGGTGTCTTTGCCATGCGAGCCGGCCTCGCGTCGGTAGCAGGTCGACCAGCCGGCGTAGCGCTTCGGCCCGGCCGTGAGGTCGATGATCTCATCGGAGTGATACCCGGCCAGCGCGACCTCGCTGGTGCCGGTGAGGTACTGGTCGTCTGCGTCGAGGTGGTAGATCTCGTCGGAGTGCTGATCGAGGAAGCCGGTGCCCTGCATGATCTCGGGGTTCACGATCGTCGGCGTGATCATCGGGGTGAAGCCGTTCTCGATCGCCTGGTCGAGAGCGAGGTTCAGCAGGGCGAGCTCCAGCCGAGCGCCCCAGCCGGTGAGGTAGTAGAAGCGTGCGCCGGAGACTTTCGCGCCGCGCTCCAGATCGAACAGCCCGAGGTGCTCGCCGATCGCCACGTGGTCTTTCGGCTCGAAGTCGAACTGAGGGTGCTCGCCGACTTCGCGTTCGACGGTGAAGTCGTCTTCGCCGCCTTCGGGCACCCCCTCGAGCACGAGGTTCTGGATGCCGCGCACCGCGACCGAGAACTGCTCTTCGGCCTTGCGTGCGCGCCCCTCGGCCTGCTTGACCTGGTCGGCCAGCTCTCTGACCTGAGCCACCAGAGCGGCCTTCTCCTCTTTCGGCGCCTTGGCGACCTGTTTGCCGAAGGCGTTCTGCTGGGCGCGCAGCGTCTCGAACTCGGTCAGCGACACCCGGCGCGAGGCGTCGGCCTCAAGGGCCTGGTCGACAGCACTGACATCGCCTCCACGGGCGCGCTGGCTCTCGCGGAAGAGATCTGGGTTGGTACGCAGCAGTTCGACGTCAATCACCCCACCAGCGTAAACCACCCGCGCAGCACACGCAGGGCAGGCACAGCAGGCATTCAGAATGCGCGGCTACGATTGAGGGCATGGTCAGATCCCCGGGCGCGAAACGTCGTCGAGCCGCCGTGGTCTACAACCCGGTGAAACTCGACCGCGTGCGCCTGAATCCGATCGTCGAGCGTCAGGCCGAACGCCACGGCTGGGGCTCGACGCTCTGGCTCGAGACCTCGGCCGACGACTCGGGCGCCGCTGCGGCCCGTGCTGCGCTCGAACAGGCCGTGCAGCTCATTCTCGTCGCCGGCGGCGACGGCACTGTGCGTGTGGTGGCCGAAGAGGTCGCCGATTCAGGCGTACCCGTCGCGCTGATCCCCGCAGGCACCGGCAACGTCCTCGCGCGCAACCTCGAGCTTCGCCTCGCGAACGTCGAAGACGCGATCGAAGTCGCTTTCACCGGCCAGCCGAGAGCCGTCGACGTCGGCGAGGCCCGCATCCGCCGTGTCGACGGCCAGATCGAGACCAAGGCGTTCGTCGTGATGGCCGGCCTCGGCCTCGACGCCGAGATCATGGTCAGCACCAGCTCACGCGGCAAGCGGCTCTTCGGCTGGGTCGCGTACGTGACCGGTGCGCTGCGCGCGGTCAACCGGGCCGAACGCTTTCGCGCCCGCATCACCGCCGACCGGCGCCGCGACATGCGCACGCGCTCGCACACGGTGCTGATCTGCAACTGCGGCATGCTGCCCGGCAATCTGCTCTTGGTGCCCGACGCCTCGATCGACGACGGCGAGCTCGACGTGCTCGCGATCTCTCCGCGGAGGCTCAGCGACTGGTTCGGACTCTGGCGGCGCATCGTGGTCGAGCATCAGCTGACACGCTCGCGCACCGGCCAGCGTCTGGTCGAGCTCGGCGGAACCCACCGGCTCACCACGCTCTCGCACACGGTGGGCAAGACCATCGATGTGAGCGTCGAACGGGTGGTGCCGTGCGAGCTGGACGGCGACGTCTTCGGCGAGGCGATCGGCCTCGAAGCGCGGATCAGACGCGGGGCGCTGTTGGTGCAGGTGCCTGCCGGGCTCGCCGACTGACCGGAGCCGGCAGGCGGCCACTCCTGCTGCGTCGCATCAGGGCCTGAGATAGTCCGGCGCATCGGGCAGCCCGAACACCTTCTCGAGCGTGTGCACGTCGTGCTGTCGCATCCAGCTGGCCAGGGGCACGCCGACGTAGCGGTAGTGCCAGGCCTCTTCCATGTATCCGGTGGTCTGCTCCTGGCCGGTCTCGTAGCGCTGCACAAAGCCGAAACGCCAAGAGTTCTGCTGCAGCCAGGTGCCGAGCCCGGTGTGAGCGAACTCGTTGCACAGCTCGCACGGAGGCTGGGTCTCGTTGATGTCGCAGGCCAGGCCCGTCTGGTGCTCGCTGTGGCCGGGACGCGACGAGTAGCGGTCTGCGGCTGCCTGCCCGTCGCGTCGTTCGTACGTTCCGTAGAGGGCCTGCTGACGCTGATAGCTGCGGAACCCGCTGATGATCTGGATGCCCTGGCCGACCTCGCGCTGTGCGGCGGCGTCCATGTCGTGCAGCGCGGCAGCCGCGTCGTGACGCATGCGCTCGCCGTCACGGTTCACTGAGACGTCGACGGTGTCGAGATCGTCAGGCTGCCAGTCGATCGGAGAGAGCGGGCGCGCCTTGTTCGTCACGACCCAGATCGAGGACGGATCGTCGGTGGAGTGCTGTGTGAGGTCGAGATCGGTGTCGAGCGGGGGGAGCGCCGATGTGTCAGACCACTCGATCTGCTCGTGCGGCTCGGCCGCGGATGACGGCTCGGTGGTGGCCTCGTCGCTCTGGGCCTCGGTGGCGGGGTCGCCTTCGCCGCGTTCGAGCAGCGGCACCAGCGCGATCATCAGCACGGCCAGCAGCGTCATGGCGATGGTCGCCACACGAATGCGCAGCTGACGGCGATGTTCGGCGATCTGGTGCGGATGTCGCCCCGGGCGCAGCTGGGCGCGACGACCGGGCGGAGTGGGGAGGCGTCGGTCGATCACTGCAGAAGCGCCTCGTACCACTGGGCGGCGTCTTCATAGTCGTCGTTGGTCTGATGCGGCATGGGCTCGCAGGCTTCGCGCGTCGCTCGTGGGTAGGAGCCCAGGAACACGACGTTCGGGCTGAAACGGTGCACACCGCGCAGTGCCTCGGCGACTCGGGCGTCGAGGGCGTGCCCCTCGAGATCGATGTTGAACCGGTACCGGCCGAGTTCGTCTCCGATGGGCCGCGACTCGATGCGAGTCATGTTGATGCCGCGGGTGCTGAACTGCTCGAGCAGTCTCAGCAGCGCACCGGCCTCGTCGACCGGCAGCTCGGCGATCAGGCTCGTCTTGTCTGCTCCGGTCGGTGCAGGCAGACCGCGGTCGGGGCCGAGCAGCACGAACCGGGTCACGGCGTTGCGATTGTCGCCGATGTCACGGGCGAGCACCTCGAGATCATAGTGGTCGAGCACCCGCTCTCCGGCGATGGCGGCGTCGATGTTCTGATCGTGCAGCGCGCTCGCGGCGGCTGCGGCGTTCGACGGCGCCGGCAGAAAATCGTGTTCGGGCAGATGGTCGGCCAGCCAGGTGCGGCACTGCGGGTACGACATCGGATGCGTGGTGAGGTGGCGCACATCGCTCAGGGTCGTGCCTGGTCGGGCCAGCAGATGGAAGGTGATGGGCACCAGGCGTTCGCCGAGGATGCGCACGCCCGGCATCGTGGCCAGGGCGTCGAGCGTGGCGCTGACGCCGCCCTCGATCGAGTTCTCGATGGGGATCACCGCGTGGGTCGACCGGCCCGTGGCGACGTCGTCGATGGCCTGAACCACCGAGGTCACCGGCCGCCACCGACCCAGGTGCTCGGGGTCGACCTGGCGCAGTGCGTCTTCGGTGAAGGTGCCCGCCGGGCCCAGGTAGCTGTAGACGGCCTGCGTCGTGGAATCGGTCATGCACTCATCGCTTTCACCTGTGACTTCAGCCCATCTGAGGCTGAATCGCGCCGTCGGGCGGCTGTGCAGCAGCCCGATCGTCAGCGCAACTCAGTCTACGAGGTCTGGCAGGCTCCGACTGAGCGTCGCCGGTAGACTCCTCGGTGTGCTCTTACCGCTGCTCTCCCGACATCCTCGTGCCCGCGGTCGTGCTGGTGGTCGTGTCCGCCGTGTGCCCTGCGCTGTCGTCACAGGTGCATTCGCTCTGACGCTGAGCGTCGCCGCCAGCGGGTGCACGACGCCCACCGTTCCGCAGACCACGACCGGGCCGCTCGCGGTGCGCATCGCCGCCGGGCTGTCGCTGCCGGACGGCGTCGCCGAACGATTCGAGCAGCAGACCGGCATGTCGCTGTCGGTCGACGACTCGCACAGCGCCGGCGATCTGGCGGCACATCTGCATGATGCCGACGCCGATCTCGTTCTGGGGGTGAGCGCCGCGAACTCTTCTGGCATCGACGGCGACGCCGGTCTGGTCTCGTACGTCTCGCCTCGTGCCGGCGACGGAGCCGCAGATTTCGCGCTGGATCGCAGCGACCGCCTCACCGCGGTCAGCTACGACTTGGTCTGTGCGCTGGTCGATGGCTCTGCGGCTGCTGCTGGCGGAAGGCCGTCGCCCACATCGCTGCACGACGTCGTCGCTCAGGCCGACCGTCTGGTGATGCCCGACCCGGCCACCGACAGCTCGGGTCTGGTGGCGCTCGCAGCCGTCGACCGGCAGAGCAGCGGCACTGACCAGCTCACCGACTCCCTGCGTCAGCTCGGTCAGGCGCAGATCGAACCCACCGAGACACAGGCGCTCCAGGCCTCGTCAATGGGTGGTGGCGATCGCCCGGTGGTGTTCGCCTCGGCGATGCGCGCCGTCGATATATTCCCTCAGGGGAATATTGATGCGGTGACCTCGACATGCACGCCGCGGGTGCGCTACGCCGCGATCGTGGCGGGCTCCGCTCACGTCAACGAGTCGCGCAAGCTCGTCGATCTGCTGCTCGACGATGGGGTGCAGAGCGACATCGCGCGCTCGTGGAGCGCACTGCCGGTGCAGCGCAACGCATCGGTGCCGCAGCAGTATCAGCGCTTCGTCGACGGCTACGCGGCCACGGCATCCGGCACCGATCTCGCAGTGCTGCAGCAGCAGCTGCCCGCGCTGCTCGACGCGTGGCAGCAGCAGGCCCCGGCGGTCAGACCTCGCTGATCAGATCGTGGTGATCCGGTCGCCCAAGCGCGCTGCGGTCACTTCGACGGCGTCGGGGTTGCGGTCTATCAGCACGAAGCGCCGATCGAGCTGGGCCGCGACTGCTCCGGTGGTGCCCGATCCGCAGAAGAAGTCGAGCACGAGGTCGCCCGGCCGACTCGAGGCCTGCACGATGCGACGCAGCACGCCTTCGGGCTTCTGCGTGGGGTAGCCGGTGCGCTCCGACCCGCTGGTGGGCACGATCGTGTGCCACCAGACATCTGTGGGCAGCTTGCCCCGCGCGGCCTTCTCAGGGGTGACCAGCCCCGGCGCCATGTACGGCTCGCGGTCGACGCCGGTCGAGTCGAAGAAATAGCGATCCGGGCGTTTCACGTAGACCAGAATCGTGTCGTGCTTCGCCGGCCAGCGTCGCCGCGACTTGCCTCCGAAGTCGTAGGCCCAGATCAGCTCGTTGAGAAAGCAGTCGCGCCCGAAGACGGCGTCGAGCATCACCTTGGCATAGTGAGCCTCGCGATAGTCGAGGTGCACATAGAGCGTGCCGGTCTCGTCGAGAAGCCGCCAGGCCTCGATCAGCAGCGGCTCGAGAAACCCCCAGTAGTCGTCGAAGCGGTCGTCGTACTCGCGCAGTCGCCCGCGCACGGCGCGATACGAGGCGCCCTGAAAGCCGGTGCGCAGCCGTCCGGCCGGCTGTGCCGTGGATGCGGCGGTCGCGCCGGTGTGGGAGGCCGCGGCCCCGAATGTGCTCGGCTCGGAGGTGTCACCACCAGCCGACTCCTGGCCCTCTGACTCGTCGGTCACTCGTCGAGCGGACATGCGCTGCGATGTCTGCCGCCGGCCGGTGTTGAACGGCGGGTCGATGTAGATGAGCTGGCAGCAGCCGTCGTCGAGCATGGGCAGCACGTGGCCGCTCTCGCCCTCGATGAGCAGCCCGTGCCCCGAAGCCAGACCGCGCGTCAGCTCGGTCAGTTCGGCGGCCGTCGTGTCAGTCGTGCTGTGGGTCACAGCTGCTGCTCGATCCAGGCGATGATGTCGCTGATCACCTGATCACCGTCGACCTCGTTGAAGATCTCATGCCGCATGCCCTCGTAGAGCCGCACGTCGACATGCTGCAGACCGACGTCTCGATAGGCCTGCGCGAGTCGTTCGACCGACTTCGGGCTGCCGACCGGGTCATCGGTGCCGTTGGCGATCAGCAGCGGGATGTCGCTGCGGATGCGCGGCGTGGGCCGGGTGAACAGCCGTAGAGCGTCCCAGAAGCCATGGCTGGAGAGCACGGTGCGGTCGGTGGTCAGAGGGTCTGCCGCGTAGGCTCGGCCGACTTCGGGACGACTGCTGAGCCATTCGTAGCCGCTGGCGCCCGGAGCGTCCCATCGCCGGTTGAAACGGCTGGGAGTCACCCACCCGGGCTGGCAGTAGGCGGTTCCTGTGAGCACTGCGGCAGAGTACGTCTGCGAGCGGATGTTCAGCAGGTGCTGGGTGAGGAACGAGCCCCAGCTGTGCCCGAAGATGACCGGTGGCCGGCCGTCGCCGAGCTCTGCAGCGGCTCGCGAGACGGCGCGCACGGCGAGGATGGTGGCCTCGAGGCCGCCCTTTCCCAGCCGCCCCATCGCTCTGAGCGTGTCGGTCTGTGCGGCCCCCGCGGGGTCGTCCTCCGGCACGTCCAGCGCCGCCGCCCCGGTCGCACCGTGGCCGCGATGATCGTCGGCTATGACGTCGAACCCTGCCGCAGTGAGCCGACCTGCGATCGCGATGTAGCGGCCGGCGTGCTCGCCGATGCCGTGCACCAGCTGCACCACGCCGCGCGACCGCTCGGTCTCTGCGCGCCACACATAGTGGTAGTTCGCAACGCCCCAGCGGTCGATCATGGTGTGCACCTCGGCACCCGATCGCCGCAGGCGATCGAGGTACTGTTCGAGCACCTGTGCAGTCGCTGTCATGAGGTTCACTGTAGCCGCATCACTGTTCTGCGCCGACCTGAAACAGATAGGCTGTGAAATCATGCGCAAGGTCCTGCTCTATTACCTTTTCACTCCGGTCGCCGACCCCGAGGCCGTGCGGCTCTGGCAGATCGCGCTGTGCGAGGGGCTCGATCTGCGCGGGCGCATCATCGTCTCGGAGCACGGCATCAACGGCACGGTCTGCGGCGACATCGAGTCGTGCCGCGCCTACGTTCGGCGAACACGCGAGTATCAGCCGTTCCACGACCTCGAAGTGAAGTGGTCATCGACCGAAGAACAGGTCTTTCCGCGCCTCCGGGTCAAGGTTCGCGCCGAGCTGGTCTCGTTCGGCGCTCCCGGAGAGCTCCGTGTCGACGAACACGGCGTCGTGGGCGGCGGGCGGCATCTCAGCCCGGCACAGGTCGATCAGCTGGTCGCCGAACGCGGCGACGAGGTGGTGTTCTTCGACGGGCGCAACGCCTTCGAAGCCGAGGTCGGACACTTCGCTGGCGCCGTCGTGCCGCCGGTCGAGCACACCCGAGACTTCGTCGAGGTGCTCGACCGCGGTGACTACGACGACCTTAAGCACCGGCCGATCGTGACCTACTGCACCGGTGGCATCCGCTGTGAAGTGCTCTCGGCGCTGATGCGCGCTCGTGGGTTCGACGAGGTCTACCAGATCGACGGCGGCATCGTCCGGTACGGCGAGCAGCGTGGCGACGACGGCCTCTGGCAGGGGTCGCTGTATGTCTTCGACGACCGCAAGACGATCACATTCAGCGACCACGCAGCGCAGGTGGGCCGCTGTGCGCTGACCGGCGCCCCCACCACGACCTACTACGACCTCGACCGTCTGCCAGACGACCTCGTCACCGCTCTCGGGCATGCGCCCGGCGACGCGGGTCAGGTGCTGCTGTGCGATGACGTCGTCACCCGCTATGCGAAAGCTCGGTAGGTGATGCTGAACTGGCTGCCTGACGTCAACCTGGTCGACGGCACGCTCGTCTCGACTCTGCGCATCGTGGTGTTCGCCGGCATCGTCGCGCTGCTCGGGTCGATGTGGCGCCGCTGGCGAACGGTGCTCGTGGTGCTCGGCATCGCCGTGGCGAGCGGCGGCCTGGGGTGGCTGGGCGCCTGGCTCGTCTCAGACGTGTTCAACGTGTTCGGCGTCAGCATCGGCGGGGTCGCCATGCGTCGGGTCGGGCTGGGGTTCGCCGAGCTCGGGCTGCTGATCTCTGTGATCGTCGTCGCAGGCAGCTGGCGCAGCTGGCGGCGTTGGGTCGCTCTGCTGGTGGCGGTCGCCTCGCTGTGCTTCACCGCCCTGCAGGTGAACTCGACCTTCGGGCAGTACCCGACGCTGCACGCCGCACTGGGCATCTCGAAGTTCGGCCCGGCGAACGACTCGCTGCTGCGCACCTCTGATCTCTCACTCGGCGACTGGCGCGGTCGGCACCATGACCTGCCCGATCACGGCACCGTCGTCTCGGTGCACATTCCGACGCAGGCTTCGAACTTCCGCCCTCGCGACGGTGTGGTCTACCTGCCGCCCGCCGCCGTCGCCGACGACCCGCCGCAGCTTCCGGTGATCGTGGCGATGACCGGGCAGCCCGGGGCGCCTGACGACATGTTCACCGCCGGCCAGCTGCAGCCGGTGCTCGATGCCTACGCCGCCAAACACGACGGCATCGCCCCCATCGTCGTCGTGCCCGATCAGCTCGGCGACGCCTACCAGAATCCCATCTGCGTCGATTCGCAGCAGATGGGACAGGTCGAGACCTACCTCATGCGCGATGTGCCCGACTGGATTTCGCACCACCTGCCGGTGAGCACCGAGTCGAGCCAGTGGACGCTCGGCGGATTCAGCCAGGGCGCCACCTGCACGATGCAGATGGGGCCCGCGAACACGGCGCGCTTCGGGCACCTCTTCGCGATCTCGAGCGAGATGCAGCCCAACAACGCACCCGAGGCCGAGATGATCGATCAGTACTTCGGGGGCGACCGCAGCGCATTCGTCGCGAAGACTCCGCTCGGGGCGCTCGCACAGCATCCGGCCCAAGGTCAGGACGTTCTTCTGGCCGCCGGCAGCAACGACGCCGACGCGCAGGCCGCTATCGCCAAGTTCGTCCCGGTCGCGAAGCAGTCGGGCCGTGAGGTGCAGACCTTCATCTCGCAGGGCACCGGCCATGACTGGTACACGGTGCGCGCGGTGCTGCCGCCGATCATCGATGCGCTCGGGAACCGGCTCGGCCTGGCCGATCAGGAGGAGCCCGCCCAGACCTGGCCCAACGTCGTGAGGACGACGCCATGATCGACGAGATGAGACGCCTCCTCGCTGCCGTGCCGCGCTGGCTGCGCGCCCGACCGCTCACCGTGACGGTGGTGATCCTGCTGATCGCCGCCAACGTGCTGGTGCGGGTGCTCGACCAGGTGCTGGGCACGTCGCTGCGCACCGACCTGTCAAGCGTCAGCGTCATGCAGACGGTGGCCGGGCGTGCGCTGTTCGTTCCGGTCTCGATGCTGATCAGCGAGCGGTGGATGCTGGTGGCGGTGCACGTTCTGCTCACCCTGGTGCTGTTGGGCGTCGCGGAGCGCCGGCTGGGCTGGCTGCGCGCGCTGGTCGGACTCGTCGTCGCCGGCCTCGGCGGCACGGTGATCGGCATGCTGCTGCTGCTCGCGGGGCTGCACATCAACGAGCTGTGGTCGCTGAGCCTGGTCGCGCAGTCGAGCAGCACGGTGTGGGCGCCGCTGACCGGTGTGCTGCTGGCCGCGACCGGCGTCATGAACGTGTTCTGGCGTCGTCGGGTGCGTATGGTCGGCTACTCCGTTCTGATCGCGCTGCTGCTCTTCGGCGCGACTCCGGGCCATCTCTATGCGCTGCTGGCCGCGGTCATCGGGCAGCTGTTGGGCATGTGGTGGGGCAGAGACCGTCACGTGCACGTGGTCGGCCGCAGCTCGCACCACGAGGCTCGTGTGCTGCTGGCGACGATGGTCGCGGTACTGGGCGTCGGCCCGGTGCTCACAGTGTTCTCGGCGATGCCGATCGGCCCGCTCGCCCCCCTCGGTCTGCTGCTCAGCGAGGGCGACATCGACATCAGCGGATCGGGGCCGAACTCCGACCACCTGGCGCGGTGCCTCGCCAGCGACCAGCTCACGGGATGTCTGCACGAGTTCTCAGTGGCGCGCGTCTCGACGATCAGCGGCATCGTGGTGACCATTCTGCCGACTCTGCTGCTGCTCGTGAGCGCGTATGGCATCCTGCGCGGCCGTCGCGTGGCGGCCTGGATGGCCATCGGCATCAACCTCGCCTACTCGCTGCTCTCGCTCTGGTACTTCCTGATCGGGCCGTTCCTGATCGGCGGGCTGTCGCTCAACCATCATCACGGGGTCGGCGAGATCACCTTCGTGCTGCTGGCCTCGGCGCTGGCCCCGCTCGTCGTCTCGGCGATGCTGGTGGGCGGGCTCAGGCACCTGCAGCTGCGCCCGTCGCGCCGACGTCTGATCGGTGCGATCACCGCCAGCCTCGGCACCTTCGTGCTGCTTTCGGCGCTGTATCTCGTCGTCGGCGTCGCGCGTCCCGGAGACTTCACGCCGCAGGTGTCGTTCGGCGGGCTGCTGGCCGACCTGCCCGAGCGGTTTCTGCCCGCCGGGTTCTTGGGCCTCACGAAACCCGGGTTCCTGCCTGTGGAGGCGCTCGCCAGCACGATCTATCACTGGATGGGCCCGGTGACCTGGCTGGTGGTCGTCATCAGCTCGATCTCGCTGCTGCAGGTGGTGCCGCCGCGTTCGGAGCGCGCGGCACGGGCGAAGGTCGACGATCTGCTGCTCAAAGGCGGCCACTCTCTCTCGTTCATGGCCACCTGGCCGCACAACACGTACTGGTTCTCGTCGACCGGACGAGTCGGCATCGCCTATCGTGCGTCGCACGGCGTCGCGCTCACTGTGGGGGAGCCGTTCGGCGCCGAGAACGAGATCGATGCGGCCACGCTGGAGTTCGTGCGCTTCTGTGACGATCACGCGCTGGTGCCGGTGTTCTACAGTGTGCATGATCACTGCCGCGACCTGCTGGCCGCGCACGGGTGGAGCTCTCAGCCGGTCGGTCTGGAGTCGGTCATCGACCCGGTGCACTGGCAGACGAAGGGCAAGCGCTGGCAGGATGTGCGCACGGCGATCAACCGCGCCAAGCGTGAGGGAGTGACCGACCGCCTGTCGGTGTTCGCCGACCTCTCGCTGGCCACCCAGCTGCAGATCAAGGCCATCAGCGAGGAATGGGTCAGCGAGAAGGCGCTGCCCGAGATGGGCTTCACGCTCGGCGGCGTCGAACAGCTGCGCGACCGCCGGGTGCGCCTGCTGCTGGCCGAGAACGAAGACGGCCAGGTGCTCGCCGTGACCAGCTGGCTGCCGTTCTGGCGAGACGGTCGGGTCGTCGGATGGACGCTCGACTTCATGCGCCGCCACCCCGACAGCTCGAACGGCGTGATGGAGTTTCTGATCGCGCGCATGGCCGAGCGGCTGCAAGAGGAGGGCGAGGCCGAGAGCATGAGTCTCTCAGCGGCACCGCTCGCCGGTCTCGACGAAGACGACGGCTCGGCGCTCTCCCGCCTGCTGGCGGCGATCAGCGGCGCTCTGGAGCCGGTCTACGGCTTTCGCTCGCTCTTCTTCTTCAAGCGCAAGTTCCAGCCCGAAGAGCAGCAGATCTCGGTGGTCTATCCGGATGCCTCGGCGCTGTCGTCGATCGCGCTCGCCGTCACCGAGGCGTACGTTCCGGGCATGCGTCTCGATCAGCTGGTGACCTCGCTTCGGCGCAGCGAGGCGACGAGCGACGTCTCACCCAGTTAGACATCTCTTCACAGGAACGGCTACCATAACCACACGAGGTCATGCACAGCGGTGCCGTGCCCCGCGACACCGAAGACGGCTGACCTCTCGACAGAGAGGAACGACATCATGAGCTTTCTCGGATTCCTTCTGCTCGGCCTCATCGCCGGCGCCATCGCCAAAGCCATTCTGCCCGGCAAGTCTGAGGGCGGCTGGATCTCGACCTTGGTGCTCGGCATCATCGGTGCCATGCTCGGCGGCTGGCTGGGCAACGTGCTCTTCGGCGCCGAGATGAACCGCTTCTTCTCGATCGGCTCCTGGGCTCTCGCCATCGGCGGCTCATTGATCGTGCTGCTGATCTGGGGCGCGATCACTCGCAAACGCAGCTGAGCCTGCCGTGGCAGAGACTCGGCGCTCGGAACATGTCGCCTGCAGCCGTGTGACGGTCGACGGCGGCGAGATCTCGATGCTGCATCTCGCCGCCGTGACCGGTGTGAGCGCGTCTCGGCGCTTCGTCGTGCTGCACGGCATCGGCATGGCGGGCAACACATTCAGCGGTCTCGCCGAGCGGCTCAGCTCCGCAGGAGAGGTCTGGGCACCCGACATGCCCGGCTTCGGCGACTCGCCGGAGCGTCCGACCCCGTTGAACATTCCGCAGACCGCCGACCTGCTCGCCCAATGGATGCGGGTGGCCGGCGTGCCCACCCCGGTCACGCTGGTCGGGCACTCGATGGGCACGCAGGTGGCCGCCGAGATCTGTGTGCGTCACCCTGAGCTCGTCGACCGTCTGGTGCTGATGGCGCCGACGGTCGACGCCTCGGCGCGATCTGCGGCGACACAGGCGCTGCGCATGGCCGACGATCTGCGCGACGACAGCCTGCGCGTGCTGGGCCTCGGTCTGGCGAACTATGTCAAAGTGGGCCCGAAGTGGTTCGCCGACAAGCTCGGCATCATGCTTGACCATCGTATCGAGCAGGTGCTGCCCCAAATCCGTGTTCCGACGCTGGTGCTGCGCGGCGGCGATGACAAAGTCTGCCCCGAGCCCTGGGTGCGGCACTGTGCGCAGCTGACTCCCGGAGCGACGTTCGTGCAGCTGCCCGGCGTGGGGCACGAGACGATGATCGCGGATGCCGACCCGGCTGCCGAGGCCATCCTGGCGTTCCTGCGTGCCTGCGATGCCGATCGGGCGGAGGCCGCGCAGAGGCGTGGCAACGCGCAGGCGTCGCGTCTCACCTGAGGCCAGGTGCTGCTGTGCCTGGCGCTGTGTCCAGCCCCGTCGGACTGATCGCCCTGTGGTGAGCCGCGAATCCGGGTTCAGACAGAAGCACCCCCGCACAGCGGATGCTGTGCGGGGGTGCTTCTGCGGTCGGCTGGTCAGTCTGTGCTGGCCAGCCGGGTTCTCTCAATGAGAACGTCGGGCGAGACCGATCAGAACGATCCGTCGATGTCGGTGACGACGACGACCTTCTCGTTCACGAACTCCTTGATGCCGAGGTCGATGAGCTCATGGCCGTAGCCCGAGTTCTTGACGCCGCCGAAGGGGATGTCGGCCTTCACGCCGGTGGGCTGGTTGATGTAGACCATGCCGGTGTCGAGACGACGAGCGACATCCTGAGCACGGTGGATGTCCTGGCTGAACACCGAACCTCCCAGGCCGAACGGCGAGTCGTTGGCGATGCGCACGGCGTCGTCTTCGTCCTTGGCACGGTAGAGCTGCGTCACCGGGCCGAAGAACTCGGTGTGGAACGCATCGGTGTCTTCGTCGATCTCGGTGAGGATGGTCGGCTGGAAGAACGCGCCCTGAGCCGGCACGTCGGCGGCGAGGGTCTCGGCCTTGGCTCCGTCTGCGACGGCCTGCTCGACCTGCGCCTTGAGATCGTCAGCGGCCTTCTGCGACGACAGCGGGGCCAGAGTGCTCTTGGGATCCATGGGATCGCCGGCGACGAGCTTGGCGACGCCCTCGCGGTAGCGGGCGACGAACTTGTCGTAGACCGCGTCGACCACGATGAGACGCTTCGACGAAACGCAGACCTGGCCGCCGTTCCAGTGGCGGCCGAAGACGGCCCAGTCTGCGGCCTTCTCGACGTCTGCATCCTCGAGGACGATGAATGCGTCGGCGCCGCCGAGCTCCAGAGTGCTCTTCTTGAGATGCTTCGCGGCCAGCCCGGCCACGATTGAGCCGGCCTTCTCGCTGCCCGTCAGAGCGACGCCGCGCACGCGCGGGTCGGCGATCACACGCTCGGTCTGATCGTGCGGCAGGAACAGGTTGGTCAGCAGGCCTTCAGGGGCGCCCGCCTTGGCGAACAGGTCGACCATGGCCAGCGCCGACTGCGGAACGTTCGACGCGTGCTTGAGCACGATGACGTTGCCGGCTGTGACCTGCGGGGCCGTGATGCGGATGACCTGGTAGTAGGGGAAGTTCCAGGGCTCGACGGCGAAGATGACGCCCAGCGGGTCGCTGACCAGCTGCACGTCGGTGTCGCCGAAGCCGGCGGCGGGCAGGAAGCGAGGCTTGAGCGCCTCGGCTCCGAACTTCACGTAGTAGTCGAGCATCTGCGCGCAGAGCTCGACCTCGAGCTCGGCCTCGCCGATGAGCTTGCCCATCTCAAGGGTCAGAATCTCTGCGTATTCGCGTTTGTTGTCGCGCAGAATCTGTGCCGCGCTGGCCAGAATCTCGGCACGGTGCTCGAAGCTGGTCTCGCGCCAGTCGAGGAACGTCTTGTGTGCCTGCTCGAGTGCGGCGTCGACCTCTTGCTCGGTGGCGTTCGGGAACTGCTTGACGACCTCACCCGTGAACGGGTTGGTGGTTGCGTATGCCATGAACCTCTTCTTTCTCGATGCGACGACGAAGACCTCGGAGGCCTTGCGGGCACGAGATCGGCCGGGTGCAGACCCGGTTTCGTCGCCGCCGTCGTGTGGCGGTCGGGAACGGCCGCCAGGATGTCCGAATCATTTTAGTGGTCAGGCCACACGATCCGGTTGCGATAGTCATCAACGTCGAAGAGCGGATTGTATTCCGATGCGGGGAGAATGCCAATTGCAACGCTCTGCAACCCGAGCACACCGATCTGCAGGCAGGGCAGTCAGTAGACTGCCGAACGTGAGCGCGCATAACGGAACAGCACAGCAGCCCGATCAGCCCAATCTGCCCGGCCAGCCCGACGACCAGAGCCGGCACCGACACGGCGAGTACAAGCTTCCCGGCGGCAAGTTGGTCGTCGTCGATCTGCAGGACGTCGACGGCTTCATTCGTGGGTTTCAGCTCTCCGGAGACTTCTTCCTCGAGCCCGACCACGCCCTCGACGCGATCAACGCGGCGGTCGAAGGCATGCCTGCAGACGCATCCGCCCGTGCGCTGCAGCAGCGCATCGAGTCGGCACTGAGCCCAGAGGTGCACCTTGTCGGCGTCACCGTGCCGGGCATCGTCACGGCCCTGCGCCGTGCGATCACGCATGCCACGACCTGGCGCGACCATGAGTGGCAGCTGGTGCGCACTGATCCGCTGCCTCCGCGGGTGCATCTCGCCCTCGACCAGGTGCTCACCGAGGCGGTCGCCGCAGGCGAGCTCAAACCGACTCTGCGCATCTGGAACTGGAACCAGCCCGCGATCGTCATCGGCTCGTTCCAATCGGTGCGCAATGAGGTCGACCTCGAGGCGGCAGCCCGCTTCGACGTGCCGGTGGTGCGCCGCATCTCAGGCGGCGGTGCGATGTTCATGGAGGGCGGCAACGTGGTCACCTACTCGCTGTATGCGCCGGCCAGTCTGGTCGCCGGCCTGAGCTTCGAAGACTCCTACGCCTTTCTCGACTCGTGGGTGGTCACGGCGCTGCGTGAGCTCGGCATCGACGCCTATTACAAACCGCTCAACGACATCGCGAGCACCGCAGGCAAGATCGGCGGCGCCGCCCAGAAGCGCATTTCCGGGCGCGGCCGCACCAGCGGCGGCGTGCTGCACCATGTGACCATGAGCTACGACATCGACGCCGACCGCATGGTGCAGGTGCTGCGCATCGGTCGAGAGAAGCTCAGCGACAAGGGCATCCGCTCGGCCAACAAGCGCGTCGACCCGCTGAAGTCGCAGACCGGTCTGCCCCGCGAGGCGATCATCGACCACATGTGCGAGGTGTTCGCCAAAGAGCACGGACTCACCGCAGGCACGCTGTCGCCCGAGCACCTGGCGGCGGCCGAAGAGCTCGCCGCGACGAAGTTCTCGAGCGACGAGTGGCTCTACCGCGTGCCCTGAGCTGACTGCGCTCAGCCGCCGGCCCTGAGCTACTACCGGCCCCGAGCCGCGCACTCAGCCAGCTGCTCAGTCGCTCAGCAGCACCAGCTCGTCGCTGCCGCGACGCACGCGGGGGGCGACCTCGCGCTCACGGGCGCCCTCGTCGAGCTGGTCTGGAGAGGCGTGCCGACCGGCGACGGTCACGGTGAAGACCTGCATCTCGTCTGGCAGCTCGAACTCGTCGTGCAGGCCGCTGGCGTCGATGCCCGAGATCTGGTGGGTGTCATAGCCGTCGTACTGCAGCTGCAGGGTCTGGTTCGCGACGGCGAGGCCCAGATCGTACGCTGCGGTCGGCAGCGTGTGCCCGTCGGCCTCGATGTACGCCGCGTTCACGATGACGAGCCCCGCACGGTGCACCCAGGCCTGGTTGAAAGCGGTCAGGTGCGGCAGCACGCGGTCGAAGATCGCACCGCGTCGGCCGTCTTCGCCGCGACGCCCGATGACGAAGCGCCAGGGCTGGCTGTTGAACGCGGAGGGCGCCCAGCGTGCCGCTTCGATCGCTGCGGCGATCGCCGACTTGTCGACGGTGGCGTGTTCGTCGAAGGAGCGCGGGCTCCAGCGGGCGGCGATGGCCGGGGCGAGATCGGCGTCGGTGACGGCGAGGCGAGCGGTGGACGCTGTGGTCGAAGACATGCGGCTCCTGCGTGTGTGCGTGGTCGGGAAGGAATGTGCCTGCACAGCGCAGTGTAGGCCCTGCGGCTGGTCGGCTCCATATACTCCTATCATGACGTCACGACGAGGCAGCAGACAGCGCCTCACGCGCAATCTGATCCTGCTGGCCCTTGTGGCGGTGCTCGCGATCTGGGTGTTCGTGCAGCGCGGTCTCGACGCGAACGAAGCCACCCACCCTGCTGCGCACGATGCCGGAGCGCACACCTCGGCATCCGCCGCGCCGAACGAGAACGGAGCGTCGCGCGCAAAGCCGAGCGAGGCTGCCCCGAAAGACACCTCGCTTGACGCCCCGGGGGCGCACGCAGGCAGTTCGGGCGACATCAGCGGGCTCAGTCGCCTGCAGGGCACCGACCATTTCACCCGCAACGCGCTCACCCATATTTTCGCTGGTGAGATCAGCCGTGCAGGTAAAGCGGTCGGCTATCACTCGCAGGCGTTCACCGGCACGAAGGGCGCGGTGGTCGGCGGCACCGAGACCCCTCCTGATGCGCAGGGGGTCTACACCGCCCAGGTGACGGTCGACGGGCGGGCCAAAGCGGGCAACCGCGGTTTCTCGACGTTCTACCCGACCTCGATGAGCGCACAGCAGGTGGTCGACGCGATCAATGAGGCCTATAACAGCCGTCGCCCGCAGGGTGACGCGTTCGTCGGGCGCGGCGGCGGGCTCACGATACAGATGGCGCTCGACGACCGAGGGCGCATCATTACGGCGTACCCGGTGCAGCGATGAGTCGCGACGACGAGTCAGTGAACGATGCGCCGCAGCAGTGCGATCTGCGCCATGAATTCGCCGATATCCGCTTCGACGACGGCACAGTGGTGCCTGAGATCCGCTTCGACGACCCACGGGCCCGACTGGTCGGGCGTCTGCTGATGAACGACCTGCAGGGGCGCGACGCACAGGGAGCGCTCGACCTGATCGACCGGGTGCTGGCCGGCAGGCTGCCGGTGGCCGAGATCGCGGGAAACACGACTCGTGCCGTGGTCGGGCCGCAGACGACTCGACTGATCGATGACATCGGGAGCCCGGCCGACGAGGCCAATCGGCTGCAGACAGACGTCGCTACCCGGTCTTTGCGTGCGATCATCGTAGAGTGGTTCGGGTACGCCGCCCGCACACGCGCGCGGTACGCACAGGCCTTCGAGTCAGACGAGACCGAATACGATCGCGCAGACGGTTCGGCGTCTCGCGGTCGGCCCTCGTGCGATCACGAAGCAGGGGAAGAGCACGGAGCATGACTCGTCGACGCAGTGAGCTGCTCGCACAAGGGGGTGCCGCAGCGCTGAGGCCCGCGCGCGGCATCGGGTGGCCCATCACGGTCGTCGTCGCCTCGATTCTGCTGGCACTCTCGGCGTGGGTGGCGTGGGGGCCGCTGCCGGTGCAGTCGGCGAGCATCGCCTTCGCCGACACTTCGCTGCAGCAGACGGATGCCGGCGCAGAGACCGCAGACACAGCGGCGGCCGGCGGCGGTGCGGTCGCAGCCGCCGACGATGCTCAGCCTGCCGCCGCTCAGCTGGCCTGGCCGTCGACCGGAGCCGGAGCGTTCGTGCTGCGCAGCCTCGGCGATCAGCCTGCGGCGAGCCAGGTGAGCGTCTCGCTGACGCACGGCGAGCAGAAGGCCTATTCGATCGCGAGCGTGACGAAGCTCGTCACCGCGCTGCGCGTGCTCGATCGTCGGCCGCTGCAGGTCGGCGACCAAGGGCCGTCGATCACGATGACGCAGGCCGACGAAGACCTCATGAAGAGCTACGTGGAGCAGAACGGTTCGGTCGAGCCGGTGACCGTGGGTGCGTCGCTCAGCCAGTTCCAAGTGCTCGAGCTGTCGCTGCTGCCGTCGAGCAATAACTACACCACCACCTTGGCGACCTGGGCGTTTGGCAGCGTCGACGACTATCTGGAGAGCACCCCGGCCTGGCTGGAGGCGAACGGCTTGGGCGGTATGACGATCGCCGACCCGACCGGAATCGACGAGCGCAACCAGGCGACTCCAGAGCAGATCGTGCACTTGGGCGAGCTGGCGCTGGCGAACCCGGTGGTGCGTCAGATCGTCTCGACGTCGACAGCTGACATCCCTGGGGTCGGCGAGATCAAGAACCACAACTCCCTGCTCGGTCAACAGGGTGTCGACGGGCTGAAGACCGGCAGCCTGGCCAATGTGTTCAACCTCGCCTACTCCGCCCATTTCACCGTTGACGGGGTTCCGTTCGAGCTGATCGGCGCTGCTCTCGGCAGTACCGAAGACCATGCGAAGCTGCAGCCTGAGATCGGGCAGCTCATTCAGTCGATCAGGCAGTCGATCATCTCGCGTGACGTGCTCGTCGCTGGGGAGTCGGCAGGCACCCTGACCACGTCGTGGGGTGCGTCGACTGATGCGCAGTCTGCGGCCACGGTGCACGTGCTGAGCTGGCGGGGCACGCCGGTCACGGGACGGTTCGTCGGCGCCTCGGTGCAGGCTGGGGCACGGGCCGGATCGCAGGTGGGCACGGTGCTGATCGAGCGAGCGGGCGAACAGGTCGGCTCTGCGCCGCTGCTGATCTCTCAGTCGATCGACGACCCGGGGCTCGACTGGCGCATCGCCAACATCGGGCTGCTGCCGGGGCCGGCCTGGTCGATGATCACCGGCCAGACCGGGTCATAGCTCGGCGGAGTTCATTCGGCGAGAATCACCAGATGCGAACGCGCTCGTCGCTGCCGAGCCAGAGCCGATCGTCTGCGGCGACCGAGAACACCTCGTGAAAGGCGTCCAGGTTGCGTGGAATCTGATTCGCGCGCAGATCGTTGGGCGAGTGCGGGTCGATGGTGAGCAGACGCACCGCCTCTTCCGGGCGACGCTTCTCGGCCCAGACCTGCGCCCATGACAGAAAGAACCGCTGCGGGCCGGTGAGATCGTCGATGACCGGCGCCTGACGGGCGGCCTCGGCCACGGCATCCGCCGCTGACTGCGCCGGATCGACGCCCAGCGACAGCAGGTATGCCTGCCAGGCGATCGAGAGGCCGCTGAGGTCGGCGATGTTCTCACCCAGTGTGAGGGCGCCGTTGACTTTGTGCCCGGGGGCGTCGAGCGGCTCGAGCGCGTTGTACTGCGCGACGAGCGCGGCGGTGAGCTTCTCGAAGGCCTCGCGGTCGGTCGTGCTCCACCAGTCGACCAGTCGACCGTCGCCGTCGTACTTCGACCCCTGGTCGTCGAAGCCGTGGCTGATCTCGTGGCCGATCACGGCGCCGATGCCGCCATAGTTCGCGGCGTCGTCGGCCTCGGCGTTGAAAAAGGGCGGCTGCAGAATCGCGGCTGGGAACACGATCTCGTTGAAGCCCGGGTTGTAGTAGGCGTTCACGGTCTGCGGGGTCATGAACCACTCGTCGCGGTCGATCGGGCGACCGATCTTGCCCAGCTCCCGCGCCTGCTCGTAGCGCCCGATCGCACGCACGTTGCCGACCAGGTCGTCGCGGTCGATCTCGAGCGTGGAGTAGTCGCGCCACTTCACGGGGTAGCCGATCTTCGGGGTGAACTTCGCGAGCTTCTCGAGGGCCAGACGCTTGGTGTCGTCGCCGAGCCAGGTCAGCGAGTCGACCGAGCGGCGGTAGGCCTCGATGAGGTTCGCGACGAGCTCGTCCATGCGGTGCTTCGCCGCCGGGGGGAAGTGCTGCGCGACGTACTCGCGCCCGACGGCCTCGCCCAGGCCTCCCTGCACGAGCGAGACGCCGCGCTTCCAGCGGGGGCGCAGCTCGGGGGTGCCGCTCAGCGTGCGGCCGTAGAAGTCGAAGTTAATCTCGACGAAGTCGTGCGAGAGATAGGGGGCGGCACCGCGGATGACGTTGACGGCGAGCCATGATCGCCATGCCGGCAGCCGGTCTTCGGTGAGCAGGGCGGCAAGACCCTCGAGTGCCGACGGCTGTGCGACGACGACCTCGGCGAGCACCTTCGGGTCGACCTGCGCGGCCTCGAGGTAGGCGCTCCAGTCGATGTTCGGCGTCGCGGCGACGAGCTGGTCGAACGTGCGCAGATTGTAGGTCTTCTCGATCTCGCGACTTGCGACGACGTCCCAGTGTGCGGCCGCGATGTCGGTCTCGAGCTGCAGCACGTCGCGGGCTCGCTCGGCGGCGGCGTCGACGCCGGCGAGCTCGAGCAGCACCTGCAGGTAGATCAGGTACTTGCCTCGCACGTCGGCGAACTGCTCTTCGCGGTAGTACGACTCGTCGGGCAGACCGATGCCGCCCTGCATGACGAAGGGCACATAACGATCAGGCTGCCCCGGGTCGTTGTCGACGTAGAGCCCGAAGAATCCGCTCGAGCCGCGCTCCTCGGCGCGGCCGACCGCGGTCACGAGCTCGGTGACGGTCTGCGGTGCCAGCGCGGCGGCGATGTCGTCGGCGATTGGAGCGGCGCCCAGCTGCTCGGCGCGGTCTTCGTCCATGAAGCTCGCGTAGAGATCGCCGATCTTGCGGCGGTCGGCGGTCGAGGCGTCGTCTGCGTTCGCGTCGGCCTCGGCGTCGGCCTCGATGATCGTGCGAATCGCGTCTTCGGCCGCCTCGGCGAGCTGCAGGAATGCACCATAGCGCGACTTGTCGGCCGGAATCTCGGTGCGTTCGAGCCAGCGTCCGTCGACGTGCAGATAGAGGTCGTCCTGCGGGCGCACCTCAGGGTCGAGGTCGGTGACGCGGATGCCAGATGAGAGATCGGCGGGCTGAGAGTCGCGAGAGGCAGCAGAAGTCATGCCCACAGCATAGTTGTCGACGTGGCGGTGTCCGCCTGTCTGCCCGCACCTGGTCGATTTCCCTCGCATGCGGCCGCAGAGTGTGCCTAGCATGGAACATGGTCAATCCTTACGATGAACTGCCACAGGTTCCCTCATTCACGCTCACCAGCGACGACGTCGTCGACGGTCAGACGCTGAAGTCGGCCCAAGTCGGGGTCGGCGCCGGCGGCGAAGGCCGGTCTCCGCAGCTGTCGTGGTCGGGCTTCCCAGCCGGAACGAAGAGCTTCGCGATCACGGCCTACGACCCTGACGCCCCCACCGCGAGCGGCTACTGGCATTGGGCGGTCTATGACGTTCCCGCCTCGGTGACCTCGCTGGATGCCGGCGCCGGCAATGCCTCGACCGGCGGCGGATCGCTGCCAGCGGGTGCGATCGCCCTGACGAACGATTCGCTCGGTCGCGACTTCGTCGGCGCCGCACCGCCTGTCGGGCACAAGCCGCACCACTACTACTTCGTAGTGCACGCCGTCGACGTCGACCATCTCGATCTGCCAGAGAACGCGACGCCGGCCGTGCTGGGGTTCAACCTCTTCTCGCACACGCTCGCGCGCGCGACGCTGGTCGGCGTCTACCAGCGCTAGCGGGATCGAGGCGCTGACCCGGCGACGTGTCAGGCGTCGCCGCTAGAGTGCCTATATGACCGAACCGCGGCACAGCCTCGACCGGCGCATCACGGCCCTCGCGGTTCCGGCGCTCGGCGCGCTCGTCGCCGAGCCGGTGTTCACGCTGATCGACTCGGCGATGATCGGTCACCTGGGCGCTGCTCCGCTGGCCGGGCTCGCGGCCGCAGCGAGCATCCTGCAGACGGCGGTCGGCCTGATGGTCTTTCTCGCCTATGCGGCCACGCCCCTCGTCGCACGCCGCCTGGGTCAGGGGCGGCCCACCGAAGCGCTCGTAGCCGGCATAGACGGGCTCTGGCTCGCACTCCTCACCGGCGTCGCGCTCGCGGTCGTGGGGTGGTGGGTCGCCGACCCGCTTGTGGCGATGCTCACCCCTGACGCCGAGGTGGCCTCCCACGCACATGCGTATCTGCGCGTCTCGCTGTTCGGCCTGCCGGCGATGCTCGTCGTGCTCGCGGCGACCGGCGTGCTGCGCGGCCTGCAAGACACCAAGACGCCGCTGGTGGTGGTCGCAGCGGGCATGGGGGCGAACGTCGGACTGAACGCGTTCTTCATCTACGGGCTGGGCTGGGGCGTCGCAGGCTCGGCGCTGGGCACCGTCGTCGTCCAGTGCGGCATGGGCTTCGTGCTGGCCGGCATCGTCGTGCGGCGCGCCCGTGCCGTCGGTGCGGGCCTGCGGCCCGAGTGGGCGGGCGTGGGCCGCTCGATGCGCGAAGGCGGCTGGCTGTTTCTGCGCACGGCGACGCTGCGTGTGGCATTGCTCGCGACGGTCTGGCTCGCCGCGCGTCTCGGCACCGACACCCTCGCCGGCTACCAGGTGCTCTTCTCGCTGTTCAGTGCGTTGGGCATGGCCTTCGACGCGCTCGCCGTCGCCGGTCAGGCGCTGGTCGGGCTCGAACTCGGGGAGCGCGAGCGGCAGCGACGAGAGTCGGCAGACGCCAGAGCCCCGGAGGGCTCTCCGACGGCCCCCTTCGGCGTGCGCGTCGTGAGCCGACGGCTGCAGCAGTGGGGCGTTCTGGTCGGGGCAGCGCTGACCGTCGTCTTCGTGGCTGCCTCGCCGTGGGCCGGGCGAGCGTTCACCAGCGACCCGGGTGTGCTGTCGATGCTGACCCCGGGGCTGATCGCGATGGGGGTGACGCTGCCGCTCGCCGGGTACGTGTTCGTGCTCGACGGCATCCTGATCGGCGCCGGCGACGGACGCTATCTGGCGCTGGCCGGGCTGCTCAACTTGGCCGGCATGGCTGTGTGGATGGCGGCGGTGCTCTGGCTGCTCGACGGCGACATGGTCGCGGATCAGTGGAAGCTCGTCGCGGTGTGGTCGTGCTTCGGCGGCGGGCTGATGATCATGCGAGCCCTCACTCTCGGGCTGCGTCTGCGCGGCGACCGCTGGGTGCAGCGCGCCTAGAACAGCCGCTCGTCGGCGTCGTCGGTGCCGCGCATGGCCTCGTAGTCGAGCACGAGGCAGCGGATGCCGCGGTCCTCGGCCAGAGTGCGCGCCTGAGGCTTGATCTCCTGTGCGGCGAAGACGCCCTGCACGGGGGAGAGCAGCGGGTCGCGGTTCAGCAGTTCGAGGTAGCGGGTGAGCTGCTCCACCCCGTCGATGTCACCTCGACGTTTGAGCTCGACCGCGATGTGCTCCCCGTTCACCCCGCGGGCCATGATGTCGACCGGCCCGATCGCGGTGGCGTACTCTCGGCGCACGAGTTCGCATCCCTCGCCCAGCAGCTCGATCTGTGCCGCGAGCAGCTCTTGCAGGTGCGCCTCGACCCCGTCTTTGATCAGTCCGGGGTCGGTGCCGAGCTCGTGCGAGGTGTCGCTGAGAATCTCGTGGATGCCCACGATCAGCTGGTCTGACGTCTTGCGCTGGGTGACGCGCCAGACTTCGGTGACGCCGACCTTGCGCTGGTCGTCGTCGGGCTCGTCGACGGTCAGGCTGCAGGGCGGTGACATCCAGTTCAGCGGCTTGTACGAGCCGCCGTCGGCGTGCACGAGCAGCGAGCCGTCGGCTTTGAGCATGAGCACACGGGTGCCGAGAGGCAGGTGGGACGTGAGCCGCCCGGCGTAATCCACCGTGCAGCGAGCAATGACGAGACGCACATCGGCATTGTAGACGGGCAGACAGGCGTTTCACATGAAACATCGGCACACTAGTAGAGTTTGTAGATCAGACTGACCTGGCGAAAGGGGCCTTGATGGCGCAGTCGCGACGAGAGCGACGTGAGGTTGAACGTCGCCTGGCGAAGGCGTCCTCCGCTGCGAACGACAACCGCTTCACCGCGGTCGCACGCCACGGTGCGCTCGCGCCGGCCGGAGGCGGCCCCAAGGCGATCTTCAAGTGGCTCGCCCTCTGCGTGACGATGGTCATCGTCGGAGGCATCGCACTCGCCGGGCTCATGGTCTGGTCGGTGCAGAAAGACATCGGCTACTTCGACTTCACGAACGTGGACGGCAGCCCGCAGGTCGCCACCGTCGACGGCCCGGTCAACTTTCTGCTGATCGGCTCTGACACCCGCAAAGACCAGGGTGAGGGCTTCACGGCGGAAGACAAAGACGCCGACCTGGCCGACGTCATCATGCTGCTGCACGTCTCGGCCGACCACCAGACGGCGACCGCAGTGAGCTTTCCGCGAGATCTGATGGTCTCGATGCCCGCGTGTCCCAAGACCGACGGCACCGGCGGCACCTACCCGGCGCAGAGCCGAGTGCAGATCAACTCGACCATCTCGTACGGTGGGCCGAGCTGCACAGCGCTCACCATCGAGAAGCTCACCGGCGTCGACATCGGCTTCGTCGGCAAGATCGACTTCAAGGGCGTCATCGAGATGTCGAACGCGATCGGCGGCGTGCCCGTCTGCGTGACGAACGACATCAACGACAACGACTCCGGTCTGCACCTGACGGCCGGCGAGCACACGATCCAGGGGTCGGACGCTCTGGCGTTCCTGCGCAACCGCCACGGCGTGGGCGACGGCAGCGACCTCGGGCGCATCAGCTCGCAGCAGGTCTATCTCTCGTCGCTGGTGCGCACGATTCAGACACAGGGTGCGCTCACGAACCCGGTGCGGCTCTACGACCTCGCCTCTGCCGCAGCCCGCAACATGGAGTTCTCGTCGAACCTGAAAGACACCGGCATGCTGGTCTCATTGGGCGCGACGGCGGCTGGCATCTCGCTCGACAACGTCGCTTTCGTCCAGGCCCCAGTGACCGAAGACCCTCGCGACCGCAACCGCGTCGTGCTCGATCCGACGCTGTCGACGCCGCTCTTCCAGGCGATCGCCTCGGGCGAAGGCGTGCGGCTGAACGAGAACAGCAAGACGGGCATCGGATCAGAGACGGTGGGTGAGGCACCTGACGCCGCCGCCTCGCAGCCGGCAGATGCCGCGCCGTCGACATCTGCGCAGCCTTCGCCCGCCTCGGGGTCGCCTGCGCCGGATGCCTCGCAGCCGGCGACGGTGCTCCCAGAGGGCATCGTCGGGCAGACTGCCCGAGACCAGACCTGTGCGGTGGCCAACCGGTAGGTCTGCGCTTGAGCGGTGTGGCGCGCCCGTGCGAATCCGCTATGATGACATGGTGCCTTTCGCGGGCACATCTGGAGACGTCGCATAGTCTGGCCTAGTGCACCACCCTGCTAAGGTGGAGTCCCGAATTTCGGGACCGAGGGTTCAAATCCCTCCGTCTCCGCGCTACTGACTGAATGAGTGAAAAACCCCGGAATACCGGGGCACTCTTCTCCCCAAACCTCACCAAAAGCTTCTGAATGACTTATCAGAAGACTTATTATTCTGGCATGGCCTCCGAGCGCAGAAACCCCTACGGAACCGGCAGTCTCTTTCAGACAACCAGCAACGGCAAACCCGTCTGGCGGGCGCAGAAGAGCATCAACACGCCACAGGGACGCAAATACCTCACCGGATCAGGCAGCAGCCCGCAAGCCGCAACGCAACGGCTGGAAACCAACATCAGGAACTACCACGACGGCACGAACCGCAAACGCCACACGCCCCTGATCAAAGCCGTCTGGAACTATCACAACACCCACCAGCTCAGCCCAAACGCCAAAGCACGCGAAGCCGGACTCATCAAGAACTACCTCGCTCCAAGACTGGTCGAGGTCTGGCTCGAAACCGCGACCGAAGCCAAGATCTTCGACGTGCTCGAAAGCATCAGAACCACCAACACCCGAACCGGCCAACCACTCGGAAGCACCGGACGGCGCACCCTCTTCTACCTCCTGCGCAGCACATTCACACAGGCCGAACGAGACGGCAAACGCAAATCCGGCACACATCCAATGCGCTGGATGAAAGCACCCCAGCGCACCGTTCAACAAGACAATCAGATACTCGGCACCCGACTCGAAGACTGGAAACACATCTTCGACACCCTCGCAGAAGAAGCATTCGGAGGCATCTACTACCAAGACGACTACCTCACCGAGGGCTACATCACCGGCTATATCCGCTGGGTCTTCGCACTGCTCGGCCTCAGACAATCAGAACGCCTCGGCCTGACCTGGGACTGCTTCAGCGACTTCTCAGCCGATCAGGTCTACCTCTCCATCCACCAACAGCTCTACAACGACGCAGTCGAACACCGCCTCTACATCAGACCCGTCACCAAAAACCGGCGAGGCACCCGACTCATCCCACTTCCCAAGAACGTCGCCACCATGTTCGAAGAGCACAAATCCAACCAACACCACTACTTCACAAAACACGGCATCACACCCACCATCCCCGACCTCGTCTTCACCACCAAGACCGGCAAGCCCATCCGACAAGCCACAGACAACGAAGCATGGCGCGACCTCTGCAAGACCCTCAACGTCTCAGAACTCAAAGGCCACGGAGCGCGACACCTCTTCGCCACCGCCCTCGCCAAATACGGAGTCAAACCACACGTCGCGAAAGCACTACTCGGTGACACCAAAGCAATGACCGCCTACTACACCCACACACGACAAGAAGACCAAACAGAGGCCATCGAAGACCTCTTCAAAAACGCTGACGTCGACTTCGACAAGTTCGGCCACCAGCCCGCCGAACCCACACAAGCCCACCCGCAGAAAGTCCACCACATCGACCCCAAAGAAGCGGCCATGGTCGCTGCACTCCCCACCAACGCAGAGAAATGGGACACCCCTGGCATCTGGCTCGACTAAACAGGGACCACAACCTGCCGCCTATCAGGAGCTATCAACTCCGTCGAGTTCGCCGCCCACGGCTCACCGCTCCCAAGGGCGCAAGCGCCCCGGCGGCACAACAACGTCCCCCACAGAGGTGTCACAAAACCCTGTTACAAGGGCATATTTTCTGTCACAAGTGACGCTGTTGCTGTGACAACTACTCCCCAGTAAATGTATGGGCACAAGGGGCTTCTGTCACATTGTCACAAGGGGGGGTAAGACTATACCCCCCAGTTCACTCCGCTGCGCTCCGCTCACCCTCGGCCACCGGCAGCCTCCGACCAGACCCACTCCGCTGCCGCTACGGGGCCGTGGCCTACAGCATGCCTCAGGCCTACGGTAAGCACACACACGGCACACACGCTCAGCAAACCACACCCAGGGACAGCACAACGTCCCGCACTCCTACGGCTAAGAGCCAGACCCGACAACAGGCCAAAGACAAACACAGCCCAAGCAGGCATATGACGCTCAGAAGCCCGTAAATGCCCCTCTAAGACATTTACATACTCGTTAAGGTGAATACCTGCGAAAAGCCCACAACGGGCTAGAATCGCCTGAAAATGGACAGAGAGCGCCAAGAAACCCCGCCATGCGCGTTCAGATCAACGTCCGATAGAAATACAAGATCACACACAAAGCGACAAGCCCAATGACTTATTACATGACTTATTATTTCAGGCCAAACCCAAATACCCGCACAAACACAGGCCTGTTATAAATCCCTCCGTCTCCGCGCTGAGCCGAAGGCCCCGCATCCCGCAGAATCACTGGGATGCGGGGCCTTTGCCGTCTCGTCGTCGGCACAGTGATGGCCACATGATCGCTCCCGCTGCTAACCTGTCTTCGAGGCCTGAATGCAGGCCTGCGGACGAGGGAGCAGTACCCGCAGACGACAAGACTGACTCGTAGGAGGGTCACGTCGTGGCATGGATCATACTCATCGCATCAGGTCTGCTTGAGACCGTCTGGGCGGCAGCGCTCGCGGCGTCGCGAGGGTTTCGCAGACTCTGGCCCAGCATCCTCTTCGTCGTCGCGTTCGGCGCGAGCATGGCCGGCCTCGCATATGCGATGTCGGTGATCCCGACCGGCACGGCCTATGCCGTCTGGGTGGGCATCGGCGCATGTCTCACTGTGGTCTGGTCGATGGTGAGCGGTCGAGAACGCGCCTCGATCGCGCGCGTGCTGCTGCTCGTGCTGCTCGTCGCATCCGTCATCGGTCTGAAGGTGGTGAGCTGATGCCGTGGGTCATCCTCGTCGTGAGCGGCGTGCTCGAAGCCGTCTGGGCGACCGCGCTCGGAAGCTCTCAGGGGCTCACGCAGCCGGTCGCGGTCGTCGTCTTCGTCGTCGCGCTGGTGATCAGCATGGCTGGTCTGAGCCGTGCGGCTCGTACGATCCCGATCGGCACCGCCTACTCGGTCTGGGTGGGCATCGGTGCGGTGCTAACGGTGGTCTTCGCGATGGCGACGGGCGCCGAGTCGTTCTCATGGCCCAAGGTGGCCTGCATCGGCGGTGTCGTCGTGGCGGTGATCGGGCTGAAGCTGGTGCGGTCGGATGCGGTGGTCGCGAAAGACGCGGAGTCGTCGCCTAAAGAGTGAAGGTCAGCGCGTAGAGCGCGGCGAAGATCACCGCGGGCAGATAGAGCAGGATGCCCAGCGCCCACGAGACGAACACCTTGGTCGAGCGGGAGCTCCACGACCCGGCCCCGACGACAATGTGCAGCGCGATGCCGAGCACGAGCACGACCGGAAAGCCGTAGACGAGCACCACCAAGAAGATCAGCGGGGCATATGGGCCGGGAGAGGTGACGGCCACCAGGGCGTACCAGATCGACGCGACTGCCAGCGGTACGAGTGGCAGTGCGATGCTCAGGCGGCGTGCCCACTGCTCTCTGCGGTTGAGCCGGGGTCTGGCGGGGTTCTCAGCAGTCATCTTCAGTCGAGTCTATCGGGCAGCATCCATATGAGGCGTACTTCGCCGTCGTTCCGGGGCTCGCGGGGGGGTGACTGCAGTCGTCGAATGTCAGAGGGTGCGTGTTGAATCAGGACATGGAAGCCACAACGCACCTCGCGCAGCGCTCGCAGCCAGACCCGCTGCAGGCCTTGATCGCGCTCGGTCGCGTGGCCGGCGCGGTCGGTGCGCAAGCCGGCGCGCCTGTGTCGGCGTCTGCGTCTGGGGCTGAGCGTGCTGGTACGAGCGAGCCCGGCTCGCGCTGGGGCGACCTGACCGGGGATGCCTTGGTCGCGGCCGTCGAACTCGTCGAGCACGCAGGGCGCGCCATAGATTCGCTGCGTGTGCAGGTGGCCGGTGAGGTGGCTCAGCGGTGCGCGGCGTGTGACAGCGACGAGCGTCTGTCGACGAAGTACGGACAGCGCACTGCGGCAGAACTCATCGAGTACGTGGCCGGAGTCTCGGCTCGGGAGGCACGCCGTCGGGTGCGGCTCAGTGAGCAGCTGCTCGGGCGAACGAGTGACACCGGCCTACCGTTGCCTCCGCTCTTCGCTCAGGTTGGTGCGGCGCTTGCCGCCGGCGACCTCGGCGTCGAAGCGGCCGAGGTCATCGTGAGCGAACTCGGCAAAGCGGCTACCTGGGCTGATATTGAGCTGCTGGATGCAGCCGAGTGCGCGCTCGTCGACGGGGCGTGCCCGCAGCGCGAGTCTGAGCAGACGAATGTCGGTTCGCCGAGTGCTGCAGGCGACGACGATCATGGTGAATCGGGATACCTGCGGCGTGTGCCCGGCCTCTCCGCAGATCTGGTTCGGGTGCAGGCGCGAGCTTGGCGAGAGGCGCTCGACCCCGATGGGGTGCAGCCACGAGAAGACGAGGCGGTCAATCGGCGCGACTTCTGGATTTCATCTCGCCTGGGCGGGTCTGCTCTGGCCGGTGCTGCTTCCGCCGGTGCGGCTTCGGTTGGCGCTGGTTTCGCTGGTTTCGGTTCTGCAGAGGCTGCTCTGGCCGGCAGATGCTGTGGCATCGGACCGGTCGCTGAGACCGGCAGCATCTCTGGCGTCGACGACCCGGTCCCCGCGCAGACGATCGGTCGAATGGCCTGTGACGGCGGCACCCAGCTTGCTCGGCTCGACACTCAGGGAGCCCTCGTCTCGCTCACGACGACGCAACGGGTGTTCAGCACGCACCAGCGGCGGGCGATCGCGGCTCGAGACGGTCACCAGTGCGCGATTCCAGGCTGTCGCATCCCTGCTCATGCGTGTGAGGCGCACCATGTCGTGCCCTGGCAGCAGGGCGGTAAGACGCATGTCGGCAATGGCGTGCTGCTGTGCTGGTGGCGCCACCGTCACATCGACAACGGAGCCTGGCAGATCACGATGTGCGAAGGCAGACCGCAGATCCGGCCGCCGCAGATTCGTTCGCTGCTGCATCAGACCGCACGGCGGAGGCGATGAGGGGGGCGTGTTCACAGCGTCTGCTCAGCTCGAGTCATTGCACACCGGGCAAACTTGCACGTAGGGTAATTTCATGCCCGTCTCTTCTGTACCACAATCAGCGTCGCGTGCAGACGCTGTGCGTGAGCCTGGCCGACGCGAGCTCAATCGCGCGGCCACTCGAGCGGCAATCATCGATGCCGCCATCAGCCTGGTGCTCGAGCACGGGCGCGATCACGTGAACGTCGAGCAGATCGCCGAGCATGCAGGGGTCTCACGACGCACCTTCTTCAACTACTTTCCCGGCATCGACGCAGCGCTCAATGCGCCCACAGAAGACCTGCTGGTCAAGGCCCGACAGCAGATCGAGAATCGTCCCGCTGACGAATCCGTCATCGATGTCGTGATGCAGGTCTTCACCAGCAGCGTCACGTCCAGCTATCTGCAGCAGTGCCTCGAACTCGCTGCGGCCCTCGATGGGCACGCCGAATTCCTGCAGTACGAACTGATGGCGTGGGATGAGGCGGAATCTCGATTCGTCACCGCGCTGCAGCAGCGCGCGCCAGAGGGGATGCCACGCATACGCCTGGTGGTGTTCGTCGCGTCGGTGCTGGCGAGCTGCCGTGCGACCATCAACGTCTGGCTCGGCGAGCGGCATCAGGGCACAGCCACAATCGGTGCCGCAGACCCGTCTCGTACGCACGCCGCTGTCGCAGGCGCTGCGCTCACCGATGCCGACCTCATCAACCTCAAAGACCAGCTGCTCGAAGCAGTCAAGACCGTGCGCGATGGGTATCAGGATCTCTGATGCCGACCCCCTACCCGCAGACCGCGCTCTAGCCCGCTCCCACACGAAGGAACCTCTCCATGGCCTCACTGCTCTACCGACTCGGGCGCTTCAGCGCGGCGCACCGGCGCATGGTCGCGTCGATCTGGCTGATCATCATGATCGCGGTCGGTGGGGCGGTCGCCGCCTTCGCCGGCACGACCAGCAACAACTTCACGATCCCGGGCACCCAGTCACAGACGCTGATCGACCGACTCTCCGATCGCATCCCCGCGGCATCGGGCGGCACCGGCAGCATCGTCTTCGATGCGGGCGAGGGAAAGCAGTTCACCGACGAGCAGAAGGCCGCCATCGGGCGTGCGCTCGCCGACGTGAAGCAGCAGGACGCCGTCGCCACTGTGATCGACCCGTTCGAGACGCAGCAGCAGCTTGAGTCCGGCCGTCAGCAGATCGATCAGGGCAAACCCCAGCTCGACGCCGCAAAGGCGCAGCTCGATGCCGGTCAGCAGCAGCTGGATGCGGCGAAGAGCCCCCTCACTCAGCTCGAGCAGGCCCGCGACGCCGCGCAGCAGGCGGCTCAGCAGGCTGCTGACGCCGGGCAGTCCGCCGCATCCGCGCAGGCCACCGCGCAGGCCGACGCCCTGACTGCGCAGCTCGAGGCCGCGCAGCAGCAGCTGGCGCCCCAGCAGGAGAAGCTCGACGCCGGTCGCGCCGAACTCGACCGACAGCAGGCCGAACTCACTCGTGCCGAGCGCTCTCTCGACGCCGCATCCGGGGTGCAGCTGGTCTCAGACAACGGCCGCATCGCACAGGCGCAGGTGACCTTCACGACTTCGTCCGACAACGTCTCGGCCGAAGACAAAGACGCCGTCGTCGAAGCCGTCAACCAGGCTCTCGACGGCTCCGGCGTGACGCCTCAGTACAGCACCGAGATCGCGTCGAGCATCTCAGGCCTCTTCGGCCCAGGCGAGGCGATCGGAATCCTGGTCGCCGCGATCGTGCTCGTCATCATGCTCGGCACGCTGATCGGTGCCGGTCTGCCGTTGCTCATGGCGATCGTCGGCGTGGTCGTCGGCGTCGGCACGACCTTCGCCCTCACCGGTGTGATCGAGATGACCTCGGTCTCGCCGATGCTCGCGCTGATGCTCGGCCTCGCCGTCGGCATCGACTACTCCCTCTTCATCGTCAATCGCCATCGCATCCAGCTGAAACAGGGCATGCCGATGCACGAGTCCATCGCACATGCCTCGGGCACGTCGGGCAACGCCGTGCTCTTCGCCGGGCTCACCGTAGTCATCGCGCTCGCCGCGCTGGCCGTTCCCGGGCTGCCGTTCCTGACCGTGATGGGTCTCGCCGGTGCCGGCACGATCATCGTCGCCGTGCTCGTCGCGCTCACGCTGACGCCGGCCATGCTCGGCTTCGTGGGGATGCGCATCCTGAGCCGCCGGGAGCGGCGTGCGCTGCAGAGCTCCGGCGTCGATCCTGCCGCTGAGACGGCAGACGCAGCGGCAGAGCAGGCGCCGCAGGCCTCGTCGCAGGCTGCCGCACAGTCCGCCTCGAAACGCTCGTCCAAGGCGGGCCCGCGCTGGGGACGCATCGTGACCGCGCATCCGTGGCTGGCACTTCTCGTCGGAGTCATCATCGCCGGGGTGCTCGCGCTGCCCGCCGGCCAGCTGCGGCTCGGGCTGCCCGACGGCAGCTCCGAAGAGCCCAGCAGCACGGCGTACAAGTCGTACCAGCTGATCAGTGAGAACTTCGGGGCCGGCTCGAACGGGCCGCTGGTCGTCGTGGCCGAGCTGCCCGAGAGCGTCACCACGGCCGAGCAGCAGGAGGATGCCTCACTCGACCTGGCCGATCGTCTGCGTTCGATCGACGGGGTCGCTGCCGCGGTGCCCGGCGGAGCGAGCGACGATCATCGCACCGCTGTGCTGCAGGTCGTCTCGAACGACGGCCCGTCGACGGAGCAGACCGAGCAGCTCGTCGAGCGCATTCGCGCCGATGCCGCCGAGATCGAGCAGCAGACCGGCGCGCAGGTCGGGGTGACCGGGCTCACCGCTGCGAACATCGACGTGTCGAAGAAGCTCGGTGACGCCCTGCCTCCGTATCTCGCGATCGTGGTCGGTCTCTCGCTTGTGCTGATGATTCTGGTGTTCAGGTCGGTGCTGCTGCCGGTGCTCGCGACGCTGGGATTCCTGCTCTCGCTGGCGGCCAGCCTCGGAGCGGTCGTGGCGATCTACCAGTGGGGATGGCTGGGCTCTGTCTTCGGGGTGCACGACCCGGCTGCGGTGCTGAGCTTCCTGCCGATCATCCTGATCGGCGTGCTCTTCGGCCTGGCCATGGACTACCAGATGTTCCTGGGCTCAGGCATGCGCGAGAGCTTCGCACACGGGGCGACCCCGCGCCAGGCCGTGTTGCACGGCTACAAAGTCGGTGGTCGCGTGGTCGCGGCTGCGGCCATCATCATGATCAGCGTCTTCGCCGGGTTCGTCTTCTCGGAGCTGACGATGATTCGCCCGATCGGCTTCGCGCTCGCGTTCGGCGTGCTGATCGACGCGTTCCTGGTGCGCATGACGATCGTGCCCGCCGCGCTGTACCTGCTGCGGCGCTCGGCCTGGTGGATTCCCAAGTGGCTCGACCGCATTCTGCCCGACGTCGATGTGGAGGGTGCGAAACTCGATGCGCTGAAGTCGTCGAAGCCGACGCGGTGAATCGTCAGCCGCGCTCCAGCGTGCCCAGTACGTCGCCGGCGCCGTCGAAGGCCGTCATACTGTCGCCCTCGACGCTGACTTCGCGGGTCTTGTCAAGCCAGTCGAGAATGACGCTGCATCCGCGCAGCGTGTGCATGTCAAAGCGGATCGTCGTGCGGCCCTCGCCGTTTGGAGAGAAGCTGCCAGAGAGACTGTTGCAGTTGTCCGATCCGATGAACGTTCCGTCGTCGGAGAACGTCAGATAGGCACCCGTCGGGTCGTCTTTCCACGAGCCGATGAGGGAGGTCTGGAGGTCGGGAGTCGCAGACGGGGTGACAGGTTCGTCAGCAGCAGAACCTGACGAGGCGGGTGCGGAATCGGACCCCGAGGCGCCGCAGCCTGCGGCTGAGAATGCGATGGCGGTCATGAGTGTGACGGTGGCGAGATGATGCAGTCGCATGATGAACCCTCTCAGTCGAAGAAGCTGGGTCTTGCTGTGATTGTTGCACACAGTCGACGAGAAATTCACAGCCATCTGATAGTCTCGCGACGGCTGTTGAAGTAGACGGCTGTGAAGACAACGACATGCTTTGCGCTGCCTGGGGGGAACGCAGAGACGCTGTCCTCGGGCAGTGTTCGCTCCCGCGTCGCAATGAGGCTGACGAGAGGAACCAATGAAGTCGAGCTGGCTGAAGAAGTCGGTGGCCGCAGTCGGGGCGCCGTTGGCGGCCCTGACTGTCACAGGCGTGTTCGCCACGTCTGTGGCCGCTCAAGAGAACACCACATCTGACACTCCGGTGAGCGCAGAGGCGCTCATCTCCGAGGTGCAGAACCAAGGGCCTGAGAAAGCCGAGCTGCTCCAGGGTGCGGCAACCAAGGCCGACGGCAAACTCATCGCGATCGTGAACACGGGCGACGACCAGAAGCTGAATCAGGCCGTCGAGCTCAAGACGCAGCTGGAAGACAAAGGCGTCGAGGTCCTGACCTCAGAGAAGGGCCTCTCTGCGCTCGCGGGCAACGACCTGGTCGGCGGCGCTGGCTTCGCCACACCGGGCACTCCGACGTCCGAAGGGCTGCCGTACGGCCTCTGCTCAGTCGGGTTCTCAGCGTGGTCCCCGAAGGGTGACCCGGCCTTCATCACTGCTGGTCACTGCTTCCCCGACGCATATGGCGACACGGTCTACCGGACTGATCCTCGGCATGACGAGGCATTCGCCGGTGCAGGCAGCACAGCGTCCGCAGACTTTGCCGGTGTGCCTCTCGGAACCAAGAAGTTTGCCCAGTTCGGCGGTCCGAATGGGACTGCCGGGGCAGAAGGCGACAAGAACTCGATCGACATCGCCGCTGTCGATGTGACTGATCCCTCTGCACGGACGCTCCCCGAGGTCACCGATTGGAGCACCGCATCCACTGGCGATCTCTCGGGCAGCACGTCAGTCGTGACCTCAGTGGGCGCACCTCAGCTCGGACAGTCGGCGACGCGCTCAGGGCGTACGACGAAGCCGAGCACGGGTGCCGTCTCAGCAGTCGACGGATGGATGCAGGTCGATAAGAAGTTTGTGCACGGCTTCATGATGGATGCATCGGCTGATCACGGTGACTCAGGCGGGTCGATCGTCCAAGGCACCAAGGCAGTCGGCGTGGTCTCAGGCGGAGGCGATGTCGAATATACCGACGGGACCAAGAAGACCATCGTCTGGGGTGCATCTCTCGTCGACTCGCTGCCTGCGACCGGTGGATACAGCATCGCGCTGCATCTCGACGCACCGAAGGTGACGACTCCGGCGGGTGCGAAGGTCGAGCTCGGGTCGCCGATCACCGGCACCGCCCCGGCAAACACCAAGCTCGTCGTCGCGAACGGCGGCAAGACCACGAGCGTGGATGTCGACGGCAACGGCAACTGGTCGTTCCCGGTCCAGGCTCCGGCAGGAAAGCAGAGCTTCACTCTGCATGTCACCGACAAAGACAAGGGCTTCAACAAGTCGGCCACGGTCGAGACCTCGGTCGAGGCCGTCGTGCCCGCACCGGCCATCACGACCCCGGCTGACGGCTCCACCGTCGCCGGGCCGCTGAGCGTGATCGAGGGCACCGGCGTCGCCGGAGCCACCGTCACCCTGACCGGCGACGTCGCGCAGACGGCAACGGTGGGCGCAGACGGCAAGTGGAGCGTCACGCTCGACAACGCCCTGGAGTACAGCAACGACCAGTACACCGTGAATGCCGTGCAGAAGCTCGGCGAGGTCGTCTCCGAGCAGGCAGCCACCTCGAAGTTCAAGGTGGTGCCCGCAGCTCCAGTCATCGAGAACCCGATCAACGGCACGGAGTTCGCCCACGACCAGCTGCCGACCACGATCAGCGGCACCGGCATCGCCGGAGCCGAACTCGCTGTGACCGTGCGCTCCGAACCGCAGACCGTCACCACTGAGGTCGGTGAAGACGGCAAATGGAGCATCGCCGTCCCCGCTGGTCTCGAGGCCGGTCAGCACAGCATCACCGCAGTGCAGACCGTCGACGGAGTCGCGTCGCTTGAGGCTCAGGCAGCCTTCAGCATCCAGTCTGCACCGACGCCGGGCGGCACGGATCAGCCCGGTGGCGACCAGCAGCCTGCCGGCGACAAAAAGCCGGCCGCTCCTGCCGCCGAGGAGCCGGTGAAAGACGGCACGCTCGCACACACCGGTGCTGAGGCCGGGCAGTTCGGTCTGCTCGCCGCCGGCGCGGCCGCCATCGCGTTGGCAGGCGCAGGCGTGCTGCTGGCTCGTCGTCGCAGCTCGCAGCGATGAGTCCGACCCTCGGCTGAGGGTCGCAGCACGATGACATCGCATCGGTGAGAGGGCCCCACCATTGGTGGGGCCCTCTTCTGCTCCCCACCTGGGCTGCAGTTCGCGCCGGGGCTTCGTGATTGAGTCGGGGCTTCGAGTTTGAGCCGGACCTCATGCGTCTGGCATACTGATGCAGCTGCGCTGTCATCCCCCAACGCGACACGCATCTGTTCCTGCACCTCCGACAATGCGAACACCCGTTCGCACCACACCGCGACGCTCAAGGCGACGCGCTGCGCGACCACCTGAGCCAGCATCCCCAGCCGATTTCGCAGTCGGGGTGGCAGGCCACACATCGCGAGGCGTGCACCATCGAGTCGAGAGCGCTCGCAGAGGCTCAGGGCTGATGTGCTCGCCGGGCCGCTGACGTGTCCCCGCAGCAGAGAGACGCTCATGACTCTGCTCAGACTGCTGACCGCATCCACCAAGCGCTACTGGCCCTGGGTCGTGGCGGTCTTCCTGCTCCAGCTCGTCTCGACGCTGGCTGCGCTGTACCTGCCCAGCCTCAACGCCGAGATCATCGACGACGGCGTGAGCCAGGGTGACACCGATCTGATCTGGTCGATCGGCGCGAGGATGCTCCTGGTCTGCTTCGTCCAGGTGGTCACCGCCGTCGGGGGCATCTGGTTCGGCGCGCGCACCGCCATGGCAGTGGGTCGCGACCTGCGTGCCGGTGTGTTCGACACCGTCACGTCGATGAGCGCGCAGCAGGTGAGCGGGCTCGGCGCCGCCACGCTGATCACCCGAGGCACGAACGACGTGCAGCAGGTGCAGATGCTGCTGCTCATGACCCTGAACTTCATGGTGTCGACCCCGATCATGTGCATCGGCGGCATCGTCATGGCCGTGCGCGAAGACGTCGGGCTGTCGTGGCTGGTCTGGGCGTCGGTGCCGCTGCTGCTGGTCATCGTGGGCTTTCTGGTCGCCAGGCTCATGCCGCTCTTCCGCGGCATGCAGGATCGCATCGACGACATCAACGGCGTGCTGCGCGAACAGATCATCGGCATCCGCGTCGTGCGGGCGTTCGTGCGCGAACCCCATGAGACCGCACGCTTCGCAGGCGCGAATCACCGTCTCACCGACGTCTCGCTCAGAGTCGGCGCCATCTTCGTGCTCATGTTCCCCGTGATCGGCATGGTGCTGCACCTCGCGACCGCAGCAGTGCTGTGGTTCGGTGGCCACCGGGTCGACGCAGGCGAGATGCAGGTCGGCTCGCTCACCGCATTTCTGCAGTACCTGCTGCAGATTCTGATGGCCGTGATGATGGGCACTTTCATGGTCATGATGATTCCGCGCGCCGTCGTGTGCGCCGAGCGCATCGACGAAGTGCTGAGCACCGAGCCCGATCAGACCGAGCCGGAGCACGAACGCGAGGTGCCGCGCACCGGCGTGGTCGAGTTCGACGGCGCGGGCTTTCGCTACCCGGGTGCCGAGCAGCCGGTGCTCGCCGACCTGACCTTCACCGCGCGTCCCGGCGAGACGGTTGCGATCATCGGCTCGACAGGGTCGGGCAAGACCACGCTGCTCAGCCTGATTCCGCGACTGCTGCAGGCGACCGCCGGCGAGGTTCGCATCGACGGCGTGCCGGTCGACGAGCTCTCGCGCCGTCAGCTCGCCGAGCGGGTGAGTCTGGTCACGCAGCGGCCGTTTCTGTTCTCGGGCACGATCGCGAGCAACCTGCGCTTCGGGCGCGAGGACGCAACCGACGACCAGCTCTGGCAGGCGCTCGAGGTCGCACAGGCGGCCGATTTCGTGCGCGAGCATCCCGACGGCCTCGAACGCCGCATCTCGCAGGGCGGCACCAACGTCTCGGGCGGCCAGCGGCAGCGGCTCTGCATCGCGCGCACGCTGGTCGCACACCCCGACGTCTATCTCTTCGACGACTCGTTCTCAGCCCTCGACGTGGCGACGGATGCGCGGCTGCGGCGCGCCCTGAAGCCTGCGCTGGCCGGGTCGACGGCGATCATCGTGGCGCAGCGCGTCGCGACGATTCGCGAGGCGGATCGCATCCTCGTGCTCGACGACGGCCGCATCGTCGGTCAGGGCACGCACGATGAGCTGCTCGCCTCGAACGAGACCTATCAACAGATCGTCAGATCGCAGCTGTCGGCAGAGGAGGCGGCGTGATGAGCGAACGCGCAGACAAGCGAGACGCGGCACAGACGAAGGCCGCGGCCTCACACGTGCACGAACCCGATGACGAGGACTTCATGCCGGCGCCCGGTGACGGCGACATGTTCGGAGACGCCCCAGCGGTCACCAAGGCACAGCACTTCTGGCCGTCGGTGCGACGCCTCTTCGGCCTGCTTGCTCCGCACAAGCTGCCGCTCGTGCTGGTGCTGCTGTTCGTCACCTGCTCGGTGGTGCTGAACGTCTGGGCGCCCAAGGTGCTGGGCCAGGCGATGGACACCATCTTCAACGGCGTCGTCGGCAGCCAGCTGCCGCAGGGCGTCAGCCGAGATCAGCTCGTCGAGCAGATGCGTGCCCAGGGCGACACGCAGATGGCCGACATGCTCGCCAACATGGACGTGGTGCCCGGCATGGGCATCGACTTCACGCGGCTCGGCGTCATCATCGTCATCGTGCTGGGCATGTATGTGATCTCGTCGGCGTTCATGTGGGCGCAGGGCGAGGTGCTCAACCGCATCACCATGCAGGCAGTCAGCAAGCTGCGCTCCCAGGTCGAAGACAAACTCAACGCGCTGCCTTTGAGCTATTTCGACACTCGCAAACGCGGTGATCTGCTCTCGCGCGTCACCAACGACGTCGACAACGTGCAGAATGCCCTGCAGCAGGCCTTCGCCCAGCTGGTGCAGTCGGCGCTGAGCGTCATCGGCGTCACGGTGATGATGTTCGTCGTCTCGTGGCAGCTTGCGCTGGTCGCCCTGCTCGCGCTGCCGCTCGCCGCTGTGATCACGGGCGTGATCGGCGTGCGCTCGCAGAAGCTCTTCGCGGCTCAGTGGAAAGAGACCGGCCAGCTCAACGGCACTATCGAGGAGTCGTTCTCAGGGCACGATCTCGTGACCATCTTCGGGCGCAGCGATCGCATGGAGCAGGCTTTCACCGAGCAGAACGGCCGCCTGTACCAGGCGTCGGCGGGCGCTCAGTTCGTGTCGGGCATGATTATGCCGGTGATGCAGTTCGTCTCGTACCTGTCATACGTGGGCATCGCGGTGCTCGGCGGGCTGAAGGTCGCCTCGGGCACGATGACGCTGGGCGACGCGACCGCGTTCATCCAGTACTCGCGCGAGTTCACTCAGCCGCTCGCACAGATGTCGGGCATGGCCAACATGCTGCAGTCGGGCGTCGCCTCGGCCGAGCGCATCTTCGAGCTGCTCGACGCCGACGAACAGGATCCCGACACCGTCACCGAGGAGCTGCCCGAGCATCCGACCGGCCGCGTCACCTTCGACGACGTGAGCTTCAGCTACGACCCGGACGAGCCGCTCATCGAGCACCTCTCGTTCGAGGCGCAGCCGGGCCAGACGATCGCGATCGTCGGCCCGACCGGAGCAGGCAAGACCACTCTGGTCAATCTGCTGATGCGCTTCTACGAACTCACCTCGGGGCGCATCCTGCTCGACGGCGTCGACATCACAGACATCTCACGCGCCGACCTGCGCTCGCAGACCGGCATGGTGCTGCAGGACACCTGGCTGTTCAAGGGCAGCATCCTCGAGAACATCCGTTACGGGCGACTCGATGCGACCGACGACGAGGTCGTGGCCGCTGCACAGGCCACCTTCGTCGATCGCTTCGTACGTCAGCTGCCCGAGGGCTACGACACCGTCATCGACGAAGAGAACGGCAGCATCTCGGCCGGCGAACGTCAGCTGATCACCATCGCGCGGGCGTTCCTCGCCCGACCGACGCTGCTGATTCTGGACGAGGCGACCTCTGCGGTCGACACCCGCACCGAGGCGCTGGTGCAGCACGCGATGGCGGCTCTGCGCACCGATCGCACCTCGTTCGTGATCGCCCACCGACTCTCCACGATTCGTGACGCCGACACGATTCTGGTCATGGAGCACGGCAGCATCGTCGAGCAGGGCAGTCACGACGAGCTGCTCGAACAGCACGGTGCCTATCGTCGGCTCTATGAGAGTCAGTTCAGCGGCGCGGCCGAGTGAGTGGGAGTCAGTCGCTTCTCGATCGGCTGTGACGCTCTTCGGCTGACGCCTCGGGGCGAGGCCGCAGGGTAACGTTGAGGCGAGCATCGCCGCCGACATGAGGAGCCAGCACTGTGAACGCCCTGCAGATCAACGCCGCCCTCGCCACTGACGTCGGTCTGCGACGCAGGCTGAACGAAGACGCCGGCATCGCCGAGCGACCTGTCTATGCGGTCGCCGACGGCATGGGCGGGCACGATTCGGGCGAGATCGCGAGCGAGCTGGTGATCGAGCGGCTGCGTGCGCTCGCAGCGGCTTCGACAGGTGGTGCGGCGTCGGCGGATGTGGTGGCCGATGCTCTGCGGCAGGCTCAGCGCGAGGTTGCCGAGCTCTCGGCGAGTCGCCCGCATGGCGCAGGGTCGACCGTCAGCGGCGTCGCGCTGGTCGAGTCGGGAGGTGAGCCGCACTGGCTGGTCTTCAACGTGGGCGACTCGCGCGTGTACCGGTCGCGCAACGGGTCGCTGGTGCAGTGGACGCACGACCACTCGCAGCTGCAGCAGTGGCTCGACGCCGGTCGCATCACGCCCGAGCAGGCCGCCGAGAGCTCGCGAAGCAACGAGATCACGAAGGCGGTCGGGGGCGACGACTCCGATCCCGACTTCTTTCTGGCGCCGGTCGTCACCGGCGAGCGGCTGCTGATCTGCTCTGACGGACTGCACGGTCTGGTCAGCGCCGAGGCGCTGCGGGCCTCGCTCGTGATGGGCGGCACTCCCCAGACGACGGCCGACTCGCTCGTGGAGCGCGCACTGATCGCCGGGGGCACCGACAACGTCACGGTGATCGTGGTCGACGTGGTGTCGGGCGGGTCGCTCAGCGATCCGGAGTCGCCCAGCGAAAGCCTCGCCTCGCTGGCCGACGTTGCGCTGGTGCACAAAAGGCGTCGAAGCGCGGCCCATCATGAGGTCGAGCACTCCGCAGAGACCGGAGACACCCGCTATGTCTCTCGGTCGAGCCGACGGGCGCGCATCCTCACTGAGGCAGACGAGACCGTGCTGATCTCATCCAGTGGACCCGTCGTCGAGTCCGCCCTACCGCAGGTCGCCGAGCCCGGCGTCCAGGCGTCGGCTTCCGACGACGACCTCGACGACGACACCGTCGTGATCAGGCGCGGGCCGACTGCCGCCTCAGACGAGTGCGTCGTCGAGCCCGTCGACGATACAGTGCCGGTCGGCCGGGCCTCCGGCGGAGCCGACACCAGGCCGATTCGTCGAGAGCGGCGTGCGCGAGCATCCGCTGACCGTTCGCAATAGTCATTTCGACGTGTGTCTTCGCCCTCCTGTGCCTTAGAATCGCTAGAGACTTCGGGAGGGTGACATGGGCAAAAGACTGCCGTCCGCTCCTCCGGTGCTTTCCGGCTGCACCTATGTGCGGCCGCTGGGAACCGGCGGCTTCGCCGACGTCTTCCTGTTCGAACAGGACATGCCCCGTCGCCCGGTCGCGGTGAAAGTGCTGCTCTCCGACGTCGTCGACGAAGACGTCGTGCGCATGTTCAACGCCGAGGCCGACGTCATGGCGCGGCTCAGCTCGCATCCCGCCATTCTCAACGTCTATCAGGCGAGCATCGCTCCCGACGGCCGCCCCTGCCTGGTCATGGAATACTGCCCGACGGGCGTCTCCCCGGCCTATCGCGAACGGGTGCTCCCGCTGCCGACGGTGCTCGACATCGCGGTGCGCATGGGCAGTGCGCTCGAGACCGCACACCGGGCGGGGGTGCTGCATCGCGACATCAAGCCCTCGAACATCCTCTTCACCTCGTTCGGCACGCCAGTGCTGGCCGACTTCGGCATCGCGACCTCGCTCTCCGGCCGCCACGCGACCGATCTGTTCGCCATGTCGGTGCCCTGGAGCGCGCCGGAGGTCGTGCGCGAGCAGACGAGAGGCACGGTCGCCACCGAGGTGTACTCGCTGGCTGCGACCGTCTACACCCTGCTGGCCGGGCATTCGCCGTTCGAGATACCGGGCTCTGGGCGCAACTCGGCAGACCGGCTCAAGGCGCGCATCGTCAAAGGCCGCATCACGCCGATCAACCGCGAAGACGTGCCGCCCGCACTGCAGCAGCTGCTGCAGCGATCGCTGTCGACCAATCCCGCCGAGCGCCCGGCGACGGCGCTCGAGTTCGCCCGCGCGATCCAGCAGATTCAGCAGCAGATCGGCGTCGTGCCCACGCAGCTCGAAGTGGCTTCGTCAGAGTGGGCGGGCGCCGGGTCGGTGCTCGGGTTCGATGACGCTGCGCTGCGCGGACCGAAGCGTGCGGCTGTGCCGGTGGTCTCGGGCCGCCGGCGGCACGGCCGCAGCGTGCGCGAGCTGGCGACGCAGACTGAGGTGGTCGATGAGGCCCGAGGTGCTTCGGGGCGGGGTCGCCTGTGGCTGTGGTCTGGCATGACCGCTGCGCTCGTCGTGATCGCGGTGGCCGTCACCATCTGGGTGGTCGGGCGGTGAGTCCGGCCGGCGTCGCAGGTGCGGGCGTCGGCCTGCAGCGCCTGCTGCGCAGCCGATGGACGCGGTGGATCGCGCTGCTGGTGATCGTCTCGCTGGCAGCGGTGGGCGTCATCGTCTGGCGCGGAGTGCCCACGCAGCAGGCCGACTTGGCAAACCCCACAGTGTGGTCGGTCAACGGCCGAGGCCCGCTCTACGGGCAGGTCAACACCGACGTCACCGAGCTGGGTGCGATTCACGCGGGTGATCCGAGCGCGTTCAGAATCAGCGGTGTGCTGCAGAGCGGCTCCGACGTCGTGCTTTACAGCGACCAGCAGAAGCTGAAGACGGTCGACCCCGCGAATCCGGTGAGCGTCGACGACCCGCAGGAAGTCACCGCGGCGCCCTTCGACGCCGATGTGATCGTGCCCTCCGGCGGCTACGTCGCCTTTCTGAACCGCAAGACCGGCGCGCTGGGCGCGGAGTCGATCGGCGATCTGGCCAGGGGAGTCTCGCCGTCGCCGATCAATCGGCGTGAGGGCGATGAGACCGAACGCTTCGTGGCCGGTGCCGTCACCGAGCGGGGGCGCCTCTTCGGGCTGAGCAGTGCGGGAGACCTCGTCGAGTTCGACGTCACCAGCGGCAGAGAGGCCGCACGACGGTCGACTGACGGGCCGACGTCGGGCGACAAGGTCGAGATGACGGTGTTCGGCGAGCATTGGGCCGCTCTTGATCACAGCGACAGCGGTGCGACGCTGTGGATCGACGGCGCGCAGGTGGAGTCCTCGCTCGGCGCGGGTGCTCGGCTTGCCGTCGCCGATGCAGAAGCCGACCAGCTTGCGACTGCCGACGAATCGGGGCTGCGCACCTTCGACGCGAACGGCGGTGACGGCGACGTCAGCGTGGATGCGCAGGGCACGCCTGCCGCCCCGGTCTGGGAGGCCGGCTGTCTGTATGCCGCCTGGGGGTCGGGCAGCGCGATGTCGGTCTCAGACTGCGGCGGTGATTCGCAGTCGCTCGACGTACCGACTCAGGTGGCTGCGAGCACGAGCCAGCCGGTGTTCCGACGCAACAACGGCGGCTTTGTGCTCAACGACGTGGCCTCCGGGCTGATCTGGCAGCGCTCGGGCGACGACTGGACGCTGGTGCCGTCGTCGGTCGCCTGGCAGCGTGATGACGAGCAAGAAGAGACCACCGACGCGCAGCAGAACCTGGACGCCCGACAGAACGAGTGCCCGATTCCGGCCAGCGGCGCCAACGCCGAGTTCGGGGTGCGGCCCGGGCAGCTCACCACGGTTCCCGTTCTGGTGTCGGCACTCGATCCGAACCCACAGGACACGATCTCGATCGTGCCGTCGGCCGACAGCCCGAAGTGGGATGCGGGCGGTCTCGGCGATCTGTCGGCGGTCAATGACGATCAGGCCGTGGCGCTCTCGCCGACGGCGACCGAGGGCAGCGGCACGATCGGCTTCGTCATCACCGACGGCTCTGACTGTCGGGTGAACGCCGAGGCCAAAGTCACCGTGCACCCGATGAGCGAGAACAGCGCACCGGAGTATCGCGCGGTCAACGACCAGTCGTTGGCCAACCTGCAGGTCGCTCCCGGCGGCTCGCTGCGGTTCAACGGGCTGAACGGATGGGTCGATCCCGATGGCGATCCGGTCTACGTGACGCAGGCCACCGCATCCGCCGGCACCGCCGCAGCCACGCCGTCGGGCATGATCGCCTACAAGGCCGACGACGACCAGCCCGCCGGCCGCGTCGTGATCACCGTCGAGGTCTCCGACGGCCGCGGCGGCGTCGCGACGCGAGACGTGCCGGTGACCGTCGCCGACTCCCCGCTGCTCAAGGCGCGCTCGTTCTCGCGCACGGTCACCGTCGGCACCTCGCCGTCGATCGACCTCAGCGAGTTCGTCAGCGGTGTCTCGGGTGGTGGCGTCGAGGGCAGCCGCGTCGAGCTCAGCCGCGCCACCGTCGATGAGAGCCTGCAGTCGAAGGTGCGCGTGCAGCCCAGCAGCGACTCGCTCTCGGTGAGCGTCATGGCGAGCGAGGCCGGGGTCTACCCGGTGACGTATGAGGTGAAGTCGGGGTCGAGCCAGGCGACCGCGACGCTGCTGATCACGGCCAGTGCCGCCGAGAGCAAGATGAGCACCCCGCCCATCAGCGTGTTCCTGCGGCCCGACGAAGACGTCACCGTCGATCCGCTGCAGCCGGTGAGCAACCCCGGCGGGCGAGTGCTGATGGTCGGCGACGGCCAGCAGTACTCGTTGGCCGACCCGAGGTCGTCGCTCAATGCGGCGGCCGTCGGCGGAAGCTCGCTGCGGGTCAGCGGGCAGACTCCCGACAAGCGCCCCGGTCGCATCGGCACGTTCACCTACGCGGTGACCGACGGGGCGCAGACGATCACCGGTCAGGCGACGGTCTTCCAGCTGGACGAGAGCCTGTCGACGAAGCCGGTCGCCGTCGCCGATCAGGTGACGGTGCGGGCGGGCGATCAGATCGACATCCCGGTGCTCGACAACGACGTGGCTCCGGCGGGAGGCACTCTGATGCTCGACCCGCGGCAGACCACCGACGATCTGCCTGGTCTTGCCTTCCCCTCCGGCTCCGTGCTGCGCTACCTGGCGAGTGACACACCGGGCAGCTATACGATCGACTACCGAACGTATTCCGCGGGGCACCCGGGAGAGGGCTCGATCGGCCGGGTGAACGTGCGGGTGACCACCGAGGACGGCAACCAGTCACCGACCCCCAAGAACATCGACGCTCGTGTCGAGGCACGCAGCAGCACGATGATCAGCGTGCCGAGCTTCGGCGTGGACGCCGACGGCGACGGCGTCAGCGTGGTCTCGGTCACGCAGCCGGGGCAGGGCGGGTCGGCGCAGGTGCTCGCGGACGGGCGGGTGCAGGTCAGCAGCACCGATGACGCCGGGCCGATCGAGTTCGACTACACCGTCGCCGATTCGCGCGGGGCGACCGGCACCGCGCACATGCGGGTCGGTGTCATCACGAACACCACGCTGGCTCCCATCGCCTACAACGACTACGTCGAAGCCGCTCCCGGCACCGATGCCGTGACGATCGACCCGACGCTCAACGACACCCGCGTCGGCGACGAGAAGCTCGAACTGCAGTCGGCCGACGAAGTGGTGTCAGCAGCGGCAGAGGGTGACGCAGCGCGATCGCCGGTCGAGGTCTCTGACAACACGGTCACGCTGCACCCCGGTCGGTCCGTCGGCAAGACCGTCTTCACATACACGGTGCAGAGCGCAGGCGGCAGCACCGCCACTGGAAGCATCGTGCTGAACGTCACCAACGACGCTCTGCCGCAGTACCCGGTGCTGGTCGACACCGTGATCGGTGCGGGAGAGATCGACGGCGACTCGTTCGGCGCCGACGTCATCGCCAACAAGCTGGTCTGGTCGGGCCCTGACCTCTCGGTCGAACTGCGCGGATCTCCCGACGGCATGCGTCTCGACGGCGATCGGGTGCAGGGGTCGCTGCGCGACCACCGGCAGATCGTGCCGATTTCGGTCACGGCACCCAAAGGCGACGCCGAACAGGTCCCGCAGACGTGGGCGTTCGTCCGAGTGCCGAAGAAAGACGCCCTCCGGCCGCAGCTCAAAGACCCGACCAAGGTGTACGAGGTGCACGAGCAGCAGCAGGTCTCGGTGAATCTCGTCGATGAGATCGGCCGGCTCAGCGGTCGCACGCTGCAGGTCAACGCCGCCCGGGCATCCGGCGCACGTTCGCAGGCGACCTGCTCGTCATCCGGCACCACGGTCACCTATGCGGCCGGCAGTGACAGCCAGATCGAGCGCGACACGTGCAGCGTCGAGGTGCAGTGGGCCGGCGACGACGGCACCCGCAGCACCGTCGCTCTGCCGATGAGGATCACGCTCGACAACCCGCCGCCCGAGATGCGCGCGCAGCAGATCGCCGTCGTCGCGCCGGCCGAGTCCAAGACCGTCTCGCTGACCGATTCGGTGCAGTGGACCGACGACAAAGGCAAACTCGGCTTCCAGTGCGGGCCGGCGTCTGGCGCGCCCGGTGTCACGGTGACCTGCAGCGGCTCTTCGGCGACGATCACGGTCGCCGCCGACGCGCAGCAGGGGGCAGTGGCCGGTTTCGACGCGAAGATCGTGTCGCCGTCGTTCGCCCCGCAGCCCGGTGCACGGCTCAGCGTGCAGGTCGGCACGCTGCCGCCGCAGACGCTGTCGGCGGCCGGCCTGTCGATCGATGTCTCGGAGGGCGACGGCGGCGCGGCTTCGGGCAGCGTCGATGCGCTGGCTCCGAACGGTTCGATCAGCAAGTATCGCCCGGTCGAGCTGACCGGTGTGAGCTTTGCCGGCGCCGCAGGAGTGACCGCTTCGATCAGCGGCTCGAACATCTCGGTGCAGGTCGCGGCGAACTCCCCCGGCGGCGTGAAGAGCGGCACCTACCAGGTCAGAGACGTGCAGGGGAACACCGGTCAAGGGCGCATCGAGGTCAACTACCAGGCGCGGCCGAACAGGCCGAGCGTCAGACTCGACACGGTCGGCGACGGCACGGTCACACTGGCGATCGCCCAGAGCGAGACGCTGAGCGTGCCGGCCGTGACCGGCTTCACTGTGACCTACGGCGGCGGCTCGAAGAACTGTGCCGTCGGCGGCACCTGCACCATCGGCAGCCTCAAGAACTTCGAGAACCAGACCTTCACCGTCGCTGCGGTCAACGACGTCGGGTCGTCGCGTGAGACGGCGTCGGTGTCAGGCTTCGCGTACAAGGCGCCGTCGACGCCCATCATCGGCACCGTCGCACCCTCTGGCGACCGCCAAGCGAGGATCGAGGTCAGCATGCCCGACGACAGCGCCTCGACCATCACCCTGACCAGTGAGAGCGGCAGCTCGGCCGGGCTGGGAGGCTCGGGAGGAACCACCACCATCGGCGTGAACAATGCGCCGACAGGAGTCACCGTCACCGCGTCCGCCCGCGACGTGCCGACCGGACTCCGCCAGGCGCCCGCAACCACCGCAGGCACCGCGACGACCTCTGCCTACGGCGTCGGCAAGCCGGGCATCTCCGGCGTCTCTGCGTCGGCCCAGAACGGTTCGGTCTCGGTCACCGGCGACATCAGCGCCCAAGGCGGTCAGACCAAATACTGCTGGATCGTCAACGGAGAATGCAGACGTGAGGGGTCCGGCGGCAATGCGGCGACCACGTTCGGCCCGAGTGACCTGAAAAAGAACATGCCGAACACCTTCGTGCTGCAGGCTGAGGGTCTCGACGCTGAGGGCAGAAGCGTCGGGTGGGACACGACATCGCAGTCGAACAGTGTCTCTGCGACGCCGATCACATTCCCCTCGAGTGCAGGCAGAGTCAAGTATCGGGTGAACAACGACGGCACGTTCGGCGGTCTGGTCGACAGCGAAGACGACGGCTTCACTGCCGTGGGCGAGGGCCCGCTCCCGAGCGCATCGAATCAGAGCTACACGATTCGATGGAGATTCTCCGACGGCACGACCGACAGCCAGACCTACACCGTCGGCCCAGCCGGCACGCCGCAGTACCCCTTCTCCATCGGCGAGTCGAGCGGCTGGCAGAGCGGCAACACCGTGGAGCACACCTTCACCAGTGCTGCAGAGTGGACCTTCACGCTGCCTGCGAAGCCGACCGTCAACGCCTCGAGCGATGACTACCAAGTCAAGGTGCAGTACCGCAAGGGCGGCGGCAGCTGGCAAACGCTGGAGGCGGGCACCACATCTGTCAAGCTGCCCGAAGGCACGGCGACTTACACGTTCAAGTGGTCCGTGGAGTTCGAGAACCGATTGCAGCATGCGAATTCAGCCGAGCGGCAATTCACTCTGAAGACGCAGGCCTATGAGCCCCCTGCCCCTGCCCCTGCCCCGGAGCCTGAGCCTGAGCCTGAGCCTGGAGGCGGCGAGGGCGGCGGACCCGCGATCACCCCGTGACGCTCGTGATCGCCACACGCGGTCAGCGCGATGTCACCAAGCACCTATCGAAGCAGACCAAGCACCTATCGAAACAGGAGAACGCATGAGCAGCAGCATCACCGCCGAGCAGTCGGCGTGGTTCGGCGACACCTTCGGGCGCCTCGTCGACAACGTCGAGCAGGCGATCGTGGGCAAACGCCACGTCATCGAGCTCGCCTTCACCGCGCTGCTCACCCGCGGGCACCTGCTGCTCGAAGACGTTCCGGGCACCGGCAAGACCGCTCTTGCCCGGGCGCTCTCGCGCACCGTGCAGGGCACCTCGGCGCGGGTGCAGTTCACCCCGGACCTGCTGCCTGGCGACATCACCGGCATCAGCGTGTACGACCAGAAGCGCGGTGAGTTCGAGTTTCACAAAGGCCCGATCTTCGCGAACATCGTGCTCGCCGACGAGATCAACCGCGCCTCGCCGAAGACGCAGTCGGCGCTGCTCGAGGTCATGGAAGAAGGGCAGGTCACCGTCGACGGCGTCACCCGGCCGCTCGACAGGCCGTTCATGGTGATCGCGACGCAGAACCCGATCGAGCAGGCAGGCACCTACCGCCTGCCCGAGGCGCAGCTCGACCGCTTTCTGATGAAGACCTCGCTGGGCTACCCCGACTCGGCGTCGACCCGTCGCATCCTCGAAGGCGCCGCCGTCACCACCGATCAGATTCCCGGCATCATTCTGCCTAAGGCCGTCAACGACATGATCGCGCTCACCGCCGGTGTGTTCGTCGAACCGGTGCTCATCGACTACATCACACGGCTGGTCGAAGCGACGCGTGACGCGGCGCAGACCAGGCTGGGCGCCAGTGTGCGCGGCGCTCTCGCCCTGGCCAACGTGTCGCGCACCTGGGCGCTCGCACACGGGCGCAACTTCGTCACGCCAGACGACATCAAGGCGCTGGCGCTGCCGGTGCTCGGGCACCGCATCATCCTCGACCCCGAAGCCGAGTTCGACGGCGTCACCGCCGACCAAGTCATCGGGCAGGTTCTGCTCGACACCGCTCCGCCGACGCAGGGAGCTGCCCAGTCGTGACCTTCGACCCCAGCACTCGCACCTCGACGCGCACCGAGACCGTCACCAGCTTCGCACAGGGCAGCGTCTCGACGCGTGCTCGCGCACGGCTGAGCGTGTTCGGCGCGCGTTCCGTGCGCAGGGCCCGGCGGTGGATGCGGCATGCCGTCCGGTGGCTCGGCGAGACCGTGACGGCGGCGGGGTGGGTCGCCGTCGCGGTCGCCGTCCTGGCGACGCTGCTGGGGCTGAGCCTGGGGATCGTCGAGTGGCTGGTCGCCGGGCTCGCCGCATTGGTGCTGCTGTTGATCGGATCGGTGTTTCTCTTCGGGGCGAACGCCTACCAGATCGACCTCGGTGTGCTGGAGGATCACGTCGTCGCCGGTGACGAGGTGACCGGCGACATCACTGTCACGAATGCCTCGCGGCGGCCTGCCCTGCCGGGGCGACTGGAGATTCCCATCGGCGCCGCCCTGGCCGAGACGCACGTGCCCCTGCTGCTGGCGGGAGCCACGCATGCGCAGCGCATCGGCATCCCCGCCCAGCGTCGCGGCGTCATCGCCGTCGGGCCGGTTCGCTCGGTGCGCGCCGACCCCATCGGACTGCTGCACCGTGACATTCAGTGGACCAAGAGGCACACGCTCTTCGTGCACCCGAAGACCGTGTCGCTGCCGACGACCGCCAGCGGCTTCGTGCGCGACCTCGAAGGAACGCCCTCATCGGTGCTGGTCAGCGACGACATCTCATTTCACGCCGTTCGCGAGTACATGCCGGGAGACGCCCCGCGCAACATCCACTGGAAGTCGACGGCCAAGACCGGCACGCTCATGGTGCGTCAGTACGAAGAGACGCGTCGTTCGAAGGTCGGCGTCGTGCTCGGCATGGCAGCTGACGACTTCGCCGCCGACGATGAGTTCGAGCTCGCGGTGAGCGCCGCGGCGTCGATCGGCGTGCGTCTCATTCGTGACCGTCGAGATCTCGACGTGGTGGTCAGCGCAGAGGTGCCCGAGTCGGCCCGGCGAGTCATCCGGTCGGCACGTCGGCTCAGCACGTTCACGCCGATCACCCTGCTCAACGACTTCAGCGGGATCGACCGCAGCGCCCAGATGATGCGCCTCGACGAGGTGGCCACGCTGACCGCCCAGCAGATCGACGGGCTGTCGCTGGTGTTCATGGTGTGCGGTTCGTCCCTCTCACTGCACGATCTGCAGACGGCAGCGCACCGATTCGGTCTCGACACCGCGGTGGTCGTCGTGCGCGTCGACCTCGACACCGAGCCCGGGGTGCAGCGCATCGGCGACATCACCGTCTTCACGCTGGGCGTGCTCGACGACCTTCGGCATCTGATGGCGAGGGTGGTGCAGTCATGAGTGACGTGGGTCAGGCGCGGGCCGTCTCGCGCGCACAGCTGGTCGCCACGCTGGTGTTCACCAGCGTCGTGCTGGCGCTCGTGATCATCGGATCCTGGCCGATCTATCGCAAACCCACCCTCTTTGTGGCCGGCGCAGCGGCGCTCGTCGCAGGTCTGGCCGTCGGACTCATCATCGTGCGGCGGCGCCTGCGGGCACTGCCGGCACTGGCGCTCGCACTGGCGACCTACGCCGTCGTCGGGCTGCTGGCAGCGGTGCCGTCGACGTGGTCGGCGCTGCCTGCCACCTTGGGCGACGGCGCACTCGAGGTGCTGACCGCTCCGGTCACCGGCTGGAAGAACCTGCTCACGATCACGATTCCGGTCGGCGACTTTCAGGGCATGCAGCTGCCGCTCTTTCTGGTCGTCTATGTTGCGGCCCTGCTCTCCGTGCTCTTCTCGCTGGGTCTGGTGCGGTTCTGGGGGCTCGCTCTGGCGGCGCTCGCGGTGGCGCTGCTCTTTCCGACGGTCTTCGGCGCGCGCGGCGCCGCCGAGACGGTGACGGTGCCGCTGCTCTCCCTGCGTGCACCGGTGCACCTGATCTGCGGTCTGCTGGGCCTCGGCCTTCTGCTGGCCTGGCCGATCGTGCGGCAGCGACGGCAGCGTCTGGCCGCTCGCGTCGCCTACGCCAGCGATGTGATCGGGGATGCCGAGGGCGAGACCGCTCGAAAGTCGACCGATGCCGCGAAGGTCGCCGTCGCATCCTCGGGCAGGCGCGCCGCACGACTGCGACGGATCGCTCTGGCCGTCGGCATGGCCGTCGTCGCAGCGGTGGTGGCCGGAACGGTCAGCGGCCCGCTGCTCGGCGACCGCGATCGCATCGTCGGCCGCAGCGTCGTCGAACCCGAGACGCAGGTCCCGCCGCTGAACAGCCCGCTGGCGGCCTTCCGCCGCAACTTCACCGCGGCGCATCTGAACCAGACGCTGCTCAGCGTCAGCGGCGATGCGCCGCAGCGGCTGCGGTTCGCGACTCTCGGCGAATACGACGGGCAGGTCTTCCGCACGGCAGATCCCGAGCAGAGCAACAGCGCCGACACCGCGTTTCGCCGGGTGCCGTTCGTTCTTGACACCACGGGTGCGACGCGCGACGCGACGGTCACTGTCGGTGACTACCAGTCAGTGTGGGTGCCTCTCGGCGAGCAGCTCGAGCAGCTGCGCTTCGACGGCGGCGACCAGCGTTCGCTCGGCAGCCGGTTCTTCTTCAGCGACCGTCTGCAGTCGGGCATCCAGCTCGCCGATCGGGCGGGGCAGCAGGGTCTTCGCTCTGGCGACGAGTACACGTTCTCGTTCGCCCCGAACGACGAGCAGCCGTCGTCTGAACTGGGCCCAGGAGTCGGCCCGGTCGACGGGGTCAGCGCCGATCTGATGCCCGCGCTCAACGACTGGGTCGCCCAGAAGCGCGAGGGCGGGGCCACGCTCGGCGAGGTGCAGCGGCTGAATCGGCTGCTCATCCAGCGCAGCTATCTGGGACACAGCAAGGATGATCCGGGCCACGATGAGAACAGCTGGCTGCCTCGGGACTATCAGTTTCGCAGCAGCGACGCCGGGCATACGCGTGCACGTATCGACGGGCTGTTCGCCTCTATGCTCGACAGCCGCTATCTCGACTGCTCGAGCACGGTGTCGCAGTGCGCGGCCACGGTCGGCGACCAAGAGCAGTATGCGACCGCGACCGCGCTCGTCGCACGAGTGGTCGGCTTTCCGTCTCGGGTCGTCTACGGAGCGAAGGTCGACGACGACGGCCGAGTGCGGGGCCGGGATGTCACGGCCTGGGCAGAGGTGCTCACCAGCGACGGTCGGTGGGTCGCCATCGACGCCGATCCGCGCACCGACAACCGCTTCGTCGAGAACCCAGACCAGAACGCGTTCAAGCGGTACAGCCCCACGACGGCTCAGCAGAACGCAGGGCAGGTGCCGCCGCCGGACAAAGACCCGTCGGGGGGAGACCTCGGGTCGGATGTCGCCAGCGGCAGCCAGACACTCGCTCAGGTGCTCGCGATCGTGCGCTTCGCCACGACGGTGCTCTTCTGGGCTGCGCTGATCACTCTGCCGCTCTGGGGAGTGCTGCTGCTCAAGCTTCTGCGCCGTCGCCGTCGTCGTACTCGGGGCACCGCTGACCAGCGCGTCGTCGCAGGCTGGGACGAACACGTCGACAACATCGTCGACGCCGGGGGCAGCGCACCGATTCGGGCCACGCGACGCGAGATCGCCGAGCCGCTGAGCGACGAGAGCCGACAGCTCGCCGACCTCGCCGACTGGGCGGCGTTCTCTGGAGTCGCACTGAGCACCGAGCAGGCTGCCGAGTACTGGCGGCTCGTCGACGCCGAACGCACTCGGATGGTGGCGGGCAGAACCCGCTGGCAGCGGTGGAAGGCGCGGTTGTCGCCCAAATCGCTGACAGGATATGTTAGACGCGTGCGCATTCTTGCACAGGTACCCCAGCGTTTCCGCTTGGGGCTGGGAAGAGGAAAGACAAGATGACGAATCCGCAGTTTCCCTCGTACGGATCCAATGACTGGACCGGTGGTCCTTCCCTCGCCCAGCAGGCAGCCGATCCGGCCACCTCGCCAGAGCAGATGCGCGTCATCATCCAGCAGGATCCCTCGCTCTCTGCGGTCGTGGCGGTGAACCCGAGCGTCGATGACGCACTGCGAACCTGGCTGTGGGAGTACGGCGGCGACGACGTGCGCCAGGCCATGACCGACCAGTACGAGCAGGCTCTGCAGGCTCAGCAGGCATTCGCGGCGCAGGCGACGGCCGACGGCGGTCTCGGACAGCAGGAGGTCGTCGTCGAGCAAGTTGTGTCGGCACCAGAGACGCCGACTGCCTCGTGGTACCGAGAGTCAGCGCCGGTGATCGACTCGGTGCCCGGGTTCACGGCTGCAGAACCGGCACCCGCACAGGCATACGCGGCAGAGCAGCAGGCGCCGCTCGCTGATGGCTTCGGCTCGACGGGCTTCGGCACCGCCTCCGACGTCGAAGACGACGACGTCGAGAAGACTGTGCTGGTGCGCCGCAATCATCGTCCGATCAGCCGCCTGCTGCTGGAGTCTGGTGACAGCGTCGAGATCGAGGCCGATGTGGCGATTCTGGGACGCAACCCACGAGGTGAGTTCAGCCGACGTGATCAGATCGTGCGCGTCCCCGATGCGCACAAGACGATCTCGAAGACGCACGCGAAGCTCGAATGGGTCGACGACGGCTGGTTCATCACCGATCTCGAGTCGACCAACGGCGTGACGCTGGGCACGGCCGACGATGAGGTCGAGATCACCCCGAACACCGCGACTCCGCTCGACGGCCCGTTCGCGCTCGGGCTCTACCGTATGGAGCTCAAAGTCGATCGCTGATCGCAGCCAGGCGCCAGCCGATCAGCGCTTGTGCGACGGGTGTGCAGTGTGTATAGTGATTCTTCGGACATGCGCCCGTAGCTCAGCTGGATAGAGCGTCTGACTACGGATCAGAAGGCCGGGGGTTCGAATCCCTTCGGGCGCACCACCGAAAAGGCTCCGCTGCGGCGGGGCCTTTTTCATACCCGTGCGATGAACATGGACGTGAGAGAACATGAGCGCGAAGTGAACACCGAGCAGCTGAAGCAGGTGCGTGCGCTGCTCACACAGGCGGTCGAGTCGCTGCGTGCGGCCGGAGCAGACGATGAGGCGCTGGCCCGTTATGTGGCGCCGCATCGGCGATGGATGTTCACCCGTCGCGCCCGTCTCGAACCCGTCTGCCGCGTCTGGCGCATCGGAACGCTCCTGGTCGACGAGGCCGGCGACGCGTGGATCGTCGGCACGACGACTCGGGCGGTCGAACCGGCGTGGCCGCGCAACACGGCGCTCGCGATCGAAGAGCGCCGACAGCTGCAGGAGCTCGCCTGGAACGGCCCTTTCGAACCCGGCGACACGGTGAACTTCGAAGCCGTGCCGATCGATCTGAACAGCAGCGGGCACGGTGAGACCGAGGCGTGCCCCTTCGTCGAGGTCGACGGCGAGATCATGGTTCGGTGGGATCCCCACACGACGGGCACGCGGCTGCAGCCGCTGGCAGAGTACCTGGCCGAGCAGGTTCGCCTGCGCATCGATCCGTTCAGTTAGACGGCAGTCCGAGATTGCGCAGGGCGTCACGCAGTCGTTCGCGCCCGTAGAAGTCGGCGTAGTCGGCGAAGTGCTCGGTGATGTAGCTCTCCCAGTCGAACTCGCGCCCGTAGTCGGCGAAGAAGCCGTTGATGCGCTCGGCGTAGGCGTCCAGTCCGGGCAGCACGTCGGCGTCGTACTGCTCTTGATGCACGACGACCTCGGGCAGCGGCCGCGGGCGAATCTTCGCGCGGTCGGTCGGACTCGGCCATCCCAGCGTCATGCCGAAGGCGACGGCTGCGTGCGACGGCAGTGCGAGGGCGGCTGCAGTCTCTTCGGGGTGATTCCTGGCTCCGCCGATGTACGTGATGCCCAGGCCCAGAGACTCGGCTGCGACCGCGGCATTCTGCGCGGCGAGGGCGGCGTCGATGAACGCGACCAGCGTGGCCTCGAGCAGGGCGCCGCCGACGAACGGCTGTTCGGCGCGCTCGGCCAGCGCCGCAGAACGGTGCAGGTCGGCGATCCAGAACAGCAGCACAGGCGCCTTGTCGATGAAGGGCTGGTTGCCGATCAGCGGCTTCAGCTGCTCTTTGCGGGCCTGGTCGCGCACGACGATGACGCTCCACGAGTGCTGATTCGAGCTGGTGGATGCGGCCTGCGCGGCGGTGAGAATCGCGCGCAGTTCGTCGTCGGTGACGTCGCGGTCGCTGAACCTGCGCACCGACCGATGCTGCAGCTGTCGCAGAATCGTCGGGTTCACGGCGTCGAACGCCGGCGCTCCGTCACCTCCGAAGCGCACGCGCAGCGCCTCGACGAGCTCGTCGCGCGTCGGCTGGTGCAGGTCGGGATTCTGGCTGGTCGTTGCGTCTGCGGCTTCGCTCATGCAGTCATGCTATCTGGCTGAGCCGATGCGTGCGCACGCCTCAGCGCGACGCGGCGTTCGCCGCGTCGCCGATGCGCTCGAAGATCTCGGTGAGAATCGGCAGCGGCGTGGCGAAGTTGACGCGGATGAAGTCGGCTGCGCTCGGGCCGGTGGCGGCACCGTCGGTGATCGCGACGCCGGCCTGCTCGAGAATGAAGTCTCCGAGCGGCCGCGGCAGGCCGTAGTCGCCCAGATCGATCCAGGCGAGGTAGGTGCCTTCGGGGCGACGGTAGCGCGCTCGAGGCAGGTGTGCGGCCACCAGCTCGTCGACCGCGCTGCGATTGCGGTCGAGATAGGCGATGAGGTCGCTGAGCCATCCGCGACTCTCGTTGTAGGCGACGGTGTTCGCGACGACGCCCAGCGGGCTCACTGCGTCTTCCGGCCAGTAGCGCACCTGCTGCCAGGTGCGCAGATCGTCGTCGTTCGAGAAGATCACCTGGGCGGTCTTGAGCCCGGCGAGGTTCCATGCCTTCGACGCACTGGTCACCGTGACGGTGTGCGAGGCCGCCGCCTCGTTCACCGAGGCGTAGGGCACATGGCGGCCCGGCGCATAGACCAAGGGCGCGTGGATCTCGTCGGCGAACACCCGGCCGCCATGGCGCGCGACGACCTCGCTGATGGCGACGAGCTCGTCGCGTGTGTAGACGTGCCCGGTCGGGTTCTGTGGGTTGACCAGCACGAGCACCTCGCCGCCTGCGCGGAAGGCCCGATCGAGCGCGTCCGGGTCGAGGCTCCCGTCGGCCTCGAGCGGCACCTGCACGGTGTCGCGCTGCCAGGCCTGCTCGGGCAGAAAGAGGAAGGGCATATACGCCGGGGTCGGCAGAATCACCTTGCTGTCCGATCTGCGCGTGAAGTGCTGCAGCGTCACTTCGAGGCCGCTGACCACGTCAGAGAGCCTGCCCACGTGTTCGGCGTCCACCTGCCAGCCGTAGGCATCGCCGTACCACTTCGCCGTGGCCTCCTGCAGCGCCAGCGCCTGCTGCGGCACGAGGTAGCCGAAGCGGCTCTCGCTGACCCAGCGTTCGAGCACCGCAGTGATCTCAGGTGCTGCGCCGAAGTCCGACTCTGCGATGAACGCGCCCACGGCATTCGGGTAGTGCGCCCATTTACGGCCGCCGACGGCGCGCAGCTGGTCGATCGTGATGGCGTCCCAGCGGGCTGCGAGTTCGGTGAAGGCGGATGCGTCGGTCATGTGATTCCTCTCGGGTGCGGCGTTCGATCGGCTGCAGATGCAGCACCGTATACGTTCAATGATGCGCTCGACACGGCGTGAGAGGGGTCGCCGCTGTGGGATGAGCCAGCTGCCCCAGGGGAAGAGGGCAGCCGGCCCGCACTCAGAAGAGTGCTGCGCCACAGCAGGCGCTGTGCGTTTCCGCACGCCCACAGCACTTGCAGATCGTGGTGTGGACCCCTACAAAGATACCGATCGGCGAGGCGTCAGAGCAAGCGACTCAGTCGGCTTTGACGGCCACGTCGGCGTGTCGGTCGAAGCGGTAGCCGATGCCGCGCACGGTACGCACGATCTCTTGGTAGTCGCCCAGCTTCGCGCGCAGGCGGCGCACGTGCACGTCGATGGTGCGCTCGTTCGGCACGCCCTCGGCCTCTTCGTCCCAGAGGTCGGCGAGCAGGTCGTTGCGGTGCACGGTCTCGCCCTCATGCTCGACGAGGTGCCCGAGCAGATGGAACTCCTTGTAGGTCAGCGCAACCTCCTGGCCGTCGACGAGCACACGCTGGCGAGAGAAGTCGATGACGACACCGCGGCGATGCGTCTGGCGTTCCTGCTGCCGAGCGCGCTGGGCCGCAGGGTCGCGCAGAGCCAGCCGCACGACATCCACATCGCGGCCGCCCGCGCCGCGCGGTGCGATCGCGAGCGTCGCGTGCGTCTTGATGTCGGGCACCAACGCCTCGGCGGTCTCTTTGAGAGCGGCGACGAGCTGCTGCAGGCTGACGCCGCTGGCGGCTGCGCTGACCTCGTCGAAGCCGACGTAGAGTGCGAAGCCGCGAGCTTCGACGTTCTCGTCGCGGCGGGCGTGCGGATGCTGCCCGTGGTCCGTCTGACGGGAGGCCGGTCGTGTGGTGTGTGCGCTCTGGGTGTGCGCGCTGTGTGCGTTGCGGGCGCCGTCGCCGGTCTGCACGTCTTCGGTGAGGCTGCGCTGATCGTATGAAGTGGTCATGAGTGAGTCCTTGGTGTCGTGAGCGATGTCTGTGTGCGGATGCTCGCGCGCGGCCGTCTGATCGGGCGCGGGATGCTCCGCGGGGTGAGCGCCGGTATGGTTCGACCGGTGAGGCTGCGGAGTGTCTGACAGTGGGTCAGCGTGCGCTTCGAACCGGTCTGGCTGCTCGGAGGGGTGTCGGGTCAACGACACATTCGGGACGCTTCGGCCGCCATGCGCATCATCGAGCGGCGGCTCACTGCCACCTCGATGCGTGCTGCGCTGGTGTGGTCGAAAATGCTCATAGCGACCAGTCTGCGATACCGACGGGGATGAGTCAAGGCTGAGATGGATCGGGTCGTCGGATGTGACGAACAATGACGATTGTGACGCTGGGGTAAGTTGGACGTGGCGCTGCACAGCCGATCCGTGAGTGAGGAACCTTTCGTGAACATGCCTGTCTCCCCCGTTTTCGAGCAGTGGATGGATGCCGCACTCGAGGAGTCGCGAGGCGCGCTCGAGACCGGAGACGTCCCGGTCGGGGCGATCATGCTCGACGCGCTCGGCAACGTCATCTCGGTGGCGCACAATGAGCGCGAGAAGCTCGAAGACCCGACCGCTCACGCCGAGGTGCTGGCGATTCGCCGTGCGGCGAGGGCGTGGAACAGCTGGCAGCTGCCGAATACGACCCTGGTCGTGACGCTTGAGCCCTGCGTGCTCTGCGCAGGTGCGATTCTCTCGGCCCGCATCCCGCGCGTCATCTTCGGCGCCTGGGACGACAAAGCGGGTGCTGCCGGGTCAGTCTACGACCTGCTGCGTGATCGACGGCTCAATCACCAGGTCGAAGTCATCGGCGGCGTGCGCGAGCAGCAGAGCACCGCGCTGCTGCAGGAGTTCTTTCAATCTCGGCGCTGATCTCCGATCGTTTATCTTTCCGATACAGCCTCAATGCCGCGGCGGAAACAGGTAGCCTGAGAGTGAAGGCGGGGGCAGTTGGCTCCGCCGAACCTTGAGGAGGCAGGCCAGAATGACCAAGAAGATCGTGATCGGTGTCGACGGCTCAGAACCGGCTCGCGCAGCGCTGCGCTGGGGTGTCGGTTACGCCCAGCGCGCGAAGACCGAGGTCGAGCTGTTCTACGTGATCGACCTCACCCCGTTCTCTGACACGCCGGTGTTCGAGAGCGAGGCTCTTGCTGAAGGGCAGAAGCTGCTCGATCAGGAGGTCGCATACGCGAAGTCCGTCGCACCCGATGTCACTTACACCACCAACCTCGCTCCCGGCACGCCCACTGCGGTGTTCGAAGAGGAGTCGAAGGGCGCCGAGCTGATGGTCGTCGGCACGCACAAGGGCAGCAAGCTGCCGAACGTGATCTTCGGGTCGAAGCCGATCCGCCTGGCCGCGTCTGCGCATTCGCCCGTCGCCGTCGTGCCCACCTATGATCTGGGCGAGCGCCACGGGGTCTACGTCGCTGTCGACGGCAGCCCCACGGGCAACGTCGCCCTCGAATATGCGGCTCGGGCTGCGGATTCGCTCGGCGAGACGCTGCACATCATCTCGGCATGGACGATTCCCGCCATGCCGGCCACCGATGTCGCATGGAGCGCACAGATCATCGAAGAGGTGCGCAACGAGTCGCGCGCCGTGCTGCAGGGTGCGAAAGACCTCGTGTCAGGCATGCTGCCCGACCTGAAGATCGAGACGCAGCTCATCGAGGCCGAGCCGGTGCGCGGCATCGTCGAGGCCGCCAAGCATGCTGCGCTGCTCGTCGTGGGCAACCGGGGGCGCAAGGGCCTCACCCGTCTCTTCCTCGGATCTGTCAGCCACGGTGTGCTGAACAACATTCCGTCGCCGGTCATCATCGTCCGGGCCGACGAGAACCTCGAGAAGTAGGCGTTTACTCGCGTCTAAGCGTCGACAGGGCCGGCCGGCACAGGTCGGCTGAGAGAACGGGCCGCCCCACAGCTGTGGGGCGGCCCGTTCTGCGTCTGGCGTTGAGCGGTCTTCAACCCTCTGCCGCCGTGCCGAGCGACTGACGGGTGAGGTCGATGAAGGCGCGGGCAGCCGGAGTCAGCGTACGAGCCGTGCTCCATGCGAGTCCGATGGCGCCGTCGATGCGAGGTGTGATCGTTCTGACGGCGAGGTTGCTGCCGCGGTACCGCAGGATGACTGATTCCGGAACGACAGCCGTACCGAGCCCGGCGAGGGCGAGGCGCAGCAGGAGATCGGGGTCACTTGATTCGAAGGCGATGTGCGGCCGGACTCCGACATCTGAGAATGCCGTGTCCAGGCGATCCCGGAGCCCGGTTCCGGCGCTGGGGACGATGAGCGGCTGATCCACGAGCGCGTTCAGCGGCACTGAGAGCTGTGCGCGGAGCGGAGAGCCGCAGCTGACGGCGACGAGCTGCTCACGGGCGAGTTCCAGTGTCGCAGTTTTGTCCCCGGGCAGGGCGGATCCCAGCCCGACGAGCCCGACTTCCGGGCGCGCATGGCTCAATCCGTCGAGTAGCTGGGCGCTGGTCAGCTCGTGGAGTGTGATGTCGACATCGGGGTGTTCGGCACGGAAGGCGGCAAGCAGCGCGGGCAGATCGACGGAGGCGGAACTGATGGTCGAGATCGTGCCGATGGTGAGGTGTCCCGTGACCAGACCGGCCACGGCAGACACGCTCGCAGCGCCGGATTCGGCGGCATCGAGAGCGGCCTGCGCATAAGGCAGGAAGGCTTCGCCGGCGGCGGTGAGGCGTACGCCGCGTGACACTCGATCGAGCAGCGGCTGGCCGAGCTCACGTTCGAGCTGGCGCAGCTGGGCGCTGACTCCCGGCTGAGTCACATGCAGCTTTGCGGCCGCACGAGTCACATTTCCCTCGGCCGCCGTGGTCACGAAGTATCGCAGATGACGTAGCTCCATAACTGTGCATTATATTTCCGAGACGATATAAGTATTGGAAGTATTCGCTGACTGGGTCGACCATTGTCAGCATGACTGTTGGACACTCTCGCAAAGGGCTTCAGGCGACCCTGATCTTCCTGGCCGTTCTCTCCACTTCCGTCGCGAGCCTGGGCACGCCGCTGCTGCCGGCGGTGCAGGAACACTACGGCGTCTCGCTGTCGGAGTCACAGTGGGCGCTGACCATCACGTTGCTCGTCGGTGCAGTCGTCACGCCGGTGATCGGGAGGCTGGGGTCGGGTCCGGCACACAGGGCCACCACAATCGGCGTGGTTGCAGGCATGACTGTCGGCTGTGTGCTCGGAGCTCTTCCTGCAGGATTCCCCGTGTTTCTGCTCGGGCGTGCGATCCAGGGGCTCGGACTCGGACTCGTCCCGCTGGCGCTTGCGAGCGCTCGCAACGATCTTCCCGTGGAACGTCGCGCGAGTGCGATCGCGACGATCGGCGTCACGACGGCGGTGGGCATCGGAATCGGATACCCGGTCGTGGGTGCGCTCGCCGAACTCGGCGGTGTGGCTGCGCCCTTCTGGTTCGTCGCCGTGCTCAGTTCGGTGTGTCTGGTCGCGGTCATCCGCGTGCTTCCTGCCACGGCGGCCGGACAGAGCCGCGTGGGGCTCGTCAGCTCTGCCCTGCTTGGGGCAGGACTGACCCTGGCGCTGGTGGCGCTCTCCGAGGGAGACGAGTGGGGATGGGGATCGGTGCCGGTCATCATGCTGGCGATCGTCGCTCTGGCTCTGCTGGCGGTCTGGGCACTCTGGGAGCTGCGCGCCGCGCATCCTCTGATCGATCTGCGGATGTTCAGACGCCCGGCCGTGGTCAGTGCGAATGTCACAGTGGTCTTGGTCGCGATCGGGTTCTACCCTCTGGCGCCCCTGGTGGTCCGTCTGGTGCAGGCTCCGAAGTCGACCGGCTACGGATTCGGCGCGACGATCCTGACCGCCGGGCTGCTGCTTCTGCCGTTCTCGCTGGCGAGCTTCATGGCCTCGCGCCTTGTGCGCATGCTGACCAGACATCTCTCGCACGAGATCATCGTCGCGCTGGGGTGCCTGTTCCCGCTGTCATCGTATGTGGTGTTCCTCGTCGCGCGCTCCACGTATCCGGAGCTGATCATCGCGATGGCGCTCAACGGACTCGGCGTCGGACTCGTCTACGCGATCAATCCGCTGCAGATCGCCGATGGGGTTCCGCCTGCAGAGACCAGCAGCGCGATGAGCACATATCAGCTGAACCGCAGTGTCGCGTATGCCGTGGGCAGTGCGCTCAGCGTCACTTTTCTCATCATGGCTACGGCGAATGGGGAGAGCTTCGCGCAGCCCTCCGGCTATGACGGCTCGGCAGAGTTCAGCATCGCCGTGCTGGCGCTGGCCTTCGTGGCCAGCGTGGCGTTCGCGCTGAGCGCTCGTCGACGGCGCCGAACCGCTTCGGTTGCGTCTCGGTGAGACGGATGAAACCTGCCGCAAGACGCCGGAACGGCTGGGCGCTATGCCGCCGTGCGCAGGATGTCGGGCTCGATGAAGATCGTCGTGGCGATCGGCACCTGTGCGCGAATGCGCCCCTCGATCGCATCGATGGCCTGAGCCAGCTCGCGCGCCGACTCCGTCGGAGGCACCGCGACCTTCATCGCGACGAGCAGCGCATCGGGTCCGAGGTAGAGCGTACGCAGATGAATGATCTGATCGACATCGTCACCTGCCAGCACTGCGGTGCGAATGCGGTTCAGGTCGGCGTCGGTCGCGCCTTCGCCGATCAGCAGGCTGCGGGTCTCGGCGCCGAGCACGAGCGCCACCACGATGAGCAGGACGCCGATGGCGATCGTTCCGACGCCGTCCCAGACGCCGTTGCCGGTGAGCACAGTGAGCCCGACGCCGAACAGGGCGAGAACCAGCCCGGTCAGAGCGGCGGTGTCCTCCAGGATGACCACGGGCAGCTCCGGGGCCTTCGCACGCCGGACGAACTCCAAGACGCTGCTGTCGCCGCGTGCGGCCTTCGACTCGCGCAGTGCGGTGCGCAGCGAGAGTGACTCCAAGACGATCGACACCACGAGCACCGCGATCGGCAGCCACCAGTTGTCGAGCGGATGCGGATGCATGATCTTCTCGAAGCCCTCGTAGACGGCGAAGAGACCGCCGAGGCTGAACAGCACGATCGACACCACGAATGCGGCGACATAGCGTTCGCGCCCGAAGCCGAACGGATGCTCGGGCGTGGGCTCGCGGCGCGCCTTGCGCCCGCCGACGAGCAGCAGCAGCTGGTTGCCGGTGTCAGCCAAGGAGTGCACTGACTCGGCGAGCATCGAGCTGGACATCGAGATCAGGTAGGCGACGAACTTCGTGACGGCGATGCCCAAGTTGGCCAGCAGCGCCGCGATGATCGCGCCGGTGCCCTCCTGCCGTGGCCCGGGTGTGCTGGCCGGGGTGGGTGTGCTGGCAGAAGCGGGTGTCGCAGCTGACGCGTTCGTTGTCATCCCTTCAGAATACTCGTCGCGCTGCGTTGCGGACCCGCACGCTACTACACTGACGACCATGACTGAGAGCGCATCTGAGAACCTGCATCCGACATCCGCTGTCGCAGCTGACGCCGGCTCGCCGTCGGCGGCTGCACCGAACGCGTTCCCCGCGATCGCCTTTCTCGGCGTCGGCTCGATGAACGGCGCCATTCTGCACGGCCTGATCGCCTCGGGTATCCCCGTGGCCGACGGAGCCGACGACGGCATCCGTGCGACCAATCGCTCTGCGGCGAAGGCCGACGCCCTGGCCAGCGAGTACAGCGGCCGCCTGCATGCGCTCAGCGGCGAACGCGAGGCCGACGCCAACTCGGCGGCGGTGCGCGGGGCGGGCATCGTCGTGCTGGGCGTGAAGCCGTACCAGGTCTCAGAGGTGCTGCGTGACATTCGCGGCGATCTCGCGCCGGGGGCGATCGTGGTGAGCGTTGCCGCGGGCGTGACCATCGCCTCCATCGCCGGCGCGCTGCCGTCGGGCACGCCGGTCTTTCGCGCCATGCCGAACACCCCGGCCCGAGTGGGCGCTGGGGTGACGGGGCTGGCCGCCGGGCCCGGCGCCACCGACGAACAGCGGATGCTGGTGAAGTCGCTGTTTGAGACGGTGGGCGCGGTGCTCGAGATTCCCGAGTCGCGCATCGACGACCTGGCAGCGGTGTCGGGGTCGGGGCCGGCCTACCTGTTCGCGTTCGTCGAGCAGTTCGAGCAGGCGGCGCAGAACATCGGCTTCACCGCCGACGAGGCCAGGCTGCTCGCCGATCAGACCGTGATCGGTGCCGCACGTCTGCTCGACGAGAGCGGGCAGACCGCCGAACAGCTGCGCATCGCGGTGACCAGCCCGGGCGGCACGACGCAGGAGGCGCTCGCGGTGATCTCGCGAGGCGGTCAGGTCGAGAACCTCACCGAGGCGCTGCATGCGGCGATCGATCGGGCGCAGGAGATGGCGGCTGAGAACGCCTGACGCCCGCCGTGGGCTCGGGCCTGGAGCCGGGCCGAGCCGTGTGGGGTCGGGCTCAGCGGTCGAGGTTGGCGAAGCGCTCGATGTCTGCGACGCGGCCTGAGACGATCACCAGGTCGTGATTCGTGATCACGGTGTTCTCGGTCGCATAGGTGAACTCTTTGCCCGGTGACTTCACGCCGACGACGGTCACATGATACTTCGACCGCACGATCGAGCGCCCCAGCGGCTTGTCGCGGATGATCTTCGGGGGGTACAGCTTCACGATCGCGAAGTCGTCGTCGAACTGGATGAAGTCGAGGAGTCGGCCGCTGACCAGATGCGCGACGCGATTGCCCGCCTGCGCCTCGGGGTAGACGACGTGGTTGGCGCCGATGCGCGCGAGGATCTTGCCGTGCGACTGCGTCGACGCCTTGGCCCAGATCTGCGGCACCTTCAGGTCGACGAGGTTCGCGGTGATCAGCACGCTCGCCTCGAGCGTGCCGACGGCGACCACCACGATCTGAAAGTGCCCGATGCCGATCTGCTTGAGCGCCTCGGGGTTGCGGGCGTCGGCCTCGACGGTGTGCGTGACGCGCTCCGACCACTTCTGCACCAGAGACGGGTTCGTGTCGACCGCCAAGACCTCGCGATCGAGTCGGTTGAGCTGACCGGCGGTGGCGGCTCCGAACCGCCCCAGACCGATCACGGCCACTGGTGCGTCGACGGCGATTCTCTCAACCAACGATCGGCCTCTCTTCTGGGTGCTTGTACAGCTGGCGACGCGATGAAGACGCGATCGCCGCCGCCAACGTCACTGTACCAACACGGCCGGCCCACATCGTCGCAGAGAGCACCACGATCGCGGGGGTGGGCAGCTCTTGGGTCACGCCGGTGGAGAGCCCGCAGGTCGCGAACGCCGAGATGACGTCGAAGAGCACATCGGCCAGCGGCCGATCGGTGAACGGCAGAATCGCGATGGTCGAGGCCAGGACGATCGTCGTGCCCCAGAGCACGATGCTCACGGCGACGCGCAGCACGTCGTTGGGGATGCGACGGTCGAAGGCCTGGATCTCGCCCTGTCCGCGCGCCTCGGCCAGGGCCGCGAGCAGCAGCACGGCGACGGTGGTCACCTTGATGCCGCCGGCCGTCGAGGCCGAGCCGCCGCCGATGAACATGAAGAGCTGGCTCATCAGCAGGCTGGAGTCGTTCAGCTCGGCCGGGTCGAAGAGCGCGAAGCCGCCCGAGCGGGTCATGGTGGTGTAGAACAGCGCTTCGAAGGGTCGACTCCATGCGACGTTGTCGCCGAACGTCTCAGGGTTGTTCCACTCAGAGAGCGAGAACGCCAGCGTTCCGAGCAGCGCCATGGCCGCCGTGGCGACCAGGGTGAGCCGCACGTGCAGGCTCCAATGGGGGTGACGGGTGCTGCGCTTCAGCACAGCCCGAAGGTTGCGCATGATGGTGTACACGACCGGGTATCCCAGCGAGCCGGCGAACACGCCGAACACCAGCATCCCCATCAGCCACGAATTCGACTCGTGAGCGGCCAGACCCTCGGGAAAGGGCGTGTACCCCACGTTGTTGAACGCGCTCACCGAGAGATAGACGCTGTCATAGACCGCCGTGCCGAACGAGGCGCCGCCGATGAGCAGATTCGGCAGGATGCCGATGAACAGCACGAACTCGACGATCAGCGACGTGAAGAGCACGGTGGTGAGCAGCCCGCCGACCTCGCCGAGACGGATGGCCTGACCCTCGCTGACCGGGCCGGCGTGCGTGCGCAGCGGGTTGGTGTCGCTCGCCGCGATGAGCCGCTGCCGCAGGCTGAGGCGCCGCGTGACCACCATGCCGAGCATCGAGGCCATCGTCAGCACACCGATGCCGCCGATCTGCGCGCCGATCAGGATCACCGCATTGCCGAACGGCGACCAGTGCGTGGCCATGTCGACGACCGCGAGCCCGGTTACGCAGACGGTGCTCGTCGCCGTGAAGAGCGACTCGTGCAGAGGGGTCCACGTGCCGTTCGCGCTGGCCATCGGCGTGCTGAGCACGAGTGTGACGATGAAGATGATCGAGGTGAACGCCAGAATCGCGAAACGCGAGGGAGAGCGCCCCGCATAGGTCTTGAGACGGTCGGTCAGGCGACGCAGACGTGTCTGCCCCGCACCGATGCCGACTTCAGCGGCCATTTCTGCTCCCGTGGTTCGTGATCGGCCGCACTTCGCCGATGCCCTCCAGCCTATCTCTCATGGTAGGGTGCGTGCCTCCTGCATGGTCGGTGGAGCTGCCTCGTCGGGTCTGCGCGCAGACCGGTGTCGCATGCGCGGCCGATTGGCTAGCCTAGAGGGCATGAGCTCGGTATTCGAAGCCGTCAGCGAGCAGACTCGCCGACGCATCCTCCAAGCCCTCCACGATGCGGGAGCGGAGCTGAGCGTCTCCGAGCTGGTCGACCAGCTCGAGGTCAGCCAGCCGACGGTGTCGAAACACCTCAGAGTGCTGCGCGACCACGACCTCGTCGAGGTGCGCGAAGACGGCCAGCGGCGGCTGTACCGCATCAATGTCACAGCGCTCGATCCGGTGCGCGAGTGGATCGACGAGTTCTACCCCGAACCCGAGCCCACGGGCCTGGCCACGGTGACCGTCGGGGCGACCGGCAGCAGCGAGGGGGCATCCCCATGCCCGACCGACGGCGCACAGTTCAAAGACGACGACCCGCTGGCCGCGCGTCTCGGCACACCAGAGCACCCGATCGAACGCGGGGTGGCGCAGACGCTCGGTCAGGTTGCCGCAGCGGTCGCGCGGCCGTTCATCGCCGGTGCGCGGCGGGTCGGCCGGGCGTTCGGCCGCCGCTGAGGTAGTGCCGGCGTGCAGCTGCTGGTAGAATAACCGGGTTGAGCAAAAGGTCGGCACCCGACCAGAACATTCAGTGAGGTTTCCCTATGGGTTCAGTGATCAAGAAGCGCCGCAAGAGGATGGCTAAGAAGAAGCATCGTAAGCTTCTGCGCAAGACGCGCCACCAGCGTCGCAACAAGAAGTAGGTCGCAGGGTTCGCGAACGGTCTTCGACCGCGCGAACGCGTGTTGACCAGGGCGTCAGGATTCCTTCCTGGCGCCCTTCTTCGTGCCCTGTTCGTGTGCGCCGGCGTGTGCGTGCCCGGTCACGCGTCAGGGCGCTGGCGTCGGGTGAAGCGGCGGATGCTCCATCCGTTCTGCAGAGCCAGCGTGCGCAGCTGCGCATCTGGGTTCACAGCGACCGGATGTCCGACCAGCTCGAGCAGGGCGCGGTCGTTGATCGAGTCGGTGTAGGCGTACGAGTCGGCGAGGTCGTAGCCGTGGGCCTCGGCAAGTGCGCGCACGGCGACCGCTTTCTGCCCGCCGTGACGCACCGGGCCGGCGAAGCGTCCGGTGAGCTCGCCCGTCGGCGTGAGCTCGAGCTGCGAGGCGATGGCGCCGGTGCAGCCGAGGCGTTCGGCGATGTAGTCGGCGATGAGCGAGGGGGATGCCGTGGCGATCCAGACGTCGCGACCTGCCGCCCGGTGGCGTGCGATCAGGCCGGGAATCTGCGGCCAGATGCGCTTGGCGATGTAGCGGCCGTAGATCGACGGCATGAGCGCACGCAGGTCGTCGAGACGGTGCCCTGCGGCGATGCCCAGCGCGCGATCCTGGATGTCGGTGAGCTTGCCGGTGTTCTCGCCGCGGTGCGAGAAGCGAAACTGCTGCCAGGCGAACGACCAGATGTCGCGATAGCGGATGACACCCTGCTTGACGGCACCCTGCCCGAAGTGGAAGACAGCGGAGCCGCGCACGATGGTGTTGTCGAGGTCGAAGACGGCGATCTCGGCAGAAGGGGAGGCGGATGACATCACCGCATATCCTACCTGCCTGCGCCGAGATGAGACGTGTCGGAGCCTCGATGACTCGCCGAGATTCCTAGAATCGAGACATGACCATCGATGTGCTGCTGCTGGGCAAACCCGGGTGTCACCTCTGTGACGACGCCCGCACGATCGTCGCAGAGGTGATCGCTCAGGCGCGAGAGGCAGGCGAGCCGGTCACGCTGCGAGAGCGGAGCATCCTCGATGACGCAGACCTGCAGAGGCGTTTCGGCGAGCTGATCCCGGTCGTCTTCATCGGCGACCGACAGGTCGCGCAGTGGCATGTCGACCCGGCGCGGCTGCGGTCGCAGATCGATCAGGCCGTCTCAGACTCCTGAATGTCCAGGGTCTTGCGCAGCGGCCGGTTCGGAATGAACAGCACTGCGATGACGGTGAGCACGGACAGGCAGGCAGAGATCAGAAAGATGCGGCCGGTGGCGTCGCCATAGGCGCTGGTGACGATGTCGCGGGCGAAGTCCGGCAGCTGGGAGAGGTCGAGACCGGACGGCGCGCCTGACGTCGCCTCTGCCGCCTGAGCGCCGGGTCCCAAGGCGGCGAAGCCGCTGCTGACCAGATCGCCGACTCGGTTCGACAACACGGTGCCCAAGACGGCGACACCGGTCGCACCGGCGAAGGTGCGGATGAACGCGACCATGCTGCTGGCCGCACCGACGTCGCGCACGCTCACGGTGTTCTGCACGACGAGCACGAGGTTCTGCATCAGCATGCCCATGCCGAGGCCGAGCACCGCGATGCGGCATCCGGTCTGCCACATCGGCGTCTCGTGCGTGGTGAAGGTGAGCATCGTGAGCGCGGTCGTCACCAAGAGGCTGCCGACGACGAGGAACACCTTCCAGTGGCCGGTTCGGCTGATCAGCACGCCGGTGCTGATGCTCGCGGTGATCATGCCGATGACCATCGGCAGCTGCAGCAGGCCGGCGGCTGTGGGGGTCTGCTGCAGAGCGATCTGAAAGTACTCGCCCAGATAGGTCGATGCGCTGAACAGTGCGACGCCGATCGGAATCGACGCGATCAGCACAAGCGCCGTGGTCCGGTCACGCAGCAGCCCGAGAGGGATGATCGGCTCGGCGACCCTCGACTCGACGAAGAGCGTGGCGACCAGCAGCAGCACACCGCCGATGACCATGGCGAACGAGGCCGGCGAGACCCAGTCGAACGAACCCCGAGGGCCGGCGAACGAGACCCAGATGAGCAGCACGCTGACGCCTGAGGTAAGCAGCAGCGAGCCGGCCCAGTCGATGTGCACCGGGCCGGTGCGCACACTCGGCACTTTCAGCGTGAACTGCAGCAGCACCAGCGAAGCGATCGCGAAGGGCACGCACACGAAGAACGTCCAGCGCCAGCCGAGCGCGCTGTCCACGATGAGACCGCCGACGAGGGGGCCGCTGGTCTGCGCGACGGCGATGACCGCGCCGATGAGACCGGTGTAGCGGCCGCGGTCGCGCGGAGGGGTGATCGTGGCGATGATCGCCTGAGCGAGGGCCATCAGACCGCCCATGCCGAGGCCCTGCAGCACACGCGCGCCGATCAGCCAGGGCATTCCGTGGGCGAACCCGCAGGCGACCGAACCGATCGTGAAGATGATGATCGCGAGCTGCACCAGCGTCTTCTTGTTCAGCAGATCGGCGAGTTTGCCCCAGATCGGAGTCGAAGCGGCGTTTGCGAGCAGAGCTGCGGTGATGACCCATCCGTACTGAGACTGCGAGCCGTGCAGGTCTCCGACGATCTGCGGCAGCGCGTTGGCCACGATGGTCGTGCTGAGCATCGCCGTGAACAGCGCGAGCAGCAGACCGACGATGACCTTCGCGACCTGCCTGAACGTCAGATTCTGGGTGGCGCTGTCGGGCACTGGGGCGGCTGCAGAGCTGTCAGGTGTGTTGGATGCGGGGGACAAACAGGCCTCGGTTCAAGGGTACGTGGTGGATGGTGGGGCGGCGGGGCGAATCAGCTGCCGCCAGCTGGGTGTGCGTCGTCGTCTGAGCGCGCGTCTGCGGCGCCTCGTTCGAGGCGGTCGCTGAGCAGGCCGAGTGCCTGCACCGCCTCGGCAGCCTGCACCTCGTCCCAGACGCCGATGCGGTCGATCAGCCGTCGCGCTCTGAGCTGCTGCGACTCGTGCAGGCGCTTTCGGCCGTGCTCGGTGATCGTCACGATACGTGCACGAGCGTCGTCTGGGTCTGCGACGCGTTCGACGAGACCGTGCTCTTCGAGCTCGGCGATGTGCCTGCTCAACACCGACGGGGTGAAGCCGATCTGCTCGCCGACCTGCGCGGCACGGCAGCTGCCGTGATTCAGCAGTGCCTCGAGCACCAGGCTGAGCGGAACGTTCAGCGCGCCTGCCTTAGTGGCCTCGAACGACACCGCACGGGCGTTGCGGATGAATCGAGCGGTCTCACTCACGAGCTCGATGGCGGTCTGGTCTTGCACGAACATCAGTATAGATAGTTGGTTGCAGAATGCAACTAATTACCGCGGCAGGTCTCACGTCGCCGTGTCACCTCTGTTTCGGCAGGTCTCACGGCGCCCGCGTCACCTCAGAGCGGGCGTGCCGCGCTCAGGCTCGTGTGACCGCTGCGCTGTCGGCGAGCGTGAAGTACTGTCGATCGCGATACATCAGCGGCCCGGACTCTGGGCCTTCGTGCACGTCGAGCACTTCGGCCACGATGAGCTGCGATCGCCCGACAGTGAGCGTGTCGAGTGCTCGGCTGCGCAGAGCCACAGGGGCGTCGAGCAGCAGCGGCTCGCCGGTGGGCAGAGTGCCCCAGTGCTGCTCGGGCGTGAAGCGGGGTTCGCCGCTGCGCGCGAAGGCGTCGGCCACGTCAGCCTGCCCCTCGCCCAGCAGGTGCACGACGAAGGAATCGGCGCCGATGATCTGCCCGGCCGACCCGCTCGACTTCGTCACCGAGAACACGAGGGCCACCGGGTCGACCGAGACCGAGGCGACGCTTGAGACGGTCAGCCCGAAGCGTCCGTCGGCCGATTCGGCGGCGACGATGGCGACACCGGCGGGATGCCGGCGAAAGGCGTTCTTGAACCCCTGGACGAGGTCGGTCATGAGTGGCTCCTTCGTAACACGTCTGCCTGCTGTGGCGAACGGCTGCTCTGCCGTGCCCGGGCTCATGTCATCTGATCGGCACAGTACTCGCTGACCGCACAGCGCGAAAGAGCCGAAGCGGAACGTCTCTGTCACGAGACGCAACGCTCCGGCCCTGCGGCGCTGGTCGGCCGCGGTCTCGACGTCAGTGGCTATTCTGCGACAGCCGACTTCTGATCGGGCTGCTGCGCGTCGCCCTTCTTCTCTGGCTTCGCGTCGACGCCGGCCTCCTTGCGCTGCTGCGCAGAGATCGGGGCCGGGGCGCCGGTCAGCGGATCCTGGCCGTTACCCGACTTCGGGAACGCGATGACGTCGCGAATCGAATCGGTGCGCGAGAGCAGGGCGTTGATGCGGTCCCACCCGAAGGCGATGCCCGCGTGCGGCGGAGCCCCGAACTTGAAGGCGTTGAGCAGGAAGCCGAACTTCTCCTGAGCGTCTTCGGCCGAGATGCCGAGGAACTCGAAGATGCGCTCCTGCACGTCGGTGCGGTGGATGCGCTCGGAGCCTCCGCCGATCTCGTTGCCGTTGCAGACGATGTCGTAGGCGGTCGAGAGCGCGTGCTCAGGATCTTCTTCGAAGCGGTCGATCCACTCGGGGGTCGGTTTCGTGAAGGGGTGATGTTCGCTCGTCCAGGCGCCGGCGCCGACGGCCACGTCGTCATCGCCCTCTTCGCCGACGCGCTTGAACATCGGGAAGTCGACGATCCAGACGAACGAGAACTCGTCGTCGTTCAGCAGGCCGTTGCGGCGGGCGATCTCGACACGGGCCGCGCCGAGCAGCTCCTGCGAGGGCTTGACCGATCCGGCGGCGAAGAAGACCGCGTCGCCGGGCTTCGCACCGACGGCGGCGGCGAGACCGTCGCGCTCAGACTCCGAGATGTTCTTGGCCACGGGGCCGGCCAGGGTGCCGTCTTCTTTGAACGTCACGTAGGCGAGGCCGCGCGCACCGCGCGAACGGGCCCAATCCTGCCAGGCGTCGAACTGGCGACGCGGCAGCGACGCGCCGCCCTCGTAGACCACGGCACCCACATACGGGGCCTGGAAGACGCGGAACGGGGTGTCTGCGAAGAAGTCGGTCAGCTCGGTGATCGGATTGCCGAAGCGCAGGTCGGGCTTGTCCGAACCATAGAGGCGCATGGCGTCGGCATAGGGCAGGCGAGGGATCGGTCGGGGAATTTCGACGCCGATCTCGGCCCAGACTGCGGTCAGCACGTCTTCGGCCAGAGCGATGACGTCTTCCTGCCCGCCGAAGCTCAGCTCGGCGTCGAGCTGGGTGAACTCGGGCTGGCGGTCGGCGCGAAAGTCTTCGTCGCGGTAGCAGCGGGCGATCTGGTAGTAGCGCTCGAGACCAGCGACCATCAGCAGCTGCTTGTACAGCTGAGGCGACTGCGGCAGGGCGTACCAGCTGCCCGGCGACAGACGTGCGGGAACCACGAAGTCGCGAGCGCCTTCAGGCGTCGACCTCGTCAGGGTGGGGGTCTCGACCTCGACGAAACCGTGCGCGTCGAACACGCTGCGGGCGGCGCGGCTGACCGCGGCGCGCAGGCGCAGGGCCTTCGCCGGTGCCGGACGACGCAGGTCGAGGTAGCGGTACTTGAGCCGCACATCGGAGCTGACGCTCTCGGTCTCTTCGGTGCCGGCCAGGGCGGTGGAGACCTGGAAGGGGAGGGCGGCGGAGGGCGCGAGCACCTCGACCTCGGTGGCGACGACCTCGACCTCGCCGGTGGCAAGCTTCTCGTTCGCGTTGCCTTCGGGGCGCAGACGCACATCGCCGACGACCTTGACCACGAACTCGCTGCGCAGCGGGTGTGCGACGGCCTCGTCATAGATGACGACCTGAGCGATGCCGGTCGAGTCACGCAGATCGATGAATGCGACGCCGCCGTGGTCGCGCCGACGATCGACCCACCCTGCCAGCGTGACGGTCTTTCCTACCAAGTCTTTGCCGAGCGACCCGGCCTCGTGCGTACGCAGCACAGATGTCCTTCCGAAGAATGTGATGTCCCGTCGATTCTACTGTGCCGAGCCGTGCCAGGCTCGGTGTCACCTGCGCGGATTGGACTTCGCCGCCACGGATTGGACTGAATCGCTCGGTCTGCGCAAGATCGGCGCAGGCGGCTGTGATCCCCGCTGGTGACGCGGCTCGCCGACTCGCACGCGCGGGCACGGTTGCGTAGAATGCCGCATATGTCTCCCAGACGCATCCATTTGGTGCGCCACGGCGAAGTCTTCAACCCCGACGGCGTGCTCTACGGGCGGCTGCCCGGGTTCCGGCTGTCCGACCGCGGCGAGCTGATGGCGAAGACCACAGCCCGGGCGCTCGTCGACGACGGCCGCCCGATCGCTGCGCTCTATGCATCGCCGCTGCAGCGCGCGCAGGAGTCTGCCGCGCCGTTCGTCGATCTCACCGGTCTGCCGCTGCAGACCGACGATCGCCTCATCGAAGCCGGCAACCAGTACGAGGGCACGGCTCGCAAACCGGGCCTGCACCTGCTGCGAGACCCCAAAGAGTGGCGCCGGGTCTACAACCCCTTCCGCCCGAGCTGGGGCGAGCCCTATCGGCACATCGCCAATCGCATGATCGACGTGATGCGCGCCGCCTGGCTTGCGCGTCAGCGGGAGGTCGACGACCACCGGGCGCAGGATGCCGGCCTGGACGCCGATCCCGACGCCGACATCGTGATGGTCAGCCATCAGTCGCCCATCTGGATGGCGCATCGTGCGATCGCCGGCGACGCGCTCTTTCACAACCCCGCACACCGCCGCTGCGCGCTCTCGAGCGTGACCAGCTTCGAGTACGACCCAGAGCACGACGTGTTCCACGAGGTCGCCTACTGCGATCCGGCGGCGGATGTGCCCAGCATCGACCAGGGAGCCGTATGACCCCGGGCATCCGTCACCACGACAGCCGTTTCGCGCAGAACCGTTTCGCACCGCACCGTGCCGCCCAGCAGAGCGCAGACCGACCGCAGGCACGCCGAGCGGCCGGCCGCGGCATCCGCCGTCTGGTCGCCGCTGCGCTCGCAGCAGGCGTCGCCCTCTCGCTGGCGGCGTGCTCGAACGCAGACCCGCTCGCCGAACAGCAGTACGGCGACTCGGCCGACAAGGGCTACATCTCGGGCACCGGCGCGGTGAAAGAGTTCGCCGCCGACCAGCGCCCGGCACCCGTCACCTTCTCGGGCACGACCGAAGACGGCCGGCAGGTCACCCAGGACGACCTCTCTGGCAAAGTCTCGGTGGTGAATTTCTGGTACGCGGCCTGCCCTCCGTGCCGTGCTGAGGCCGGCGACCTGAAGACGCTGCACAGCGAGTTCGAATCGCAGGGCGTGGAGTTCTTGGGCGTGAACGTTCGCGACGGCGGCGAGACCGCGCAGGCCTTCGAGCGCAACTACGGCATCGACTATCCCTCGGTGCTCGACGCCGAGGCGGCCGGAGGCACCGTTCAGGCCGCCTTCGCCGCGGCCGGCGTGCCGCCGAAGGCCGTTCCGACGACCGTGGTGATCGGTCGCGACGGCCGGGTCACCGCGACGATTCTCGGGCAGCTCGACGCCGGCACGCTGCGGGCGCTGATCAAGACTGCCGTGGCCGAGTAGATGGGCGGCTCTCTCGCCGAGATCGTGCTCTCTGGGTCGCTGTGGGCGGGCGTGCCGATCGCGCTGCTCGCGGGGCTGGTCAGTTTTCTGTCTCCGTGCGTGCTGCCGCTGATCCCGGGATACCTCGCCTATGTGGGGGCGGTGACGCCGGGGCAGCAGGCCTCGGCTCGGCCCTCGACTCCTGCCTCGACATCCCCCGCGACTCAGACCGCGACTCAGCCGCTGACATCACCCAGCCGCTCGCGCACTCTCGTCGGAGCGCTGCTCTTCGTGCTCGGCTTCGCCCTGGTCTTCGTGATCGTGGGCGGGGCGATCGGCACGCTCGGCATGTTCCTGCTCTCGTACGAGAAGATCGTGACTCGGGCGCTCGGTGTGCTGGTGATGGCGCTCGGTCTGGTCTTCGTCGGACGATTCGGATTCATGCAGCGCACGATCAAGCCCGGCTGGCAGCCGCGGCTCGGTCTGATCGGCGCGCCCCTGCTCGGCATCGTGTTCGGGCTCGGCTGGACGCCGTGCATGGGCCCGGTGCTCGCCGCGATCCAGACGCTCAGCTTCACCAGCGGCGACGCCTGGGTCGGCGCCGTGCTCAGCTTCGCATTCGCGCTCGGGCTCGGCGTGCCCTTTCTGCTGATCGCCGCCGGGTGGGGATGGGCCAACCGTTCGCTGGGCTGGGCCCGTCGACACGTGCGCGCGATCAATCTGGCAGGCGGCGCGCTGCTGATCGTGCTCGGCCTCGCTCTCGCCACCGGCCTGTGGACCGCGTGGATCAACACTCTGCAAGGATGGATCGGTGCATATGTCACGCTCATCTGAGAACTCCGCCGAGGCCGAGCAGGCCGAGGCCGCGAAGAAGGCCTCCGCCGCCGACCGTGCTCGGGCCGAGGCCGACGCCCGGGCGACCACGCTGTCGACCGGCCGGCAGACCGAGGCACTGCCGCAGGATGTCAAACTCGGCTTCGTCGGCTGGCTGCGGTTTCTCTGGCGACAGCTGACCAGCATGCGCATCGCCCTGCTGCTCCTGCTGCTGCTGGCGATCGCATCGGTGCCTGGCTCGATCGTGCCGCAGCGCGGCGCCGATCCCAACGGCGTCACCAAGTACTTCAACGAGCATCCCGACCTCGCGCCGGTGCTCGACAAACTGAGCCTCTTCGACGTGTACGCGTCGCCGTGGTACTCGGCGATCTACCTGCTGCTGTTCATCTCGCTGATCGGCTGCATCGTGCCGCGCATCAAGCTGCACGCCAAGGCGCTCTTCTCGAAGCCGCCGAAGACGCCGGTGCGGCTGAGTCGTCTGGCCGGCTACCAGCGCGTCGAGCTGCCGTCGACGGCGGATGCCGTGGCCGCGACGCCAGAACAGGTGATCGCCACAGCAGATCGGCTGCTGGCCGGGCGCCACTACCGCCGTGCCCGCTATGACCGACCCGAGTCGAAGGGCTGGCCCGCCGCAGTGAGCGTGAGCGCCGAGCGCGGCTATCTGCGCGAGACCGGCAACCTGCTCTTTCACGTCGCCCTGGTCGGCGTGCTGATCGCCGTCGGCATCGGCGGCGGCATCTCGTATCACGGACAGCGCGTGATCGTGCAGGGCGGCACCTTTCCGAACACGCTGAGCAGCTACGACTCGTTCAGCCCGGGCCGCTGGTTCTCTTCGGAGCGGCTGAAGCCGTTCGCCATCACCCTGGACTCGTTCGAGACGAAGTACGCCGAGACGATGACCGACATCAAGAGCGGTGCCTACGGACAGCCGCTCGACTACACCGCAGACGTGACCGTGCACCACGCCGACGGCAGCGAAGCGCCCGGCCAGATCAAGGTCAACCAGCCGCTGAACGTCGACGGCACCGACGTCTTTCTGCTCGGCAACGGCTATGCGCCCAAGATCACCGTGCGCGACCCACAGGGGCAGGTCGTGTTCTCCGACCCCGTTCCGTTCCTGCCGCAGGATTCCAACCTCACCTCGATGGGTGTGGTGAAGGTCACCGACGTGGCTCCGCAGCAGATCGGCATGCTCGGCTATTTCTATCCCACTGAGGCGTCGGCGCACGAGGGCATGTCGATGTCGGTCTACCCGGCGCTGGACAACCCGGTGCTCAGCCTCAACGTCTACGTGGGCGACCTCGGCGTCGACCAGGGCGAACCCAAATCGGTCTACACCCTCGACCCCGACGGTCTCGAACAGATCGCCGGCGGCCCGAACTCCGGCGACGGCGGCAGCGTGGCGAAGTCTCTGCGGCTGACACCCGGGCAGACCGTCGACCTGCCGGGCGGCCGTGGCACGGTCACCTTCGACGAGGTGCGGCCATACGTCAGCCTCGAGATGCGTCACGATGCGAGCCAGGTGTGGGTGCTCGGCTTCGCGCTCCTCGCGGCCGCGGGGCTCATCGCCTCGCTCTTCGTGCCCCGTCGCCGCATCTGGGTGCGCGCGTGGAGCGAACCCGTGCCCGCAGCCGGGCCGAACCCGGCAGGCGAAGGCGAGACGGCATCCGCCGACGGCACGCGCACGGTCTTCGAGATCGGCGGCCTCGCTCGCGGCGACGACCACCTGCTCGAAGACGCGGTGCGCAGCATCGCCGCCCGTCTCGCACAGGCGCACGACGACACGAACGACAACCGGCCCCAGGCTGGCGACGCGGTGAAGAAGGGCTAGGCTAAGCAACCATGGATCTGGCGCAACTCGAGGAATGGTCGATGACCGCGGTCGTCACCGCCGGCATCATCTTCGGCCTCGCATTCATCTTCTATGCGTACGACTTCGCGGTTCGTACGGCGGGGCGGGCATCGGCGCACACACACAAGAGCCTGCGCATCGGCACATCGCTGTCATGGCTCGGGTTCGTCGTCATCGTGGCGGCGGTCGTGCTGCGCGGCGTTGCGGCACAGCGTGTGCCCTGGTCGAACATGCACGAGTTCTCGATCACTGCGGTCGCGATCATCGCAGGCGTCTATCTGTTTGTGAATCTCTGGCGCGACGTCAGCTTCACCGGCATGTTCGTCACCGGGTTTCTCGTGATCGTGCTGCTGCTCGCGACGACCATCTGGTACACCGCGGTCAAACCGCTGATGCCCGCACTGGAGTCGGCCTGGATCGTGATCCACGTGCTGGTGGCCATTCTCGGCACCGGCTTCTTCGCGGTGGGCGCCGCACTGAGCGCACTGCAGCTCGTGCAGGCCCGACGTGAGGCCAAACCCAAAGACCAGCGCCGAAAGAACGCCTACCTCGATGCGCTGCCGTCCAGCGAGAAGCTCGAGCAGCTCTCGTTCACGGTGATCATCATCGGCTTCGTGCTCTGGACGTTCACGCTGATCTTCGGCGCGATCTGGGCGCAGAAGGCCTGGGGCCGCTACTGGGGCTGGGACGTTAAAGAGACCTGGACGCTCATCATCTGGGTGGTCTACGCGGGCTACCTGCATGCCCGCGCGACCCGCGGCTGGCGCGGCACTCGCGCGGCGGTGCTGGCCATCATCGGGTTCGCCTGCGTGCTCTTCAACTTCGGCGTGGTGAACACGCTGTTCAAGGGGCTGCACGCCTACTCCGGGCTCGGCTGACCCGCTCGGGCAAGGCCTCCGGCTCAGTCGGCGTCGGGCGAATCGCGCGTGAGCTGCGCGTAGCAGTCAGCGATCCGCTCGCGCCACCATCCGGTGCGTGCCGTGCCGGCGTCGAGCTGGCGCAGCGCATCCGCATCGACCTCGGGCCACCCCGGGGCGATCGCGAAGTCGTGCACCAGCGGGCCGGCCACGACATCCCGATCGAAGAACGCACCGGTGCCGAGCCCGCAGGCGTGCTCGAGCGCCGGCAGTGCGGCCGCCACGCGCGCGCCGAAGGCGATGCCGACCGCCGTGTCGAGCGCCGACGAGACGACCGCGGGAAGCCCGGTCTCTCGCACGATATCGAGCACTCTGCGTGCGCCGCCGAGCGGCTGGGCCTTCACGATGATGAGGTCGGCGGCACCGAGCGCGGCGACCCGCATCGGGTCTTCGGCCTTGCGGATGCTCTCGTCTGCCGCGATCGGCACAGCGACTGCGGCGTTCGCGAGCATCTCGCGCAGCCGGGCGAGCTCTTCGACCGTCGCGACCGGCTGTTCGGCGTACTCGAGTCCGAAGCGCTCGAGCTGGGTGAGCGCGGCGAAGGCCTCGTCGAGCGACCAGCGCCCGTTGACGTCGATGCGGATGCGCACGTCGTCGCCGACGACCTCTCGAACGGCTCGCAGGCGGGCTCGGTCGTCTTCGAGGGCCTCGCCGTGCGCGGCCACTTTCACTTTGACCGTGTGCAGCCCGGCGAGATCGCCGTAGCGCGCCATGACCTCGGGCACCTGTGAGGCGGGCACGGCAGGCATCGTGGCGTTGACCGGCACGCTGTGCCGCACCGGCTCGGGCTGCGTCTGCCAGCCGGCGTCGAGCGCGGCGGCCAGCCACGTGCTCGCCTCGGCGGTCTCGTACTCCAGAAATGGTGAGAACTCGACCCAGCCGCCGGGCGCCTCGAAGAGCGCGGCCTCACGCACCGTAACGTCGCGAAAAGGCGTGTTCATGGGCAGCGAGACGACTTGCAGCGTCTCAAGCAGCTCGTCGAGCGAGGGCAGTGTGCTCATGTGCCCACGTTACTCCACGGCGGCTGTGACGCTCTGCGTGCCGGGTGCTCAGCGTCAGTGCGATGCTTCGATCGCGGTGCTCCGATCACGGTGCGAGCAGGGGTCATCTGAAGAGACATGAGTGTATTTGACATGGAGTATTCGAAGTGGAGTATGCTCGCATCTGTCGTGCTGAGAGGTGCTGCGGCACGCATGACGCAGCACACAGCACGTTCCAGCTTGATGCCGACAGGAGTGACGCATGCCCAGAGACCGGCCACTGAGCTCGATGGCGATCATGGTCATCGCTCTGCTCGAAGAGCAAGGGGCGACGCACCCGTACGAGCTGCAGCAGGTGATGCTCAGCCGTGGGGCCGACCGATACTTGCGTCTCACCACCGGCACGCTCTACCACACAGTGAACCGCCTGGCCGAACAGCAGCTCATTCGCGCGGTCGGCACGCAGTGTGAGGGCAACCGGCCCGAACGCACCGCGTACGAGGCCACCGAAGCGGGCATCGAGGCTCTGCGCGATCGGGTCGCTGACCTGCTGAAGACGCCGGCTGACGAACACCCGGTGTTCGCCGTGGCGATCGCCGAAGCACATCATCTGCCTGCGCCGCTGATCGTCGAACTGCTGCAGCGCCGAGTCGAGCATCTCAGCGAGATCGAGGCGCTCATCGATTCGAACCTCGCCAGTGCCGAGGCTGCCGGCGCCGCACGCCGGTATCTGCTCGGCGCCCACTATCGAAAAGCCCTCGTGACAGCAGACCTGACTTGGACCCGTCAGCTGATCCACGACATCCGCACCGAGCACCTCGAATGGGAGAACAAGTGAACACCGCAAAACCGTCTGACCACGACGTCATGACGCCCCCTGAGACCCCACACGGCCCGTGGCCGGCGCTGTGGGCGCTGATCATCGGCTTCTTCATGATCCTGATCGACACGACCATCGTGTCGGTCGCGAACCCGAGCATCCAGCACGGGCTGGGCCTCGACGTCAACGAGGTGATCTGGGTCACCTCTGCATACCTGCTCGCCTATTCGGTGCCGATGCTGGTGGCTGGTCGTCTCGGCGACCGTTTCGGCCCGAAGCGGGTCTACCTGGTCGGGCTGGTGATCTTCACCCTCGCTTCGCTGTGGTGCGGTCTCTCCGGCTGGCTGCCGGGCAGCGGCTTCGTCAACATCATCCTGGCGCGAACGATCCAGGGGATTGGTGGGGCGCTGATGACGCCGCAGACCATGGCCGTGGTGCAGCGGGTGTTTCCGCCGCATCGCCGTGGCAGCGCCATGGCGGTCTGGGGCTCGGTCGCCGGTCTGGCCACGCTGGTCGGGCCGCTGTTGGGCGGTCTGCTGGTCGACAGTCTGGGCTGGGAGTGGATCTTCGTCGTCAACGTGCCGATCGGCGTCATCGGCTTCGTGCTCGCCGTCTGGCTGGTGCCCGACCTCAAGTCGCACCGCGAGAGCTTCGACTGGGTGGGCGTGGCGCTCTCCGCGATCGGCGTGTTCCTGCTGGTCTTCGGCATCCAGGAGGGCAACCGCTACGACTGGAACGTGTGGGTGGTGCTGTCGATCATCGGCGGAGTGGTCTTCCTGATCGCGTTCGTGCTCTGGCAGCGCGCAGAGCGCGTTGCCCCGCTGGTGCCGCTGCAGCTCTTCCGCGATCGCAACTTCTCGGTCTCGACCACGACGATCACGCTGATCGGTCTGGGCATCACGGCGATGTTCATCCCGCTGATCTACTACTTTCAGATCGTCCGAGGCCTCACTCCGACTCAGTCAGCGCTGATGACCCTGCCCGCCTCGGTGCTCGGCATGCTGCTGGCCCCGATCTCGGGGCGGCTGACCGACCGGGTGCACCCGCGCCTCCTCGCGGCGACGGGCACGCTGTGCTCGGCGCTGGGCATGTGGGCCTACCTGCTCGTCATGCACACAGACACGCCGTGGCAGCTGCTGCTCGTGCCGTCGATGATTCTCGGTCTCGGCAACGCCTTCATGTGGGGGCCGGTCAGCGCCACGGCCACCCGAAACCTGCCGATGAAGCTGGCGGGAGCGGCATCCGGCGTCTTCAACACGGCTCGCCAGATGGGCGGCGTCATCGGCGCCGCGGCGATCGCCGCCGTGATGACATCGCGACTCGATCACTACCTGCCCGGTGCGTCTGAGGCTGCCAGCGCCGGAGGCTCCGCAGGCTCGCTGCCCGAGATCGTCGCCACCGGCTTCACCAGTGCGATGTCTGACTCAATAATCCTGCCCGCGGTCGCTCTGACGGTGGCCGGGCTGGTCGCCCTGCTCTATCAGCGGCCGAACCACTTCGGCGGGCGGGGCACGCCGAGCGTCGAGACCGACGGCAGGCCTGCCGCAGCGGCTGCTGCCCGGCAGACCGACTAACGTCGATCGGCGCGCTGACTGATCGCGGCCCAGATGCCCCCGATGATCAGCAGCGCGCCGAAGCCGATCAGCACCGAGATGATCGCGATGGTCGGGTCGATCGTGAACGGCAGTGTGAGCGAGGCGACCACGAGCACAGCCGCCACGATGACGATCAGCCCCCAGACGACGGTGCCGATGCGCGGGCCGGGGCGTCCCGGCGCCTGCACCTGAGTCGGTGCGTCGGCGGGCGCAGCGGGCGCACCAGCCGCAGGGGGCGCACCAGCTGCGGCGGATGCCGTGGTCGCGCCGAGCGGCTCGTGCAGCGGCAGGGTGTCGTGCATGTCTTCGCGGTTCGTCTTCGGCCGCTGGTCGGGATCGTGCGGTTCGGGTGTGGTGGGAAGTGACATCGGAATGACCTTTCGAGAAGAGGATTGGGGAGCGGGCTCGGCGCGTTCGTGCGGGTGGCCGAGGGTCATCGTGCCGGCTGCAGGCTCATCGTCGAGGCGATCAGATGCGCGTTGACGGTCACGCCCGCAGAATCGTCGGTGTCGCCTGACACGACCCGACCGTCGCGCACCACGGTGATCGAGCTGAAGCCGAGACCCGAGCGCTGCTCGGGCTCACCGCCGGGCAGTGCGTCTTGGTTCAGTGTGCTGACGGTGGCCGTCGTCACGATGCGGAACGTGCCCGAATCGGGAATCATCAGAGACAGTGTGCCGGCCGTGCTTGAGACGTCGATCGGCGCCGGGGTGTGCGAAGCGTCGTCGAGCGCCCCAAGATCGAGCCGGCCGGTCGAGGCGACCATGGAGAACGACGGTGCCGACGCCTCGTCGACCAGGTCGCTCGGCTGTACGCTCCAGTGCGCGTCGCCTGCGACCGTTATGGGTCCGGTGCGCACGACGGTCAGCGGGCTGAGCGTCAGCGTGCCGGCGGCGGCGACCACGGCGAGAAAGCTCAGCACGCCGCCGCGTCGACCCATCAGCCCGAGAACCGTGATCGTGACGCCGAGCACGAGCAGTGCCGCGGCGAATCCGAGTGCGACGGCGGTGAGCGCGCTGACCTCCGAGCTGATCATCGGCGCGAGACCGCCGACCGCCCCACCGACGACGAGCGCGATGCCGAAGCCGATCGAGACGGCCGCGCTGCCCGGCCGGCTGCGTTCATACGAGAGACGTGCGCGTTCCGCTGCCGCCTGACCCTGCATCCGCACCTGCTCGGCCTGCTGCCGCCCGCGTGCTCGGGCCTCTTCGTGCGCTGCTCTCGCCTGCGCACGACCTTGGTCGTTCGCGGCGGCGAACGCGGCCTTCGACTGTTGTGCGGCGTCAGAGAAGGCGTCACGGGTCTGCTGCGCAGCGTCGTCGTATGCGGTGGGCTGAGGGCCGCCGCCCGACCGGCTCGCGCGCCGGATCAGCCAGACCACCAGCCAGATCAGCGCGGCGGTGACCGCGATCGTCCAGATCACGCGCAGGGCGATGGCGAGGCCCGACAGGTGCAGCACATCGTCATCCCAGAACCAGCCGATGCCGAACCCGTGACCGCCGATCGGGGTGAGCAGCAGCAGTACGACGGCGCCGAGACCCACCCACACCCCGGTGCTCGCGCGGCCCTGCAGCGCCTCTTCGAGATGGATGCGACCGTCGGCCGCCGGCAGCAGCAGCCAGGCCGCGAGGTAGGTGAGCACGCCGATGCCGCCGACGAAGAAGAGCGCGATGGCGATGCCGCGTACGATCAGCGGGTCGATGCCGAAGCGATGCGCGATGCCGGAGCACACGCCCGCGAACCATCGGTCTTCGCCACGGGTCACCCCGAGGCCGCGCAGCCAGGGGAAGAAGCCGGTCTGCCGGCTCTGGTCGCCGCGGTCTGTCTGGGCTCCATGGTCTGTCTGGGCGCCGTCGCCGGAGTGGCCGGCGTCGGCAGGGCCGTCGGGCGCTGGAGGTGTGGGGTGAGCGTTCATGTTCACCAGTGTGCGTGCCGAGCCGGGGCCGCCGCTATCAGGGATCACCCTGATTTCTGCTCAGGGCACTCTCCCCTGCGGGGATTGTGCTTTGCCGCCACGGATTGTGTCTCAGCGGCCGTTTTTCGTGCGATCGCGGCAGAGAGCGACCAATCCCCGCAGGCGTCCGTGGTTGGATGGAGGCATGAGCCTACCCGTCTCGCAGCGCCGGATGCTGCGCACGCGCCCGCGTGTGCTCGGCGGCGTGTGTGCGGGGCTCGCGGAGCATCTGCACGTCTCGGTGCAGGCTGTGCGCATCGGCATGGTGGTCGCGGCCCTCTTCGGCGGCGCCGGCATCGTGCTCTATTTCTGGCTGTGGCTGTTGGTGCCGGACGCCGCCGACCCGGCACGTCAGCCACCGGCCGCCTCGGTCGCGGGCAGCATCCTGCAGCGACCCGGCGATGCAGCTCGGACAACGTCGGATCCCGCACCTTCCACCAGCCGTCGTTTCAACCCGGCCGTGCCGCTGCTGATCGGCGGCGGGCTGCTCGGGCTCGCCATCGCCGTGGCGACCGGCAGCGTGCCGCTGCAGATTCTGATTCCCGCCGCGATCGCCGTCGTGGGCCTGGTGCTGGCCTGGCGTCGGCTCATCAGCGACGGCGCAGCCGGAACGCGGGAGGTGACCTGGCAGGTCATCGGCGGCGCGGCGCTCGTCGTGGTCGGTGTGATCCTGCTCGTGCTGCCGGGCGGCGAGGGGCGACCCACCGGCGTGCTCGGCGGCGCGCTTGCGGTGCTGGCAGGTGCCGGCGTCGCACTGGCGCCGTGGGTCGTCAAAGTGATGCGCACGCTGGCCAACGAGCGGGCGGAGCGTGCTCGGGCGAACGAACGGGCCGACATCGCCGCGCATCTGCATGACTCGGTGCTGCAGTCTCTGGCGCTGATCCGGCAGAAGTCTGCCCCGGACAGCGACGTCGCACGCATCGCCCGACGCCAGGAACGCGAGCTGCGCGACTGGCTGTTCGTGCGCGACACCGGACTCTCAGACGAGGAGCGTGCCGAACCGAGCGACGTCGGCGCACGGCTGCGCGCGATCGCAGAGCGGCTGGACGAGGAGCACGGCTGCACCTTCGACGTGGTGACGATCGGGGATGTCGTGGTCACCGGGGCGCTGCGCGGGAGCGGCGGTGCCGACGCCCTGGTCGCAGCCGCAAACGAGGCGATGACGAATGCCGCCCGGCACGCCGGCGGGCGCATCTCGGTGCTGGTCGAGGGCGGCTTCGACGCGGGTGCGGCGGCTGCGGATGCGACGCCACGACGCCGGCTGAGCGTGACGGTGACCGATCGCGGCCCGGGGGTCGATCTCGGTGCGATTCCCGATGACCGACATGGCATCCGCTCGTCGATCATCGCGCGCATGCGGCGGTCTGGCGGGCAGGCGCGCATCACCGCAGGCCCGGGCGGTCACGGTACGCGCGTGGTGCTCACCCTCGACGAGCAGGACGCTATGACGACGGAGCGGGGCGGCAGATGAACGAGACGGACGAAGCACGCATCAGCGTCGTGCTGGTCGAAGACCACTCGATCTTTCGGGCGGGGCTGCGCGAGTCGCTCGCCGGCGACCTGGCAGTGGTCGGTGAGGCTCCCGACGTCGACGCCGCCATACGGGTGATCGGTGAGACCCAGCCGCAGATCGTGCTGCTCGACGTGCATCTGCCCGGTGGCCAGGGCGGTGGCGGAGCAGAGGTGATCGAGCGCTCGCAGCGTTCGGCGCCGCACACGCGCTTTCTCGCGCTGAGCGTCTCGGACTCGGCCGAAGACGTCGTGCGAGTGATTCGCGCCGGTGCTCGCGGCTACATCACGAAGAGCTCCTCGGCCGAAGAGGTCTCTGACGCGGTACGGCGGGTGGCCGACGACGACGCGGTCTTCTCGCCGCACCTCGCCGGGTTCGTGCTCGACGCGTTCGGAGCGGCCAGCGGAGAGACCGCGCAGGCCGACGACGAACTCGACCGGCTCACCCGGCGCGAGCAGCAGGTGCTGCGCCTGATCGCACAGGGCTACACCTACAGAGAGATCGCGGCCGACCTCTTCATCTCGGTCAAGACCGTCGAGACGCATGTCTCATCGGTGCTGCGCAAGCTGCAGATGTCGTCACGGCACGAGCTGACCGCGTGGGCGCTCGCCCGCCGGCTGCTGTGACCGCGCGCGACCGGCGGCATGCGGTTCAGTCCACGGGGTCGGCGTGATGCGCCAGCGTGAACTCCGCATCCTGCCACGGGCTCGCACCGGTGAGCGCCAGATCGGCGACGGCCTGACCCCAGACGGGAGCGAACTTGAAGCCGTTGCCCGACATGCCGGCGGCGATCGAGATCCGTCCCTCGCCGATGGTGTCGATGATCGGCCGACTGTCAGGGCTCTGAGAGTCGGGGTGCACCGACCACCGGACGGGCTCGGGATCGAGACTCGGGAAGATGCGCTGCGCCTGAGTGCCGAGCCAGCGCAGCTGCTCTCGCGAGAGAGTCATCGGGCGACGGGCCGGATTGGCCACCGTCGGCAGGTGCAGGTGCGGGCTGACCTTCACGCTGAAGCCGTCGATGCTCGGCGCGCCGAAGGCGTGCATGTCGCCGAAGTCGCGCATGAACCCCGGCAGCCTCGCGGGCAGGAAGGCCGAGATGTCGGCGGGCATGAACCAGGCCAGTGCAAAGTTCGCGACCGTCAGCATCCGGCTCAGGCCCGGCACCAGACGAGCCGTCCACGGGCCGGCCGTCACGATCACGTGACCGGCTTCGACCGCGCCGGCGGAGGTCTCGATGCGAACCCCGGTGCCCGTCGGACTCAGCGAGGTCACGACGGTGTTGTACAGCACCTCGGCGCCGTCGGCCTGAGCCTGTCGTGAGGCCGCGAAGACCGCGCTCTCCGGGCGCACGACGCCGGCCAGCTCGTCGAGGAAGCCCTCGTCACCGTGGTCGACTGCGAACTGAGGGTACTGACGTCGCAGGTCGTCGGCGTCGAAGTGTCGGTGGGGCAGGTCGAACTCCTCGGCGGCGCTCAAGGCCGCGTGAAGATCCGGGTGCCCGCTGGGAGCGATGTGGATGGCGCCGGCCGGAATGAGGAGATCGCGTGCTGCGAGTCGCCCGAGCTCGAGCCACCGGGTGCGCGCTTCGAGCAGCGCCGGGGTGAGGTGGCGTCCCTCTTTGGCGGCGACGCGGAACAGCCGGGACTCTCCGCTGAAGGCCCCATGGGTGTGTACGGTGCCGTACTGCTCGATGCCGAGCACGCGCAGCGTGCTCGCGGATCGCCGTCGTGCTGTGGAGAGCGCCCAGAGCGCCATGGAGCCGATCGTGCCGACGCCGACCACGGCAACGTCGACGACTCTGGCGGCTGGTGTGGTGTGCTTGCTCATCCGGGTGCCGGCCTTTCGCCGAGGTTCGGCACGCTGCCGTCTCCGCTCCACCGCCGAGTCGGCTGCAACGGCACATGAAGGGCAGACAACGCCATTGTGAACCTCTTCTGCCGAACGGGAGGTGAAGCCGTGTCGGTCGAACCTGCACGGAATGAGAACCCACCATTGTTATACGAACGTATTGTTTCGGCGCTCTTCCAGGCATGTTTCCACTGGGAAACACGGCTGCCCGCCGGCCGGGACGCCGCATCCGGGTGACTTGCGCAGTGACGACGCCGAGCCGATCACGGGAGCCCTCGCCGCTCTGCGCGAGGTGGTGCGCGGTGCGGCTCGGCCAGACCGACCGCTAGAATCGGCGTCGTGAGCGACGCGAACAACTCGACCCCGGCATCCACCCCAGAACATGCGGCAGAACACGCGGCCGCATCGGTCTCTGAGACCTTCGACGCGACGCAGTGGCGCGCAGTCGCGGGCTTCGAAGACTTCGCCGACGTCACCTACCACCATGACGTCAGCGGGCGCATCGCGCGCGTGGCGATCGACCGGCCCGAGGTGCGCAACGCGTTTCGCCCCCGCACCGTCGACGAGCTCTATCGTGCGCTCGACGACGCGCGCTGCAACCCGCGCATCGGTGTCGTGCTGCTGACCGGCAACGGCCCCAGCCCGAAAGACGGCGGCTGGGCGTTCTCGTCGGGAGGCGACCAGCGCATTCGCGGCCGCGACGGCTACAAATACTCAGACGACGAGACGCACGTCGACGCCGCCGACCAGGCCCGCTCGGGGCGCCTGCACATTCTCGAAGTGCAGCGGCTGATCCGGTTCATGCCCAAAGTCGTCATCGCGGTGGTCGGCGGTTGGGCAGCCGGCGGCGGCCACTCGCTGCATGTGGTCTGCGACCTCAGCATCGCGAGCCGCCAGCACGCGCGCTTCATGCAGACCGACGCCAACGTGGGGTCGTTCGACGCCGGCTACGGGTCGGCCCTGCTCGCCCGGCAGGTGGGGCAGAAGAACGCCCGCAGCATCTTCTTCCTGGCCGAGGAGTACGACGCGCAGCGCGCCTATGAGATGGGTGCGGTGGACACCGTCGTCGATCACGACCAGATCGAGGTCGAGGCACTGCGACAGGCGAGGGTGATCCTGACCAAGTCGCCGACGGCCATCCGCATGCTCAAATTCGCGTTCAACGCCGCAGACGACGGCATGGTCGGTCAGCAGATCTTCGCCGGCGAGGCCACGCGCCTCGCCTATGGCACCGACGAGGCCGTCGAGGGCCGCGACTCGTTCCTGCAGAAGCGCGACCCTGACTGGAGCCCGTTCCCGTGGCAGTTCTGACCCCGCTCGAGGTGGCGTCGGCACCGGGGCTGGCGCGACCGCTGGTCGTGGTCGACGCCGACCCGATGTCGCTGTTCACCGCGTTGCCTGACGTGCTGGCCGGGCAGGGGCCGGCGCTGCTGCCGGCGCCCGCTGAGACGGCGGATGCCGAGCGTGCGTTCGTCGAGCAGGCCGGCGGTCTCGAGGGCATGGAGGTCGCCGTCGACCCCGACGTCGCCGTCGTCATTCGCACCTCGGGGTCGACGGGGCGTCCCAAGCGCGTGGGGCTCTCGGCGCAGGCCTTGGTGTCGAGCGCACGGGGCACGAACGAGATTCTCGGAGAAGGGCACTGGCTGCTCGCCCTGCCGGCACACTATATCGCCGGGCTGCAGGTGCTCGTGAGGTCGCTCGCAGCAGGCACGACCCCGGTCGTCGCACACCACCTGCGCAGCGATTGCGTCGATCGGCACTTCACCCCAGAGGCGTTCGTCGCGGCGACCGACGAGCTGGCGGCGCAGGCCGCTGCCGAGGCGCAGTCGAACGCGACCGCGCGGGCGGACGCCCCCAGCGCATCCGCCGCGCACCTGCTCACCGCACTGGTGCCGACACAGCTGCATGTGCTGCTCGAAGACGCCGCCGCGCACCCGGCGACGCTCGACGCCCTGCGTCGATATGCGCACATCATGGTCGGCGGGCAGCGTTCGGCGCCCGGTCTGCTGCAGGCCGCGCGTGACGCCGGCATCGACGTGGTCACGACGTATGGCAGCTCTGAGACGGCCGGCGGCTGTGTGTACACCCTCGCCGATGGTTCGCAGCGGCGGGTGGGTGACACTACACTTGCAGTCAGAGACGGCAGCGTCTTCGTCTCGGGGTCTGTGCTTGCCAGCGGCTACATCGCCGACCCCGAGCGCACTGCACAGACCTTCGTCGAGCACGGCGGCAGCCGGTGGCTGGCCACCGGCGACCTCGGCGACCTGACTAAGGGAGTGTTGACCGTGACCGGACGCGACGATCAGACCATCATCACGGGTGGAGTCAAACTCGACCTCAACGAGGTGCACGACGTGCTGCACAGCCTGCCCGGCCTGGACGATGCCGTCGCGGTTCCCTTCGACGACGAGAAGTGGGGCACCCGCTTCGCCGTCTACGCCGACGGGCGCAACCGGGTCAAGCGCATGACGCGAGAAGAGCTGAACCTCGTGCTGCGCGAGCGTCTGGGGCGCCATGCCGGTGCCGCCGCCATCACATACTTCCCCTTCGGGCTGCCCCGGCTGTCGAGCGGCAAGGTCGATCTGCGCTCGCTGCACGAGACGGCAGAGGCGCTGGCGGGTTCGGCGCTCGCAGCTCAGCGCCCCTCGCCCAAAGACTCCATCTGACCAGAACGACCGGCCGTCTCATGACTGATCGATGACGAATTGACGAGAAAGACCCCCGCTGCATGAACTTTCAGGATCCCTCCGGTTCCCTGACCCGCCGAGCCACGTTCGGCGACTGGCTCGAAGGCGCGAGACTGCGCACGCTGCCCCTGGCGATCGCCCCGGTCGTGGCCGGGTCTGGCGTCGCCGGTCACTACGGCCGCTTCAACCTGCTCTTCGCGGTGCTCGCGCTCGCGGTGGCGCTGCTGCTGCAGATCGGGGTGAACTACGCCAACGACTACTCCGACGGCATTCGCGGCACCGATGAGCATCGCGTCGGCCCGGCCCGTCTGACCGGCGGCAAGCTGGCGAAGCCCCTGGTGGTCAAGGCGGCGGCCTTCGTCTGCTTCGGGCTGGCGGCAGTGCTCGGCCTGTGGCTGTCGCTCGCCTCGGGGTTCTGGTGGTTTCCGATCATCGGGCTGGTGGCCATCGTCGCAGCCTGGTTCTATACCGGCGGTTCGCACCCGTACGGCTACGCGGGGCTCGGCGAGGTCGCCGTCTTCGTCTTCTTCGGTCTGGTCGCCACGATGGGCACCGAGGTCGTGCAGACCGGCGCGCCCAGCTGGGTCGGCGTGTGGGCCGCCGTGGCCATGGGGCTGTTCTCGTGCGCGGTGCTGATGATCAACAACATCCGAGACATCGAGACCGACCGCGTGGCCGGCAAGCACACGCTCGCGGCCCGTCTCGGTCGTCGCAATGCGAACATCGCCTACCTGCTGATGTGCGGGCTGCCCTTCGTCATCGCAGCGGTCGCACTGCATCCGGATGCGTCACTCGGGTGGATCTCGCTGGCTGCGGTGGTGCCGGTCGCCTTCGCCGTGGTGCGTGGGCTGCATCCGCGCTCGCCGCGAGACCAGATCGCCTCGCTGAAATTCACCAGCCTCGGAGCGCTGGCCTTCGCGGTGCTGCTCGCCGTCGGCCTGCAGTTCTGAGCTCAGGCGCCGGGCTTCGCAGCGTCGTCAGGCTTCGCAGCGTCGTCGGGCTTCGCCGGCCGGTCTGCACGGCCATCGGCCTGCCGCTCGGCCTCGTCGAGTTCGGCGTCTTCGATGTCGTCGGCCACACGACCGAGGCGACGCTTCGCCCGCACCTCTTCAGGGTGAGCCTTGCGGCGGGCGAGCTCGTCGCTGAACGCCTGACGCTGTTTGCCGAGCACGAGGTATGAGACCAAGAGGCCGACGACGACGGCGATCAGCGCGGCGACGAACGGGTTGAACCCCAGAAGCAGCAGAATGATGAGCGCGACCAGCACGATGCCGACGCGCAGCAGAGTGTAGACGAGCCAGGCGGGAAGCTTTTTCACGCCCTTGAGTCTAGAGGCTCCGCTCATGACGAGCCTGTGCGGGCACGTCTCCAGATTCGAGATCAGATACGTCACCCAGGTCGCTGACAGCGGTCTCGCGTACGATAGACGGCATGGTACGCATCGGAATCGTCGTCGCTCTCGTGGCTCTGGCCGCCATGGTGGTGGCGTTCATCGATGCCGCCCTGACGCCTCGCGGCACCACCGGCGTGATGCCGAAATGGGCGTGGATGATCGTGATCGTGCTGCTGCCCGTCATCGGTGCGGTGCTCTGGTGGTACGCGGGTCGTCCGCGCGCATCGGTGACCGCCGAGGGCTCATCGTCTGCACAGCAGGGTCGGCCCGGTGGTGCGGGCTCGTCGCACGGCGACGCCGGCGGCGTGCGCCCGACGACCGAGCTTCCCAGCGAGAGCGCGATGCACGGCATGACGGCAGACGAGCGCATCGCCTGGCTCGAGCAGCAGCTGTCCGACCTCGAAGAAGAGAACGATCGGCCGAACGGCGGAGACAAATCCTCGAAGGGCGATCAGTGACCGCCGCTGTGGCGGCATCCAGCGAATTCGCAACGGCCCTGCTGCTGGCGCTCGTCGAGCGCGGCGTCGAGCACGTCGTCGTGAGCCCGGGGTCGCGGTCTCAGGCGCTCGCGCTCGCCGCGGCAGAGCTCGAGGCCGCTGGCCTGCTTCACCTGCATGTGCGCATCGACGAGCGAGATGCGGCGTTTCTGGCGCTCGGCATCGGCATGGCCACACGGCGGCCGGCGGCCGTGATCACGACCTCGGGCAGCGCTGTCGGCAATCTGGTGCCTGCCGCGATGGAGGCCGCTCGCGCACAGGTGCCGATGCTGCTGCTCACCGCAGACCGGCCGGCCGAGCTGCGCGGCACCGGAGCCAACCAGACCACTCGACAGGCGAACATCCTCGGTGATCTGGCGACGCTCGACCACGACCTCGCTGAGGAGGACTACGCGCGCGATCCAGTGGGGCTCGCGGTTCGACTCGCCTGCGAGGTGCTGCCGTTCGCCGAGCTCAACCGACCCGGCATCGACGATGAACACGTTTCGCTGCGCGGGCCCATGCAGGTGAACGTGCAGTTCGTCGAGCCGCTGTCGGGGCGCCACACCGAGACGAGCGCGCTGCAGGCGCTGGTGCGCCGTCGTATCGACGACGAGCGGCCACAGCATCCGCTGCTGAACGCGACGCGCAAAGAGGCGGCCACCGTGCCGGCGCGCGGCACCGTGCTGGTCGCCGGGTTGGGCGCCGACGTCGATCTGGTGCGAGCGGCTCGTGACGTCGGCGTGCCGGTCATCGCCGAGATCACGTCGGGAGCGCGGCAGTGGCACACCGTCAAGGGCTACCGAGAGTGGCTCGATCACGGAGCCGACGGCGCGTGCCGGATGATCGTCACCGGCCTGCCGTCACTCTCGCGGCAGGTGTGGCACTTCGCCGAACGCGCCGACGTGCAGGTGATCGCGGTGGCTCCGGCCGGGCGTGAGCACTTCTCTCCGGGGCATCGGGCGCGTCGCGTCGACCTGCTGCGGTTCGAAGCGACCGCGCAGGGGGGTGACGCACACGGCGACGGCGCAGCGGATGCCCCCGGTGCGTCTGTCGTTGCGGATGAGCCGCTGACCGGTGAGGCTCTCACCCGCGAAGCGGTCATCGACGCGGTCTGGCGGCACAGTCGCATCGATGCTCCGAGCGCCGATGCGATCTATCTCGCCTCGTCGCACATGGTGCGCGTGGCCGACGAACGAGTGGAGGCGAGTGCCGTTCCCGTGTTCGGGCATCGAGGTCTCGCCGGCATCGACGGCACGATCTCGGCCGCCTCGGGCGTCGCTGACGCACGGCGCGCAGCCGGGGCTGGCGCGCTCACCCGCCTGGTCATCGGCGATCTCGCCTTCGCACACGATGTGGGCGGTCTGCTGCGCCCGGAGTGCGAGGCCGCACCGCCGCTGCAGATCATCGTCGTCAACGACCACGGGGGCAGCATCTTCGCCGGCCTCGAGGTCGCGACCGCAGACCCGGCGCTCTATGAGCGGGTGGTGCGCACACCGCAGCCGCTGCGCGTGCGAGAGACCGCCGCGGCCTACGGATGGGCCTACCATCAGGCGCGCGACGTCGCCGACCTCGACGGTCTGGTGGCGGCCGGAGAGCCGGGCATCGTCGAGGTCGTGATCGACGCGTGACTGTGGCCGTCGAGCCCGATGTCATGCGCGTCGGGGTGCTGCTCGCCGGGGGAGTGGGTGCTCGCGTGGGCGCCGGCCTGCCGAAGCAGCTGGCCGAGGTCGCCGGGCGACCGCTCATCGAGCACACCATCGAGGCGTTCGAGCGCAGCGGCCTGTTCGACGAGCTGCTCGTCGTGATGCATCCCGACCATGTGGATGCGGTGCGCGCGCTGGTCGGCGACGACGGGTCGGGCGTTCGTCGGTATCCGCTGGTGCGTGCGGTGATTCCCGGCGGTGCCGAGCGCAGAGACTCGTCCCGTCTCGCCGTCGAGCATCTGGCCGGTCGGCTGCCTGACGACACGCGCGTCTTTCTGCACGATGCCGCACGTCCGTTCGTGAGCGCCAAGGTGCTCAGGCGAGTCGATGCAGGCCTCGAACGTGCAGACGCGGTGGTCACTGCGGTGCCGAGCGCCGACACCGTGATCGAAGTGCGTGACGAAGAGGTCGGCGGGCGCCGTTCAGAGGTGCTGGCGGTGACGCCGCCGCGGTCGCACATGAGACTGGTGCAGACCCCGCAGGCGTTTCGTCTCGGGGTGATCCTCGACGCGCATCGACGTGTGCGCAACGACCCGGAGTTCGCTCCCACCGACGACGGCTCAGTGGTGCGACATGCCCGACCCGACGTCGCGGTGCTGGTCGTCGCCGGCGACGCGGCGAACGGCAAAGTCACCACGGCGGCCGATCTGGTCGAGGCGCGTCGTCGTCTCGCCGATCCCGAGGTCTGATCCCGAGGTCTGATCTTGAGGCCTGCGCTCTCTCAGCCGGCGAGAGCCTGCCGAATCGGCTGCAGCTTGGCGCTGGTCTCGGCGAACTCCTGCTCGGGCACAGACCCGGCCACGATGCCGCCGCCCGCCCAGGCCGTGATCGTCGAGCCGATGCGCTGTGCCGAGCGCAGCCCGATGGCCCATTCTCCGTCTCCGCTCGCATCGATCCAGCCGACCGGGCCGGCATAGCGTCCCCGGTTCACGCCTTCGATCGCGCTGATCGTCTGCAGAGAGGTCTCACGTGGAACGCCGGCGACCGCAGCCGTCGGGTGCACCGCGGCAACCAGGGCCAGCACGTCTGCGCCGTCGGCGAGCTCGGCGTCGACGTCGGTTGCCAGATGCAGCACGTTGGGAAGTTCGAGCACGAAGGGTCCTCGCGTCGTGAGCTCATGCACGTGCGGGGCCAGCGTGTCGAGCAGGCTCTGCGCAGCGAACGCGTGCTCGTGCTGATCCTTGGGCGACGTCAGCAGGTCGCGAGCGAGTTCGTCGACTGCGGGGTTCGCGTCACGTGGCCGCGTGCCGGCGAGCACCCGCGCGTGCACACGCCCGCGATGCGCCTCGACGAGCGTCTCGGGGCTGGCGCCGAAGAACCCGTCGACGCAGAAGTTCCAGCACGAGGGGTAGGCGGCCTCGAGCCGCTCCAGCACGGAGGGCAGATCAAAGGCTGCGGGCAGATTCGCGTGCTCCGACCGCGCGACGACCACTTTCTGCAGCGTGCCGTGTTCGATCAGGTCGAGTGCCTGGCGAACTGCGTGCGCGTGCCGTTCGGGCGCGTCGGCATCGGGGTGCAGCGTCGCGACCGAGTCGGCGGCGAGGGCGGCTGCTCGGCGTGCGCGGCGGTCGGCGGATGCGGCCAGCAGATGGTCGACCTCGGCTCTGATGCGATCGGGGTCGAGCCGGTCTTCGACGGAGGCTCCCGCACTCGAGTCGATCACCCGGGTGGCCCAGGTGCGCCCGCCGCGCTGTGTGATCAGCATGCTCGGCACCACGAGCACGCTGGGTACGGCTGCGGCGTCGTCGAAGGCGAACGCTCCGAAGGCGGCCAGACCGGTTCCCGGCTCTGCCGCGGCACCCAGCTGGTGGGCCGAGTCGGCCACTGACTTCCAGACGCGACGAGCCTGATCGAAGCGCTCCGGGCCCGAGAACGTGAGGGTCAGCGCGCGGCCGATGCCCAGCATCCCCTCGCCGTCTCGCCACCAGAGCAGGGGGTCTGCGGCGTCGAGCAGGGGGAAGGGAGTGTCGAAGGCGTGCACCTGGACTGTGCGGGTGGTGAGTTGGAACACGTGCAAGATCCTAGCCCGGAGCCGTCCGCTGTCGGCGATATGACGAGAGGCCGTCGTGCCCTGCTCGGGGAAAGTCAGTACACTGGGGCGTTGTGACGAGCGCAGATCTCAGCAAACGACCCGAAGAGGTCTCGGCGATGTTCGACCAGGTCGCGCCGGGATATGACCGCACCAACACGGTGATGACGTTCGGGCAGGTCGGGCAGTGGCGACAGGCCACGACGCGTGCCGTCGCCCCGAGGCCGGGAGAACGTGTTCTCGACCTCGCGGCAGGCACCGGCACGTCGAGCGTGCCCTTTCATCAGGCCGGCGCCGATGTGGTCTCGGCAGACTTCTCCGAAGGCATGCTCGCCGAGGGGCGCCGCCGCTACCCGTTCCTGACGTACGAGTGGGCCGACGCCACGGCGCTGCCCTTCGACGACGACAGCTTCGACGCGGTGACCATCTCGTACGGGCTGCGCAACGTGGTCGACATGGACAAAGCGATGAGCGAGGCGCTGCGAGTGCTGAAGCCAGGCGGCCGATACGTCATCTGTGAGTTCTCGACGCCGACGTGGCGTCCGTTCGCCAAAGTCTACGACTGGTGGCTCGGCAACGTCCTGCCTCGTCTGGCGCAGCTGGCCAGCACCAACGACGCTGCCTACCCGTATCTGAGCGAGTCGATCGAGGCCTGGCCCGATCAGCGCTCGCTCGCCCGGCATCTGCGTGCGGCCGGGTTCGAGCATGTGCAGTGGCGCAATCTCAGCGGCGGCATCGTGGCCCTGCATCGTGCATGGAAGCCGGCGGCGAAGGACGAAGACTGATGGAACGCGGCAACGACACCACCCGACTGGTCAGCGGCCCCAAACGCTTCTTCCTGCGCTCCGAGGATCGCCAGCTGGTCGGCCGCATGGAGCAGGGGCTCGAAGACGTCGAGCGGCGCATCGTCAGGGAGTCGACCTCGGCCGACTCGGTGACCAATGCCGCCACCCGGTATCTGGTCGAGGCGGGCGGCAAACGCGTGCGGCCGCTGCTCGCGCTGCTCGCCTCAGAGCTCGGCGACGGTGTGAACGACGGCGTGCTCGAAGCGGCCACCGGGGTCGAGCTGACCCACGTGGCGAGCCTGTACCACGATGACGTCATGGACGAGGCCGACACCCGCCGCTCGGTCACCAGCGCCCACCGCATTTGGGGCAACAACGCCGCCATTCTGGCCGGAGACATCCTGTTCGCACGCGCGTCGATGATCGTCAGCGAGCTGGGCCAGCAGGCGATCATGATCCAGGCGCACACCTTCGAGCGCCTGTGCCTCGGGCAGCTGCATGAGACGCTCGGCCCGGACGAGGGTGCTGACCCCATCGAGCACTATCTGCAGGTGCTCGCCGACAAGACCGGGTCGCTGATCGCCGCCGCCGGCGAGCTCGGCGTGCTGCTCGGCGGTGCACCAGACGAGTACCGCGTCGCGGTGCGTCGCTTCGGCGAGTGCATCGGCGTGGCCTTCCAGCTCGTCGACGACGTGATCGACCTGCGCAGCACGAGCGACGAGCTCGGCAAGACGCCGGGCACCGATCTGCGCGAGGGCGTGCCGACACTGCCGTGGCTGCTGCTGCAGCGACAGGCCGAGACCGATCCCGAGGCCGCGGCCGTGCGAGACGAGGTGAAGCGTCTGCTCGCCGACGACGACACGCTTGACCAGGCTCTCGCGACGCTCGCCTCGCATCCGGTCACCGATGAGGCGCTCACACAGGCGAAGGCCTGGGCGAAAGACGCGACCGACGCGCTCAAGGCGCTGCCCGCAGGCCATGTGCGCGACCTGTTCGTGCGGCTGGCCGACTACATCGTCAGCAGAAGTCACTGAGATCCCAGATTCAGCAAGGAGCATCGCGCATGTCAGAGTCGTCAGCGAGACAGCCGGCGCGCATCCGGGTCGCCGTCATCGGCGCCGGGCCGGCCGGCATCTATGCATCCGACATCCTGCTGAAGGCCGAGCGCGACTTCGACGTGTCGATCGATCTGTTCGAGCGGCTGCCCGCCCCGTACGGGCTGGTGCGCTACGGCGTGGCCCCCGACCACCCACGCATCAAAGGCATCATCAACGCACTGCGTGAGACGCTCGACCGCGGCGACATCCGCATCTTCGACAATGTCGACTTCGGGCGTGACATCACGCTCGACGACCTGCGCTCGCATTACCACGCTGTGATCTTCGCGACCGGTGCGGTCGAGGATGCGCCCCTGCGCATTCCGGGCATCGACTTGCCCGGGTCGTATGGTGCTGCCCGTTTCGTCAACTGGTACGACGGGCACCCCGACTTTCCTCGGGAATGGTCGCTGGACGCGCCGCATGTCGGTGTGGTGGGCAACGGCAACGTCGCGCTCGACGTGGCGCGCATGCTCGCCAAGCACGCCGACGATCTGCTGCCCACCGAAATTCCGGCGAACGTCTATGCCGGGCTCAAGGCCTCGAAGATCACCGACGTGCACGTCTTCGGGCGACGCGGCCCCGCCGACGTGAAGTTCACGCCGCTTGAGCTGCGCGAGCTGGGCGAGGTTCCCGACGTCGACATCGTGCTCGACCCGGCCGACTTCGTCTACACCGAGGCCGACGAGGCCGCGATCGCGAAGAACAACCAGAAGAAGGTCATCCGGCGCATCTTCGACAAGTGGCTGCAGCGTGAGCCGGGCACGGCATCGCGACGGCTGCACCTGCACTTCTGGCAGCGCCCGGTCGAGGTGCTCGGCGTCGAGCGCGTCGAGGGACTGCGCCTCGAGCGCACGCAGGTCGACGCCGAGGGGTGTGTGGTCGGCACCGGTGAGACGCACGACGTCGAGCTCGGTCAGCTCTACCGTGCGGTCGGCTACTACTCGTCGCCGCTCGAGCAGGTGCCCTTCGACGAGGTGCACGGCGTGATTCCGAACGAGGGCGGTCGCGTCGTCGACGAGGGCCAGACCGTGCTCGGAGAATACTCGACCGGCTGGATCAAGCGAGGCCCGGTGGGGCTGATCGGCTCGACCAAGTCAGATGCGCTCGAGACGGTCACCAACCTGATCGAAGACGTGCATGCCGGTCGCATCTGGCAGCCGACCGTCGCTGCCGAAGAGACCATTCCGGAGCTGCTCGGTGAGCGTGGCGTCGACTTCACCACGCTGGAGGGCTGGCACAACCTCGATGCCGCCGAGCGTGCGCTGGGCGAGGCCTCAGACCGCGAACGCGTGAAGATCGTCTCACGTCAGGGCATGCTCGATGCGAGCCGAACAGCGAATGGCTCTGACTCGATCGAGTGAACGCAGGCCTCAGTAGCTGTATGAGGCGGTGCTCGCGACGATGATGAAGATGAACGCGAGCCAGAGCAGCGTCAGTCCGAGACTGGCGTAGCCCACGATCAGCCCGGCGAGGGCGAGGCCTTTGCCGCCTTCGCCACGAGTCTTGATCTGGTTCAGTGCGATGTGCCCGAAGACGATGCCCAGCACGTTGAACACGAATGCGAAGATCAACGAGAGAATTGCCATCGTGTTAGTCGGCGGTGCCGGCGTGTAGCCGTACTGCGCCTGGCCCGCCGGTGCTGCAGGATACGCCGGTGCTGCGGGGTAGACCGGAGCGGCAGGATAGGTCGGCGTGCCCGGGTACGCGGGAGCGCCGTTGGCAACCGGCGGCGCGTCGTATGCGGGAGGATTCTGAGGCGGCGTGCCGTAGGACTCGGGGCCAGTCTGGTACCGGTGCTCATTCGGGTTCGGGGTGGACGGATCGGGCATGTCTGCTCCTCGTTCAAACGATCAGCTGGTTCTCTGACTGTAACGTGTGCAACGGTCTGTGTCCCCATCAGGGCTGTCTGTCGTCAGCTGACCGCCCCGGCTAGGCTTGAGATGCCCGCCCGAACACCTGAGGTCAGGAGAGAACGATGAACGCCCCCAGCTCGCAGGACCCTCAGCCCGCTCAGCAGCCTCCTCTGCCACCTGTGGAACCGCGCTCTGCAGGCGCAGAGCAGCCGGCTTCCGCGCCGCCTTCGGCCCCCATCCCGCCGACCCCCGGCTTCGGGGAGGCTCTGCGACCGCGAGCAAATCGTGTGGCCCAGAAGATCCCGACGAACCTCTGGATCGCCATCGGTGCTCTCATCGCCGTCACGCTCTTCGTGATCGTGTCGCTGTTCTTCGGAGACGTTCCGGCCAAGGGCGGCAAGGTGACGGTCACGGTGGTCTATTTCGCGGCGTTCATCGGCATCACGATCGGCGAGCTGAGCATCGCCGACCGAGATCGCTTCTACCCTGTGCCGCTGGCGATCGTGAGCAGTGTCTACGTCGTGGCATTCGGCGTGATGCTCACCTGGATAGAGCCGGCGCGTCAGATCAGCGACGTCTACTCCTACCGAAGCAGCGTCTCGACCGCCGGGCAGAATGCTGCGCTGGCGCTCGGGCTGCTCATCCCCTTGATCATCGCGGCCAAGGCACCGGTCGCTGCGGCTCGGTTCACATTCAAGCAGGCCGGTGAGAACGCTGTGCTGAAGTTTCTCGCCGTCGCCTCGGCGGGCTTGTTCTCGCTGCTGGCCGTGATCCTGTTTCTGCCGACGCTGCTGCAGCGCTCGTTCCGTGTCGACGCAGGAGAATGGTTCGGGCGTCTCATCGTGATCGTCCTGATGCTCGCGTTCCTGGCGATCAGCGTGTTCATTCTGCTGTCTTGGACGTTCAATGCAGACGAACGGCGTACCCGCCGCCTGGAGCGTCAGCAGCGTCTGGCTCAGCATCGGCAGCGGCCATACGGCTCAGAGGCAGCTCAGTGGGCCGCTGAGAGCGCCCCCGTCGCGCCGGTCGCCACACCTGCGGCCGCCCCGGAGGTGCCTGTCCACCCCGAGCCCGGTGCCCACCCCGAGCCCGCTGTGACCTCCGATCCCGTCGTCTCACCGGTCGCTGCTGAGGAGCCGGCACAGCATCTGCCGTGGCCCGTCTTCGAAGACGGCATCACTCCGTTGCCGGTGGGAGCAGACGGCCGGCCGGCGTTCAGCGTGCTGCAGCCCTTCCCCGGGCGCACCGAGCCAGTGGTCGAGGGGTCGCCTGAGGCTGATGCGGCGATCGAGCGCGCGCGGCAGACGCATCGCGGGTACTGAGGTGGGAGGGGCCGCGCCGGTGCGCTGATCAGCGCCGGCGCTGAGTCCCTTTGCCGTTCTTTCCGTCTCGATCGTCTTTTGCCTTCGACGGCTGAATGACGAGTCCGCTGATCAGACCGATGCCCAAGCCGACCAGTGAGTAGAGCCACTCACCGGTGATCGCGAACATGATCAGTCCGACGATCGCGCCGATGATCAGCCCGAGGATGATCTGTCGTTTGCCGAGCGCCCGCTCTTTCTCTGTAGGCTTGGCCGCCGGCTTCCTGCTTTTGCCCTGGCTCATTTCGCTCCTCGGTTCTTCGAACCGTCGTCGGCATCCGCGTCGGGTTTCGAGTGCTTCGGCGTCGAGGTCGACGCGTGGTCGTCTCGCAGATCACGGCGGCGCACCGGTGCAGACGCCCGGCGGCCGGTTCGGCGAGCGGCCCGCTGGGGGCCGGGGTGGCTGGTGGATGCCGTGGCCGACGGGTCTTGGTCGGAGGCGGGCTCGGCCTGTGCGGATTGGCCCGAGGCGACATCCATCGACTGCACCCGCAGGTCGCGACGACGCAGGGTCGCGCGCACTCGGTCGGTCGGATCGGTCTGAGGCGGCACAGAGTCTGACGGCTTCGGCGGCTGACGCAGCTCAGCGGGCATTCCGAGGAGGCCCAAGGCCATGTCGACGACTTCGTCGTGTCGACCGAGGTCGGCGAGCGTGCGCACCTTGAGGGCAGCGAACCAGCGGCCGGGCTCTTCGCCGGGATACTCAGCGAGACCGAAGTCGAGCCAGCGCAGAGCGTCCTCGCCGCGACCGAGCGAGCGCAGCGAGTCGGCCATCTGCAGGATGGCCAGCGGGCGGTTCTCTTCGCTGAGACCGCGTTTGATCACGAACTCGAGAAAGAGCTGCGCCTTGAAATGGTTGTTGGCGTAGTAGTAGGCGCTGGCGAGCTGGAAGACATCGTCAGGGTCTTGGGCGTCCATGAAGGGCACGAGCTCTTCGAACAGACGCACGGTCGACTCGGGGTCTGAGTCTTTCGCGACGTTCCACGCCTGTTCGGCGATGCGCCTCCACAGATGCTCCGTCGGCTCACTATGCATATACAGGAACCCCTAGCGGTAGTTCGTGAACTGCAGGGCGACGTCGAGATCGGCGCCCTGCAGCAGCGCGATGACCTCTTGCAGGCTGTCGCGGCTCTTCGACGACACTCTCAGCTCATCGCCTTGGATCTGCGCTTTCACGCCTTTGGGGCCGTCATCGCGAATGAGCTTCGCGATCTTCTTCGCCTGGTCTTGGGCGATGCCTTCGACGAACGAGCCCTGGATGCGGTATTCCTTGCCGCTGGCAGCAGGCTCGCCAGCGGTGAAGGCCTTGAGCGAGATACCGCGTTTGATCAGCTTCGTCTGAAAGACGTCGAGCACCGCGCTAGCGCGCTCTTCGCTGTTGGCGATGATGAGCACGTCTTCGCCGCTCCAGGCGATGGATGCGCCGGTGCCGCGAAAGTCATAGCGCTGCGAAATCTCTTTCGCCGCCTGATTCAGGGCATTGTCGGCCTCTTGACGGTCGATGGAACTGACGATGTCGAAAGAGGAGTCTGCCATGTGACCGATCATACAGAGAAGAACTGTGGATTTGTTTTGCGAGCGGCCGATGCTGCTAGTATCCTTATCTGGTTGCGGTCTTCTTGGAGCACTGCAGCACGGCGGGTTACCCGAGCGGCCAAAGGGAGCTGACTGTAAATCAGCCGGCACAGCCTTCGCAGGTTCGAATCCTGCACCCGCCACGCCGAGCAGCGGATCCGGCATGCACGACGCAGTCGCGCAGCCGATTCGCCGCTCGCACTCCGGCTTGTCGGCCGGGGCTCTGAAGATGATATTGTCTTATGGTGCCTCGGCCAGTCGGCCAGAGTGCATGCCTCGATAGCTCAGTGGTAGAGCACTTCCATGGTAAGGAAGGGGTCGCGAGTTCAATCCTCGCTCGAGGCTCACAGTGCGGGTTGGTTCGGCCGCAGCAGCCGCTGGCCCCTTCGGACTTCCCCACATGGATGCGGTCTCCGCATCGCCCTGGCTGGGTAGCTCAGATGGTAAGAGCGCACGACTCATAATCGTGAGGTCGAGGGTTCGATCCCCTCCCCAGCTACAACACATGCAAGGCCCTGCACCCCGCAGAATCACTGGGGAGCAGGGCCTTCGTCATTCCCCGCAGATTCGCCCGTGATAACGCTGGTGGCAGCATCTGCCGAAATCACAGGCGGCGCTCACACCCGATGTCCGCTGACACGAGCGAAGCCTTCGCGGGCCAGGCCCATCACGATCATCGCGGCGATCGGCGGCAGCCAGAGCATCGGTGACAGAGGCGAGGTGCCGAAGAAGGCGCCGACGAACGGTACGTAGACGATCACCAGCATCACGGCGATCGCGAGCAGGCATGACAGCCAGAACCATCGGTTGGTCAGCTGGTGTCGGCTGAAGATGCCGTGCACGCTGCGACGATGCATGATGTTGACCAGCTGCGTGAGCAGAATCGTGGCGTAGGTCACCGTTGTGGCCGCAGCGATCTGCGCCGCGCTGCCCTCGCCGAGTCCGAGGCCCTGCAGCGGGTAGGCGACCAGATAGGCGAGCGCGGCGAGCACGCCCATGACCGTGCCGCTGAACACGACATCGGTGATCGAGTGCCCCTGCAGAATGCGGGCCTTCGGGTCGCGCGGCGGCCGGCGCATGTTCTCGCCCTCGGCGCGGTCGGAGCCGAGCGCCGAGATCGGGATGATCTCGCCGAGCACGTCGACTGCCAGGATCTGCAGCACGTTGATCGCGAGCGGCATGCCCAGCAGCGTCGTCAGCGCCAGGCTGATCATGTTGACCACGAACTCGCCCACGTTCGAGGTGAGGCAGCTGAGCACGCCGCGAGAGATGTTCGTGTAGATCGTGCGCCCCTGCCCGATGGCGTGCACGAGGGTGGCGAAGCTGTCGTCGAGCAGCACGACCTCGGCCGCCTGCTTGGCCACGTCGGTGCCGGTGCGTCCCATGGCCACCCCGATGTTGGCGCTGCGCAGCGCTGGCGCGTCGTTGATGCCGTCGCCGGTCACCGCGACCACGTGTCCGCTGTCGCGCACCAGGTTCACGATGCGCATCTTGTCTTCGGGAGCCACTCGGCTGAAGACCACGCCTCCGCCCAGTGCGTGCCGCAGCACCTCGGCGTCGGGCATGGCGTGCAGCTGGTCTCCGGTCACCACGGCGAGGTGGCCGGCCTGGTCGGCGAGCCCGGCCATCTTGGCGATCGCGCCGGCGGTGAGCGCCGAGTCGCCGGTCACGATGCTCACATTGATGCCGGCGGCGCGTGTCTCTGCCATCGCGTCGGGCACCTCGTCGCGCAGCGGGTCCCGCATGCTCACGAACCCGAGCAGCAGCAGATCGTGCTCGATGTCGTCGATGCCGAGCGTCGAGAACGGCGAGTCGGCTGAGTCGGCCGGGCCGGTGGATGCCGCTGCGACGAGCGAGGTCACGTCGCGCACGGCGAAGGCCAGGTTGCGCAGCGCCTGCCCGGCGGCCTGACGCTGAGCGTCGAGGAAACGACGCCGATCGTCGTCGGTGATCGGGCGCACGGTGTCGCCGTCGAGCACCCGTGTGCACACGTCGAGCAGCGACTCCGGCGCGCCCTTGACGTAGGCGATGTGGCGAGCCGGGCTCGCCCCGACCACGCGACGCACCGAGGTCATCCGTTTGCGTTCTGAGTCGAAGGGCAGCTCGTGCTCTTCGATGCGGTCGTGCTGCAGCTGGTCGAGGTCGACACCGGCCTTGACGGCGAAGGGCAGCAGTGCGCCCTCGGTGGGGTCGCCGAGCACGTGCCAGTCGGGATGCTCGTCATCGGGTGGCAGCAGGCGAGCGTTGCTGGCCAGCACGCCGGTCTCGGCGAATGTGCGCTGCCAGTGCGTCGGGGTGAGACGGGCGCCGTGCGCGTCGTGGACCTCGCCGGTGGGGGCGTAGCCGCTGCCGGTGACCGTGAACGGCGCGAAGCCGATCTCGGCGCTGACCACGGTCATCTCGTTGCGGGTCAGCGTCCCGGTCTTGTCCGTGCAGATGACGTGTGTCGCGCCCAGCGTCTCGACCGCGCTGAGCTTCTTGACCAGCGCACGGCGACGCGCGAGCACCTCGGAGGCCTGCGCAAGGGCTGTGTTCACCTCGGCGGGCAGACCCTGTGGCACGAGCGCGCAGGCGAGCCCCACGGCGAACAGCAGCGCCTCGCGAAAGGGCATCTGTGCGATCACGGCGAAGACCAGCAGCACGGCTGCGAGTACGGCGACCGTGATTCCGATCACGCGTGCGATCGTCGACATCTCACGCTGCAGCGGGCTGGGGATCGTCGGAGCCTGATCGCTCAGCTGGGCGATGCGTCCGAGTTCGGTGCGCATGCCGGTGGCGGTCACGACGCCGAACACCTCGCCGGTGCCGATGTCGGTGCCCGTGAAGAGCAGGTTGCGTCGGTCGGCCAGCGGCACCGGATACTCCAGTGTGGCGACGGTCTTGCGCGTGGGATTGCTCTCGCCGGTCAGTGCGAACTCGTTGGCGCTGACCGCCTGCGCCTCGATCACCCGCATGTCTGCGGGCACGGAGTCGCCCTCGGCCAGATGCACGACGTCGCCGGGCACCAGCGTGGCCGTGTCGACCTCGGTGATGCGCCCGTCGCGCAGCACGTCGGCCGTGGGCGTCACCAGCGCTTCGAGCGCCTGCATCGTGCGTTCGGCGCGAGCCTCTTGGGCGAACCCGATCGTGGTGTTGATGAGCACCAGGACCACCAGCACGGCGGCGGTCGACCAGTCGCCCAGATAGCTCACGACGACGGCGCATGCGAGCAGCAGCAGCACGAGCCAGTCGCGAAACTGGGAAAGATAGCGCATGATCGGGCTGACACGACCAACTTGAGCGATGCGGTTGGGGCCGCTCTCGGCCAGCCGGCCGGATGCCTCGGTCGAACTGAGCCCGGAACGCGACGTGTCGAGCGTCTGCAGTGCCGCGTCGGCAGAGAGCGTGGAGAAATCGGTGGGTGCGGCGGTCATCGTGCCGGCCGTTGGGGAATCGTTGCTACGCATCGAACAGAACCTCTTTCCCAAGTGTCCTCTTCTCATGCTAGTGAGCCCAGGATGACGTAGTCTGCAACGATGGTCAGTACACAGACGGCGCATCCCCCGTCGCGTCGATCGATACGCGGCACCTGGCGTCGGGAGCCGAGCACCCACGTGCGCACCGGAACGACGGCGGCGCCGACCGAACCCGGCTCCTTCACGATTCTCGCCGAGACCGAGGTGGCGCACTCGCCCCAGGAATGGGCCCCGCACTCCCACCCGCACCACGAGCTGGTCTGGAGTCACGGCGGCACGGTGACGGCACGTGTCGGCGACGCCATGTTCACGGTCTCGGAGGGCTGCGGGCTGTGGATTCCGGCCGGTATGGTGCACGCTGGGCGGCTGACCGCCGAAGTGGAGTTTCACGATGCCTTCTTCGCTGCAGGGCGCACCCCCGTGGCGTTCGCAGAGCCGACGGTGATCGAGATGAGCCCGCTGCTGCAGGCCCTGCTCTCACATCTGGTGAGTCCTGGTCTGACCGAGGAGGCGCGGGCCCGGGCAGAGGCAGTGGTGTTCGATGTGCTGCGACCGGCGAGTCGACAGCTCACCCTGCGCCTGCCGGCCGACGACCGGATCGCCCCAGTCGCCGAGGTGCTGCTGCACGACCCCGCCGACGGGCGCTCGCTCGGGGAATGGGCGCTCGCGCTGAACATGAGCGTGCGCACGCTCTCGCGCGCCTTTCGCGCCTCGACCGGGCTGTCGTTCGGCCAGTGGCGGCAGTCGCTGCGCATCCATCATGCGCTCGCGCTGCTCGACGAGGGGCACGACGTGCAGCGGGTGTCGGCCCGACTCGGGTATGCACAGCCGAGCACGTTCATCGCGACGTTCCGTCGTCTGATGGGGGTGACGCCGGGCGTCTACGTGGCCGAAAAGCCGTACTCGCTGTCGTGAAGTCCTGATTGCGGCCAGCTCTTCGCCGTCTCTATTCTTTTGTGCGTGCAGGCAACCCTTACCTCCCTCAGATGCAACCACAGTGCGGCTGTGATCTGCGGATGAGGCCAGCGAGGAGCCTGCAGGGCGATCGACTCGTGCTGCAGTACGGCCGTTCGGTCGCGGTGCACGGCGTCTCGGTACGGCTGCGGCCGGGCCGGGTCACCGCGTTCGTCGGTCCGAACGGCAGCGGCAAGTCGACGCTGCTGCGCTCGCTGGCCCGGCTGCACGACGTCGCAGAGGGGCAGGTGCTGCTCGGTGACGAGGATGCGCCGGGCACCCCCGTCTCGCTGCTCACCCGTCGCGACTTCGCCCGCGAGGTGACGCTCTTCGCGCAGACCCATGCCGCCCCGGAAGGGCTCAGCGTCGCTGAGATCGTGGCTTTGGGCAGGCACCCGTACCGCCGCCGACTCGGTGGACTGAGCGACGACGACCGGCGGGCGATCGACCATGCCATGCAGGTGACCGGGTTGCAGGGCAAGGCGGGTCGCGCCGCCGGAGAGCTCTCGGGCGGCGAGATGCAGCGTGTCTGGCTGGCCGCGTGTCTGGCGCAGAGCACCGGTGTGGTGCTGCTCGACGAACCCACCAACCACCTCGACCTGCGCTATCAGGTCGAGACGCTCGATCTGATGCGTGAGCTCGCCGAAGCGCATGACGTGGCCGTCGGCGTCGTGCTGCACGACCTGGAGCAGGCGGCGAGCGTGGCCGACGAGCTGCTGCTGCTCGACCACGGTCGGGTGCATGCCGAAGGCGAGCCCGACGAGGTGCTCACCGCCGAGCACATCCAGGCGGTCTATGGCATCCCCGTCGACGTCGGCGTCGACCCGGGCAGCGGTGCGCTGCACATCGATCCGGTCTCCAGACGCCGTCGGCGTCGTGCCTCCATCCCCCGAGAAGAAACCCGAAAGGATCACGAATGATCTCCGCCCCCAGAATCGCCGCTGCGGCGGCAGCGCTGATCGCGGTGTCACTCACCGCGGCCGGCTGCGGCACCACGACGGTCGATCAGAGCGACGCATCCGTGTCGCCGGCTTCGCAGAGCTGCGCCGACGACACGACCACGACATCCACCGGCCCCGTCGACCTGACCGACGGCGTCGGCCGTCAGGTGCACCTCGACAAGCCCGCCGAACGCGTCGCCGTGCTCGAATGGCAGCAGACCGAAGACCTGCTGAGCCTGTGCGCCTCGCCCGTCGCGGTCTCAGACCCGGACGGCTACAAGACCTATGTGAGCGCCGAGAAGCTGCCCGATCAGGTGACCGACATCGGCGAGCGAGGTGAGCCCGACCTCGACGCGCTCTACGGGGCGAACCCCGATCTGATCGTGATCGAGGCGTTCAGCGCCGACGACGAGCTGATCGGCAAGCTCGAGCAGCGCGGTGTGCCCGTGCTCGCGACGCTGGGCGCCGACGCGGCAGACCCGATCGGCAACATGAAGAAGGTGTTCTCACAGATCGGCGAGGCCACCGGGCGCACGGAGCGCGCCGACCAGGTGATCAAGGAGTTCGACGACCACCTTGCTGCGGCGAAAGACAAAGTGGCCGACGTCGATCTGCCCACCAAGAGCTTCCTCTTCTTCGACGGCTGGATCGAGGGCGGCAACGTCGCGATCCGCCCCTATGGCAAGGGCGCGCTCTTCACCGCGCTCGGCCAGCAGCTGGGCCTCGAGCCTGCCTGGACCGACGAGATCAACGCGGCCTACGGCAGCGGCGGCGTCGACCCGGCCTACGGCCTGGCCCAGACCGACATCGAAGGACTCACCGCCGTGGGCGACGCGAACCTGTTCTACTCCAGTGACGACACGCCTGACAGCTATGTGACCGAGCTCGAGAAGAGCCCCATCTGGTCGTCGCTGCCCGCCGTGCAGCAGCACCGTTCGCATGCCTTCCCCTCGGGCGTCTGGGGCGCCGGAGGGCCGCGTTCGAACGAGCAGGCGATCGACGCCTTCGTCGACGCGATCACCCAGGGGTGACCGAGCCGCGTCAGCACACAACGACCCCGTCCGGCATCGCCGGCGGGGTCGTCGTGCTGGGCGGGCTCGCCGTCGCGGTCATGGCGGTCGGCGCCTGGCACCTGACCCAGGGCACCTCGGGCGTCGGCGCTTGGGATCTGCTGCGGGCGCTCGCCGGGTCTGGCGAGACGGTCGGCGGGGTGCCGCTCGTCGACGTGCTCACCGGGTCGCGCCTGCCCCGACTCTTCGCCGGCATCGCGGTGGGCTTCGCGCTCGGCGTCGCCGGCGCGCTGCTGCAGTCGATCACCCGCAACGCGCTCGCCTCGCCTGACACCCTTGCGGTGACCGCAGGCTCGTACTTCGCGCTCGCCGTCGTCGCCGCATTCGGCATCGCCGTGCCGCTGTGGGCCTCGGGGCTGGTCGCATTCACCGGCGGGCTGCTGGCTGCGGCAGTCGTGCTCGGGCTGGCCGGCAGCGCGTCGGGCGCGGCCACCACACGGCTCATTCTGGCCGGATCGGCCATCGCCATGGCCCTCGACGCTGCGACCGGCATGCTGCTGATCCTCTTCAGAGAGAGCACGACCGGGCTCTTCGCATGGGGGAGCGGCTCGCTGGCACAGCTGAATCTCGACGCGGCGATGCGTGCGATGCCGATGATTGTCGCCGTGCTCGTCGCTGCGCTGCTGCTCGCTCGGCGCCTCGACGTGCTGCGGCTGGGTGACGACACCGCCGCGTCGCTCGGCATCTCGGTGCGTGGCACGCGCAGCGTCGCAGTGGTCTGCGCCGTGCTGCTCACCGCCGTGGCCGTCACGCTCGCCGGCCCGATCGCCTTCGTCGGTCTGGGAGCGCCGGTGGTCGCGCGGCTGATCTCGAGCCGGATGCCGACGTTGCGTCGACACGCGCTGCTGCTGCCCGCCTCGGGGCTGCTCGGCGCGTTCCTGCTGCTCGCAGCCGATGCGCTGCTGCGGGCTCTGATGGGGGCGCAGGCGGCGGCCTCGATTCCGACCGGTGTGCCCACCGCACTGCTGGGCGCGGTGGTGATCGTCGTGCTCGCGCTGCGGCTGCGCGACGCCGGTGCCTCACGGCCGCATCAGCGTGCTCGCTCCGGCCTGTGCACCAGCCGACGGTTCGCGGCGGTCATGGTCGGCAGTCTGGTGCTGCTGGTCGTGGTGGCGGTCGTCGGTCTGCTGGCCGGCAGCCTCTGGCTTCGGCTGGGCGACCTGGTGCTGTGGGCCCAGGGCGCCGCACCCGACCTGATCGAGCGAGCGCTCGACGAGCGGTTGCCCCGGGTGGCCGCAGCAGTGCTGGCCGGCGCCGCCCTCGCGCTCTCGGGGTCGGTCGTGCAGGCCACTGTGCGCAACCCGCTCGCCGAACCCGGCATCCTCGGCATCACCGCCGGTGCCGGGCTGGGCGCGGTCTGGGTCGTGACCAGCGGCGCCGGCGGCCGACCGCTGCTGATCGGCATGGCCGTGCTCACCGGTCTGGCCACGTTCGCATTCATCGCCGTGCTGGCCTGGCGCGGCGGTCTGCGCCCCGATCGGTTCGTGCTGATCGGCATCGGCTGCGGCTACGGGCTGACCGCGATCACCACGTTCCTGCTGCTGCGGGCGGATCCCTGGGACACCCCGCGCATCTTCACCTGGCTCTCGGGCACGACCTACGGGCGCACGCTCGTCGACGTGCTGCCGGTCGCGATCGCGCTGGTGCTGCTGACGCCGGTGCTCTTCGCCATGCGTCGGCAGCTCGACGTCGTGTCGATCGACGACGACACTCCCCGTCTGCTCGGCATCGGGCTCGAACGAACACGCCTGACGCTGCTCACGATGGCTGCGGTGCTCGCCGCCGTCAGCGTGGTCTCGATCGGCGTGGTGGGATTCGTCGGTCTGGTGGCGCCACATCTGGCGCGCTCGATCGTGGGGGCGCGGCATGGCCGCATCATTCCCGTGACGATGGTCTTCGGGGCGCTGCTGGTCGCGATCGCAGACACGCTCGGTCGCTCGCTGATCGCCCCCTCGCAGATTCCGGCGGGGCTCATGATCGCGCTGGTCGGAGCGCCCTACTTCGCCTGGCTGATGCGTCGGTCGCGCTGAGCGTCACGCCGGGCGGAGGAGCGGGGCCGCAGGCTCAGCGCCCGTGTAGAAAGTCGCCGATGACCGTGCTGATCAGCTCGGGGCGTTCGGCGACCAGCGCGTGTGTGGCTCCCGGCACGATGCACAGCTGGGCGCCGGGAATCGACTTCGCGATCAGCAGGGTGTGCTCGACGGGAACGGCATCGCGATCTGCGGCCATGACGAGTGTCGGGGCGGTGACGGCGCCGAGGTCGGCCGCAGCGATGTGCGGCTCGGTGCGCCAGAGCTCCATGAGCTTGTCGAGCACCACGTCGACGTGCTCCGGGCCGTCTGGCGAGAGCCGCTGATACCAGTCGCGCTCGCTGCCCGGTTCGACCGTCGGCTGCTCTTGTTGCGGTTCTGGCTCTGGCTGTGACTCTGGTTCTGGCTCTGGCGACGAGCCCGCCTCGTCGTCCATGTCGAAGGCCGAGGGGTCGAGGTTCGCGCTGATGGCCACGAGCGAGTGCACCCGCTGCGGATGCCGCATCGCGAGCAGCAGCCCGATGATCGCGCCGTCGCTGTAGCCGACGACATGGGCCTGGTCGACGCCCATCGCATCGAGATAGGCGAGCACGTCGTCCACGCCTCGGTCGTAGTCGAACGCTTCGGGAACATCGGCGCTTCGGCCGTGACCGGGCCGCTCGAACGCGAGCACGCGATGTTCCGCGGCCAGAGCATCCGCCTGCGGGCGCAGCGATTCGAGCGAGCAGAACCCGCCATGCAGCAGAAGCATCGGGGCGCGCTCGGCAGAGCCGGCGTCTTCGCCCTCGACGTCGTGCGGGCGGGTGTCTTCGGCATACATCTCGCGGCCGTTGATCGTGAGATGGCCGCTCGTCGTGCGGCGGTCGGCGCTGGTCATCGGCTCGGCTCGTTTATGGGCTTCCACGTGCTGACCCGCACCGTCGTGGACATGCCGATGTCGATCTCGTCGCGCCCAGCGACTCCGATGTGAGAGCCGCCCCACTCGGGTGTGGCGGCGGATATAGCGGCGGCCGCGGCGTCGTCGGTCGGCGGAGAGTAGAGCTTGGCGTGCTGATCGGAGGCGAGCTGGACGACCAGGCTCGAAAGCGCCTCGGACTGTGAGCCGCGCAGGTCGCCGGTCCACTCGAGAGTGGCCTTTGCGCCCTGTCCGGGAGCCAGCGTGACCGGCTGAGCGACGTTGGGGGCGTCGTTCGCGAAGGGATCGGTCGGCGAGTCCTCGACGTCGAGCAGGAAAGCGCTGCCCCACTCGCCGCGGCCGCCGATGCCCGGCCAGCCGATCACCGTGCAGGACCGGTTCGAAGAGTTCGCGGCCACCAATGAGGCGTACCGATGGCCCAGCGCGGCGTCGCTCTGAGTGAACGCGAACGTGATCTGTTCAGGGAGGCAGGCCTGTCTGACCGAAGCCGCCGGGTTCGAGGCGGTCTTGCGCAGCAGTGCGTCGACCTCGGCCTGGCCCAGCTCGGCGTCCGGGGTGACTGCGGTGTCGGGCTGCTGATCCCAGCCGGGTGAGACCTCGGCGTCGGTGTTCGGCGTGATCGAGACCGGTGCCGGGGGCTCTGACGTCTGTGGCGGCAGATCGGCGCCGACGCTCGAGCAGGCGGTGAGCGTGACGCCCGCCAGGATGAGCAGACTGGTCGTACGTGCTGCGCGAGCGCGCTTTCCGGGCGTGGCCATGCCCCGAAGTCTAACGGTCACATTCCCAGCCAGAGCCGCAGCAGCGCCGCGACCGCCGCACCTGCGACCACGACCACGATGAAGGGCGCTCGCATCCACAGCAGCAGCGCGGCGACGCCGAGGGCGACCACACGGGCGTCGAACACCACCGCACCGTTCGTGGTGAACGCCTGAACGGCGACCAGTGCGCCCAAGAGCGCCACGGTGACGCCGCCGAGCACCGACTGCACACGCGGCGACGAGAGCACTCCGGCCGGAATCAGATAGCCGGTCAGCTTGAGTCCGAAGGCGATCACGGCCGAGACGAGGATGATGACCCAGGCGATGCTCATCGTGTCATGCCCCGATCTGCATGTCGGTCACGCGGTCGGCGTCGAGGGTTGCCGCGTCGCGCCTCGCCGAAGGAGGCGATGGCGAGCCCGACCGCAGCGGCGACGAGCACGGGGATGCCGGCGGGGGTCGTCGGCGTGAGCGCCAGTGCCACGACTGCGGCGGCGATCGCGATCGCAATCGGTTCGCGGCCGCGAAGGCGCGGCCAGAGCAGACCGAGGAAGGCCGCGGCCGCGGCCGCGTCGAGCCCCCAGACGCGGGGGTCGGGAATCTGCTCGCCGATCAGTGCGCCGACCAGCGTCATGGCCGCCCAGCCGAGGTAGACGCCGACGGCGGTCACCCAGAACCCGAGGCGTTTCGCCGCCCTCGTCGGCTGTGCGAGTGCGACGGCGGCCGTCTCGTCGATGGTGAACTGTGCAGCGACGAGACGACGGAGCCCGGGCAGATCGAGGATCGGCGCCAGCTGCAGCCCGTAGAGGCTGTGTCGCATGGCGAGCAGCGACGAGCTGGCAACGGCGCTCACCGCGCTGGCCGGGCTGAACCCGCCGGTGGCCACGACGCCCACGATCGCGTACTGCGAGCCGCCGGTGAAGAGCAGCAGACTCATCACGAGCGACTGCGCCGTGGTGAATCCCGCGGCCACCGAGAGCGCTCCGAAGCTGATGCCGTAGAGGGCCGTGGCGATCGACACAGACAGCCCCATGCGCCAGGCCTCGCGGCGATCGTCGGCCCCGGAACGACTGGGGCGCTCGTCGGTGAGCGGGTCGTGTTCGGGCATGGCGACCATTATCGCGTGCCGGGCTGGCATCGGTACACTGAAAGCGTGGTGAATCTCAACATTGCCGGCAAGACGTATCCGGCCACAGAGCCCTATCTGGTGGCACGCGAGAAGGTGCGCGAGTTCGCCTCCGCAGTGTTCTCGAACAGCGCGCTGAGTCGTGATCCGCGGGTCGCCCTCGACAGCGGATACAGCGGGGTCGTCGCACCGCCGACCTTCGCTGTGATCATCTCGCAGCGCGCCGAACAGCGCCTGCTCTTCGACCCCGACGCGGGCATCGACTTCACCCGTCTGGTGCACGGCGACCAGCGCTTCATCCACGAGCGGCCGATCGTCGCCGGCGACGAGCTGACCGCTCAGCTCACCGTCACCGCGGTGCGCAGGCTCGGCCACAACGCCATGGTCACGACGGTCACCAAGATTCGAGACCGCGACCAGCAGCTGGTGTCGACTGCCATCGCGACCTTCGTGATTCGCGAGGAGCCGGCCGAGGCCGCGCCTGAGACAGCACCCGAGACGGCCCAGGGCAGCAAGGAGGACGCACGATGAGCGATGCAGAGCAGACACCTCAGGTCGAGCCGCACACAGAGTCGCAGCTCGCCGCAGACACCCGCGATCTGCCTGCGGTCGAGGTCGGCGCAGAGTTCGGCCCGAGAACCGTGCACCTCACGCGTGACAGCCTGGTGCGCTATGCCGGAGCGTCCGGTGACTTCAACCCGATTCACTACCGTGACGACGCGGCCAAGCAGGCAGGCATGCCCAGCGTGCTCGCCCACGGCATGCTCACCATGGGCCTCGCGATTCAGCCGGTCGTCGACTGGGTCGCCGCGGGCGATCCCGGCAGCGTCTTCGACTACCAGGCGCGGTTCACTCGCCCGGTGCTCGTCGACGTCGAGACGGGCGCCGATGTGCAGGTGAGCGCCAAGATCACGGCGATCGAGACGATCGAGCAGGGCGTGCACACCGGAAAACAGGCCGCGAAGGTCACGATCACCGCGACCTTCGAAGGTCGCACGGTGCTCGGCAAGGCGCTGGCGCAGGTGCTGCTGTGACGTTCCGCTTCGCCGACGAGACCACGATGGGCGTCGGCGGCGGGGCCGAGCGTGTCTTCGACATCACCACACCGGCCGAGGCCCTGGAGGCACTCGGCGAGGTCGACGGCGTGCATGACGAATTCGTGGTGCTCGGCGGCGGGTCGAATCTGGTCGTCGCCGATGAGGGTTTCGAGGGTGCCGTGCTTCGGGTGCGCAACGAGGGCACCGACGTTCGCGTGCACGCCGAGGGCGTGCTCGACCTGCATGTGGCCGCCGGCGAGGTCTGGGACGACCTCGTGGCTCGAACGGTCGAGTCCGGCCTGGGCGGCATCGAGGCGCTGAGCGGCGTTCCCGGCCGCGTTGGGGCGGCGGTGATTCAGAACATCGGCGCCTACGGGCACGAGGTGGGTGAGGCACTGGTCTCTGTCGACTTCGCCGATGCCGCCACCGGTGAGCTGCGTACGATCTCAGCCGCCGACTTGGGGTTCGGCTATCGCACCAGCGCATTCAAACGCGGAGAACTCGAAGGCGTCGTGACAGCGATCACCCTGCGGCTGCACGGCGACGGGCTCTCGGCCCCGGTGCAGTACGCCCAACTGGCGGCGGCACTCGGCGTCGAGGTCGGGCATCGCGCGCCGGTGCAGCAGGTGCGTGACACGGTGCTGAGCCTGCGTCGCGGCAAGGGCATGGTCTACGACCCGGCAGACATCGACTCGCACGGCTGCGGATCGTTCTTCACGAACCCGATCGTGCACGCCTCGTTCGCGAACGGTCTGCCGGCGGATGCCCCGCGCTGGCCCGTCTCGGAAGAAGCGCTGAACAGGCAATCGTCGACCGGCTCGGCGAGCGCGCCCGCGAGCGACGCAGGGGATGCCGCTGTCGCAGCGGTGATCCCGCTCGATCGCTTTCGCGGCGACGAGCTGTACGCAGCCGGTCAGCAGGGGCGACAGAGCGGTCGGCGTCTGGTCAAGCTGAGTGCCGGATGGCTGATCGAGCACGCAGGAGTGCACCGCAGCTTCGCGCTGCCAGGGTCACAGGCGGGCATCAGCTCTCGGCACACGCTGGCGATCACTAATCGTGGTGGCGCGACCGCCCGACAGGTCGTCGAGCTCGCCACGTTCGTGCAGACGCGGGTGGCCAACGAATTCGGCATCGCGCTGCAGCCCGAGCCGATTCTACTGGGATTCGGCGAGAACTGAGTCGGCCTCAGCGGCGGCGGAAGATCCGTGCGGCCAGCAGCACGCCCAATGCCGAGCTGCCGACGATCGCTGCGGTCTTGCCGAAGCGCTTCAGCTTGCGCGAGTATTCTGACGGATTCGCACGAGCGGTGAGCTCGGTGATGTCAGCCGAGAGCAGACGCTGGGTGTGCTCGATCTTCGCCTGAATGCGCTCGACCTCTGAGAGGCCCTGGCCGAGGTCGGTGCTGCTCATCGCTCGCTCCTGTTCGGGGTGATGGTGCTGACGATGCCGCGCACCGACTCGACGGTCTTCGGCGCGCCTTTGACCTTCTTGAACCGCTTGACGCCGACGAGCACGGCGAGTCCTGCGACGATCAGCCAGAACACCCCGAGGATCAGTCCCGACCAGCCGTTGCCGACCAGCAGCCCGAGCCCCCACCAGGCGCCGAGCGACAGAAAGAGCAGAGCGAAGACGACGATGGCGCCTGCACCGATGAACAGCGCGCCGCCGATGCCGGCGTTGCGGCCTGAGTCGCGGAGTTCGGCCTTCGCCAGTTCGATCTCCTGGTGAACGAGATCCTGCACGCCGGTCGAGATGTCTCCCAACAGAGTGCTGATCGGGCGTCTCTCAGTCATGATCGTGTCGCCTTCCTTGAGTCCGGCCCTCAGTCTACGCTGAAGAATCGCTGCAGACGGTGCACGCCTTCGAGCAGTGACTCGTCGTCGAGCGCGTATGAGAGACGCAGGTAACCGCTGCGCCCGAAGGCCTCGCCCGGCACGACCGCGACGTCGGTCTGGTCGAGCAGCAGATCGGCCAGCTCGAGTGTCGTGGTGGGCGTCACGCCATGCCATTCGCGGCCGAGCACACCGGTCACATCTGGGTAGGCGTAGAACGCACCCTCGGGCACCGGAACGACGAATCCGTCGATCTTCGACAGCTCGTCGACGATGAGGCGACGGCGGCGGTCGAACGCCGCGCGCATCTCGGCCACGGCATCCTGCGGGCCGGTCAGGGCCTCGACGGCCGCGCGCTGCGACACGTTCGAAACGTTCGATGTGAGGTGCGACTGCAGGTTCGAGACGGCCTTGGCCACCCGCTGCGGGCCGACAAGCCAGCCGACTCGCCAGCCGGTCATCGCGTAGGTCTTGGCGACGCCGTTGACCAGCACGGTGTTGTCGGCGGCCTCGGGGATGACCGAGGCGATGCTGGTCGCGGTCACTCCGTCATAGGTCAGGTTCTGATAGATCTCGTCGGCGAGAATCCAGATGTCGTGCTCGACCGCCCAGCGTGCGATCGCCTCGGTCTGCTCTCGCGTGTACACCGCGCCCGTGGGGTTCGAGGGCGAGACGAAGAGCACGAGTCGGGTGCGCTCAGTGCGGGCTGCTTCGAGCTGATCGACCGTCACGCGATAGCCCTGGTCTGCGCCGGCGAAGACCTCGACCGGGGTGCCGCCGGCGAGGCGGATCGCCTCGGGGTAGGTCGTCCAGTAGGGCGCGGGAAGGATGACTTCGTCACCCTCGCCGACGAGCGCTGCGAACGCCTCATAGACGGCCTGCTTGCCGCCGTTCGTGATGACCACCTGCGAGGGGTCGGCCGTCAGGCCGCTGTCGCGCTGCGTCTTCGCCACGACTGCTCTGCGCAGGTCGGGCAGACCGGCCGCGGGCGTGTAGCGAAAGTTGCCGGGGTCGTCGAGCGCGTGACGTGCGGCTTCGACGATGTTGGCCGGCGTCGAGAAGTCCGGCTCGCCGGCTCCGTAGCTGATCACCGGTCGGCCGGATGCCTTCAGGGCCTTCGCCTTCGCGTCGACCTTCAGAGTGGCTGATTCGTTGATGGCCAGGATGCGTGGGGAGAGAGGAAGTTCAGTGCTCACGGCCTCCAGTCTACGAGCAGGTGGTCGGTCGCGGCCACAGTCGACGCGCGCAGAATGCACTGAGTTGCAGAATGCACTTGAGTTTCTGTGCGCACCGTCGTCGGGTGCCCGCGATTGCATACCTGGTGAGAGAGGGCGCGTCCATGAGAGAATGTCCCAACCTCGTGGCGGCGTCGCTCCTGGCCTCGCTGAACAGCGCGAGGCGGAACAGGACAAAGAGGACTCTGAGCAGGTGAGGGTCAACAGCGTTCAGCCGAACGCTGACAGCCAAGAGGAGCAGCCATGAGAAACCGATTCATCCAGACCGGCGCCGCCGCCGCTGTGGCGCTCGCAGCCGTGCTCTCGCTGAGCGCCTGCAGCACGGCGCAGTCGAAGGACGACGCCTGCACGCAGCTGCGCAACATCGACGGCAGCGACATTCAGACGCCGAGCGCGTCAGAAGTGCGCTCCGGTGCGGCCAAAGATGCGCTCTCCGATGTGGCGAGCACGCTGGAGAACGCTGCCTCCGGCATCAGCAACGAAGAGGTCAAACCGTTGGTCGACGACGCTGCGACTTCGGCCCGCGGTGTCTCGGACTACTATTCCGAGAACTTCGCGAACGGCATCGACACCAGTGTCACTGACGTCGAGGCAGCGAAACAGCTGCAGACCAAAGCGACTGAGTTCAGCGACAAGACGAAAGACTTCACCGACAAGCTCAAGACTCTTCGCGACACCTGCGGACTCTGAGCAGCGCAACGGGTGAGCGGGCTGCGGCACAGTCGATCGGAAGTGCGGCCCACCCCACAGCAGGGGTCGGAGCAGCCGTATGGACATGATGCGCGCAGCCCGCTACACTGGCAGACGGTATTGACAGATACCAAGCTGAACTGTGCCTTCGACGTCAGCGCACCGCGTGTCGGTGAAGATCGAGGGCCTCACGTGTGAACCACGTGAAGGGCGGTGGCTCAATTGGTAGAGCAGCGGTCTCCAAAACCGCAGGTTGCAGGTTCGAGTCCTGTCCGCCCTGCACATCTCGTGTGAACGGGGTGCTGTGCACACCGGCACGGTTGATGAGAGGGATGGAACCACATGGCTGCAGCGTCGAGCGACGAGCTGAACGCGCACCTGGTCGAGAACGCAGAGACTGACCGGGCCAAGGCTCGGGGCATCTTCGGGCGTCTCTTCCTGTTCTTTCGTCAGGTCTTCGGCGAGCTGAGAAAAGTCACCACACCGACTCGCAAAGAGCTCACCAACCAGACGCTGGTCGTGCTCGTGTTCGTGCTGATCATGATGGCCATCATCACTCTGCTGGACTTCGTCTTCGGCATGGGCGTGGGCTTCCTGTTCGAACGCAGCGCCTGAGCGCCTGTCGTCTGACAGCACCGGCACATCCATAGCAGCAAATCGAGGAAGACGAACGTGGCAGAAGAAGAGACTGAACAGGCCGTGACCGAGACTCCGCAGGTCGACGAGGCGACAGCCGAGACCGCGGCGACGGCTGACGCTGCTGAGGCGACTTCTGCCGATGAGACCGCGGCTGTCGAACCGGCCGAAGCGGATGCCGACGAGGCCGCCGAAGTCAGCGACGAGGAACGCGTCCTGGCTGACTTCCGTCGTGAGCTGCGGCGTGCCGCAGGCGACTGGTACGTCATTCACTCGTACGCCGGCTATGAGAAGAGCGTCAAGAACTCGATTCTGAAGCGCCGTGAGTCGCAGGCCGGTGGCGACGACGTGCTCGAGGTGCAGGTGCCGATCGAGACCGTGCGCGAGGTTCGCAACGGCCAGTACAAGCTCGTCAAGCGCGTGCGCATCCCCGGCTACGTGCTCGTCCGCATGTTCCTCAATGAAGACTCATGGGAGCTGGTACGCCGCACCCCGGGTGTGACCGGCTTCGTGGGCAACGCACATGACCCGCTGCCGCTGCGCCGCAAAGAGGTCTTCGACATGCTGAAGACCACTGTGGTGCAGGAGGCGCAGGCCGAGGCCGAGAAGGCTGCCGAGGCCGAGCAGGGCGCCACACCCAAGTCGAAGAAGTCGAAGGCACAGCCCGCTCGGGTCATCCCGGTCGACGTCGACTTCGAGATCGGTGAGACCATCACCATTAAAGAAGGCTCGTTCGCGGGCCTGCCCGGCACGATCAGCGAGATCAACACGACCAGCGGCAAGCTCACCGTGCTCGTCTCGCTCTTCGAGCGCGAGACTCCGGTCGAGCTCTCGTTCGACCAGGTCACCAAACAGCTCTGAGGCGGCGCAAACGCGGCGCATCCTGATGCGTCGTCGCCGACTCGTCACAGACTTTCCGTGCAGAACGCGGAGAGAACATAGGTAAGAAGGAAAGAAAATGGCACCGAAGAAGAAAGCGGTGGGTTTCATCAAGCTTCAGATCGAAGCTGGTGCAGCGAACCCCGCACCGCCCATCGGCCCGGCACTGGGTCAGCATGGCGTGAACATCATGGATTTCTGCAAGGCCTACAACGCCGCGACTGAGTCTCAGCGCGGCAATGTGGTCCCGGTCGAGATCACCGTGTACGAAGACCGTTCGTTCACGTTCGAGCTCAAGACCCCGCCTGCAGCGAAGCTGATCCTGAAGGCAGCAGGTGTGCCCAAGGGCTCCGGCGTGCCGCACACCGACAAGGTGGGCTCGATCACGCACGAGCAGGCCAAAGAGATCGCTCAGACCAAGTTCGACGACCTCAACGCGAACGACATCGAGAACGCGGCGAAGATCATCGAGGGCACAGCGCGCTCGATGGGCATCACCATCAAGAAGTAGTTCTCACCGCCGTCGGCCCTCGACGGCGCACCAGACAGGAGTGGGAGGGTCACGCCGACCCGATGAACCACGACTGCACCAAACACTGCAACGGGGAGCCATCCCCGAGACATACAGGAGAAGCAGATGACCAGGCGTTCAAAAGCCTATGTGGCCGCGGCCGAGAAGATCGAGCCCGGCAAGTTCTACACTCCGGCGGAGGCTGTCGCCCTCGCCCGTGAGACCGGATCGGCCAAGACCGATTCAACCGTCGAGGTGGCGCTGAAGCTCAGCGTCGACCCTCGCAAAGCCGACCAGCTGGTGCGTGGCACCGTCAGCCTGCCGAACGGCACTGGTAAGACCGCTCGCGTGATCGTGTTCGCCAACGGCGACGCGGCCGACGCAGCTGCGGCCGCCGGCGCCGACGAGGTCGGCAGCGACGAGCTCATCGCCAAGGTGCAGGGAGGCTGGACCGACTTCGACGCGGCCGTCGCGACCCCTGACCTGATGGGCAAGGTCGGTCGTCTCGGTAAGGTGCTCGGCCCTCGCGGTCTGATGCCGAACCCCAAGACCGGTACGGTCACCACCGACCCGGCGAAGGCCGTCACCGACATCAAGGGCGGCAAGATCGAGTTCCGCACCGACAAGCACGCCAACGTGCACTTCATCGTCGGCAAGGCATCGTTCACCCCTGAGGCGCTGACGCAGAACATCCAGGCTGCGCTCGACGAGATCATTCGTCTGAAGCCTTCGGCTGCCAAGGGCCGCTATGTGACCAAGGGCGTCGTCTCGACGACCTTCGGCCCGGGCATCCCGCTCGACGTCAACGCACTGGTCGTTCCGGCCAAGTAGTCGCACCGGTCGTCCTGACCGTGCGCATTCGCAGAAAGCCCCGCACCCTCACTGAGCGTGCGGGGCTTTCTCGATGATGTGCGCCGGATGCGTCCTGGCATCGTCGGCCTGCATCTCGTCAGTCGCTCGTGGCCGCGGATGCATCGAGACTCTCTGCACGCTGTGAGTGGGCAGAGATCGTCGACTTCGCCATACTTGAGGTGGGGGACAGCATCACTGGGCCCTCCCAATCGCATGGAACGCTCCAGAGGGCGTTCTGCAGTTTGATCCAGAGCATGATCCATAGGAGGATCCAGTCATGAGTGACACCACCACACTTCCCGCGCCGAAGCTCGGCAATCAGCTCGGTGCGGAGTTTCTCGGCACGTTCCTGCTCGTCTTCGGCGGCACGGGCGCAGCCGTGCTGGCCGCGACGGTCGACCACGGCATCGGCTATCTCGGTGTGGCCTTGGCTTTCGGCCTGACCGTGGTGGTCGGCGCCTATGCCTTCGGCCCGGTCTCCGGCGGTCACTTCAACCCGGCGGTCACCATCGGTCTCGCCGCAGCCGGCCGATTCTCCTGGAAGCACGTGCTGCCCTACGTCGCCGCCCAGATCGTCGGGGGCATCGTCGGCTCGGCGGTGCTGCTCGTGATCGCTTCGGGCCGCGCCGGCTTCAGCCTGAGCGACGGCTTCGCCACCAACGGGTACGGAGCGCATTCGCCTGAGGGATACGGCATGCTGCCGGCGTTCGTGATCGAGTTCGTGCTCACCGCGATCTTCCTCTACGTGATCATCGGCGTGACCGGAAAGCGCGCAGCGGCAGGATTCGCACCGCTGGCCATCGGCCTGACGCTCGCCCTCATCCACCTGATCTCGATCCCGGTGACCAACACCTCGGTCAACCCCGCGCGTTCGATCGCTCCGGCGATCTTCGTGGGCGGTGACGCACTGGTGCAGCTCTGGCTGTTCATCCTGGCGCCTGTTCTCGGTGCGATCTTCGCCGGTGTGACCTACGCGCTGGTCACCGGCGAGCGCAAGTAGCGGTCAGACGAAGGCGGGCTCTGGCACGGCGTCGAGCCGGGCCAGGGTCTCGTCAGCGAGCTGCACGAGCTTCGCGATCTGCTGATCGTCTCGGTCGATCCAGCGGGTGATCGGGTCGCCCAAAGGGCGGAAGTTCTCGTGCTGCTCCCAGACCAGCAGCGTGCGCTGGGCGCCCATCACATACTGCTGCCACCAGATCTGGCGCAGGTAGGTGCGGGGCAGCTTCTCGATCGGCTTCGTGCTGGTCTTGATCTCGGCCAGCAGCAGGTCGCTGCATCCGTTGCATTCGTTGATGCCGTCCGGCGTCGCCAGATGGCGGGCGTTGCCGTCCGAGCGAAAGAGCACCGTGCTGGTGTGCAGCCCGAAGTTCTGGCGCATCCACTCGGCGATCACCGGCTCGCGTTCGCGACCGTAGTCGGTGTAGGCGTTCCCCGAGAATCCGTGCGGGTCGCACTTCGACCGCACCACGCCCTCCACCGATCGCGGGGTCGCGAGGTGCGCTGCGTCGGTCGCGGTGATGCCGAAGCTGCGGGCCTTGAGCCAGCTGATGCGATCGTGGCTGTCGGCGAGCACGCGGGAGCGCAGAAAGTCGGGAACGTGAGTCACGCCCTCCAGCCTAGCCACCGCTCTCGCAGACTGACGCAGAATCGGCGTACTGGCACAGACCGGCGTACTGGCACAGACCGATCAGCCCAGGCCGCGCAGGCTGAACACGGTGTACCACGAGGTTCCGGGCGTAGCCGGCGCCTCCTGTACGCCGTGGGCTCGGCAGAGCACCATCGCTGCGGCAGAGATGGCCTGCGCCTCTCTGTGACTGCAGGGCAGCGGCTGGTGCAGAAGCCGGGTCCAGTCGTCACAATGCGTCTGCCGGGCGATCTGCTCGCTGACTCGGGTGGCCGCACAGGAGAACCCGAGGGTCGAGCCCCAGCAGAAGACGCCTTGTGCAGCGCGATACAGCCCGACGACCTGCGCGGGCGCCCGGAACCTTCGAGCGTCGTCGAACCACCAGGTCAGCTGCCCGGTGGCGATGTCGAACTCGACGTGACGCTCACCCCCGATGCCCCATCGCATCAGGTGCGCACGCGATGCACGGTCGAGATGTCTGAGCCCGATCTGCGCCAGCCGATTCAACGACAACGAGTTCGCCTCGGGTGCGGGGCAGCCTCGCTCATGGGCGCTCAGCGGCAGATGGCAGCGTGGACAATAGGCATTGATCATCAGCGTTCCCCCCTGAGCCGCGTCCGCGGCTCAACTGACCGCCAAAGTGACAGGCCAGGACGGGTCGGCTCCTCTGACGACCGCGTCAGTCCCATTCCACCGGAGTTCGTGCAGACTGCAACTGGAATCAGGCAACTGTGGACAACTCCCCTTGTTCTCAAGGGATAGGGGTATGCGCTCTTGCGTAGGTACGCACGTGCGTGCGGTGGAGTGCTCTCAGCGATACGAGGATCCAGCGTCCGGGCGGAAACGCCGATCGAAGACCCGCTTGTGTCGACTCCTGAGAACCGGTAAGCTGATCGACGGCCAAAGACCGCCGGTTCCTGTCTTGCGACAGGCGAAGGTCACGAGAGTGACGACCCGCGTAGGTGAACGAACAACATGCACGACCGTGTCGAACGCGTCGTGCGTCGAGCTCCGACATCTACGTCGGAGCTTTTTTCATTCTTGTGGGCATCGGGCCGCCGGCATGACATCACGAGGAGTGCAATGGCGAACAAGGAAGCTGCAGTCGCCGAGCTGACGGAGGAATTCCGTAGCTCAAGCGCAGTGCTGCTGACCGAGTATCGCGGCCTCACGGTTGCAGATCTGAAGAAGATCCGCGATTCAATCCGTGAGAATGCCACGTTCTCTGTGGTGAAGAACACGCTCGCGAAGATCGCCGCGAAGGAGGCGGGCATCGACGCATTCGACGATGCTCTCGCCGGCCCGAGCGCGCTGGTGTTCGTGCACGGCGACGTGGTCCCTGTGGCCAAGGCGCTGCGTGACTTCAGCAAAGAGAATCCTCTTCTGGTGCTCAAGAACGGCTACTTCGATGGCGCCGCTCTGACTCCCGAAGACGTGCAGAAGCTTGCCGATCTCGAGACCCGCGAAGTGCTGCTGGCAAAGCTTGCCGGCGCGTTCAAGGCCTCGCTGTTCGGTGCCGCATACCTGTTCAACGCACCGCTGTCGCAGGCCGCTCGCGCGGTCGACGCGCTGCGTCAGAAGAAAGAAGAGGCCGAGGCGTAAGACCTCTTCGGTCTTCACCACGGTTTCATCCGCAAACCACACATCAGACATCTGAGATAAAGGAACCATCATGGCAAAGCTGTCAACTGAAGAGCTCATCGCGGCCTTCAAGGAGCTCACCCTCATCGAGCTCAACGATTTCGTCAAGGCATTCGAGGAGACCTTCGAGGTCACCGCTGCCGCTCCCGTCGCCGTGGCTGCTGCCCCGGCTGCCGGCGGCGACGCCGAGGCTGCTGAAGAGAAGACTGAGTTCGACGTCGTTCTCGAGGCTGCTGGCGACAAGAAGATCCAGGTCATCAAGGCTGTTCGCGCCCTGACCAGCCTGGGCCTGGGCGAGGCCAAGGCTCTCGTCGACGGCGCTCCTGCGACCGTTCTCGAGGCTGCCAACAAGGAGACCGCCGAGAAGGCCAAGGCCGACATCGAGGCTGCAGGCGGCAAGGTCACCCTCAAGTGAGTCGATCGCTCGACTGAGTGAGCGGCCGTCTTCGGTCGCCTGCACACAGCGAGCGTCGGTGACGAGCCGGGTCTGATCCCGATCTGAGCCGAACCCCTGAAAGACCGCCCGGACCTGTCATTCGTGACAGTGCTCCGGGCGGTCTTCTCTGTCTACTGGCAGAGGCGTCTGCGGTGCAGAGTTCGCCGGCGACGACAGATGCTCGCCCGGCCTAGACTGGCAGGGCATGATCTTCCGAGCACAGGAGCGCAGATGGCACAGCACGCTGAGGGATTCTTCGACAATCGCGAACGATTCCGAGACGCCGACATGGCGACGCGCGCTGTGCACGTGGGGCTCGACCCCGACAAAGAGACCGGGTCGGTCGTGCCGCCCATCTACCAGACGTCGACGTATGTGCAGGACGGCATCGGGCACGGACGCCACGGCTATGAGTACGGCCGCATGAGCAACCCGACTCGCGACGCCCTGCAGGTGAGTCTCGCCTCGCTCGAGAACGGCGCAGCGGCGTTGAGCTTCAGCTCTGGGCTGGCAGCCGAAGACGCCCTGCTGCGCACACTGCTGAAGCCGGGAGACACCGTGGTCAGCGGCAACGACGTCTACGGCGGCACGCATCGTCTGATCGCGAAGATCTGGGGCGAATGGGGCGTGCACTCAGTCGAGACCGATCTCTCTGACGTCGACCTCGCCCGCGGCGTGATCGAAGAGGCCCAGCCGCGCGTGGTCTGGATCGAGACACCGACGAACCCCATGATGCAGATCAGCGACGTTGCCGCACTCGCCGAGATCGCCCATCAGTCGGGCGCTCTGGTGGTCGTCGACAACACCTTCGCATCGCCCGTGCTGCAGCAGCCCATCAGCTTGGGCGCCGACTTCGTCGTGCACTCCACGACGAAGTACCTGGGCGGGCACTCCGACGTGGTCGGAGGTGCGGTGGTTCTCGCCACGGACGAGTACGAAGACCGGCTCTGGTTCAGCCAGTACGCTCTGGGCGCGATCTCGTCGCCCTTCGACTGCTGGCTCACACTGCGCGGCATCAAGACGCTCGGCGTGCGTGTGCAGCGCCACTCCGAGAACGCGCAGCAGCTCGCCGAATGGCTGTCATCGCATCCCAAGATCGAGCAGGCCTTCTATCCGGGGCTGCCCAGCCACCCCGGCCACGACGTCGCGGCGAAGCAGATGCACGGTGGCTTCGGCGGCATGGTCTCGGTGGCCGTCGCCGGCGGCGAGCAGGCTGCCCGCACCTTCGCCGAGAGCACGAAGCTGTTCGTGCTCGGCGAGAGTCTCGGCGGTGTCGAGTCGCTGATCAACTATCCGTCAGAGATGACCCATGCGTCGGTCAAGGGCACGCCCCTCGCGGTGCCGCTGAACGTCGTGCGCCTCTCGGTCGGCATCGAGGGCGTCGACGACCTGCAGGCCGATCTCTCCCAGGCGCTCGACCAGATCTGATCGGCTCGAGCCCGGTCTCGACCGCCGTCTCTATCGCCGCCGCACATCAGGCAGCGCAGACAGTGCGATGGCGCCGAACGTGAGCACGGCGCCGCCGATCGCTGCGAACGAGACGCCGGCCGTCGACGTCGGCCAGACCCAGTCGAGCAGCAGCGAGCCGAGCAGCTGACCGCCGATCGCGGCGATCGTGAAGCGCAGCACGCCGATGCGTGGCACCATATGCGCACCTGTGAAGATGAAGACGATGCCCATGGCACCGCCGAGGTACATCCACCACACGCTTGGCAGCTGCGGCACGATTGCCAGCCCGCGCGAGGTGCGTTCGATCAGCGTGACGACGAGCAGGGCGACGCTGCCGGCCACGAAGTTCATGTAGGTCGCGCTGAACGGCGCCTTGGTCATCGAGGCGATGCGCCCGTTCATGGCCTGCTGAAACCCGCTGAGAATGCCGGCGCTCAGCGGCAGCAGCGCGGTGAGCAGCATCGTGCCGACGGCGAGCCCGGCGGGAATGCTGCCTGACACCGACCACACCACCGCCACGATGGTGACGGCGGCAGAGATGACTCGCATGGGCGTCAGGGGCTGTCTCCGGTCGGACAGAAAGCCGAATCGGTCGACGAGCAGCCCGCTCACGGTCTGCCCCGCGATCAGAGAGATCATGAACAGCGCCACGCCGAACACCCCCACGCTGATGCTCTGCGCGATCACCAGCCACGCACCCAGCGCGCCGGCCACGATGAGCCACGGCTGCATCCGTCGACTGCGGATCGCCGCCCACAGCGCACTGAGCGCACGCCGGTTGCCGGGCAGCACCAGCAGTACCGTCAGCAGCACGAATCCCGACCCGAAGCTCACGAACGCCGCGAAGACGGGGTCGCTGATCTCGCTGGCCAGGGCGCCGTTCATGCGGGACTGCACGGGCATGGTCAGGCCTGCGGCAACGGTGATCAGGGCGTCGAGAACCAGCCGTGCTCGCGATGGTGCGGCGGGCGGCGTGGTCGATGGCGTGCCGGGGGATGCCATGGGAGCTCCTGTTCACTGCGTCGGGGCACCGTGAAGAACGCTCGCAGTCTCGTGCCCGGTGGCACGTGGCCGCGGGGACGTTCATACGGTCGTGGTCAGCGCGCGACGTGCACCCTGGTGAAGAGCACGAGCCCGACCAGCAGCACTGCCGCGATGCCCAAGATACCCCAGATCTGCGCACCGAGCAGTGCGACGGTCACACTGAACGCGGCCGGTGCCAGAAAGCTCACCGCGCGGCCGGTGGTGGCGTAGAGCCCGAAGATCTCGCCGTGGCGCCCAGCCGGGGTGATCGAGGTGAGGAACGAGCGCGACGCCGACTGCACCGGCCCCACGAACACGCACATCAGCATGCCGAAGATCCAGAAGAAGGTCTTGCCGCCGCCCGAGGTCAGCAGTGTGAGCAGCGCCGCGGCGATCATGCCGATCAGCGAGACTGTGATCAGCACGCGGGGCCCGACGCGGTCTTCGACCATTCCCAGCAGCATCGTGGCGATGCCAGAGACCACATTCGCGGCGATCGCGAAGACGATGACCTCGCTGCTCGAGAAGCCGAAGGTGCCGGCCGCGAGCACGCCGCCGAAGGTGAAGACCCCGGCGAGGCCGTCGCGGTAGACGGCGCTTGCGATGAGAAAGACGAGAGTGCTGCGCGCGCTGCGCCAGAGTCGTGCGATGGTGCGGCCGAGCTCGCGGTAGACGCCGAAGAACGAGGTGTGCGTGCCGGATGCGCGGGCCGGCTCGGGCAGCCCGTCTCTCTGCAGCAGCGTGGGCAGGGCGAAGACGGCGAACCACAGCGCGGCGAGCAGCGCGACGGCGCGGTAGCGGGTGCCGTTCTCGTCGCCGACGCCGAACCAGCCGACCTCCGGGTTGATGAAACCGACCAGCACGATGGCGAGCAGCACGATGCCGCCGATGTAGCCCATGCCCCAGCCGATGCCCGACACCCGGCCCACGTCTTTGGGCGACGAGACGCCGGGCAGCAGCGCGTTGTACTCGGCACTGGCCAGCTCGAAGAAGATGTTGCCGACGGCGATCAGCGCGATGCCGAAGAACAGCCAGTCGGGGTCGGGCTGCACGAACCACATCGCGATCATGCAGATCACGGTGCCGAAGGTCGTGATGCCGAGGTTGCGGCGGCGATTGCCCGACTCGTCGGAGCGGTGCCCGAGCACCGGCGCGAGCAGGGCGACGACCAGCCCGGCCAGAGACAGGCCCAGACCGAGCCAGGAGGAGTGCTGCGCCAGAATGGCCTCGACCTGGTCGATGGCGGGGCTCGACGTGAGACCGGCGGCTTTGTCAGCGTTGCGGTGGTCGACGAGCGTGTGGTCGCCGATGAAGGCGGTGCTGGTCAGCCAGACGGTGTACACGAAGGTCGTGGTCACCGCGTTGAACGCTGCGGAGCCCCAATCCCACGATGCCCAGCGCAGGATGCGACCTCGTGTCGGCGGGATCGTTGCGGTTGCGGTTGCGGCCGCGTTGCCGTCGGCGCGGTGCAGATCGTTCGACATCACTGCAGACTAATGGCCCGAGGTGAACGAGAGATGACCATAGTGACCGTGTCACCCGGATCGAGTGAGAGTTCGGCATGCCAGCCCGAGACGGCGATCGTCGTCGTGCGTCGCTCACGGGCGTCGCTGGCGACGATCAGGACGAGCGAGTCGTCGGGGTTCTGAAAGGCGGCGTTGAGCGTGTACCCGGTCTCGTGCCCGGTGGAGGTGAGGCATCGCGCCCCGGGCCGTACGGCACTGAGGTGGGCGAGGCTGTAGTAGCCCACGTTGCGCTGGACGGTCGTCTCTCTGTTGCCTGCCGGGTTCGTCTGCCGGGAGGCGATCACACCGACCACACCCTCCATCTGCGAGCCGTGGCGTTGGCCGGGAACCGCGCCCGGCCCGAGGAACGGGCCGCCGTGGCCGTCCAGAGCAAGGTTCCAGTAAGTGATCGACTCCGCCCAGTTGCGCGTCGCTCCGAGGGCGATCATCCGCATGTGCCAGCGCAGGTCGTGCGCGATCGGCTGGGCGAGCAGCGTCTTCGGATCGCGAAACGAGGTGATCTCGGTCAGATGGGTGCTGCGCTTGGGGAACGCACGGTGCACGACGCTCTGAGCATCGGGTTCGCCTTTGTACCCGTGCCAGGCCGTGCCGTCGAGAAAGCGGCCGGCCGCCGGATCGCCGAGCAGTCGCAGCACCTTGGGTGTGGCATCCCAGTTGTGGTCGTGGGCGAGCAGCCGGGTGCGCACCGACGAGGCGGCCAGGGCCGGCCCGAGGTGGTCGGCGATGAGCCGAATCTGATCGTGCACGCTCATCACCATGCCGGGATACCCCGGTGCAAGACCGGGCTCGTTCTGCAGAGTCAGCAGGTCGACGGGATGCCCCAGCTCGGCCATGCGCTCGCAGTAGCGCACGAGGTAGTTCGCATAGTCGCCGAAGTGGCGGCGATCAAGCCGGCTGCGCCGGCCGAGCCAGGTGAGCCACGGGCGTGCGGTGCGCCTGGCGAGTCCCGGACCCAACCGACCGAACATGGTGGGTCGAGTCTTCATCCACGGTGGTGCCGACCAGGGCGATGCGATCAGGCGCAGGTCGGGCTGGATGCTGCGGATCTCGTCGAGCAGCGGCACGATGCGTCGTTCGTCGTGTCGCAGCGTGAACGCACCGGGCCGAGGCTCGTAGTTGTAGAGGCTGCTCGAGAAGTCGCTCGAACCGATCGTGAGACGCAGTGTGGTGAGCCCCAGCGAGCTGAGCCCCAGTGCGGTGGTGTCTCGTGTGGTGGCGTCCCGCGTGGCGAACAGCTCGCGCAGCAGCGCGCTGCGGTCCGGCGCAGGCATCGTCGAGAGCACCTCGGCCGAAGCGTCGGTCAGAGCCGCGCCGAATCCGAGGATGCGCTGGCGTGGCGAGTCGGCGTCGATGACGATCGCGTGGTCGGGAACGAACGCGCCGCGCTGCCAGCGCAGGTCGGCGGCGATGCCGGCTGTGGCATCCGCATACAGGCGTGTGCCGTCGCCGGAGGACACTCGCGCCGCGAGCAGCTCGGGCGGCTGGTCTGGGAGCATGAGTCTCAGCGTAGTCTGGCAGAGTGCTGAACATCGATCTTCATCCCGATCTCACGTTGGTCGTCTCGGAGGTGCGTGACGGCACCATGAAAGCCGCAGCTCCCGGTGCGAACGGCGACGACGCCCAGACATGGGCTGAGGCACGGCGAAACCGACGTGCACTGCTGCGTCAGGCCGGTCTCGACCCCGAGCGCGCGGCCTACGTGCGCATCTCCTACGATCGATCCGACTTCTGCGAGTATCGCGAGGTCGACGAGGCGACTGCCGACGGCGCGGGCGACGAACGAGACGCGACCCGCCACGAGACGATCAGCGCTCGGTTCGCGGATGACGCGCCCATCGCCTGCGACGCGCTCGCCACCGGGCTGCCAGGCACACCGCTGCTGCTGCCGGTCGCCGATTGTATGCCGGTCGTGGCATATGACCCTGAGCATGAGGTGGTCGCGCTGACGCATCTCGGTCGTCACAGCGTCGAACAGCTGGGCGGGCAGCGCACGGTCGAGTGGATGCAGCGGCGGTTCCGCAGCGACCCTGCTCAGCTGGTCGTGTGGCTGGGGCCGTCGCCGAACGGTCAGAGCTACCCGCTGCATGCGCTGGGTGATCGGTCGTTCGCCGAAGTGGTGCCGCAGCAGCTGCGCGATGCCGGGGTGAAGCGGCGCCATATCGTCGCGAGCGGCATCGACACGGTGAGCGATGCGCGGTTCTTCTCGCACAGCGAGTTTCTGGCCGGGCGGCAGCCGGTGGACGGACGCTATGCGGTGGCCGTCGCGCTGCACGGCAGGTCGGCGTCCGGGAGCATCGAGGCCGGGCAGTCGGGGCAGGCCGGGCAGCTTGGGCGATCCGGGCAGGCTGCGGACGGTGCGTCAGAGGTCTCTCAGCCGCCGGCTGCCGAGCCGCACCGGGTCACGACCGTCGTCGCCGACGGGCTTGTCGAGGAGGGCGTGATCAGGGCGGGGGAGTGCACGGCGCTCAGCGGTCTCTCGGCCGACCCGGCGCATCCCGGGCTGCTCTATGCGGTGAACGACGACTCGGTCGGACTCACCCGTGTGTTCACGCTCGACGCGACCAAGACGCCGGTCGAGGCCGTCGCGGCGCTGACCGTGACGCAGGCTGACGGGTCGCCGGCGCATCTTGACGTCGAGGGCGTCTTCGCACGGCCGCAGGGCGGGTTCTGGCTGGCCGACGAGGGCGCGACCGGGCCGGGCAACGCCGTGCACAGAGTCGATGCCGAGGGGCGCATCCGTGCGACGGTGCGTCTGCCCGAGGCGGTCTCGCGTCACATGGGCAAATGGGGGTTCGAGGGGGTCACGGCGTTCACCGACCCACGTGGTCAGGAGTGGCTGTTCGTCGTGATTCAGCGGCCGCTCTGGAAAGCCCCGGCGGCGAAGCCTCGTGAGGTGGGCGTCGACGGCCCCGACGTGATCCGCATCGGCTGCCTTCGTGTGGATGCTGCGCTGGGCGGCACATGCGGCGCGGGTGATGACGCCGACGGCGTGGGCGATGACGGTGGCGTGAGCGATGAGAGAGGTTCGTCGGATGCCGCATGGAGCTGGCACGGCTACGGCCTCGACCCGGCGTCGGATCGCAAGAACGACTGGGTCGGAGTCTCTGAGATATCGGTTGCCATGGTCACCGGTGAGGGTGGGTTCGCCGACGACCTCGGCTGTCGTGTCACGCTGGTGCTCGCCGAACGCGATAAGCAAGAAGGCGACCGTGCGCGCACGAAACGCATCTATGCGGTCGATCTGGAGCATCCGGGGCAGGTGACGACCGACAGCGCCGGCAGTCTGGTGCCGATCACCGTGCCGGTGACGAAGCGGCTCGTGGCCGATCTGCTGCCGTGGCTGCGCGAACCGGGCGGACAGGTGCAGGAGAAGCTCGAGGGCGTCACAGTCGATGCTCGCGGGCGGCTCTTCGCGCTGACCGACAACGCAGGCGACAGCCATGCGCCCTGCGCGACGGTGTTCGTCGATCTGGGTGTGCGCGACTTTGGCTGACCGCGACTGTGGCTGAGCGTGGCTTTGGCGTGTAGGGCAGGGCTCGGCACGGGTGGTGCCGCAATGTCGGTGGGTGCTGTCAGACTCTGACCATGCACACGAGAAGCCAGATTCCCAGCGCAGCGGCACTTGCCGATCTGGTTGAGTCTGCGTGCTCGGGGCAGCGCGACCTTTTCGCCGCCGAAGGCAGGCAGGCCGCCGAGCTCGTCGCCGTGCACGCTGCGTCAGTCGATGCGGCGCGGCAGCATCGGGTCGACCCTGGAGTCTACTTGCGCGGAGTCTACGCAGACATCGGTATACGCCTGGGCTGGTCTGAGCGCACGGTATCGCGGCTCATGAATCTGGCCGAGAGCCTGCAGCGTCAGCTGCCCGACACCCTCGACGCCTGGCAACGAGGCGCTCTCGGGCGTCAGCACGCCGAGGTGTTCAATGCCGAGCTCGGCGGCCTCGATGAAGACCGGCGCCGTGAGATCGAGCAGGTGCTGTTGCAGCGCATGGTCGATCGGCCGATGCCTCCGGCGCGACTGCGCGAGCTGGCTCGACGCCTGGCGGAGACGTTCGAGCGTGAGACCATGGCCGAGCGTCATCGTGCTGCCCGGGAAGAGCGCTTCGTGATGATCGAGCCCGACCGCGACGGCATGGCCTGGCTGAGCGTGCGTCTGCCTGCGGTAGATGCCGTGGCCGCCTACCAGCGCACTCGCGCGATCGCCCGTGGTCTGCATGCGGCGGCCACGGCGACGCAGCAGGGCGATCTGACGCAGGACGCGCCCACGGTCGACCGGCGCACATTCTCGCAGCTGCACGCCGATGTGGTGCGCGACCTGCTGGTACACGGCACCTGTAGCGCCCAGGCATCCGAAGGCGGTTCCGTCGCTCTGGGCACTGCAGGCCGGGATGCCAGCGGTGCGAACCGAGACTCCGACAGTCCGGTTCGAGACTCTGCCAGAGCCCACGACCTGCCGAGGCTGGGCGGGGGCGTGCGCGCACAGGTACAGGTGGTCGTTCCGGTCGATCTGCTGATCGACGAGATCGCCGGCCACCCCGTCATCAGCTCGGGCGCGACGGCTGAGCTGCGCGGCTACGGTGCGATCGACCCGGTGACCGCACTCGAACTCGCCGCTTCCGCAGATGGCTTGGGCCGCATCCTCACTGACCCGGCCACCGGGCAGGTGCTCGAAGTCGGGCGCAGTGTCTATCGGCCGCCGGCAGCGCTCGCAAGGTTCGTGCGCGAGCGTGACCAGACCTGCCGATTCCCGGGGTGTGCTGTGCCGGCGCAGAACTGCGAGATTGATCACACGCTCGACTGGCAGTGGGGCGGGCCGACCGATGCGAGCAACCTGGCGTGTCTGTGCCGGCGACATCATGTGATGAAGCATCATTCCAGCTGGAGCGTGATGCACGTCAATGACGATGCCGACCTGCTGTGGACGAGCCCGACCGGCGCAGTCCACCAGACCTTCGCGCCGTGCACCGGGCCCATTCGAAACGGTCCGGGCTTCGAGACGCCGCCTCAAGACATCGATGTCGAGAGCCTGGTCGATCTCGACCCGCCCGACCTGCCTGATGACGGTGATCCGGTGCCGTTTTAGAGCGGGTTCTGGGCGTGTCTCTGAAGTCGAGCTGAACGCGGCTGAGAAGCGAGGCTCCTGAACGGCAGCCAGATGCGCTCCAGTATCAGCGACACCTCAGTCCGCGACGTTCGCAGTGAGACCGCGACGTTTCAGCAGCGGCTCGATTGCGGCATCCGCTCCACGGAACTCGACATAGGTCTTCTTCGTATCCTGGCTGCCGCCCCGAGTGAGCAGCTCCCGGCGGTAGTGCTCCCCGGCTGCTCTCGACAGGCCACCGTGTTCGTTGAACCAGTCTTCGGTGTCGGCGTCGAGCACCTCGCTCCAGATGTAGGAGTAGTACCCGGCCGAGTAGCCGCCCGAGAAGATGTGCTGAAAGAAGCTCGTGCGGTAGCGAGGCAGCACGAGGCTCGAAGCCAGTCCCCGCTGCAGCAGCGCCTGCTGTTCGAAACGGGCCACGATCTCGCCTTCTGACGTTGAGTCGACGCCGTCGTCAGCCTCTGCTGCGGGCTCGACCAGTGCATCCGCCTCAGCGGCCGACAGCGAGTGCCATGCCAAGTCGATGACCGAGGCCTGCAGATACTCTGTGGTCTCGTAGCCCTGGTTGAACGTGCTGGCCGCCTTCAGACGGTCGATCAGCTCCTGCGGAATCACCTCGCCGGTGCGAACGTGCTTCGCGTAGTGCGGCAGCACCGCAGGATGCAGTGCCCACGTCTCGTTGAACTGGCTCGGCAGCTCGACGAAGTCACGCGGCACGTTGGTGCCCGAGAACTGCGGGTAGCGCACGTCGCTCAGCAGCCCGTGCAGCCCGTGCCCGAACTCGTGGAAGAGCGTGTGCACCTCGTCGAGCGTCAGCAGCGTCGGCTCGCCCGCCGGCGGCTTCACCAGATTCAGCACGTTCACCACGATCGCACGCTCGTCCAGCAGTCGTGACTGGTCGACGAACGAGCTCATCCATGCGCCGCCGCGTTTGGTCGGTCGGGCATAGAGATCGAGCAGGAAGAGGCCGACCGCCTCGCGCTGCGCAGCCTCGCCGGCTTCAGCGACGGGCGTGCGCGAGACCTCGAACACACGAACGTCAGGGTGATAGCCGTGCAGGTCGGGCCGCTCTTCGAGATGCACGCCGTACAGCTGCTCGGCCGCGTAGAACACGCCGTCGCGCAGTACCCGCTCCACCTCGAAGTACTCGCTCAGGGCCTCGGCGTCGATGTCGAACTCTCGTTTTCGACGCAGCTCGGTGTAGTACGGCCAATCCCACGGCTGAAGCGTGAACCCCACGCCTCGCTCGGCAGACGCGGGCTCGGCGGCACCGTTCGCCTCGTCTCTCTCGCCCTCTTCGTCGATCAGCTTCTGCAGCTCACGTGCTTCGTCCCGGGCGTTCGCCATCGCGGCCGGAGCAAGCCGCTGCAGCAGGGTGTCGGCCGCCTCCAGGCTGCCCGCGGTCTCGTCGGCGAGCACGTACTCGGCATGATTCGCATAGCCGAGCAGCTCGGCACGATGTGCCCTGAGCTGAGCGATGCGCACCGCGATCGCCCGCGTGTCGTTGGGGCCGCCATGCGCGCCGCGTTCGAGAGAGGCCCGCAGAATGCGCTCACGCGTCGCACGCACCGTGAGCTTCGACAGCCATGGATGCCCGCTCGGCAGCACGAGGGCCACCATGTGCTTGCCGTGGTAGCCCGCCTCGTCGGCGGCGGCGGATGCCGCGGCCAGCTCCGTCGCATTCAGGCCGTCGAGCTCGGCCGGGTCATCGAACACCACGCCGAGTGCATTGGAATCGTCGAGCAGCCTCGCGCCGAAGCGCGTGCTCAGCGTCGAGAGCTCGGTGTTGATCTCGCGCAGACGCTGTTGCGCCGCTGGCTCCAACGCCGCACCCGCACGCACGAACCCGAGATGTGTGCGCTCGACCAGCCAGCGCGATTCGGCATCCAACGTCAGCTCGTCGCGCTGATCGTAGACCGTCTGCACCCGCTCGAAGAGACGCGGGTTCAGCGAAATCGCGTCGTAGTGCTCGCTGAGCACGCCCGAGATGCGCTCTTCGAGTTCGAGCAGCGCCGGGGTGCCGTCGGTGCTCGTCAGGTTGAAGAACACCGAGAGCACCCGGTCGAGAGCCCGCCCGCTGCGCTCGAGCGCCACGATCGTGTTCTCGAACGTCGCAGGTTCGTCGCTGTCGACGATGTGCACGATCTCGCGGTCGTGCTGCACGAGCGCGTCGGCGATCGCCGGCTCGTAGTCGTCTTCCCCGATCGTGGCGAAGTCGGGCAGTCCATAGGGAAGCCCGGTGTGCAGCAGACGCAGTGAGAGCAGATCAGACGAAGGATGCGATGCGTGCGAAGTCATGCGGCCAGCGTACCGCGCCGGGCGGGTAGAGAAGTCCCGCCCGGCGTTCGGCAGCCGTCACCGGGTCTGCATGATCAGCGGGTCTGACGGGCTACCAGGTCTGGTTGCCGTCGCCCTTCGGGCCGCCCTTGTGCCCGTCTCGGCGGTCGCTCTTGTATGCCGGGCGGTAGCTCTTGCCCTTGCCGCCGTGGCCGTTGTCCCGGCTGTCGCGGGCGGCGCGGTCGTCAGCCGTCCAGCGACGCTTGGGCCCGCTGTGACCGTCGCGCCTGAAGTCGCCCTCGCCGCGGTTGTCGCGATGCTCATGTCGGCCGCCGTTGTCGCGGTTGTCACGTCGGTTGTCACGGTTCCAGTCCCGACGACCGCCGTCATGCCGGTCGTCACGGTTCCAGCCTCCGCGGCCTCCGTCACGTCGGTCGTCTCGATTCCAGCTGCCGCGACCTCCGCGCCGCTCGCCGTCCTGGCGGTCATCACGTCGGTTGTCGAAACGGTCGCCGTCGCGCCGGTTCCCCTTGTACCCGCCGCGGTCATTGCGGTCGTTCCGATCGTTCCGGTCGTTGCGCCAGCCTCCGCGTCCTCCGCGGTCGTTGCGATCACCGCGACCGTTTCGGTCGCCACGCTCGCTGCGATCGCCACGGTACCCACCGCGGTTGTCGTGCCCGCCCTGGTAGCCTCCGCGACCGCCCTTGTTGTAGCCGCCCTTGTTGTAGCCACCCTGGCGGTCGTCGCGGTTGCGGTGCGGCACGGCCTCAAGATGATCGCGCTCGGGATCGAGCAGCAGCGGTCGATCGCCCTGGGCGACCAGAGCCAGCGCCGCGGCGACGTCGGCCTCGGGCACGTCGTTGTGACGCACATAGTGGTCGATCACATCGCGCAGTTCGCTGATCTCAGATTCACGTTCGAGGGCCTCGGTGATGCCGTCGTCGAAGCGGCTCAGCCGCGACTCGTTGACCTCGTCGACGCTCGGCAGCGACATGCGGTCCATCTTCTGACGAGTGGTGCGCTCGATCTGCTCCTGCAGACGGCGCTCGCGCGGGGTGATGAAGCTGATCGCAGCCCCCGTGCGCCCGGCGCGCCCGGTGCGCCCGATGCGGTGCACGTACGACTCCGGGTCGCTCGGGATGTCGTAGTTGATCACGTGTGTGATGCGTTCGACGTCCAGCCCGCGAGCGGCGACGTCGGTGGCGACGAGCACGTCGATCTGGCCGTTCTTGAGCTGCTCGACGGTGCGCTCACGCTGCGCCTGCGGAACGTCGCCGTTGATCGCGGCGGCCGAGAAGCCGCGTGCGCGCAGCCGCTCGCTGACCGTCTCTGTGTCGCCGCGGGTGCGCACGAACACGATCACGCCGTCGCTGCCCTCGACCTCGAGCACTCGTGCGAGCACGTCGAGCTTCTGACGGCCGGCCACCACGAGAAAACGCTGCGACACATTGGTGTTGGTCTGCGTCTTGGTCTTGACCGTGATCTCTGCCGGGTCATGCAGGTGCGTCTTGGCGAGACGACGGATCTGCTGCGGCATGGTCGCCGAGAACAGTGCGATCTGTCGGGTGTCGGGGGTGCTGGCGAGAATCGTCTCGACGTCGTCGACGAAGCCCATCTGCAGCATCTCGTCGGCCTCGTCGAGCACGAGCATGCGCAGCTGCGACAGGTCGAGGGTGCCGCGCTTCATGTGGTCCATGATGCGTCCCGGGGTGCCGACGACGATGTGCACGCCCTTGCGCAGCGCTGAGAGCTGCATGCCGTAGGCCTGGCCGCCGTAGACCGGCAGAATGCGCACGCCGGGCATCTTCTGCGCGAACCGCTCGACGGCCTCGCAGACCTGGAGCGCCAGCTCGCGGGTCGGCGCGAGCACCAGCGCCTGGGGCGCGTTCACCTGCGGGTCGACGGATGCCAGCATCGGAAGTGCGTAGGCCGCGGTCTTGCCGGTGCCGGTCTGGGCCTGGCCGACGACGTCGCGTCCGGCGAGCAGAGTCGGAATGGTGGCCGACTGGATCGGAGAGGGGGTCTCGTAGCCGATGGCGTCGAGCGCATCGAGCAGCGGCTTGGGCAGCCCGAGATCGGCGAACGCGTTGCCCGTCGTCTCGTCGGCGTCGGTCTTGGCCTCAGCCTGAGTCTCAGCTTTGGTCTCGGCCTGAGCGCTCTCTGCGGAAGTCGAATTTTCTGCTGGTGCAGCGGTCTCGGTGGCAGGCTCAGCAGACTCGGACTCAGCAGGGCGTTCGGAAGGGGTGTTCACAGGGGTGTGCTCCTCAGCTGCCGGCGTGTGCTCGGCAGCGGTGTCGATGGCAGCTGACGCGTCGCTCGCGTCAGCAGATGGTGCAGAAGAAGATGAAGAAGATGTGGGAGAAGACGAAGAACCAGCGGCAGAATCAGAAGTCACCAACTGATCGTAGTCGCTGGCAGGGTGTCGCGTCCACAGCGCAGGGTAGTCCTCTGCCACGACACATGCTATCAGCATCCTCTGGCGTTCGTCGCTGTGAAGGCTCTCTCTGCTTCTTTCGCGTCCAGGGTGATGGGGTCGGATGGTCCCGGGTGGTGGAACGGAGGGCGGCGGGGCGTGGTGGGTTCCCAAGTATTGACCAGCTGATAAGCAAGCCTTCGACAGCGGCTTCACTGACCCTAGACTGGAAGTCGGACATCACGCGCCGGCGAGTGCACAGGGAACCTCCCGAGCTGCAGGCTGGTGCGACGTTGAGAGGAACCTCATGTCAAACAGCATCGATTCAGATCTCGTCAAGAAGGGCATCGGGTCGATTCGCACCGCACTCGGCATCAGCGGCGTGCTGACACTGCTCGCCGGTATCGCCATCACGTTCTGGCCAGGGCGCAGCGCCGAGCTCGCCGTCGCGATCGTCGCGATCTACACGATCATCGGCGGTCTCGTCTATGGCGCGATCTCGATCTTCGGCAAGCTGCAGTCGGGCTGGGGGCGGGTCGGCGACATCCTGCTGGCCGTGTTCATGATCGTCATCGGCATCGTAGCGTTCGCGAACCTCGGCTCGGCCGCTGCGGCCTTCGGCATCGTGCTGGGCATTCTCGTCGGCATCGCCTGGTTCGTCGAGGGCATCGTGGCCCTCGCCTTCGTCGGAGACTCCGACTCGAAGGCCTGGAGCATCATCTTCGCCGTGCTCAGCATCATCGCGGGCATCACGCTGCTCTTCTCACCGCTGTGGGGCGCCGCCGTGCTCTGGCTGCTGCTGGGCGTCTCGGCGATCATCCTCGGCGTCGCGCAGATCATCCGCGCGTTCCAGTTCGGCAAGTCGCTGCGCTGAGCGCATGCCTGCGCGGACAGCGCAGGAGGCCCCTGAACATGCGGCATGAAAGAAGCCCCCGAGAAGATCGTGAGACCTTCTCGGGGGCTTTCTGTCGGGGTAGCGGGATTTGAACCCACGACCTCCTCGTCCCGAACGAGGCGCGCTACCAAGCTGCGCTATACCCCGTCGCTGAGAATCAGCGGCAACTGCTATAGCTTAGTCCATTCTGAGGCGCAGTTTCAATGTGTGGTCGTCGCCGTGCGGAACGAGTGCGGAACGACAGTGCGTCGCAACGGCAGCAGCCGGAGCTCAGACTGTGGCCGGCGCATCCTCGTCTCGCGCCACCAGAGTGAGAAGCGTGGCCTCGGGGCGGCAGTTGAAACGCACCGGTGCATAGATCGAGGTGCCCAGCCCAGCACTGACGTGCAGCCACGAACTGCGATCGCCGGTCGTCCACTCGTGCAGCCCCTTCACAAAAGGCCGGGGCAGATCGCAGTTGGTGGTCAGCGCGCCGAAGAACGGCACGCACACCTGGCCACCATGCGTATGGCCGGCGAGCATGAGCTCGGCGCCCATCGAGGTGAAGCCGTCGAGCACACGCTGGTAGGGGGCATGCGTCACACCGAGCGTGAGATCGACGTCTGCGGACATGCCGGCGATGCGTCGACGCAGCCCCTCGGGATCATCGTTGCCGAGGTGAGCGTCGCCGGTGCCGACCAAGCCGATCCGGCTGCCGTTCACCGTCAGCTGAGCGGTCTGATTGTTCAGATTGCGCCAGCCGGCTTCGACGAGACGGTGGGTGAGTGCAGCTGTGTCGATATCCGGAGTCTCTCGTCCGACGCGGCTGGAGTGCAGCAGATATGAGAGCGGATTCTTCGGAATCGGTGTGAAGTAGTCGTTCGATCCGTAGACGAAGGCGCCCGGTACGTCCAGCAGCGGCTCCAAGGCATCCAGAATCGCCGGCAATGCCTCCGCATGGCCGTAGTTGTCGCCGGTGTTGATGACCAGATCGGGCTTCAGCGAGGCCAGATCACGGGTCCACGCGACGCGCGCACGCTGCCAAGGCGCCAGATGCAGGTCAGCGACGTGCAGCATCCGCAGAGGCTGACTGCCCTCGGGCAGCACAGGCACCGTGAACTGACGCAGCGCGAAGCTGTTGCGTTCGATCAGCGAGCCGTACGCGAGCGCGCCGATCCCAGCCAGCGCGGCGATGCCGAGCGAGGATGCGAACGTGCGCAGACCCGACAGCCTCGCGTCGTTCTCTGCACTGGGCTCAGACGACCCTGGTGCCGCCGAGCCCATCACTGTGCTGATGGGCTCGGCGAGGCACCCGCCCCGTCTGCGGGAGCGTTCGACGCGCCCTCCTTGCCAGAGCTGAGGTAGATGGTCACCAGCGCCCCGGCGTCGGCCGGGCCGCCGCCAGCGGGATCAGTGGCCACGACCTGGCCTGCAGGCACGGAATCGGAGGGTCGACGCTCAGGCGAGATGGCCACTTGGAAGCCGGCGTCTTCGAGCTGCTGCTGCGCCTCTTCGGGCGTCTTGCCGGTCACATCGGGCATATCGGTGCTGCGGAAGGTCAGCGAGGTGTCATCGGGAGCCGGGAACGATGCCGCGCCCGGGTACCTGCTGTGCACGCCTCGCTGGATGTCCTTCCACATGGAGTAACGGACGTTCCAACCGGCCACGCCTTTGATGCGGTAGTACCGGAGGTCGGCCTTGTTGTTGGTCGTGCCGGTGTTGCCGATCCAGGTCGCCTGCACCGTCGAAGTGGTGTAGCCGACCAGCCAGGTCTGATGGTAGCTGTCGGTCGAACCGGTCTTGCCTGCGACCGCCGAGCCGTCGCCGGGGTTCGCCTGACCGGCAGTGCCGTCGCGATCGAACACGCCCTGCAGTGCTGAGGTCGCAGTGCGGGCGACCGTCGGCGTCACTGCTTCGGAGCACTGCGACGACGGGGTCGGGCGCTCGCTGCCGTTGTTGCCGTCGACGACGCTCAGAATCGCCTTGGGCGTGCAGTACTTGCCGTCGTTCGAGATGCCGGCGTAGGCGCCTGCGATCTGGATCGGTGCGATGGTGTTCGCCGAACCGCCGATGATGCTGGTCGGCACGTGGTCAAGGTCTTTGCCGTTGGCCGACTTCGTGATGCCGAACGAGGCCGCGGTGTCTTTGATGTCGCAGAGGTCGAGCTGTTGCGCCATCGCGGCGAAACCGGTGTTCACCGAGTTCTTCGTCGCATAGCGCACGTCGAACGACGAGGGCATGTTCGGCACAGCGTTGTCGAGCTGCCAGGTGCCGACATAGCCGCCGGGCTGGCATCGATCGGGAAAGTCCTTCTGCCGCAGTGTGGCCGGTGCGGGTGCGTTCAGCCGCTCATTGAGCGAATGGCCCTGTTTCAGCCAGTCGAGCAGAGTGAACACCTTGTATGTCGAACCGGGCTGGAAGCCGGATGAGCCGCCCTCGTCTTTCGTGGTGCTGTAGTTGATCGCGGTTCGGCTGGTGTCGCCAGAGGAGTCATCCGTCTGCGAGAAGGTGCGGTTCTGCGCCATGGCCAGCACATTGCTGGTCCCGACCTGCAGAATCGTCGTGGCCGCGCCGATCTTGTCGTTGCGGTTGATGTTCTTGTCGATGGCTGCCTGGGTGTCGTCCTGCAGCCCGAGGTCGATGCTGGTGTGAATCTGCAGGCCTCCGCGGCGCAGCAGGGCCGTGCGGTCTTCGGGCGTGTCGCCGTACGCAGAGTCGTTGCGAATCAGGTTCACGACGTAGTCGCAGAAGTAGCTTGCGTTGTGGGTGGCCGCCTCACAGCCTCGAGGCTGCTGGGTGATATGCGGCTCGATCGGGGTGGCGATCGCCGCATCGGCGGTCGGCTGGTCGATGTAGCCGTGTTCGACCATGCGGTTCAGCACGAGATCACGGCGGGCCTTGGCGCGGTCGAGGTTCTCAGGCGCGTCGACACGGTAGGCGTTGGGCGAGGGAAAGACGCTGACGAGCTGAGCGGCCTCAGGCAGCGTCAGATCTGAAGCGTTCTTGCCGTAGTAGTACTGAGCTGCTGCGCCGATGCCGTAGACGTTGCCACCGAACGAGGCATAGTTCAGATAGCTGGTGAGAATCTGCTCTTTCGAGTAGTTCTGCTCGAGGCCGATCGCATAGCGCATCTCGAGCAGCTTGCGCGAGGCGCTCTCTTCACGCGCCTCGTTGATGGCCGACTCGTCGTTCTCCCATTCAGCCGCCTCGATGCGCAGGTTGCGCACCAGCTGCATGGTGATCGTCGAAGCGCCGGACTGAGTCGAGCCGCTCGACTGGTTCTGCAGCATGGCACGGGCGACGGCGGCGAAGTCCACGCCGCCGTGGTCGTAGAAGCGCGGGTCTTCGATCGAGACCACCGCATTCTTCGCGAGCTCAGGCATCTGATCTGCGGTCAGCGGGATGCGGTTCTTCTCGTAGAACGTGGCGAAGGCCACGTCTTGGCCGTTGAGCTTGCCATACAGGGTCGACGGGCTCTGCAGCTCGACGTTGGCGAGTGAGGCGGGCAGGGTTTTGGCGATGTTGACCGCGTCGGCGCCGAACACGCTGGCGATGGCCAGAGCAGGTGTCGACATGCCGACTGCGACGAGGCCGAGTGCGGCGGACGCGGCGATGAACCGCACGATCGCGCGGCTGGAACGTCGCCGGTTTGCGGGCAGGTGAGAAGACATAGGCTAGATGCTACGCGATTATCCTATGAATGGAGCAGCCATGGTCAAGTGGGAATACTTCACCGCCCCTCTCATCATCCACAACACCCAGCAGATTCTCAACAACTTCGGATCCGAGGGGTGGGAGCTGGTCCAGATCGTCGAGGGGCCCACCGGCGGCCTCGTCGGCTACTTCAAGCGACCCATCGAGGAGCAGGCATGACTTTCACCAGCAGGCTGAACGAGCTGGGCATCACCCTTCCTGCGGTCGCAGCCCCGGTGGCCGACTACGTGCCGGCGCTGCGCATAGGCAGCCTGGTGCACACGTCAGGGCAGCTGCCCTTCATCGACGGCGAGCTGCCGGCCATCGGCAAGGTCGGCGTCGGCGAGGGCCTGGTACCGCCTGAAGAGGCGAAGACCCTGGCGCGCACGGCGGGTCTGAACGCGATCGCTGCGGCGGCGGATGCTGCGGGCGGCATCGACCGCATTGCTCGCGTCGTGAAGGTGGTCGGCTTCGTCTCGTCTGCGCCCGATTTCACCGGTCAGCCCGGCGTGATCAACGGCGTCAGCGAGCTGCTCGGCGAGGTCTTCGGCGAGGCCGGAGCACATGCGCGCAGCGCCGTCGGCGTCGCCGTGCTGCCGCTCGACTCCCCGGTCGAGGTCGAGATCACGGTTGAGCTCGTCGCCGACTGATCTCTGCCGGCTGGTCTTGATCTGCGCAGACTGATCCGTGCCGACTGATCTGCGCACAGACTGTTTCATGCCATGAAGCTGTGCACAGGTCGCATTCGTCTGTCGCGCACGCGGTCAGACCGCTGCACGATGGGCGCATGCCGCACAGACACCGCGTCTCTCTCAATGCCACAGCAGCACGTGGGCCGATGACGGAACTCGCGACCACCGCGCCCCCGTCGCCTTCGCCGACGCCGCCGGCCGCATCCGCCGCCTGCGATGCCGAGACGCTCGGCGCGTTCGGCCCACTGCGCACGCTGATCACCCGCGCCGGAGTGACCGACGTGCTCGTCACCGCGCCCGATGAGATCTGGATCGATCGGGGCAAGGGCGTCGAGCGAGTGCCGCTGCGTCTCAGCGGGCAGCGTCAGCTGCGGGCGCTCGCGGTCTCGCTCATCGCCGCGGGAGGGCGGCATCTCGACGATGCCACGCCCTTCGTCGACGTGCGGTTGGGCGAGCTGCGTGTGCACGCGGTGCTGCCGCCCGTGGCGGTCGGCGGCGTCCAGCTCTCGGTGCGTGTGCCCCAGCGAGGGCTGCACGACTTCGGCTCGCTGCTTGGTACAGGCATGATCGTCGCCGGGCACGAAAGGCTGCTGCGCGACGCCATCGACTCGGGTGCGAACCTGCTCATCACGGGAGCGACCGCCACCGGCAAGACGACGCTGCTGCGGGCGCTGCTGCAGCTGGTCGAGCCTGATCAGCGCATCATCTGTGTCGAAGACGTCGCCGAGCTCGATGTGCGGCACCCGCACGTGGTGCAGCTCGAGACGCGGCAGCCCAATGCCGACGGTCTCGGCGCAGTCGGCCTCGACGTCCTGCTGCGCCAGGCTCTGCGCATGCGTCCCGACCGCATCGTCGTCGGTGAGTGTCGCGGGCCCGAGCTGATGCTGCTGATGACCGCGCTGAACACGGGGCATCGAGGTGGGGCGGGCACACTGCATGCCAACTCGGTCGCCGACGTGCCGGCTCGGCTCGAGGCGCTGGCGCTGATGTCCGGCGTCAGCGAACGAGCCTTGGCACGTCAGGCGGCCAGTGCCTTCGACCTCGTCTTGCACCTCGGACGCAGTGCCGGCATACGCCGCCTCGAACAGGTCGGTCGCCTCGAAGTCGACGCCGACGGACTGCTCGTCGCACGGGTCCTGACTGTCGATTCTGAACATCCGAGCGTTCACGGGCCCCCACAGGCCACCGACCGCATCACGCACGCACCGAGCCGATGACCGAGTCGCTCGGCAGTACGGCCGAGGCGCTCAGCGCGCTTTCTGCTCTCGTCGATGCGGGGGTCGCCCCGCAGCGAGCGCTCGAACTCGTGGCCGACGGCGTCGGCGGTCTCGACGGCGAAGTGCTCGCCGAGGCCCTGCCCAGAGTCCGGCAGCATGGCGCCTCGGCGTCGCTGCTCGATGCGGCGGCGCGGCTGTCCTATGCGCCACGCCGGTTCGGCGAGCAGCGCGGCAGAGCGCTGCAGCAGTCGGTTCGCAGCTGGCGCCGCATCGCGGCCGTCTGGGGCATTGCCGAACGAGCCGGGGCTCCGCTGGCCGATGCGCTGCGGCGCATGTCCGGCATGCTCGAACAGCTTGAGCGCATCGAGACTGAGTCCCGCATCGTCGCGTCCGGTCCGACGTCCACAGCGCGTCTGCTGCAGGCGATGCCGTTGGTCGGCGTGCTGCTGGGGGCGCTGCTCGGCGTCGATTCGCTCGGAGTGCTCTTCGGCACGCCGTTCGGGTGGGGCTGCCTCGTCGTGGCGCTGGTGCTGATGCTGGTGGGCGCTCGCTGGCAGAAGAAGATGCTCGCTTCGCTGCAGCCGCCCGACGACTCTGACGGCATGCTGCTGTTAATGGTGTCGCTGGGGGTTCGGGCGGGGCACGCCGCCGACAGCGCGATCGACCTGAGCGAGCGGATGCTGACTCGCGCCGGTCTTGACGCCGACCGAGACGACGAGCGCGCGAGGCTCGATCGTCTGGTCGCACTCTGGCAGCGCTCCGGCGTGCCGCTGTTGGGGCTGCTCGACGGTCAGCTCGACGACGTGGCACGCATGCGTGCGGCCGCATTGCGAGTGCGTGCCGCCCGGCTCGAGACGCTGCTGCTGTTGCCCCTGGGCGTCTGTTCGCTGCCGGCCTTCATCGTGGTCACCGTGTTGCCGATGATCGCGTCGATTCTGTTCTCCACATTCGTCGATCTGCGCTGATCTGTGCACAGCGGTCACATATCCCAGCTCTCTCTCCTCGGCCTCCGCGACGCTGGAAGCGCAGCCGGGTTCATCCCTGACGCAGCAAAGAAAAGCACATCGAAGAAAAGAGGACACCATGTCGACGATCACCACAGTGACTGACCCCTCAGAGCCACATGGCCGCCGAGCTCTGCGCGCGGTCGCCAGCGCGCTGCTGCTGCGCGTCTCGCTGGCCGTCACCGACGTCGCGGCCGCTGCGGCTGCGCTGGCGCTGCAGCGTCTGAACGAGCTCAGGGCGCGACCACAGGAAAGCGGAGCCGCCACTGCGGAGTACGCCATTGCGATGCTCGCCGCTGTGGGCTTCGCAGGCGTGCTCGTGGTCATTCTGCGCGGCGACGAAGTGCGCGGGGTGCTCACCAACCTTGTGCGCAATGCGCTCAACGCGGCGCCTTAGAACGGCACCCGAGAATATGACTGTGCGCAGCACCGAGGCCGAGCGTACTGAAGGCGCCGTCTGCGGTACCGCTTGGGATGCCTGCGAGCGTGAGCGTGGGTCGGCGACCGCAGAACTGGCCGTCGTGCTGCCCGTCGTCGTGCTGGTGCTGGGCCTCGTGCTCGGCACCGGCGCGGCGTCGGCGCGCATCACCACGACCACAGAGGCCGCTGCGGCCGCCGCACGCAGCCTGGGCCGCGGCGAGTCTCAGGCACAGGCGCGCAGCCTCGCCGCACAGGTGCAGCCAGACGCGACGCTGCAGATCTCCGATCAAGGCGATCTGGTCTGTGTGCGCGCGAACTCTGCCCAGCGTCTGCTCGGTGCGCTGCCGCTCGATATCACTCAACGTGTGTGCGTGCCGCGCGAAGGTCGCTGAGGGGCGTTGCGATGCCGCCAGCGCGTGCTGACATGCCGGGTTCCGTCGAACACTCGATTCGCCGCGAGCGCACAGAGTTCCCGGCCCACATGCGACCAGTCGCAGAGAAGAGGAACGAACGGTGACGAACGACTCAGAACGGGGCAGCATGACCGTCGGCATCGTCGTGCTGGTCGCCGCCGTGACGCTGCTGGCTGCGCTGGCAGGCGTCATCGCAGCACAGAGTCAGCACGACCAGGTGCGAGCGGCTGCAGGCATCGCCGCGCTGCAGGCCGCTGACGCACAGCGTGGGCTGATCGCAGACGTCCCGTGCGCACGAGCCGAACGTGTCGCCGTCGCCCACGCGGCGACAGTGGCATCGTGCGGCGAGACTGACCGCGGCATGCTCGTCACACTGACTCGTGACACGCTGCTCGGCCGAGCTGCCGCCACAGCGCATGCCGGCCGCAGCGACGAAGATTAGATACCGAGTGGCTCAGGCGCTGCACGGCTTGTCGCGGGCCTCGTCTTTATCGAGTCGCGGGCGTCGTCTTTGTAGAACCGAGAGTGCTCCCCTATATTGTGGAACGACGAGTCACAACTGACGGAAGACTGAATCTCAAGGTCGCCGGGCGAGCTGTGACCGCAGGAACACCGCTAGTGCGCGGGGTGAGGAATCTCAAGTGGCACATACGAAGAGGCTGGTCATCGTCGAGTCTCCGGCCAAGGCGAAGACCATCGGCAAGTATCTCGGCGAAGACTACACAGTGCTCGCCTCGGTTGGTCACGTGCGTGACCTCATCGAGCCCAAGAACCTTCCGCCAGAGCTGAAGAAAGGCTCGCTCGGCAAGTTCTCGGTCGACGTCGACCACGGGTTCGAGCCGTACTACGAGGTCAGCAGCTCGAAGAAGAAGACCGTCGCCGAGCTGCGCCGAGCGTTGAAAGGTGCCGACGAACTCTATCTCGCAACTGATGAGGACCGCGAAGGGGAGGCCATCGCGTGGCACCTGCTGCAGGTGCTCAAGCCGAAGGTTCCCGTGCGGCGCATGGTGTTCCACGAGATCACCAAAGAGGCGATCACCAAGGCGAAAGAGACCACCCGAGATCTGAACACCGCGCTGGTCGATGCACAGGAGACCCGACGCATCCTCGACCGTCTCTACGGCTACGAGATCTCGCCGGTGCTCTGGCGCAAGGTCGGGCCGGGCCTTTCGGCAGGGCGAGTGCAGTCGGCGGCGACCCGTCTGGTGGTCGACCGTGAGCGCGAGCGCATCGCCTTCCGATCGGCCGAGTACTGGGACGTCGTCGTCGAGGCCAAGGCCGATGAAGACGCGACCGAGTTCGAGGCTCGACTGGTCAGCTACAACGGTGTGAAGATCGCGACGGGGCGAGACTTCAGCGACCGCGGCGAGCTGAAGACCGCTGCGCATGTGCTTACCGGCGACGAGGCCACGGCGCTCGCGACCGCACTCGAATCAGCGCGGCTTGAGGTCGCATCCGTCGAATCGAAGCCGTATCGTCGTCGCCCGGCAGCACCGTTCACCACCTCGACGCTGCAGCAGGAGGCCGCACGAAAGCTGCGCTTCTCGGCGCGACAGACGATGAGCCTGGCGCAGGGGCTGTACGAGAACGGCTACATCACCTATATGCGAACCGACTCGCCGATTCTGTCGCATCAGGCGGTCACCGCTGCCCGGGCGCAGGCGAAGTCGCTCTATGGCGAGAGCTCGGTGCCTGAGAAGCCTCGTGTCTACACCGGCAAGTCGAAGAACGCGCAGGAGGCGCACGAGGCGATCCGTCCGTCGGGCGACCACTTTCGGCTGCCCAGCGATCTGCGCTCGAACCTGCGCGCCGACGAGCTGAAGCTCTACGACCTGATCTGGAAGCGCACCGTCGCCTCGCAGATGGCCGATGCGACCGGTTCGACCGCCACAGCCACGCTGCGCTACGACGGCAAGGGCGTGAAGAGCGAGTTCACCGCCTCGGGCACGGTCATCACGTTCCGCGGCTTTCTCGACGCCTACGAAGAGGGACGCGACGCCGACCGCCACGCGACCGCAGAGCGCGCCGCCAAAGAGCGTCGGCTTCCGGAGCTCGCGCAGGGGCAGTTCGTCTCGGTGATCGAACCCGAGTCGAAGCAGCACGAGACGCTGCCTCCGCCGCGCTACACCGAGGCGAGCCTGGTCAAGACCCTCGAAGAGCTGGGCATCGGGCGCCCGTCGACGTACGCGGCGATCATCTCGACCATCGTCGACCGCGGCTACGTGACGCCCAAGGGGCAGTCACTCGTGCCGACATGGGTCGCGTTCTCAGTGGTGCGTCTGCTCGAGCAGCACTTCACGTCGCTGGTCGACTACGACTTCACCGCAGGCATGGAGGGCGACCTCGACCGTATCGCCGCCGGTCAGGAAGACCGCCGCCACTGGCTCAGCCAGTTCTACTTCGGCGAAGGCGATCACCCCGGCCTGCGCTCGGTCATCGACAACCTGGGCGAGATCGACGCCCGCGGCATCAACTCGACGCCGATCACCGACGCGATCACGCTGCGCATGGGCAAGTTCGGCCCGTATCTCGAGCAGCAGGTCGACGGGGAGGAGACCCCGAAACGGGTGAGCCTGCCTGACGGCCTCGAGCCCGACGAACTCACTGCAGCGAAGGCCGTCGAGATCATGGATCGCCCGAGCGGTGATCGCGAACTCGGTGTGAACCCCGACACCGGGCACACCGTCGTCGTCAAGGCTGGTCGTTTCGGGCCGTACGTCACCGAGACGCTGCCCGAGGGTGAAGAGTGGCCCAAGGGGGTCAAACCGCCGACGGCGTCGCTGTTCCGCAGCATGGAGCCGGCGACGGTCGACCTGGCCACAGCCCTGAAGCTGCTCTCGCTGCCGCGCGTGGTCGGCGAAGTCGACGACGTGCCGGTCGAGGCGCTCAACGGCCGCTACGGGCCGTACCTCAAACACGGCAAAGAGACGCGTTCGCTGCCCGACGAGGATGCGATCTTCTCGATCGACCTCGAGAAGGCGAAAGAGCTGCTCGCTCAGCCGAAGTACGGCGGTCGTCGCGCGGCGGCTCCACCGCTGCGCGAGTTCGACAAGCCCGACCCGGTCAGTGAGAAGCCGATCGTCGTGAAGAACGGCCGTTTCGGGCCGTACGTCACCGACGGTGAGATCAACGCGACCGTACCCAAGGCCGAGAACGCCGAAGAGCTCACGTACGAGCGCGCCGTCGAGCTGCTCGCCATCAAGCGAGAGAAGGGTCCGGCCAAGAAACGCACTCGTAAGGCCCCCGCGAAGAAGGCCCCGGCGAAGAAGGCGACCGCGAAGAAGACGACTGCTCGCAAGACCGCGGCAAAGAAGACCACGGCGGCGAAGACGTCCACAGCCAAGAAGACGGCCACGGCGAAGAAAGCCCCGGCGAAGAAGGCGACAACGGCCAAGACAGCCACGGCAGCGAAGCCCGCGACCGCAGGTGACGGCGAGAGCACCGGCCAGTGACCGAGAAGGCTGAGCGGCATGGCCTCTTCGTCACCATCGAAGGCATCGATGGTGCCGGGAAGTCGACCCAGCTGACCCTGCTGCGAGACTGGCTGACCGCAGCAGGCCATGAAGTCGTCTCGACCTTCGAACCGGGTGCGACGCCGCTCGGCGGCAGCCTGCGAGAGCTGCTGCTGCATACTGAGGGCCCGGTCTCCGAGCGCGCCGAGGCGCTGCTCTACGCCGCCGACCGCGCCCAGCACGTCGATCAGGTGGTGCGGCCGGGTCTCGAACGCGGCGCGGTCGTGATCTCTGACCGGTATCTCGATTCGTCGATCGCCTATCAGGGCGCCGGGCGACGGCTGCTCGCGAACGAGATCCGTGATCTGTCGCTCTGGGCGACCGACGGGCTGCTGCCCGATCTGACCGTGCTGCTCGACCTGCCGATCGCTCAGGCGGCGTCGCGGGTGGATGCCGAGCCCGGCGAACGGGACCGTCTCGAGAGCGAGCGTGCAGACTTCCACCAGCGCGTGCGCAGCGGCTTTCTCGCGTTGGCGGTCGCCGATCCTCAGCGTTTCGAGATCATCGACGCCCGACTGGCGGTCGACGACATCGCCGAGCGCATCCGCCGCGCCGTCATGCAGCGGCTGACAGGGCAGATCGCTGCCGACGACTCTGTCGGCGAACCTGCGAGCCCTGATGTCAGCGGCGAACGCTAGGCTCCACACATGAACGCACCCGCAGCATCCGCATCACTGAGTCGGCGACTCGTCGGCCAGCCGCAGGTCGTCGCCCAGCTCGAGCACACCATCGCGCACGCCGACGACCCCAAAGTGATGACGCACGCCTGGCTGTTCACCGGCCCGCCCGGGTCGGGGCGGTCGGTCGCCGCGCTCGCCTTTGCCGCCGAGCTGCAGGCGATCGGCGCCAGCGATCCCGATCATCAGCGGGTGATGGTCGAGGCGGGCACGCACCCCGATGTGCAGGTGGTGCGCACTGACAAGGTCATTATCAGCATCGACGAGGTGCGCGACATCGTGCGCCAGTCGCAGCTGTCGCCGTCGGTGGGGCGCTGGCGCATCCAGGTCATCGAAGACGCCGACCGCATGAGCGAGCACACCTCGAACGTGCTGCTCAAATCGCTCGAAGAGCCGCCCGACCGCACCGTGTGGATTCTCTGCGCACCGGGCGAGGCCGATCTGCTGCCGACCATCCGCTCGCGCGTGCGCATCGTGCGGCTGGGCACGCCCTCTCCAGACGCCATCGCCGATCTGCTCACGAGCGAGTCGAACGTGAGTCGCGACCTGGCGCTGCTGGCCGCACGCGCCTCGCAGTCGCACATCGGCATGGCGCGGCGTCTGGCCACCGACGCGGCGGCGCGGGAACGGCGGCGCTCATCACTCACCGGCATTCTGAGCATCGACAGTCTCAGCCGTGCCATGGCCGTCTCGCGCCAGCTGCTGCAGATCGCCAAAGACGACGCCACTGCGCTGGTCGGCGACGAAGAGCAGCAGGAACGCGCCAAGCTGATGCGTCAGATGGGGCTTGGCCCCGACGACCGGGTGCCGCCGAAGCTGCGCTCGCAGCTTCGCGAGGCTGAAGACAACTGGAAGCGTCGCTCGAAGCGCGCGCTGGCCGACGGCGTCGACCGGGTGCTCACCGATGCGCAGGCGCTGCTGCGAGACGCGCTGCTGTCGAAGCTGGGCAGCGGGCAGCAGCTGATCAACGGCGACCTGATCGACGAGCTGCAGACCTTCGCACGGCGCTACACCGAGGCTCAGCTGCTGCACGGCATCGACGCCACCGAGCAGGCGAGAGGCCAGCTGGCGCACAACGTCTCGCCGGCCCTCGTGCTCGACGCATATCTGGCGAGTCTCGTTCCGGGGGTGCTGCAGTGAGCGGGGTGGGCCGGTCGGCTCGAACGCGACCGCTGCTGGCCGCGCTCGCCGGTCTCGTTGCGCTGGCGCTCTCTCTTGGCGGATGCGCCCTCGGTCCGGTCGTCTCGGGATCGGACCCGAACTCCGGTGCGGCCGACGACTTCGACCCGACGCAGGGTGTGCCCGCCGAGCTGCAGCAGTTCTACAGCCAGCAGCTCGACTGGTCAGACTGCGGCGACGGCGCAGACTGCGCGGCGCTCACGCTGCCGCTCGACTGGTCGCAGCCGCAGGGCGACACCGTTTCGGTCGCTCTCGCCCGAAAGGCTGCCGACGGCAGCGGGCATCACCGGGCACTGGTGATGAACCCCGGTGGCCCCGGGGCTCCAGCCCTGCAGTACGCCACCGACAAGTCGTACCGCGACTACTTCTTCGGGTCTGCGCTGCAGCGTGAGTTCGACATCGTGACCTTCGACCCGCGAGGCGTCGCAGGCAAGTCCACACCGGTGCGCTGCGTCGATGCGGAGCAGATGGATCACTACCTCTACGACCTGCCGGCCGCGCCGAGAGGCACCTCGGCATACATCGCCGAGTCAGAGGCGAATTCGAAAGCGTTCGGTGCGGCCTGCCAAGCCAATACCGGCCCGCTGCTCGGGCATGTCGACACGGCGAGCGTCGCCCGTGACCTCGACGTGCTCCGCGCTGCCATGGGGCAGCCGCAGCTCGACTACCTCGGCTACTCGTACGGCACGCGGATCGGCGCTGCATACGCCGATCTCTTCCCTGATCGCGTCGGGGCGTTCGTGCTCGATGGGGCCGTCGACCCATCGCTGTCGGCCGAAGACATGCTCGTCGAGCAGGTCGGCGGGTTCGAATCGGCGGCGCGGTCATTCCTGCAGAACTGCGTCTCGAACGCCTCCTGCCCCTTCACCGGCACTGCAGACGAAGCCGCCACACAGCTGGCCGCACTGATCGGCGGGCTCGACCAGCATCCGCTGTCAGCGGCAGACGGCCGTCAGCTGGGCAGTGACACCATGGTGACCGCGATCAGTTCGGCGCTGTACTCGCGCTCGCAGTGGGGCACGCTGGCTCGGGCGATCACCAGCGTGAGTCAGGGCGACGCCCGAGGTGCGATGGCTTTGGCCGACCAGTACAACTCGCGCTCGGCCGACGGCACATACGAAGACAACTCCACCGAAGTGCTCACTGCGGTCAACTGCATCGACCTGCCCGCCGACCAGACCCCAGAAGGCGTGCAGCGGCTGAACGAGCGCATCCGGGCGGCGGGGCCGGTGTTCGGGCAGTTCCAGGCAAATGGCACGGCGATGTGCAGTGGGTGGCCGGTGCCGCCCACGGGAGCGCCGCACAAGGTCAGCGCGACCGGCTCGGCGCCCATCATGGTGATCGGCACGACCGGCGACCCGGCGACGCCGTACGCCTGGGCGCAGTCGCTGGCCGACCAGCTCGACCACGGTTTTCTCGTCACGAACGTGGGTGAGGGGCACACCGCCTACAACAGCATGGCGTCGGCCTGTATCACGCGTGCGGTCGAGCGCTTTCTCGTCGCCGGTGAGCAGCCGGCCGACGGGCTGCGCTGCGAGTAGTGCGCAAGCCGCGCCGCAAGTCGTGCTGCGCGTCGTGCTGCGAATGGTGAATCCGGCTGAACTTCTGGTAGTCTGTTCGGCGGTGCCGCGAGGCATTGGCCACCTTAGCTCAGTCGGTAGAGCACTTCACTCGTAATGAAGGGGTCGCGAGTTCGATTCTCGCAGGTGGCTCTCGAATCTTCTCTGTGTTTCCTTTCTGCCTGCCACGTAGGCTGAATCCATGAACCCCCGCTTGGCACGCTGGCTGCCCGGCCTGCAGACGGCCGGGCGCTATCGACTGCCGTGGCTGCGTCACGATCTGCTGGCGGGTGCAACGCTCACCGCACTGCTCATTCCTGCTGGCATGGGGTACGCGCAGGTCGCCGGCCTGCCGCCGGTTACCGGACTCTATGCGAGCATCGTTCCCCTTCTGGTCTATGCGGTGGTGGGTCCGTCCAGAATCCTCGTGCTCGGTCCGGACTCATCGCTGGCGCCAATGATCGCTGCAGCGATCGTGCCGCTGTCGGCTGGCAGTCCACAGCGCGTCGTCGCATTGGCCGGGCTGCTTGCGATCATCATCGGTGCGCTCATGCTGCTGGGCGGTCTCATGCGTCTGGGGTTTCTCGCCGATTTTCTCTCGAAGCCCATTCGTATCGGCTATCTCAACGGCATCGTCATCGTGATCATGCTGAGCCAGCTGCCGAATCTGCTGGGCGTCGACGATCCTTCGGGCTCGCCGCTGGGTGCGCTGCCGGCGACTCTTGCCAACCTGAGAGCAGGCCACATCGCCTGGGCCGCGTTGACCATCGGGCTGGCCTCAATCGCAGCAATGATCTTGCTGCGTCTGATCGCGAAGACGATCCCCTCGGCGTTTCTAGTGATCGGGCTGGCAACGGCCGCAGTCGCTGCCCTCGGGCTGCAGTCCGCCGTCGACGTCGTCGGAGCGTTGCCATTTGGGCTGCCGCATCCGACACTGAGCGGGCTGCTTCCGAGCGACCTGGTCGAACTGGCCGTTCCGGCGATGGGCATCGCCCTGATCGCGTTTGCCGACACAAGCATCCTCTCTCGCACGTTTGCGGCGCGAACCGGCAGTCACGTCAGCAGCAATCGTGAGATGATCGCCGTCGGCGTCGCAAACGTCTCGACTGGTCTGTTCGGAGGGTTTCCGGTCTCGGGTTCGTCGTCACGCACCCCAGTCGTGCAGTCGGTGGGCGGGCGGACGCAGCTCTCATCGGTCGTCGGGGCACTGCTGCTCATCGTTTTCATCCTGCTTGCGCCCGGGGTGACCGCCTACCTGCCAGAAGCCGCCCTTGCGGCGGTGGTGATCGCCGCCACTGCGACGATGTTCTCGGCCCGTGATGTGCTCAGGCTCGTGCGGCGCAGCCCGATCGAGGCCCTTCTGAGCCTTGCGACGACGGCCGGCGTCGTTGCGTTCGGTGTGCTCGAAGGCGTCGCGATCGCGGTAGGCCTGTCACTTCTCGCGTTCATCAATCAGACGCGTCGTCCGTATCGCACCGAGCTGGGGCTGGTCCCAGGGGTGCGCGGCTACCATGACCTCACCAGGCACCCCGAGGGCAGAAGACTGCCCGGCATCGCGATCGCACGCTTCGATGCGCCGCTCATCTTCGCGAACAGCGGATTGTTCACCGCATTCGTTCAGGAGCTGGCAGATCGGCCTCGCGACCCGCCGGTGCACACGCTGATTCTGGCGGCTGAGCCGGTGACCAGAGTCGACATCACCGCTGCGGATGCGATCGCGGCTCTTGACGACGAACTCACTCAACAGGGAGTTCGGCTGGTTCTTGCCGAGGCTCGTGGGCCGATGAAGGATCAGCTCATCCGGTTCGGAGCCGGTGAGCGTTTCGAAGAGACCGGCCGGTTCGCTCCCACCGTGGGGGCGGCGGTGGATGCCATTACCGGAAGCCTGCGCACCGACATCGCTGAAGAGCCTGAGGCAGGGTCTGATCAAGAGACCGGCCCGACTCAACATCCCCCGAAGTGAGCCGGGCCGGCGTGGTTCGCGCTGAAGTCGGCCCTGCAGCGCACCGGTCACGGTGTGCAGCCAATCTGGGCGGTGCAGTGCCCGATGCCTGACCAGGGGCACGGGAGTGCGCCGACTTCAACGCAGTCAGTGGGCGATCAGGCGGTCTCCTTCTCGCGTTCGTAGTTGTGCACGGCGATTTGCACGAGCGTCAGCGTGGCCGTGTCTTCGATGGTCGGCGGAACGATCAGCTTCTCGCCGTTGACGATCTGTCGCAGGTTCTTGCGCAGGATCTTGCCGGAGCGCGTCTTGGGCAGCCCCTCGACGACGACCACGTCTTTGAACGCCGCGACGGCGCCGAGCTCTTTGCGCACCTTCTGCACGAGCTCTTTGCGCAGCACCTCTTCGGTGCTGTCGAACCCGTGCTTGAGCACCACGAACCCGAACGGCTTCTCTCCTTTGAGCGCATCGGCGGCCCCGATGACCGCCGCCTCGGCGACAGCCGGATGCGCACCCAGAATGCCCTCCATCTGACCGGTACTGAGGCGGTGGCCGGCGACGTTGATCACGTCGTCGGTGCGGCCCATCACATAGACGTAGCCTTCACGGTCGATGTACCCGGAATCCCCGGTGAGGTAGTAGCCCGGGAACGGCTTCAGGTAGCAGCGCTGGTAGCGCTTGTGACGGCGCCAGAGCGTGGTCAGCGTTCCCGGCGGCATCGGCTGTTTGATGACGATGTTGCCTTCGCCCATGTTCGGCACAGGGTTGCCCTCGTCGTCGACGATCTGCACGTTGTAGCCGGGGGTGGGCAGCCCGGACGATCCCGGCCGAGACTCGACCGGCTGCAGACCGATGAAGTTGCCGGTGATCGCCCAGCCCGTCTCGGTCTGCCACCAGTGGTCGACCACTTTCGGGTGGATGTTGGCGACCGCCCAGTGATAGGTGTCGGGATCGGTGCGCTCGCCGGCGAGAAAGAGCGCCTGCAGCGACGAGATGTCGAACTGCTTCACGAGCTCGGCGTGAGGATCCTCTTTGCGCACTGCGCGGATGGCTGTGGGTGCAGTGAAGAACGAACGCACCTTGTGACGTTCGATGATGCGCCAGAACTGGCCGGCATCCGGCGTGCCGACGGGCTTGCCCTCGTAGACGACGGTGGTCGCACCGACCAGCAGCGGGCCGTAGATGATGTAGCTGTGCCCGACGACCCAGCCGACGTCCGACGCCGTCCACATGACCTGACCGGCCTCGATGTTGTAGAGGTTCTTCATCGTCCAGGCCAGAGACACGGCGTAGCCGCCGGTGTCACGGACGACGCCCTTCGGCGCGCCGGTGGTGCCCGAGGTGTAGAGAATGTACAGCGGATGCGTCGAGACGACCGGCACCGGTTTGTGCGGTGCGGCATGGGCCATCTCGTCGTCCCAGTCGTACCACTCGGTCTCGATCAGATCGGCGACCCAGTCGGTGCCGTCCTTCGCACCGCCGGGAATCTCTGGGCGGTCTTTGACGATGATCGAGTCGACGAAGTGGTCGCAGAGGGCGATGGCCTCGGCGACGATCGGCAGGTACTCGACGATGCGGTTCGGCTCGATGCCGCCGTCGGCGGTCACGAGCACCTTCGGCTTCGCATCGTTGATGCGGGTGGCGAGCTCCTTGGCGGCGAACCCGCCGAACACGACGGAGTGCACGGCTCCGAGTCGAGCACAGGCGAGCGAGGCGATCAGCGCCTCGGGGATCATCGGCATGTAGATGACGACGCGGTCGCCGAGGCCGACGCCGTGGGAGGCCAGTACGCCGGCGAAGCGAGCGACCTCGTCGCGCAGCTCGTTATAGGTGTACGTGCGCGACTTGTCGGTGACCGCCGATTCGTAGATCAGCGCCTTCTGGTCGCCGCGGCCGGCCTCGATGTGTCGGTCGAGCGCGTTATATGCGACGTTCAGTGTGCCGTTCGGGAACCACTGATATTCCGGATCGTTGGACGAGTCGAGAGCCTGCGTGGGCTCTGAATGCCAGTCGACGGCCTTGGCGGCGTCGAGCCAGAACGACTCTGGATCCTGGATGCTCTGCTGGTACGCCCGCCCGTAGGCTCCCTCACGCACCTGGTCACGCGTGATGTTCATCGTGTCCTCCTCATTGAGTACCTCCTGAGGATGCCGACACGACGACTCTGTGGCGCCTCATCCTCGAAGCATGGGATCAATATACCGACGTTGTATACACAGATGCAAACATCATCGATGAACTGCAGATGAAATGTGCCAAATATGGCGCTTGATCGCGGGAGATGACGCACTTCTGCGAAATTGTGTATACATTGACGTGTGATTTGTGTATACACTGATGGCGATCGATCGACGATGACCGAAGGAGGGGATCATGCGCGCAGGTGACCGGGCGTATCAGACTCTCCGTGAAGAGATCACCAACGGCGATCTGCCCGCGGGCACGGTGCTGGGCGAGGTTGAGCAGGCAGTGCGCCTCGGCATCTCCCGCACCCCGGTTCGCGAGGCCCTGCGGCAGCTGATCAGCGAGGGCTTGGCGGTGCAGCGGCCACGCGGCGTCGAGGTCTCAGAGGTCTCGTTCGAGAACATCAGCGAGCTCTATGACGTGCGTCTGGCCCTGGAATGCCAGGCTGCTCGACTCGCCGCGCGCAATCGTGACGCCGACGTGTTCCGAACGCTGCTCGTGGACTTCCAGCACGTCAGCGACCTGCTCAACACCCGTGACCGCAACCGGCACGACTACTACGAACTCGTCAACCGCCTCGACGACGCCCTCGACCAGGCCGTGCGGAATCCCTACCTGGTCTCGGCGATGGCGACGGTGCGCACGCATCTCGCTCGCATCCGCCACATGGCGCGCAGCGATCGCGCCCGACTCATGGACGCCGCCCGCGAGCACGCGCTCATCGTGCAGGCGATCATCGACGGCGACGGCGACCTCGCTGCGCACGCCACGCACGTGCACCTCTATAACAGTCTTTCCCACCGACTGGCGAAGGCCGCCAGTCTCGAGACCCACTCCGCTGACGCCGTCAGCCCAGATGAAGGAGATGCTCGTGAGACAGCATGACGTCCGTGTGTACAAGAGCGAAGAGAACCTGGCTCGCAAAGATCAGCTCGCCTGGAAGATCGCCGAGGTCGCCGCTGACCCCGTCGAGGTCAGTCAGGAGGTGACCGACGAGGTCATCAACCGTGTGATCGACAACGCCTCGGTGGCCGCGGCATCGCTGCTGCGCGCCCCGATCGTCTCCGCTCGCGCACAGGCAAAGGCTCACCCGTTCACGCGGGGCGGCTCGACGGTCTTCGGCCTGCCCATTCCCAAGCGCTACTCGCCAGAGTGGGCCACCTGGGCCAACGGCGTCGCCGTGCGCGAGCTCGACTATCACGACACCTTCCTCGCGGCTGAGTACTCGCACCCCGGCGACAACATCCCCGCGATGATCGCCGTGGCGCAGCACGTCACCGGCACCCGCAGTGCACAGGTCTCCGGCCACGACGTCGTGCGCGGCATCGCCACCGGCTACGAGATCCAAGTCGACCTGGTGCGCGCGATCAGCCTGCACAAACACAAGATCGACCATGTGGCCCACCTCGGCCCGTCGATCGCCGCCGGCCTCGGCACGCTGCTGCATCTCGATCCCGAAGTGATCTTCCAGGCGATTGGCCAGGCGCTGCACACCACCACCGCGACGCGTCAGTCTCGCAAGGGGCAGATCTCGACCTGGAAGGCGCATGCCCCGGCATTCGCCGCGAAGATGGCCGTCGAGGCGGTCGACCGTGCGATGCGCGGCCAGACCAGCCCCGAGCCCATCTACGAAGGCGAGGACGGCGTGATCGCGTGGATGCTGGACGGCCCCGACGCGCATTACTCGGTTCCGCTTCCCGAGCGCGGTGAGGTCAAGCGCGGCATTCTCGACACCTACACCAAGGAGCACTCAGCCGAGTACCAGGCGCAGGCCTGGATCGATCTCGCCCGCAAGCTGCACAACGAGCACCCGGAACTGGCGAACCCCGCGAACGTCAAGTCGATCGTGCTGCACACGTCGCACCACACGCACTACGTGATCGGCTCGGGCGCGAACGACCCGCAGAAGTACGACCCGACCGCGAGCCGTGAGACGCTGGACCACTCGATTCCGTACATCTTCGCAGTCGCACTGCAGGACGGCCGCTGGCACCACGTCGACTCCTATGCTCCCGAGCGCGCCGGTCGGCCTGACACCGTGCAGCTGTGGCACAAGATCACCACCGAAGAGGATGCCGAGTGGACCCGTCGCTACCATTCGATCGATCCTGATGAGAAGGCCTTCGGCGGTCGCGCCGAGATCGAGCTCGCCGACGGTTCGCACATCACGGCAGAGATCGCCGTCGCCGACGCGCACCCGCTGGGCGCACACCCGTTCCAGCGAGAGAACTACATCCAGAAGTTCAAGACCCTCGCCGAGCCCGTGCTCGAGCCCAGCGAGATCGAGCGCTTCCTCGATGTCGCTCAGCGCCTTGACACTCTGACTGCCGACGAGCTGGGCGAGCTGACCATCGTGGCCAGGCCCGGCCTGCTCGAGAGCGTCAACGACCCGAAGGGAATCTTCTGATGCTGTACTCGAAAGTCACCCCCGAGGCGAAGCGCCGAGCCTTTCGCGACGGGCTGGCCAGCGGCCGGCTGCAGCGGCTGCCAGGTGCGTTCAACGCGCTCTCGGCGCGGCTGATCGAGCGCAAAGGCTTCGAAGGTGTCTATGCGTCGGGCGGCGTGCTCGCCAACGATCTCGGCTTTCCCGACATCGGCCTGACGACGCTCACCGAGGTCGCCGGCCGCGTGCACACCTATGCGCGCTCGACCGATCTGCCGGTGCTCGTCGACGCCGACACCGGCTTCGGTGAGCCCATGAACGTGGCCCGCACGGTTCAGGAGCTCGAAGATGCGGGCGTCGCCGGCATCCACATCGAAGATCAGGTCAACCCGAAGCGATGCGGCCACCTTGACGGCAAAGCCGTCGTCGATCAGGCGACGGCGGTCAATCGAATCCATGCCGCCGTCGAGGCGCGCCGCGACGAGAACCTGGTGATCCTGGCGCGCACCGACATCAGAGGGTCTGAGGGGCTTGAAGCGGCCATCGACCGGGCGAAGGCCTTGGTCGACGCGGGCGCCGACGGCATCTTTCCGGAGGCCCTGAGAGATCTGGGCGAGTTCGAGGCGTTCCGCCAGGCGGTCGACGTGCCCCTGCTGGCGAACATGACCGAGTTCGGCAAGAGCGAGCTGTTCACGAATCAGCAGCTGCAGGATCTCGGGTTCAACCTGGTGATCTACCCGGTCTCGCTGCAGCGACTGGCGTTGGGCGCCGCTGAGCGCGGGCTCGACGCGATCATCAGCGAAGGCAGCCTGAGCTCGCAGGTCGAGCACATGCAGACCCGAGCCGACCTCTACGAGCTGGTCGACTACCCGGCGTACAGCGAGTTCGACACCTCGGTGTTCAACTTCGACGTCGAGCGCGACAACTACCACTGATCCGCATTTCGAAAGAGACAATCATGACTGAGATCTACAAGGGCCTGGCCGGTGTGCCCGTCGACTACACCGCCATCTCGAAGGTGAACCCCGAGACGAACTCGCTGCTCTACCGCGGCTACCCCGTGCAGGAGCTCGCTGCGACGCAGTCGTTCGAGGCCGTCGCCTATCTGCTCTGGCACGGTGAGCTGCCCAATGACGAGCAGCTCGCCGAGTTCGTGTCGACCGAGCGCTCGCTGCGCGGTCTCGATGCGAACGTCAAAGCCGTCATCGACTCGCTGCCGACTGACTCGCATCCGATGGATGTCGTGCGCACGGCCGTCAGCGTGATCGGTGCGAACGACCCCAAGACGGCTGACGAGTCGCCCGAGGCCGAGCTCGAGAAAGCGGTGAACCTCTTCGCGAAGCTGCCGTCGATCGTCTCGTACGATCAGCGTCGCCGCCGCGGCGAGGCATACGTCGAGCCGAACGCCGATCTCGACTATTCGGCGAACTTTCTCTGGCAGACCTTCGGCAAGGAGCCCGACGACTTCGAGGTCGACGCATTCAGGGTGTCGCTGATTCTGTACGCAGAGCACTCGTTCAACGCGTCGACCTTCACCGCCCGCGTCATCACCTCGACGCTGAGCGACCTCTACTCGGCGGTCACCGGCGCGATCGGCGCGCTGAAGGGGCCGCTGCACGGCGGAGCGAACGAGGCGGTGCTGCATATCTTCAACGAGATCAACGCGCAGGCCGAGCAGCAGGGTGTCGAGATCGAGCAGGCCGCGCACGACTGGCTGACTCAGGCGTTCTCCGAAAAGCGCAAGGTCATGGGCTTCGGGCACCGCGTCTACAAGAAGGGCGACTCGCGCGTGCCGACCATGCAGCAGTCGACGCTCGAGCTGATCGACCGCTACGACCGCGACGACCTGAAGCGTCTCTATGACGCGCTGGCCAAAGAGGTCGACGAGGCCAAGGGCATCAAGCCGAACCTCGACTACCCGGCCGGTCCAGCGTACTTTCTGCTCGGGTTCGACATTCCGACGTTCACGCCGATCTTCGTGGCGGCCCGCGTCACCGGTTGGACGGCGCACATCATCGAACAGCGCGCGAGCAACGCGCTGATTCGCCCGCTCTCGCTGTACAACGGCGTCGATGAGCGGCACGTGCCGGGCTTCGAGGGCTAGGCTTGCACTGCGGCACCCGAATCGAACGGGGCCGCGACTCACAGACCGGCGTCACTTGGGCATGAGCGTGGGTGACGCCTACAGACGGGGCGGGATGCGGAATCGGGGGATGCCGCATCCCGCCCTTTTCCTGTCTGCTTGGGCGCTTGGCTGCTGGGTGCCTGTCTGCCTGAGATTGTGGCCCACGGCATGGCTCGTCGTCTGATGCTGCGCCATCGAGACATGCCATATGACTGCCCTCCCCATCGAGACATGCCAACTTCCATGTCTCGACGATTCAGGAGGACATCTGCCATGTCTCGATGCCTCGGCGGGTGTTCGTTCTGCACAAATGACCTGAACGCGATGCAGACAGACGAAAAGGCCGGGTCAGACATCATTCGTTGATGTCTGACCCGGCCTGTGTCATGCCCGGCTGACGCAGCTCCAACGCCCGGCGGCAGCTCGGAAGGAGCTACCTTCGATCGAACCGTGCGCCCTCAGGCTTGGAGTCGAGGGCGAGCAGCACGATCACGATGATGCCGCCGGCGAACGGGATCAGCGACAGGAAGTAGAAGGCGCCCGACTTGTCGGTGTCATGGAAGCGGCGCCAGACGAGTCCGAGTGTGGGCAGCAGCACGGCCAGGCTGTAAAGCACCAGAATCACGGTGACAGCGATGCCGAACGGCCCGGGCACGGACTGCTGGGTGGTCATGAGCTGGTCGCCGACGCGCACGGTCGAGACCTCGGTGCGCGAGCCGACCCCCGTCAGCACGCTCAGCACGAACGAGATCACGGCGTTGACCAGCATGACCCACCAGAACTCGCTGCGGCTGGCACGCCCTGAGAAGTTCACGTAGTTCTTGAGCCAGCGGACGACCGCCTGCTTGATCGTCGCACCGTAGAGCGGGAGGGTGAGGTCGTCGGGATCGCTTGCGCCGAGCGGCCCCGAGGGCTGGCCGTATCCCTGCGGGCCGCCATACTGGGGCGGCTGCGGAGGCTGCTGGGGCGGCTGACCGTACTGGCCCGGCGCGCCGTACTGCGGCTGCTGGAGGCCTCCGGCCTGGGGAGGCTGGGGCGCGGCATACTGCGGTGGCTGCTGCGGACGCGGTGGCTGCGGCGGACGCGGTGGCTGCGGCGGCTGCTGGCCACTGCCATCGGTCGGCTTTGGGCCGTTTGGCGACGCCGGAGGCTCATAAGGAGGAGGAATGGTCATGTCAGTGCCTTTCTCAGGTATCAGCCAGTCGTTGCCCAGCAGCCTAACAGCGAGCGGGCAGGGGAGACCAGTGACCGGCTGTGATCGCGAGGAGTCGGTGTGGCCTCGGGGCGATCCGGTGATCACTGCCGAGCACTGATCACACCTGCAGCTCGGCCCCCATCACGACCGTGCGCTCTGGCGGCAGGTGAAACGCCTGCGTGCGGTTCGTCGACAGTCGCTCAAGCGCACGAAAGAGGCGGCGCTGCCACCGAGGCCAGTGCGCGACGTGTTCTGTCGCACCCGGCTCGATGCGGAACACAGAGAGCACGTAGGTCGCCGTCGACGGATCGATCTCGAGCTCGGGCGAAAGACCACGGGACTGCTCAAGCGCAGCAGGGATGTTCTGCGAATCGTTGAAACCGACTTGGTAGCGCAGCTGTACGATGCCGTCCTCTGTGTCGGTGAGATTGTCTACGACGATCCGCTGGTCGACCGGCACATGCGGAACGCCCAGGCTGCGCACGCAGACGATGACGACATGCTCGTGCAGCACGTGCGTGAAGTCGATGTTCGCGCGCAGAGCCAGCGGCGTGGTCGCGATGTCGCCATGTGGGTAGACGGCCACTCCGGGCACGCGGTCGATGCCGCCGCAGCGCACCTCGTCGACGAGGTCGCCGATCGGCCCCTCCATATCGTGGCGTCGGCCGAAGGCGATCTTCGAGCCGCGGCTCCAGGTGAACATGATGACGACGAAGATCGCTGAGATCGTGAGCGGCAGCCATCCGCCGGTGATCACTTTCAGTGAGTTCGCCGCCAGCAGCAGCAGCTCGAGCCCGCCGATGAGCACCGCCATCGTTGCGATGGCCGGCCACGACCACTGCCAGACCGTGCGGGCGAAGACCAAGAAGAGCGTCAGCTCGAGCACCAGGGTGCCGGTCACCGCGAGCCCGTAGGCAGAGGCGAGCCGTTCGGAAGATCCGAATCCGAGCACTAAGGCGAGCACGCCGACCAGCAGCAGCGCGTTGACCGCCGGCAGATAGATCTGTCCGGCGTTGCTGCGTGAGGTCTGCACGATCTTGAGCCTCGGCAGCAGGCTCAGACGAACAGCCTGGCGCACGATCGAGAAGGCGCCCGAGATCACGGCCTGCGAGGCGATCACCGTCGCCAGCGTTGCCAGCACGACGATCGGCACCAGCGCCCAGCTCGGCGCCATGCGGAAGAACGGACTGCTGAGCGCGTCAGGATCATGAAGCAGCATCGCACCCTGGCCGAGGTAGTTCAGCAGCAGTGCCGGGAAGGCGAACATCAGCCAGCCGAGCACGATCGGGCGTCGGCCGAAGTGCCCGAGGTCGGCATAGAGCGCCTCGGCGCCTGTGACGGCGAGCACAGCCGCTCCGAGAGCCATGAACGCGACCCATGGGTGTGCGGCTGCGAAGGAGAGCGCGTACGTCGGTGAGAGCGCTCGCAGCACGCTGGGGTCGGTGGCGAGCCAGCCGACGCCGAGCACGGCGAGCACGACGAACCACAACGCCATGATCGGACCGAAGGCCTTGCCGATGCGCCCGGTGCCCCGAGGCTGCACGAGAAACAGCAGAGCCAGAATCACCACTGAGATCGGCACGACCCAGGATCCGAAGTCGGGGTCTGCCACCGAAAGACCCTCCGACGCGCTCATCACCGAGATGGCCGGGGTGATCATGGAGTCACCCAGAAAGAGCCCGGCGCCGACCACGGCGACTGCGATCGCGAACCCGGAGACGCGAGCACCGCGTCCGTTCTTGCGTCGAATCATAGCGGCGAGTGAGATGATGCCGCCCTCGCCCTGGTTGTCGGCTCGGGTGATGATGCCGACGTATGTCACTGTGACGATGACGATCAGGCACCAAATGATCATTGAGATGACGCCGAGCACGCTCTGCTCGTTGATGTCGGCGTCGGAGTGAGAGCGCAGCACCGTGCGCAGCGTGTACAGCGGGCTCGTGCCGATGTCGCCGAACACGATGCCGATGGCACCGAGGGTGAGCGCAGCGATCGGACCGCGCTTCGATGCCGTCAGTGCGGTCATCTGCGTCGTGACCGGGCCGGTGTACGGATGACTCTCACCGGTGTTTCTGCGCGAGGCGAACATGATCGCCATCTTGCCACTGGCGGGGTGCGTCGTCTGCATTGCACGGCGTGTCACGGAAGCGACACTGAACGCGGTCGCGAGCAGCAGGCCGGACGAATTGGGCGGATGTCGGGCGGCTTCTCGTGGCACACTGCTCGGCCAAGAGTGCGCCGGATGCGAAAGAAGGCCCCTCTCCCGCGTAAATGCTGGGGAGAGGAGCCCTCGTGACGTGCCCCCCGAGAGTTTCGATCTCTCTACCCGCGGATTAAAAGTCCGCTGCTCTTCCGATTGAGCTAGAGGGGCCCAGTGCGCTTTGCGGCGCACCGCCCATCATTGTGCCACAATCGTCGAACCTTTCGCTACCAGTGCTCCTATTTACTTAGGCTAACTAATTGTCTAGTGTTGTAGCCAACATGAGTGTCTCTTCTACCTCTGAACCTGTCTCACGATCACAGCCCCAGTCGACTCCGCCGGCTCCGGCGATCGCTGACGGCTCTGACTCCGCCTCGCTCCGCACGATCGCCGACCTCGCCGAAGAGCTGCGCACTGCGGTGGCTCGTATCAACCGGCGGCTGCGCTCAGAGAACCCCGGCGGCGTCACTCCGGCTCAGCTGACCGTGCTGCTCACCCTCGACCGCAGCGGCGAGCAGACGCTGGGCTCGCTGGCCGAGATCGTCATGGTCAGCCCTCCGTCGATGAACCGCACTGTGTCGCATCTGGTCGAGGCCGGTCTCGTCGAGCGCGAGCAGTCGCAGACCGACCGTCGCGTGACGCGACTGCGCATCACGGCATCCGGCCGAGTCGAAGCCGACCGCACCCGGGCTCACCGCGACGAATGGCTCGGGCGGCAGCTCGCGGCTCTCACCGTCGAGCAGCGCGCCGAGCTCGGCCGCGCCGCCGCATACCTCAGCGAGGTCGCCGCCCGATGATCTCGACCTTTCGCTCGCTCGCGGTGCGCAACTATCGCTGCTGGTTCGCTGGCGCGCTGGTCTCGAACGTCGGCATGTGGATGCAGCGCACGGCCCAAGACTGGATCGTTCTGACCCAGCTCACCGACCACGACGCGGCTGCCGTCGGCGTCATCACGGCCCTGCAGTTCGGCCCGCAGCTCCTGCTGACGCCGCTGGCCGGAATGGTGTGCGACCGGTTCCAGCGTCGTCGTGTGCTGTTGGTGACCCAGATCGTCATGGGGCTGCTCGGCTTCGCCTTGGGCGCTTGGGTGCTGCTCGGCAGCCCCGATCTGCTGCACATCTATGCCTTCGCCCTTGCCCTCGGCGTGGTCAGTGCGTTCGACACCCCGGCCCGTCAGGTGTTCGTCAGCGACCTGGTTCCCCGTGGAGCGGTCGGCAACGCGGTCGCGCTCAACTCCACGTCGTTCAACCTCTCGCGCATGGCCGGCCCGGCCGTCGCCGGTGTGCTCATCGCGATCGTCGGCGCGGGCTGGGTGTTCGTGATCAACGGATTCACCTTCGTCGGGGTGATCGCGGCGCTGCTGCTGATTCGTCCTCGCGACTACTACGGCGAACCCGTCGCGACCACGCCCAAGACGGCGCGCACCAGCGGCATCCTCGAGGGCATTCGCTACGTGCGCGGACGCTCCGATCTGCAGCTCGTGATGCTGATGATTTTCTTGATCGGCACCTTCGGCATGAACTTTCCGGTTCTGCTCTCGGCGATGGTCACTGTCACGTATCAGCAGGGGGCGCAGGAGTACGGCGTCATCTCGTCGGTGCTCGGCATCGGCTCGCTCGTCGGTGCGCTCATCAGCGCCTCTCTCGAACGGCCTCGGCTGCGCAGCGTGATGCTCGGTGCCGTCGGCTTCGGGTTCGTCATGCTCGGAGCCGCCTTCGCCCCGACGCTGCTCACCTTCGCGATCGCACTGGTCGCGCTGGGGCTGTGTACGCAGACCATTCTCGCCAGCGCCAACGGCTACGTGCAGCTGACCAGTGCCCCCACCGTGCGCGGCCGCGTGATGGCGCTCTACATGGCGCTGCTGATGGGCGGAACCCCGTTCGGCGCACCGCTGGTCGGCTGGGTGGCGAACACGTTCGGCCCTCGCTGGTCGTTGGTCGTCGCCGCAGCCTCGGGTCTGGCAGCAGCAGGAGCGGCGGCCTGGTGGCTCTTTCTCACGCACCATGGCCGTCTGCACCGAAACCCCGACGGCGGGCTGCGTCATGCCTTCGTCATCGAGCTCGACGGGGGTGAGGCTCGCACGCCGGCGGATGTCGACCTTGCGGCCGCCTCGAAGCCCAGAGCCGAGCACGCGGGGGCCGGTGACGACGGCGATCGGCAGCCTGTCACTCAGCCGGTCTCGACCGTGACGACCGAGATCGCCGTGATCGACGTCGACAGGCTCGGACGGCGTCGCCGAGTGCAGCGGCGGCAGAGGCCTCCGCATACACTGGAGCGGTGAGAGAACACCACAGACCCGTGCTCTTCGGCGACGGGGAGTTCGAAAGAATCGAAGGCGCAGCCGACCCGGCGGCGGTCTACCGCCTAGCTCATGAGACCGCCCGAACTCTGATGGCTCGGGCTCGAGGCATGGACGATGAGAACGTGCTCAAACGACTGTCTCACTACACCGACGAGCACGGCGTCGAAACGATCACGGAGCTTTGGGCGACCGCCTCTGCCGAGAGTCTGCCCGGCGTGCTCTGGCGCATCTATCTGCTGCGCAGCCTCATCATGGCGTCGACCGAAGAGGTGACCGCGCTCTACGACCTCGGGGTCCGGCGGCTGAGCACCGCAGACCCGATCGTCACCGGGCTCGACACGCCCGCACAGGTGCTCGAAGTGCAGCGACTCAGCGAACGCATCCTGCGGGGCGTCTTCAGCGGCGACTTCCACCTGGCTCTGATGCAGGCGGCGGCGTTCTGCAGCGTTCTCGCGGCCGGCTGCCTGGCGCACGTCGACGTGATCGAGCTCACCGAGCCGGATGCGGCCGCACGACTCACCCGCCAGGCCGGGACGCTCACCGACATGGTCGTGGTCTTTCGCAGGGGGGCTGTGCTCTGGACGCAGGATGCCCTAGACTGACATGGCTCTCGGCAACGGGAGCTGGCCAGGTCGTGTAACCCCGGGCTCCAACTTTTGCCGCTTCGAGCGGCCTTCCGCCGAGAGGCGTTCGCGGCCTGGCCACACCACTTCTGATCGAGGGCGATGACGTGCCGATCGGCTGCCTCCCCGAGAGAGACAGGATCCGACATGCTCGACCGCCAGCGCATCCGCCATGACCTCAGAGTTCGCGAGGTGACGGTCAGCGCCGTCTCGCAGATCTCGCCTTCCATGCGGCGAATCACCTTCTCGTCGCCGACGCTCGACGACTTTCTCGCACCCGGGCCGGCCGATCACGTCAAGCTCTTTCTGCCTGACGCGCACGGGGTGATCAACGCGCCCGCCGTCGATGCCGAGGGCCGCCTGCGACGCCCTGATGCGCCGCTGATCAGCCGTGACTACACCCCACGCGCGTGGCGTGCCGCCGAGGGCGGGCACGAGGCACAGATCGACATTGACTTCGTGCTGCACGAAGGCGGACCGGCGACGAACTGGGCGCGTGCGGCAGCCGTCGGAGACCACTTGGTGATCGCGGGCCCGCGTGGATCGCGCACGGCTCCGCTCGAAGCCGCTCGCGCCGTGCTGATCGCGGATGCGACGGCACTGCCCGCCTTGGCCCGCTGGCTCGAGACTCTGCCGGGTCGTACGGTCATCGACGTGATCGTGTGGGGCACTGACGAGGCCGATGCCGAGTATCTCGACGTGCGGCTGCGAACCCGCATCGCCAGCCTGAACTGGGTGCCTGCGGATGCGCCGTCATCGGCTCTCGAGGATGCCGTCGCCGGCATCGACTTCGATGCGGGCACGTTCGTCTGGGCGGCAGGCGAGGCGTCGGCGCTGATTCCGGTGCGGCGTCATCTGCGCGGTCTCGAGGTGCTCGACCGTCGCGATCTCGACGTGCAGGGGTACTGGAAGCGGGGCGTGGTGGCCCTTGACCATCACGCCCCGCTCGATCCCAGCGATCCGGAGTGACCCGACACTGACGCCGTCGGCTTCCCCCTCCGAAGCCGACGGCAGCCGGTGTTTGCTCTATCCGAAGCGTCCCGAGATGTAGTCCTCGGTCTCTTTCTCAGCCGGATTGGCGAAGATCTTGCGCGTGTCGTCGTACTCGATGAGACGGCCAGGCTTGCCGGTGCCCTCGATGTTGAAGAACGCGGTCTTGTCAGAGACACGTGAGGCCTGCTGCATATTGTGCGTCACGATCACGATCGTGTACTGCAGCTTCAGCTCTTCGATCAGATCTTCGATGGCCAGCGTCGAGATCGGGTCGAGTGCGGAGCAGGGCTCGTCCATCAGCACCACATCGGGCTTCACCGCGATGGTGCGCGCGATGCACAGACGCTGCTGCTGGCCTCCCGAGAGGCCTGAGCCCGGGGCGTCGAGTCGGTCTTTGACCTCGTTCCAGAGGTTTGCTCCCCGCAGCGACTTCTCCACGAGCTCGTCGGCGTCGCTGCGCGAGATGCGTCTGTTGTTCAGCGTGACGCCGGCCAGCACGTTCTCGCGAATCGACATGGTCGGAAACGGGTTGGGGCGCTGGAACACCATGCCCACCTGGCGGCGCACGAGCACCGGGTCGACGCCCGGGCCGTAGAGGTTCTCGCCGTCGAGCAGCACTTCGCCCTCGACACGGGCGCCGGGAATGACCTCGTGCATGCGGTTGAGCGTGCGCAGGAACGTCGACTTGCCACAGCCCGAGGGACCGATGAAGGCCGTCACTGACTTCGGCTCGATGTCCATGCTGACATCGGCGACGGCCAGGAACTTGCTGTAGTAGACGTTGAGATCCTTGGCGACGATGCGTTTTGACATGTTCTGTGAATCCTTACGATGTGGGTCTGCAGGTCGGAGGCGAGGGTGGAGCTAGCGCGACTTCGGTGAGAAGATCTTGGCGATGATGCGTGCCGCGAGGTTCAGCACCATGACGATCAGCACCAGGGTCAGCGCACCGGCCCAGGCGCGGGCATAGTACGGGTCGGCGTCGATGCCGGGGTTCTGGTACTGGTTGTACACGAACACCGGCAGGGTCGTCATGCGCTCTGAGAACGCGTTGTAGTTCATGTTCGAAGCCAGGCCGGCGGTGACCAGCAGAGGAGCTGTCTCGCCGATGACGCGGGCGAGGGCGAGCATGACACCGGTCATGATGCCGGCCACTGAGGTGCGCAGCACGACCTTGACGATGGTGAGCCACTTCGGCACGCCGAGGGCGTATGAGGCCTCTCGCAGCTCGTTTGGCACCAGGCGAAGCATCTCTTCGGTCGAGCGCACGACCACGGGGATCATGAGCACTGACAGGGCGACCGCACCGGTGATGCCCATCTTCGCGTCGGCGCCGAAGAAGATCACGAACACTGAGAAGGCGAACAGACCGGCGACGATCGAGGGGATGCCGGTCATCACGTCGACGAAGAACGTGATTGACTTGGCGAGCCTGCCATGGCCGTACTCGACGAGATACACCGCCGTCATCAGTCCGATCGGCACCGAGATGAGCGCGGCCCAACCCGTGACTATGAGGGTGCCCACGATGGCATGGATCGCGCCGCCGGGGGCGCCCAGCGGCACCTGCATCGAACTGTTGAAGAACTCGCCGTCAAAGCGCGAGAGCCCCTTCGAGACGACGACCCAGAGCAGTGAGACGAGTGGGATCAGCGCGATGAGGAATGCGCCCCAGACCACCACGCGCATCGTGACGTCTTTGGCCCGGCGCCGTCGGCTGTTGCCGGCCAACGCCGAAGAGGCTGAGAGAGTGCTGGCTGTGCTCATCAGTTGGCTCCTGAGAATTCCTTGCGGCGGTTGACGATCCAGCGGGCGCCGAGGTTGGCGGCGATGCTGATCACGAAGAGCACGAGACCGCCGAAGATCAGCACGCTGATCTTCGTGCCTGAGGCCTCGGGAAAGTTCTGCGCGATGGCGGCGGCGATGGTGTTCGGGTTCTGCCCCTGCAAGAGAGCAAAGCTGACTAGCCCGGGCGTAGCCGAGAGCACCATGGCCACGGCCATGGTCTCGCCGAGTGCGCGGCCGAGGCCGAGCATCGCACCTGAGATGATGCCCGGGCGTGCGAAGGGCAGCACCGCCATCTTGATCATTTCCCAGTGGGTGGCACCGAGAGCGAGAGCGGCTTCTTCGTGCAGAGCCGGGGTTTGAAGAAAGACTTCGCGGTTCATGGCGGTCATGATCGGCAGGATCATGATCGCCAGCACGATGGCTGCGGTCAGTACCGAGGTGGCTGGGTTGGCGACCGGGCCGGCGAACAGCGGGATCCATCCGAGGTAGGTCGACAGCCAGTCGTAGAAGGGCTTGATGGCCGGCGCGAGCACTGCGATGCCCCAGAGGCCGAAGACGACTGAGGGGATGGCGGCCAGGAGGTCGATGACGTAGCCGAGAACCTGAGCGAACTTGCGGTTCGCGTAGTGCGAGATGAACAGGCCGATGCCGATCGAGAACGGAAATGCGATCAGGAGGGCGATCAGGGCGACCCACAGCGTGCCGAAGGCGAGCGGCCCGACGTACTCCCAGACGTTGTCGCCTGCCGTGCCGGGAATGTCGCCGCTCGCCCGCGATGCTCCGAACGCGGGCAGTGCCTGCCCGACCAGGAAGATCGCGACTCCGGCGAGGATGACCAGGATCAGCACGCCGGCGATGAGCGACGTGCGTGAGAAGACGATGTCGCCGGGGCGCTGTTTCGCCCGGGGTGCGGCTTGAGGGCTTGTGGTGGTGCTCATGGTTCCCATCGGGTCAGAACGTGGAGGCGCGTGGAGAAGTGCTGCTGGGTGATGACTGAGGCGGAGCGACGAAGGTGTGTCGCTCCGCCTCAGCGAGGCTCGCGATGGGCGACCGGGTGTCTCTGGCTACTTGATCGCGTTGACCGCGGTCTTCGCCTTCTCGGTGACGGCATCGCTCAGCGGCGCCGAGCCGGCGTGGTCAGCAGCCTGCTTCTGGCCGTCGGCGCTGATGACGTACTCGAAGTAGGCCTTGACGAGCTCGCCCTTGCCTTCGGTCTGGTACTCCTGGCAGCCGATCAGGTAGCTGACCAGCACGATCGGGTAGGCACCCTCGACGCTGTAGTCGAGCTTGTACGCCAGATCGGCGTCGCCGCGGCCGTCGATGAGCTTCGAGTGCTCGACGATCTTGGCGGCAGCGTCGGCCGAGTACTTGACGCCGTTGACGGCGACAGTGCCGAGGTCGCCGGCCTGAGAGGCGTCGAGGTAGCCGATGGCACCCTCTGCGCTGCTCAGCGCCTGCTTGACGCCCTGGGTCTTCTGAGCCGACTGTGCGTTCGGGTTTGAGGCGAAGGGGAAGGTCTCGCCGACCTCTGCGCCGCCGAAGGCGTCAGCGGCCTCTGACTTCAGGTAGTTCAGGAAGTTCTTGGTGGTGCCCGACTCGTCGCCGCGGAAGATCACCTTGATGGTGGTGTCGGGCAGCGTGACACCGGAGTTGAGGTCGGCGATGGCCGGGTCGTTCCACTTGGTGATCTGACCGGCGAAGATCTTGGTGATCGTCGGAGCGTCCAGGCTCAGCGAGTCGATACCGTTGAGCTTGAAGGCCACGGCGATGGGCGAGATGTACGCGGGAATCTCGACGATGTCACTGGTCTTGCAGGCGGCGAACTTGCCGGCCAGCTCATCGGTGCTGACAGCGGCGTCACTGCCCGCGAAGTCGGCGGTGCCGCCGATGAACGCCTTGCGTCCGGCGCCCGAGCCCTCGGGGTCGTAGTTGACGGTCACGCCCGAGTTCGCAGCGGTGAAGCCGGCCTTCCATGCCTCCTGCGCGCCGCTCTGGCTCGAAGCTCCCGAGCCGCTGATCTGACCGCTCAGCGAAGAGGTCGATGAGCTGCTGCCGCTCTCGTTGCTGGCGCAGGCCGACAGCGAGATAGCGGCGACGCCGAGCAGTGCGGCGGCCTGGATGAGGCGAGTCTTCTTCACGATGTACCCTTTCAGGTTTCTTGCATGCGGCCGCAGGGAGAAGCGGCCCGGTTCGGTTCTCAACCTACGGATGCTCGGTGTCGAGATTCTCACCAGTGCCTTAACGGCAGGTGAACGACGGAGGGCCGTTCGGGTCGTGCCCTGAGAGCACTCTGCCCGAGCCACCTCGTGAATAGGATGGCCCGGGCAGGTTGCCGTGCTCGCTCAGCGCTTCGCTCAGCGGCGAGGCAGGTCAGCTCTCATTCTCTTCGTCGAAGGGAGCATAGGTCGCCACCGTGACGAGTTCGAACGGGTGCTCGGTGTCGCCCGTCTGGGCGATCTGCGCGATCACCAGCTCTGCTGGTGCCAGCGTGGCATGTGAGAGCAGCCGGGCGCGGGCCGGCTCGTCGATGAGCGCGCCGACTGCCGAGAGCACGCCCGGAAGCACCGGCCGGTGGGTGCAGAAGAGAGCCGAACGTCCCTGCGAGACGACGTCGGTGACCAGATGCTCCGAGGCCTCGGGGTCGGTGGCATAGTCGGTCTCGGTGAGTTCGCTGGCACGACGCACGCGCGTTCCGCAGGCTGTCGCATACGGCTGCACCGTTGACAGACAGCGCTGCCACGGGCTCGTCACGATCTGCTGGAACGTTCCCCAGCACTGCAGCAGCGCAGCCAGGTGTGTGGACTGGGACTGTCCGTGCGAGGTCAGCGGGCGGCTGGCCTCGCCTTTGCTCCAGTCGACACGGGATGTGGCCTTGGCGTGTCGCAGCACCCCCACCGTGAGGATCGGGCGGTCGAGCGTGGGCAGCTGACCCTCGAGTCGAGTGAGCAGCTCGCGGTCGAAGTCGTAGGTCAGCAGTCGCTGCGCTTCGGCGAAGGGCAGCCAGAGCAGCTCGTCGACCTCGTGATTCGGCGAGAAGTGCTTTGCGCTGTCTTTGACCTGCTCGGCAGAGATCTGAGAGGTCCAGTAGTGCACGACCTTGGGCTTGCCCCCGACGTGATAGTGCACGGCGTCGAGATACGGCCCGAGAGCGGCCCGAATCCGGCTCTCTTCGCGCAGCTCGCGAATGGCCGTCTCAGGCACGCTCTCGCCTGGGTCCTGTTTGCCCTTGGGAAACGAGTAGTCATCATGGGCAGCGCGGTGGATGACCAGAATGTAGGGCTCGCCGGCGATGCGTCGCCAGCAGAGCACTCCGGCGGCGACGATCATTTGCGCTTCGCCCGAGCCCGAGCCTTGCGCGTCGCGGCGATGCGCAGGAGCTCCTCCTGCACATCGAGCAGCCGGTTGCCGTGATCGTCGAGGTAGTGACGTTTCCAGCTGCCGTCTGCGCTGAGGTGCCATGACGAGGTGGTGTCGGCGACACCCATCGCGAGCAGATCGGTGAGCTCTGAGATCTGGTCGGGGTCGACCAGCCGCACGAGCGCCTCGACACGACGATCGAGGTTGCGATGCATCATGTCGGCGCTGCCGATGTACACGATCGGGTCGCCCTCGTTCGCGAACCAGAAGATTCGCGAGTGCTCGAGAAAGCGACCGAGCACCGAGCGTACGGTGATGTTCTCGCTGAGCCCCGGCTCGCCCGGCTTGAGTGCGCAGATGCCGCGCACCCAGACCTCGACGGGAACGCCGGCCTGGCTGGCACGATAGAGCGAATCGATGATCTGCTCGTCGACCAGCGAGTTGACCTTGATCTTGATGCCGCTCGTCTTGCCTGCGCGTGCATGCGCGATCTCTTGGTCGACCAGATCGATCAGGCCCGTGCGAATGGTCTTGGGGGCGACCAGCAGACGGTTGTAGTCCGACTCGGCCGAGTATCCCGAGAGGTGGTTGAACAGCCGGCCCAGGTCGGCTCCGACCTCCTCGGAGGCGGTGAGCAGGCCGAGGTCTTCGTAGAGACGTGCGGTCTTCGGGTTGTAGTTTCCGGTGCCGACGTGGCTGTAGCGCACCAGACGGCCCTCTTCTTCGCGCACGGCGAGCGAGAGCTTGCAGTGCGTCTTCAGCCCGACCAGACCGTAGACGACGTGCACGCCGGCGCGTTCGAGCTTGCGTGCCCACGAGATGTTGTTGGCCTCGTCGAAGCGTGCTTTGATCTCGACGAGGGCAAGCACCTGCTTGCCTGCGTCGGCCGCGTCGATCAGCGCCTGCACGATCGGGCTGTCGCCCGAGGTGCGGTACAGCGTCTGCTTGATGGCGAGCACGGTCGGGTCGGCCGCAGCATGCTCCAGGAACGCCTGCACGCTGGTCGCGAACGACTCGTAGGGGTGATGCAGCAGGATGTCCTGCTTACGAATCGCCCCGAAGAACTCGGCGTGCTGATGCGGCTCGATGTCCTGCAGAAAGCGATTGGTGACGGGAACGGCGACAGGGTAGTGCAGCTCGGGTCTGTTCAGCCCCGAGATGGCGAACAGGCCGGTGAGGTCGAGCGGCTCGCGCAGCTTGTAGACGTCTTCGTTCTGCACGCCCAGTTCGCTGACCAGCAGCTCGAGGATCGTCGGGTTGATGTCGCTGGCCACCTCGAGGCGAACCGGCGGGCCGAAACGGCGGCGCAGAAGCTCCTTCTCAAGCGCCTGCAGCAGATTCTCCGCCTCGTCTTCGTCGACCTCGAGGTCTTCGTTGCGAGTGACGCGGAAGGCGTGCGACTCGACGACCTCCATGCCGGGGAAGAGCTGGTCGAGATGCGCAGAGATGAGCTCTTCGAGCGGGACGAAATGCGTCTGCGCGTCGCCGATCTCGCCGACGCGAATGAAGCGGGGCAGTGACTGCGGCACTTTGACGCGGGCGAACTCGCGCTTGTTCGTCGTGGGGTTGCGCACGATCACGGCCAAGTTGAGCGAGAGGCCAGAGATGTACGGGAAGGGATGCGCCGAATCGACCGCCAAAGGGGTCAGGATCGGAAAGACCTTCTCATCGAAGTAGGTGCGCAGACGAGCGCGGTCGGCCTGATCGAGGTCGTCGAAGTGCGAGATGCCGATGCCGACCTTCTCGAGTTCTGGCAGAACGTGCTCGTGCAGGATGCTCGACTGGCGCTCCTGCAGACGGTGTGCCTCTTTCGAGATCGCGCTGAGCAGCTCGAGCGGGGCATAGCCCGAAACGGCGGGAACGGCGATGCCGAGTGCCACGCGGCGCTTCAGGCCGGCGACGCGCACCATGAAGAACTCGTCGAGGTTGTTCGCGAAGATGGCCAGAAACGAAGCTCGCTCGAGCAGCTGCAGCCCGGGGTCTGCGGCCAGCTCCAGCACGCGCTCGTTGAACCCCAGCCACGAGAGCTCTCGATCCAGATAGCGGTCGGGTGGCAGCTGTGCGCTCTTCGGCTCTGCTGCGGCCGTGGGCGAAGGCCCTGTGACGGTGCTCTTCCCCTGGCTGTTCTTCGTCTTAGTCTGCTGTGACGGTTCGCTCATTCCTCAATCATCTCACCTGCCAATGAATATCTCGTGAACGCTCCTCGAAACCGAGTCGGCGGTAGAGCGCGAGGGCAGGCACATTGTCTGCTTCGACATACAGCGACACGTCGGTGACGCTCTCTGCCAGATGGCGAAGGCCATGCTCCATGAGCACCCGCCCGAGACCGCGTCCGCTGTGGTCGGGGCTCACCGCGATCGCGTAGATCTCGCCCTCGGGTCTGCCGTCGGGGCCGGGTGCGATCTTCGTCCAGTTGAACCCGACAAGTTCGTCAGCCTGCCAGAGCAGCAGCACGTCGTCGGGCGAGTACCAGCTCTCGCGCTGCAGCGCGGCGAGATCGTCAGCGGTGATCTGGCCCTGCTCTGGATGCGCTGCGAAGGCCCGCGCATTCAGATCGAGCCAGGCCTGCTCGTCGCGGCCTGTCTGCATGGTTCGCAGCTCGAGCCCGTCTGGCAGCGCCCGGGTGGGTGCGTCGGAATCGGTCAGCTCCAGCAGCGCATGGTGCGGCAGCTGCATCAGCAGCAGCTCGCGAATCGCGACGGCGCCGCATGCCGTGGCGAGCGCCCGAGCCGCGTCAAGCCCCCCGTGGGTCCAGACGAGGCGTCCGCCGGCGCCGACCGCTGCCTGCCACAGTCGCCTGCCGAGCCCCTGCCGGCGCGCGTCAGGGGCGACCACGAGCTCGAATTCGTCGCCGGTGACGACTGCGGCGGCAGTCAGCGTCTTCTCGTCGGCGTGTATCAGTGCCACGCGGGCCTGACCCTCGCTCAGCTGGCTCCATGAGTGGTCGTTGAAGGGCTGGGCTCCGTCAGCCTGGAACGCCCGTGCGGCGAGGTCGCGCAGCGCCCGCAGATCGGCGGAGCGCACCGGCCGTGGCCCGTCGATTGCCGAGACGATCACACGCCCGCTCCGCTGGCGGCGCCGTTCGCCGCGGCTATGGGGCGCTCCTGGTCGACCGGGTTGAAGCGATAGCCCACGTTGCGCACGGTGCCGATCAATGAGTCGAGCTCGCCGAGCTTGGCGCGCAGACGACGCACGTGCACGTCCACTGTTCGGGTGCCGCCGAAGTAGTCGTAGCCCCAGACTTCGCTGAGCAGCTGCTCGCGGGTGAACACTCGGCCGGGGCGGCCGGCGAGAAAGCGCAGCAGCTCGAACTCTTTGTACGTGAGATCGAGCGGTTTGCCGTTGATGCGCGCCGAGTAGCTGGCTTCGTCGATGGTGAGCCCGGCAGCGCGGATGACCGAGGGGCCGTCCTGCTCGACGGCTGCGCTGATGCGTCGGGCCAGACGTATGCGAGCGTCGATCTCGGCTGGGCCGGCGGTCGACAGAATGAAGTCGGATGCGCCCCAGTCGCGGCTGATCGCGGCGAGTCCGCCTTCGGTCACGACCAGAATGACCGCGACATCGAGATGAGAGGCGGCCATCAGCGAGCAGAACTGTCGCGCGGCAGGCAGGTCGGCCCGAGCGTCGACGAGAACGACGTCGGCGTCGATGCATGACATGACGCTGTTGCTCGACGGCTGCACGGTCGTGACCTGGTGGCTGAGCAGGGTGAGAGCGGGCAGCACGCCGTCTTTCATGCTGGTGAGAACGACGAGCTTCGACACTGGGGGCCTTCCTAGGGAAAGTTGACCTCATCATAGTCGAGGCTGGGGGCGATCGGCGTCAGCGCCGCGTCTCAGCCTCATCCATACCCCTGCTCGGGGCGTGCGCGAGGGGGGGTGCGGAACGGGTTAGACTGCTGGCATGGACGGAATCGTTGCACTTGAGATTTTCTTCGTCGGCCTGCTCGCACTGGCCAGCCTCGCGATCGCCTTCGTGTCGGTGACCGTGCTGGTCAAGCTCTTCAAGGGTCAGCGCTGAGCGTGTTTGACATCCCAGAGGGGCTGCCCGCCGAGGTCAACCCGCTCAGCTGGCTGATCGGCGTGTGGGAGGGCACAGGCGTCGTCAGCTACGGGGTCGACGAAGACCACGTCGAATACGAGTTCGGGCAGCGTGTCAGCTTCACCAATGAGGGCCTGGCTGACCTGCACTACAACTCGTACTACTGGCTGCTCGACGATGAGCGCACCCCGCTGACGACAGAGACCGGTTACTGGCGCCTGGCCGCGCCCGAGCGGCCTGCCGATCACGGGCCTGCACTGCTGCCCGGGGCCGACGGTGCCGCACGCACCATCGACGACGTCGACGAGCTGCGTTCCGAGACCGGGTTTCCGCTCGAGGTGAGCGTGCTGCACCCTGACGGCATCAGCGAGCTCTATGTCGGCACCATCAACGGCCCCCGCGTGCAGATCGGGACTGATGCCGTGCTGCGCCCGGCAGAGTCGCGTCTCTATACCGCCGCCGAACGCATGTACGGCCTGGTCGACGGCCAGCTGATGTGGGCGTGGGACATCGCCGCGTTCGGCCGGCCGATGGCCTCGATGGCCTCGGGCGTGTTGGCTCGCCGCGGTGTCTCCGGCGCAGATGCGGGAGCCGCTGAGTGACCTCCCGCGCACCGCTCGAGCCCCGACAGCTCGGTGATCCCCTCGGCGAGCAGCATCGGCTGATCACGGGGCGGGCGGTGCTGAGCATCCCCACGCGTGACGTCGTTCACGTGACCGGCGCCGATCGCGAGCGCTTTCTCAACGTGCTGCTCTCTCGTGACGTCGGATCCCTGCCCGCAGGCGCCAGCGATGAGGCTCTGCTGCTCGATGCCGCCGGCCATGTGCAGTTCGCCGTCGGTGCCGTCGGCGGCGCCGATGACGACGTCTGGCTGCTGCCCGAGCGCGGTGGCGCGGAGCGCGTGGTCGAATGGGTGCACAAGATGCGCTTCATGCTGCGGGTTGACGCCGAGGATGCCACCTCGCGTTTTGCGCAGGTCGGCTGGTTCGCCGTCAACGGCCGTGACTGGCAGCCGGCGCTCGAACAGCTCGCCGACTTCGTCTGGTGCGACCCGTGGGCGCACCTGGCCGTCGGAGGCTGGCAGTACGCCGACGCTGAGACAGTCGAGTACGAGACGTGGACCTGGCGCATCGCCTTCGTCGACGGCAGCCGGCGTGCCGAGGCGAAGACGCTGCTCGACGACGCCGAAGTGCGCCGTTCCGGCGGCGACGCCTGGCAGGCGCTGCGCATCGCGGCGGCTCGCCCGCGTGAGGCCGACGAAGTCGACGACCGCACGATTCCGCATGAGCTCGACTGGCTGCGCAGCGCAGTGCATCTCGACAAAGGCTGCTATCCGGGTCAGGAGACCATCGCCAAGGTGCACAATCTGGGCCACCCGCCGCGGCGACTCGTGCTGCTGCAGCTCGACGGCAGTGACACCTGGGTCGAACACGGCGACGCCGTGCTGGCAGGAGACCAGCAGGTCGGTACCGTCACGACCGGAGGCATGCACTGGGAGATGGGGCCCGTCGCGCTCGCGGTGGTGCGACGCGGGCTCGCTCTCGACGCCGAGCTGACCGTGCAGCACGGCGACGAGACGATGGTCGCTCGGCAGGAGGCGATCGTGCCGGCGGATGCCGGGGGACTGGCCGCCTCTGCCGTACGCGATCTGCGTCGGGCGCGTCGCCGGGCGCACTGACGTACGACGTCGAGGTGAGACGTTCGAGCGGCGTCAGGAGCGGGCCGGCCGGGTAGACTTGTCGCATGACTCAAGAGACGCGCACATTGGTGCTGCTGCGCCACGGCAACAGTGAATGGAACAAGCTGAATCTCTTCTGCGGGTGGGTCGACGCCGACCTGTCCGAGAAGGGTGTCGAAGAGGGACGGCACGCAGGCGAGCTGCTCGCCGAGGCGGGTGTGCTGCCTGACGTCGTGCATACGTCTGTGCTCAAACGTGCGATCAAGACGGCGAATCTCGCGCTGGAGGCAGCGGATCGTCACTGGATCGACGTGCGCCGTTCCTGGCGTCTGAACGAGCGTCACTATGGCGCGCTGCAGGGCAAGAACAAGAGTGAGACCCTCGAGAAGTACGGCGAAGAGAAGTTCATGACCTGGCGCCGCTCGTACGACATCGCGCCTCCTGAGATCGCCGAAGACGACGAGTACGCCCAGACGAACGATCCCCGCTACGGGCTGCTCGAGCGCGTGCCGCGATCGGAGTGCCTCAAAGACGTGCTGGGCCGACTGGTGCCGTACTGGCAGGATGCCATCGTGCCCGATCTCGCAGCCGGCCGCACGGTGCTGGTCACGGCGCACGGCAATTCGCTGCGTGCGCTCGTCAAGCACCTTGATCGGGTGCCTGACGACGAGATCGCCAAGCTGAACATTCCGACGGGCATCCCTCTGGTCTATCGTCTGGACGAGGAGCTGCGCCCCCTCGTGCCGGGCGGCGAGTACCTCGACCCCGAAGCCGCCGCGGCCGGTGCCGCCGCCGTTGCCGCTCAGGGGCGCAAACAGAAGTGACCGACTGAGCCCCGTCAGAAGAGGGCCCCGACACTGCTCAGCACAGTGTCGGGGCCCTCTTCTGACATGTCGCTTGTGGGAGGGGAGGCGATCAGAGCGGGCTGCTGTCGCTCTCGTCTCCCTCGTTCGCCCAGTCGCCCGTGGCCAGGTAGATGACCATGTTGGCGATGTTGACCGCGTGGTCGGCGAAGCGCTCATGGTAGCGGCTGGCGAGGGTCACGTCGACGGTGTCGAGCGCAGCGTTCTTCCACTCGTCAGAGAGCACGGTGTCGAACACGTGCTTGTGCAGTGCGTCGACCTCGTCGTCGGCCTGACGGATCGCCTCGGCGAGCTCGAGATCCTGGGTGGCCAGGAGCTCGGGCACCTTCTTGGCGATGGCGACGTCGAGTGCGCCGAGGCGCATGAAGGTGTCGCGCAGATCGCCGGGAACGACGCGATCGGGAAAGCGGTACCGGGCCAGCTGGGCGACGTGTGCGGCGAGGTCGCCCATGCGTTCGACCGATGCGGTGATGCGCAGAGTGCTCACGATGGTGCGAAGATCTCGCGCAACCGGCTGCTGCTTGGCGAGAATCATGATCGAGAGCTCGGTGAGATCGGAGGCGAGCTCGTCGATGCGGTCGTCGTTGTCGATGACCTCTTCGGCGAGATGCACATTCGACTCGTTGAATGCGGTGACGGCCTTCTCGATGGCCTCGGAGACGAGTGTCGAGATCTCGACGAGCTTGCCCTGGACCTCTTCGAGCTCCTGCTGGAAAACGATGCGCACGGGATTCCTAACGACGTGACGGGTCAGCGATGCTGAACAACGCTGCTGATCATCTCGGAGTGAAGTGAACAACCGGTGAAGTGACGCTGAACACGAACGAACCGGCAGCTTACCATGCGACGGCCGTGACGATTCTGTGCCAACCTCCTTGCCTAGAATGGTGCCCATGGGTCTTTGGACGGTCGTTCTCGCCGCATTGGTCGGCGCGCTCGTGGCGACGACCGTCGGGCTGCTGCTCTTTCGCTCGTATCAGAAGGGCGAACGCGGTCGGTATATGGTCGCTCAGATTCTGCCCGACGGCGTCGTGCAGTCGCTGGAGGCTCTGCCCTTTCCCGCCTTCGTCGTGAACGCGTCGAACGAGGTGCTGCTGACCACTCCGTCGCTCAAGCCGTTGGGCATCGTCTCCGGCCGACGTGTGGTGCTCGACGAGATCACCCATGACATCGACCAGGTCAGAGAGACCGGCACCGCAGTGCAGCAGGAGCTCGTGCTGCGCCGCGGCCGCGGCGACCGGGCAGACAGCCACGTCACCACGCACGTCTCGGTGCTGGGCAACCGGTACATCCTCGTCGTCGTCGAAGACCGCACCCAAGAGGTGCTGGTCGAGGCCATGCGCCGCGACTTCACGACAAACGTCAGTCACGAGCTGAAGACGCCCATCGCCGCGGTGCTGCTGCTCAGCGAGGCTCTCGCCGATTCTGCGGACGACCCTGAGATGGTGAGCCGGTTCGCCCGGCAGCTGCGTTCCGAGACGCAGCGGCTGAGCGACATGGTCGGAGACATCCTCTCGCTGAGCCGCATCGAGAGCGAGCTCGACCAGCGTACGCAGTTCTCCGACGTCGATCTGGCGGCAGTGGTCGACGCGGCCATAGCCACTGCGCAGGTGACGGCACAGCGCAAAGGGGTCAGCCTCTCCGCGCGCACTGAGGGCGACCTGCGCATCGAGGGCGACGAGAAGTCCCTGGTCTCGGCGGTCGCCAATCTGCTCACGAACGCCATCGAGTACTCGCCCCAGGGCAGTGACGTCGGCGTGCTGGCCTCAGGCCGTGATGATGGCGTCTCGATCGTCGTCACCGACAAAGGCGAGGGCATCTCGAAGGCGCAGCAGGCACGCATCTTCGAACGCTTCTATCGGGTCGACCCTGCGCGGGTGCGCTCCACCGGCACAGGGGGCACCGGTCTGGGGCTCAGCATCGTCAAGCATGTCGCCCGCACCCATGGCGGCACGGTCAGCGTCTGGTCCAGGGTCGGCATCGGCTCGAGCTTCACCCTGAATCTTCCGCGCAGCGGAGACCTGACCGGGCAGGTGATCGGCACCGATCGCGAGACGCCCACAGCCGCTCCCGTGGTGGTGCGGCGGCCGTGACCTCTGACATCCGCCCCCTGTTCATCAGATGCCGGAGCCGGTTCTGGCAAGACGGCGGCCTGCTGCCGCCGCGCGACGAGAGGAAGACACGTTGACGCACCTGCTGCTAGTCGAGGACGCGCCGTCGATCAGCGAGCCCCTGACATACCTGCTGCGACGCGAGGGCTATGAGGTCACGGTCGCGCACGACGGTCTCAAGGCTCTCGAGGCCTTCGCCCAAGTCGAGCCGGACCTCATTCTGCTCGACCTCATGCTGCCGGGCATGAACGGTCTCGACGTCTGTCGGCAGATCCGTCAGACCTCGGACGTCCCCGTCATCATGCTCACCGCGAAGGACACCGAGCTCGACACGGTGCTCGGTCTGGAGGTCGGCGCAGACGACTATGTGACCAAGCCCTACTCATCTCAGGAACTGCTGGCTCGCGTGCGCGCAGTGCTGCGACGCAGCGGCGGGGCCGACGTCGGCGGCGATGAGATCACGGTCATCGAGGCCGGCGGCATTCGCATCGACCTCGATTCGCATGTGGTCAGCGTCGAGGGCGGCGAGGTCTATCTGCCGCTGAAGGAGTTCGAACTGTTGGCCTACCTCGCTGAGAACGTGGGCCGTGTGCTGACTCGAGGCCAGCTGATCGACCAGGTGTGGGGGCCCGACTACTTCGGCGACACCAAGACCTTGGACGTGCATGTCAAGCGCATCCGCTCGAAGATAGAGAAAGACCCCAAGCACCCGCAGCGTCTGGTGACAGTGCGGGGATTGGGGTACAAACTCGAGGCGTGACGTCTCGTGCGTCCGCCGGCGATCAGCCGGTCAGTGCGTTGCGTGCGACGGCGTCGCGGCTTCGCTCGGCGAGGTGGATGCCGTGGTGCCGTTCGGCGACTGCGTCTCGGATGACGAGGTCGCAGCAGGCGAGCTGGGCTCGCTGCTCGGCACCAGCGACGAGTACTCCTTGAGGTGCCCGGCGATGACCGGGATGGTCTTCTGGTCTTCGGTCTGGCCGTCAGCGGTCGCCTTCGCGCGCAGCGTGGCGCCGGGCTTGGCGCCGAGATCGGTGAGCACGTGCTCGTTCTCGGTGGTCTCGAGATCGATCGGCTGGTTCGGCTCGACGTTCCAGCTGATCGGCTGCTGTCCTTCGATGGTCAGCGTGACGTTGGTCGCTTTGGTTCCGGAGGTGGCCACCTGGCCGATGAGTCGGGCCTGGCTGCCTTCGTCATCGGAGATCAGAGCGATGTTGCTCAGGGTGACGTCACCGACGCCGATCACGATGCCGTCAGAGGCGTTGTAGGTGCGCTCGGTCGCGACTGGCGTCGCGTACGAGCAGCCGGCCGCTCCGACCGAGACCAGCGCGACGAAGAGGGCGGCCAAAGATGCTCTGCGAATGCTCACGTTTCCTCCGCGGTAGTGCCCGCCCACGGCCGCGGGCGGTGAAATACTAGACGTACTCGGTCAGTCTACCGCGAATTCTGTGCGTCTCTCATCACTCTGGGCGGGCACGGCGGAACGGACATATGAATATGGTATCCTTGCGGCCTACGGAGGGCGTTGTTCAATGCGTTTTGAAGTCGGCGAAGTCGTCGTTTACCCCCATCACGGGGCAGCCAAGATCACTGAGGTCAAGAAGCGTGCCGTGCGTGGCGAAGAGAAGCTCTATCTCACGCTCGAGGTCGCACAGGGAGACCTGACGATTCAGGTTCCTGCAGACAGCGTCGAAGAGGTCGGCGTTCGTGACGTGATCGACAAGAAGGGCCTCGAGACCGTCTTCGCCGTGCTCCGCGAACCCTTCACCGAAGAGCCCACCAACTGGTCGCGTCGGTACAAGGCCAATGTCGAGAAGCTTGCCTCCGGCGACGTCATCAAGGTCAGCGAAGTCGTGCGCGACCTGTGGCGCCGCGACCAGGATCGCGGCCTGTCGGCGGGTGAGAAGCGCATGCTCGTCAAAGCCCGTCAGATTCTCATCTCAGAGCTCGCCCTGGCCGAGAAGACCGACGAAGACAGCGCCGGCGAGATGCTCGACAAAGTTCTGGCCTCCTGAGGCACACTCTCCGCTTCTGAAGCCTCCTCGATGACCACTCCGCCCGAGGTTCCGTCTTCCGCGACGCGAACCGGCATCGCCAGCGATGTCCATGCGTTCGGCGACTCCGGCATCCTGCGCCTCGCGGCTCTCGACTGGGTCGACACCCCGGCGCTCACCGGGCACAGCGACGGCGACGCGGTCGTGCACGCCATCTGCGACGCGCTGCTCTCGGCGGCGGGCCTGGGCGATATGGGTGAGCACTTCGGCACCGATCGGCTCGAGTATGCAGGTGCCCGCAGCGAGGTCTTTCTGCACGAGACGCTGCAGCTGGTCGCGCAGGACGGCTGGAGGGTCGAACACGTCGCCGTGCAGGTGATGACTCAGCGGCCACGGATCTCGCCCCGCCGGCGTGAGGCCGAGCAGCGTCTCACCGAGCTGGTCAGGGCCCCGGTGTCGTTCGCGGCGACGACCGCAGACCGGCTCGGAGTCATCGGCTCAGGTGCCGGTCTGCTGGCCCAGGCGGTCGCGACGCTGCGACGATGACCTGGTCTTCGATCTGAGCCTTCGACGTAGACTTGCCCTGTGACGATTCACCTTTTTGACACCAAGAGCCGTGCCCTGCGCGAGCTGCGGCCGGTGCACCCCGGTCAGGTCGGCATCTACGTCTGCGGCCCCACGGTGCAGTCTGCGCCGCACATCGGGCACCTGCGATCGGCGCTGATCTACGACATCATGCGGCGGTGGGCCACGGCACGCGGGCTCGAGGTCACACTGATTCGCAACGTCACCGACATCGACGACAAGATCCTCTCGGGCGCCGAGCAGACCGGCGAACCCTGGTGGGCGCTGGCCTATCGGGTCGAGCGGCTGTTCAACGACGCCTATGACCGGCTGCGCGTGCAGCCGCCGACGTACGAGCCGCGTGCCACGGCGAACATCCAGCGCATGCAGCAGATCATCGCACGGCTGATCGAGCGCGGTCATGCCTATGCGGCCGAAGACGGCAGCGGCGATGTGTACTTCGACACGAAGTCCTGGCCGGCCTACGGCGAGCTCACCCACCAACGCCTCGAAGACATGGCCGACGCGGCAGATGCAGATCCGCGGGGCAAACGCGACCCCAGAGACTTCGCGCTGTGGAAGGGGCACAAGGCCGGTGAGCCCGAGACCGCTGCGTGGGATTCCCCGTGGGGACGCGGTCGTCCTGGCTGGCATATTGAGTGCTCGGCGATGTCGACCCAGTACCTGGGCGAGACCTTCGACATCCACGGCGGCGGGCTCGACCTGCGCTTCCCCCATCACGAGAACGAGCTGGCCCAGTCGACCGCCGCCGGCTTCGAGTTCGCCCGCATCTGGGTGCACAACGGTCTGGTCGCCGTCGGCGACCAGAAGATGAGCAAGTCGCTCGGCAACTCGGTCTTCGCAGCCGATCTGCTCGATGCGGCCCCGGCGCAGGCCGTGCGATACTTTCTCAGCTCTGCGCACTACCGCTCGACGCTCGAGTACTCGCCGAGTGCCCTTGACGAGGCAGCTGCTGCTGTCGGACGCATCAACGGGTTCGTGCAGCGTCTGCATGAGACCGTCGAGGGCGTGGACGACGGCGCAGACGCCTGGGCGGCACTGCCGACGGCGTTCGTCGAGGCGATGGACGATGACCTCGGTGTGCCGCAGGGGCTCGCCGTGCTGCACGAACAGGTGCGCCGCGGCAACGCAGCTCTGGCTGACGGCGATGCGGCGACGGCGCTGCAGGCCGGCGCCGCAGTCGAAGCCATGCTGTGGGTTCTGGGGCTGCACCCCGACGACTTCGCCGCTGAGACCGGAGGTGACGACGCGGCCGAACGCGTGCTCGACCAACTGGTGGCCGAGCGCCTCAAGGCGCGTGCGACGGCACGGAATGAACGGGACTTCTCGGCTGCGGATCGCATCCGTGACGAGCTGATCGCAGCCGGGCTGCAGATCGAAGACACCCCCAACGGGGCGAAATGGAGTGTGGAGTGATGGCAGAACGTCGTCGCGCGGGAGCCGTGCGCAAACACAAGAAGGGCGCGCAGGCCGGCTCGGGCGGTCAGGGGCGCAAGAAGCTCGAGGGTCGTGGGCCGACGCCGAAGGCCGAGGACCGGCCGTACCACCCCAAAGCCAAGGCGAAGGCCCGAGCCGAGCGGTCCGCCTCCGGCGCACAGCCCTACCGCGGCCATCAGAGCAGTCGCACCGGTCGACCGACGGTGCACAAGCAGCGCGACACCGAACTGATCGGCGGCCGCAACTCGGTCGTCGAGGCCCTGGTCGCCAAAGTGCCCGCCACCGCCCTCTACGTGGCCGAGCACATCGACGCGGACGACCGCGTTCGCGACGCGCTCGCTCGCGCGACCGGGCGCGGCATCCCCGTGACGACCGTCACCCGAGACGAACTCGACCGCTTGGTCGGCGAGGGTGCAGTGCATCAGGGCATCGCACTGCAGGTGCCGCCCTACCGGTATGCGAAGCTCGACGACCTGCTCTCGCAGGCCAGCGACCATGCGCCCCTCATCGTCGCGCTCGACGGGGTGACCGATCCGAGGAATCTCGGTGCGATCATCCGTTCGGTCGCAGCCTTCGGGGCTGACGGCGTCATCATCCCGGAGCGCCGCAGCGCCGGCGTGACGGCATCGGCATGGAAGACCTCGGCGGGTGCCGCGCTGCGAACGCACGTGGCGATGGTGCCCAACCTCACTCAGACGCTGCGCCAGCTCAAGAAAGACGGCCTGTTCGTCGTCGGTCTCGACGGTGGCGGAGACGTGTCGCTGCCCGAGCTCAACCTCGCCACCGATCCGTTGGTGATCGTCGTGGGGTCGGAGGGCAAGGGGCTGTCACGCCTGGTGCGCGAGACGTGCGACGAGATCGTGTCGATTCCGATCACGAGCGGCGTCGAGAGCCTGAACGCAGGCATCGCCGCCGCGGTTGCGATGTATGCGGTCTCAACCGCGCGCAGCGGGAGCGGCGAGTAGTCGTCCGCTGTCGGCGTGGAACACCCATGCGAGTTCGACGGCGACGGCCAGACGCACGCGGTCACCGGGCTGCAGCCTGACGCCGTCGGTGCGCATCTGACACTCGCTGCGGTCGCGGTCGGCCAGGCGCAGGGTGAGTGTGCGCCCGCCGTCGGGCCCCGGTGCGATGTGTTCGACCGTGCCGCCGAGGTCTTCGCGCTGATCGCTGAGGGTCATGTGTCGCGAGGCGATCGCGAGCACCACCGGGCCGTGTGCTCCCGGGACGATGCGGCACTGATCGCCGATGCAGATCGTGCCGTCTTCGGCGGAGGCCGTCCAGCAGGTGAGCGGCTCGTCGATGACGGTCTGGGCGACGGTGAGATCCTCTGGACGGCTGCGCAGATGCGCGAGCGAACCGATCTGGTGCAGCCGGCCGCCGTCGAGCACGGCGATGGGCTCGTCGAGCAACGCCGCCTCTGAGAGATCTCTGGTTGCGTAGAGCGTGGTGACGCCGAGTCGTGCAGCCAGAGTGCGGATGCTGCTGAGCAGTGGATGGCGCACATCGGCGGGCAGGCTGGTGAAGGGCTCGTCGAGCAGCAGCAGATCGGGGATGCGAGCGAGCGCCCGCCCCACGGCGACGCGCTGGCGCTCGCGGCCGGAGAGCTCGTGCGGTGCCGAACTCAGCAGATCGTCGAGATCGAGGCCGTCGGCGACCACGCTGACGCGGCGATCGCGCTCGGTCTGGTCGACGCCGGCGACTTTCAGCGCGAACGCGATGTTGTCGCGCACTGACATCTGCGGGTACAGCGCGTAGTTCTGAAACACCATGGCGACGTTGCGATGCTTCGGGGGCAGGCGTGTGACCTCACGCCCGTCGATGCGCACCGCGCCCGAGGCGGTCTCTTCGAGGCCGGCGATCATGCGCAGCAGTGTCGACTTGCCTGAGCCGCTCTGGCCCAAGAGAGTGAGAAAGGCTCCGTCGTCGACCGACAGCGACACGTCGCGCACCGCGGGCTCGGCCGCGCCCGGATAGACGCAGGAGGCGCGTTCCAAGACCAGAGAGGGCATAGTCTCATTATGCGCGATTCTCGGGGACGCCAGGCAGTGGGTGACACGGTATCCTCGGTGAGAGCTGTGAGACCACGCGATCCGGCCTGCTGTGTGGCATGCTGGTATGCGCAATCCATTGTAGATGCAACTTATTTGGCCGAATCGACCAGAGGGAGATCATGGCAGGCAGCACATCAGGCGGCAGTTCGCAGAGCCGCCCGACAAAGAACCAGCGTCGTGAGGCGGCGCGTGAGAAAGCCCGCCAGTTTCGTGAGCAGCAGGAACGGCAGCGCAAGCGCAAGCGCCTGCTCATTCAGATCGGCGTGATCGTCGCTGTGGTCGCTGTGGTTCTCGGCGGCTGGCTCATCATTCAGAGCGTGCAGAAGCACGAGCAGGCAGCGGCTTCGGTCATGCCGGCGAATATGCCCAACGACGGTGTGGTGATCTCTGAAGGTCTTGCGGTGCAGAAAGCCGAGCCGCGTGCCGCCGACGTGCAGCCGGAACGTCAGACCTCGCCAGACGGGCGTCTCGTCGTAGAGATCTACGCCGATTTCATGTGCCCGATCTGCGGCCAGTTCGAGCAGACGTACGGGCAGATGCTCAGCGAACAGGCTCAGGCGGGCAACATCGACCTGGTCATCCACCCGGTGTCGATTCTGGATCAGGCCTCTCAGGGCACCAAGTACTCGACGCGGTCTGCCGCAGCCGCAGCCTCGGTCGCGACGTATGCGCCCGACAGCTTTCTGAACTACTTCACCACGCTGCTGCAGCCCGGCGTGCAGGCGAACGAGAGCACGAGCGGGCTGAGTGATGACCGGCTCGTCGAGCTGGCTCGCCAGGTGATCGGCGACGATCACCCCGAGCAGCAGGATCAGGTCGAGAAGTCGATTCGTGACGGCGAGTTCAAGAAGTGGGTCAAACGGTCGACGGACGCGGCGAATCTCACTGGCACGCCCACGGTCTACATCGATGGACAGTCGGTTGACGACCTCAGCAAAGTCAGTGACACCCTGCAGCAGAAGCTCAAAGATCGTGGCATCGACATGACGCAGACCGGTGTCGGCGCCTCTGACGGTCAGTGAGCGCCAGGCTGATCTGAGCGCGATCGTGCGGACGGCCCGAATCACCCGCTAAGATGGGTTCGGCCGTTCGCGCGGCCGATGCCGACTTAGCTCATCTGGTAGAGCACCTGTCTTGTAAACAGGAGGTGGCGGGTTCGAGCCCCGCAGTCGGCTCAAGTGAAACAGCCCGGAATCACGGGCGAGTAGAGGCCTCGACCATCACGGTCGGGGCCTCTTCTGCGCCGTCGGCTGGATCTCTGATGTCGTTGTGATGTCAGTCCTGCATGTCAGCAGTGCCGGTGGCACGGCTGAGAACAGAGCTACCGACACCCAGACCGGCGGCTTCGGGCCCGAAGAACCCGATCAGGCCTCAGAGTCCGCTTCGAACGTGAGCGCCACCGAGTTCATGCAGTAGCGCTGTCCCGTCGGCGTCTGGGGAGCGTCCTCGAACACATGCCCCAAGTGCGAGCCGCACTTCGCGCAGCGCACCTCGGTGCGCACCATGCCGTGTGAGTCGTCTCTGACCAGCGTCACGGCTTCGGTGTCGCGCGGATCGTAGAAGCTGGGCCATCCGCAGCCTGACTCGAACTTCGTCGTCGAGGTGAAGAGCTCGGCGCCGCAGGCTCGGCAGCGGTAGACCCCGACGCGATGCTCGTCGAGCAGCTCGCCCGTCCACGGGCGCTCGGTGGCCGCTTCGCGCAGCACCGCGTACTCGATGGGGTCGAGCCGCTGTCGCCATTGCGGCTCGGTGACCGTCGCCGGGTCAGAGACCGTGTCTGCATCGTGCGCGGGTGAATTGTGCTGATCTGTCATTGGATTGACCTCCGTGCCTCACCGCAGTCTGCGCAACGGCGAATCGTGCCTGAACGCCCCCACACTCATAGCGTAGACTCCCATACCATGTGCACGGGCGGGCTCACATCACTGCAGCGTGACGTGCTGCGCTGCGAGATGGAGCTGCAGAATCTGCGACAGGGGCGCAGCCGGGCGATTCGCGACAGACTCGGCCTCAGCGCCGTACGCTACGAGCAGATTCTGCGATCACTGGTCGGCGTGCCTGCCGCGGTGGCGTTCGCCCCCGACGTCATGCATCGCGTCGAGCGTCGACTGCACCGTCAGGAGCCTCGCGACCCACGTGCGCAGAAGTGAGAGAGAATTGAGACATGGCTGAGAAGTTCCCGAAAGACGAGTTCGACGACCTGCCCGTATCACGCAAGGTCGGCGCGCATCGTGCGGTCGAACGCGGCTGGCGCACGCTGCGCATCGTGATCGGCGCGCTGGTCGCCACGGCCCTCCTGGTCGGCATCGTCTACGGAGTCATGCAGATCACTCGCAGTCAGAGCGTCTTCGATGACTACTCGGCCGCACCGCAGCAGAGCGAGAGCTCTGAGCCGGCGGAGTCTGAGAGCGCGTCGGCTGAACCTGCCGAACCGTCTGAGGAGCCCAGCGAGCCGGCTCCGTCGCCCAGTCCGTCGGCCCCGACCGTCAACCCGCACTCGCTCCAGGTCACTGTCTTCAACGCACAGGGAGCCAACGCGCAGAGCGGCCTGGCCGCACGCACCGGTGCGAAGCTCACGGCGAACGGCTGGAAGGTCGGGCAGGTGACCAACGCTCCTGCCAGCTTTGGCACACACCGCACCACGGTCGTGTACTACACCGATGAGCGCTACGCAGACGCCGCCAAGCAGCTCAGCAGCGATCTGCAGCTCTCCAGCTCGCCGCAGCTCAACCAGACGCTGTCAGTGCCGCTCACAGTGGCGATCGGCAGCGACTATTCGACTCGCCGCTGACCGTTCGGCCGCCCTGCACCGGCCACGTCGCCGAACCGCACCACGAAGGAGACCCCATGAACAGCATCCGCACACGAACCGCTCGTCGAGGCACGGCGGTGATCGGTGGTCTGCTGGCCCTAGGGCTGGGGGCTGCGGGGCTCGCCGGCTGCGCGAAGCACGAGCCGGAGCCAGATCCGGTCTCAGAGTCGCCGAGCCCGTCGGCCCCGGCTCTGGCCCCGCTCACCGGCGAAGAGATGCCCGGCGTCGACCTGAACCATGCCGCGGTCACCGTGAAAGTGCCGAACGCGAACGACGGCGCCCGCCCGCAGGTCAACCTCAACTCGGCCGACCTCGTCTACGAAGAGCAGGTCGAAGGCGGCATCACTCGGTATGTGGCCGTCTACCACTCGCAGCTGCCGAGTCTCGTGGGGCCGGTGCGTTCGGCCCGTCCCACCGACACCAGTCTCGTGTCACCCATCGGTGGAGCTTTCGTCTACTCGGGGTCGCACAGCGCTTTCGACGACGTGCTCGGATCGATGGCGGCCACCCGAATCGACGAGAGCCATGGCGATGTGCTCACGCGTGACGACAGCTGGGGTCGAGGTGCTCCGAACAACCTGTTCGCGCATCCGCAGGCTGCACTCGATGCGCTCGACGACGGAGCCCGGACGACGCAGCCGGCCACCCAGTTCGCCTATGCGGCGAAAGACCAGCCCGCGTCGGCCGCGCAGAGCGGCGACGCGCTGACGGGGCTGTCGGTCTCGGTCGGGGCGGATGCCCCGCGTCGTTGGACGTGGGATGCTGCTCAGAACCGGTGGGTGCGTTCGACGGCCAACGGCCAGGTCGACAGCACGCTGCAGGGCGAGTCTGCCAGCGCTGCCCAGTCGCAGCAGATCGCAGCAGACAACGTCGTGGTCATCAGATCGGTGCTCGGAAAGCCCTACGATCTGGGGTCGAAAGGCCTCTCGCCGCGCTACCAGCTCGACGGTGCCAGTGGGCAGGGGTACGTGCTCTCGAGCGGTCGTGTGCTCGACGTCTCGTGGAGCAAGGCCGACGCCGCGTCGCCATTCGTGCTGACCACGACCGACGGTGCCGGCGAGGTTCGCCTGCAGCCTGGATCGAGCTGGATAGAGCTGGTGCCCGACGGCAGCGGACAGGCCACGCCGGAGGGGCGGACCGCCGCCTGACGAACTTCGTCGTGTGACTTGCACTCTCATGGTGCGAGTGCTAATCATGTATTGGCACTCGTGAATGCCGAGTGCTAACGAAGCTGACACTTCCGAGAGTCCAGAAGGGACGATTTCACATGGCTAAGATCATTGCCTTTGAAGAGGAGGCCCGTCGTGGCCTCGAGCGCGGTCTGAACACCCTGGCAGACACGGTGAAAGTGACGCTGGGCCCGCGCGGTCGCAACGTCGTGCTCGAGAAGAAGTGGGGCGCCCCCACGATCACGAACGACGGTGTGTCTATCGCCAAAGAGATCGAGCTCGAAGATCCGTACGAGAAGATCGGCGCCGAGCTGGTCAAAGAGGTCGCGAAGAAGACCGATGACGTCGCTGGTGACGGCACCACGACCGCAACCGTGCTGGCACAGTCGCTGGTCAAAGAGGGCCTGCGCAACGTGGCCGCCGGAGCCGATCCGGTGGGGCTGCGTCGCGGCATCGACAAGGCGACCGCTGCAGTCGTGAAGCAGCTGCTCGAGACCGCCAAAGAGGTCGAGACCGAGGAAGAGACCGCTGCGACCGCATCGATCTCAGCCGGCGACCCCGAGATCGGCAAGATCATCGCCAAGGCGATTCACACGGTCTCGAAAGAGGGCGTCGTCACCGTCGAGGAGTCGAACACCTTCGGCATCGATCTTGAGATCACCGAGGGTCTGCGCTTCGACAAGGGCGTGCTCTCGCAGTACTTCATCACCGATCCGGAGCGTCAGGAGGCCGTGCTCGACGACCCCTACATCCTGATCGTCAACGGCAAGATCTCGGCGATCAACGACCTCGTTCCCGTGCTGAACAAGGTGCGCGAGGCAGGCAAGGAACTGCTGATCATCGCTGAGGACGTCGACGGCGAAGCGCTGGCCACTCTCGTGGTCAACAAGATCCGCGGCATCTTCAAGTCAGTGGCCGTGAAGGCTCCGGGCTTCGGCGACCGTCGCAAGGCTATGCTGCAGGACATCGCCATCCTGACCGGCGGCCAGGTCATCGCTGAAGAGGTCGGCCTCAAGCTCGAGAACACCGACCTCAGCCTGCTGGGCCGTGCCCGCAAGGTCGTCGTGACCAAAGACGAGACCACCATCGTCGAAGGTGCTGGAGACAAGGCTCAGATCGACGGCCGTGCCGCGCAGATCCGTGCTGAGATCGAGAAGACCGACTCGGACTACGACCGCGAGAAGCTGCAGGAGCGTCTGGCGAAGATCTCGGGCGGCGTCGCCGTCATCAAGGTCGGCGCTGCGACCGAGCCCGAGCTCAAGGAGCGCAAGGCTCGTATCGAAGACGCCGTGCGCAACGCCAAGGCAGCGGCCGAGGAGGGCATCGTCGCCGGCGGCGGCGTGGCGCTGATCCAGGCCTCGCACGTCATCGACACCCTCGACCTCGAGGGCGACGAGGCAACCGGTGCACAGATCGTGCGCAAGGGTGTCACCGCACCGCTGAAGCAGATCGCGCTGAACGCAGGGCTCGAGCCCGGCGTCGTCGCCGAGAAGGTCTCGACCCTGAAGCCCGGCGAGGGCCTCAACGCCGCGACCGGCGAGTACGTGAACCTGCTTGAGGCCGGCATCGCCGACCCGGTCAAGGTCACCCGCTCGGCTCTGCAGAACGCCGCGTCGATCGCCGGTCTGTTCCTGACCACCGAGGCCGTCGTCGCCGAGAAGCCGGAGAAGGCTGCTCCGGCTGCTCCGGCTGACCCGTCTGCAGGAATGGACTTCTGATCAGCTGACGTGTTCGGCTGATTGATCCAGTCTCAGAGGCCTCGGCTGCGTTTCGCAGCCGGGGCCTCTGTCTGTCTGCGCAGAGAGCGGGTGCTGCACTGGTGTATCCGCCCGTGCTGGCACAGGTTCAGCTGGCGCTCAGCACAGGCGCTGCTGCTCCGCCACGGATCGGACGGCTTCGTCGCGGATTGGCAGGAACCGACCGACTTCCTGCGATCGGCGGTGGTGCTCTGAAATCGGCGTAGGTGTAGGTGCTGGGCGTTGCTGCAGGTTGCAGGCGCAGCGGCAGAACGCAGCTGCGACAGCCGCCAGCTCAGGCCGGAATCTGCACCGGCAGGTCTTCGGCATCGACGATGCGGTACGAGTAGCCCTGTTCGCTCAGAAAGCGCTGCCGAGACAGCGCGTAGTCCTGGTCGACAGTGTCAGCCACCACGATCGAATAGAAGATCGAGCGTGAGCCGTCGCTGTTCGGGCGGATGATGCGCCCGAGTCGCTGCGCCTCCTCCTGCCGCGAGCCGAACGCTCCCGAGATCTGGATCGCGACGCGCGCATCCGGCAGATCGACCGAGAAATTGGCGACTTTCGAGACGATCAGGGCCCGCTGCTCACCGGTGCGGAACGCAGCGAAGAGCCGTTCTCGCTCCGGGGTCGGCGTCTTGCCCGTGATCAGCGGCAGTCCGGTGCGCTCAGCGACGAGTTCGAGCTGGTCGAGGTACTGCCCGATGACCAGAGTCTGATCGTCGGCGTGCTCGTCGAGCAGCTCAGACACCGTGTCGAGCTTCGCCTCGGCCAGCGCCGTCGCGTGGTAGCGCTCGGCATCGGCGAGCATCGCATAGCGTGCCTGCTCGTCTTCAGAGAACTCGACTCGCACTTCGACGCAGTCGGCCGGTGAGATGAATCCCTGTGCCTCTATGTCGCGCCAGGGCGCCTCGTAGCGCTTCGGCCCGATCAGTGAGAACACGTCGGACTCTTTGCCGTCTTCGCGCACCAACGTCGCGGTCAGCCCCAGACGGCGGCGCGCCTGCAGCTCAGCCGTCAGTTTGAAGATGGGCGCCGGCAGCAGGTGCACCTCGTCATAGACGATGAGGCCCCAGTTCTCGGCGTCGAGCAGACTGAGGTGGGTGTACTTCTTGCTGCGGCGAGCGGTGAGCATCTGATAGGTGGCGATGGTCACCGGCGCGATGATCTTGGCCTCGCCCGAGTACTCGCCGATCTGCTCGTCGGTGAGCAGGGTGCGTCGCAGCAGCTCGTCACGCCACTGGTGCGCCGCGAGCGTGTTCGTCACCAAGATCAGAGTCTTGCGGCTGAGCGCGGCCATCGCCCCCGCTCCGACGATGGTCTTGCCGGCACCACACGGCAGCACGACGACGCCGGAGCCACCGGCGACGAACGAGTCGACAGCCTGCTGCTGGTAGGGGCGCAGGTGCCAGTCGTCCTCGTTCAGGTCGATCTCGTACGGGTCTCCGTCGGTGTAGCCGGCATGGTCTTCGGCCGGCCAGCCGATGCGCAGCAGCTCCTGCTTGAGCTGGCCGCGGGCCCATTCCTGCACGATCCAGGTGCGCTGGTCGACCTGCTCGGTCAGCAGCGCGGCGACGCGCTTGTGATTGGCCACGTCGGTCAGCAGGCGGGCATCGTCGGCGGTGAGCACCAGCCGGCCTTCAGCGTCGCGGATGATGTCGAGGCGGCCGTAGCGGTCGATCGCGTCGGTGATGGTGCGCACGACGGTGTCGGGCACCGCGAACTTCGCATAGGTGTTCAGCGCGCTGATGATCTCGTCGGCGGTGACCCCGGCTGCAGCGGCATTCCAGAGCCCCATGCGGGTGATGCGATAGGTGTGCACGTGCTCGGGAGCGCGCTCCAGCTCGGCGAAGCCGCCGATCGCCTGCCGTGCGGCGTTGGCGTCGGGATGGTCGAGTTCGAGCAGCACCGTACGGTCGCTCTGCACGATCAGTGGTCCCATGAGGTCTCCTTCGTGATCGGATGCACTTCGGCGATGGCCTTCAGCGGCAGCGTGCGCTCGATCTCGGCGCCGGGCTCACGCCCACGCAGGCGCGTCGTCCCCATGCCGATGACTTCGAGTACGACGGTGCGCAGAGCGTCGCCCACGCGCACCGTGATCGAGATCGGAGCGTGCTCGCGCAGTGCTGTCTCGAGCAGCAGGCGGATGCGTGCGTCTGGCGAATCGCGGAACTCGCCGACCAGCGCACGTGCTCGGCTGACCGGGTCGCGGTCGTCGGCGGACTCCATCGTAATGCTCGGTGTGCTGCTCGGAGAGGTGCGGAGCGCAGCACCAGTCGATGCGAATGCGGTGTCTGACCGACTGCGGCGGACGACGGCTTGGGGCGACTCTGCGAAGGAGCGCAGCAGATACTGCAGTGGCTGGCTCAGATCGCCGCGCAGCAGCGTCTTGAGAAAGTCGCGGATCTCGCCCACTGACTCCCCATGACCCACTGCCGCGGCGATCGTCTGCTCGCTGATCTGGTAGGTGTGCGTCTCGACGAGTCGCGTCGGCGTCGCGATCCGTCGCAGCTGCCTGGCGAGCTGCGGCGTGAGCAGCCCGGGCACCAGCAGCTCGAGGTGGTTGTAGAGATAGCCGTACTCGGTCGGAGCGGGCCACTGCGCAGCCAGGTTCTGCTGGCGTTCGTCGTCGTGGGCGACCCACGCCTCACCGAGATCGGTCAGTCGGCCTGCAGCATCGATGACGGCCAGAATTCGCCAGTCGTGAAGCAGGCGCTGCAGCCGGGCGGCGAGGTGCTCGTGTGCCAGCGGCCAGCGCGTGTTCGCCGCGTGGACCAGCCGATCAGACATGGTCTGTGCAGTCTCGGCACCGTGCAGAACGGCCTGCTCGACGACGGGCGCGAGGTCTTTCGGCACTGTCGCGCCGGCGAGCCTGCGCCAGGCGTCGAGCAGAGGCAGGTCGAGCCAGCTCTCGGCATCTGCCGCGGCAGAGACGCGGTCGTCATCGGTGCGGAACAGGCCTGCGGTCGTGGCGATCGAGATGAGCGCGCTCACCGTGCTGGGCTCGATGTCGAGGATGTGCCCCAGGTCGGTCAGTGCGGAGACCGGCACATGGCCGGTCGCGGTCAGCGGCAGGGAAGAGTTCTCGGCCTGCAGCACGACGGTCTGCACTGCGACGACGGAGTGCCATGGCGCGGGTGCGTCGAGAGCCGGTATGGCCGACACCTCTGGGCGCGGCAGCTCACGCATCGCAGCGATGCGGTCTGCGACTCCGGGAAGAGGATGCCCGGCGCCATCAGCCAGCAGCAGTGCGGTGGCCACTTCGCTGGGGGTGTCGACGGCGAGCAGTGCGCGCAGGTCGTCGGCGGTGAGCACCGCGAGTCGACGGTCGATCGCATCAGGGTGGGCCAGCCGCGAGCTCAGATCGTAGAGATCGGCGATGCGCAGTCTGGGCAGGTGCGAGAGCGAGACGACGGTGTCGAGATCGGTGTCAGAGAGTGCGACCACGGCATCGGAGTAGGCGATGGTCTGTGACATTCACATCACGACTGTTCGCGACGGCGCTGGCGGATGATGACTGTGGTCAGCACCGCGATGAGCACGATTCCGATGGGGAGACCGATGAGCGGCACGGTCTCGACGATGCGGGCGAACGTGCCGAGTTCGCTCTGCCTGGAGAGGAAGAAGATGGTGATCAGCGCACAGACTGAGGAAAGTACGAGGATGCCGATCGTGATCGCTCCGAGCACGTTCACCGCTCGCGAACGGCGGGGTGTGTCTTGTTGGATCATCCTTATAGAATACTTGTCGTGCGCGATCCGCGCGACGGAGTATCTTGCGCAGATGTCGCGAGACCGTGAGTGAACTCGAAAGAGATGTGCGATGCCAACCGGAAAAGTGAAGTTCTTCGACGAGGAGAAAGGGTTCGGCTTCATCACCGCTGATGACGGCCAACAGGTCTTTCTGCATACCTCGGCACTGCCCGCCGGGGTGACCTCGCTACACCCGGGAACCCGTCTGGAGTTCGGTGTGGCCGAGGGGAAGCGAGGGGCGCAGGCGCTCTCGGTTCGCGTGCTGACGGCGCCTCCGAGCGTCGCGAAATCGCGTCGACGTGCGGCCGAAGACATGTCTGTCGTGGTCGAAGACCTGATCAAGCTGCTCGACGGCATCGGAGGCGGCCTGAAGCACGGCCGTTACCCGTCTGACGCACATGCGCGCAAGGTCGCTGCGGTGCTGCGAAAGGTGGCGGACGAACTCGATGTCTGACCCGACTGTGTCTGATCCCGCCGAGTTCCTGGCTCAAGAGGCAGCTGCGCGCTCGGCTTTGGCCGAGATCGCACCACGCCGGCAGATCGGGGCGCTGCTGCGGGCAGACCCCGAACCCGACGAGAACGTGTTCACTCTGCGGTTCGCCTCTGACGTTCCCGGCTACCCGCACTGGGAATGGGCCGCCGTGCTGGGCCGCGTCGACGCCGAATCGACTCCTACGGTGCTCGAAGTCGGGCTCATGCCCGGCGAGGGCGCGCTCGTTCCGCCCGCCTGGGTGCCGTGGTCCGAGCGCTTCGCCGAGTACAAGGCGCAGCATGATGACGACTCTGACGACGTCGACAGCCGGGACGACTCCGACATAGATTCGACGGCCGATGCCGAATCGCAGTCTGACGGTGACGCCGAGTCCGAGGCCGCGGATGAGCCGATGATCGAGGAAACGTCTGAGGCGACGGCTGAGGCCGAGGGATCACCCGCGCAGGAGTGACCCCGGCGGCATCACATGCGGTCGAGCACGTAGGTGATCGACTCGATGAGACGCTCCACCTCAGCCGGCTCCACCGCGACGAACGTGCCGATGCGCAGCTGGTTGCGGCCGAGCTTGCGATAGCCGTTCACGTCGACGATGCCGTTCTCGCGCAGCGCTGCCGTGACGTCGGCGGCGTGGATGCTCTCGTCGAGATCAATCGTCGTCACGACCTGTGACCGCACCGCCGGATCGCTGACGAACGGCGTGAGTCGAGTGTCGGCCTCTGCCCAGTCGTAGACGAGCTGTGACGACTGTTTCGTGCGAGCGTCGGCCCATGCCAGGCCCCCGTTGGCGAGCAGCCACTGCACCTGCTGATCGAGCAGAAAGAGCGTGGCGATCGCCGGAGTGTTGATCGTCTGATGCTTGCGCGAGTTCGTGATCGCACCCTGCAGCGAGAGGGCGGCAGGGATGAAGCGATCGCCGTCGGCGATGCGCGCAGCACGTTCGATCGCAGCGGGTGACATCAGCGCGATCCAGAGGCCGCCCTCCGAACCGAGGTTCTTCTGCGGCGAGAAGTAGTAGACGTCGAACTGGGCGGGATCGACGAATGTGCCGCCTGCCGCGCTGGTGCCGTCGACGACGCTCAACGCGCCCATGTCATCCACTCGGCGAACCGGCAGCTGCACGCCGGTCGACGTCTCGTTATGCGGCCAGGCATAGAGATCGATCCCTGGAGTCGGTGCGTTCGCGGTCGCCTCGCCGAATGCCGCCTCACGCAGGTCGGGCGTCTGCAGCCACGGTGCGCTCGCGGCCTTGGCGAACTTGGCGCTGAACTCGCCGATGACCACATGCTGACTGCGCTGCTCGATGAGTCCGGCGGCTGCGGTGTCCCAGAACACGCTCGCACCGCCGAGGCCGAGCACGACCTCGTAGCCGTCGGGCAGGCCATAGAGCTCGGTGAGATGCTGCTGCAGGTCGGCGACGAGCTGTTTGACCGGAGCCGCTCTGTGCGAGGTGCCGATCAGGGCGCGTCCGGCGGTGTTGAGGGCGTCGAGCTGTTCGTCTCGCACGCGGCTCGGGCCAGAGCCGAAGCGGCCGTCTCGGGGAAGCAGTGTCTGGGGAATCTCGATGGAAGCCATGCGTCAATGCTAGCCGTCGACATGGCCGGACATCGGGACGATCGTTGACGGTCGTGCGCTGAGCCGACCGAATATTTAGGCTAGACTAACTTGGCGTGACGGCCGTGCGGGCGTCGGCCGAAGGAGGACTGCTCGGTGACTGATCTGATTGACACGACAGAGATGTATCTGCGAACCATTCTCGAGCTGGAAGAAGAGGGAATCGTGCCGCTTCGTGCGCGGATCTCGGAGCGACTCGGCCATTCGGGGCCCACGGTCTCTCAGACGGTCTCCCGCATGGAGCGTGACGGGCTGGTGGTGGTCAGCGGAGACCGTCACCTCGAGCTCACGGCAGAAGGGCGGGCAAAAGCCGTCCGCGTCATGCGCAAGCATCGTCTTGCCGAACGTCTGCTCTCAGACGTGATCAAGCTGGACTGGGAGCTGGTGCACGACGAGGCCTGCCGCTGGGAACATGTGATGAGCGAAGACGTCGAGCGTCGTATCATCCCGCTCATCTCGCGGCTGGACGAGAGCCCGTACGGAAACCCGATTCCGGGTCTGGACGAGCTGGACGAACAGAGCAATGTGGAGTTCCTGCACGGCGTGGTCGATGTGCACACGCTGGCGCGCACGGCAAAGGGGTCGCTGCAGCGGGCGGTGCGTCGAATGGGTGAGCCTGTGCAGCTCGATCCCGACCTGCTCAAGCAGTTCCGCGAGGTCGGCATCGTGCCCGGCGCCGAGGTCACGATCCAGGCAGTGGGCGACTACACGCGCGTCAAGGTCGAAGGGCGTGACGAAGGGCTCGAGCTGGCCCCTGAGATCGCGACGCACATCTTCGTGGACGACCACTGATCGAGCCGCGATCGACGTGCCCAGTCGAACGCGAGGGTGACATTTCTCACCGGGGTGTATAGGCTTGATGACTGTTCGTGTCAGGCCTATGCAGAGAGGAACCTCCGAACGAATGCAGAGTGAGAAGCGTGTGACCGCAGAACAGCGCTCCCCTGTCCACGGTCATGCCGCTCGCAAGCCCATGACTCGCCGCGAGATGCGTGCGATCTGGGAAGCCGAAGATCGACAGGTCGCACACTCCAGCCAGCCTCAGCCTGTTCAGCACCCCCGTGAGGCGAAAGCCGAAGAGCCATCGGTCTCATCCGCTCTCGTCGTGAAGGCGGTCGGCGGCGACGGGCCTTCCCCAGAGCGCATGCCTCGACGCCAGCAGCTGCCGAGCGGAGCCGTCTTTCGGCGAGGTCGACGTTCGTTCTCCCGCCCTCTGAAGACGGGGCGCGCCCGCAACATCACTGCCGTGGCCATTGCCATGGGGCTCAGCTTCACCGCAGCCGTGCCTGCGTATGCCGTGTCGCCCGCTGTGGCGGCGACGAGCAATCTCACGCAGCTCTCGCCGGCCGAGATCGCCTATCGTGAGGCCGAACTCGTCGATTCCGGCTCACTGCAGTCCGGTGCTCTGCTCGCGTCGTCGGCGAGCTATTCGAACGCAGACGGCGGCGATTTTCTGACTGCGGAAGAGCGAGCCACGGCTCGGCTGACCAGCGGCAACGTCTGCCAGGTTCAGGCAGGCTCGGTGACGCCCAGTGCTGCCGGTGTCATTCCGGTGCCGGCGGGCTCGTATACGGTGACGTCTCGCATCGCCGAGCGATGGGGGCGCATGCACAACGGCGTCGATCTTGCCGCGCCGATCGGCACCACGGTCGTCGCCGCATGGAGCGGCACGGTCATCGAGGTCGGGTCTGCCGCCGGGAACCCGATGATTCATCTGCGCACCGTCATGCCCGACGGCACACAGGTCGATCATTTCTACCTGCACATTCCGCCTGAGTCGGTCAGCGTCTCAGCGGGCCAGCAGGTGACGATGGGACAGCCGATCGCCGTCGTCGGCAATGAGGGCCACTCGACCGGGCCTCATCTGCACTTCGAGGTGCACCTCAACGGCGGCAGTAATGTCTGGCCAAGCGGCCCGGGGCAGATCGTCGACGGACTTGACATGCTGCAGGCCGGAAACGCTGCCTCACTGCCCGGCTGTAAGAGCTGACTTTAGATATGGATCGCGAAAGCGTTAGGATGTACCAATGCTGACCAGACTGAAATCGTCCAAAGTCTCTGGAACTCTCGCAACACTCGCTGTAGCCGGTGGGCTGGTCTTCGCGACTGCGGTTCCCTCTCAGGCGGCAGAAGTCAGTCTCAGCCAGGAGACGGGCGTCACGGCTCCTGTGCGCGCAGAGATGCAGCGGCAGCAGCTGGCCGTGAGCACCAACAGTCTGGCCCCGGCAGCCTTCGATGATCTCGAAGTAGTGGGTACGGTCTCGGCAGACACCCCAGAGCCGGTTGCGGCACCGACCCCAACCGTGGTGCGCACGCCCGGCAGCTCCAGCTCTGTTTCTGCCGACAAGAGTGCTGCAACGGCATCTGCGTCTGGCCCGGCCCCCGTCCAAGCTGGCCCGGGAGCGACAGTCGTGGCGACCGCCGCCCAGTATCTTGGCGTTCCCTACGTCTTCGGCGGTACGACGCCCGCAGGCTTCGACTGCTCTGGTCTGGTGCAGTACGTCTTCGCACAGCACGGCATCAGCTTGCCGCGTACAGACTCCGCCCAGAAGGCAGCCGGCACCGTCATCGACGAATCCGCTGCACAGCCCGGCGACCTCGTCTGGAAGCCCGGTCACATCGGCATCTACGCCGGCAACGGAACGATCATCCACGCACCGCGACCCGGCAAGAACGTCGAGTACATCTCGGTGAGCAACTGGAAGTCCTACATCGGTGGGGCGACGTTCGTGCGCATCTGACGCGCAAAGGTTTTGTGAAGCGCAGGTGAGAGCCGAGTCGAGAGACTCGGCTCTCACCTTCTGCCGCCGTAGCTCAGTGGATAGAGCGACAGTTTCCTAAACTGTGCGTCGCGAGTTCGATTCTCGCCGGTGGCACCATCCCGTGGCTCTCGCGAACAGGTGCCAGTCGCGGTAAACTGAACGGATGCTGATCACGTCCCGTTCTTCGAAGATGTCCAGCTTTCTTGCGACCGTTCTCGTCTCGGGCGGTCTGATCTTCTCATCCGTGGTGCCCGCACAGGCTCAGACTGCTGCCTCTGTGCCTGCTTCAGGGCCCTCGCAGCAGCTTGAGCCTTCTTTCGAACAGACTTGGAACGATCTTGACGCCGAGGCAGAGCGCCCCGTCGACGCAGCTGCTTCAGAGGCGACGACGGTGCTGACTGTCGGTGCGTCGGAGTCGGCAGCGCCTGCAGAAGCAGCGACTGGTGTGACCGACTTGGCACGTCAGTACCTGGGAGTTCCCTATGTCTGGGGTGGCACGACTCCGGCCGGGTTCGACTGCTCGGGCTTCACCAGTTGGGTCTATTCGCACAACGGCATCAGCCTGCCTCGCGTCTCGCAGGCGCAGATGAACGTCGGGCAGGCCGTCTCGCTCGAGAATGCGCAGCCCGGCGACCTCGTGTGGATGAACGGCGGCGGTCACGTAGGCATCTATTTGGGCGGCGGGCAGGTGATCCATGCACCGGCTCCCGGCGAGTCGGTGATGGTCAGCCCGGTCTCACGTTGGACGTCGATCGGGTTTCGCCATCTGTGAGGTGTCCGTCTGAGCAAGCTGTCGAAGGCTCACCGGCGCTGGCGCCCAGCGGTCGGTGCTGACGCTAGGCTGGGAGAGGGAGTGCAATCGGATTTCGGAGGAGTTCGTGTGACTGCAGAATCAGATCAGCGCAGCGCCGCCTGGGCGGGGTGGCGCGATCGACTCACAGCAGTCGGCGAAAGTGCCCGCAGAGGCACCGAGCGCTCGGCGATCCTCGATCTCAGCACCGCGCATCCGGGCGGCATCGCCCGCCTCTTCAGCGGGCGAGTCACCCGACTCTCGACGCTCATTCGAGATGAGAAGGCGCGCGCCCGTTCGATGCGGGTCGCCCGGCAGATCGAGCACAAGGCGGCCGAACTGGCCGAAGACCGGGGCATCGACGCGGTGCACCTGCTCGCCGGCGAGATGCTCTGGCACGGCAGCAGAGGGCGCTCCGGACACCTGCCTCTGATTGTGCAGCCTGCAGCGATTCAGGCAGTGCCCGGCGACTTCGAGCTGCTCATCACCGGTCGTTCTCTGATCAATCCCGAGGTCGTCTCGCTGCTCGAACGCCGCTTCTCTTCAGAGATCGACGTCGACGGCATCGTTGCGGCCGTGCATGACGAGAACGGCTTTCACCCGGATGAGGCGCTGCACCGTCTCGATCGCGAATTCCACTTCGTCGACGGCGTCGACTTCCAGGGGCGGCTCGTCATGGGAACCTACAGCACCGCGGCGAGCGGTCTCTCGACGCGGGCTGCCACGCGCATCCACCCGATTCTCGATGCGGTCGCCGGCGTGCCCGGCGCGGCCGACGCGCTGCAGGAACGGGCCCGGCTCGTCACCGTGAACAGCGCGGACGAACGCTCTGCGCTGTCGGATGCGCTGATACTCGATGCGAGCGCCGAGCAGGAGCGCGTCGTCGCCCAGGCCAGCACCGGCACATCATTCGTGGTGCGCACAGTGCCGGGGTCAGGGGTTGCGCAGGCGGTGTCGAACATCTTGGCCACCCTGGTGCCGGTCGGGCGTCGGGTCGCAGTGGTCGCCTCGTCGCGCGCGACGCTGGATGCCGTGGCGACGAAGCTGGCATCGCGCGGGCTGGCCGGCATGGCGGTCACGGCGCAGCACCTGCGCCAGGACGTCGTGCACGCGATCTCGCGCAACGAGCGTGCACAGGCGCCCCAAGACCGCGAGGAGCGAGCTGGGGCCTACGCTCGCATCCGCGATGCGCTGCTTGGCTACCGGCGCAGCCTGGGGCAGGTCAGTCAGACCTATGGCGTCTCGGTCGAGCAGGCGCTGAGCGAGCTGGCTCGTCTGTCGCTGCTGCCCGACCCGCCGCACACCAAGGTGCGTCTGCACTCGACCGTTCTCGAGTCGCTGGCCGTCGACCGCACCTCGGCAGCGGCTCTGCTGCGCAAGGCCGCTGACCTCGGCCAGTTCGACTTCGGGCCTGACGACTCGTCGTGGTACGGAGCCGAGTTCGACACCCCGCAAGACGCTGAGAACATCTATCTGCTCGCCAAACGGCTGGCTGGCAATGATCTGCAGGTACTGGTCGAGAAGTCTCGGCGAGTGTTCCATGACGCCGGGCTGCGACGCCCCACGAATCTCACCGAGATCGGTGAGGGGCTCGCTCTGCTGCTGCGCGTGCGCAGCACCCTCGACCGTTTTCAGCCGGTGGTCTACGACCGGTCGCTCGAAGAGCTCATCATCGCGACGGCTCCGCGTCGCGAACAGGATATGCCGGTCGGCTCGCGCCGTCGCCTGCGTCAGCTGGCCAAGGAGTATCAGCGGCCGGGCGCTCACGTCAACGACGTGCACCAGGCGCTGCAGGAGATCCAGGAGGAGCGCATCCTCTGGGGGCAGCTGGTGGCCGATCACCGACCGCCCAACGTGCCGGTCGGCCTCGGCGATGTGAACATCATGTACACCGCGCTGACCGCCGACCTGCAGGAGCTGCAGCGGCCGCTCGACCGTGAGCGCATCGGCGATCTGATGCGTGTGCCGGTCGAGCGGGTGCAGGAGGTGCTCGATTCCTTGTCGCGCGACGTCGGTGCGTTGGAGCATCTGCACGAGCGCGCCGAGCTGCTGGCCGCGCTCGAACGCGAGGGGCTCTCTGAACTCGTCGACGACTTCGCCCGACGGCATGTGACGACAGAGCACGCCGCTGACGAGCTCGAACTCGCATGGTGGCAGTCAGTGCTCGAACTGCTGCTCGAGCGCGACGGTTCGCTGCTCAACGCCAACACGCAGGTGCTGGCGCGACTGGAGCGCGATTTCGTGCTCGAAGACCGCCGCGTGGTCGACGATCACGCCCAAGAGCTCGCAGCCACGCTCGCCAGCCGGTGGCGTGAGGCTATCGACCTGCACCCGGACGAGGCGGCCGAACTGCGGCAGCGTCTGCTCGACGACGCCGTCACACCGTCGACGCTCATGCAGCGTCTGCCGGTCGTCGGGCGGGCCGTCGCACCGGTCTGGCTGTTCTCGCCATACCAGTTCGGATCTGATGTGCCTGATCGAGCGCATTTCGACACGGTGATTCTGCTCGATGCGGCGAGTATGGCGCTGTCTGAGGCGGTGCTGCCGATCGCACAGTCCGAGCAGGTCATCGCCATAGGCGACCCGGTGCTCGGCACGCCGAGCCGGTTCAGCATCGACCCGAACGACCCCGAGGTGGTGCCGATCACCGACGAGCCGTCGGCGTTCGCGGCGCTGCGGGGGCTGCTGCCTGAGTTCACTCTCGACTTCAGCTATCGATCCGGCGGCCGTGCCCTGGCGTCGCTGGTGAATCGTCGCTGGTACGACCTGCAGATTCGCGCGCTGCCCTCGGCCGCCGAGTTCGCCGGACAGTCAGCCTACGACGTCGTGCAGGTCGAGGCCCCCGGACGAGGCACGCCCGACCCCGACAGCGGCAACGTCGAGGCGCTGCCCGCAGAGGTGGCCAAGGTCGTCGATCTGGCCTTCGCCACAGCGGTCTGGCACCCGGACGACTCGCTCATGGTGGTGACGCCCAGCGAGGCCATGGCACAGCAGGTGCGTGCGGCGCTGCGCTCCGAGCTGGCTACGCGACAGGCGCTGCAGACGTTCTTCGACCCGCGGCAGCCAGAGCCGTTCTTAGTGCTCACCGTCGCGCAGGCTGCGTCGCGCAGCCGCGATCGAGTGATCTTCGCGCTCGGATACGGTCGTACGCCGCACGGCCGGATGCTGTCGGCGTTCGGGGCGATCACGCCAGACCCCAGCGGGATGCGCTGGCTGGGGGTGGCGCTCACCCGCGCCCGTCGTCATCTCACGCTGGTGGCAGCGCTGCAGCCGAGAGGCAATGAGCTGGAACGGCTGACCGGAGCCCCGCGTGTGCTCTTCGACCTGCTCGGCGGAGAGCGCGACCCTGCTCCAGAGCGCCGCTTCTTCTCAGCGCAGGCACTGCTCGTCGACCTCGGACGTCGGCTGCACCGCAAGGGGCTCAAAGTGAACGATCACTTCGACGACGATCTGGGGCTGGCGGTCGACGACGGCACCACCCAGATGATCATCGAGACCGACTCCGACTACAACCGCGACACGCTTCGAGAGGTGCTGCGCCTGCACCCGACGCTGCTCACCAAGCTCGGCTGGAAGTTTCGCCGGGTGTACTCGTTCGAGCTCTTCGCGAACCCGCAGCGCATCGCCGACGAGATCGCGGCCGAGCTTGATCAGCATCGCGCTGCGGCCGAGCGACAGCAGCGCGAGTACGCGCGCAGAGGGCAGCAGTGACCGAACGCATCCGTCGCATCGGCAGTCGGCGCGTGGTCTACGGCACGGTGCCCGACGAACACGACGTGCAGGCCGAACGTGCGCTGACCCGGCGTGATCAGACCCTAGCGGCGGACGAATCCGCTGAGCAGGGGGAGTGGGGCGATCACACGGCCGAAGCCGAAGAGGACCGCTGGCTCAAAGCTCAGCGGCCTCCGCACTGGGGCTGAGCCGGCGAGATCAGCGCCTGCCGCTCAGCAGACAGAGAGAACCCCGCTGCCACGCCGATGCGGCGGTGGCAGCGGGGTTCTGCCATGAGACACGGTTCAGCCGGGCCACCCAGCGGAAAAGCGGAAGGGCGCCCGACCACCGGTCATTTCTGCGCGTGAGCGCCGGAACCGGTGGTGCCGTTCTGCGCCTGCAGAGCCTCCTGAATCTCTTTGAGCACATCGAGCTCGGTGCGGGGGTCTTCCGGCGCCTCGGGCTTCTTGGCGCTGTGCTTGACCTGGTACTCGCGCAGCTTGTTGAACGGCAGCACGATGCAGAAGTACAGGGCCAGCGCGATCAGCAGGAAGTTCACGATGGCAGTGATCACTGCGCCGATCGAGAAGTCAGCACCGTTGATGGTGAAGTTGCCGACTGAGTCGAAGTTGGGCTTGCCGAAGATCGCCGCGACCAGCGGCATGATGAGCTTCTCGACCAGTGCGTTGACCAGTCCGGTGAAAGCCGAGCCGATGACCACACCGACGGCCAGCTCGATCGCGTTGCCTTTTGAGATGAAGTCTCGGAATCCGGCGAAGACCTGTTTCATTGCGTTTGCTCCTGAATCATGTGATTGCACGCATGGCGCGTCGAGGGGCGCCCCCGTGCGCCTATGCAGCGTCTGTGGAACGCCGCCGCTCTCTACTGTATATGCGTCGGCGGCGTCACGGCGAGGATTCGCCGATCGGTGACGATCCAGTCGACCGGTCGGTCGTGCGCCTCGATCGGCAGATCGGCGATCACCTCCTCATCGAAGACGGCAGCGACCACGTGGGCGGTGAGCGCCCGGTCGGCCAGCGTGCGGTCGTAGAAGCCGCCGCCCTGTCCGAGTCGTGCCCCGGTGCCCGACGCCGCCAGCGCGGGAACGACGATGACCGACGCTTCACGCAATGCTCCCTCGGGCAGCGCCGCAGCATCCACTTCGGGCACGCCGAAGCCGCTGTCACGCTCGCCCGCCCCCGCGGCATCGGCCCAGTCCAGCCCGCCGTCGACCCGTACCTGTGGCAGCAGAACACGATGCCCGGCCTCTTGCGCGGCCGTGATGAACCCGCGTGTCTGCGGTTCGCTTCGAGCGGCCAGGTAGCAGGCGACGGTTGCCGGAACGCTACTGGTCAGCTGGCTGAGCAGGCGCAGCAGATTCGGGGTGAGGTCTCGCGTCGGTGATGGCGACCGGCGTCTCGCTGCACGGATGCGCTGGCGCAGCTCGGCCTTGCGGGCTGCCGAGGTCTCTGCCGCAGCGGTGCCCGGCGACGTCTCTGGAATCGGATCAACGGCCATCGGCACGAGTCTAAACCCGTGAGCGCGCACGGGTGCCGGTATGCTAAGGCGCATGACTGCAGAGAATCAGGGTGGGACACAACAGCGTCGTGCGGTGAAGGCGGTGGTGCCGGTTGCGGGTTTGGGGACGCGTTTTTTGCCGGCGACGAAGGCGGTGCCGAAGGAGATGCTGCCGGTGGTTGATCGTCCGGCGATTCAGTATGTGTTGGAGGAGGCTTCGGGTGCGGGGCTTTCTGATGTGTTGTTGGTGACGGGGTCGGGCAAGGGTGCGATCGAGGATCATTTTGATGCGGCGCCGTATTTGGAGTCTCGTTTGGCTGCTGATGGCAAGGATGCTTTGTTGGCGTCGGTGCGTGAGGCGACTGGTGTGGCTGATGTGCATTCGGTGCGTCAGGGTGTGCCGCGTGGTTTGGGGCATGCGGTGTTGTGTGGGCGTGAGCATGTGGGGGATGAGCCGTTCGCGGTGTTGTTGGGTGATGACCTGATTGATGCTGATGAGGATTTGCTGAGCCGGATGTTGGATGTGCAGGCGGCGCGGGGGGCGTCGGTGGTGGCGTTGTTGGAGGTGCCGGCTGATCGTACGCATTTGTATGGTGTGGCCGAGGTTGAGGCGACGGGTGAGGATGGTGTGGTGCGGATCACGGGTCTGGTGGAGAAGCCGGAGCCGGGGACGTCGCCGTCGAATCTTGCGGTGATCGGTCGGTATGTGTTGCAGCCGGGGGTGTTCGATGTGTTGGCGCGCACGGCTCCGGGTCGGGGTAATGAGATTCAGTTGACGGATGCGTTGGAGACGTTGGCGGCGGATGAGTCGATTGCCGGCCCGGTGTTGGGTGTGGTGTTCCGTGGTCGTCGTTTCGATACGGGTGACAAGCTTGAGTACCTGAAGACCGTGGTCACTCTGGCCAGCGAGCGCGACGATCTCGGGCCCGCATTCCGCACCTGGCTCAACGACTTCAGCAAGACGCTGTGAATCTGCCGCTGCATCGGTGCGTCTGGGGAGAGGTCGCCATTCGCCCGGTGCGGCAGCGTGACTGGCGGGCGCTCGACGCCGAGCTGAGAGCCGGCCGGGCCTGGCTGCAGCAGTGGGAGGCCACGCTGCCCGGTCAGCCGGCGGGAATGCCGGACACCCGACGCCAGGTGCGATCGATGATCGTCAGCATGCGCGAGGGTCTCTCGATCACCTGCGTGATCGAATGGCACGGCGAGATCGTCGGTCAGATCAGCGTGGCGCAGATCGCCTGGGGGGCGATGAACTCGTGCTCGATCGGCTATTGGGTCGCCGAGCGTGTGGCCGGTCGCGGCATCGCCCCGACGGCGACGGCCCTGATCTGCGATCTGCTGTTTCGAGAGTGGGGCATGCATCGGATCGAGATCTGTATGCTGCCCGAGAATGCGGCTTCCCGCCGGGTGCCCGAGAAACTCGGCTTTCGCCCCGAGGGGCTGCGCCGTGGCTACATCCACATCGGTGATCGTTGGCGCGATCACTTGGTGTTCGCGCTGTTGGCCGAGGAAGCTCCTCGTGACGGCCTGGTCGCGCACCTCGCGGCCGACGGCGGATGCTCGCCACACCGTGGCGAATCATCGCTAAACGACCCTGCCGAACGTAGGTTAATGCCATGAGCGGACTTCTCGGGCAGATCGGCGGCGCCATGCTGGTGCTCTGCATCGTGGGGCTGTGGCTCGCCGTGCTCACTCCAAGCTGGATCGAGCGACGCAATCTGCGCACCACCGCGCGCAACGCCACGCGTGTGCAGCGTGCCGTCAACGTCATCGCTCGCAATCAGGAACTCCCAGACGAATACGAAGAAGAAGTGAGCGCCCGCCGCGCAGCGGTGCTCGCGAGAGAGGCACGCCGAATGGAACGTGAGAGACAGCGTGCCCAGCGTAGCGAAGCCCGCCGCGAAGCCGGTCTGCCGCCGAAGCTGCAGGCTGCCGTGCGCGGGCAGCGAGTCGGCTCGACACTGAGCCTGATCGCTCTCGGCCTGGTCATCATCGGGGCGCTGCAGGTCACAAATCGTGCGAGCGGGTGGCTCTGGCTCGGCTGCGGCCTGGTCGTCGGTGTGCTGGGGCTGGCCATGCGGGCGCGGGCGACTCGAGTCGTGCGTCATCAGCGTCGTCGGCTCGCGACCGAGCAGACTGCGCAGCAGGTTCCCGCGCAGCAGACTCCGGTCTATGACGTTGCTGACGATCTCGACGCCGAAGCCCGGCGTCAGGCAGCTGCAGAGGATGTTCGGACGGATCACACCTGGACCCCGAACCCGCTGCCGAAGCCGCTGGGCGTCACCCGCGACGAAGTCGTCGCGGCAGCCCTCGCCGAGGCAGCGCGCATCGGTGACGACTCGGTTCCCGGTCTTCGGCCCGCGGCGCCGAACCGCGCTGCAGACGAGGAGCAGGCAGACGTGCGCCAGCTCCCGATCGTGACTCCGCAGGCGGACGCCGTGGGCGCATCCGCCGCAGAGGCAGCGCACAGCCGGGACGCGCAGCCAGCCGCAGAGGCGGTCGCCGAAGAGATCGAGGCATCGCTCGGCGAGCACGACGAATACGACTGGATCGACGATCGTGCCGGGGTCGACGCGAGCTTCGACTCGGGGCGCCTCGACGACATTCTGAATCGGCGCCGCAACGTTGGATGAGCAGCAGCTCGTCGTCTGAGCGTCAGAGTGATTTGTCCTGCTCATAATTTTGAGTTCATCAAAATATTGCTAGACTGTGGGCATGAGCGTTCATGTCTCCATCGCTCCCGAATCGTGGGGTGAACAGCTGCGTGAGAGCGGACTGCGCGTCACTGCCGGACGCCTGGCGACGCTGCAGTATCTCGACGAGCACCCGCACAGCTCGGCCGCAGACATTCTCGCCGGACTGAGCGACGGCATGCCGAGTATCTCGGCGCAGTCGGTGCACAACATCGTGCACGATCTCACCCGCAACGAGCTCGTGCGGCGCATCGATCTGCCAGACTCCGGCAGTGCGCGATACGAGACGCGCACTCACGACAACCATCATCATGTGCAGTGCGTGGTCTGCGGACGCATCGAAGACGTCGACTGCGTCGTGGGGCATGCCCCCTGCCTGACGCCTGACGACGTGCACGGCATGCGCGTGCTGACCGCCGACATCACTTTTCGCGGCGTCTGCCCCGAATGCGAGCAGAAGCTGCGCGACCATGACCCCCAGTACTGAACAGAGGGGCGACGTCGCCCCTGTGACACACAGAATCACAACCACAGCACGGAAGGAAGCACACATGTCTGAATCAAAGTGCCCCATCGACCACGAGACCGGAGCACCGGTCAGCGGCGATGCCACCGGGGTCGCCATGCCCGGGATCCCGCAGAAAGAGCTGCCGCATCCCACGCAGGGCGACGCCAGCTTCGCCTGGTGGCCGAAGCACTTGAATGTCGGGCTGCTCGATGAGAACCCCCGTGAGCGCAACCCCGAAGAAGACGGCTTCGACTACAAAGCGGCTTTTGAGGCGCTCGATCTCGACCAGGTCAAGAAAGACATCGCCGAGGTGCTCACCACCTCGCAGCCTTGGTGGCCGGCCGACTTCGGGAACTACGGCCCGCTGATCATCCGTGTGGCCTGGCATAGTGCAGGCACCTATCGTCAGTTCGACGGACGAGGCGGTGCGGGCACCGGGCAGCAGCGTTTTCTGCCGACCGAGGCCTGGCCCGACAATGTGAGCACTGACAAAGGGCGTCGTCTGCTCTGGCCGGTGAAGCAGAAGTACGGTCGCAGCATCTCGTGGGGCGACCTGATCGTGCTCGCCGGCAACGTCGCGCTCGAGATCATGGGGCTGCCGACTGCCGGCTACGGCGGCGGGCGCATCGACGCGTGGGAGCCCGAGAACATCTACTGGGGCTCAGAGCCGCAGTGGAAGGGCACTGAAGACCGCATCACTGACAAGCAGCGGCGCGATCTCGAGAAGCCGCTCGGCGCGACTGTGATGGGGCTCATCTACGTCGACCCCGAGGGCCCTGAGGGACAGCCCGATCCGGCCCGCGCTGCGCATGACATCCGTGAGACCTTCGACCGTATGGGCATGAACGATCGCGAGACGCTCGCACTGATCGCCGGTGGGCACACCTTCGGCAAATCGCACGGTGCCGCACCTGACGGAGAGCACGTGCACGGCAGTCCGGCTGAGGCCGGCATCCAGGATCAGGGCCTGGGCTGGAAGAACGACTACAAGAGCGGCATCGGCGACGACACCATCACCTCGGGTCTCGAAGTCACGTGGACATATCACCCCACTCGTTGGGACAACGAGTACCTGCACATTCTCTTCTCATACGAGTGGGAGTGTTACAAGGGAGAGGGCGGCCACTGGCAGTGGCGTCCGAAGGACGGCGCCGGGCAGGACATGGTGCCGCTCGCACACTCCGAGGGCCGTCGCGAGCCGCGCATGTTCACCACAGACCTGGCACTGCGCGTCGACCCTGAGTACGAACGCATCGGTCGCGAGTTTCTTGGCGACCAGAAGCTCTTCGAGCAGGAGTTCGCCAAAGCCTGGTACAAGCTGGTGCACCGCGACATGGGTCCGAAGTCGCGTTACCTCGGCAAAGAGGTGCCCGCAGCCGACTACATCTGGCAGGATCCGCTGCCCGCAGCGACCGGTGAGCCGGTGCTGGCCGCCGACATCAACGAGCTCAAGCGGCAGATCCTCGCCTCAAGCCTGAGCCGACAGCAGCTGGTCAAGACCGCCTGGGCGTCAGCCTCGACGTTCCGTGCGACCGACTATCGCGGCGGCGCAAACGGCGCGCGCATCCGTCTGGAGCCGCAGCGCCACTGGGAGGTCAACGAGCCCGAGCAGCTTGACCAGGTGCTCTCGGTCTACGAGAAGATCCAGAGCGATTTCAACGAGCAGAACGCGCCGCGCCACATCTCGCTGGCAGACCTGATCGTGCTCGGCGGCTCCGCTGCGATCGAGCAGGCCGCTCACGAGGGGGGCATCGACATCGAGGTGCCGTTCACACCGGGTCGCGTCGACGCCACTCAGGACGACACCGATCCCGAGACGTTCGCATACCTCGAGCCGACCAACGACGGGTTCCGCAACTATCTGCGCCCCGGGCACTCGCTGCCGGCTGAGAACCTGCTGATCGACCGTGCTCAGCTGCTCGGGCTGCGCGTGCCCGAGCTGACGGCGCTGATCGGCGGGCTGCGCGTGCTGGGGACGGGCTATGAGGGCACCGACCTCGGCCTGCTGACCGATCGTCCCGGCGTGCTGAGCAACGACTGGTACCGCAACCTGCTCGAGAACGGCAACGTGTGGAGCTCGACCGACGAGACGCAGAACACCTTCGAGATGCGCCACTACGGCGAAGACGAGGTCGTGTGGCGGGCCAGCCGCTTCGACCTGGTCTTCTCGGCCAACTCGGAGCTGCGCGCCGTCGCCGAGTACTACGCCTCAGACGATGCTCGTGCCGTCTTCGTGCGTGATTTCGTGGCCGCCTGGAACAAGGTGATGAACGCGGATCGCTACGATCTGCGCTGAACGGTGCGCAGCCGCTGAACGAAGCGCTGCACCCTGAGCGAAAGGGCCCCGTCCACGATCATTTCGTGGACGGGGCCCTTGCACGTCGCGAGCGCTGGCAGCGTCAGCGCTCAGACGATCGGCAGATCATCTCAGTTCGTCGGAAAGCCCAACTCGATCTGGCTTTCGCTGGGGTGCGGCCAACGCGAGGTCACGACCTTGCGGCGAGTGTAGAAGTTGAACGACTCCGGCCCGTACATGTGGGTGTCGCCGAAGAGAGAGCTCTTCCAGCCGCCGAACGAGAACGAGCCGACCGGCACCGGAATCGGCACGTTCACACCCACCATGCCCACCTCGATGTCGAACTGGAACTCACGGGCGGTCTTGCCGTCACGGGTGAAGATCGCGGTGCCGTTCGCATACTGATTGGAGTTGATCAGGTCGACGGCCTCGTCATAGCTGTCGACGCGCACCACTGCCAGCACCGGGCCGAAGATCTCGTCGTCGTACACGCGCATGCCGGGGCGCACGTGGTCGATCAGAGAGACGCCGATGAAGTAGCCGTCGCCCTCGAAGTGCTGCTCGCGCCCGTCGACGACGACCGTCGCACCTTCGCCAGCGGCAGAGCCGACGTACTCGGCGACGCGCTCCTGAGCCTGCCGTGTGATCAGCGGCCCCATCTCCGAATCCGGGTCGAAGCCGTCGCCGATGCGCAGATCGGCGATGCGGGCCGCGACCTTCTCGATGAGCGGGTCGGCCGTGTCGCCGACGGCGACCAGCACCGAGACCGCCATGCAGCGCTCGCCGGCAGAGCCGTATGCCGCTGAGACCGCAGCGTCCGCAGCCGAGTCGAGGTCGGCATCCGGCATGACCACCATATGGTTCTTGGCACCGCCCAGCGCCTGCACACGTTTGCCCGCGTGCGCCGCCGTCTCGTAGACATAGCGTGCGATCGGCGTCGAGCCGACGAAGGCCGCGCCGGCGATGCCGGGGTTGGTCAGCAGCTCGTCGACGACCTCTTTGTCGCCGTGCACGACATTGAGGATGCCATCGGGCAGACCGGCCTCGCGGAACGCCTCGGCGATCCAGACTGATGCGGAGGGGTCACGCTCCGAGGGCTTCAGAATGACCGCGTTGCCTGCCGCGATCGCAGTCGTCACCATCCACAGCGGCACCATGGCCGGAAAGTTGAAGGGCGTGATGCAGGCGACGACGCCGAGTGGCTGGCGCAGCTGATGCACGTCGATGCCGGTGGCGACCTGCTCGGCGAATTCGCCCTTGAGATGGTGCGTGAGCCCGGCGCAGAACTCGACGTTCTCGAGCCCGCGCGCGATCTCGCCGCGTGCATCGGGGACGGTCTTGCCGTGCTCGGCGGTGATGATGCGGGCGAGTTCGTCTGCGCGCTCGTTGATGATGTGCACGAGGCGGAAGAAGACCTGCGAACGCTTTGCGAGGCCGACGCGACGCCAGGCCCGCTGGGCCTCAGCAGCCTGCGCGATGGCGGCATCGACCTGTGCGGCACTGGCGAGCGGCACTTCGGCGGTCTGCCGCCCGGTTGCCGGGTTGAAGACCGGGCCGTACCGTTCTGCTTCGTCCGTCTGCTGACCGCCGATGACGTGCGGGATGCGAGTGAGCGTCTGCGTCGTGCTGGTGGTGGTGTTCATCTGAGCTCCTGTAGCTGCGAATCTGGTGTTTGTGATGAGCGGTGGGGGCGGCGCATGCGCAGATCAGGGCTGCCAGCCGCGCAGGGTGCCGTCAGGTGTGGCGTACTTGGCGACTAGGGTGCAGTCTTTGCCACCGAGCCCTTCGTCGATCAGCCGCTGCAGCTGATCGGCCGCCAGCGTCGCAGCCGGGAGATGCACGCCGGTCTGTCGGCCTGCCTCAAGCGCCAGACCGATGTCTTTGTTCGCGAGGTCTGCGGTGAAGGTCGCGTCGAAGTTGTGGTCTGCTGCCGAGGTCGGAATCACTCCGGGCACTGGATACCAGGTCTGCTGGGCCCAGGAACGGCCGGATGACGCGCTCGCGATCTGCCAGAAGACCTTGGGGTCGAGCCCGAGCTCTTCGGCCAGCTGCGAGCCCTCGGAATTCGCGAGCACGTCGATCAGCAGCATCATGTTGTTGACGATCTTGGCGGCGATGCCCATGGTCGGGCCTCCGGCGACGATGGTGCTGCCGCTCATCGGCTCGATGTACTCGGCAGCGCGAGCGGTGTCGGCCGAGTCTCCGCCGAGCATGAAGGCGAGTGTGCCGTCGGCTGCTCCGCTGATGCCGCCGCTGACGGGCGCGTCGACGAAATGGTGCCCGCTGACCTCTGACTGCTCATGCAGATAGCGCGACGTCTCGACGTCGATCGTCGAGCAGTCGATCAGCAGCGTCGACGTGGCCGCATGCGCCCACACGCCGTCGGCCCCTTCGTAGACGCTGCGCACATGCTGCCCCTTCGGCAGACTGGTGAACAGTGCATCAGCGCCGTCGAGTGCTGCGGCGATGCTGTCGACGATGGTCACGCCCTCGGCCTGAGCCGCGGCAGTCGCCGCCGGGTTCAGGTCGTAGCCCAGCACGGTGTGGCCGGCACGCACGAGGTGGCCGGTCATCCGACCGCCCATGTTGCCCAACCCGATCCAGCCCAAAGTTGCCATGATGATTCTCCTCGGCTCCGTTGTCGAAAAGTCGTATGTGTGATGACAGGCTAAGTCGCCGGTTCTGTGCGTGGCAATCTCTGAGAGACGTCATTTGTGCACCAGAGCTGTGCATTCATGCACAGCTCATGACGCGGATGCGGCACAATAGGGCCATGGAACACAGACTTGACGAGACGCACCTGCAGGGCCTGATGACGTTGCTCGCTGTTGCTCGTTCAGGGCGCTTCACCGCCGCAGCGAAAGCGCTCGGAGTGAACCATTCGACGGTCTCGCGCAGAATCGGGCAGCTCGACGAGGCTTTGGGCGGACGCGTGCTGGTGCGGGGTGCGACGGGGTGGGAGCTCACCGTGCTCGGCACGAGAGCGATGCAGGCGGCTGAGCGCATCGAACGCTCCGTGCACGATCTGGTCTCGGACAAGCCTCATGATGCCGTTCGGGGCCTCGTGCGCGTGGGGGCACCGGATGCGTATGCGGTCTTCATCGCCATGCCGGCCTTGGCCTGGCTGCAGCGCAGACATCCTGCACTCGACCTTGAGGTCGTCGCGGCGACGCAACAGGCTCGACAGCGCCGCTCAGGCGTCGACATCGAAGTGGTCGTCGGTCGGCCGCAGGTCAACCGAGCGGTCACCGTCGAGCTGTTCTCATACCAGCTGCGGCTGTATGCGACTGCGGAGTATCTGTCGCGGATGGGTCGGCCTGCGAAGATCGCCGATCTGACCGAGCACCGTCTCAACTACTACATCGAGTCGGCGCTGCAGGTCGACGATCTCGACGTCGCGCTGCAGCTGCTGCCGCGGATGCGCGAGGCCATCAGCTCGACGAGCGTCTTTGCGCACGTCGCGGCCACGCGTGCTGGGGCAGGCATCGGACTGCTGCCGGACTATGTGGCGCAGCGGTACGACGACTTGGCCGTGGTGCTCGAACACGAGTTCTCTCACGGCGTCTCGTACTGGGCCGCGCTGCGCGAAGAGAACGACCGCAACCCGGCGGTCGGGGCCTGCCTGTCGGCTATGGTCTCCTACGCCCAGAGCAGCGACTTCGTGAAATAAGTCTGGCGGGCGGCCGAGAGGTCTCTCCTCGGCCGCCCGCCAGACTGTGGCGGATGCGTTCAGGCTCCCGGTGTCGCTTCTGCGCGTGTGCTCTGCATCAACGGGGCGATGTGCCGTTCGTGGTCGAGCCGGTCGATCTCTTCGAGGGTGATTCCCTTGGTCTCGCGCAGTGAGACTGCGGCGATCAGGGTGATCAGTGCGGCTCCGACGAGGTAGAGCGCAATCGGCACCCACGAGGCGAACTGTCCGAGCAGCGCAGTCGCGATGATGGGCGCGACGGAGCCTGCCACGATCGAGGTCACTTGGTAGCCGAACGAGACGCCGGCATAGCGCATGCGCGTCGGGAACATCTCGGACATGATCGCAGGCTGGCCGGCGTACATCAGGCCGTGCACGAACAGTCCGAGGATGATCGCCAGGATCACCATCAGCGGCGCAGCCGTGTTGAACATCGGGAAGGCGACGAACGGCCAGACGCCGGTGAGCACGGCCCCGGCGATGTAGACGGGTTTGCGGCCGACCCGGTCAGTGAGCGCACCGGTCAGGGGCACGATCACGAACTGGAAGACATGTGCGAAGAACATCAGCCCCAGAATGCTGCTGGTGTCCATCTTGACCCAGACCGACAGATACGTGATCGAGAACGTCACGACCATGTAGTAGAGGATGTTCTCGGCGAAGCGCAGACCCATCGCAGTGAGCACGCCACGCGGGTAGCGTTTGAGCACCTCGAAGACGCCGTAGCGCACCTCGTCCTCCTGTTCGATCTTTCGCTGCGTCTCTTGGAAGATCGGCGCATCAGAGATCTTCGTGCGCACGTAGTAGCCCACGGCCACGATGACGACCGACAGCCAGAAGCCGATGCGCCAGCCCCAGCTCAGGAACGCTTCGGGGGAAAGCGACGCCGAGAGCACCAACAGCACGATCGTCGCCAGCAGGTTGCCGAGAGGCAGGGCGGCCTGCGGCCAGCTGGCCCAGAAGCCGCGTGACTTCGCCGGTGCGTGCTCTGCGACGAGGAGCACCGCTCCGCCCCATTCCCCGCCGACGGCGATGCCTTGGATGAACCTCAGCGCGACGAGCAGCGCGGGCGCCCAGTACCCGACCGTGGCGAAGGTCGGCAGACAGCCCATCAGGAACGTCGAGGCTCCCACCATGATGATCGCCACCTGGAGCAGATGCTTACGGCCGTAGCGGTCGCCGAAGTGTGCGAAGACGATCCCCCCGAGCGGTCGAGCGACGAAGCCGACGGCGTAGGTGACGAATGCGGCGATGATCGGCGCATAGGGGTCTTCGCTGGGAGGGAAGAAGACCTTGTTGAAGACCAGGGTCGCGGCCGTCGCGTAGAGAAAGAACTCGTACCATTCGACGATGGTGCCCGCCATTGACGCGAGCACGACCTGTCGCAGGCCTTTCTTCGGGGCTGCCGGGGCTGACACAGACATCTGCTACCTCCTTGTAGTCAGGGATCTGAGAACATCCTGCAAGAGATGGTGTGTCATGTCTACGCACCGGCGCTGGTGATTGCGCACAGTGCCTGTGCATATACGCACAGGGCTGTGACCTCGCCGGACATGCAGCGAGCCGGGGTCTCCGTCGTGATGACAGAGGCCCCGGCTCGCGGGAATCGTATACGGAGTCAGTCGCTCACTTGTGCGATTCGGTGCGGTTCAGTTCGTCGTGCAGGTCTTCTGGAGACAGGTTGGCCTCTTCGAACGCCTCGGTGCGCGGCAGCGACAGACGCAGGTCTGTTCCGAGGCAGACCTCGACGGTGCCCTTGGCCATCTGGAAGTCGAGCACATGCCCGCCCATGGTGCGTTCATCGTCGATGAAGTGCACGTGGCAGCCGGGCACCGAGATGCCCTGCTCATACACCGGCGTGCGGAAACCGCCGACGACGCCTGACACATTCTCGAAGCGCAGCGTCGGCTCGTCGTTGGTCGCATCGACCATGCGTGGGTAGGGCTTGCTCTGCAGCTGCACCGTACGGGTCTTGACCCAGTCGAACTCGCCGGTGATGCGCAGCGCGTACAGATAGTTCGGCGACACCGTCAGCGAGTCGACCAGCGCCGAGACGTCTTCACGGCTGGAGTGCGGCTTGACCTCGGCACTCAGGCTGGTCACGAAGTTGGTGACCACGGCGAACGGCGTGCGCGCGTCGAGTGGTGCGGGCTGCACTGAGCCGTCGACGCGCATCTGCCAGCAGTGACCGTCGAGAATGATCATCTCGCCGTCGAGCCCGTCGAAGGTGCCCAGACCGAAACTGCCCTGGCCGAGCAGCTCCGCGATGGTCATCTCGCCGTCATAGATGCCGTCGAGCAGTGCGCTCATCAGCGAGGTCTGAAAGACCTCGTGGCGGACGATGTGGTTCGAGACCCGTTTGGCGGCGGGTGCCGACGTCGAATCGGTAATGTCGGATGATGTGGTCATGACAGAACTCCCTCTCTGAGATCACCGGCGAGACCCGCGAGGTTGTCGCGGTAGTCGACCGGTACGTCGATGATGGTCGGGCCCGACTCGGCGAGCCCTGTGCGCACCTCGGTGACGAGTTCTTCGAGCGAGGTGGCGCGGCGGCCGTGGGCGCCGAATGACTCGGCGTACGCAGCCAGATCCGGGTGCCCCAGGGTGATGCCCGAGGTACGCCCGTACTTCTTCATCTGCTGGAAGGCGACCATGTCATAGGTGCCGTCGTTGAAGATGACGTGGGTGAAGTTCGCTCCGCGGCGCACGGCTGTGTCCAGCTCCATGGCCGAGAACAGGAAGCCGCCGTCGCCCGACACCGAGAGCACCGGCTCGTCGGGGCGAACCATGGTGGTGGCGATGGCCCACGGCAGCGCGACGCCGAGCGTCTGCTGGCCGTTCGAGAACAGCAGCCGACGCGGGCGGTAGGTGCGGAAGTAGCGGGCCATGTAGATGTAGTGCGAGCCGACGTCTGAGATCACTGTGGTGTCATCGCTGACGAGGTCTCGCAGGGTGAGAGTCACGGCCACGGGATCGAGTCCGAACGTGTCGTCGTGCTCTTCGCTCGGGCGTGCCTTCTCGGCGAGACGGGCGAGCTGCGAGTCGACGACCTCGCGAGCCGCGCTCTCGAGCTTCAATCCCTGCAGACGGTCGGCGAGAGCCGAGACCGTGGTGGGAATGTCGCCGCGCAGCTCGAGCGCGGGCGCATAGCTGGCGTCGATGTCGGCTGCGATCTCGTCGAGGTTGATGATGCGACGCGAGCTGTCGTGATTCCACATCTTCGCGTCGTACTCGACCGGGTCGTAACCGATCGCAAGCACCACATCGGCGTGATCGAGGATGACGTCGCCGGGCTGGTTGCGGAAGAGCCCGACGCGACCGAGGTAGTGATCTTCGAGATCGCGTGAGACGAGCCCCGCGGCCTGGAAGGTCTCGACGACCGGCAGCTCGGTGGCCTTCAACAGCTGGTGCAGTGCCTCGGCCCCAGAGGTGCAGGCTGAGCGCACGCCGGCCAGGATGACCGGGAACTTGGCATTGCGCAGCAGATCTGCTGCCGCATCCAGCGACTTCTGAGAAGCCGGACCGAGGTCGGGCACCGGCTGCACAGGAGGCAGCGGCACTGAGGTGTGCTCCGCCATCACGTCAGAGGGCAGCACCAGCGAGGCGGCGCCCCGCGGCATCACCTCAGCCTGGCGGAAGGCATTCACGATCGCCTCGGGAACGTTGTCTGCGGAGTCGACCTCGCCGGCGAACTTCGAGACGGTCGACAGCAGGCCCACGGCATCCATCGACTGGTGAGTGCGCTTCAGACGGTCGCCGCGCGGCACGGCGCCGCACAGCGCGATCATCGGATCGCCCTCGGTGGTCGCCGTCACCAGTCCGGTGGCGAGGTTGCTGGTGCCGGGCCCTGAGGTGACCAGTGCGACGCCGGGGTGACCGGTCAGACGACCGACGGCGGCGGCCATGAATGCCGCATTCTGCTCGTGTCGGCAGACGACGACCTCGATGGGGGAATCCTCCAGAGCGTCGAAGACCTGATCGACCTTCGCGCCGGGAACGCCGAAGACCCATTTCACGCCTGCCGCCTCGAGTGCTTCGACGATGCGGTTCGCGCTGCGCACCGATTCTGCGCTGCTGTTCATTGCTGCTCCTGAACTGTGCGGTCGCCAGCTGGTGCCGGCGACCGGGATGTGTGTGATGGAAACCTGTGGGAAAGTGTGGACGAGCGGGTCGGTCTCGTCATGGCGCCCGACGCTCCGTGAGGGGAGCGGCAGCATCGCTGAGACGCTGAACCGACCGGCTCGAGAACACCCCGCGTCTTTGAGGTGGACTCACCGTATACAACATAGATACTAGATCTCTTTGGGGCTGAGCGCGAATCTGTTTCAGAAGAGTTCACCGAGACGAAGACGACAGCTGTGGTCGATGAGGCGGCTGATACACGAAAAGTGTGGTTTGTCCGAAGACAAACCACACTTTTCACTCTTCGCCCGCAGAGGCGAGGACGCGACGCGACGTCGGTCAGCCGATGATCAGATGTGCGTCGGGTACCCGATCGCGATGTCGGCGGCCTCGGCGATGGGCTCCGAGAGCGTCGGATGCGGGTGAATCGTCAGCGCGATGTCTTCGACGTTCATCTGAGCGTTGACCGCGAGGCTGAGCTCGGAGATGAGGTCGGAGGCCCCCGGGCCGACGATCTGCGCGCCGATCAGCGTGCCCTCGTCCTTCGTCGACACCAGCCGCACGAAGCCGTCAGGCTCGCCCAGCGACACGGCGCGGGCGTTGCCGGCGAAGGGGAACTTCGCCGTCTCGACCGCGACGCCCTGTTTCTCGGCCTCGTCTTTGGTCACGCCCACTGTCGCGACCTCGGGGTCGCTGAAGCAGACGGCGGGCACACCGATGTAGTCGTTCGCCGTCGGCTGCCCGGCGATCGCGCCGGCAGCGGTCTTCGCCTGGAAGAACGCCTTGTGCGCCAGAGCGGGCCCCGCCGTGATGTCGCCGATCGCGTAGATGTGCGGCGACGCTGTGCGTCCCTGCTCATCGGTGACGACGAGACCGTGGTTGTCGATCTCGACGCTGGTGAACTCGAGCCCGATGTTGTCGGTGTTGGGGCGGCGACCGACGGTGACCAGACAGTAGTCGGCCTCAAGGGTCTCTTCTTCGTCGTTCAGCGTGACGAAGACCTGCACGCCGTCGGCATCCTCATCGACGTCGCGCGCCCGCACGCCGGTGTGGATCTCGACGCCCTTGGCCTCGAGCCGCTTCGTGACGATCGACGAGAGATCGTTTTCGAAGAGCGGCAGGATGCTGGGGGAGCCTTCAAGGATGATCACCTTGGCGCCCATGTCGGCGTAGGCGCCGGCGAGCTCGGTGCCGATGTACCCGCCGCCGATGACGATCATGCGCTTGGGCACCTCGGGCAGATTCAGCGCACCGGTCGAGTCGATCACTCGGTCGCCCCAAGGAAAGCTCGGGATCTCGATGGGGCGAGAACCGGTCGCGATGATCAGGTCGTCGAAGGTGAACTGTCGGCCGAGGTCGACGCTCATGAACTGCTGCGGGCCTGCCGGCATCACGCGCAGCACGGTGTCGCTGTCGAGGGTGGCGAAGCCCTGGACGATCTCGACGTCGTGCTTCTTGAGCAGCCCGCGCACACCACGCGTCATGCGCTCGACCACGTCGTGCTGCTTCCAGTGCTGCGTCTTGGCGAAGTCGAGCTTCGGCGCTTCGAAGCTCAGGCCGTACTGGTCGGTGTCGTGTACGGCCCGGATGCGGTGCCCGACGCTGATCAGGGCCTTCGACGGCACGCAGCCCTCGTTCAGGCAGATGCCGCCGACTCGATCGGTGGCCTCGATCAGCGTGACCTTCTGCCCGAGCTCTGAGGCGCGGATGGCCGCGACGTAGCCGCCGGGCCCCGAACCGATGACGATGGTGCCGCGGTGTTCGACTGTGGAGTCGCTCATGATGTTCCTCTCAATGCTTCGTGTCGTGACGCGGCCGGATCAGGCCTCGACCAGCAGACGTGCTGGGTCGTGCAGCACCGCGGTGAGCAGGTTCAGCGCCTGCTGTGCCTTGGCGCCGTCGATGACGCGGTGGTCGGTCGTGAACGACAGCTGCAGCAGCTGCCCGACTTCGAGTTCGCCCTCGTCGTTGACGACCGGGCCCGGTTTTGCGCGCCCGACGCCGAGAATCGAGGTCTCGGGTGCGTTGAGGATCGGTGTGAACCAGCCGCCGCCGACGCTGCCGAGGTTGCTGATCGTGATCGACCCGTCGCCCATGTCGTTGGGGCCGAGCTTGCCGGCCTTCGCCTTCTCGGTGTTCTCGGCGATGCGCTGTGCCACCTCGAAGAGGCTCAGCCGGTCGGCATCGCGCACCACCGGCACGAACAGGCCGCGGTCGGTGTCGGTCGCAATGCCCACGTCGATGCGGTCGCGGTAGACGATCTCACCGGCGTCGAGGTCGAGCCGGGTGTTCAGATCGGGGAACTGCTTCAGCACGGCGACCAGCGCTTTGACGATGTAGGCGAGCGGCGTCAGATGGATGTCGCGTTCGACGGCGAGCTGCTTGTACGTCTTGCGATGTGCGAGCAGCGCAGAGATCTCGACCTCGGCGAAGAAGGTGACCGGCGGAATCTCGTGCGCCTTCGTGACGGCGTTCGCGGTGGCCTTGCGGATGCCGCTGAAGGGAGTGCGACGCTCGCCGCTGCCGTCGTAGGCCGGCGTGACGCTGACCTCGTCGGTCGGTGCGGCGGCTGCCTCGGGATGCGGCTCGGCGCTCGCGGCGACGGCCGGAGCCGACCCTGCATCCGCCGGCTCGGCGCGATGGCCGAAGACGGCGTCGACATCGGCACGCAGCACGTGACCGTGTGCCCCGGTGGGCACCACGGTCGACAGATCGACACCGTGTTCGCGGGCGTACAGGCGGACTGACGGCATCGCGAGCACCGGAGCGCCCTCTGGGCGTGCGTCTGCCGGAGCTGCTGCGGGTTCGGCCGCGGGTGCGGCTGCAGCCGGTGCCGGGGATGCCGGAGCGGCGGGTGCGGCAGGTGCCGGTGCAGCTGGCGCGGGTGCGCTTGGTGCCTCGGGCTCGGCGGCAGCGGCGGCATCCGCGGCCGCCGCCTCATCAGACGCGTCGGGCTCGTCTGGCGAGCCGTCATCGATGTCGATGATGACCTGGCCGACTTCGACGGTGTCGCCCTCTTTGAACTTCAGGCTCTTCACCGTGCCGCTGACCGGTGACGGCAGGTCGACGACCGACTTGTCGTTCTCGATCTCGACGAGGGTCTGATCGGTCTTGACCTCGTCGCCCTCTTTGACCTGCCAGGCTGAGATGACGCCCTCAGAGAGGCCCTCACCCAGCTCGGGCAGTTTGAACTTGAATGACATCTTGACAGTCCTTTCATTGCCCCGGTGGGGCCCGGCGTCTGCGCAGTCACACTGCGCAGACGCGCTTTGCAATCGACATTTCGGCGCTGGTCGTGACCAGCGTGGGCAATCAGTAGGTCAGGGCCTCGCGGGCCTTGGCCTCGATGTCGGCGGCATTCGGAATCCAGTCGAGCTCGGCGGCGGCGAACGGATAGACCGAGTCGGGAGCCGCGACGCGCATGATCGGTGCCTCGAGGCTGAGGATGCGCTCTTCGGCGATGGCCGAGACCACCTGAGTTCCGACGCCGGCGATGCGCTGCGCCTCCTGCGCCACGACCACGCGGTGGGTCTTGTCGACGGAGGCGAAGATCGTGTCTGTGTCGATCGGCTGCAGCGAGATCAGGTCGATGACCTCTGCCTTGATGCCGTCGGCAGCCAGTGCGTCGGCCGCCTTGACGGCCTGCTGCACCATGGCGCCGTAGGCCACGATCGTCACGTCGGTGCCTTCGCGCACGACCTTCGCCGTGTCGAGTGCCACGCGGTACGGTTCTTCGGGCACATCGCCTTTGACCGAGCGATAGAGCTTCAGGTGCTCCATGAACAGCACCGGATCGTTGTTCTCGATCGCCGCGATGATCAGGCCCTTGGCATCGTAGGGATTGCTGGGGGTGACCACGCGCAGACCGGGGGTGCCGGTGAAGACATGCTCCAGGTTGTCGCTGTGCAGCTCGGCGGTGTGCGTGCCGCCGCCGTACGGGGTGCGCACGGTGATGGGCTGCGCGACCTTGCCGCCGAAGCGGAAGCGGTTGCGAGCCATCTGCGCATTGAGCGAGTCGGCGGCTTCGAACGTGAACCCCATGAACTGGATCTCGGGGACGGGACGCCAGCCAGTGGCGGCCAGTCCGATCGAGAGCCCGAGGATGGCCGACTCGGCGAGCGGAGTGTCGAAGACGCGGTCTTCGCCGTACTTCGCCTGCAGGCCCTGCGTGGTGCGGAACACGCCGCCGTTCTTGCCGACGTCCTCACCGAAGATGAGGGTGCGGTCGTCTTCGGCGAGCGCCTGATCGAGTCCTTCAGTGATGGCTTTGATGTACGTCAGTTTTTTCGAGCTCATCTCACTCGGCCTCCTTCGCGGTGAATGCTTTGATCTGCTTGGCGACGCCCGGGGTGGGCACCTCGTAGGTGTTGCGCAGGAAGTCGGAGACGGTCTGCTTCGGGGCCTTGTCGGCCTCGGCCAGCGCCTCACGGAACGACTTCTTGTACTGCTCAGCGAGATCGCTCTCTTTGTCCGGGCTCCACAGCCCGCGGGGAACGAGCAGATCGCGCAGACGGTTGAGCGGATCGCGTTCGATCCACGGCATCTCTTCTTCGTGTGTGCGGTAGCGGCTCGGATCGTCGCCGGCGCTTGAGTGCGCTCCGAAGCGGTAGGTCAGGGTCTCGATCAGCACGGGACCGTTGCCGGCGACCGCGTAGGCGCGGGCGGCGCGGGTCACGGCGTTGACCGCGAGGATGTCCATGCCGTCGACCTGCACCGAAGGGATGCCTGCTGCGACCGCCTTCTGAGCGAGCGTGAGCGCATGGGTCTGCTTCGAACGCGGCACCGAAATCGCCCAGCCGTTGTTCTGGATGATGCCCACCAGCGGAGACTGGAACGCGCCGGCGAAGTTCAGCGCCTCGTAGAAGTCGCCTTGCGAGGTGGTTCCGTCACCACCGTATGCCAGAGCCACGTTCGGCTCGCCGTTCTTCTGGATGCCGAGGGCGGCTCCCGCAGCCTCGACGTACTGGGCGCCGATGATGATCTGCGGCATCCAGGCGCGGTGGCCTTCGGCCATCGCGTTGCCCTGCACGTGGCCGCGTGACCACAGATAGCCCTGAGCGGGTGTGATCGCGCCGTGCTGAATGAGCTGGGGGAGGTCGCGGTACGCGGGGAAGAGGAAGTCCATCGGCTCGAAGGCGGTGATGGTGCCCATGTTGCTGGCCTCTTCACCGAGAGTCGGGGCGTAGAAGCCGAGGCGACCCTGTCGGGAGAAGACGATCGTCTGTTCGTGCAGCGCACGCTCCCAGACCATCAGCTCGAGAAAGTGCACGAGCTCGTCTTCGCTGTAGGAGTCGAAAGTCTTCTGGTCGACCACGTTGCTGTTGCGGTCGAGCACGCTCACCGGGTGGTCGTACTCTTCGCCGAGGTTCTCGGCGATCGCCGAGAAGTCGACGATGGGCTTGGCCTCGTCAGGTACTGGTGTGGCCTCAGGGCCATGAGGTGTGGTCATCATGCCTGTGGTTCCTTTCCTTTTCTTGTTGCTGCGGTTGCTCGAGTGGGAGCACGAAAACGGTCGGTCATTCGACTGGTCCGGGCTTGCGGACCAAGAACAGGATCACCGCGCTGACTGCCAGAAACACGCTGCCGATCAGCAGCGACGTGCCGAAGGTGATGATCTTCTGCGCCATCAGGATGTTGAAGATCAGCGTGATGAGAGCGCCGCTGGCGAACCCCTGGTAGATCACCGAATAGTTCTTCGCCTGGTTGTTCTTGCCGAAGAACTCGCCCACGATGGTCGGGTAGATCGTGATGCAGCCGCCGAACGATGCGCCGAAGAGCAGGAAGCCGACGATGTACAGTGCCGGCTGCGGCAGCCAGGTCAGACCCAAGACGAACGCGAAGACGGCGAGCACCGCGAGAGCCACGGCCACGATGAGGGTGCGCCGCACCCGGTCGGAGAGCCAGCCGAAGAAGAAACGACCGATCGTGTTGACCAGCCCGACCAGCGACACCAGGGTGATGGCCGTGCCGATCAGGTACTTCGAGGGATCATCTGCCGTGATCGCGCCGTCACCCGCGTGCCCGATGATGAACAGGCCGGCGAAGCAGAACGCGGTGATGCCGAAGTACAGCAGGTAGGCCTGCGGGCGGCGAAGCATCTGCGGAATGGTGTACTCGTGGCTCGCGTGCGAGTGGTCTTTGGGGATCTCTGGGGCGTCTTTGAGCAGCAGCCCGCCGCCGCCGATGAGCACGATCACCGTGACCGCCCAGAGGATGAAACATGTGGTGAGCCCGGCATAGCCGTTGTCGGCGCTGCCCAGCACGGGCGTGACGATGAACGGCAGGATCACAGCGGGCACGCCGTACGAGCCGACTGAGACGCCGGAGATCGCACCTGCTTTGTCGGGGTACCAGCGCAGGACGTTGGTCAGACTGAGCAGATAGCCGATGCCGTCGGCGGCGCCGACGATGACGCCGGCGAAGATGTAGAGCATCCAGAGGCTGGTGGCGAAGGCCGAGACGAGCAGGCCGGCTCCGAGCACGATGCCGCAGGCGACCAGCACTCTGCGCACGCCGAAGCGATGCTGCAGCCAGCCGATCAGCAGCGTCGACACCGACAGGCTGATCATCATGATCGAGAAGGTGATCGCGATGGGGAAGGTCTGCGTGTGATCGCCCGAGATGCGCTGCGCGAGAGCGGGATTCAGCACGCTCCAGGCGTAGACCGTGCCCAAGCCCAGCTGGGCGAGCACCGTGCCGAGCAGGACGCGACTCCGAGAACCGCCGGCACCGAGCGCGGCGGACGTCTGGGGCTTGAGTGTCTGGCTCATCGTCACTCCTTCGCAGAGCGAACCTGTGCGCAGCCATGTGGAAGACCATCGGTTTCAGTCCCGCTCTGCGACCGGTTCTGATCCCACTCTACGACTCTTTCCCCGACAGATGTCGGGGAGTCTGCATTGCGTTCAGACGTTGTTCATTCCTGACACGAAACAGGTGCAGAAGATGTGTGTCGGGAGACTGGCGGTGAGGCCGAAAAAGTGCCTATGCAGGGGATGTGGAAGCAAGAAACGGCCGCCGAGTCTTGTCTGTGCAAGAACTGGCGACCGGCTGTGGAGCTAAGGGGAATTGAACCCCTGACCTCTTCATTGCGAACGAAGCGCTCTACCAACTGAGCTATAGCCCCGTGACCCTGACGGGCACCAGAAGATGCTACCACTTCTCAAGTGTCGTCGCATCAGTCGAGATAGCGGTTGATCGTGATCATGGCGGTGCGATCGTCTGAGGTGGCCGTGTCGGCCTCGCAGTCCGCGAGCCGTGCGGCGACGTCGGCCGCATCGACGCCGATGCCGATGAGCACGAGCTGCGTCTCGTCGACGAGCGGATGATTCGGCGTCTGGCGCTGGCGGGCGAAACGCACGTGCGCACCGACGCTCTGCACCTCGAGCGGATGCCGTGCCGCTCCCGGCCCCCGGGTGACGGTGAATCGGACGTGCCCTTTCAGCCGGTAGAGCCCGGCCGGGCGGTCATAGAGGAGTTCGAGGAAGCGATGCGGGCTGAGCGGTTGGTCGGTGCGGAAAGAGACGCTGGTGTACTGATCGTGCAGGTGTGGGGGATGCCGGTCGTGAGCATGGCGTTCCAGATTCTCGAAGGGCAGAGGCACTTGGCCGTATCGCGGCGGTTCGTGCCGGGCCCGGTCGAAGAGCAGCCGAGGATCGATCGTGCCGAACGTGGTCGGCAGCACTGGCGCACCTCGTGAGGAGTCTTCGAGTGTGCGCATGAGCTGGTCGAGGTCGGAGGACGACACCAGGTCGGCCTTGTTCAGTACGATCAGGTCGGCGATGCGGCCGTCCTGTGCGATCTGCGGGTGGCTGCGCAGCGTCTCGAGGTATTCGCAGGCGTCGACCATGAGAACGACGCCGGCGAATCTGACGCCGCGCGTGCTGCTGCGGCTGACGCGCAGAGCAAGGTTCGCCGGGTCGGCCAGGCCGCTGGCCTCGATGACGACGGCGTCGATCTCGAGGCTCGGGTCGAGCAGCTGCTGCAGCATGTCGTCGATCTGACCGGCGTCGGTGACGCAGCAGAGGCACCCGCCGCCGAGCGTCACCATGGTGTCGACCGAGGCATCGACCAGCCAGCTGTCGACGGGGATGTCGCCGAAGTCGTTGATGATCACCCCGACGCGCACACCGAGTGCGTTGTGCAGCAGCCCGTTCAGAAAGGTCGTCTTGCCGCTGCCGAGAAAGCCGGCGAGCACGAAGACGGGAATCTGACGGGTGGGCATGGCAGCATCCTACGGCGATCGCAGCACGCCGAGAAACAGCATCAGCGCATCGACCATACGCTGTGCGCTCTCAGGCGTGAGGTCGATGCCCAGGCCGTCGTCGGTGCTGCAGGTGAGGTAGGGGGCGGTGCCGCACTGGATCAGCCCGACCCAGCATTCGTGCCCGCGCGGAGTCGAGAGGACCTGTCCGTCGGTCATCAGCGTCTCGCGTACGACCAATGGCACGGGAACCATTGCGCTCATGTGCATCAGGTCGACCTCGAGGTCGTGCTGGTGGCTTTCGCCCAACACGCACCACGACGGGCAGTCGAGATGTAGTGCGTGGGCGTTCCCGAGATGCTGCTGGTCGTGCGACGACGTGGCGGGAGCGTCGATCGAAAGGGCGTCTTCTGGCGTGGGCTCTGGGGCGTCGTGTTCGTTCATGCGGCCAGTTCACCGGCAGGCGCTGACAGATCGGCACGTGGACGTCCTCGGCCATCGAAGTGTGCACAGACGATGATCGATCGGTCGTCTGTGCAGAGTGCTCAGTCCAAGCGGATATCGGGGTACTGATCGGGAATGATGTCTTCGACGCGAACGTGCAGAGCGTTCGCCAGACAGATCAGGTTGATGAGCGTGAGGTTTGCAGGTCGGCCGTCCTGGCCGCGCCCCTGCTCATAGCGCACATATGTGTAAGGGGCCATGCCTGCCTGAGCGGCGACGTACTCCTGGCTGAAGCCACGCTCTCGCCGCACCTGAGCGAGCAGCAGCCCGAAGTCTGCCATGAAACGCTGCCAGTCCTGCTGCGCGTGAGCAGTCAGACGGGCAGGACGGGGCATCCAAATAGGATGCAGCTCGCTTCGCCGCGGCATACCCTTGCAGACAAGGGGGAATGCGCAGACCGGCGCCGAGGCCTACGCTGTCTGTGTGAGCACCAATACCACTGCACCAGAAGTGACCGCCGAAACCGACGTCGCCGCAGGCGAGAGCCCGACGGCCTTCGCCGAGCTCGAGACGCCGCAGCAGCGAGCCGATCGGCTCTCCCGCATCGGCACGGGCCCGGTGTGGGTCATCACAGCGATCGTGCTCGACGCCGTCTCGATTCTGCTCTTCGCCTTCATCGGCGGTCGTGCGCACGCAGCCGACCCGAGCTTCCTGCATGTGCTCGAGGTGGCCTGGCCGTTCCTGCTGAGCGCGTTCGTCGGGTGGGTCTGGGCGCACGCCTGGCGTCGCCCGCTCGACCTCTCGCACACTGCTGCGCCGATCTGGCTGTTCACTCTCGTCGGGGGCGTACTGCTGCGCGGGCTCACGCTGCACGGCGTCGCCTTCGGGTTCGTGATCGTCACCGGCACTGTGCTCGCCGTCTTCATGTTCGGCTGGCGAGCCATTCTGCGGTCGTTCGCCCGGCGCTCAGCCGGCTGGCGTCGCTGACCTGCTGAGATCGACCACGATCGGTCGATGATCGCTCGCGGTGACTCGCTGGCCGGAGATCGGCCAGAGGCCTCTGACCTGCCACTGATCGGTCGTGTATGCGCGATCGATCGGCGCTCCGAGCCATGCCGGCAGCACGCTCGGCCAGGTGCCTCCTGTGGTCGACCCCTGCGTGTCTGAGCCCGGCGCCCGGCACGAGCCCAGCGTCGGCCCGATGTTCGCGTCAGTGCCGTTGAAATCGCCGACGATGACGGCCTCGCCGCTGTCGCACCATGAGCCGAGCCACCCCAGGTGTGCCCGCCAGATCTGGGCCTGTTCGACGGCGAAGCCCGGCTGCTGCGCATGCGCCACCACGATGGTCGGCCCTTGACCGTTGACCGGTTTGGCGGCGACTCCCGGACGCACCGACTGTGAGGTGTCGTCGACGACGCGGTACCTCCCCAACTTCGAGCTGATCAGCACCGACGACGGCCATGCGCTGTCGCTGCCCTGCGCAGGAAGCACCCGCATGTCGAGACCGTCTGCTGCGAGCTGGTCGGCCAGGGCATGCGCCTCGCTGGGGGTCGTCTCTGGGAGTGCGATGACCTGCGGCGAGACCTGCTGCGCGAGGGCTGCGACGTCGTCGACCGAATCGGCTGAGCCGCCCACGTTCCAGCTGAGCACGCGCAGGCCGTCAGCGGATGCCGCGGGCAGGCTGGCGACGTCGAAAGCGCGCGGCGGGGTGGTCAGGCGCGGCGAGAGCCATGGCACCGAGGCGAGAGCGACGACGAGCACGCAGACCAGCGTCAGCATCCGCACGCGACGACGCAGCAGCGAGGTGACCAACAGCAGCAGGCCGATCAGGGCGAGGGCGGCGAGCCACGGCGCGGGCATCGCGAAGAACTGTGCGAAGCCGATCTGCTGGCCGAGGTGCGCGGGCAGCCAGGCGAGGGCTCCGAGCAGCGTCAACACGACGAGCGCCCAGAGCACCGTCACGAGACGACGCATGTGCGGCCTTCCCTCTCATCGCACGGCCGGGCTGCTGAGAGAACAGTACAGTTGAGAGCGTGCCGCACGCTCAACCCATGTTAGCGATGCGCGCCACGTTCGGGGGTCGAGTGCGCCTCCCGTACCTGTGAATCCGCTGAACACTCTGACAGGAGAACTACCCGTGCCCGATCTGCCCAAACTGGTCGCCTTCGATCTCGACGACACTCTCGCGCCCTCGAAGTCGCGCGTGCCGGAATCGATGGCGCAGGTGCTGCGCCGACTGCTCGACCGCACCCAGGTGTGTGTGATCTCGGGTGGCAACATCGGGCAGTTCCAGGCCCAAGTCATCGATGCGCTCGAGGCCGCTGGCGGCACCGACGACGAACTCGATCGGCTGCACCTGATGCCGACCTGTGGAACGCGCTACCACCGGCATGCAGGCGGCGCCTGGCACGAGGTGTACGCGCAGGATCTCAGCGCAGACGAGAAGTCGGCCGCCGAGCGTGCGCTGACCGAGCAGGCGAAATGGCTCGGACTGTGGGAGTCGAAGACGTGGGGGCCGATCATCGAAGATCGTGGGTCGCAGATCACCTTCTCGGCACTGGGGCAGCAGGCGCCGGTCGAGGCCAAGCAGGCGTGGGATCCGACCGGCGAGCGCAAAGACGGGCTTCGGCGTGCGGTGCAGGCCGTGCTGCCCGACCTCGAGGTGCGGGCGGGGGGCACCACGTCGATCGACATCACGCGGCGCGGTATCGACAAGGCGTATGGCATCCGGCAGCTCGCCGAACAGACCGGCATCGGCCTCGACGAGATGCTCTTCTTCGGTGACAAGCTCCATGAAGACGGCAATGACTACCCCGTTCGGGCTCTGGGAGTGGAGTCGGTCGAGGTGACCGGCTGGCCCGACACGGAGCAGCGTCTGCGACACCTGTTGGGGCTGTAGAAAATCGTTCTCGTGGCGTGTCGCACTCGCTTGGCGCACGCGATCCGCGTCATTCCGCGGCAGAACGCCATCGTGGTAATTACATTGATGTTACACATCATCTAGTGGTGGCTTGCGTGGCCCGCCACTAGATGTAGTATCGACTCATATCTGCTGCGGCAGGCGCTCCAAGAGAGGGATCACCGCGAGCGCAGCTGTCCAGAACACTGAGAAGACACCGATTCGAACTGCCGCTGAGGGCGAGTGCGAGTCTGAAGAATGGAGACGAAAGATGTCAGTCACGGTCTACAGCAAGCCAGCATGCGTGCAGTGCAACGCGACCTACCGCGCTCTCGACAAGCGTGGCATCGACTACACCGTCGTCGACATCACTGAAGACGCCGCTGCGCTCGCCCAGGTCAAGGAGCTCGGCTACATGCAGGCGCCGGTCGTCGTGACCGATGGCGGTCACTGGTCGGGCTTCCGCCCCGACAAGATCGACGCGCTCGCAGCATCCACCGTCGCAAGCCTGGCCTGAGACCGAGGCTGAGAACCATCTTGGACACCACGCACCCCGGCTCCGGAAGTGGCGAGAACAGCCAGCTCGACTACCACGCGCTCAACGCGATGCTGAACCTGTATGACGAGCAGGGACACATTCAGTTCGACAAAGACCACGAGGCAGCTCGGCAGTACTTTCTGCAGCACGTGAACCAGAACACGGTCTTCTTCCATGACCTGGAAGAGAAGATCGAGTACCTGATCGAGAACGAGTACTACGAGAAAGAGTTCCTCGACCTCTACCCGTGGCAGTTCGTCAAAGACCTGTTCAAACGGGCCTATGGCTACAAGTTCCGCTTTCCGACCTTCCTGGGTGCGTTCAAGTACTACACGAGCTACACGCTCAAGACCTTCGACGGCAAGCGCTATCTTGAGCGTTTCGAAGACCGCGTCACGATCGTGAGCCTCTACCTGGCGGCAGGCGACCAGGAGCTCGCGACGCATCTGGTCGACGAGATCGTCTCGGGCCGGTTCCAGCCGGCGACGCCGACGTTCCTCAACGCGGGCAAGAAGCAGCGCGGCGAACTCGTCAGCTGCTTTCTGCTGCGCATCGAAGACAACATGGAGTCGATCGGCCGTTCGATCAACTCGGCGCTGCAGCTCTCGAAGCGCGGCGGCGGCGTGGCCTTCCTGCTGTCGAACATTCGCGAGTCGGGTGCGCCGATCAAGCACATCGAGAACCAGTCGTCGGGTGTCATCCCGATCATGAAGCTGCTCGAAGACTCGTTCAGCTACGCGAACCAGCTCGGTGCGCGTCAGGGCGCCGGTGCGGTGTACATCAACGCACACCACCCCGACATCTATCGGTTCCTCGACACCAAGCGCGAGAACGCCGACGAGAAGATCCGCATCAAGACCCTCTCGCTCGGCGTGGTCATCCCCGACATAACGTTCGAGCTGGCCAAGCGCAACGAAGACATGTACCTCTTCAGCCCCTACGACGTCGAGCGCGTCACGGGCAAGGCGTTCGCCGACCTGTCGGTCAGCGAGCACTACTACGAGTGGGTCGACGACTCCCGCATTCGCAAGACGAAGATCAGCGCCCGCGAGTTCTTCCAGACGCTCGCCGAGATCCAGTTCGAGTCGGGCTACCCGTACATCCTGTTCGAAGACACGGCCAATCGGGCGAACCCGATCAAGGGTCGCATCAACATGTCGAACCTCTGCAGCGAGATTCTGCAGGTCAACGAACCCAGCCAGTACGACGAAGATCTGTCATACGCCCAGATCGGCAAAGACATCTCGTGCAACCTCGGTTCGCTGAACATCGCGAAGACGATGGACTCCGAAGACTTCGGCATCACCGTCGAGACGGCCATCCGCGGTCTCACCGCGGTCAGCGACCACAGCCACATCCACTCGGTGCCGTCGATCGAGGCGGGCAACGACCGCAGCCATGCGATCGGCCTCGGGCAGATGAACCTGCATGGCTACCTCGCTCGTGAGCGCGTCTTCTACGGCAGCGAAGAGGGCGTCGACTTCACGAACATCTACTTCTACACGGTGCTCTACCACGCGTTGCGCACATCGAACCAGATCGCCATCGAGCGCGGCGAGCGCTTCGACGGCTTCGACGAGTCGAAGTACGCCAGCGGAGCGTTCTTCGACAAGTACATCGAGCAGGAGTGGAAGCCCACGACGCAGCGCGGCCGCGAGCTGTTCGAACAGGCTGGCGTGCGCATCCCCACACAGGACGACTGGCGCGAGCTCAAGGCGAGCGTGCAGGAGCACGGCATCTACAACCAGAACCTGCAGGCGGTGCCGCCGACCGGCTCGATCAGCTACATCAACAACTCGACCTCATCGATTCACCCGATCGCCTCGAAGATCGAGATTCGCAAAGAGGGCAAGATCGGTCGCGTCTACTACCCGGCGCCGTTCATGACGAACGACAACCTGGAGTACTACCAGGATGCCTACGAGGTCGGCTACGAGAAGATCATCGACACCTACGCCGCGGCGACGCAGCACGTCGATCAGGGGCTGTCGCTCACGCTGTTCTTCAAAGACACCGCGACCACCCGTGATCTGAACAAAGCCCAGATCTACGCATGGCGCAAGGGCATCAAGACGCTCTATTACATCCGTCTGCGCCAGATGGCGTTGGAAGGCACCGAGGTCGAGGGCTGCGTCAGCTGCATGCTGTGACGCAGATGTGACTGTTTGGCTGCGGCAGTCGGCTCAGGCCGATTGATGCGACTAGTGTCAGGAGGAGTCCCCGTGTCTGCGAGGGCTCCTCTTGTCTGCTGCCGTGACCGCGATTTTCATTCTGAGGGAGAGAGATGTCTGCACCGAAGCTCAAGCTCGTCGACCGGGTCGACGCGATCAACTGGAATCGCATTGAAGACGACAAAGACCTCGAGGTCTGGCAGCGTCTGACCGGCAACTTCTGGCTGCCTGAGAAGGTGCCGCTCTCGAACGACATCCAGTCGTGGGCCACGCTCACCGAGGCCGAGAAGACGCTCACCATGCGCGTGTTCACTGGTCTCACACTGCTCGACACGATTCAGGGCACCGTCGGTGCGGTCTCGCTGATTCCCGACTCGATCACCCCGCACGAAGAGGCGGTGTATACGAACATCGCGTTCATGGAGAGCGTGCACGCGAAGTCGTACTCGTCGATCTTCTCGACGCTGTGTAACACGCCTGACATCGATGATGCCTTCCGCTGGTCGGTCGACAACCAGAAGCTGCAGCGCAAGGCCGCGATCGTGCTCGAGTACTACCGCGGTGACGACCCGCTCAAACGCAAGGTGGCCTCGACTCTGCTCGAGTCGTTCCTGTTCTACTCGGGCTTCTACCTGCCGATGTACTGGTCGAGCCATGCGAAGCTCACGAACACGGCCGATCTGATTCGCCTGATCATTCGTGACGAGGCGGTGCACGGCTACTACATCGGCTACAAGTTTCAGAAGGGGCTCGAAGCGGTCGATCAGGCCAAGCGCGACGAGCTCAAGGAGTACACGTTCTCGCTGATGTACGACCTGTACGACAACGAGGTCGAGTACACCCAGGATCTCTACGACGAGGCGGGTCTCACCGAAGACGTCAAGCGCTTCTTGCATTACAATGCGAACAAGGCGCTGATGAACCTCGGGTATGAGCCGATGTTCCCGTCATCGGTCACCAACGTGAGCCCGGCGATTCTCTCGGCGCTGTCGCCGAACGCCGATGAGAACCACGACTTCTTCTCTGGCTCGGGCTCGTCATATGTGATCGGCAAGGCCGTCAATACCGAAGACGACGACTGGGATTTCTAATCTGACTCGGCACAGCGGTAAGTGCTGAGCTCTGTCTGCTGGAGCGCACCTGCGGGGATTGCACTCTGCCTGCACGGATTGGACGAAATCGGCCGGTTTGCGAGTGATCGCGGTAGAGAGCGAGTGATCCACGCAGGTGGGCTGTGCGCCCTCGCGAGAATCGACACCTCGGCCTTCATGAGATCTCGATGCAGCAGGGGGCAGGCGGGTTGAAGTTGGGGCTCTCGCGGACACCGACGTTGAGAACAAACGTTCGTGCACCTCGGATTCAGCCACCCCTGCTGCAGTCTCCCGCGACAGCTGTTCACGCGTCGCGGCTCGCTTGACCTTGACGCGGCCGTGCTGCGAGACGCCCTGTGCTTCGATCTGCTGCCTCCACACATTCGCCAGTGGCCGTGGTGCACCGTTCCAGGTGGCGCTGGAAGCGGGCGCTGAATGCGGGCGGATGTGGCACGCCGCTCGCAAGGTATATTGTTTACCAAGTTAGATAATCCAAGTCAGGGAGCCTGACTGCCGCCATTTCTCACGGTAGAGCTGTGCACGCAGGGCCGGAGTGCGCCCCAACGCCTTCTCACCATGATCGGAGCTTTCGATGGAGCAGAACACCGCTGTGCCCTATGCCTCGCCTGCAAGCGCAGCAGGGGCGCCGTTCGTCTCTCAGCCGCAGCGATACGACGGCATTCTTCTTGCCGGCTTCGGAGGCCCCGAAGGGCAGGAAGACGTCATTCCCTTTCTCAGAAATGTGACTCGCGGTCGCGGCATTCCAGAAGAACGGCTTGAAGAGGTCGCCCACCATTACCGTCGCTTCGGCGGCATCAGCCCGATCAACGCGCAGAACCGAGCACTGAAGAAGGCGCTCGAGCGCGAGCTGGCGGCGCGAGGCATCGACCTGCCCGTGTACTGGGGCAACCGCAACTGGGCACCGTATCTGACTGATGCGGTACGCGAGGCGGATGCGGCAGGCGACCATCGACTCCTGGCGCTCGCCACGAGTGCCTACAGCTCGTTCTCAAGCTGCCGTCAGTACCGAGAAGACTTCGCTCGTGCGCTCGAAGAGACCGGCCTCGCCGAGACCATGACGATCGACAAGATTCGTCAGTTCTTCGATCACCCGGGCTTCGTCGACTCATTCGTTCCGAGCGTTCTGTCTGCTCTGCAGAGGTTCCGCGACGATGGAACCGACGTCGAACACATGCGTGTGCTCTTCACCACCCATTCGATTCCTCTCGCCGACGCGCAGCGGTCGGGGCCACGAGATGCAGACTTCGGCCCGGGTGGCGCGTATGAGGCACAGCACCGGGCGGTGGCGGCAGCGGTGATGCGTCGCGTCGGCGATCAGGATGCGATGCTCAAAGACGTGAGCTGGGAGCTCGTCTACCAATCTCGATCAGGGCCCGCGGCACAGCCCTGGCTGGAACCGGATGTCTGCGACCGCATCGCCGAGCTGCCGGGCGAGTCGGTCGAGGCCATCGCGATCTCGCCCATCGGATTCGTCAGCGACCACATGGAGGTGCTCTGGGATCTCGACACCGAGGCTCTCGAGGCGGCGTCAGAAGCCGGTCTTCGCGCCGTGCGAACGGAAACTCCCGGCACCGCCCACACGCAGGTGGCCGGCATCGTAGACCTCATCGAAGAACGCATGTCGGCGGTCGATCCGGCTGATCGCCCGTCTGCCACCGCCCTCGGCCCGTGGTTCGACGTGTGTCGGCCAGGCTGCTGCGAGAACGTCAGAGCTGGGTTCAAACGTGCTGCCGCAGGCGTCGCGCCGTGAGTGCAGTCGTCGTCGTGAAGCGTCCGCAGAGGTGCATTCCGCTGGTCGGCTGAGAGCCGTGACCGCCGATCGCGGCGTGTAACGTGGTGGGGGCAGGATGCCCTTCGGACGCGTCGAGGGTCGGCGCGTCGCTGCGAGACAGGATGAGGATTTCTGATGGCGACACACGGACTGATCATCGACCACCCCGGGCTTCCGACCGTTCCCGACCAGCGCGCGGCCCTCGACGACGCTCAGGTCAGCGAGTGCACAGAGATCGCACCGCGCACGCAGGAAGACTGGCACTACCGCATTCGCGAGGCGCTGGAGACCTTCGACGCGGACGACACCGCGGTGGTCTCAGAACTCTGCGTACTCGGTCTGAACGCGGTGAGTCTGCTCGACAGCCTTGAGGCCGTCAGCGCGAGCCAGGTGCGCTTCGTCTCGCTCGGGGAGGGCATCGACAGCGCCGAGGATCCCCGCTTTCTGGCACACGCCAAGACCATCAGCAACGCGCTCGAGGCCGGCAGGCTCGCGCAGGCTCGCACCATCATCGACCGTGCGAAGCATCGAGACGCGGTGACTCCGCCCAAAGTCGAGTTCGTCGACCGCGACCTCTGGGAGGCCACGGCCGCTGAGACCATCGACGACTGACTCAGAAAGCGGGAGACCATGTCGCAGCGCCAGCCGCAGCGTCTGAACGCTGACGCGCTCGAGACGTTCTCGTCGAACGCGCAGCGCAGACTGGACGCCGCCCGACTGCAGGGCCGAGTGGTCGATCAGTCTGACGAGGTCGCGGTCGACGGCTGGCTCGGCGCCATGGAGCGCGGCTTTCTCGATGCGCTGCCGCCGACACCGCGCATGCGTCGAGAGCTGCGCGACACGTTGGTCGGCAGTCGCATCATCGGCATCTACGACGACGCTCTGAGCATCGAGGGCGATTCTGCCGATCAGAGTGATCGCGAAATCGACGAAGACCCGACTGACGAAGAGGCCATGCACAGCGCGATCGCGGCATCGCCGGCGGGCACCGCCCAAGGGTGGCCGACCGGTCTCACGCTTGTCGGTGGCTCATCGGTGGATGCCTGGGCGATTTCTGCTGTGACAGTCGCCGGCACGCATCGTCGGCGGGGCATCGCACGAGCCATGATCACGGATCAGCTGGACGCAGCGATCGCGAGCGGAGCATCCGCCGCTGTGCTGACCGCAACCGAAGGCGGCATCTACGGGAGATTCGGATTCGGCCCGGCCACGCGCTCGACGACGCTGCGCTTCGATCCGAGACGTGTCTCATGGCGCGACCGGGCAGACGACGATATGACTGTGCGGCTGGTCGCGCCGCAGGCCCTGCGCGCCGAGGCGCCGCAGGTGTTCGAACGTGCGCGGAATGCCGGAGACATCGGTCGACGTGACGTGTGGTGGCAGCAGGCGCTGCGAGTCTTCTCGCTGCGGCTGTTCAACCACGGTGACTCAGGCACCACGCTTGCGCTGCGCGTCGACTCTGCGAAGACTGGGCGACTTGAAGGCTTCGCCCTGTACCGAGTCTCCGGCGGCGAGGAGCACGGCCGTCTGGTGGTCGACGAGGTCTGCGCGGCAGATCCCGCTGCCGAGGCGGCGCTCTGGCGCCATCTGCTCTCGACCGATCTGGTCGGCGAGGTCTCTGCACGCAGTCAGCCGGTCGACTTCCTGCTGCCGTGGCTGCTGAACGATCCGCGGGCGGTCGCGGCGAAGCAGACCAGCGACTCGCTCTGGGTGCGTGTGCTCGACGTCTGTTCAGCGCTCGCAGCGCGGTCGTGGTCGCGCAGCCCGGCCGGGACTCGGCTGCGGCTGCGCGTCGGCGACGCGTTGGGCTATGCCGACGGAGACTATCTGCTGCAGGTCGACGAGCTGGGCGCAGGCACCGTCGAACGCCTGCGCGGCGCCGCGACGACGGACGCTTCGGTGCCGACGCTGGAACTGGACGTCGCCGACCTGGGGTCGCTGCTCTTCGGATACACCTCGGCGAGCCTGCTGGCCGGTGCCGGGCGAGCCTGTGGGCTGGGCGAATGCGAGGCGGAGACCTTGGCGCTGGCCGATGACCTGTTCTCGACCGCCCGTGCGCCGCACCTGCGCACACCCTTCTGAGGTCTGACCACACAGGGGATGTGTCGGCCCGATCGCCGGCGACGGAACCTCGACAGCGCTGGCGCACACGTGCGTGAAGACGTGGTGACAATTCGCTGCACACTATGCAAAAGACGGGCATACAATGAGGGACGTGCCACGGCAGAATGACAGAGTTCTCGACCCCAGGGCGCAGCGAACTCGTCAGGCGCTGCGCACGGCCGTGCTCACCCTGATCAGTCAGGAGCCGATCGAGGTCATCTCGATCTCAGACGTCGTTCGCGAGGCAGGCGTCAACCGCAGCTCGTTCTACGTGCACTACAGCGATATCGACGAACTGCTCGCCGACGCGTTCGAAGAGCTCTCGATCAGCGTCAATCAAACGAACATGATCTCGCCCGGAGTGCCGCACGACGCCGAGACCGGCCTGCCCAAGACGCTCATGCAGTATCTGGAGCACATCGCCGAATACAAGTCGGCCTATGCCTGGGCGCTCGGCCCGAAAGGCAGCGCCGCGGTCACGCACCGTCTGCGCGAGCAGTTTCGCGCGATCATCGAGCAGAGCCTGTTGCAGTACGCCGACCGCAGCACCGCAGTGCCGATGGGGTTCGACGCTGACGCGGCCTTTCTCGCCGGTGCGGTGATCGGGACCATCTCGATCTGGCTCTCCGAAGCTCCCGAGGTGCCCGCCAAACGCGTGAGCGTGTGGCTGTGGCGCCAGCTGCAGCAGGACTTCCTGCGCATCCTCGAACGCTACGCACTCACCAACCGGCCGGCCGCCCGGCTGCCGAAGCGCGGGCGTCGTCCGAGCAATCCTGGTCGCGGCTGAGCGTCAGCGCACCACCTGCACCTGATCGCCCACAGTCTTCTGCACGAACGCGTAGCGGCTGTCGGCGCTTTCGCCGGGAAACTCGCTGCGCACCCGCTCGTCGGCCTGCGACATCGGCAGGATGCGCAGGCCGTGTCGAGCCCCCAGCGAGACGCCGCGAGCGACGAAGTCCATGAACGTCGGTGTGAACGTGGCCTGCTCGACGGTGACCGGGCCGTCGCCGGTGCGCACCAGCTGCCACTGCGCGATGCCTCCGGTGCGATTGTTGACCGGCACCTGCGTCGAGAGCATGTTGCCCAGTGAGTTCCAGACCAGCGTGCGCCCGCCATCCGGACGATCGATGAACTCGGCCGGCTGCAGTACATGCGGGCCGGTGCCGATGACGACGTCGGCGCCCGCGTTCACGAGCTTCTGCGTGAGCTCGCGCTGTGGGGCATCGGTCGCCGTGGAGTCTTCGGTACCCCAGTGCATTGAGACCATGACGACATCGGCCTGTTTGTGGGCCTCGGCGAGCTGCTCATCCATGAGCGGGCCGTCGGTGGTGTTCAGACCGAAGGTCGTGTGCCCCATGTTGCTCTGCGCGGTGAAGGCGAGCTGGGCGATCTTCATGCCGTTGATCTCGGCGTAGGCGATCGTGCGTTGCTCTTCGGAGCTGCGGTTGGCCCCGGCGATGAGCTTCGGCTGCAGGGCATCCCAGGTGTCGCGGGTGCGGTCGATGTCAGCCTGCTCGTAGTCGGCCATGTGGTTGTTCGCCAGGTTGATGTCGTTGCAGCCGACGTCGCGGCTCAGACTCTCGGCGAACTGAGTGGGGGCGCGGAACCGAGGATAGGTCGTGATCTGTGCGGGGGATGTGGCCGAGGCGAGCACCTCTTCGTTGCAGAAAACCAGGTCGGAGCTCTGATAGATCGGCCGGATCGCGTCGAAGTAGTGACCGTAGTCGTAGCCGTCAGCGGTCTTCGCCTCGGCGTTGACCGCATGGTGCGGCAACATGTCGCCCATGGCGCTCACGGTGACGCGCTGTTCTGTCGGTGCGCTTGGTGTGCTCGGTGCGCTGCTGGTCTGCTCTGGGGTGAATGAAACAGGCGCATCTGGTGCGACGTTCGAAGTGCACCCCGTCAGCGCGAGCGTCAGACCGAGCAGGCCGACGGAGGAAGACAGCGGCAGAGACCCAGGCAGGTGGCGCATGCGACTCAGTATAGGGGCTGCTGTGATTCAGCTGTGAACGATCTTGAGCGAATGGTGACAGCAGACGGAGTCGACTGATGAGGCGGAGCCGCCCGCGCATCCGCTCGACACGTCTTTGCGTTCGCATCTGCAGTCGTTGAGCGGAGTGTCCATCGATGCATCGGTCGCGGTAGGGTGAACGGCGTGACCAATGCGATTCCCACCCCATACGAAGACCTGCTGCGCGACGTCTCCGAACACGGCGCAGCCAAGGGCGACCGCACCGGAACCGGAACGCGCTCGCTCTTCGGGCGTCAGATTCGGTACGACCTCTCGAAGGGGTTTCCGCTGATCACGACGAAGCGCGTGCACTTCAAATCGGTCGCATACGAACTGCTCTGGTTTCTGCGCGGCGAGTCGAACGTGCACTGGCTGCAGGAGCACGGCGTCAGCATCTGGGACGAGTGGGCAGACGCCGACGGCGAGCTCGGGCCGGTCTACGGCGTGCAGTGGCGGTCATGGCCGACGCCCGACGGCGGGCATATCGATCAGATCGCGCAGGTGATCGAGCAGCTGCGCAGCGACCCCGAGTCGCGCCGCATCATCGTGTCGGCCTGGAACGTCGCCGAGATCTCGAAGATGGCGCTGGCGCCCTGCCATGCCTTCTTCCAGTTCTACGTGGCCGACGGCAGGCTCTCGACGCAGCTGTACCAGCGTTCGGCCGATATGTTTCTCGGGGTGCCGTTCAACATCGCCTCGTATGCGCTGCTGACACACATGATCGCTCAGCAGGTGGGGCTCGAGGTCGGCGACTTCGTCTGGACGGGCGGAGACTGCCACATCTATGACAATCACACCGAGCAGGTCGAACGGCAGCTCGCGCGAGAGCCGTACCCATACCCGACGTTGAAGATCCGTCGTCGGCCAGAGAGCATCTTCGACTATGAGTACGACGACTTCGAGATTGTGAACTACCAGCACCATCCCGGGATCAAGGCTCCGGTGGCGGTGTGAGCACGGGGGATGCCGCCGAGCAGGCTGCTCGTAGCGAACGCGGGGCAGACGTCGGCCGCAGTGCAGAAGCTGAGCAGGTTCTGCACGAGGGACGCAGCACAGACTTCGGCCTCGAAGAGATCATCGAGCACAGGCCTTTGATCGGGCTGATCTGGGCGCAGGATCGCCACGGCGTGATCGGCGCACAAGGCGGCATGCCCTGGCACGTGCCCGAAGATCTGGCGCACTTCAAAGCTGTGACGATGGGCGCGCCGGTGATCATGGGACGGCGCACCTGGGATTCGCTCAACCCGCGGTTCCGTCCGCTGCCCAGGCGGCGCAACATCGTGGTCACTCGACAGGACTCCTGGGGCGAAGCCGCCGCGGCGAGCGACGAGCGCGCCCGGCACGGCCTCAAACGTGGCGATCTGCAGGTCGTGCACGCGCTGAGCGAAGCCGTGACGCTCGCGACGCAGGATGCAGTGGCAGAGGGAGCGGGGCATCCTGCGCCCGTCTCGCAGCCGACCGCAGACGGCACGCTGTTGCACGATGCGGCTGCACGTGCTGCTGCACAGAGCACGGCTGGCACGGGCACGGCTGCACAGGGCGCTGGTGCCCAGGTCGAGATCGACGCCTGGATCATCGGGGGTGCTCAGCTGTTCGCCGAGGCGCTCAATTCGGGACTCGCCGATGTGGTCGAGCGCACGATGCTCGACGTCGACGTAGCGGGTGATGAGGGTGTCGTCGGCGATACCTTTGCTCCGGAACTCGGGGCTGATTGGCGGGCGGTCCCCGCCTACGAGGTAGACTGGGCGACCTCGCGCTCGGGCATGCGCTATCGCTTCGAACGGCTTGTGCGAGCCTGACTCTGCTGATTGGGCGAGGCCCAAGGCGGGAGTGGGCGCTCTCAGCCGGTTGGCCGCTGGGGCTCACCTAGACCATCTGCTCTCCTCCCAATCGAACCAGGCGTATCTGGTCTCAGCCCATCGATCCATGGGAAATGATGCCTAAACCGATTCAGACATGGAACTTGGCATGTCTGGATGTGAATGCTGCTGTTCGAAGCAGCGACAGAGCTCAGCCGCCGAACCGATGCGAGTCGATGACGCGCTGAGCGCGCTCGGCGTCGTCGAAGCTCGTGAACACGACCGTGTAGAGCCGCTGATCGAAGGTCTGCATCTGCAGCGCGGCCACACCGCCGAGATTGAGCCGCACCCCGCTTCGATCGCGAGGCCGACCCATCACCACCCAGTCGAAGCCGGAGCGGCCGAGCGTCGCATCGTCCACGACCGCCGTCTGTGCGATGTCGGCGGTGTGCACCGACGAACGGTAGAACGGGGCTGAGAGCCGCACCTCATGCGGCTGGATGCGCACGCGGATCACCGTCCATCGCATCCACCACCAGGAGACCAGCCCCAGCGCGACGACGACCGCGACCGAGAGCACGACGCCGATCGCGCCGCCATCGAGCGTCATTGCGACGATGACGAGCACTGCGGCCACGAAGATCAAGGGCGCGACGGCGATCCATCGGGCCCATGTCGGCGGCCGGATGGCGAACTCTGCGAGATGCTCACCGGTCGTGCTCATGCCTCCACCATAGGCGCATGCCGGCTGGCGGGGCAGCGATGCAATACGACGCGCGTCGGCGGAGCCGCGAACCCGTGTCGACGGCGGTCTGGTCGAAGACTGACGGCGGGCGCGTCCCGCAGCAGAGCGGCGACCGACGTCACTCCGGGATCTCGGTGACGAAGTCGATCAGCTGCTCGACCCGACCGGTGAGCGAGGGCTCGAGATCGCGGTAGCTGCGCACCGTACCGAGAATGCGCGACCATGCTTTGCCGACGTCGGCCCCGGTCTCGCCGGGCCAGCCGAGCGCTCGGCACATGCCCGACTTCCAGTCGATGCCGCGGGGGATGCTGGGCCAGGCCCGTATGCCCAGTCGCTCGGGCTTGACGGCCTGCCAGATGTCGATGAACGGATGCCCCACGACGAGCACGGCGTCTCGCGCCGGCCCGGCGGGCAGCGCGTCGACGATGTGGGACTCCTTCGAGCCCTTGACGAGGTGATCGACGAGCACCCCCATGCGACGGGTGGGGCCGGGTTCGAACTCGGCCATGACCTCGGCGAGATGGTCGACGCCGAGCAGCTGCTCGACGACCACGCCAGTGGCCTTCAGATCGTCGCCCCAGACCTTCACCACCAGCTCGGCGTCGTGCTTGCCCTCGACGAAGAGCCGACTGGCCCGAGCCACCCGGGCCCGCTGCTTCGGATCGACCCGCATGCCCGAGGCTCCGATGCGCAGCGATTCCGCAGCGCGACCGGCCGATCCTGCAGCTCCGCGCCCCGCCGTGCCAGCGCGACCTGCGCCGCGCTCAGCGCGTGCGGCATCCCCCGGATGCACCAGATCGATCGGCTTGCCCTCAAGCAGCAGGCCGGGCCCCCACTGAAACGCGCGCACCGCACCATGCCGGTCTTCGAGCTCGACCACCTGCCGGTCGAAGCGCACCAGTGCTCCGCAGAATCCACTGGCGACGTCTTCATAGACCTCGCCGAGCTGTGCGGCGACTTTCTTCGGCCCCACCGTGCGCCGCCACGACTGGTCGGCGAGCGGGTCTATGTCATAGCGATCGTCAAACATGTGTCTTCTGTGGCTCCTACTTCGGCAGCTTCGCGAGCAGCTTCTTGAGTCGGGGAACGCTCGCCGCGCTGGCCGTGCCGAGCTCCTGCGCCCAGAGACCGACCTGCAGCTCTTCGAGCATCCAGCGGGCCTCATCGAGTACGCGGCTGCGCTCGTCGATCACACCCAGCCACCAGTCGGGCGAGGGAATGCTGCCTCCTGCGCCCTCGAAGAGCCGCAGCGCCGTGTCGGCCTCGGCACGCCACGTGTTGTCGCGGCCGGGCTGCGCCTCGAGCTTGTGCAGCCGCAGCGCGAGGCCCTCGAGATAGCGGGCGATGTGCGGCAGGCGCGCGGTGCCGCAGGCGCGGATGAACCCTTCGTAGACGAGCTGTTCGATGTGCGCGCGGATGCCGCTGGTCGCCCCGAGCAGCGCCATCGAGGTGACCTGCTTCAGCGCGCGCTCGGTGTCGCGCTGGGCTCCGAGCACCTTCGCCACCTGCGAGGTCGCCGCGAACAGTGCGTCGACGAGGTCGGCGCTGACTCGGTCGCAGAACTGTTCGAAGGCCTGCGGGTCGCGGGGCAGCGCCTCGGCGAGGTGCAGCAGCCGGGCGCGCTCACGACTTCCTGCGGATGCCCCGCTCGCCCCCGCCTGCAGGTCTGCTCCCGCCGTGTGGCCGGCGGCGTTCGGCCGCACCAGTTCGGCGAGGTGAGCGTCGATCACGGCCAGCGCCGCGTCCTCGATCGCGGCCCGCGGCGAGCGGTACGGCGATGAGGCCAGCGCGAGCTTCTCGGGGCCGGTCAGGTGTTTCAGCACGTATTCGGTCGGCATGGGCACGTTGAGCGCGACGAGGCGACGCACGCCGGCCCAGTGGCTGCGCAGCGCATCGCCCGGGGCGGCGAAGAGTCGCACCGCCACACTCCTGCCCTCGTCGACGAGCGCCGGGTAGCTGCGCACGACGTTGCCGCCGAGATCTTCGACGGTCTCGACGGGCAGCGCGCCGATGCCGCGGTCGGCGGCCTCGTCGCCGGGCTTCGACGCCCACGCGGTGAGCCCGGTGCGCTCGTTGGCCGAGCTGCGCGCCGCCACGGCGACTCGTGCGCTGTCATGGTGCTCTCGCTGCAGCTCGAGCAGGTCGGTCGACTCGCTGATCGCGCGGCCCCGATCGTCGAGCACGCGGAAGGTGGCCCGCAGATGCGCGGGCACGCGCTCGACCTCCCACGCGTCGTCGGGAATCGGCACGCCGCTGAGCGAGCGCAGGGCTGCGCCCAACGCGACGGCGAAGGGGCGGCCGTCAGGATGCTGCGGCAGCGTCTCGAGCGCGCGGCGCGCCCAGTCGGCTGCAGGCACCACGTTGCGACGGTGCACTTTCGGCAGCGAACGGATGAGAGCGACCGCAAGATCCTCACGCAGCCCGGGCACCAGCCAGTCGAAGCCCTCGGGTCGCAGCTGGGCCAGCAGGGCGAGCGGAACATCCACATTCACGCCGTCGGAGTCGCTGCCGGGGTCGAACCGGTAGCTCACGGCCAGCGTCAGGTCGCCCTGCCGCCAGGTGTTGGGGTAGTCGGTCTCGTCGACCGACTGGGCGCGATCGTCGGTCACGTCGTCGATGCTGAGCGTCAGCAGATCGGGCGTCTCGCGGCGCTGCTGCTTCCACCAGCGGTCGAAGGCGCGGCCGGTGTTGATCTCAGCGGGAATGCGGTGGTCGTAGAAACCGAAGAGCGCCTCGTCGTCGATCGCGATGTCTCGTCGTCGACTGCGGTTCTCGAGATCTTCGACGTGCGCGCGCAGCCGCTGGTTCTCAGCGAAGAAGGCGTGCCGAGTGTGCCAGTCGCCCTCGACGAGCGCCTGTCGAATGAACAGCTCGCGGGCGACCTCTGGGTCGACCCGGCCGTAGTTCGCGCGCCGGCCGGCCACGATGGGCACGCCGTAGAGCGTCACCCGCTCGGTCGCGACGACCTGTTCGCGCTTCGCCGACCAGCGCGGCTCGGCGTAGCTGTGTTTGGCGAGGTCGCCGGCGAGCTCCTCGGCCCACTCCAGATCGACCTTGGCGTTCACGCGTGCCCAGAGCCGCTCGGTCTCGACCAGCTCGGCGGTCATCACCTCGGTCGGCGGCTTCTTGAACAGCCCCGAACCGGGGAACACCCAGAAGCGCGTGCCACGGCTGCCCAGATAGTTGCGCTTCTTCTCGTCGTAGACGCCCAGCTGCGAGAGCAGTCCCGCCATGAGTGCGCGATGGATGCTGTCGGCAGCCTCGGTGATCGTGCCATCGCCGCGTCGACGCCCGCTGCGCTGGTTGGAGCCGTGTCTGCTCTTCGTGTGACCGCGGTCGTTCGCGCGCTCGCCGACTGCTGCGGCACGCGTGGTGTCGTTCGCTGCGGCTGCGCTCTCAATGCGGAACGACGACGGGTCATCGGGCTGCATGCGCTCAAGCTGGCGCACCAGATCGATCCACTCGCGCACCCGCACATAGTTGATGAACTCTTTGTGGCACAGCCGACGGAATGCGCTCGACGAGAGATCGTGGCGCTGCTGCTCAAGGTACTTCCAGAGCTTGAGCGTGCCCAAGAAGTCGCTCGACGGGTCGACGAACCGCGCGTGCTGCTGGTCGGCGGCCTGCTGCCGGTCACGCGGGCGCTCGCGGGGATCCTGCACCGTAAGCGCTGCCACGATGACGGTCACCTCGTGTGCCACACCCAGGCGCTGTGCTTCGACGATCATGCGCCCGAGTCTGGGGTCGATCGGCACCCTGGCCAGTTGCCGCCCGATGTCGGTGATGTGCATCTCGCCGTCACGACTGGCCTTGGGCGACTCGATCGCGCGCAGCTCGACCAAGGTATCGATGCCGCTGGCGACCGCTCGTGAATCGGGCGGCTGCAGAAAGGGGAAGTCGTCGATGGCTCCGACCTTGAGCGTGGCCATCTGCAGAATGACGCTGGCGAGATTGGTGCGCAGAATCTCGGGATCCGTATATTCCGGTCGCGACATATAGTCGTCTTCGCTGTACAGCCGGATGCAGATGCCCTCGGCGACACGGCCGCATCGCCCTGCGCGCTGATTCGCACTCGCCTGCGAGATGGCCTCGACCGGAAGGCGCTGCACGCGCGACTGAGTCGAATACCGGGAGATGCGGGCGGTGCCGGTGTCGATCACGTAGCGGATGCCGGGCACGGTCAGCGAGGTCTCGGCGACGTTGGTCGACAGCACGATGCGTCGACGGATGCCCGGGTTGCGGCCCGTCTCGAAGACTTTGTGCTGGTCGGCTGCGCTGAGTCGGCCGAAGAGGGTGAGCACCTCGGTGAAACGGTGGCGACCTGCGAGTGCCTTGGCCGCTTCGCGGATGTCGGCCTCGGTGGGGAAGAACACCAGGATGTCACCGTCGGGCTCGAGCATGAGCTCGTCGGTGGCCGAGAGCATCGCGTCGAGGGGCTCTTCGTCCTTCTCTGGCGGACGATACCGAATCTCGACGGGAAAGGTGCGGCCGGACACCTCGATCACTGGAGCCTCGTCGAAGTGCTTCGAGAAGCGGTCGACGTCGATGGTCGCCGAGGTGATGATCAGTTTGAGGTCGCGGCGCTTCGGCAGCAGGCGCTTGAGGTAGCCGAGCAGAAAGTCGATGTTCAGGCTGCGCTCGTGCGCCTCGTCGATGATGATCGTGTCGTAGTTCATCAGGCGGCGGTCGCGGCGAATCTCGGCGAGTAGAATGCCATCGGTCATCACCTTCACACGCGTCGAGGTGTCGGTGTGATCGGTGAATCGCACCTGATAGCCGATCTGCTCGCCAAGCTTGGTGTTCGTCTCGACGGCGAGGCGTTCGGCGATGGTTCGTGCCGCCAGACGGCGCGGCTGGGTGTGACCGATCTGTCGCGTGTAGGTGCGCTTTCTGCCGTCTTTCCCGGTTCGTTCGACGGGCAGACCGCGGCCGAGCTCCAGACACATCTTGGGAATCTGCGTGGTCTTGCCCGAGCCGGTCTCACCCGCGATGATGACGACCTGGTTCGCCTCGATCGCCGCCATGATCTCGTCGTGGCGATCGCTGACCGGCAGCTGCGGGGGATAGGTCAGGGTCAGATCGGTCATCTCATCCACTGTACTTCGTACCTGAACGGAGTCTGATCGTCCGTGCGCGTTTTCGCACGTCGGCTCAGCGCGGGGAGTGGCCGTTCAACACACAGCGTCACAGCCAGCTGTGCGGGAGCCACGCGTGCAACGACCAGAACGTGCGCGAGACGTCCATCCCCGTCCAGAGGGGATAGAAGAATGCCGAGACAGCGACGACCAGAACGACGAACCCCGCCACGACGGGTCGTGCCCAGACCCGACGCGCCACCGCGGCGCCGGAGTTGTCCTGCGGGGGCGGCACCAGCATCCGCACGACGGCGACCACCGCGAGAATCAGGAACGGCTGCCACGCCACCGCATAGAAGAAGAACACCGTGCGGTGCAGGTACATCAGCCAGGGCAGGTAGCCTCCGGCGAAGCCGAACAGAACCGCGACGGCCTGCCAGGTGATATCGCTCGCGGGCGACATCACACGCCAGGGCCGCCGCGCAGTCGAGCGACGCAGCACCCGAACGATCACGAAGACGATCAGCGTGAGCACTGCGAGGTGCGCGACCCACCAGAGCAGTGGGTTGGCGACCGATGAGATCGTGCTCACGCACCCGGAGTCATGCAGGCAGCCGTTCTCACCCGGATCGTTGATGGTGCGCCAGAACAGCGTGGGCTTGAGCATGATCGGCCAGCTCAGCGGACTCGACGCCCAGGGGTGCGGGCTGTCGAGCCCCGTGTGGAATCGGTAGGCGACCGCGTGATACTGCCCGAACGACCGCAGCGCGTCGGGTACGACCGCGAGCCACCCCTCAGCCGGATTCGACTCGGCCCAGTGGCGTCCCCAGCCGTTCGAGGTGACGAACCAGCCCGTCCACGAGGCGAGATACACCAGTAAGACGGTGGGCAGCACGGTGACGAGGCCGACCCCGGCCTGAGCGAGCGACTGCAGCGGCCAGGCCCGCGCCCAGAATGTCTGTCGGTGCGCGTGATGCCCCGAGGTCGCCGTCATAGGGATGCTGCCCGCGGCCCGAGCGAGCCGCCGCCTGGCGAGCAGGTCGTCGACGACGGTGTAGAGGCCGAAGGCGACGGCGAAGTAGACGCCCGACCACTTCACACTGGTCGCGCAGCCGAGGAACACCGCGGCTGCGAACAGCCAGGGGCGCCACCAGACCACCCCCATCGACCCGCGTTCGTGCAGCCGTTCGGCGAGCATCCGGCGGTGCCGGCTGCGGTCGATGAGCAGCATCCAGAATGCGGCGAGCACGAACAGCCCGATGAACACGTCGAGCAGTCCCGTGCGGCTCATCGTGATGGCGAGGCCGTCGATCGCGAGCAGGCCGCCAGCGAAGGTCGACAGTGCGGCGCTGTGGAACATCCGCTGAGTCACGACGCAGACCAGCAGCACCGTGAGGATGCCGGCGATCGCCGTCGACAGCCGCCATGCCCAGGCATGTTCAGGCCCCGCCAGCATGCCCAGCCACATCATCCACTTGCCGAGCGGCGGGTGCACCACGAAGGCGCCGTCGCCGCCGAGAAACGAGTTCACATCGCCGGCTTCGAACGCCGGATTCGGCGACTCAGGCCAACGCGCCTCATTGCCGCGAGCGCCGAGCGTCCAGGCGTCTTTGACGTAGTAGGTCTCGTCGAAGACGAGTGTGTCTGGCCAGCCGAGATTCCAGAGGCGCAGCACCGCGGCGAGCAGGGTGACTGCGGCCGGACCGAGCACTTTGAGACTCAGCCAGATCGGCAGTGGGCTCTGTGTGCCGAACCAGTGGGCCACCGGCTCGTGCCAGGTGGCGTGACGCAGGGTGTGCTGCTGCCCTCGCTGAGCGTCGTGAGCAGGAGTGGTGGAGGACACCAAGCCATTCTACGGTCGTGCCAGTCGACCGACCTGTGAGTCGATCAGTCGCTCATCCGACGCCTCGTGCGGTCAGCGCGTCGGCGAGGTCGTCCGAGTACTTCAGCGTCATGACCAGGAGCGGCAGCACGTAGGCGCGGATGCTCGGCGGCGTGCCGCGCGCGATCTGGGCTTCGCGGATGCTGTGCGAGAGCCCCGAGACGACGGGCACGGCGTTGATCGCCAGTGAGAGCGTGAGCGCCACCCGTTCTGGGGAGATGCCGACGAACCGCAGCGGACCCATCGCCCGGGTCAGCGCGTCGAGCATTGCGGTCGTCGTCGTGGTCAGGGTGATGAGCCCGGCGAGCACGATCAGCGTGACGAAGCGCGTCGTCTGCACGAGCGCGGGCATCGGCCCCTGAAAGATCAGAATCAGCAGGCCGAAGAACACGATGATCCACTTGGCCATCCAGAACTGCGCAGGCAGCCTGCGCAGCACCGGCCCGGCCAGCGCGTAGAGTGCCACGGTCACGACCAGCAGTCCGGCTGACGCCCACCACACTGCAGGCAGCAGCGAGACGATCAGCGCGATCGACAAAAGCACCAGCAGCTTGAGGCCCGCGGGCAGGCGGTGCATCGTGCTGTCGCCGGGAACGTACTGCGAGATCACGCGAACGCTCGCTCGTATTCGTCGACGACCTCGGCCGGGTCTCCCACGCGGATGATGCGGCCGGCCTCGAACCGGATCGCCAGGTCGCAGCGGCGTGCGAGGGCGAGGTCGTGCGTGGCGATGACCACGGGGCCGGGCAGCTCGTCGACGAGCAGACGGCTGATGCGTCGGGCGTTGCCCAGATCGAGCATCGTGGTCGGCTCGTCGGCAAGCACGAGACGGGGCTCGCGAATGAGCACGGCAGCGATCGCGAGGGTCTGCTTCTGCCCGCCCGAGAGGCTGTGCGCCGGCACGTCGGCGCGATCGAGCAGCTCGTAGCGGTCGAGCCAGGCGTCGACCCGCGCCCGCACCTCGTCGCGCGGCAGCCTGAGCCCGCGCAGCGAGAAGGCGAGGTCTTCGCGCACGGTGGGCATCACGATCTGCGTGTCGGGGTTGGTGAACACGAAGCCGACCTGACGGCGCAGTGCTTTCGCCTCGCGCACCGGGTCGAGCCCGAGAACCCGCACCGCGCCCGCGCTGGGACGCATCAGGCCGTCGAGCACACGCAGCAGCGTCGACTTGCCAGACCCGTTGGCCCCGATCACCGCAAGCCGACGCACGGCGACCTCGAGACTCACCTCGTCGATGATGCGCGTGCCGCCCGCGTCGACGCAGAGCGCGTCGAGCCGAATCTCGGCAGCATCCATCAGAGCACCTCGGAGGTCATGATGTCGAGCCTACTTGCCGGCCAGCTGCATGCGCGCCGGGAAGGCCTGTGGGTACGCCTTCCAGAGTCCCGTGGTGATCAGAGTGGCCAGAACGGCTTTGATCGCGTCACCGGGCAGAAAGGCGAACGACGAGACAAGAGCCTGTGACAGCGGCAGGCCGGCGACCATCGAGGTCACCGGGATGCCGAAGAGGTACACCACGAAGATGCCGCCGACGACGGCGCCGAGCAGGGTTCGCCACCAGACGATTCTGCGGCCGGCATGGGTGATCGCACCGGCGACGAAGGCTCCGGCGATCCATCCGAAGAGATAGCCGGCCGACGGGCCCATGAACGCCGCTGGGCCGCCGCGCCCGCCACTCAGCAGCGGCAGGCCGATCAGCACGAGCAGCAGCAGCACGACCACGGCGAGGGTGCCGCGTCGGCCGCCCAGCACCGTGCCGGCCAGCATCACCCCCAGGGTCTGCGCGGTGATCGGCACGAGCCCCGGCACGGGGATGGGCCCCACCAGGCCGAAGGCGGCGATCAGAGCAGCGAACACCGCGATGCGGGCGATGTCGCGGTTGTCGAAGCCTCGGTGCGTCGTCGCCGGGGTCTTCGTGGATGCGTCGCTGACGGCCGACCTGGTGTGCGTCGGCTGGGTGGGCGAGGTGTACATCGTGTCTGCTCCTTCACTGAGAACGACCCCTGTCGAGTGTCAAGGGCGGCCGTCGAGCCGGTGGCGACCGCTCATCACATTACCTGAACGGCGTTCACCTGAACACTGTTCGGTCGGTACGACGCCGCTACACTCGTTTTGTGGATGTCGACAACGAGCGCACAGGCGCCGAGCAGCGGGAGCGTCGTGGCGCACGTCACAGCCGTGACGACGTCATCGCTGCGGCAGTGCAGCTGCTCGACCACAGCGGGCTGCCCGATCTGACCATGCGACGACTGGCCACCACTCTGGGTGTGCAGCCCAGTGCCCTGTACTGGCACTTCGAGAACAAGCAGAGTCTGCTGGCCGCCGTCAGCGACTGGATCACTCGCGACCGCCCCGAACGCGACCAGCTGCGCACGGCGTTCGTGCAGGCTCGCCCCGGGTGGACGAGCGCCCTGCGCGCCGAGGCTCTCTGGCTGCGCTGCGCACTGCTCGATCACCGAGACGGCGCTGAGATCGTCGCGAGCACCGTCGCGCTGGGTCTCGGCCACGGCATCCCTATGCGCCACCTCGAGAAGAGCGTTCGCGACGGCGGCTTCGACGACCAGACGGCCCAGGCCAGCGCCGCGGCTCTGCTGCACTTCGTGCTCGGTTCGACCCAGCACGAACAGCAGCGTGACCAGGCAGGCGAGCTGGGCCTCGATGTGCCCGCAGCACCGCGTGTCGACCATCGCATCGGCGACGGCGCGTTCGCCGCAGCCGACCTGGACGCCTTCGGCGCGATGGTGGTCGACAGCGTGCCCGGTGACTTCGCGTTCGGCGTCGACCTGCTCGTCGACGGCCTCGCGGCTCGCCGCAGCGGTGCAGACCAAGAGTCGAGGCGCATCCGATGAGCTCTGTGCTGCAGCCGGGCCTCGCCGTGCTCGCCGTCGTGCTCGGCACGCTGGTCGCATTCGTGCTCTTCGTGCCCTTCGTCATCGTCAGCTACCGTCGTCGCGGCAGCGCTGACGGCTGGTGGGTCGGCGGGTGGCTGATCACCGCGGTGTACCTGGCCGCTCTGGTCTGCTACACGCTGCTGCCGCTGCCGTCGAGCGGGCAATACGTGTGTCGCGGCGTGCAGCTGAGCCTCGGCCACGACCTGCGCCATCTGCTGGCGAGCGGGCCGTCGGTCGGCGGGCTGATGCGCAGCATGGTCGTCTGGCAGCTCGCGCTCAATGTGGCGCTCTTCGTGCCGCTCGGCGTGCTGCTGCGTGTGCGCCACAGTGCGGGCGTCGTCGTCGCAGCCATCGGCGGGCTCGGCGTCTCGCTGCTCATAGAGCTCACCCAGCTCACGGGGGTCTGGGGGCTCTATCCGTGCGCCTATCGGGTCTTCGACGTCGACGACCTGACCACGAACACGCTGGGTGCGATCATCGGGTCGCTGGCGGCCATCCCCTTCATCAGTCGCGGAGCACAGTCAGACCGCACCGCGCCGACGCCGGTCACCGCACTTCGCCGCCTGACCGGCATGCTCTGCGATGCGACCCTGGTGTTTCTGGCCCCGCAGGGCCTGTCGCTGATGTTCTTCATGGTCGTCGCCGGGCTGTGGCCGGGCAGCGGCCGCGCCGAGACGCTGGCGGCCGACCCGCGTGTGACCTGGCTGATCTGGTGCGTGCCGTTGACCGTGCAGCTCGTGTTCGTGGTCTGGCGCGGTCGCACGTTCGGCGAGTGGGCGGTGCTGCTGCGCAGCAGGCCGGCGGATGCACGACCTGCGTGGCTCGCGCGCGGCCTGCGTTTCGTGGCCGGTTCGGGCGGGTTCGGGCTGCTCGCCATGCTCGATGCGGCTTCGGTGTCGGGCACGATCAGCGGAGCGTCCGGTGAGAGCGCCGACGGCTGGCGGGCGTGGCTGCTGCCCGCGGCCTGGGTCTTTGCGATCGCGAGCCTGATCGGCGTCTGGGCGACGCGCGACCGCCGCGGTCTCGCCGCTGCCGTGGCGGGTCTGCGCATCGAAGACCAGCGTGCGTCGGCCGCCGGTGAGCACGTCTCACGCCAGGCGGGCGGCGCATCCGCAGCCCGCGAACACACTGAGGAGACACGATGATCATTCTGGCCGGAACCCCCATCGGCAACGCGGGCGACGCCTCGCCTCGACTCATCGAGCTGCTCGAGAACGCCGAGATCGTCGCGGCCGAAGACACCCGCAACACGCTGCACCTCTTCGACGTACTGGGCATCGAGAACCGCCCGCGCATGATCAGCATGCACGAGTACAACGAACGCGAACGCATCGACGAGCTGCTCGACCTCGCCCGCGACCACGACGTGGTGGTCGTGACCGATGCAGGCATGCCGACGATCAGCGACCCCGGCTTTCAGCTGGGCGCCGCGGCCCGCGAGGCCGGCGTCACCGTGACGTCGGTGCCCGGGCCGACGGCGGTGCTGACGGCGCTCGCAGTCTCAGGCCTGCCCACCGATCGGTTCAGCTTCGAAGGTTTCGTGCCGCGTCGACCGGGGGAGCGCACCAGGCTGTGGCGGGCGCTCGCCGATGAGCAGCGCACCATGATCTTCTACGAGTCGCCGCACCGCGTCGCCGAGGCGCTGGCGAGCATGATCGAGGTCTTCGGCGCCGATCGGGCCGCGAGCGTGAGCCGCGAGCTGACCAAGCGCTTCGAGCACACCGAGCGCGGCTCGCTCGGGCATCTGGCCGAGTGGGCTGCCGAAGGCGTGCGCGGCGAAGTGGTCATCGTGATCGCCGGTGCGCCGGCTCGCATCGAGTCGCCCGACGACCATGTGGATGCCGTGCTCGCGCTGGTCGCCGAAGGGCGTCGGCTGAAAGAGGCGTCGGCCGAGGTCGCCGAACGCACCGGAGTGAGCCGTAAGGCTCTCTACGATCTGGCGCTGCAGCGCCGTGCCGAGCGCTGACGCTGGCGATTTTGCGGGCTTTGGAACTGTGCACAGCCTGAGCTGTGCACAGACTTATCCACAGGCATGCCGACGCCATCGTCGGTGAGCTGAGACCCTCGTAACGTGCTGATCACGAACGACGCCACCCGGCGTCGGCACTGATCATCAGGAGGGTCATCATGGCAGGTTCGAGCATCTCGGTCTCATACGACGAACTGCAGGGCGCGGCAGCGCGGCTGGAGTCGCAGAAGCAGACGATCATTGGCGAGCTCGACCGGGCACGGTCGCAGATCGCCGAGCTGGTCAGCGGAGGCTTCGTCACGCAGCATGCGTCCGGCAAGTTCAACACGGCGACCGAGCAGTTCGTGACCGGGTCGCAGCGTGCGATGGAAGGCCTCGCCGATCTCGGCCAGTATCTGCGGCAGACGGCGTCAGCGCTGCAGCAGGTCGACCAAGAACTCGCCTCGCGCATCGGCTGAGCGACACCGATGAGCTGCGAGGGGCGGGAGCGAGCATGTCGACGACACTCGAACTGAGTCATGAAGTGCTGCACGACGTCGGCAGCACGCTGAGCGCCGCGCAGGCGACGGCTGCGCTCGAGAGCCTGAGCCGAGTGCAGACGGCAGAAGGGCTCGACTACGGCGATGCCGGTGTGCAGGCGGCCATGTCACAGGTGGGCTGCGCGCTCGCAGCCGCGGCTCGGGTGCTCATCGAGGGGTGCGAGCTCGGTGCTGCCGCGGCTCACGCCATCTCGACATCGGTCACTGCAGCCGATCAGCATCTCGGTCTCTCAGCCGATGCGCTGCGCGCCGGAGCGGGGGAGTGATGGCGAGCGTCGAGAGCGTGCTCACCGGCGATCATCCCGGACGAGGCGAGCCCGAGTCGATCCACGGACTCGGAACCCACCTCGCCCGGCAGACCGACGGCGTGCTGCAGGTGCATGCCGCGATCGTCCAGTCACGCTCGGCTTTCGCAGAGCAGCAGGCGGCGGCCTGCGATCGAGCCGAGCAGCTGCTGGCCCGACCGCAGCAGTTGGCGGTATCGCTCAGCGAGACGGCACAGCAGAGTTCCACGCAGCTGCACTGGTACGCCGGTGAGGTCTCTGAGCTCGATCTGCAGGCCGAGCGAGTACGCAGCGAGGCGGCAGATCTGCTGCAGCGGATTGCACGGTGCCGCCACGAGCTGATTGCGAGCGGCGGGTTCACCCAGATGGTGACGACCGACTGGCGGGCTCCTTCGGCGGCCGGCGTCGATCGGCTGGCGCAGCCCGGCGCAGAGATGGCCGATGCGGAGCTGCAGCGTCGGGCGGGTCGGGCAGCAGAGGCCGAGCGGGTGCTGAGCCGCTGGCGAGCGCTGGAGGGCGAGGTTGACCGTCTGATCGCGGCGTGGCAGCGGCTGCAGAGTCGACGCAGCGAGGTGAACACCGAGATGTGCGCCCGAGCGAACGGGCTGTCGCTGCCAGCGCAGTGCTCGGGCACCGGCTATGACGGTGCGCTGGTCGCCATGCGGGGTCTGCACGGCTGGGCGGCTGACCCGGTCTCGGCACAGGCCTATCTGCAGCAGGTGCAGCACGACCCGGCCGCAGTCGGCGCGTTCTGGGCGCAGCTCGACGAGAGCACGCGTGCCGAGCTGATCACAGGTGCGTCGTGGTTCGTCGGCGGTCTGGCCGGCGTGCCGTTCGTCGACCGGATCGCGGCCAACCGTCGCAGTGCCGAAGACGTGCTGCACGATGCAGAGGAGTCGCACAGGCAGTGGGAGCAGCGCTGCCCACAGGGCGAAGCGACCAATGGGGACTGCGCGATGATGCTGCCGCGCTCGCAGGAACAGCTCGACTATCTGCGCGGCATCGTCTCTGGCGAACGACAGCTGGTCGTCTTCGATCCGCGCAACGACAGGCTTGTCGAGGTCATCGGCGACATCAGCCGACCGGCGACTCACGTCATGACCTACCTGCCTGGCACCGGGGCCGATCTGCACGGCTTCTACCGCAACGAGACTCAGCAGGTGGCGAACTACCTCGTTCGAGATCTGAACGAAACGTCGGACGGCAACGCCGTGGCGTTCGTGTACAAAGACGGTCCGTGGCCCAGCTGGGCAGGGGAGCGGGCCAATACCAACGAGCGTTATCTCTCAGATCTCGGCAGTCGGGTGGCGGAATTCGAACGGCAGATCGGCGCTCAGCCGAACCTCGCAGACGCCAGACGGGTGGGCATCGGTCACAGCGCTGGGCACACCATACAGCTGGCCGCCGAGACGCACGGGGCCCATCGCCATACCGTGTTGGGCATCGGCGGGGCCTACGCGCCGCAGTCGTGGACTGCGGCCGGCGGAACCTCGTACTTCAGCTACAACTACGAGGGCGATGCGATCAGGGTTATCGACCGAGTCAGCGACGCGAGCGAAAGCCTCTCGCCAAGCGGAGCGAGGCTGCCCTACCAGACGGCCAGTGCCTCGGACTTTTTCGCGCACCGGTTCTTCCCCGAGGTTGAGGGCGACTCTGCGATCGAACAGCACAATCGCATTGCCAAGGGGCCAGATGAGAACGAGAGGGCGCTGGGTGCGATGCGTGACGACATTCTCGGAAGAAGGCCACAATGACGCGTGTATCGACGACGCTGAGCAGTATCGGTGGCCAGCGGCGCCACGTGACGAGGCAGGTCCTGCCGAGGATGCTTCTGACGATGATGCTGACAGCCGGGCTGCTGCTGAGCGCCTGTGTCACCCCGAAGAAGCGCGCCGTTGAGGCGTTTCCCAATCTCGAAGCTGCGAAGACCAGTTTGTTCGATCACCGCAATGAGATTCTTGCGCTGCTTCCGGAGGGCTCGATCGTGGAGCACACAGGGTCGCCGGATCGTAAGCGAACGGTCTTCAAATGCAACGAAGAAGAGACCCTGTTCAGCTGGCCGAGCACGAGTGATACGAAGGTCACGCCAGAGACTGATCTGTGGGCACATGTGCACCAGGTCGAGCAGGAGTGGGGTGCGCGCCCCGAGTGGAAGCTGGAATGGGACGAGACCGCTGGCGGCACGACGAACCTTTACATGAAGCACGAGAATGGCATGTCGCTCAACATGTTCATCCACAATGACACTCATTGGCTGAGTATTGCAGGGTTCACCGCCTGCTTTCCGATCCCGGGCTACAACCGATTCTCGGAGTACTGAGTTCGCTGGTGAAACCCTGCTGGCTCGACGACCTGCTCAGATCAGCGAGCCGTGCACCTGCTCGCCGTCGATGAGCGTGGCCACCACCTGGTGGCCGAAGGTCACGCCCTGGAACGGCGTGTTGAGTCCCTTCGTGTGCTGCGAGGCACCGTCGACGGTCTGCTCCTGCTGCTCGTCGACGAACACCAGCGTTGCTGGGTCTCCGGCGCGCACGGCGCTGTTCGCAACCTCGGGCAGACTGCCGATCGCAGCAGGCCGATCGTGCATGATGCGGGTGATCATGCGCCAGTCGACCACACCGTCGACCGCGGTCACGCTGGCCACCACGGGCAGCGCCGTCTCGAGCCCGGTCATGCCGAACGCCGCCTGCGACCATCCGCACGACTTGCTGGCGACTGTGTGCGGGGCATGGTCGGTGCCGATCGTCTCGATCACGCCGTCGGTCAGCGCCGCGCGCAGTGCGTATACGTCGTCGGCTGAGCGCAGCGGCGGGTTCACCTTGAACGTCGGAGAAGCCAGTGCCGAGAGCTCGTCGGTCAGCAGCAGATGATGCGGAGTCACCTCGGTCGACACCGGCCAGCCGTTCGCCTTGGCCGCACGAACGACCTCGACCGTGCGTCGCGTCGACACGTGGCACACATGCAGGTGTCCGCCGGTCTCAGCGGCGAGCACCGAGTCGCGGGCGACGATCGCAGCCTCGCCGCTCACCGGCCACGGAGCGAGTCCGGTGCGCTCGGCGGCGAAGCCTGCGTTCAGCTGCCCCGAGCCGGCGAGAGCATGCGACTGCGCATGCTGCGCGACGGTCAGGCCCAAGGCTCCAGTGCGCTGCAGAGCGTCCTGCATGAGACCGGCGTCGTCGACGCACTTGCCGTCGTCAGAGAACAGGGTGACCCCGGCATCTGCCAGCTCTTCGATGGGTGAGACGCGCTCGCCGGCCAGCCCGATCGTGATCGAGCCCACCGGATGCGCACGCACGCGCGACGTCTGCTCGGCCTGCTCGCGCATCCACTGCACCCGCTCGGGAGTGTCGGTCACCGGGGTGGTGTTCGCCATCGCGAAGACATCCGAGAACCCGCCGGCGGCAGCCGCGGCCAGACCGGTCGCGATCGTCTCTTGATCGCTGCCGCCCGGCTCTCGCAGGTGCACGTGCAGGTCGACGAACGCGGGCACCACGACGAGGCCGTGCCCCGCGATGACCCGAGCCGGCTGCGCATGCTGCAGCACGAGCGGGCGCAGGCGGGTGTCGAAGACGCCGGCGATGACCGGCCCGTCGATGAGCAGGTCACGCGGCTGCTCGCCGTACGGGCGCACGTCGGTGATCAGCACGGCAGACGTGGTTCGGGGGATGCCTTGGTGCGACTGTGTGGAATCCTGCGTCATCGGGTGGTCTCTTCTCTATCTCGGGGTGCAGCGTCAGCTGCGGGTGACGAGTTCGTGTCTCGGGCGGTCAGTGCGTGCGCACGAGCAGCATCGAGCAGCAGGCGCACCGCGAAGACGATCACGACGATCAGGGCGGCGACCTGCAGGCACTCGAGTACGACGTAGGCGCTGTGCAGCGGGGAGGGGCCGGGATCGCCGCCGGCGACGATGACGTCGCTGCGGGCGTTGAGCAGCGGGCGCACCCAGACCACTTTGAGCAGGAGCACGCTTACGGCGGCGACCAGCGACCAGGTGAGCCCTCCGGCACGCGACTCATGGACCGCCGACGAGCGGCGGGCAACCAGCAGCGTGACGACCGTCGCGAGGGCGAGGGCGATCTCGACGATGTTCAGCGCGGTGAATACCAGACGCCCGATGCCCAGACCGAGCGGGATCGTGATGCCCGGTGCTTGGAACTTCAGCGGAGCCTCGACGAACGAGATCGCCAAGATCATGCCGAGCCACAGTGTGGGCAGCAACGGCAGCACGGCCACCGCACGCAGGCCTGCGTGGCTGCGCACAGCTTCCACCGAGACGGCGTCGGGCGATACCTGCATGTGAACAGTCTACAAACGCGCTTCGGGTCGGCTCGACGGTACCTGTGCGAAGAGCTCCGTGGCGGCTGTCGCTGTGAAGACCGGGCCCTGCAGACAGACCAAGTCACCGTCGCAGCCAGCGCGCGCGTCGAGCACGCATCCGTGGCAGTAGCCCATGCCACAGGCCATCTTCTGCTCGACAGAGACCTGCACAGTGACGTTCCAACGCTGCCCCAGACGCACCGCCAAACAGGTCAGACGACGCGAACCGCAGACCAGGATCGTCTGTGGGGGCTCGGTGTCGAACTGCTCGATCAGACAGCGTTCGAGTCGCCGGGGATCGCTTGTGCCGTCGGAATCGAACACACGGACCGTGCTGCTCAGGGCGTCGCCGACGACTTCGGCTACCGCCAGCGATGATTGAGGATCCCTGCTGCTCGAGATCAGACGCACATCGACGCCATCATCGACGAGCCGGTCGGCGGCGAAGGCGAGCGACGGCATGCCGACACCTCGGCCGAGCATCAGAATGCGTCCTGCTCGGGGCAGATCGTAGCCGCGACCCAGCGGTCCCGTGACAGAGATCGAATGAGCCTCTTCTGCCATGAGACGGGTGCCCTCACCGACGATGCGATAGATGAAGTCGACGAGACCAGACGAGGCGTCCGCAGCCGAAATCGCCATGGGCCGAGGAAGAACGGTGAGCTGTCTGCCGTTGGCGTCCCATGGCGTGACCATGAGAAACTGTCCCGGTCGTCCTGCCCGCGCAAGCTTCGGCGTGTGCAGCGTAATCAAGCGGTACTGCGGCGTGAGCTGCTGATGGCGCACAGGCACGAGCCGGTCGCCCAGCAGCACTTCGCTCGGCCACCCGGGCAGCGCCCTCAGACGGTACTGCTCGTTCACGATCTCGGCTGCCGGTCGGTGAGGTCAAGTGCTTTGACGAGACCGGTGAGAACCTGTACGCCGCGAGCGATGTCATCTGTGCGCGAAAACTCGTCGGGGGAATGCGAGACTCCTCCGTGTCGACTTGGCACGAACAGCATTCCCGTCTCACAGACGTGACTGATCTGCTGCGTGTCATGACTTGCCCCACTGGGGAGCACACGATGCACCATGCCCAGTCGATCGGTCTCGTGTGACGCGAGCTCGACGAGTCGGTGAGACAGCAATGTCGGGGCGGTGTCTGCGATGAGATGAGCGTCGAGCGACGTCTCGTGCAGGAGGGCGAGCTCCTTCGCCTTGGCGATCAGCGCGAGTGCCGTCTGCCGCTGACGGTCGGTATCGACGTCGCGGATGTCGACATCGAGAGTCACCTCCCCTGGAATCGTCGTCATCGAGTTCGGCGAGGCCACGATGCGTCCGATGGTGATTCGGGTGCCGAAGTGCTCGGGGTCGCGGGCGAGTGCGTTTGCAGCGAGCACGATCGCCGAGGCGCTGACCAAGGCATCATGGCGCGCGAGCATGGGGGTGCCTCCCGAATGAGAGGCGACGCCGTGCACAGTGAGGCGCAGCCGAGTGCTGCCTGAGATGGTGTCGACGATGCCGATGTCGTCAGCCCCGTCTGCCAGTACGCTGCCCTGCTCGATGTGCACCTCGACGAATGAGTCCCAGTCCTCTCGGCGCCACCGGGCATCGTTGAGGCGTTCAGGGTCCAGGCCAACCGAGTGCATGGCCTCGAGTACGCTGATGCCGTCGCGGTCGCGCAGCTCGCCGAGTGCCTCGGCGTCAGTGGTGCCGGCTGCGAGCCGTGAGCCGTTGCACGCCTGACCGAACCGTGCGCCCTCCTCGTTCGCGAAGACGACGAAGCGCAGCGGATGTCTTGGCTGATATCCACTGGAGGTGAGGGTCTGCGCGCATAGCATCGCCGCGACCACACCGACGATGCCGTCGAACCTCCCTCCGTGAGGAACCGAATCGAGGTGGGAGCCGGTGCCTATGCCGTCGCACCGTCCGTCGCCCGCAAGCTCGGCGATGGTGTTTCCCGCCGTGTCGCTGTGCACAGACAGACCCAGATCAGACATGAACGTGGCGAAGACTTGGTGCGCCCGACGTTCGAGCGGGGTGTATCCGAGGCGCGTGACGCCATCGCTGCCGTGCGTTTCGCTCAGCGAGGCGAAACGGTCGATGAGGTCATCCACCCAGGCCACAGTGCGCTCTGCTGCATCGGCAGCCTGAAGGTTCTGCTCAGTCATACGTCTTCCTCTCTCCTGGTGTCCGCGCGACCGACGATCTCGACCGGGGAGAACAGCGCGTGCTCCGCCCCGACGACATAGATTCCGTCAAATTGCCCAGACTCGCCCGAATCCGTGGCGCTCGTTGCGATGAGTCCGATCACGGCAGCCCGCTCTCCTGACCCGCGGGGAGCATCCGCAGTCGTGTCGGAGACCAGCCTCAGCCCGGAGTGCAGTGCTACGGCGACTCCGATCATGAGGCTGACGGCCTGGTCGTCCACTCGCAGAAAGGTGGTGTCGTTCGGCAGTCTCGAACTGATCTCGGCTGCGATCCGCCGCAACAGAGTCGGGCGACAGAGAGCGCTGAACCACTGGCTCTCAGCTGTCGGGTCTGAGACCTCTGATCTGATGTCGATGAGCAGATCGCTGCGCCAGCGTGCGTCATGAGTCTGCAGGTTCGAGAGCTCGCGGGCATCGCTGGCAGGGCAGTGGTCTCGTTTCTCAGGCATTCTCGAGCGCCTTGCCCTTCTGATCGGGAACGAGGAACATCGTCACGAATGCGATCAGATAGATCAGCGGAAGCAGCGCCAGAGCGTAGGCGAACCCGTGGTCGGTGGCGAGCGCTGCGATCACGATGGGGCCGAGACCGCCGCCGATGAACCGCCCGGTGTTGTAGAGCACGTTCTGAGCCGTGGCTCGGATTCTGGTGGGGTAGAGTTCGGCGAGCAGTGCGCCGTAGCCGCCGAGCATGCCGTTGGCGAACATACCCATGACGAAACCGCCGATGAGCAGGCTGGTCTCAGTCGTGAGCTGGCTGTAGACGAGCACGCTGACTGCGGCACCCACTTGAAACGTCCAGAATGCTGGTCGGCGTCCGATGCGGTCCGCGATCTGCCCGAAGACCACGATGCCGAGCATCATGCCGAGCACGGTCACAGCCGTCCATACTCCCGTCGAAGTCAGAGACAGCTGGCGCTGCTTGCTCAGGTAGCTGGGGAGCCAAGTCATAATGCCGAAGTAACCGAAGTTCTGCACGGTGGTCAGAATGATCATCGCGATCGAGGTGGTCGCAATGCGGCGGTTCGAGAACAGGGCGAGGATGCGACTGCTGGCTTTGCCTGACGATTTCTGCGCTTTGTCGGCGTTCTCGAGAAAAACACGGGATTCCGGCAGAGTCAGCCGAATGACGATGGCGATGACTGCTGGAATCACGCCCACGGCAAAGAGCCCGCGCCATCCGAATGCAGCGATGATCGGTGCCGAGATCAATGCGGCGACCAAGACGCCGCATTGGAACCCGATCCCGACCCACGATGTTGCACGTGCACGGTGCCCGGGCCGGGCAGCTTCGGCGGCGAGCGTCATGCCGATGCCGAATTCGGCGCCTATGCCCACGCCGGCCAGGAACCGGAAGAGCGCCACGACCTCAAAGCTCGGTGCGAGTGCGGTGAGCCCGGTGAACACGGCGAAGAAGATCACGGAGTACGTCAGTACTTTGACGCGCCCCAGACGGTCCGAGAGAACGCCGAACAGCAGACCTCCGACCAACGCGCCGAACAGCGTGATGGTCGTGAGGCTCCCGGCGACGGTCTGTGAGACGCCGAACGTCGAGATGATGCCAGACATTGCGAATCCGAGGATCAGCAGGTCTAGGCCGTCGAGGCTGTGCCCGAGCGCTGATGAGAAGATCGCCCGACGCTCGTACTTTCGTGCGGCGAGATCATCTTGTTGTGGTGCGGCGGTCTGTTGTGCGGTGGCTGCCATGAGAACTCCTCTGTGGAATCTGGTGGGGTGGATGGTGTGAGGTTTCATCTGCGGCGGAGTGTGCCGATGAGGTCGTCTGACGTTCTGGCGCCGCACTTCTGCAGCGCAGCGGGCAGCGCGGCAACGATCTCGTTGATCGCTGTGGGGCGTGCGAAGAGAGCGGTGCCGATCTGCACCGAGGTCGCACCGGCGATGAGGAATGCCAATACGTCGTCAACGCTGCCGATCCCGCCGCATCCGATCACCGGAATGTCGATTGCCGACGCAGCATCGTAGACCAGCTTCAGTGCGAGCGGTTTCACTGCAGGCCCCGAGAGGCCGCCGGTGACGTTGCCCAGGACAGGGCAACGGCTGTGGACATCGATACCCATGGCCGGAAAGCTGTTGCACACCGTGACGGCGTCAGCGCCGGCACGCTCTGCTGCCTGTGCGGTCTCCGCGATCGAAGCGGTGGCCGGTGTGAGCTTGGCGATGAGAGGGCGGTCGGTCAGCGGGCGCAGTCGACTCATGACCGAGTCGACTCCTGCGGGAGTCGCGCCGACGATTCCGAGGCGGTGATCGAGATTGGGGCACGAGAGGTTCACCTCGTAGGCGGTGATGCCGCTGTGGTCGACTCCTTCGAGCAGCTGGAGCATTGCAGCGTAGTCATCGGCTCCCGTGCCGCCGAGACTCACGATCACCGTGGAGTTCATGGTTCGGTAGCTCGGCAGTACTGAGTCGATGAAATGTGCACTGCCTGGGCTGGGAATGCCGACCGCGTTCAGCATGCCGTTTCCAGCGTCGTGCACCCGCGGCTCCGGGTTCCCCCCACGGCGCTGCACGAAGATCGTCTTGGTCACGACCGCGCCGAAGACAGAAGCGTCGACGACGTCTGCCAGTTCGGGGCCGAAGCACCCTGATGCAGGCATGATCGGCGTGCTGAGACGCAGCGCGTGTGGCGCGAGTCGTGAGCGCATCACGGGTGTGTCTTCCATCTGACCACTGCCTTCGACCTCTGGGAGCTGTGCTGAAAGGCAATCGTAAGCGGCATGTCGGGCGCCTCAGCACTGCGCGGAAATCAGCTTTCGCAGCGTCGTCTTGGAGGTAACACGGCTGAATCATAAGGGTCCGCTGTGCGGGATGACAGCTCCGCAACGAATCACTGTGCGGTCGCTGTAACCTCGACGAAACGCTGTGAACAGCAGGTAACAGTTGTGCTGAAGCGGTGCAGATCAGCCGGATGTGGCGCCGTACGCAGCGACCGGTGCCACTCAGACGAGGCTGTTCGACTCCCAGCCCAGTTCGGACGAGAGCTGGGCTGCACAGTGAGAGACGAGCTGCTGCAGATGGCGCTGTGCGGCGATCGAGCGTACGCGCTGAACGGGAACTGCCACTGTCACCGACGATCGAACCCTGCCGGCGGCGTCATGTACGGGGTAGGCGACTGCCCAGATGCCGTCATCGAGTTCGGAATCGCAGATGTCATAGCCTTGTTCACGGATCGTCGTGAGACGAGTTGCGAGCTGCGCGGGCGATGTCACGGTGTCGCTGGTGAAACGGGTCGTCGTCAGTGTGGAGAGAATCGCGGCCTGTTCCGACTGCGGCTGCCAGGCGAGCAGCATGCGAGCCGATGCTGCTGCATACACCGGCATCACCTGACCGATGCGTACGAAGAGCTGCAGAGGATGCCGTGATCGGGCCAGCGCGACGCAGACGGCCTCTCGTGCGCTCCATTCGCAGACGAAGACGGTCTCACCCGTCTGCTCGCTCGTTTCGATGACCGGCTGCGGGGTGATGGCCGAGTTCGTGCTGCTCTTCTCGGCGATGTCGGTCAGGACATGGCCGATGTGATAGAGACGATGTTGGGCCGAGTAGCTGACGAAGCCCGCCTCGACCAAAGTCATCAGGGCGCGGTGCGCCGTGGAATGGGGGATGCCTGTGTCAGCACAGAGGTCTCGGAGCGAGGCACCACGTCGGTGCTCTGCGATCGCTGCCAGCAGAGCGAGTCCGCGTTCGAGGCTCTGAACGCCCATGCAGCGTCAGTGGTCGTCTTCCAGGCACCGTGTCGGCACGAGAGCTGGAATGAGGTGGGCGTCGTCGGGCAGAACTGTTCCGACGGAAGTCACCTGCACGTTCTTGGAGCGGATTGCTGAGATGAGCGCACTCACGGACGGATAGGCCTCGGGAATGGTCGTGACGATGGCTGCCCGCTCGCAGTCTGCCGCGAAGTCCGTGCTGAAATAGAGCACCCCTTCGTCGTCGGCCACGGTGATGAGCGGAATGCCGAGCTCACGCGCGACCACATGGCCGAGAAGCGCATTGGCCACTTCGTGGCGAACGACGATCACCTGAGCGTTGTCGACTCTGAGCTTTTGGGCGAGGCGTGCTCCCAGCGCTTCCCAGATCTGGGGGTCGGCCATCTCGAGAGCGGGGCTCTCTTCGCGGGCGACGCGTAGCAGTTCATCAGCAGTGCTCATCACAAGGTTCTCCTCGCCGACGGTGTTGGCAAGACTGAGAGTATCAGGCTGGGTGCATGACCGGCTCGTGGTGCTGGTGCAGAGTGTCAAGCATGGCTCGCATGCGCGCACGTAGAATGGAGGTCATGGCCAAGCGCGACTCCTTCTTCATCACCACCCCCATCTTCTACGTGAACGACGTGCCCCACATCGGGCACGGCTACACCGAGGTGGTCTCAGACGTGCTGGCGCGCTGGCACCGGCAGCGTGGTGACGACACCTTTCTGCTGACCGGCACCGACGAGCACGGGCAGAAGATTCTGCGCACCGCCACGGCCAACGAGGTGACCCCGAAACAGTGGGCCGATCGCCTCGTCGAGTCTGCCTGGAAGCCACTGCTGAAGACGCTCGACATCTCGAACGACGACTTCATCCGCACCACCGACCAGCGCCACGAAGACAACGTGAAGGTCTTCCTGCAGCGCCTCTACGACCGCGGATTCATCTACACCGGCGAGTTCGAGGGCTACTACTGCGTGGGCTGCGAAGAGTACAAACAGGAGAGCGACCTGGTCGACGGCGTGGGGCAGTTCGCCGGTCAGAAAGTCTGCGCGATTCACTCGAAGCCGGTCGAGCTGCTCAAAGAGAAGAACTACTTCTTCAAGATGAGCGAGTTCACGAAGCCGCTGCTCGACCTCTACGAGCAGCATCCTGACTTCATTCAGCCGGCCAGCGCGCGCAACGAGGTCGTCTCGTTCGTGAAACAGGGGCTGACCGATCTGTCGATCTCGCGTTCGAGCTTCGACTGGGGCATCAAACTGCCGTGGGACGAATCGCACGTGCTCTACGTGTGGATCGACGCGCTGCTGAACTATGCGACCGCGGTCGGCTATGGACAGGACGACGAGGCGTTCGAGCGTCGCTGGCCTCCGCAGGTGCACATCGTCGGCAAAGACATCCTGCGTTTCCACGCCGTGATCTGGCCGGCGCTGCTGCTCGCGGCCGGGCTCGACCTGCCGCAGCACGTCTTCGGCCACGGCTGGCTGCTGGTCGGCGGCGAGAAGATGAGCAAGTCGAAGCTCACCGGCATCGCGCCTACACAGATCACCGACGTGTTCGGCGCAGACGCGTTCCGCTACTACTTCCTGCGCGCGATCACCTTCGGCCACGACGGCTCGTTCTCATGGGAGGACATCGCCGCGCGCTACGAGGCCGAGCTCGCCAACGGCTTCGGCAACCTCGCCTCGCGCACGCTCGCGATGATCGCGAAGTACTTCGACGGCACCGTTCCCGAGGCCGGCGAGCTCACCGAGGCAGACCAGGCGATCGTCGACCTGGTTGCCGAGATCCCGGCAAAGGCTGACACCGCGATCGCCGAGTTCCGCACCAACGACGCGATCAGCGAGATCTGGCGTCTGGTCGACGCGCTCAACGGCTACATCACCGAGCAGACGCCGTGGGCCGTCGCCAAGCGCGGCGAGACCGAGCGGCTCGGCACGATTCTGCACACCGTCTGGTTCGGCCTGGGGGCGCTCGACGTGCTGCTCTCACCGGTGATCCCTGAGGCCGCGGCGAAGCTCTGGGAGGTGCTCGGCACCGGTGCGATCACCGACGTGACCATCACCGAGGCAGATCAGTGGCAGCGGTACGCAGCACCGACCGTGCACGTGATCGAGGCGCTCTTCCCACGCGTCGACTCGTCCGAGGTGCCCGAGACCCCCGTGCCACAGCACCAGGCGTAGCCGATGGGCCACAAACATCGCGACCACAGCTACCCGCCGGCTCCCGAGCCGCTGCCTGCTCCCGTCTACGACAACCACACGCATATCGAACCGTGGCTCGAGGATGCGATCCTCACGCCCGCCCGTGAGGCTGCGGCCGCTGCGGCGCGCGACGCGAACAGTGACGCGGATGCCATCGCGGGCAACGCCGATCGCACCGACTTTCCGGGTACGGACGTCGAGAACGCGCCCGCCGACTGGGTCGAGCAGCTCGACAGGGCCCAGGCCGTCGGGGTGGCCGGCATCGTGCAGGCGGGCACGACCATGGCATCCTCCCAATGGGCGGCCGAGCATGCGGCGCAGGATCGCCGCATGCTCGCAGGCGTTGCGATTCACCCCAACGAGGTGCCGGCCTACGTCGACGCGGGCGTGCTCGACGATGCGCTCGTTACGCTCGATCGTCTCGCGGCCGAAGACCGGGTGCGCGTCGTCGGAGAGACCGGGCTCGACTTCCACTACACCGAGCCAGAGCGCTTCGCCGACCAGATCGGGTCGTTCGAACGTCACATCGAGCTTGCGAAGTCGCACGGGCTGGCGATGCAGATTCACGATCGCGATGCGCATCGCGAGGTCGTCGAGACACTGCTGCGAGTAGGTGCGCCCGAGCGCACGGTCTTTCACTGCTTCAGCGGTGACGCCGAGCTGGCCGAGATCTGCGCCGAACACGGCTGGTACGCGTCGTTCTCGGGCACGGTGACCTTCAAGAACGCTGAGAACCTGCGCGACGGCCTGCGGCGCATGCCCCGCGATCACATCCTGGTCGAGACCGACGCGCCGTATCTGACGCCGATGCCGTACCGCGGCCGGCCGAATGCGCCGTATCTGCTGCCGAACACGCTGCGGTTCATGGCCGAGACGCTTGAGACGCCGGTCGTCGAGTTCGCCGAGCAGATCGCCGCGACCACGGTGCGCGTCTATGGGGAGTGGTGACGATGACCGTGCAGTTGTTGGGGCCGGCGCAGGTGCGCGCGCTCGCCGAGCGGCACGGGGTGACCCCGACGAAGCGGCTGGGGCAGAACTTCGTGATCGACGCCAACACGATTCGGCGCATCGTGGCCGCGGCCGGCGTGCGTGGCGACGACCGAGTGCTCGAGGTCGGGCCGGGGCTCGGGTCGCTGACGCTGGGGCTTCTTGAAGTCGCCGACGACGTGACGGTCGTCGAACTCGATCCCGGGCTGGCTTCGGCACTGCCGGGCACGATCGCCGAGCAGGCGCCCGGTCGCAGCGTGCGCGTGATTCAGGGCGACGCCGTCAAAGTCACCGCCGCCGAGTGGGCCGCGGCTAGGGGCGGCGCATCCGGTGCGCCGGGCATGGACGCAGTTGCTCATGCCGCCGATTCTGCAGCGCTCACTGCCGTCGATGACGGGCCCACTGCGGTCGTCGCGAACCTGCCGTACAACGTCGCCGTGCCGATCATGCTGCATCTGCTCGAGACTTTTCCGAGCATCCACCGCGTGCTGGTGATGGTGCAGTCCGAGGTGGCCGATCGCGTCGCGGCGGCACCAGGCAGCAAGATCTACGGCGTGCCAAGCGTGAAGGCGGCCTGGTACGGCCCGTGGCGGCTCGCCGGATCCGTCGGCAAACACGTGTTCTGGCCTGCGCCGAACGTGACGTCCGGGCTGCTCGCCGGCGACATCCGCCCGGTCGCCGACCGCCCGGGTGACGAAGCGCTGCGGCTGTCGACCTTCCGTGCGGTGGATGCCGCCTTCGCGCAGCGTCGAAAGACCTTGCGTCAGTCGCTGGGCGCCATCGCTGGAGGGCCGAAATCGGCCGAGACCCTGTTGCGTGCGGCCGAGGTGGAGCCCGGTCTGCGCGCCGAGCAGCTCGGACTCGACGAGTTCGTCGCGATCGGTCGTGCGCTTGCGACGCAGGAACGACACTGACTGCTTCTGGACGACCTTCACAAGGCGTGGACCGCTGACCGTTCTGCAGGCTGTGCTCGGATTCGGCGCGCTGGTGACCGGGTGGCCGGTGCCGTGTTGATCGGTTTCGGAGCTGCGATCGCCTGGCGAACTGCTCAAGCCTGAGCTTTTCCACCCGGCCCTTCGACATTCGCGTCAGTTCTTGCCCTCGCTGAACTTGCGACCCTGGTCGAACATGGCTCCGACCACGACGACTATGCCTGCTGCGACCAACACTATGCCGACTCCGACGGTCGAGTTCGTGGGAGAGGCTGTTACGAGCGAGAGCGCTCCGAGCGGAGCGAGTGCACCGGCGACGGCCGTGCCGACCTCTCGCGCTGCACCCACCCCTGTGGAGCGCGAGTCAGCGGGGAACTGCCTGCTCAGGAAAGCCCCCTGCGACGAGAACATCATCGGAGCCAGAACACCCGTTCCGACGCCGATGGCCAGGTAGACCGTCCATGGTTCGGCGATCTGCAGGAGCCAGAGAAACACAAAGGCGAAGATGGCAGCGAAGGCGCCTCCGAGCATGATCACGCGTTTGCTGCCGATGCGGTCGCACAGGGCGCCGAAAACGGGCACGGTCACGATCGCGACGAGACCGGCGATGGTGATAGCAGTCGAGTTCAGGTTGGCTGAGACGTGCTGGAACTCGGCCAGATACGCCACTGAGAATGTCTTGAAGATGTAGCTCAACGCGTTGTATCCGATGGCGACCACCAGCACGACGAGCAGTCCGCGCCAGTGACGGCGCATGACCTCGACAAAGGTCACTGTGCGTTTCTGATCTTTGATCTCAGCGAACTCTGGTGATTCTGGCATCCGCTCGCGTACCCAGAGACCGATGCCGACCAGCACGATGCTGGCGATGAAGGGAATGCGCCAGCCGCCTGCCATCAGAAAGTCATCTCCGTTGATGGTCATCACCGCGATGGTGCCTGATGAGAGTACGAGCCCCAAGTTCAGGCCAAGGGCAGGCCATGCCCCCTGTCGGCCGCGATGCTCGGGGCGGGCATGCTCGTAGGCGTTCACCGCTGCGCCGGCGTACTCGGCGCCAGCACCCATTCCCTGCACAATACGCACGATCACCAGCAGGGTCGGGGCCCAGTAGCCGGCTGTCTCGAAGCTCGGCAGCACACCGATGATGGCGGTGGAGATGCCCATCAGCAGAAAAGTCATCACCATCGTCTTCTTGCGCCCGATGCGATCGCCGAGGTGCCCGAAGACGATGCCGCCGACGGGGCGGGCGATGAAGCCGATCGCGAAAGTCGCGAATGCTTTCAAGGTTGAAGCCTGGCTGTCGCCGGCGGGAAAGAACACGGTGCCGAAGACGATGGCCGCCATCGTCGCGTACAGATAGAAGTCGTACCATTCGACAGCAGTCCCGACCACGGTTGCGACGGCCACCCGTCGCAGGCGCAGTCGTTCCTGCTCAGGAGTCTCGCCGGTGGAGCTGGGAGCTGGGCCAGATGGCTGGATTGATTTCTCGGTGATGCTCACAGAAGTACCTCATTGTCTTTCGTGTGCGGGTGTGATGGTGGTCGGATTCAGTCAGTGATCGTTTGACGAGGTGAGGCGTCGCGTGTCGAGCCCGTGCTGTTCGGTCGCCTGAGCGACGATGTGCTCGGCGATGGCCATTGACGAGGTGGCCCCGGGAGACGGAGCGTTTCGCACATAGGTGGCGTGTCCGCCGTGCTGGATCACGAAGTCGTCGACCAGCGATCCGTTCTTCCACATCGCCTGCGCACGGATGCCGCGAGTGGCTCGGTGACCCTTCGCGCCTGCCAGAGAGGGTACGAAGCGAGAGGCATCAGCGACGAACTGCTGAGCTGAGAGGACCCCTCCGAGCTGCTGGGCGGCAGTGGGCAGATTCTGCAGAGCGAACTTCCAGAATCCGGGGTTGGCGGCGGTCTTGAGAGTGTCGCCGACGTCGAGACCGAGGCCATGGTAGCCCTCGCGGGAGAACGACAGAAAGGCGTTGGGGCCGACCATCAGACCCCCGTCGATGCGACGAGTGATGTGCACGCCTAAGAAGGGGTATGCAGGATCGGGGACGGGATAGACCAGGCCGCGCACGGCATCCTCATGGGCGCGGTCGATGATGACGTACTGACCGAAGAATGGCACGATCGCGGGATATGCGGGCTGGTTCGAGGCACGTGCGATGCGGTCTGACTGCAGCCCGGCGCACACGACGGCGAAGTCGAAGCGCTGCGCGGTGCCATCGTCGAAGCGCACGTCGACGCCGTCTGAGCGGTCTTCGAGGCGCTGCACGCCACTGGACAGACGCACATCACCGCCTGCGGCCACGACATCGGCAGCCAGAGCCCTGGTGACGGCGGGGTAGTCGATGATCGCGGTATGCGGTGAGTGCAGCGCGCGGATACCGACGGCTCCCGGCTCGACATCGGCAAGCTCGGCGCGGTCGATCAAGCGCACGTCGGGAACGCCGTTGGCCACTGACTTGGCGAAGATTCCTTCCAGCCGTTCCTCTTCCACCGAGTTCTGAGCGACGACGACCTTGCCACACTCGTCGTAGGGCAGGCTGCGCTCGGTGCAGAACGCACTGAGCAGATCCACTCCGCGACGGCACAAAGTCGCCTTCAGGCTGCCAGGCTCGTAGTACAGGCCTTGATGCACGACGCCGGAGTTGTGCCCGGTCTGATGAGCGCTGAGAGAGGCCTCTTTCTCGAACAGGGTGATGTGAGCATCGGGATGTTTGCGGGTGAGCTCGCGGGCGACCGCTGCGCCGATGATGCCGCCGCCGATCACGGCGTATCGGCGACTGACTGGTGAGTATGTGGTCATATTATGTGCTCCTGTGCTGCTGGTCGGAAAGGGAACTCTGCTCTGATGGCGTCTGCACGTCTCGGGCACGGCCACATGTGGTCGTGCCGTCCGGCTGTGGGAGAATGTCCAGCGTGAAGAGAATTGATCGCTCGGGCACCCTCACCGATCAGACGGTGCGACGGCTGCATCGGGCGATCCTCGCAGGTGAGCTCGAACCAGGGGTCTGTTACTCGGCGACGGCCCTTGGTGAGCAGCTCGGAGTCTCGCGCACTCCGGTGCGTGAGGCGGCGCTGCAGCTTGAGCGTATGGGGCTGGTCACCATCGAGCGCAATCGTGGCGTGCGCATTCTGCCGGCCACGCTTGAGCACCTCCTGCAGGGCTTCGAGCTGCGCCTGATGCTTGAGCTTCCCCTTGTCGAACGGGCGGTACAAGAGGCCACTGATGCTGAGCGGCTGGCCGTCGATCAGGTCTACGAGAGATTTGGCGAAGCGGCTGCACATGGCGACGACCGGGCGACGCTGCACGCTGACCGTGACTTCCACACTGCGCTGCTGAGAGGTGCGCACAATGACCGCGCTCTGACTGCTCTCGAAGACCTGCGAACGATGGTACTGGTGAGCGGAGTCGGCACAGTTCCCACCTCGAGATCCGCCGAAGAGTGCTTCGCCGATCACGCCGAGGTCTACGGTGCGTGGCAGCGGCGTGATGCCGCCGAGACGCGAACGGCTCTGGGGGCACATATCGTCAACACCGCGAGCCTCCTGATCCGACAGGAGAGCAGAAGGCGACCTGAATTCGTCGAGAACAGCGATGGGCGAGAGATCGACGCTGCTGAGCGGCTCGGCTGGCTTGTCATCTGAAGCGGGCACAGAAACCTCTCTTGCTGAGCGCTGCACGTCGAGTCTCTTGACGTGACGATCCCGACGTTGGAACCGTGATAGCGAGAATAGTCGTTGTTGCATGCAACATGCAAAGTACCGGCTATGAGGCTGTCAAGCGTCTTGCGCTCGTATTGCGAAACATTGTCAGTACATGTACGATAAAATGCGATAAAGGATGAAGCCAACAGAACCTTGGCATCATCTGATGATTTGGGTGTCTGGTCGACAGCGACCAGGCCTGCGCATACCACGAGGATGCTGCCCGAACGCCAGCAAAGCTGCAGAATCTCACAGAAAGATGAGGCGTCATGCACGCGACCACCCCTACCGCACAGGCCAACGTGGCTGCCGGTCAGACGAACCACAAGAAGGGGCTGACTCCGCGCTCACTCATCAACGTGGGCATCTACACCGCGCTCTACTTCGTGGTCGTCTTCGCCAGCGGCATGCTCGGCATGCTCAGCCCGGCGTTCAGCGTGGTCGGCTACATCGTCGGCATCCTGATCAACGGCACTGTGATCATGCTCTACATGGTCAAGACGCCAGCATTCGGCGCGATGACTCTGCTCTCCGCGATCCTGTCGCTGCTCTTCGTCTCTACGGGGCACTTCTGGGGCACCATCCCGATCGCCATCGTGTGCGGGCTCATCGCCGACTTCGTCATCGCCTCAGGCCAGTACCGCTCCAAGTGGCGCAACATCCTCGCGTTCGGCGTCTTCCAGCTGTGGATGATCGGGCCGTTCCTGCCGATGTTCTATGACCGCACCGGGTACAGCGACTACGTCGCCTCGTCAATGGGTCAGGAATACGCCGAAGCGTGGATGTCGCTGTTTACCCCGCTGAACCTCGTGCTCATCCTGGCGCTGCTCTTCGTCGTTGCGTTGGTCGCCGCCTGGATCGGCACGCGCATCCTCGAGCGTAACTTCGCCAAAGCCGGCATCTTGTGACGCAGCAGGCTCTGCCCGCTGCGCAGGCGTCTGCCGCAGTCGGCTCTGAGACGATGAAACATCGTGACGCAGTTCTGATGGATCCGCGAACGAAGCTGCTGGCGCTCTTCGTTCTGAACACCATCGCCTACGGCACATCGTCACTGCTGGCGCAGCTGCTCGCCGCAGCCGTGGTCGCGCTGCTGCTGGCGTCGCTCAGCAGCCGCAGGCCGCTCATCATCTACGTGATCGCCTACCTCGTGAGTGCCGCTCTCTACTTGGGGCTGCCACTTGTCGCCACCGGATGGCTCACTGCGGCCATCGTCGCCATCGGGTTCTGGGCCGCTCGGTTCTCGATCACGCTCGGCTACTTCGCCTACTTTCTCATCTCGACCGGGCCGAGCGAGCTGAACGCCGGGCTCGCCGCTCTGCGGCTGCCGCGCATGATCAGCGTGCCGCTGGCCGTGGTGCTTCGCTTCGTGCCGACGGTCATCGACGAGCTGCGCGCGATCATGGATGCCATGCGGCTGCGAGGCATCGCCTCAAGTCCAATTGCGCTCGCGCTGCATCCGATGCGCACCACGCAGCACGTGCTGCTGCCGCTGCTCGCCTCGACCTCGCGCATCGCCGACGAGCTCAGCGCCTCGGCCCTGATCAGAGGCCTCGGTCGCCCCGAACGGCCAACCTCGATCGTGCGTCTGCGATTCGGCATCGTCGACGTGATCATGCTGCTGGTGCTCATCGTGCTGTGCGTCGCATCGGTGCTGAGATTGGGGCTGTCATGGTGAACGACCGCGGTGAGACCAAAACGAGCATCCGTGTCGCCGACGTCAGATTCAGCTACACGCAGGGCCGAACCGGGGCGTCGCCCTACGGTCCGGTTGTCGACGAGCAGCCGCAACAGCCGGCTGCCCTGGTGCTCGACGATCTGTCGTTCGAGGTGCCGGTCGGCACGCTCACCGTGCTCTGCGGGGCCAGCGGATCAGGCAAGTCCTCGGCTCTGCGTCTGCTCAACGGCCTCGTCCCGAACTTCCACGAGGGCAGGCTCGACGGCACCGTGCAGGTCGCCGGCGTCGACGTTCCGAGCGTCGATCTCTCTGAGGCCGGCCGCACGACCGCGACCGTGTTCCAGAACCCGCGCACACAGTTCTTCACCGCCGATGTGCGCAGCGAGCTCGCTTTCCGAGACGAGAACTACGGGCTTGACCCGGCAGAGATCCAACGTCGCAGCGTGGCCGCGGCACGCCAGGCGGGCATCGAGAACCTGCTCGACCGCGGGCTGCGCCAGCTCTCGGGCGGCGAGCTGCAGAAGGTCGCCTGTGCGCAGGCGATCGCAGCCGGAACGAGCGTGCTGCTCTTCGACGAGCCCACCTCGAACCTTTCGCCAGCCGCCATCGCCGAATTTGCCCAGCTGCTGGGCCGCCTCAAAGCTCAGGGCCACGCGATCGTGGTCGCCGAACACCGTCTCTACTTTCTGCGCGACCTCGCCGACCAGGTGCTGCAGCTCGACCACGGTCGGGTGCACGATCGTTGGTCTGGTGACGAGTTCCGAGCCCTGAGCGAGAGCTCCGCGGCTGCGCTCGGGCTGCGCACGCTGCGTGCGCCGGCTGCGCTTGCGGCCCTGCTGGTCGCCGAGCATGCGGATGCCGTGGTCGCCGACCATGTTGACTCAGGTCCGTCACGGCCTGCTGCCGAAAACCACGCCGGTGACCCCGAACGTGGACTCGTGCTCGATGCGGTGCGGTTCCGCTACGGTCGGCACGACGTGCTCGACATCCCGCACCTCGAGTTTCCACGCGGCCAGGTCAGCGTGATCGTCGGGGCGAACGGCGTCGGCAAGTCGACGCTGGCCCGCGTGATCTGCGGGCTTGCCGCCGAAGACCGGGGCAGCGGCATTCGTCTCGACGGCAGGCGCGTCTCGCCCAAGATGCGCATGGCTCGCAGCGGCATGGTCATGCAGGATGTGCACCGACAGCTCTTCTGCGACAGCGTGGCCGACGAGGTGCGGCTCGGGCTCGATTCGCAGGCGCGTGACGAGGTCGACATCGATGCGCTGTTGCAACGCTTCGACCTGGCCGAGCTCGCAGGCCGGCATCCGCTGTCGCTCTCCGGCGGGCAGAAGCAGCGCGTCGTCATCGCTGCGGCGCTGGCGAAGCAGCCGCAGATCTGTGTGTTCGACGAACCGACCAGCGGCGTCGACCGCCGGCACCTGCGAGCCATTGCCGAGTGCCTGAGCGAACTGGCCGAGGCCGGCACGGTCGTGATCGTGATCACCCACGACCCCGAACTCATCGATGCGTGTGCCGATCGCCTCGTCGCCATCGGCCGTCTGAGCGATGAGCACCCATGCGGCCAGAGCATCCACATCACAGAACTCTCGAGAAACAGGTCAGACCATGCAGACTGAACAGAGCGAACGGTCGGCGCAGCCAGGGTCGTCGACCGCTGACCGCGCGGCGAACGCCGTGGGGCAGGCCGCACCCGACCTCGCCGACCCCAGGCAGAAGGACAAAGCCGGCCGAGCGGCGCTGAAAGACATGATGAAGCCGGTCGCAGGGCATCTGATGCTCGCCCGCGCGCTGTCGGCGCTCTCGGCGGTGCTCGCGATCTTTCCCTATGTCTCGCTGGTGTGGCTGGGCGGACTGCTTCTCGACGCATGGACGCAGGGGCGTGCTCCGGACGCACAGGCGGTCGGCCTTGCGGTCAACGTGCTGATCGGCACCTTCGTCGGTCGCCTGGTGCTCTACTTCGTCGCACTCACGGTGACGCACTTCGCCGATATGCGGCTCGGCGGTCTGCTGCGTGGTCGCATCATCGACACCTTGGGCCGCGCGCCGCTGGCCTGGTTCACCTCGGCCACGTCGGGGCGCATCCGCAAGGCCGTGCAGGACGACACGCACACGCTGCACGCCCTCATCGCCCACGCCCCGGTCGAGACGACGTCTGCGATCGTGATGCCCATCGCGATGTTCGTCTACGCGCTCATCGTCGACTGGAGGCTCGGCCTGCTGACCATTGCGATCTTTCCGCTCTATCTGGCCCTGCAGCTGCTCGGCTATCGAGGCATGGGCACGAAGACCGCCGAAATGGACACGAAGCTGGCCAAGGTCTCGGCGACTATGGTCGAGTTCGTCAGCGGCATCACGGTGGTGAAGGCCTTCGGCCGAGTCGGTCGCGCGCACAGAAACTACGCTGAGGCGGCAGACGAGTTCAGCAAGTTCTACCTCGACTGGGTGCGCCCGATGCTCAAGACGTCTGCGCTGTCGATGGCGGTCGTCTCGCCGGCTGTGCTGCTGCTCGTCAACCTCGGCTGTGGTGCGGCGATGGTCGCCGCCGGCTGGGTGACCCCGGTTCAAGTGCTCACCACCACACTGATCGCTCTGGTGCTGCCCGCTTCGATCACCACGATCGGAACCAGCCAGTGGTCGTACCAGCTTGCCGGGGCGGCCGCGCTGCGCATCGAAGAGGTGCTGCACGTCGACGCTCTCGTCGAGAGCACGACCCCGCAGCATCCGCAGGGGCACGCCGTGCGCTTCGAACACGTGAGCTACGGATACGGTGACCTGCTGGCCGTCGACGACGTCACGCTCGACCTTGCCGAGGGCAGCACCACCGCGCTCATCGGGCCCAGCGGATCGGGCAAGTCGACGCTTGCCACGCTGGTCGCCCGGTTCGACGACCCGCGGTCGGGCACGGTGACGATCGGCGGCGCCGACGTGCGCCACATCCCGCGCACCGAGCTCTATCGCACCGTCGCGTTCGTGCTCCAAGACCCGCAGCTGCTGCGCATGAGCGTGCGCGACAACATCGCACTGGCGCGGCCGGATGCCTCGCTCGAGCGGGTGCGCACGGCTGCGCGCGATGCGCAGATCGATGACTTCGTTATGACGCTGCCGAACGGCTACGACACGGTGATCGGCGATGACACCGTGCTGTCAGGTGGTCAGCAGCAGCGCATTGCGATCGCACGGGCGCTGATCACCGACGCACCTGTCCTGCTGCTCGACGAGGCCACTGCGTTCACCGACCCGGAGTCGGAGGCTGAAATTCAGAAGGCGCTGAACCGACTGGTTCGCGGACGCACCGTGCTGGTGATCGCGCACCGGCCGGCCTCGGTCGCTGGCGCCGATCGCATCGTGGTGCTCGACCGCGGCAGGGTGCTCGCACAGGGCACCCACGAAGAGCTCGTCGACGAGCCGCACTATGCGGCGCTGCGACGAGCGACCGGCGAGCATATGGCTGAGCTGGGGGGCACCGCGACAGCTGGATCAGTCGCTCAGGAACAGGAGGGCCGGGCATGAACACCTCGCGGCAGAACACCGGCGTCAGCAGCGCCGCCGAAGCAGGCGCGATTCCCGAAGACGAGATCGTGCACGCACCTGAGATGATCGCGCGCTTCGCGAGGCTGGTGTCGAAGCCCGCCCGCGGCCAGCTGACGCTCACACTCGTGCTCGCCATCGTCTCCGGCGTGCTGCGGGGCATCGCACTCGTCGTTCTGCTGCCCGCCGCGGTCGAACTCGCGATGGGGGAGACGATCTGGGGGCTGCCCTTCTCGGGGTGGCTGTGGACTTTTGCGGTGCTGGCAGTGCTCGGCATGATCGCCGAGTACTGGCTGGCGATCACGAACTATACGGTCGCTCTCGACTTGGTCAAGAACGTGCACCGTCGCATCGGCGACCGGCTGACGCGGCTGCCGCTCGGGTGGTTCCGCGATTCGGCTGCCGGACGCATGTCTCGGCTCGTCTCGCACGAGGTGCTGATGCTCGGCGAGTCGCTTGCGCACCTGCTCGCATCGATGGCGTCGAACGCAGCGACAGCCGCAGTGATGGTCATTGGCAGTTGGATCTGGGACTGGCGCCTCGGTCTCGTGCTGACGATCGCGGTGCCTTTCTACCTGGGGGCGCTCTGGCTCGGTCGCAAAGCGATCACCCGCGGCAAGCGCATCAGCGAACCGGCCGAAGAGGATCTCGGCGACCGCATCGTCGAATACGCGCGCTGCCAGGGGGCGCTGCGGTCGACCGGTCGCTCGGGCGACTTCGAGCCGCTGCGTGCGGCGAATGAGCGTTCCGTCGTCGCCGGCCGCACTGATCTCTGGTGGGGAACCCTCGCGCTCATGCTGCATGGTCTGGTGGGGCAGTTCATCGTGGTCGCGATGATCACCATCGCTGTGCGGTTGGCGCTCGGCGAGGCGATGGGGCCGATAGAGACCATTGCGTTCATCGGTCTGTCGCTGCGGTTCATGCAGACGCTCGAAGACCTTGGGGGCATGGTGGTCGCCAACGAAGAGCGCAAGGTCATGGTCGAGAACGTGAATGAGATTCTGACCACGCCGGGGCTTCCTGCACCGGCGACGTCTGCCGAGTCGACGGCTCCCGGGCGCATTGAGGTCGATCACGTCGACTTCGGCTACGACGCCGAGCATCAGGTGCTGCACGATGTGAGTTTCGAGGTGCCGGCAGGATCGATGTGCGCGCTGGTCGGGCCGTCGGGGTGCGGCAAGACGACCGTCGCGAAGCTCGTCGCGCGCTTCTACGACGTCGACCGCGGAGTCGTCCGTGTGGGAGGCGCAGACGTGCGCGACCAGACGACGGCCGATCTGATGGTTCAGCTCTCGATGGTGTTCCAAGACGTCTATCTCTTCGACGACACGCTGGAGGCGAACATCCGCGTGGGCGACGAATCGGCGACGGATGCCGAAGTCCAGGCCGCCGGCGATCTCGCGGGCGTGACCGAGATCGTCCGCCGCCTGCCAGACGGCTGGCAGACGCGAGTCGGTGAGGGCGGGCATGCGCTTTCAGGCGGTGAACGTCAGCGCGTGTCGATCGCACGTGCACTGCTCAAGCACGCTCCGATCGTGCTGCTCGACGAGGCGACCAGCGCGCTCGATCCCGAGAACGAGGCCCATGTGATGGCGTCGATGCAGCACCTGCGCAAAGAGGCCACGCTGCTGGTCATCGCGCACAAACTCGACACGATTCGGTCTGCCGATCAGATCGTGGTGCTTGGCCACAACGGGCACGTCGAACAGTGCGGCACCCACGATGAGCTGATCGCACAGCCCGGTCAGTACCGTTCGTTCTGCGAGGCGCGGGCTGCGGCCTCCGGCTGGCGGCTGGTCTGACTCTGTCACTCCTGTGCAGCAGCGCTGCTGGCGGGCGCGCCGGCAGCGCGGTGCTGCAGCACCGTTCCGGTCACCAGTGCCCGTATGGACGTCTGCAGCGAGTATCCGGCAGAGAGCTCTCGCCAGTGCGGCAGCAGCCTGCTGACCTGCGTCAGGCCCTGCACACACTCGCTGTCGGTCGTCTCATACCAGAGGCGTTCGTCCCTGCTGCGTTCGGCAGCCGCCGCCTGCATCTGCAGGTCGGCCGAGATGAGGTACCAGACTCCTCGCCAGAGGGCGAGCATCGCGGCGTCGTCGAGGCCGGCGTCAGCTGCGGCGGCGAAGAAGTGCTCAGTCGAGGCCAGTGCAGAAAGACCGATATTGGTGCCGCGCGACAGAATCGGCACGACCCAGGGCAGCCTGCTGAGGTTTTCATGCACCTCGACGCCCACTGCGACCATGCGCTCGACCGGTGTTCCGCGGGGAAGGACCCAGTCGATCTCTGCGGCGGCGTCAGACAGCGCGAGCGTGAGCAGCTCCGACTTGTTGCGCACGTAGTGATAGAGACTCATCGGCCGTGAGTTGAGGCGTGCCGCGAGGGCACGCATCGTCAATGCGGAGTAGCCCCCGGTCTCGAGCAGCGCGCGGGCCTCCGTGACGATGCGCTCCAGAGTGAGCGGCTGAGCCGGATCAGCGCCATGAGCGTCATCAAGTCGGGCCATAGAGCCAGCCTAACGGCTGTCCATGTGTCCGAGACCGCGACTGGGCCGCGTGGTATCGTTATGAGAATGGCTCGCAATAATAGTCGCTCGCTGTCGCGCAGTGGAGACCCGCGCAAACGTGCGCAGCACCGTCGGCAGAATCAGCCTGTTGCGGTCACTGTGCTGAACGGCTTTCTCGGTGCGGGAAAGACCACCCTGCTGCAGAGCCTGCTGGTACAGGCCTGGCAGCGTACGCCGCACCTGCGGCCCGCGGTGATCGTCAACGACATGAGCTCGCTCGACGTTGACGGTCTGGTGGTCGAAGACACTGAAGTGGTCAGCCACGAGATGGGCAACTTCGCCAGCATCAAGGGCGGCAGCGTGCACAGCGCCGAGCTGCTGCCCAAGCTGATCGCCACTGCCGAGCAGATGCTCGACGGCTATCAGCCTGAGCACATCTTCATCGAGACCTCAGGCAGTACGCGACCTTGGCCGCTCGTGAAAGCCCTCACCCGGCATCCGCGCCTGCAGCTGCACGGGTTTCTCTCGCTCGTCGACGCGGCGATGCTGCGCGACGACTTCGCCTGCGGAGAGCTGATCGCCGATCAGGTGGCCCGTCAGCTCGGCGCTGGCACGCTCGGGGTCGAGTCGCTGATCGCCGAGCAGGTGATGTTCGCCTCAGAGGTCTATCTGACCAAGCTCGACAAGCTCGAGCCCGAGCAGGTCACACGCACCGCTGCCGCCCTGCACCGGCTCAACCCCTACGCGGGCATCACCGGTCTGCGCTTCGGCAATCTGCGGCTCGACGCAGTGCTCGCACAGCCGCGTTATCCTCGTGACCGAGTGGCGCAGCTGGGTCACGAGACCGAGCAGCGTGACGCAGAGCATCCAGAGACCGGTCGGCTGGTGTCGCTGGTGCTCGACGACGCGCGTCCGTTTCATCCTCGCAGGCTCTGGGAGGCATACACGACCGCACTGCCGCAGACGCTCTACCGCAGCAAGGGCATGACCTGGATTCCCACGCGCGACGACAAAGTGCTGCTCTGGAACCAGGCGGCCGGGGGCGTGAACCTCGAGTTCTTCGGCTACTGGAAGTCGGGTGTGCTCGACCGCGAGCAGCGCGCGGTCGCCGACGCGCAGACCTCCTCCCGCGAGGCAGAGCGGCGCAGACTGCTGCCGCGCGAAATCGAGCAGCTGCAGCGTGAGGTCGACGAGATCGACCCGGTCTTCGGCGACCGGCGCACGAGCATCACCCTCCTCGGCGAAGACTCCGACACCCGCGCGTTTCTCGCTCGGCTCGAGCAGTGCCTGTGCACTCCGGAAGAGGTCATGGCATGGCGCAGCGGCGAGGAGTTCGACGACCCATGGCCGCAGCAGACGGTGACGGTCGACCAGTTCGCCCGTACCGCCGGTCTCGGCCATCGGCGCATCTGAGCTTCGCCTCGTGCCGCAGCTGCGTTCGGCCCTCAGCGACGGCGGCTGCCCGACGACGTCCGTGCACTATCGGCACAGAGTCGTCACCGCAGCGCCCACATCGCCACGGCACTCGATGCCGCGACGTTGAGCGAGTCGATGCCGTGAGCCATCGGAATCTCGACCAGTGTGTCTGCCGTGCGCAGGCAGGCGTCTGAGACGCCGTAGCCCTCAGACCCAAGCACGAGCGCGAGGCGGTCGAAACGAGCGGGCATCGAGCGCACCTGCTCGGCGAACTCGTCGAGCGTGACCGATCGTTCGTCGAGTGCGAGCGTCGCCACGTGATAGCCGGCGTCGTGCAGCTGCGGGCCGAGTTCGCGCCATCCCCCGACATGCGCCCACGGCACCTGTAACACCGTGCCCATGCTCATGCGCACCGCCCGGCGATACAGCGGGTCTGCAGTGCGGGGCGTGAGCAGAATGCCGTCGGCTCCGAGCGCTCCGGCCGACCGAAAGATCAGCCCCACATTCGTGGGATCGACCACGCCCTCGATCACGACGAGACGCCGTCTGCCGGTTCCGCCTGCAGCATCCGCCGCCGTGCGCCCGGCGATCACATCAGCCGCATCGAGCGGGGCGGGCCGATTCATGCACCCGATCACGCCATGATGCAGCTCGAAGCCGGTCAGACGTTCGAGCACGGCTGCATCGCCGGTGAACACCGGAACCGGTGGCAGGCCCGCCTGCTCCCGCGCGGCATCCCCGAAGCCGGCAGCCGTCAGCAGAAACCCGACCTCGGGCAGTGCGCTGCGCTCGGCCAGCACCGAACGCGGTGCGTGCCCGGCGGCCAGCGCGCGCTCGAACACGAACTTCGACTCGGCCAGGTAGAGCCCGCGTTCGCTGTCGATGCGACGCCGCAGCGCCGAGTCGGTCAGACGGGCGAAGTCGCTCAGCCGCGGGTCGTCGAGGTCATGCAGTTCGATGGTGGGCACGCAGTCAGGGTACCGTGCGCGGTGGTGCGATCGTCGTACGCGCCGCGGCTAGACTTGGGGCCATGCATCCCGCATCGCCGCCGATCGTGACCCGCACGCCGGGCAAGATCAACCTGCTGCTTGCCGTGGGCGGGCAGTATGACGACGGGTATCACAAGATCGTCAACGTGTTCCAGGCGGTCGATCTCTATGAAGACATCTCGGTGCGCTGGGCCCCGGAATGGTCGCTGCACTTCACCGGCAGCCACTCTCTGCTCGTCGACGACGACAACCTCGTGCTGCGTGCCGGTCGGCTGCTTGCCTCGCGCGCCGCAGATCTGCGCACCGCATCGTCACCCGAGAACCTGGCCGCTGCGTGCATGGTGCGCAAGCGGGTGCCGATCGCGGGCGGCATGGCCGGCGGTTCGGCGGATGCCGCAGGCACGCTGGTCGCACTCGCCAAGCTGTGGCGGCTCGAGGTCGCGCGCGAGCAGCTCGGCGAGATGGCGGCGGAACTCGGTGCTGACGTGCCGTTCAGTCTGGTCGGCGGCACGGCGATCGGCACAGGGAGGGGCGACCGTCTGACGGCTGTGATCACGCGCGAGTCCTACCACTGGGTGCTGGTGACGCAGGCCGAGGGGCTGAGCACGGTCGACGTCTATCGTCGTTTCGACGAGCTGGTCGACGACGGCGAGATCGATGCGACGGGCAAGGCTCGGGCGCTCTCGGAGGCTGAATCCGTGGTCACTGCGCTGGCAACGGGTGATCCGGAGCAGCTGGGCAGGCACCTGCGCAACGACCTGCAGGCTGCGGCGATCAGTCTGCGACCGAGCCTGCAGCGCACGCTTGACGAGGCACGTGACCTCGGTGCCGTCGCAGGCATCGTGTCCGGGTCGGGGCCGACGATCGCGCTCTTGGCCGGTGATGCGCATCATGCTGCGGCGCTCGCGCAGTCGCTGCTGGCTCGCGGACATCAGGCCAGTGTGGTCTCGAGCCCTGCGCGCGGTTCGCACGTGCTGTGAGGAGTGCGGGACGGGCTGCGCTTCAGATCAGCCCGAGTTCGAGAGCCTTGGTCACCGCGCGGGTGCGGTCGTTGACCTCCAGCTTCTGGTACGTGCGCAGCAGATGCGTCTTCACTGTCGGCTCAGAGATATAGAGTCGTTCGGCGATCTGCGCGTTGCGCATCCCCTGTGCGACCAGCCGCAGTACTTCGGTCTCTCGCGGAGACAAAGGGCTGATCCGTCGGGCATGAGTCCACCTGAGCGCATCCGCCGCGACTTCCACCACCTCATCGACTTCAGAAGCCTCTGGGAAATCGGCACCTGCGGTATCCGGCACAGCGCTGCGCTGCAGCCGTGACACCAGTGCAGTCGCCACCTGTGGAGACAGAGCGACCTCGCCCGCGACCACGGCACGCACTCCTGCGATGAGCTCATCCGCAGGTGCGGCCTTGATCAGGTAGCCTTTGGCCCCCGCAGCGATAGCTGCCACGATTGCCGCGTCATCCTCATACGTTGTCAGGATGATCACCCGTGTCTCTGGGGCCTGCTCTGAGACGACCCGCGTGACCTCGACCCCGTCACGTCCGGGCATGCGCAGATCGCACAGCAGCACATCAGGGTGCTCAGCCGTGACCAGCGCCACCGCCTCGTCGCCGTCGCTCGCCTCGCCGATCAGGTCGATGCCGGTCAGGTCACCGAGCAGCGCGACGAGTCCGCTGCGCACGATGGGGTGGTCGTCGGCGATCGCCAGTCGAATCGTGCTCACAGGGTCGCCTCCAGAATCGTGCCGTGCGGCTGCCGAGAGCGCAGGGTCAGGGCGCCGCCGGCCTGAGCGATGCGCTGTTCGAGACCGGGCAGACCGAACCCGTGGCTGTTCGCCACAGTGAACCCGGGCGGCAGGCCACGCCCGTCATCCGTCACGGTGAGAGTGACCGCATCGCCGGAGGATGCCCTGCGCAGCGCCACCTGCACCACACCAGCACCAGCGTGCTTGCGTGCATTCGCGAGCCCCTCCTGCGCAGCGCGGACGAGCAGCGTCTGTCGTCGTTGCGTCATCGCCTGATCATCCACAGTGATGAAGTCGGTGCGCACATCGATGCTGGTCTCACGCGCGAAGCGCTCACAGACCTGCGCGAGCGCGGGCGCCAGGCCGGTTGCCGAGCTGAGCCCCACAGTGCTGGTAGCGGCTACCAACGACCGGGCCTCGGTGAGCGCCTGATTGGCGCTCGACTCGATGACTGCGAACAGCTGGGCTGACCGCTCGGGACTCTGCTCTCGTGCACCCTGCTGCGCGAGCATGACGATGCCGGCGATGCTCTGCGAGACGGTGTCGTGTAGGTCGGCCGCCATGCGAGCGCGCTCGCGTTCGGCAGCCAGATCGGCTCGTTCTGCTGAGAGCTCTGCCTCTTGCCGGCGCAGCTGGTTGAGCAGCACCTCTCGCTCGTGTCCGCGAGTGAACGCCAGCGTCAGCCAGACGCCCATCGCGGTGCTGAACAGCCAGGAGACGACGCCGATCGATCCGGCTCGCAGCAGCTCGGTCGGCAACGTGCCGTCGCCGGCATCGCTTGACGACAGGCCGGTCCAGCCGCTGTCACCCCATGCGCCGAGCAGAAGCCCCGCGGTGACGCTGACTGCGGTGATCAGATTCCAGATCAGCCCGCGTCGAAGCCCGCGTGCGAGCATCCACAGGCTCGGATAGAACACCGCCTGCAGCGTCGCCATCTGCGGGTCGCCGGTCAGGGCGAGCATCAGCCCGGGGATCGCGACGGCGAAGTACCGCATCACCCGTGCGTCGTGGCTGCGCATCGCGCGCGGCGGCACCGTGCGGCCGGCGACGAGCTGCCGGTCGAGTCTCGCCGTCGAAGTCATCGCCCTGCGGCCGAAGACCAGCCAGGCGAACAGAAGGACGGCTGAGCCCGTCAATGACATCACCAAGGCGAGCGGCGAGGCTCGAAAGTCGTTGGCCCACTGCGAATCGGCGCCGACGCCAGTGCCTGTACCGCTTTCGGCGTACCACGACAGCACGGTCGAGGTGGCGAGAGCCACGGTCACCGCAATGAAGAGCAGGGTCCACACCCAACGCCACGAGCGCTGGGCGTGCTCGTCGGTGGATGCCCGCGTGCGCCCGTCGACGGATGCGTCAGCGATGAGGTCGGGCATGTCCATCAGCCTAGCCGCACGTGTCCGCGGCCTGGCCTCTCGGGAGAGCTCGCCGGATTCGGCATCCGCAGACAGGGATCATCGGCGGTCACCGGGCACCCATCTGAACGTGAGCAGGGTCACGACCAAGCCAGAGACGAACCACACGGCCAAGACCGTCGCGACGAGACCCAGGTGCCAGGCCTCGCCACGCTCGAGCACCGCGAACTGGTCAGGCAGCAGGGCTGCGCGAAAGCCCTGGGCGATCCACTTGAGCGGAAACACCGAGGCGACATTCTGCAACCACTCGGGCAGTTGCGAGAACTGCAGGTAGACGCCCGAGACGAACTGCAGAATGAGCACCGGTGGCAGGATGACGGCTGTGGCACTCTTTGCGCTGCGCGGCAGATACGAGACGAGAAAGCCCAACACGACTGACGTGCCGAGCCCGAGCAGAAAGACCCAGATCAAGGTCGTCCAGGCTGACCAGGAATCGGGCAGAGGCACATCGAAGGCGAAACGGGCCACGGCGATGAGCAGCACCGCCTGCACCAAAGCGGTGATCAGCACGAGGCCGAGTTTGCCGAGCAGATAGGCGGCGACGGGCAGGGCAGTCAGGGCGAGGCGCCTGCGCGTGCCGTCATATCGTTCGACGGCGAGGTCCGAGCCGAGATTCTGAAAACCGCTGAGCAGCACACCGCTGGCGAGCATCGCGGGCAGGTAGTAGCCGGCGGCGGTCAGCCCGAGGTCGTCTGGGCCGAATGACAGGTTTGAGAAGGCCGTCGCGAAGATGCAGAGCATCATCACCGGGAACAGAAACGTGAAGAACACGGTGTCAGGCTGACGGCGGTAGCTGCGCAGCTCCACGCTGATGCGCGAAAGCGTCAGCGTTGCGAGAGTCGGTCGGTGCCGGGGGCTGCCCTTCGCCGGTCGGACCTTGTCTTGCAGTTGGGTGTGCTGATGCGGGTTCATCGTCTGGGCGCTCATGCTGCGGGCCTTTCTTCGGTGTTGCTGGAGTTGTCGTCGATCAGCGCGAGGTAGGCGTCGGCGAGGGTGGGGCGGTGCACTTCGAGGTGCTCGGGCTCGCCCTGAAGCCGGGCAGTGAGCGAAACGATCAGTGCACCCGGCGTCGCGGTGGTCTCGGAGCGGTCTCGGCCGTCCTCGTGCCACCGCACAGTCGGCAGATGCAGCTCGGGTCGATCTGCGAGGGTCGGCGTCTGGGCCAGGTCGCTGCCCAGCGCGACCAGACGGCCGTTGACCATGACGGCGACGCGGTCAGCGAGATGCGCGGCCTCTTCGAGGTAGTGCGTGGTGAGCACGATGGTGGTGCCACTGGCTTTGATCGAGTCGATCAGGTGCCAGAATGCGGTGCGCGCCTGCGGATCGAAGCCGGTGGTCGGCTCGTCGAGAAAGAGCACCTCGGGGTGTCCGACGACTCCCTGGGCGACGTCGAGACGTCGGCGCTGCCCACCTGACAGTGCTCGCACGCGTCGGTCGCCTGCGGCAGTGAGGCCGACGCTCGCAATCAGGTCGTCGACTGGCCACGGATCGTCGTACATACCGGCGAAGTGCGTGAGCTGCTCGCGAACGGTGAGCACGCCTGACTCCTGAGTCTCTTGCAGCACGACCCCGACGTGATTGCGCATGTCTCGGGTCGAGTGTCGCGGGGCGGATCCCACCAGTCGCACGCTGCCTTGGTCGGGACGGCGAAAGCCGACGATCGTCTCGACCAAGGTGGTCTTGCCGGCGCCATTTGGCCCGAGCAGCGCGAGCGTCTCTCCGCTGCGCACCTCGAGGGTGATGTCGTCGAGCACCTTTCGGCCGCGATACGACTTGCTGAGGTTGCGCACCGCGATAGGGGCTGCTGTTGGTGTCGATGCTGGTGTTGGTTTGCCGGCATGAACAGAGTCTGCGGGGCGCATTCGTTCGTTTGTGTGAGCCATGACCCCATATTCGCCGGATGCAGTGGTCAACCACATCGACCGGCTGGCTGAATGTGCGGGGGCTGGGGCATCGCCGGTGTCATCCGTTCGGTTGACACGTGCGGGATGCCGGTGCAGCTCGCTACCCGACCCAGCATCCTCGTCTCGCCGAACCCCGGCGCACCGGCGCACCGGCGCGGTACCCTTGTCGAATGGCACATCTTCTCGGCGCCGAACACATCAGCCTCAGTTACCCCACCAAAGACGTCTTCGACGACCTCTCGCTCGGCCTCGCCGAAGGGCAGCGCATCGGCATCGTCGGCCGCAATGGTGACGGCAAGACTACGCTGCTGCGACTGCTCGCCGGCGAGATGCAGCCCGACACCGGCCGGGTCACCCGTCGCGGCGGCATCACCGTCGGCGTGCTCGCCCAGACACCAGACCTCGACCCCGACGAGACGGTCGGCCACGCAGTGGTGGGCGATCTGCCCGAACACGAGTGGGCGTCGCAGCCGCGGGTGCGAGACGTGCTGCAGGGTCTGCTCGGCGACCTCGACTGGCACGCTACGACCGGTGCGCTCAGCGGAGGCCAGCGTCGTCGCGTCGCGCTCGCGGCTCTGCTGCGGCAAGACTGGGATGTGCTCTTTCTCGACGAGCCCACCAACCACCTCGATGTCGAGGGCATCACCTGGCTTGCTCGGCACCTCAAGCAGCGCTGGCCGAAGAACGCTGGCGGCCTCGTCATGGTCACGCACGATCGGTGGTTCCTCGACGCGGTCTGCACCGACACTTGGGAGGTGCACGACGGCACTGTCGAGCCCTTTGAAGGCGGGTACGCGGCCTACATTCTGCAGCGCGTCGAGCGCGACCGGCAGGCGGCGGCCGTCGAGGCCAAGCGTCAGAACCTCATGCGCAAAGAGCTGGCCTGGCTCGGCCGCGGTGCACCGGCGCGCAGCTCGAAGCCGAAGTTCCGCATCGAGGCGGCCAACGAGCTGATCGCCGACGTGCCGCCCGTTCGCGACCGCGTGCGGCTGCAGTCGATGGCGACCTCTCGTCTGGGCAAAGACGTCATCGACGTGCTGGGCGTGACGGTGCAGTACGACGAGCATGTGCTCATGCACGACGTCGAGTGGCGAATCGGCCCCGGCGATCGACTCGGGCTGCTCGGTGCGAACGGCGCCGGCAAGTCGACGCTGCTGAGTCTGATCAAAGAGGCCTCGGCCAAGGCCGGATCGACTCAGGCCGCCCAGCTCGACGCCGGCGACGGCACCGCAGTCACGGCCGGCCGCATCAAGGTCGGCAAGACCGTCAAGCTCGCTGAGCTCACCCAGGAGCTGCACGAACTCGACGCGGTGAACGACGACCGCGTGCGCGAGGTCATCGGCCGAGTGCGCACGACCTACAAGGTCGGCGACGAAGACCTCAGCCCCTCGCAGATGCTCGAACGGCTCGGCTTCTCGAGCGTGCAGTTGTCGACCCCCGTGCGCGATCTCAGCGGAGGCCAGCGCCGGCGACTGCAGCTGCTGCTCACCCTGCTCGACGAACCGAACGTGCTCGTGCTCGACGAGCCCACTAACGACCTCGACACCGACATGCTCGCCGCCATGGAAGACGTGCTCGACGCCTGGCCCGGCACGCTGATCGTCGTGTCGCACGATCGCTACTTCCTGGAGCGCGTGACCGACGACCAGTACGCCCTGATCGGCGGGACACTGCGGCACCTGCCCGGTGGGGTCGACGAATTCCTGCGGCTCGACGCGGCTGCGCATGAGGGCTCTCCGGCGGATGCCGACAAGACCCCGTCCTCATCTCGCGCCGCGAGTGGGGCTGGTTACGCAGCCAGCGCGGCTTCGGGGGCGGGGGCGAGTGGTGCATCCGCCGCAGGGCTGAGTGGTGCCGAGCGTCGGGCCGCCGAAAAGCGGCTTCAGGCGCTCGAGCGCAAGCTGGCCAAGGCGCGCGATGCGCTGACGAAGGTCGATGCCGATCTCGCCGCGGCCGACCAGAGCGACTTCGAGGGGCTTTCGAAGATCGATGCGCTGCGCAGGTCGACCAGCGGCGAAATCGATGAGCTTGAGGCTGAGTGGCTCGACCTCGCGGAGCAGCTCGAGGGATAGTCGCGGGTTCTCTACTCTCGCTGGGGCCCTGCTCTCTGGGGCCCGCAGGTTCTGTGCTCTCGCCAAGGCCCTATCCCCGAACCGGGCAGATTCTGTACTCTCGCCAAGGCCTGACCGCAGAAAGATCACAGATTCTGTGCTTTCGCTGGTTCAGACAGGTGCTTTTGCTCGTTGAGTGTGCAGAATCCGTCATATGCGCGTCGAGAGTGTAGAAGGTGCGGGCTTCGTTGACTGATGCCCGCAGCTTCTGTGCTTTCGCCGAGGTCTTGTCCGTGGAACCCGCAGATTCTGCGCTTGCACCCTACGCCGCAGCCGCAGCCGCAGCGACCTCCCACTGCACGAGTGCAGCGTTGACGGCGGCTCCGACGGTGGCGCCGCTGCCGATTGAGATCGGTACGTTCGCAGCAGGATTGCTCACGTTCCCGGCGGCCCACACCCGCGGGTGGCTCGTGTTCCCCATAGGGTCGGTCTGCAGGAACGATCCCATTCCGAACGGTGCCTCGGCGCGGTCGAGCCCGAGGCCGGCGACGCACGCGTCCAACGGGTGCATACGCGACTGCACGAACAGAGCGTCCAGCTCGACCGTCGCGTCGTCCTGCAGACGCACCCCGGTGACGCGGTCGTCGCCGAAGACCTCGGCGACAGGCGCCATCGTGCGGATGCCTCGCGCGGTCAACGCGTCGAGGTCGCCCTGCGAGAAGCCTGAGACGTCGGTGAAGAGTGTGACAGTCGGACTCCACTGACGCACGAGCTGCGCCATATGCAGTGCGACAGGGCCGTTCGCGATGATGCCGAGTCTTTGGTCGCGCACCTCCCAGCCATGGCAGTACGGGCAGTGCAGCACCGTGCTGCCCCAGTGGCGCGCAAGACCTGGGATGTCGGGCAGCTCGTCACTCACTCCCGTGGCGACCACGACGGTGTGGGTCACGAGAAGCTCCTGGGTTTCGCCTGCCGAAGGGGTGACCACCACTTCGAGCGCGTCCGGACGATCAGTCGGTTCTCGAACAGTGGCGACGCTGCCGTCGACGAATTCGATGCCGTACAGTTCGGCTTCGCTGCGGCCGCGGGCCGCAAGCTCGGCAGGAGGCAGCCCCTCGCTGCCGAGTACACCGTGCATGTGCGTGGCAAAGCGGTTGCGGGGCTCGCCGCTGTCGATGACGAGCACGTGGCGTCGTGCCCGGCCGAGCATCAAGGCGGCGGACAGACCGGCGGCACCCGCGCCGATGACGATGGCATCCCAAGTGGAGTTCATGGGGTCTACTTCACACGGCTGAACCCCACAACTCAAGATCCAGAGGTTGTGTAGCTGTTGCGAGTTTCACGCAATAGCTACACATAAAAAAATCAACATATTGCGATCTGTTGATATGTATGTCATGATGAAGTCATGAGCACAGCACCGGGACTGGCCAAGGCAGCACAGCTGTTCAAGGTGCTCGGCAACGAATCGAGGCTTGACCTGCTGGTGCTGTTGGGCGACCAGCAGCTCTCGGTCGGCAAGCTGACCGATCTGTCGGGGCTGTCGCAGCCCCTGGTCTCGCAGCACCTGCGCACGTTGAAACAAGCGGGCTTGGTGACAGCGAAACGAGACGGCAAAACGATGAACTATCGGGTCGCAGACCACCATGTCAGCCATGTGATCGCCGATGCGCTCATCCACGTTCAAGAGCCTGCGGCCGATTCGGTCGAGGCTGACGAGAGTTCACAGGAGGAACAATCATGACCATCGCAGACGTTCACGCAGAGCATTCCGTCGCAGAGCATCAGCACGGTCCGGGCTGCGGCCATGAGGCTGTGCAGCACGGTGACCATGTGGACTACATCCACGGCACGCATCACCACGCACTGCACGGCGACCACTACGACGAGCACGAGTCGGTTGCCGAGCATTCCGTCGCAGAGCACCAGCACGGTCCGGGCTGCGGTCACGAGGCCGTGCAGCACGGTGACCACACCGACTACATCCATAACGGTCACCACCACGCCCTGCATGGCGACCACTACGACGAGCACTGATCTTTCGTTCGTCTCGAAGCCCCCGCGTTCACTCAGTCGGTGGTGCAGCTCCCCGAGCTCACCGTCGCAGTGAGCCCGGGGGCTTTCTGTACCACGGGCTTGAGATCGCTGAGCGGAATCGCATAGCCCACGTTCGGCACCGACCTTTCTTTCGCGAAGACCACACCGGCGATCTCGCCGTTTGTGGTGATCAGCGGGCCGCCCGAGTTGCCCGGCTGCACGTTCGCCGCCAAGGTGAGCACGTCGCGCGGGCCTGAGCCACTGAAGTCAACGGTGCCGGCAGCCATGACGCTTGCCGGGCCCGAGGTGAACGGCCCGCCGCCGGGGTAGCCCTGCACCGCTCCCTGTGTGCCGCGACCGACGGCTGCGGCGGATGCCAGCGGAAGCACTGGGGCCCCGAGGCCGTCGACGTCGATGACGGCGAGATCGGCCTTCGGGTCGAAATACGTGATGCGGCCGCTCTTCGCAGGCTTGCCGGGCACCTCGACGACCGGCTCTGAGACGCCGCTCACCACATGGGCGTTCGTGACGACTCGATCATCGCTGACCACGAACCCCGAGCCGGTCTGCTCCTGCCCGCATGCGTATGCGGGGCCGCTGATGCGCACGACCGACTTCGCCGCCTGGGTGAGCTGGGGTGTCGCCAGATCGACTTGAGGCAGCGATGGCTCTTGCGACACCCCGCCCAGCGCCTCGACGACCCAAGGCAGGCCTTCGTCGATGGCGCTCTGGCCCCAAAGCGTGGCAGTCGATCGCAGGCTGCTCGGCATCAGTCCGTCGATCACGGTGACGACGCGAGACGAACTCAGCGTCTGCGTGAGCCACGGGGCACCGATTCCCGAGACCGCCGAAGAGACCAGCCCGATCATCAGGCTGCTCGCGAGCAGCCCGGCCACGGCACCCAACAGCCTGTTCACGGCACCGAGCCGCACACGTTCGAGCACACCGCCGATCGATCGGCCGATCGCCCCGCCGATGCTGCCTCCGACGACGACGAGCCCCAAACCCACGATCATGACCATCGCGATGCGGGTCGCACCGTTGCCTCCCAAAGTCACGACCCAAGGGATGGCGAGCCAGGCGGCGAAACCGCCCACCACCATGCCGGCAAGACGCAGCGCGACTCGCGCGAGACCGCGCCGCGCGCCGCTGATCGTCTGCCACGTGATGATGCCCAGCAGCACGAGGTCGAGAGGCAGTGCGCCGAGTGTCAGATCCATGAATGACATCGTATGCACTGCCTGCGACATTGCAGAGAAGAAGTCGACGTGGAACCGGTCGGCAAGGTGCTGCGAAGCAGCTGGAGAGTGCGGGGTCTTCAGCAGTGAGGTGGCAGCCGACGATGAGCCACGAGTAAAGTGGTCTGCGGCAGTCTCGCTGCCGATCCGCCTTAGTGTAACGGCAGCACGACAGCCTTTGGAGCTGTGAAGACCAGGTTCGAATCCTGGAGGCGGAGCGCAGTCGAACCGATGGGAGCTCAGGCAAATGGCTGACAGCAACTTGGCAGGGATCATTCTGGCGGCAGGGCAAGGAACCCGCATGAAGTCTGCGACGCCCAAAGTGCTGCACGCGCTTGCCGGTCGGCCGCTCATCGGGCACGTGCTCGCCGCAGCCGATGCGCTCGAGCCAGAGCGTGTGGTTCTCGTCGTCCGTCATCAGCGTCAGCGCGTCGAAGAGGCCGCCCGCACACTGCTGCCCCGCGTCGAGATCGCCGAGCAGGGAGAGATCCCCGGCACCGGTGCCGCTGCCGAGGCGGGTCTCGACGTGCTCGACGAGGGGTTCGTCGGCGATGTGCTGATCACGAGCGGTGACGTGCCGTTGCTGGGCGAGGATGCCTTGGCCGAGTTCATCACCGCGCACCGTGCCAGCGGGGCGGCTGCAAGCGTGCTGACTGCACGAATCGCAGACCCGACGGGTTATGGCCGGGTCGTACGCACGGCATCCGGCGACCTCGAGGCGATCGTCGAACAGCGTGACGCGACCGAGCAGCAGCTGCTCATCGACGAGGTCAACTCTGGTACCTATCTCTTCCAGGCCAACGACCTGCGCCGCTCGCTCGCCCAGGTGGGCGTCGACAATGCGCAGAACGAGAAGTACCTCACCGACGCCATCGGCGTGCTGGTGCGCGAGGGGCGACCCGTCGCCGCCCACGTCATCGACGACCCGATGCTCGTACAGGGCATTAACGATCGAGAGCAGCTGGCCGAGGTCGCCACCGAGCTCAACCGACGCATCATCCGACGCTGGCGTCTGGCCGGCGTCACCATTCAGGACGCCGCGAGCACCTGGATCGATGTGACCGTCGAACTGGGGCAGGACGTCACGCTGCTGCCCGGAACCCAGCTGCGCGGCACGACCGTCGTGCAGGACGAAGCCGTGATCGGGCCGGACACCACGCTGGTCGACACCGAGGTCGGCTTCGGCGCCGAAGTCTGCCGCACTCATTCGCTCTCTGCCCGCATCGGCGAGAACGCGCACGTCGGGCCGTTCTCTTACCTGCGCCCGGGCACCGTTCTGGGCAACGAGGGCAAGATCGGCACGTTCGTCGAGACGAAGAACGTCACCATCGGCCACGGTGCCAAGCTGCCGCATCTCAGCTATGCGGGCGACGCCGAGATCGGCGAGGGCTCGAACATCGGTGCGGGCACGATCTTCGCGAACTACGACGGCGTGCACAAGCATCGCTCGACGGTCGGCCCGCAGGTGCGCACCGGTGCGCACAACGTGTTCGTCGCCCCTGTGCACATCGGCGCTGGCGTCTACTCGGGCGGCGGCACCATCATTCGCAAAGACGTCCCGGCGGGTTCGCTCGTGATCACCCAGGCCCCTCAGGTCAACAAAGAGGGCTGGGTTATCGAGCATCGCGCCGGAACGGCCGCGGCGGAGGCAGCCGAGGCCGCTCTGAACGGCGATCAGAACGCCGAACAGAGCAACAGCCGCACCAGCGGCAACGAGTAGTCAACAACGAGCAGCAGTCGGCGACAGGCGACAGAAGGGCATCCCGTGTCGGGAATTAATGCGGACAACCATAAGCGACTCGTTCTGGTCAGCGGCAGGGCACACCCTGCACTGGCCCGAGAGATCGCGAAGAACCTCGGCACCGAACTGGTGCCGACCAAAGCGCTGAACTTCGCCAACGGCGAGATCTACGTTCGATACGACGAGAGCATCCGCGGGTCTGACGCCTTCGTGATTCAGTCGCACACCTCGCCGATCAACGAGTGGCTCATGGAGTCGCTCATCATGGTCGATGCGCTCAAGCGCGCCTCGGCAAAGCGCATCACCGTCGTGGCCCCCTGCTATCCGTACGCTCGCCAGGACAAAAAGCACCGCGGTCGCGAGCCCATTTCCGCCCGCCTCGTCGCCGACCTGTTCAAGGCCGCGGGCGCCGACCGCATCATGTCGGTCGACCTGCACTCGCCGCAGATTCAGGGGTTCTTCGACGGCCCTGTCGACCACCTCTTCGCGCAGCCGATTCTGCTCGAGCACTTCCGTGAGACCCTCGGGCATGACGATCTGACCATCGTCTCGCCCGACATGGGCCGCGTGAAGGTCGCCGACACCTGGAGCGACAAGCTGGGTGCGCCGCTGGCCATCATCCACAAACGTCGCGATCCGCTGGTGCCGAACCAGGCGACTGCGCACGAGATCGTCGGCAACGTGCAGGGCCGCACCTGCCTCGTGGTCGACGACCTGATCGACACCGGCGGCACGATTCTCGCCGCTGCACGTGCCCTCAAGGCGCATGGAGCCGCGAAGGTCGTCGTCGGCGCCACGCACGCCGTGTTCTCAGACCCGGCGGTCGAACGACTGACCAGCCCCGAGATCGACCGCGTCGTGGTGACGAACACGCTGCCGCTGCCGGCCGAGAAGATCTTCCCGACGCTGACCGTGCTGTCGATCGCGCCGCTGATCTCCAAGGCGATTCACGAGGTCTTCGCCGATGGTTCGGTGACGTCGATGTTCGACGGCGCGGCCTGAGCCGTCTTCGAGCGAGTGCGTCTCACACTGGTGCACACCGGCGGCACGATCGGCATGTCCGAGAGCGACGCCGGTCTCGTTCCCGACCCTGATTTCGTCGGTCGCCTGCTTGCCGAGGGCGCGCTGCCCGAGGGCACAGACGTCGTCGAGCTCGCTCCGCTGCTCGACAGCGCCAATGTGGGGCCGGTCGAGTGGCAGCTGATCGTCGACGCAGTGGTCGCCGCGATCGAACGTGGTGCGGATGCCGTGGTCGTGCTGCATGGCACCGACACGTTGGCCTTCACTGCGGCTGCGCTCTCACTCGCGCTGCCGATCGTGCTGCGGGAGGTCGACCGACCGGCACGGGTGGTGCTGACCGGTGCGCAGCATCCGCTGTATGGGGCCGACGGCGCGCACGATGCCGACGCCGAGGCCAACCTGCGCGATGCGCTGGCTGCGGCGCAGGTGCTTGCAGCGGCCCCGACCCAGACGTCTGCGTCGGGTTCTGCGCAGGCGCCCGAGGTCGGCACCGCGGGCGCGGTCGGCGTGTTCGTGCAGTTCGGAGGCCGTCTGCTGCCCGGTCTGCACGTCTCTAAGATCTCGTCGGTTTCGGCGCAGGGCTTCGTCGCGACGAACGGACGCCGCGACTCGTTCGCCGCTGCGGGTGCTGTCGACGGCGCATCAGGAGGCCGGCTGGAGTTCGGGGCGTTCGCTCCGCACGAGATCGGGGTCGCCATGGTGTATCCAGGGGTGACCGCTGCGCAGCTCGATGCGGCGCTCGGCAACGGGCCGGCCGCTGTGCTGTGCTGCTTCGGCTCGGGAGCGGTGCCGTCTGGGACTCCCGGAGTCGAAGACGTGCTGCGTCAGCACGCGCGCCGACAGGCCGTCGTCGCCATCAGCCAGAGCGGGCACGGCGGTGTGCACCTGAGGGCCTACGCCGCAGCGGCCCCGCTGCAGACCGCTGGAGTCGTTGACGGCCGCGACCTCACCCTCGAAGCGGCGCTGGCGGCACTGCACGTCGCCCTTGCCTGCGGTCTCTATGGCGCGGGCGCCGCCGACTTCGTCGCTGCGGTGGCCGGTCAGAGCGCGAGTTGACGGCCGGATCGGACTTGGTCGCCTCGCAGCGTTTCGCAACCTGCTGAGGTCTGACCACACGGGCGACTCGATCTGAGCGCCGCCACCACACAGACATCCATGACAACAGCATCCATCACAAGACAACCTTGAGAGCAGAGCAGTATGAGCGAGCATGACGACGTCTGGTCGCCAGCCGAGAAGCGCGCCGGACGCATCGGCACCGAAGAGCAGACCGGATTCAAGAAAGGGCTGAAGCCCCGGCAGGTGCAGATGATCGGCTTCGGCGGGGCCATCGGCACCGGGCTCTTCCTCGGCTCCGGCGGGCGACTCGAACAGGCAGGCCCTGCCCTGCTGATCGACTATGCCGTCTGCGGAATATTCGCCTTCCTCATTCTGCGCGCGCTCGGCGAACTGGTCGTGCATCGCCCGTCGTCGGGGTCGTTCGTCTCGTACGCCCGCGAGTTCTACGGCGAGAAGATGGCCTTCTTCAGCGGGTGGATGTACTGGGTGAACTGGGCCACGACATCGATCGTCGACGTCACCGCGGTCGCGATCTATGTCAAGTGGTTCGGCGACGTGGGCATGCTGCCCTGGCTGCAGGGCGTGCCGCAGTGGTCGATCGCACTCATCGCACTCGTCGTCGTGCTGGGCATGAACATGATCTCGGTGAAGGTGTTCGGCGAGCTGGAGTTCTGGGCGGCGCTCATCAAAGTCGTCGCGCTGGTGGCGTTCTTGGTGGTCGGGTCGCTGTTCCTGATCTTCGGCATGCCCGACGGGTCGCCCCGCGGGCCGACGCTGATCTTCGAGAACGGCGGCATGTTCCCGAACGGTGTGATGCCTGCGCTGGTGATTCTGCAGGGCGTGGTGTTCGCCTACGCCAGCATCGAGCTGGTCGGCACCACCGCAGGCGAGACTGAGAACCCGCGCAAAGTGATTCCCAAGGCGATCAACACCGTCGTGATGCGCATCGCTCTGTTCTACGTGGGATCGGTTCTGCTGCTCGTGCTGCTGCTGCCGTACACGGCCTTCCACGCCGGCGAGAGTCCGTTCGTCACCCTTTTCCGCGGGGTCGGATTCGAGGCCGCTGCCCCGATCATGGAACTGGTCGTGCTCACCGCCGCCCTCTCGTCGCTCAACGCCGGCCTGTATTCGACCGGGCGCATCCTGCACTCGATGGCCAAGGGCGGAACCGCACCCGCCTTCGCCGGGCGCCTGTCGAAGGCGGGCGTGCCCTACGGCGGCATCCTGCTGACATCGGTCGTGACCCTCGCTGGCGTCGTGCTGAACATGGTCGTGCCCGACCAAGCCTTCGAGATCGTGCTGAACCTCGCGGCCTTCGGCATCATCTCTGCCTGGGGAACCATAACGCTCACGAACATGCGCTTCGTCAAGCTGTCGAAGCTTGGTCTCTATGAACGCCCTGAATATCGCATGCCCGGTGCGCCGTACACGAACTGGATCACGCTGGTGTTCCTGGCCGCGGTCGTGGTGCTGATCGGCTTCGACTATCCGACCGGAACCTTCACGATGCTCTCGATGGTCGTGGTGGCCGCCGCGCTCGTCGCAGGCTGGTTTGCCTGCCGCGGTCGGGTGCGTGCGATCGCCGAGCAGCGACTCGGCGAGACGGGGATGTTCCCAGTCGTCGCGAACCTGCCTCACGAACCCGGTGAGGCGGGGCTGCGTCGGCGGGTCGACGGTCGTGTGACGCACGACGATGAGGCCGAGGGGCCTGAGCAGCGCTGAGCGCCGAGCCCTCGCACGCCGCACACTGCTCGCATCAGGCAGCACTCTGCACGCAACAGGCACCAGGCAGCACTCTCCACGCAGCAAGCAGCACTCTGCACGCAACGCGCTGCACCACTTGACCCTGCCCCAGCTCAGCCATCTCTTCGTCGAGATGTGCACGGTTCCGCCCAGATGTACATGGTTCCGCTCAAACTTGGCCAATCTCGACGGAACCGTGCCCGTCTCGACGGAACCGTGCCGTTCTTGAGGAAGCCGTGCGCAACCCCCTGTGGGCAGAGTCGTCCAGCCGCACATATGCGACAGCAGCCCGTCGAGCGGTCGATGCGTCTCCTGCAAAGAGAATCGCCCTGCCCCTCATTTGCGAGGGCGCAGGACGATTTGTCAGGGCGGTGGCAGGCTGTGCTCAGTGCTCAGTGCTCAGTGCTCAGTGCTCAGAAGCAGTGGCAGGCCGTGCTCAGTCGTTGACGCGGTGAATGAGCGCGACGAAGGCGTCGACGATGCCGGTCACGAACTTCGCGGTGTCTTCGCTCGCGAACTCTCCGGACTCGTTCAGCAGGTCAGGGGTGAACTGGATGAACCCCTCGGGCTGGCCCAGCTGAATGGTGTTGAGAAACGAGAGAATCGAGCGCAGGTGCTGCTGTCCTGCGGCGGTTCCTACTGCACCAGGGGAGGTGCCGATGACTGCGACGACTTTCTCGTTGAACGAGTTGGTTCCCCACGGGCGGCTCGACCAGTCGATGGCATTCTTCAGAGGCGCGGGAATCGAGCGGTTGTACTCCGGGGTGACGATGAGGATGCCGTCTGCACCCTCGATCGCTGCCTTGAGCTCCTTGCCCTCGGCAGGGTAGTCCGCATCGTAGTCGTAGCTGTACAGCGGCAGGCTCTTGATCGGAATCTCGAAGAACTCGACATCGGCGATGTCGAGCTTCGTGATGGCCTCGGCAAGCTTGCGGTTGATGGACTGGCTGGCGATGCTGCCGACGATGTAGCCGATCTTGAGAGTCATTCGGGTCTCTTTCTGCTTTCGTGCTGATGAGTGGTGATGCATGACGTGTGTGTGGTGTCGACTGTGGTCGACGCACCACGCACTTACACAAATCTATAACTATTGTTGTATCAACTAAATGTTTCGCGATGCGTCGGCGTGTCGGTTCCAGATCGCCATTTCCACGAGAACGCATGTTCGCACTTGTGACTCGGATCTGCCTCTTCCTGCTGCTGGAGGCAGGGCCGATGCATGCTGCTGGTCAGAACAAAGTTCTCGTCTGGTCAGCGACAGAGTGCAGGCTGGCGAATTCCAAGAGCGCGACCAGGTTGCCGCTCTGGTCTCGATAGCGACGGAAGAGCTCCTCCCCGACCAGTGCGTAGTGCCAGTCCTTCTCGCCGCGCTGTTCAAGCGGCAGGGCGTTGATGCGTTCGACCCATGCAAGGGCGGCACGCTTCTTGCGTTGCACATTCTCATCACTCAGACTCGACTGCGCTTTTGTCTCGACCACATACACATCTGATGCGGTGCGTGCCAAGAAGTCGGGGGAGTATCGCGCCGGGTAGCCGGTGTCTTTCAGGTATGGGCGCTGCAGCCACTCGTGCTTGTGCTCGTCGATCTTGCAGTAGGCCTCGATCTGTCCCGTCTGGTCCGCCCACTCCACGAAGTCCCGTTCGAGGCCTCCGCCCTTGCCCCGTGGCGGAATCCGCAGCTTCGGGTAGATGCACTTTCGCGCCTCGATCAGGCGCGCGGCGGATGCACTGAGCGACTTGACCTCAGAAAGGCGCCGGTAATCGACGATGGCTTTGCTCGTGCGGGTGTGATGAATCAACGAAACAATGGTTAAGAAGGAAAACAGAGAGTTCGCAAACTACCTCAATCTATGACGATCCTTGTGACCGTGAAACTTCCCATGGCCAGCCTCAATAATCAGCTGCTTGACCTGTCCAAGCCTTCCACCGTATTCCGCAAGCCAAGAAGGTGGTTGCTTGGCTATGAAGGAGAGCCAACGCGTGTCGCGACCATCTTGGCCGCCATGCTGCGGCGTGAGTCCGTCCGGGAACCCATCCATCAGAATATGCTTTGGAATGAACCACGCTTGCGCATCAAACGGCGAAAGACCCAGGCAGAAGCAATAGTCATAGGCCTGATCGCGAATCTGCTGGAACTTGTATCCACCTGTATTGGCCCAAAGGTTGGAGTACTTAATTTCAATACGAAGACCATTGATTATCCGGTCGCAGTCAGAATTGTCACTCCGCAAGACATCGAACCCCTTTGAGGCCGCCCAACCCGCAACAAGCAGTTCCCCAATTGCGCCCTTTTGTCGGGAAGGTCGTGACTGAATCCACCGAAACGGACTTCCTTGCCATGGATCCTTCTCGCTTATGTAGTCTTCTTCCAGAGACGTTGCAAGCGCCGCCAAGGTGCGGACTTCCGGATCCTGAATCTGATCAATACTCATGCGATCTCTTCTGTCTGCATTTTATTAGCATTAGCGAGTTCAGTATATGTATTTGGTGCAGCCAAGAAACCGTCGCCAAGACGGTTTCTCATTACAGCAAACGCCTCGGGGTTGCTGTCCACGAGCAGGAACTTTCGATCGAGCTTTCCAGCAACTGAACCAGTCGTGCCGGAGCCTGCAAAGCAGTCCAAGACCCAATCCTCCGGTTGACTGCTGGCCTCGATAATGCGACGCAATATGCCCTCTGGCTTCTGAGTCGGGTAGCCTGTTTTTTCCTTACCAGTCGGCGATACAATGGTGTGCCACCAAACGTCAGTCGGGAGCTTACCTTTAGCGCGTTTCTCGGGAGTGACCAGTCCTGGGGCCATATATGGCTCCCGATCTACTTCTTCACTGTTGAAGTAGTATCTGCTGGGATCTTTCACATAAACGAGTATATTGTCGTGCTTTGCTGGCCACTTCTTCTTGGATCGCGCTCCATAGTCGTACGCCCAGACAATTTCGTTCAAGAAACACTCTCGGCCAAACAATGCGTCCAGGAGCACCTTTGCGTAGTGTACTTCTCGATAGTCCAAGTGGAGATAGAAGGTCCCCTCTGGTTTTAGGACACGCCAGATTTCTGTCAGTCGTGGCTCCAGGAATGACCAGTAATCCGAGAAGGCATCGTTGTATTCGGAAACTCTCCCTTTTATCGTCTCGTAGGTTTGTCCCTTGAAACCAATACGTTTCCCACTGTTTGATCGAACAGTCTTCAGAGACTGCCGACGCTGTTGCTTCCCCGTGTTAAATGGGGGATCGATGTATACCAGTTGAAAGAAGTCGTCTGGCAAGTCAAGCAAGACCGGCAAATTGTCGCCCTGCAAAATAGTGTTGCCTTGTTTCGGGTTCCATATGGACTGTTCGCTCACAGCCCACAGAGTACTTGAAATCGATCCACTAGCGCGTTGACTCACCGGACTGTCTCGAATGCTGCGCCGGCCATGGTTCTGAGCAGGAGGCCGAACGGCACCAACCGCCGGCAGTCTCGAACCTTGGACGGTCGAACCAGCCAGCAGCGCGGGTGGGTGCACGTCGTTGGGTGCGTCTCTCTCGGACAGGTGACACCGACGCATACCTGTCTTGAAGAACTCTGGACGGAGTGAATGAGGAAGACTTGAACTCGCAAGCTGAACAGCAATTGCGCTCGGAGGATGTTTCCAGGGCGCTGCGTGCTCTCGGACCTGCTAGTGGTCTCCCCAGGCGACGCCTACCCGGTGCTTGGCGAGCTGCTGGCCGAGGGCCGTGGGTGCCCGTTGTGGTCACCGTGCGGCACCTCCCGTTGATGCCGAGCAGTCGCATGAGTCGCTCAACGCGGTCACAGCCGATGAGTATTCCATCGCGGGGGGGAGCTTGCGTCGCCCATACAACCGGAGATGCTCCACGTCCACAAGTCAAACAACTCATTGGCCTCCTATGCGTCTTCAATCTCCCGTTTGGGGCCCGAACCCACGGTGACGACGGCGTAGTGCTTTGACGGGGCATCCCCGACACTGTGCTGGTTCAGCACGGTCAGGATCGGCTCGACCCCTAAGATTGGTCAGAACTCGCGGACGTAGTCGATTATGACCCGAGTTTGCTGTCGAGCTCCGCTTGCGCGAAAACACCGACGCGGTCTTGAGAATTTCGTTCACAGGCTTCAGCTGCGCGTTCTCGCACCGCAACCGGGCGACTTCCTCGGTCAGAGGCTCGAATCGTTCTGCTGGTTTCACCGCACCGATGGTGACGGATTCTTGCGGATCCAACCCGTAATGTTCCTTTGCTGCACTCCAAGGAGTTCACCAATTTCGCGACGCGCCACGACCTGCGATATCGCATCACCTCCAGCAAGCCGATCTCGATACAACCGAACCCCACGAGCGCAGGTCTCATCATCAAGTTTCCGTTGAGCAGATATGAATCTATCCTCCGTGTCAGGCCATGACTCTCGGCAAACCCTGGTCGAATCAAGTTGAAGACCGAGTACTACGACCGTCGCACCTGACCGATCGGACTCGAGGCCAGACCCGCCGTCGGCTCCTAAATCGAGCACTGGTACAACCGATAGCGTCTGCACCCCGATCGGCTGCGCCCCACCCGCCGAATAAGAACACTCATTCACAGAAAAGGCCGACCACGAGACCCAAACGACGACCCGGCCGCAAAACACCATGTCCACGACTTGCGGACCAGGCCACTCTTGTGTCTGCAGCTCCACCCGCTGACTCGTGCCGATGCGCTTCAGTACGTGGCGAGCCTCTTCTCTACCGTCTCTGACGATGTCAGGTAGTTCCTCGATCACGCGACCTCGGCAAGCCCGACTCTCTAATGCGGTGTCTGTACGTGAGGTGTGAAAGCATCATGCACTGACACTCTGGTGACTCGCGCTTGAGGTAGGTAGTCATGTCGTATGTCAGAAGAACCCCACTCCGAGGCCGCACGTATCGTCGGTTCTTGCATCAGCGAGTTGCGTCGTGGCAGGGGAATCAGCCAGCAGGACCTCGGCGAGTTGGTAGGCATCCACTTCACGAACATCGGAAAGATCGAGCGTGGGCTGGCGAATCCGACACTCGTGAGAATCTCGGTAGCTCTCGAGATCGATCCAAGCGAGTTGGTTCGCGACCTCGGTAGCAACGCGCTCCCGGCGCAGGCACATCAACTGACGGTGTCTGACCTGATCGCAGCGCGTCAGGGTCAGAGTCGATGAGCTGTATCGGCTAGAGGCTGAACCAAGGGAGCGCCGCTCCCCGACACTGCGCGCGCTTCGCGGCCGCACCAGTCTCGCCCAATAGAATGACCGCATGACTACCGCTGCTGAGATCAACGCCACCCGTGCTTGGAACCGCTTTTATGCAGACGGCACGCCGAAAGACATCGATCTGCCCACCGGGTCGCTCTACGACATGCTCGAAGGTAGCGCCAACCGTTTCGGCGATCGCGTGGCCATCGAGTTCTTCGGGCAGGAGCTCACCTTCGCCGACCTGCGCGCGCAGGTCGACGCGGTGGCCGAGGGCCTGCGACTCGAAGGCGTCGCCGCGGGCACCCGCGTCGCACTGATCATGCCGAACTGCCCGCAGCACGTGATCGCGTTCTATGCCGTGCTGCGTCTGGGCGGGATCGTGGTCGAGCACAACCCGATCTACACCGCCAGCGAGCACGAGAAGCAGTTTCTCGATCACGAGGCCGACATCGTCATCGCCTGGACCAAAGTGGTCAGTACCCTGCGCAGCATGAGCGACACGGCGGTGCCCAGCCGCATCGTCTCGGTCGACATCACCCGAGCGATGCCGCTCAAACTGCGACTCGCACTGCGGCTGCCGGTGGCGAAAGCCCGCGAGAAACGTGCGGCGTTGGTCGGCCCGGCGGCCGAGACCAAGCGTTTCGAGCAGCTCTCGAAGTACGGCCCGATCGACCAGTCGTACCCGCGCCCGACCAACGAGTCGCTCGCGCTGCTGCAGTACACGAGCGGCACGACCGGCGACCCGAAGGGTGCGAAGATCACGCATGGCAACCTCTGGGCCAACGCTCGTCAAGGTGCCGCCTGGATGCCGCGCTTCACCCCGGGCGCCGAGACGATCTACGGCCTGCTGCCGATGTTCCACGCGTTCGGACTGCTGCTCTCGGTGATCTATGCTGTGCACGTTGCCGCGCGGGCTACACTCTTTCCCACCTTCGACCCGACGCTCGTCGTCGAGGCGTCGAAGAAGCATCCGGCGACGTTCATACCGGCGGTGCCCCCGATGTATGACCGGCTTGCGCGAGTGGCGCGCGACGGCAAGCTCGATCTCAGCGGCGTGATCTACGCGATCTCGGGAGCGATGACTCTGAACGACGCCATCGTCGAACGCTGGGAGGCGGTCGCGGGCGGTCGCCTCGTCGAAGGCTACGGGCTCACCGAATGCAGCCCGGTCGCGCTCGGCAACCCGTTCTCAGACGAACGCAAGACCGGCACGATCGGCATCCCGTTCCCGTCGACCGACATCAAGGTGGTCGACCCGAACGATGTGAAGCGCGAAGTCGACACCGGTGAGATCGGCGAGCTGTTGATCCATGGGCCACAGGTGTTCCAGGGGTACTGGAACCGCCGCGAAGAGACCGAGGCCGTCCTGCTCGACGGCGGGTGGCTGCGCACGGGCGACCTCGTCACGCAGGATGCCGACGGCTTCGTCACCGTCGTCGACCGCAAAAAAGAGCTGATCATCACCGGCGGGTTCAACGTGTCTCCCAGCGAGGTCGAAGCTGTGATCTCGAAGGTGCCGGGCGTCGCGGAGTGCGCGGTGGTCGGTGTTCGGCGGGGCACGTCGCAGGCAGAGAGCGTCACGGCCGTGATAGTGCCCGAGCACGCGGATGCCGGCGCGACCCCGCCTGAGACCGGCGCTCCAGCGTCCGCCGACGCTGCATCTGCGACCACGGCATCCGCTGCGAAGGCGACTGCTCTGCTCGACGACTCACCCCAGCCCTTCGACGAGCTGGTGGCGCGCGAGTACGCCCGCGAGCACTTGGCCGAATACAAGGTGCCGCGTTCGTACGTGATCTGGGATGAGCTGCCGAAGTCGCTGATCGGCAAGGTGCTGCGCAAAGAGGTGCGCGAGCGGCTCGAGAACGAGCGCCGGTCGGGCGCACAGAAGTAGCCGCACATGCACAGAGGGCGCACGCCGGCATCTGCTCGGTGTGCGCCCTCTGTGCATGTGCTCGCGATGCGGCGAGCGTCAGTCGTCAGTCGCGGTGACGTTCACGGGGATGTTGCCGCGCGTCGCGTTGCTGTACGGGCAGACCTGATGGGCCTTCTCGACCAATGCCTGGGCCTCGTCGTGAGGCAGGCCGGGGATGTTCACCTCGAGGTCGACGGCCAGAGCGAAGCCGCCTTCTCCGTTGGGGCCGATGTGCACGCGTGCGCCCACCGAAGTGTCATGGATCGCCACGCCCTCGTTCTTGGCCACGAGCTGCAGCGCGCCGTGGAAGCAGGCGGCATACCCTGACGCGAAGAGCAGCTCCGGGTTCACCTTGCCGCCTGCGCCGCCCATCTCGGCGGGAACGGCCAGATCAAGATCGATCAGGCCATCGGTGGTGCGCACATGGCCGTTGCGTCCGTCTCCGGTGGCGAGAGCTTCGGCAGTGTAGAGCGTCTTTGTGATTGGCATTCGTGTTCCTTCCCTCGGCATCGAGACGACGCCAGGTCTTGGGGACGATGGGCAGACCCCATCGCGTATGCCGTCATTGTCTCGCACGAGGCCGGGCGCGGCCAGAGTGACGAGTGAACGAATAGGAAACACTCAGTTGGATGCTCATGCTCATGCTCATGCTCATGCTCATGCTCATGCTCATGCTCATGCTCATGCTCATGCCTGTGCCTGTGCCTGTGCCTGTGCCTGTGCCTGTGCCTGTGTGTGCGTGTGTGTGGGTGTGGGTGTGGGTTGGTGTTCGACACGCCCGGGTGGTTGGTGTGGTTTTGGGTGGTTGGTGGGGTGTGGGTATTGTTTCTTCTTGTCACCCCAAAGGTGCTGGGATCTGTAGGGTTCTGGGCCTCAAGCGGGGGCCGCTCATTGTGTTGCTGGGGCCGTTTGGT
>NZ_WBKF01000003.1 GCF_008831235.1 Pseudoclavibacter sp. CFCC 11306
CGTGTTGCGTGTGTGATTGGCGTTCGTGTGTGTGGTTAACGACGGAAGGCCACCCCGCTAGCGGGGTGGCCTTCCGTGAATAATGTTCCGGCGGTGTCCTACTCTCCCACACGGTCCCCCGTGCAGTACCATCGGCGCTGTGAGGCTTAGCTTCCGGGTTCGGGATGTGTCCGGGCGTTTCCCTCACGCTATGGCCGCCGTAACGGCTTCGATCACTATTCAGTTCAACCCACACCCACACCCCAAAAGGTGTGTTGTGGTGGTTCCCGGTCATGGATCGGGAACCGCAGAGTGGACGCGTTCATCGTTACAGAAAGAATTTATGTGTGTTGTCAAGTTCTCGGACTATTAGTACCGGTCAGCTCCACACCTTACGGTGCTTCCACATCCGGCCTATCAACCCAGTGTTCTGCTGGGGTCCTCTCACCATAAATGGTATGGAAATCTCATCTTGAGGCCGGCTTCCCGCTTAGATGCTTTCAGCGGTTATCCATTCCCAACGTAGCCAACCAGCCATGCTCCTGGCGGAACAACTGGCACACCAGAGGTTGGTCCATCTCGGTCCTCTCGTACTAGAGACAGATCCTCTCAAATTTCCGACGCACGCAGCGGATAGGGACCGAACTGTCTCACGACGTTCTGAACCCAGCTCGCGTACCGCTTTAATGGGCGAACAGCCCAACCCTTGGGACCAACTCCAGCCCCAGGATGCGACGAGCCGACATCGAGGTGCCAAACCATGCCGTCGATATGGACTCTTGGGCAAGATCAGCCTGTTATCCCCGAGGTACCTTTTATCCGTTGAGCGACAGCGCTTCCACAAGCCACTGCCGGATCACTAGTCCCGACTTTCGTCCCTGCTTGAGATGTCTCTCTCACAGTCAAGCTCCCTTGTGCACTTACACTCGCCACCTGATTGCCAACCAGGTTGAGGGAACCTTTGGGCGCCTCCGTTACTCTTTGGGAGGCAACCGCCCCAGTTAAACTACCCATCAGGCACTGTCCCTGACCCGGATCACGGGCCGAGGTTAGATATCCAAAACAGTCAGAGTGGTATTTCACCAATGACTCCACGACCACTAGCGTGACCGCTTCAACGTCTCCCACCTATCCTACACAGACTGCACCGAATACCAATACCAAACTATAGTAAAGGTCACGGGGTCTTTCCGTCCTGCTGCGCGTAACGAGCATCTTTACTCGTAGTGCAATTTCGCCGAGTTCATGGTTGAGACAGCTGGGAAGTCGTTACGCCATTCGTGCAGGTCGGAACTTACCCGACAAGGAATTTCGCTACCTTAGGATGGTTATAGTTACCACCGCCGTTTACTGGGGCTTAAATTCTAGGCTTCGCCGAAGCTAACCCTTCCTCTTAACCTTCCAGCACCGGGCAGGCGTCAGTCCGTATACATCGTCTTGCGACTTCGCACGGACCTGTGTTTTTGATAAACAGTCGCTTCCCACTGGTCTCTGCGGCCCGACAACGCTCACGAAGTAAATCCGATCACATCACCGGGCCCCCCTTCTCCCGAAGTTACGGGGGCATTTTGCCGAGTTCCTTAACCATGATTCTCTCGATCTCCTTAGTATTCTCTACCTGACCACCTGAGTCGGTTTGGGGTACGGGCAGCTAGAACCTCGCGTCGATGCTTTTCTCGGCAGCATAGGATCACCCACTTCGACCATACGGTCTCACCATCAGGTCTCAGCCGCATGAGGAGCGGATTTGCCAACTCCTCGGCCTACACCCTTAGACGGGGACAACCATCGCCCCGCGGAGGCTACCTTCCTGCGTCACACCAGAGATACGCTAGCCGCACCAGACAGGGTCGAGCGCTAGGCCTCTTTCCCACCCCGAAGGGCAAGCCAGAGGATTCGGGCTCTTAGCATCACTGGGTTGGCTCTGACGGTTCTTCGCCGGTACGGGAATATCAACCCGTTGTCCATCGACTACGCCTGTCGGCCTCGTCTTAGGTCCCGACTTACCCAGGGCGGATTAGCCTGGCCCTGGAACCCTTGGTCTTCCGGAGGACGGGTTTCTCACCCGTCATTCGCTACTCATGCCTGCATTCTCACTCGTGTGGCCTCCACCGCTGGGTCACCCCGCGGCTTCAACGCCCACACGACGCTCTCCTACCCATCCGCACGACTGGACCACGAAGGCCTGTCACAAATGCGAATGCTACGACTTCGGCGGTGTGCTTGAGCCCCGTTACATTGTCCGCGCAGAATCACTTGACCAGTGAGCTATTACGCACTCTTTCAAGGGTGGCTGCTTCTAAGCCAACCTCCTGGTTGTCTATGCAACTCCACATCGTTTCCCACTTAGCACACGCTTAGGGGCCTTAGTCGGTAGTCTGGGTTGTTTCCCTCTCGACAATGAAGCTTATCCCCCACTGTCTCACTGCCATGCTCTCACTTACCGGCATTCGGAGTTTGGCTGACGTCAGTAACCCTGTGGGGCCCATTAGCCATCCAGTAGCTCTACCTCCGGTAAGAAACACATGACGCTGCACCTAAATGCATTTCGGAGAGAACCAGCTATCACGAAGTTTGATTGGCCTTTCACCCCTATCCACAGCTCATCCCCTCAGTTTTCAACCTAAGTGGGTTCGGTCCTCCACGCGGTCTTACCCGCGCTTCAACCTGGCCATGGATAGATCACTTCGCTTCGGGTTTAGAACATGCGACTCGAACGCCCTATTCAGACTCGCTTTCGCTACGGATCCCCCACACGGGTTAACCTCGCCACATATCACTAACTCGCAGGCTCATTCTTCAAAAGGCACGCCGTCACACCAACAAGGGCGCTCCGACGGATTGTAGGCAAACGGTTTCAGGTACTATTTCACTCCCCTCCCGGGGTACTTTTCACCTTTCCCTCACGGTACTCGTCCGCTATCGGTCATCTGGAAGTATTTAGGCTTACCAGGTGGTCCTGGCAGATTCACACGGGATTTCACGGGCCCCGTGCTACTTGGGAATTCCTCCGGGCGATCACAGCATTTCGTCTACGGGACTCGCACCCACTACGGTCGGCCATTCAAGACCATTCAACTATGCTATTCAACTACCCTCGCCGCTCAGCAGCGCGACAGGAGACTCCCACAACCCCGACCATGCAACACCTGCCGGCTATCACACATGATCGGTTTGGCCTCATCCGCTTTCGCTCGCCACTACTCACGGAATCACTAAATTTGTTTTCTCTTCCTGTGGGTACTGAGATGTTTCACTTCCCCACGTTCCCTCTCACAGCCCTATACATTCAGACTGGAGTAACCAGGTCACAGCCCGGCTGGGTTCCCCCATTCGGAAATCCTCGGCTCAAAGCTCGTTTATCAGCTCCCCGAGGCATATCGCAGATTACCACGTCCTTCTTCGGCTCCAGATGCCAAGGCATCCACCGTTTGCCCTTCGAAACTTGACCACATAAGTAACGAACACAACAAAATCAATTCATCATGTTCACCAGTGTCATCAGTCCGAACCACCACGACAACAGCCGCAATGGTGCAAACAAAATTGACTACAAATATCTATCCGACACACCCACCAAAAGGCGAGCGTGTCCGATGCTCGCGTCCACTATGCAGTTCTCAACCAACGACCAGCACCGCACCCCAACCAGCCACAAAGACCAGCCAGACCACGGCCCAGAAGGGCCAAAGCCCAAGGAAAACCGTCCAACCACCAAAAGCGGCCGACCCGATCCCCCAGGACCCAACAGTATGCACCCCACACCCAACACACCCAAACACTTTCCAAACCCTCCGAAGAAGACCGTACTCACACTCAAATGCACCAGACGCAGGCATGTCGATGATTCCACCCATGAGCAACCCACCAGCTCTCTTGGAAACACTGGCAGGCACTATCAACGAAACCAAACGGTTCCGAAAGCTCCTTAGAAAGGAGGTGATCCAGCCGCACCTTCCGGTACGGCTACCTTGTTACGACTTAGTCCCAATCACCAGTCCCACCTTCGACGGCTCCTCCCAAAAGGTTAGGCCACCGGCTTCGGGTGTTACCGACTTTCGTGACTTGACGGGCGGTGTGTACAAGGCCCGGGAACGTATTCACCGCAGCGTTGCTGATCTGCGATTACTAGCGACTCCGACTTCATGGGGTCGAGTTGCAGACCCCAATCCGAACTGAGACCGGCTTTCTGGGATTCGCTCCACCTCGCGGTATCGCAGCCCTTTGTACCGGCCATTGTAGCATGCGTGAAGCCCAAGACATAAGGGGCATGATGATTTGACGTCATCCCCACCTTCCTCCGTGTTGACCACGGCAGTCTCCCATGAGTTCCCACCATAACGTGCTGGCAACATAGGACAAGGGTTGCGCTCGTTGCGGGACTTAACCCAACATCTCACGACACGAGCTGACGACAACCATGCACCACCTGTATAGAGACCTTGCGGGGCGACCATCTCTGGCCGTTTCCTCTATATGTCAAGCCTTGGTAAGGTTCTTCGCGTTGCATCGAATTAATCCGCATGCTCCGCCGCTTGTGCGGGCCCCCGTCAATTCCTTTGAGTTTTAGCCTTGCGGCCGTACTCCCCAGGCGGGGTGCTTAATGCGTTAGCTACGACACGGAAACCGTGGAAAGGCCCCCACGTCTAGCACCCAACGTTTACGGCATGGACTACCAGGGTATCTAATCCTGTTCGCTCCCCATGCTTTCGCTCCTCAGCGTCAGTAACGGCCCAGAGACCTGCCTTCGCCATCGGTGTTCTTCCTGATATCTGCGCATTCCACCGCTACACCAGGAGTTCCAGTCTCCCCTACCGCACTCTAGTCTGCCCGTACCCACTGCAAGCCCGAGGTTGAGCCTCGGGATTTCACAGCAGACGCGACAAACCGCCTACGAGCTCTTTACGCCCAATAATTCCGGACAACGCTCGCGCCCTACGTATTACCGCGGCTGCTGGCACGTAGTTAGCCGGCGCTTTTTCTGCAGGTACCGTCACTCTCGCTTCTTCCCTGCTAAAAGAGGTTTACAACCCGAAGGCCGTCATCCCTCACGCGGCGTTGCTGCATCAGGCTTTCGCCCATTGTGCAATATTCCCCACTGCTGCCTCCCGTAGGAGTCTGGGCCGTGTCTCAGTCCCAATGTGGCCGGTCACCCTCTCAGGCCGGCTACCCGTCGTCGCCTTGGTGAGCCATTACCTCACCAACAAGCTGATAGGCCGCGAGTCCATCCCCAACCAAAAAATCTTTCCAACCGCTACAGATGCCTGTACGGTTCATATCCAGTATTAGCTACCGTTTCCAGCAGTTATCCCAGAGTCAGGGGCAGGTTACTCACGTGTTACTCACCCGTTCGCCACTAATCCACCGAAGCAAGCTCCAGCTTCATCGTTCGACTTGCATGTGTTAAGCACGCCGCCAGCGTTCGTCCTGAGCCAGGATCAAACTCTCCGAAGAAAATCTGACATGGCTCTAAAAACCACCACAAAAGTGATGGCATAAAACCAAAAGAAAACATGAACCACCAAAACCAAACGGCCCCAGCAATCCAAATCAATTGGCATCGACATGTGCACACTGTTGAGTTCTCAAGGATCGGACGCAACCAACCATCACCACCCAAACCTGGGCGACTACCTGCCGGCGCAACTTTTCCAGCTTACCACAACCATCCACCAAGTCAAACCAGAACACCCAGACAAAACCAGGAGAACCAGAAGACCAGAACGGCCAAGGCGCTTCACCATGTTACCAGAAATTCACACAACGTCAACCCGGAAAAACCAGACCAACACGCAAACAACCAAGCAACACAGACACCCACCATACACCAAAACCAAACGGCCCCAGCAACACAATGAGCGGCCCCCGCTTGAGGCCCAGAACCCTACAGATCCCAGCACCTTTGGGGTGACAAGAAGAAACAATACCCACACCCCACCAACCACCCAAAACCACACCACCCACCCGGGCGTGTCGAACACCACCAACCCCACAGAGGCACTCTCCCGCGAGTCGGGACTCTCGGAACGGCCTGCACCACAGCCACCTGCAGCCAGGTGGTCTCATCCCTCCTCAGACCAGAGACACCTGGAAAACGAAGAAGGAGCCGCCACCAGTGGTGACGACTCCCTTTCGACCGGTGACGGGCCGGGTGCTGCTGCGTGTGTCTATGCCACAGTCAGGCTGGCCAGTGTCTTCTTGCCGCGTCGCAGCACCGCATGGCGCCCGTGCAGCAGCGACTGGTCTGCCAGTGTGGCCTCTGGGTCGGCGACCCGTTCGTTGTTGACCGAGACCCCTCCCTGAGAGATCGCACGTCGGGCTTCGCCCAGGCTCTTCACCAGCTCTGTCTCGACCAGTGCCGCAGCAACCGTGGTGTCCGGTGCGACGGTCGCGGAGGGCAGCTCGGCCAGCGCGGCGATCAGCGTGGCTTCGTCGAGCGTCATGAGGTCGCCGTTGCCGAAGAGCGCAGCCGAGGCGTCGATCGCCGCAAGCGTGGCGTCCAGCCCATGCACCAGCGCGGTGACCTCCAACGCCAGGCGACGCTGCGCCTCACGCTTGTACGGCTCGTCGGCGACTTTCTGTGCGTACTCCGCGATCTCGTCTCGAGTCAGAAACGTGAAGACCTTGAGCCGTTCGATCACGTCAGCGTCGTCGGTGTTCAGCCAGAACTGGTAGAACGCGTACGGCGCGGTCAGGTCGGCATCGATCCAGATGGCGTTGCCTTCGCTCTTGCCGAACTTGGTGCCGTCGGAGTTCGTGATGAGCGGCGTGCCCATCGCATGCACCGACTGCTTCTCGACACGCCTGATCAGATCGACACCGCCGACGAGGTTGCCCCACTGATCCTGGCCGCCGCTCTGCAGAGTGACTCCCTCACGACGGAACAGCTCGAGAAAGTCATTGGCCTGCAGCACCTGGTAGCTGAACTCGGTGTAGCTGATGCCGGCGTCCGAGTTCAGCCGCTTCGAGACGGCCTCTTTCGAGAGCATGGCTCCGACGCGGAAGTTCTTGCCGATGTCGCGCAGAAAGTCGATCGCGCTCAGCTCAGCCGTCCAGTCGAGATTGTTCACGATGCGCACCGCGTTGGCACCGTCGTCGCTGAGATACCGCGACACCTGATGCTGGATGCGTGTGACCCACTCTCCGACCTGTTCGCGGGAGTGCAGCGTGCGCTCAGCGGTTGGCCGCGGGTCGCCGATGAGTCCCGTCGCCCCGCCGACCAGAGCGTACGGCGTATTGCCGGCCAGCTGCAGACGACGCATCAGCAGCAGCTGCACGAGGTGGCCCAGGTGCAGGCTCGCCGCAGTGGGGTCGAACCCGCAGTAATAGCGGATCGGGCCGGCGGCGAGAGAAGCTCTCAGGTCGTCGAGATCGGTGCTCACTGAGATGAGCCCCCGCCACTGGAGCTCGTCGACGATGGAGTCGAATGACTCGTCGATGCGCTGCGGCGCGAGTTCGGTCTGGGTGTCCGTCACGGTTTCAGTCACTTTCTGTCTATGCCTGCTGCTCGGCGACGCCGATACGACGCAGCGTCTCACTCAGTGTTCGCGGTGCCTCTTCGAGCTGGGATCGCACGTTCACCGCCGCGGTGCCGCCGCGTCCGGTGCGGGCGTTGACCGATCCGGCGACGGTCAGCACCTCTCGCACGCCGGGCGTGAGCCGCGCATCCACCGATGCGTACTCTGCGTCGGTGGGGTCGTCGAGACCGATGCCACGCTGTTCGCAGTATCCGACCAGCTTGCCCGAGATCTCGTGGGCGTCGCGAAAGGGCACACCCCGCTTCACGAGCCACTCGGCGACGTCGGTCGCCAGAGAGAATCCCTTGGGCGCGGCCTCGGCCATGCGCTCGGTGTTGAAACGGGCCGTTGCGACCATGCCTGCGTAGGCGGGCAGCAGCACTTCGAGCTGCGTCACCTGGTCGAAGATCGGCTCTTTGTCTTCTTGCAGGTCACGGTTGTATGCCAGCGGCTGCGCTTTCAGCGTCGCCAGCAGCCCGGTCAGGTCGCCGATGAGACGGCCGCTCTTTCCACGAGCGAGCTCGGCGATGTCGGGGTTCTTCTTCTGCGGCATGATCGACGAGCCGGTCGAGTAGCCGTCGTCAAGAGTCACGAAGTCGAACTCAGCGGTGTTCCAGGTGATGATCTCTTCGGCGAAGCGCGACAGATTGATACCGATCATCGTGAGGATGAACGAGAACTCGGCGACCACGTCTCGCGAGGCCGTGCCGTCGATCGAGTTCTGCACCGACGAGGTGAACCCCAGGTCTTCGGCGACCGCCTGCGGATCGAGCCCCAGAGTGTTGCCTGCGAGTGCGCCCGAGCCGTAGGGCGACACGTCGGCACGATCGCACCAGTCGGCGAGTCGGTCGAGGTCGCGCAGCAGCGGCCAGACGTGCGCCAGCAGATGATGCCCGAGCAGTACGGGCTGAGCGCTCTGCAGATGCGTACGACCGGGCAGCGGGTCATCGATGTGGCGTTCGGCCTGCTCGAGCAGTGCGTCGACGACGTGGGCGACCAGGCCTGCGATGGTCCGGGCGTGATCTTTGGCATACATGCGCACAAGAGTCGCGATCTGATCGTTGCGCGATCGACCGGCACGCAGCTTGCCGCCGAGCTCGCCCCCGGCGATCTCGATCAGGCCGCGTTCGAGCGCGGAGTGCACGTCTTCGTCTTCTGGCTGGGCCGCGAACGCGCCAGATGCCACCCGACGACCGAGCTCGTCGAGGGCTGCGATCATGTCTCGGTACTCGTCGTCGGTCAGATAGCCGGCCCGGTGCAGGGCCGCCGCGTGCGCGTGCGAACCTGCCAGGTCATAGGGAGCGAGCACCCAGTCGAACTGTGTCGACCTGCTCAGCTCGGCGAGAGCCGGCGACGGCCCGTCAGTGAAGCGTCCTCCCCAGAGTGCTCCGGCTTTTCCTGCGCGTTCAGACATTGTGCTCCTTCATGCCGCGCCTGCGGCCGTGTTCATTCTACGTGAGAGGTCTCGTCGGGCCCGTGCACCGCGGCGCGCGCCGGATGCGCAGAACGGGCCGCGGCAGTGGGATGTGCCGCGGCCCGTTCAGAGCTCGTCGATCTGTGCAGCTGTCGGGGCCTGCGCTGCTCAGTGCTGCAGCAGCCAGGCCAGCAGCGCCTTCTGCGCGTGCAGACGGTTCTCAGCTTCGTCCCAGACCACGCTGCGCGGGCCGTCGATGACCGACGCCGAGACCTCATAGCCCCGGTAGGCCGGCAGGCAGTGCAGGAAGATCGCGTCGTCAGCCGCCTGGCCAAACAGCTCGTCGTTCACCTGGTAGTCGGTGAACAGTCGCTGGCGTTCGGCCTTCTCGGACTCCTGCCCCATCGACACCCAGGTGTCGGTGAGCACGACGTCCGAATCCTTGACCGCAGCAGCCGGATCGGTGCCGACCCAGACAGAGCCGCCTGTCTTGGCGGCACGTCGTTCGGCATCCGCCACGACATTCGGGTCGGGCAGATACCCCTCCGGGCCGGCCACGCGCACGTGCATGCCTGCGGTCGCGCCGCCGAGCAGGTAGGAGTGTGACATGTTGTTCGCCGCATCACCGACATACGTCAGCGTCAGCCCTTTGAGTGCGCCCTTGTGCTCGCGAATCGTGAGCAGGTCGGCCAGAATCTGGCACGGGTGGAAGTCGTCCGACAGAGCGTTGACGACCGGCACGCGGCTGTTCGCGGCCATCTCTTCGAGGCCTGACTGTGCGTAGGTGCGCCAGACGATCGCCGCGACCATGTGCTCGAGCACATGTGCGGTGTCGCTGATCGACTCCTTGCCGCCGAGCTGGCTCGACTGCGACTCGACGATCAGCGGCGAGCCGCCGAGATCGGCGATGCCCGTTGCGAACGACACACGGGTGCGCGTCGACGTCTTGTCGAAGAACACGGCGACCGTCTGCGGGCCCTCAAGCGGGCGCTGAGAGAAACGGTCGGCTTTGAGTGCGGCCGCGAGGTCGAGCACCTCGGCCTGTTCGACGGGAGTCAGATCGTCGTCTCGAAGAAAATGCCTGGTCATGCGCTGAGCCTCTCTGTCGCTTTCGTCCACCGTTCGCCGAACTCCTGCACCTCTGCCTCGCCGATGATCAGCGGCGGCGCGAGTCGGATGGTCTGTGCATCGGGTGCGTTGATGATGAGCCCCTCTTCAAGGGCGGCTGCGACGAGGTCGGCCGCGACCGGCTTCTCCAGCTGCACACCGAGCAGCAGCCCCATGCCGCGCACACCCGTGACGAGCCGCAGCGTCGGCAGCAGGTCGTGCAGGTGCTGTGACTGGTGTCGCACGTTGTCGAGCAGGGCCTCGCTCTCGATCGAGTTGATGACCGTGCGACCCGCGGTCGTCGCCAGCGGGTTGCCGCCGAACGTCGAACCGTGGTCGCCGGCATGCAGGATGCCGCTGGCCGCTCCGACGGTGACGGTCGCACCGATCGGCACCCCGCCGCCGAGCCCCTTGGCCAGCGTGAAGACGTCTGGCATGATGCCCGACTGCTGGAACGCGAACCAGCTGCCGGTGCGGCCCATGCCGGTCTGCACCTCGTCGACGATGAGCAGTGCGTTCGCCTGTGTCGTGAGCTCGCGGGCCTTCTGCAGGTACCCTTCGGGAAGCGGCAGCACACCGGCCTCGCCCTGCACTGGCTCGACGAAGATCGCAGCGACAGAGTCGTCGATGGTGTCGAGCGCGTCGAGCGTCGCCGGGATGAACTCGACCTCGCTCGCAAGCGGCTCGAAGCGCTCGCGCAGCTTGTGCTTCCATGTCACGCTGAGGGCACCGAGAGTGCGCCCGTGAAAGGCATGCTCGAGCGCGAGAATGCGAGTGCCGCCGCCCTGACGCGCATGGGCGCGAGCGATCTTGAAAGCCGCCTCGTTCGCCTCGGTGCCGCTGTTGGCGAAGAACACGCGGCCGTTCTCGGGGTTGCCTGCGACACGCAGCAGGTCTTCGGCGAGACCGATCTGAGACGGTGAGGTGAACAGATTCGAGACGTGGATGATGCGAGCGGCCTGCTCGCTGATCGCGCGCACGAGTGCGGGGTGGGCGTGGCCGAGCGCCGAGACGGCGATGCCGGCCAGGAAGTCGAGATACCGATTGCCGTCGACGTCGTACACCCATGCTCCTCGACCATGGTCGAGCTCGCGTGCGGGGGTGCCGAAGACGGGAAGCAGATGCTCCTGATAGTCAGTGGTCCAGTCTGCCATGTGTGTGATGTGCTCCTGTGCGGTGAATGAGTGCGTTGCGCAATGGGTGGGCGGATGCGATGGTCGGGGCCGCCGTGAACGACCGATCAGTCGAGGCGGTCCCGCATCATCGTCGCTCGGCCGATGCGTCGTTCGTCTCGGCGCGGGCTGTCGCGTCGGGCGCCGGGGTGACGAGCGTTCCGATACCCGACTGGGTGAAGATCTCGAGCAGCGCCGAGTGCGGACGTCGCCCGTCGACCACGTGCGCCTGAGGAACGCCGCCGCGCACGGCGTCAAGGCAGGCGCGCATCTTCGGGATCATGCCGCTCTCGAGGCTCGGCAGCATCTGTTCGAGCTCATCGGTCGTCATCTGCGAGATCAGGCTGGTGGGATCCGGCCAGTCGCGGTAGAGCCCTCCGACGTTCGTCAGCAGCACGAGCTTGGCTGCGCCGAGCGCCACGGCGAGGGCCGAGGCGGCCCGATCGGCGTTGACGTTCAGCGGCTGGGCGCCGCACTCCCCCTCTGGTGCGATCGACGAGACGACCGGCACACGCCCGGCGTCGAGCTGTGCGCGCACGATCTGCGGCTGCACGCCGACGACCTCGCCGACGAGTCCCAGATCGACAGACCTGCCGTGGTCGTTTCCCGTGATGCGCTCGGCCGTGAACAGGCCGGCGTCTTCGCCTGAGATGGCGACGGCGAACGGACCGTAATGGTTGATGCGCCCGACCAGATCGCGAGAGATCTGCCCGGTGAGCACCATGCGCACGACGTCCATCGCTTCGGGTGAGGTGTAGCGGTACCCGACCCTGAACTCGGTGGGAATGCCGAGCCGTTCCAGCATCTGCGTGATCTGCGGGCCGCCGCCATGCACCACGACGGGCCGAATGCCGACCATGCTCAGATAGACGACATCCTGAGCGAACGCGTCGATCAGCGCTGGGTCGGCCATCGCGTTGCCGCCGAACTTCAGCACGAAGGTCTCGCCGTGAAACTTCTGGAGCCACGGCAGCGACTCCATCAGCGTGGCGGTCTTGACTTCGGCCAGCGCAGCGTCTTCGGCCAGAGAGAGATGCTCAGTCATATCAGCTCTCGTATTCGCTGTTGATCTCGACGTACTCATGGGTGAGATCGCTGGTGCGCACCATACCTGTCGTCTCGCCTGACTTCAGGTCGATCAGCACATGCACGGCGCGAGACGTCAGGTCGACGGTGGCGGGGTCGCGATCGGGCTGGCCCGCATGGCAGATGCGGGTGCCGTTGATCGTCACGTCGATGTCGAAGGGGTCGAACGCGGCCTGAGTCGTGCCCACAGCCGCGAGGACCCGTCCCCAGTTCGGATCGTTGCCTGCGATGGCGGTCTTGAAGAGGTTGCTGCGTCCCACGGCGCGGGCGACCTCGATCGCGTCATCCTCGTCTGCCGCATGCTGCACTTCGATGTCGATGGTGTGCGAAGCGCCCTCGGCGTCATCCTGGATCTTGGCGGCCAGCACGTCGCAGACCTCGGTCAGCCGGGCGACGAACTCCGCGTGCGCAGGGCTGACGCCCGAGGCGCCAGAACTCAGCAGGGTGACCGTGTCGTTGGTCGACATGCAGCCGTCGACGTCGAGGCGGTTGAACGTGTGTCGCACGGCTTCGTCGAGCGCCTGCTGCAGTTCGGCGGCCTCGATCACGGCATCGGTGGTGACCACGACGAGCATGGTGGCCATGCCCGGGGCGATCATGCCCGACCCCTTGGCGATGCCGCCGATCGACCAGCCGTCGGGATGCCGCACAGCGACCTCTTTGGCCACAGTGTCAGTCGTGAGGATGGCTTCGGCGGCCAGGCTGCCGCCGTCTGCCGAGAGCTCGGCAGCGGCAGCGCTCACGCCGCCGACCAGTTTGTCGAGCGGCAGCTGATGGCCGATGATACCGGTCGAGCAGACGACGACGTCGCCGGCTGAGACGCCGACCTGTTCGGCGACCGCCTCTGCTGTCGCGTGAGCCGTCTGAAAGCCCTGCTCGCCGGTGTAGCAGTTCGCACCGCCGGAGTTCAGCACGACGGCGTCGACGCGCCCGTCGGCCGCGACCTGGCGGCTCCAGCGCACTGGGTTCGCCTGGCACCGGTTGGTGGTGAACGCCGCAGCGGCATCGAAGCGCGGACCGCGGTTGACGACGAGCGCCAGATCGCGGTGTCCGTTCGCTTTGATGCCGGCGGCCACGCCGGCCGCCTCGAATCCTGCTGGTGTGGTGACGGTCACGGAGCGACTCCTTCGATGGGCAGCCCGGCGGCCTCGTCAAGGCCCAGGGCGATGTTTGCAGACTGAATGGCGGCACCGGCGGTGCCCTTCACCAGGTTGTCGAGCGCTGAGACGGCGACGAGCCGCCCGGCGGCCTCGTCGACGGCGATGCCGAGCGAGGCGACATTGGAGCCGAGCACGGATGCGGTCGCCGGAAAACGGCCGGCGGGCAGCAGTTCGACGAAGCGTTCGTCTTCGTAAGCGGCTTCGTAGGCGTCGCGCAGGTCGCCGATCGTGGTGCCCGCAGACAGCCGTGCGGTCGAGGTGGCCAGGATTCCACGGGCCATCGGCACAAGCACGGGGGTGAATGAGATGCGGATGTCCTGCGTCGAGATCTCGCCCGGAGCGCTGGCGGCCCAACGCAGATCCTGCTGGATCTCGGGGATGTGGCGATGGGTGCCGCCGACGGCGTACGCACTGGCCGATCCGAGAATCTCGCTGGCAAGCAGGTTCGGCTTCAGCGAACGCCCGGCGCCGGAGGGACCCACCGCGAGCACGGCGACCAAGTCGTCGGTCTCGATCAGGCCTGCCGCGACGGCGGGCGCCAGCCCGATGCTGATCGCGCTCACGTTGCAGCCCGGAGCGGCGATTCGAGTCGCCCCGCGCAGCCAGTCGCGCTGACGGCCGCCTTCACGTGGCAGCTCTGGCAGACCATAGGTCCAGGCCCCGTGATAGTCGCCGCCGTAGAAGCGGTTCCAGTCGTCTTCGTCGATCAGCCGATGATCGGCCCCGGCGTCGACGACGACCACGTTGTCGGGCAGCCGATCAGTGAGTTCGCCGCTCTTGCCGTGCGGCAGGGCCACGAAGACCACGTCGTGACCCGCGAGGTTCTCGGCACTCGTGTCGGCGAGCACGAGGTCTCCGAGACGGTGCAGGTGGGGGTGGATGTCACCGAGGCGCTGCCCGGCGTTCGAATGAGCGGTGACCGTGCGCACCTCGAACTGCGGGTGCGACGAGAGCAGCCGAAGCAGCTCTCCGCCCGCATACCCGCTGGCTCCGGCGACGGCTACAGAGATCGACATGACATTCACCTTACGTCAGGCCCGCAGCTGCGCACCGAAGCGCTCGGCCGCCAGCGCGACCGCGGCGTCCTTCGCCTCGGTCGCCTCTGCGGCGGTCAGTGTGCGGTCGGCCGCGCGGAAGCGCAGAGCGAACGTGAGCGACTTCTCGCCCTCGCCGACGCCGTCTCCGCGATAGTCGTCGACCAACTGCACGTGTTCGAGCAGGTCGCCGGCGCCTTCGGTGACGGCAGCCCGCACCTGAGCCGCCGGAGTGTCGAGCGGCACGACCAGAGAGAGGTCCTGTGTGGCCGCCGTCTGCGTGCGCACCGGCGCGGCGTGCACCTGAGCCGGGGCGATGCGCTGCAGAGCATCGATGTCGATCTCGGCGACGGCGATGCGTCCGTGCAGCTTCATCGCGGCGACGTGGTCAGGATGCAGCTCGCCTGCGAAGCCCACGACGACTTCTCCCTCGGCCGTCGAGGCGACGACCTCGCCACCGCGCCCGGGATGCAGACCGACGAACGCGGCCTGACGCAGGCTGAGCGTGACGCCGAAGGCGAGACCCACCTGTGCCACGAACGCGCTGGCCTCCTGCCAGTCGACAGGGAGCGCCTTGGTGCCGGGCTGATGCGCGATGCTGTTGCCGGCGATCACTGCGGCGATGTGCCGCGGCTGTGGCGGCAGACTCTCGTAAAGCGCCTGCAGCGTGGCCGCATCGGGACGCGCCGTGCCGATCGGCAGTTGCGGCGACCCCGTCTGCTGCCCTGCTTCGGGTCGGAAGACCAGCTCCTGCTCCACGATCGCCAGGTCGGTGAGCCCGCGGCTGATGTTGCGCCGGGCCACTTCGAGCAGACCGGGCAGCACGAGCCGACGCAGAAGGCCCTCTTTAGCATCGAGCGGGTTCGCCAGGGCGACCGACGCCACCTCTGCCGATTCGAACAGTGCGTTCTGCGCTGCAGAGACGAACGGATAGCTGAAGACTTCGGTGTAGCCGGCACCGGCCAGATGCCGGGCCAGCCGCCGACGAGCCTGCTGAGCAGCCGTGTAGCCGTGCCCCGGAGGGGCCACCGGCAGGCGCACCGGAATGCGCTCGTAGCCGGCGATGCGGGCGACCTCTTCGATCAGGTCGACCTGTTCGGTGATGTCAGGGCGCCAGGTGGGGGCAGTGACCTCGAGCACGTCGCCGTTGTCGACGACCTGGGCACCGATCTGTCGCAGAATCGACACCACTTCGTCACGGGTGACGTCGATGCCGGTCAGCGCGGCCGCAGCGTCGACCGGCAGCTGCACCGTCGTCTTGGGCAGCTCGGGCAGGTAGGCCGATCCGATCTCGGAGGCCGTTCCGCCGGCGAGTTCGACCAGCAGGTCGACGACGCGCTGCGCAGCCGCCGGGGCGATGGCGGGATCGACTCCGCGCTCGTAGCGCTTCGAAGCCTCACTGGGCAGTTTGTGTCGGCGGGCGGTGCGGGCGATCGAGACCGGCTCGAACGCCGCAGCCTCGACGAGCACACGCTTCGTGGTCTCGCTCACCTCGGTGGCCGCACCACCCATCACTCCGGCCAGGCCGATGGCATGAGCATGATCGGCGATGACCAGGTCTTCAGGGTCGAGGGTGCGCTCTTTGTCGTCGAGCGTGGTCAGCTTCTCGCCGGCCTGTGCGCGACGCACCACCAGCCCGCCGTCGAGTCGGTCGAGATCGTAGCCGTGGATCGGCTGCCCTGTCTCGAGCATGACGTAGTTGGTGATGTCGACGATGACCGAGATCGATCGGATGCCGGCCAATGTCAGCCTCTCCAGCATCCACGGGGGCGTCGGAGCGCTGGCGTCGACGCCGTCGACGACGCGCGTCACAAAGCTGCGCACGCCGGCCGCACCGCGAATCGGCTGCCGGTCGTCGATCTCGGCCGAGAAGCCGGATGCGAGCACGGGTGTGCCCACCCGATCGACCGGGTCGACGAAGGCCGCGCCGGTCGCGTGACCGTACTCGCGGGCCACACCGCGAATCGAGAAAGCGTAGCCACGATCAGGCGTCACATTGATCTCGACCGCGCGGTCGTCCAGGCCGAGCAGCGGAATCGCCGGCGTGCCGACCTCGGGGTCGAGCCCCAGATCGGCGAGAACGATGATGCCGTCGTGGTCTTCGCCCAGACCGAGCTCGCGCGCGCTGGCCATCATGCCGTCAGAGACATGGCCGTACGTCTTTCGCGCCGCGATGCGGAAGTCACCGGGCAGCACGCTGCCGGGCAGCGTCACGACGACTTTGTCACCCACCACGAAGTTGTGCGCGCCGCAGACGATGCCGCGCACCGACTCGCCGCCGTCAGCAGCCTGCTGGCCTTCAGGGGCCACACGCACACTGCACCAGTTGATGGTCTTGCCGTTGGTCTGAGGCTCGGGCGTCGCCTCGAGCACCTGGCCGACGACGAGCGGGCCGCTGACTTCGAACGCGTGCACGTCTTCTTCTTCGAGCCCGACTTTGACCAGCGCGGCCAGCACCGCATCCGGTTCGGAACTCTGCAGCTCGACGAACTCGCCGAGCCAGCTCAATGGAACCCGCATCAGATAATCACCCCGAACTGCTCGCTGAAGCGCACATCGCCTTCGACCATGTCACGCATGTCATTCACATCGTTGCGGAACTGCAGCGTGCGCTCGACGCCCATGCCGAACGCGAAGCCTGAGTATGCCTCGGGATCGATGCCCGCCGCACGCAGCACGTTGGGGTGAACCATGCCGCAGCCGCCCCATTCGACCCACTGCGGGCCGCCTTTGGCCCCCGGGTACCAGACGTCGAGTTCGGCGCTGGGCTCGGTGAAGGGAAAGTAGCTGGGGCGCAGGCGAATGCGTGCGTCGTCGCCGAACATGATGCGCGCCATGTGCTCGAGCGTGCCGCGCAGATCGGCCATCGTCAGCCCTCGGTCGACCGCGAGCCCCTCGAACTGGTGGAACACGGGAGTATGCGTCGAGTCGAGCTCATCTGTGCGGTACACCTGCCCCGGAGCCAGAACGTAGACGGGCAGGTCGCGTGTCAGCAGCGAACGCACCTGCACAGGAGAGGTGTGGGTGCGCATCAGCAGATGCCGGTCGACCGGCTCGACGAAGAAGGTGTCCTGCATTGCGCGAGCGGGGTGGTCGGCGTCGAAGTTCAGCGCGTCGAAGTTGAACCACTCGTTCTCGATCTCGGGCCCTTCGGCGATCTCCCACCCCATGCCGACGAAGACGTCGCTGACCTGCTCGACGAGCAGGTTGAGGGGGTGGCGGGATCCGGTGCGATGGATGCTGGCGGCGGCGGTGATGTCGACGGTGTCGGCTGCCAGCCGCTCGGCCTTCTCAGCGGCGGCGAGTGAGCTCTCGCGCACGGCGAAGGCCTTGTTCACTCGGCCGCGTGCCTGACCGACGAGCTTGCCGGCCTGGGCTTTCTGCTCTTTCGGCAGACCGCCGATCGATCGGTTGAGTGTGGCCAGCGGCGAACCATCGCCGCTGTGTGCGGCTCGAACCTGCTTCAGTTCGTCGGTCGTCGCCGCGGCCTCGATCGCTTGCAGAGCATCGTCGACGAGCCCGTCGACGATCTCGCCCGTGATGGGAGTGTGATCAGACATGATTCCGTTCCGTGACGTTCCTCGCGAGGCGGCCGGCACGTGGTGCAGCCGCGGTCGAAGTGGAGGGTGCGCCTGCGCGCACCACTCCATTCTAGCGACGTCTACGCATCACACTCGGAATGCGCGCTTCAGCTGGTGCGTACTGGTCAGCGGTGCGCTCGGCTCAGCCGGCGCTGCAGCCAGACCGCGAAGCCGCTGAGCAGCAGGCAGAGACCGATGTAGATCGAACCGATAACGATGGCAGACGGAATGATCGGGTAGTCGAACTGTGCCTGAGCCCCGTAGAACTTGGCGACGTACAGCAGCTCTTCATAGGTGACGATGAAGCCAAGTGCCGTGTCTTTGAGCACGACGACCAGCTGCGAGATGATCACAGGCATCATCGACTTAACCGCCTGCGGCAGCAGGATCATGCGCATGACCTGCCCCTTGCGCAGGCCGATCGAGTAACCGGCCTCTGCCTGCCCCTTCGGCAGTGCCTGAATGCCGGAGCGGAACACTTCGGCGAGAACCGAGCCGTTGTACATCGTCAGGCCGGCGACGACCGCGACGAACGGACTCACCCAAGTGACACCGATCGTCGGCAGACCATAGTAGATGATCATCATCAGGATCAGCAGAGGAACGGCCCGGAACAGCTCGGTGATCCAAGCGGCCGGACGGCTCACCCAGGCGTGATCCGAGAGTCGCCCGACAGCGAGCACCACTCCGAGCACGAGACTGAGCACCGCGGCGAGTGCAAACGCAGACAGCGTGGAGACGAGGGCGAGCCCGACTCGCTGCCACACCAAGGGGTAGGTGAACAGCTGCCACTTCTTCGCCTCGAACTGGCCACTCGTCGCCAGGTGAGAGACCACGAAGCCCAGTACGGCGATGACGACGATGACCGTGACCACGCCCAGAATGCGATTGCGTCGCAGGGCCTTGGGGCCTGGTGCGTCATAGAGAACGGAGGTGCTCATGCCTTGACCTTCCATTTCTTCTCGAGGACTCGCTGTAGCAGAGAAAGCCCCATTACCAGCACCACGAAGATCAGTGCGACCCACAGCAGCACGACCATGGCGTTCTCACCACGCTCTGAGGCGTAGGCGCGGATGGCGCCCGCCTCGAAGACGGAGAAGCCCGCAGCCACTGTGGTGTTCTTCAGAAGAGCGATGAACACGCTGATCAGCGGAGGAACGACGGCTCGGATCGCCTGGGGCAGCACGACCTGCGACATGGTCTGCCCGAAGGTCAGCCCGATCGACCGTGCGGCCTCGGCCTGTCCGACCGGAACGGTGTTGATGCCGGAGCGGATGGCCTCTGCGACGTAGGTTGCGGTGTAGAGGCTCAGGGAGATGATGGCCAAGGCCATGAAACCAGGAGTCGGCAGCCCCAGCTTCGGGTAGCCCAATGCGAAGAACAGCATGAGCAGAGTGAGTGGAGTATTGCGCACCAGGTTCACGTACACCGTGCCGACCACGCGCATCGGGCCGACAGGTGACACTCGCATGGCGCCGACCACGCCGCCGAGCAACAGAGAGAAGACCGCTGACACTGCGAACAGAATCAGAGTGTTGCGAAACCCGGTGAGGAACAGGTCGCTGTTTTCGAGCAGAGTGTTCACGTTCGTCTCTCAGTTCGATGCGGATGGGAAGGATCGGAGTGCCGGGAGGATTTCCCCGGCACTCCGTGCCCCGCCGGCCAGTGGCTCAGACGGCCACGTCGTTCAGCGGAGCGAGTCGACGGCGAATCAGTACGCTTCGACCTTGGGCTGCTCGACCTTCGTGCCCGACGCTCCCAGAGTGCGGTCGAAGATCTCTGTCCAGGTGGAGCCGCCATCGGTGAGCGTCTTGTTGAAGAACGTGCGCAGCGCGGTGTCGTCCTTGCTCAGACCGATGCCGTACTTCTCAGTGGTGAAGGGTTCACCGACGACCTTGAGTGCGTCGGGATCCTGCGCGGCGTAGCCGATCAGAATGGCCTCATCTGTCGTGACGGCATCGAGCTGCTTGTTCTTCAGCCCGTCGACGCACTGCGAGTACTTGTCGAATTCAGTGACCTTCGCCTCGGGGTAGTTCTCGCGAATGTTCTGAATCGGCGTCGAGCCGGTTGCAGAGCAGACCGTCTTGCCTGCCAGATCATCGGGGCCCTTGATCGAGTCGTCGTCCGAACGTACGAGCAGGCCCTGACCGGTCACGAAGTACGGACCGGCGAAGCCGATCTGCTGCTTGCGCTTGTCAGTGATCGAATAGGTGCCCACGTAGTAGTCGATATCACCATTAATGATCGACTGCTCACGGTTGGCGCTCGGAATCGACTTGTACTCGATCTTGTCAGCGCCGAAGCCCAGCGAGGCGGCCATCCACTGTGCCACTTCGATGTCGAACCCAGAGCGCTCGTTCGTTGCGGCGTCGAGATAGCCCAAGCCAGGCTGGTCGTCTTTCACACCGACGATGACTTTGCCGCGCTGCTTGATCGCGTCGAATGTCGGGCTGCCCTCGACCGTGACGTTCTCTGCCACCGGGAACTTGGCGGAATCCGTCGTCGAACCGCCTGACGCGCATCCGCTGAGGGCGATCGCCCCGACTGCCAGCAGTGCTGCACCTGAAAGCGCTTTCCTCATTCTCATGGGGTGGTCTCCATTCTTTCGGGTTGAGCTCACGACTCAGTGCGTGAGGATCTTCGAGAGGAACTCACGTGCTCTCGAGGTTTTGGGATTCGTGAAGAACTCTTCTGGCCGGGCCTCTTCGACGATCTGGCCGTCGGCCATGAAGATGATGCGATTGGCCGCTTTGCGGGCGAAGCCCATCTCATGTGTGACCACCACCATGGTCATACCAGTGCGAGCCAGCTCGACCATGACGTCGAGCACTTCGTTGATCATCTCGGGGTCAAGCGCGCTGGTCGGCTCGTCGAGCAGAATGAGCTTGGGGTTCATGGCCAGGCTGCGGGCGATGGCCACGCGCTGCTGCTGGCCGCCTGAGAGCTGAGCGGGGTACTTCATGGCCTGGTTCGCCACACCGACACGCTTGAGCAGAACCATCGCCTGTTCTTCGGCTTCTTTGCGCTTGAGACCTCGCACCTTGATGGGGCCGAGCGTGACGTTCTCAAGGATCGTCTTGTGCGCGAAGAGGTTGAACGATTGGAAGACCATGCCGACGTCGGCACGGAGGCGGGCGAGGCCTTTTCCTTCGGAGGGCAGCGGCTTGCCATCGATGGTGATTGTGCCCGAGTCAATCGTCTCAAGGCGGTTGATCGCCCGACAGAGCGTCGATTTGCCTGACCCGGAGGGGCCGATCACGACGACGACCTCGCCACGGCCCACGTTCGTGTTGATGTCGTTCAGCACGTGCAGCTCACCGTAGTGCTTTTCGACGTGGTCAATGACCACAATGGGGTCATCACTCTGGATCTGCGGGATCGAGACGGTGTCGTTCGTGGTCATGGTGCCCCATCGTAGTTAGCGCTTCATTGCAAGAACTGCCGCGTAACACTCTCGTAACAAGAGTGGAACCTGGCTACACACTAGCAATCGCAGGCCGAGCCGGCGAATGCTATTCGACTTGCACCGACGGCCGACCTCACGTAGAGGCCGACTACTGCGCTGTTCAGACGTGCATGCGAAACGCCGACTGGTACAGGCAGACGCTGGCGGCGATGGCCAGGTTCAGCGACTCTGCCTGACCGTAGATCGGCAGTCGCACGGCGTGGTCGGCGAGGGCGAGTTCGGCATCGTCGAGACCGTGCGCCTCATTGCCGAAGAGCCATGCCGTCGGCCGAGACAGCAGCTCTGTCGTCGCGTCATCAGATGCGAGCTCGTCACCGCTGATGTCGGCTGCGAGGGTCTGCAGGCCGCTCTCGTGTGCGAGTCGCATTGCGTCGGGCAGATCGACCCCGACCGCCACCGGCAGGTGAAAGAGCGACCCTGTCGTCGAACGGACCACTTTCGGGTTGTAGACGTCGACGCTGCGATCGGTGAACACCACTCCGTCGGCGCCCACTGCGTCGGCCACCCGCAGCACGGTGCCAGCGTTTCCCGGGTCTGAAACGTGATGCATGATCACGACGAGTCTCGGGGTTCCGGAGAACAGGTCTTCGGCGCGAACCGGGAACTGCCGGGCCACCGCCACGACGCCCTGCGGATGCACCGTGTCACTCATCGCTTTGAGCACACGCTCTGTGACGGTCTCGACCGGCAGCCCAGCCGCGCGAGCAGATTCGGACAGATCGCTGAGGCGCCCGAGGGCGTTCTCTGCCACATAGACCTGTTCGACGACCTGAGGGCGCCACCGAATGGCCTCGGCCACCGCTTGCGGCCCATCAAGCAGAAAACGCCCGGTCTTCGACCGGGCGTCTCTGCGTGCCAAAGAGGCAGCGAATCTCACGCGCTCGTTGTGAACGCTGCTGAGCATGTTCAGGCCTGAGGAGCGTTCACATCAGCGGGCAGAGCCTGCTTTGCGGTCTCGACGAGGCTGCTGAACGTCTTGGCGTCAGTGACGGCCAGCTCGGCGAGCAGGCGGCGGTCGACCTCGACACCGGCCAGGTTCAGTCCCTGGATCAGACGGTTATAGGTGATGCCGTTCGCACGTGCCGCAGCGTTGATGCGCTGGATCCAGAGGCGGCGGAACTGCCCCTTCTTCGCACGGCGGTCACGGAAGGCGTAGGTGTACGAATGAGTGACCTGCTCCTTCGCCTTGCGGTAGAGACGCGACCGCTGACCGCGGTAGCCCTCTGCCTTCTCGAGGATCTCGCGACGCTTCTTCTTGGCGTTGACGGAACGCTTGACTCTTGCCATTTCAGTACTCTCTCTTCAGTCCGGTTCGCTCTTACTTGCCCAGCAGTCGCTTGACCTGCTTGGTGTCAGCGGCCGAGACCGGGACATCCGCGCTCAGGCGACGGGTGCGACGTGACGACTTGTGCTCGAGCAGGTGGCGCTTGTTCGCCTGCTCGCGGTACAGCTTGCCGCTGCCGGTGGTGCGAAAACGCTTCTTGGCACCGGAATGTGTCTTCTGCTTTGGCATCTTCTTCTTCTCTTTCGTATCTGCCGACCGGTGGATCGGTCAGTTGGTCTTCTCTGCGTCAGCCGTGGTCTTCTCAGCGTCAGCCTCGACTTCGGCGGCCTTCGCCTCGCGTTTCGCAGCACGCTCGGCCTCGGCCTTGATCTCGGCCTTGGTGCGGATCGGCGCCAGTACCATGGTCATGTTGCGACCGTCCTGCAGCGGCTTGAACTCGATGGTCGCGTACTCCTTGAGCTCTTCGGCGAGCTTCATGAGCAGCTTGTAGCCGAACTCGGGGCGAGACTGCTCACGACCACGGAACATGATCATGACCTTGACCTTGTCGCCGCTCTTGAGAAACCTGAGCACATGGCCCTTCTTGGTCTCGTAGTCGTGGCTGTCGATCTTGAGGCGGAAGCGAATCTCTTTGAGCTGGGCGTTCGTCTGGTTGCGACGGGCCTCACGCGCTTTCTGAGCGGCTTCGTACTTGAACTTGCCGTAGTCCATGAGCTTGGCTACCGGCGGCTTCGAATGCGGGGCGACCTCGACGAGGTCGAGGTCAGCCTCACGCGCCAAGTGCAGTGCCTTGGCTACGGAGACGACACCGATCTGCTCTCCCTTGGGCCCGACCAGACGGACTTCGGGAACTCGGATACGGTCATTGATGCGCGGCTCGCTAATCGGCTGCTCCTTACTCGTGCACGGCATGGTGAACGTCAGAGAAGCAGCAAGGCGCAGTCGCGTCTTGAGCACTTTGGACCCGGCAGTCTGTGTTGAGGTCGACTACAGTAGGTGGGAGTGTGAACTCCTCTTCAGCTCAGCGCTGAGCATCGTCGAGACGCACAGCACAAGCCATACTACCAGAGACCGAGCCCTCCTGCGAGCACTTGCGCTGCTCCTGCCGTTCTGAGTGCCGGGGAGACGAGAGAAAGAGCGAAGATGACCAAGCGAAGCATCCACGAAGGCGACATTCTGGGCGAGCGCTCCAGCGGTCTGCACAGCGACGGCGCCGACGCGGCTGAGTCGCCGACGGCCGGCGGAGCGCGCGAGATGGATGTTCGGGAGCGCGAAGCGCTGGAGGATCTGACCCGCGATATCGGCGACGTTCCTGCCGTCGAGGTCATCTCGACCGCAGCCGTGCATCTCATGAGCGCCGCAGCCGTGAAGATCGGGCTGGCTCAGGATCCAGAGCAGGAACGAGACCTCGACGAGGCGCGCAAACTCATTGAGGCGCTGGCCGGGCTGGTCATCGCATCGGCGCCTGCGATCGGCAACCTGCATGCCCGCAGCATGCGCGACGGGCTGCGCACCCTGCAGCTGGCCTTCCGCGAGGCGTCACTGATTCCCGACGCCCGTGGCGAGGGCCCGGGTGAGAAGCTCACAGGACCAGTGAACTGACCGAAAGCACCCCGGCGCTCAGTACTGAGTGCGCACGAAGCGCACCCCGATCGAGTCCACCTGCCCCATGATGGTCTCGTCGGCACGCCACTGCTCAGAGAGCCAGTCCGACATCTCTTTCAGCGCCGCAGCGTCCAGACCGTCGATGATCTCGAGCTGCACCAGAATCTCTGGACCGCGCAGCTGCGAGGTCGGGTCGCCCGGGGTCAGAACCAGCGATTTAATGCTGGGCAGCTCACTGGCCGGACGCATGAATGCCTCCAGTACGCGCGGATCGTCGATCGCCGGAGTCCACGCGCGGCCAGTCGCCAGCGCTTCCAGAGCCGGCCAGCGCACTACGAACTCACTTTCGGCACCGGGATCGACCACTACACGCGGGGTGTGCTCCCCCGCCGCTGCCAGCGCGACCCGGGGAGCCTCGGCTGGCACCGGCCGCGCCTCGGGGTTCCACTGCTGCATGGCATCCACCGCTGTGAAGACGGGCAGCGCACGCTGACCATCAGGAGTCGCAACGGTGACTGTTGCGAGCTCGGCAGACTTGTCGACCGGCAGCCCGTTCTCTGCGACGCCGGAGGATTCGAGCTCGGCGACCAGTGGAATCAGCAGCCTCGTCTTGTGCAGCACCGCGATGACCTCGCTGATGCTGATCTCGGCCAGGCGAAACCTGCGCACCGCCTCCAACCAAGCCGTCGGCGACGTGCCGTCATCGGTCGCGAAGCGATTGGCCTCGAATCGGCGCCCGGCCCATGGCGTGCCGGCTGAGTCAGCAGGCAGGCCGGATGCACGGCTGTCAGTCATCGACGCGCCTCAGTCGCGAGCGATGTCGAGGGCCTCGGCCAAGGTGAAGCGACCGGCATAGAGAGCCTTGCCGATGATCGCCCCCTCGAGGCCGGCCGGAATCAGATCGCGCAGCGCGGCGACGTCGTCCAGGGAGGAAACTCCGCCAGAGGCTACAACAGGCTTGTCAGTGCGAGCGAGCACCTGGCTCAGCAGGTCGAGATTCGGCCCTTTGAGCGTCCCGTCCTTCGACACATCGGTGACGACGTAGCGAGCACAGCCGGCTTCTTCCAGACGTTCCAGAACCTCGAACAGGTCGCCGCCGTCTTTCGTCCACCCGCGCGCAGCGAGGGTCGTGCCACGCACGTCGAGGCCGACGGCGATCGCCTCGCCATACTCACCGATGACTTTCGCAGCCCACTCAGGGTTCTCCAGCGCTGCGGTGCCGAGATTCACGCGTTTGACACCGGTGCTGAGCGCCTGCTCGAGAGAGCGATCGTCGCGGATGCCGCCGGAGAGCTCGATGTTGACGTGACCGGCCTGCTTGATGACGCGACGAATCGCCTTGCGGTTCTCACCGCGACCGAAGGCGGCGTCAAGGTCGACCAGGTGAATCCAGTCTGCCCCTTGGCGAACCCAGTCAAGGGCCGCATCGGTCGGGTCGCCGTACGACTTCTCAGTGCCGGCCTCGCCCTGGGTGAGGCGCACGGCCTTTCCATCGGCGATGTCGACGGCAGGCAGCAGCACCAGTTCAGGGCGCTGGGCCAGATCTTCCTCACTCATGTGTCTCTCCCTCATTCATACCGGTCACAGGGCTCCCCGAGTGACCTGATGTCTCGTGCACGACACCTCAGTGGGCGACGTTCGGCAATGTGCTCAGCCAGTTGCGCAGCAGTCTGATGCCTGCACGCCCCGACTTCTCAGGATGGAACTGCGTCGCGCACAGGGCACCGTTCTCGACCGCGGCCAGGAATGGCTCTCCGTAGGATGCCGTGGTCACGACCGGCTGCGGAAACGGCGGGTCGGTCTGCAGCGTCCAGCGTTTGGCCGCGAAGGTGTGCACGAAGTAGAAGCGCTCGTTCTCAATGCCCGAGAAGAGACGGCTGCTCTCCCCCGGCTGCACGGTGTTCCACCCCATGTGCGGCAGCACAGGAGCCTGCAGACGACTGACGGTACCAGGCCACTGAGCCAGTCCGTCATGCTCCGTCTCGCCTTCGACACCATGGTCAAACATCACCTGCATGCCGACGCAGATGCCGAGCACGGGAAGCCCGCCGGCGAGGCGCCGCTCGATCATCTGGGGTGCGCCGACTTCGTTGAGCTGGTCCATCACGGCGCCGAACGCACCGACACCGGGCACGAGCAGTCCATCGGCGGCGCCCACCGCGGCCTTGTCCCGGGTCAGCTGAACATCGGCGCCTGCCTGCGTGAGTGCCTTCGCCGCTGAGTGTACGTTGCCGCTGCCGTAGTCGAGCACGGCGACCGTGGGTCTTGCACTCACAGGGCGCCCTTTGTCGAGGGCACTCCGGTGACGCGCGGATCGAGCGACACCGCAGCACGCAGCGCGCGCGCGACCGCTTTGAACTCAGTCTCGGCGATGTGGTGCGGGTCGCGACCGGCCAGCACACGCAGGTGGATGGTGATTCCCGCGTGGAAGGCGAACGACTCTACGGCGTGACCGACGAGAGAACCGGTGAAGTGACCGCCGATCAGGTGCATCGTGAATGCCTCAGACTCGCCGGTGTGCACGAAGTACGGACGCCCCGAGATGTCGACGACGGCCTGTGCCAGAGCCTCGTCGAGCGGCACCGTGGCGTCGCCGTAGCGCGTGATGCCCCGTTTGTCGCCCAACGCCTGCTTCACTGCCTCGCCCAAGACGATAGCGGTGTCTTCGACGGTGTGATGCACATCGATGTCGATGTCGCCGGTCGCCTCGATATCGAGGTCGATGAGCGAGTGTCGGCTCAGTGCTGTGAGCATGTGATTGTAGAAGGGAACCCCGGTCTCGATGTGCGACGTGCCGGTGCCGTCGAGATCGACAGTCACGCGGACTGACGATTCAGAGGTCTCTCTGCGCACGGTCGCTCGACGCGATGATTCAGGCATCTCTCTCCCTTGTCAACTGCCCTCGTCCAGGGCGATCAGCCGCCCGGAGGCAATACGATCACCTAGTCTAACCGGCGGTGACCGGCGTGGCGATTCGTTCGAAGGCGGCAAGGAACGCGCTGGTCTCGCTCTCGGTTCCGGCGGTGACGCGCAGCGTGTGCGGAATACCGTTGTCGCGAACGATGATGCCCTCGGCGAGCAGACGAGTGAAGGTGTCTTTCGGGTCTGCCACGCCACCGATCAGCACGAAGTTCGACGCAGAGGGATAGGGCGTGAAGCCGAGCTCGGCAACTCGCCGTTCGATGCGGTCTCGCTGCGCGCGGATGCGATCGACATTGGCGAGCATCGCCGGCGCGTGACGCAGTGCGGCTTCGGCCGCGGCCTGAGTGAGCGCAGAGAGATGGTAGGGCAGCCGCACCAGCCGAAGTGCGTCGACGAACGCCGGATCTGCGGCGAGATAGCCGACCCGTGCACCCGCATAGGCGAACGCCTTGCTCATGGTGCGCGAGATCGCCAGACGTGGGCGCCCCGGCAGCAGTGTGAGTGCGCTCACGGCATCGGAACCGCTGAACTCCTGATAGGCCTCGTCGACGACCACGATGCCATCAGTTGCGGCGTATGCGGCTTCGATCACATCGAGCGCGGCGCCAGTGCCGGTGGGGTTGTTGGGCCGGCAGATGAACACGAGATCTGGACGGTGCTCGCGGATCGCCGCGGCAACGGCATCTGGGGTGAGAGTGAAATCAGCCTGCCGATCGATCGGCAGCCAGGCCGTCTGTGTTCCGGCTGCCAGCAGTGGGTACATCGAGTAGGTCGGTACGAAGCTCAGCAGTGACCGACCTGGCCCGCCGAATGCTTGCAGCACCTGCTGCAGCACCTCGTTCGAGCCGTTTGCCGCCCAGACCTGCTCTGGGGTGACACCGTGACCGAGGTAGCCGGCCAAGGCTTCGCGCAGTGCGGTGAACTCTCGGTCGGGGTAGCGGTTCAGACCGGCGACCACACCAGCGACGCTCTCTTGGATGTCGCGAACGGCTTCTGAGGGAAGTCCGAAGGTGTTCTCGTTCACATTGAGTTCGATGGGCACGTGCAGCTGCGGTGCGCCGTACGGCTGCTGTCCGACGAGTTCTGCGCGAAGGGGAAGATCATCAAGAGTGGTCACAGACGCAAGTCTACGCGTGCGCCCTTGCGCAAACGACGAACCGACAGGACGGTGTCATCAGGACTCCGGTCTCGAACCAGTCCGCAAGTTCGTCGTTCAGGCGTCGAGCAGATGAGCGGGAATGATCAGCTGTTCACCAGGATGCACCGTGGCGTCATCGAGATGGTTCGCTCTGCGGATCTCGGCGACGGCGTCGCGCACGTCATGACGCGGGGCGGACAGCTGTGCGATGTCCCAGAGCGTGTCGCCGGGCTGGACCTGCACTCTGGTGACTTCGATCGGCTCGTCGTCACCGGCGAAGGCCTGGGTACCGAATGAGATGGCCGCCACAATCACTGCGGTCAGCAGCATCACCAGTGCCAGCGCCCGCACCTGCCGGCCACGGCGCGTGAGACGTGCTCGCGTCTTGACGATGGGTGCCGAGGAGAGGTTGTTGGTCGCGTCCATGAGAAGTCCTTTCGAACGTGTCTTTCGAATATATCTTCGAATCTGCGTTTGGGCAACCCACTCACGCCACGCCTGTTCGAAGACATCTTTGGCCAGATGCCCATCGTTCGGATAAAGTTTCGAATAGGCATCACCTGAGTCAGTGCACCACGACCCACTGACATCACGCGCAGAAGGACTGAAAATATGGCCACGAGACCGCACACGTCGACGACGTCAGGCCGTGGTGACCGCTCACGGCTCAGTAAGAAGCAGCAGAGCATCCTCGCATTCATCACCGAGTCGATCAGCGACCGCGGGTATCCGCCGAGCATGCGCGAGATCGGCGATGCGGTCGGTCTCTCGTCACTGTCATCGGTGACCCACCAGCTCAATCAGCTCGAACTCGCCGGCTGCATCCGCCGCGACCCGAAGCGACCGCGCGCACTCGAAGTGCTCATCGAGCAGGAGCCGACGGCCGTCGCCGAACCACCGTCGACTCCGGCACAGCAGGCACTGGCGGTCGTCTCAGAAGAGACCGCGATGGTGCCACTGGTCGGTCAGATCGCCGCTGGCTCCCCCATCCTCGCCGATCAGCACATCGACGACGTCTTTCCGCTGCCGAGACAACTGGTCGGGCAGGGCGAGCTCTTTCTGCTCAAAGTGCGCGGAGACTCCATGATCGACGCGGCGATCTGCGACGGCGACTGGGTCGTGGTGAGGCAGCAGCAGGACGCCGTCGCCGGTGACATCGTCGCCGCACTGCTTGAAGAGGAGGCCACGGTGAAGACATTCCGTCAGCGTGACGGGCACACCTGGCTGCTCCCTCAGAACACCCAGTACGAGCCGATCCTCGGTGACCACGCGGTCATCCTCGGCAAAGTCGTCGCCGTGCTGCGCTCTGTGTGATCGCGGCACTCACTGCACGGCAGCAGCTGTGACGGCAACCCCGTCAATCTGCTCTGCCAGCTGCGGGCTGACGCGCGCATGCAGCCGTGTGCCCTTGTCAAGGTACTCGGCGTGCAGCACCTGCCCGTGCTCGTGCGCCTGCGCAACGAGGTCGCCGCGGTCGTAGGGAACCACGACATCGATTTCGACGCCGGGGTCGGGCAGCGCAGTCTCGATGCGACGCACCAGGTCGGCGATCCCCTCACCGGTGCGAGTCGAGACCATCGAAGCCTCGGGCTCCATGGCACGAAGCACCATGCGACGCTCGTCGTCGACGAGGTCGATCTTGTTGAAGACCAGAATCTCGCGTGCCTCCTCCAGACCCGACTCCGCCAGCACGGTTCTCACCGCTTCGATCTGCGCCTGTGGATCGGGATGCGAGCCGTCGACGACGTGCACGAGTACATCTGCGTCGGCTGCCTCTTCGAACGTCGACCGGAACGCCTCGACGAGCTGGTGCGGCAGACGCCGCACGAAGCCGACTGTGTCGCTGAGCGTGTACACCCGACCGTCTTCGGTCGTGTTGCGACGCACGGTCGAGTCAAGAGTCGCGAACAGCTGGTTCTGCACGAGTTCGTCCGAACCGGTGATCGCGTTGACCAGCGACGACTTGCCCGCGTTGGTGTACCCGACCACGGCAACCGACGGAATCGCGAAACGGTCGCGGTTCGCACGCTTCGCGGCGCGAGCCGGAGCCATCGCCTTGATCTGTTTGCGCAGCTTCGCCATGCGCGTGTGAATGCGCCGGCGATCCATCTCGATCTGCGTCTCGCCCGGACCACGCGAGCCGATGCCCTCACCGGCAGCAGCACGGCCGCCGGCCTGACGGCTCAGCGACCCGCCCCAGCCTCGCAGACGCGGCAGCATGTACTCCATCTGCGCGAGCTCGACCTGGGCTTTGCCCTCTCGGCTCTTGGCGTGCTGGGCGAAGATGTCGAGGATCAGCGCGGTGCGGTCGACGACCTTCACCCGCACGACGTCTTCGAGCGCACGCCGCTGACTCGGGGCGAGCTCAGTGTCTGCGATGACGGTGTCGGCACCCAGTGCGGCGACGAGCTCTTTCAGCTCATGGGCCTTGCCATGGCCAAGATACGTGCCCGGATCAGGGTTCAGCCGGCGCTGCAGCAGCGCATCCAGCACTCGTGATCCGGCGGTCTCTGCCAGTGCGGCGAGCTCGGCAAGCGAGTTCTCGGCATCGGCAAGACTCCCCTGCGTGTACACACCGATCAGCACGACGTTCTCGAGCCGCAGCTGCCGGTACTCGACCTCTGAGACGTCTTCGAGTTCGGTTGAGAGCCCTGCAACGCGCTTCAGCGCCGCACGTTCGAATCGCTCCTCGTCACCACCGTGAGCCTCGCTCGCCTCAGACTGCAGCGCCTGAGCATGGCCGACCTTCACAGTGGTCGAATCGATCTCTCGGCCGAGAGCCTCCGTCGCCTGCTCACGAGCCTCGATCCTTTGCAGCAGCTCGTCCAACGGGCGCCCGGAATCTGTCATGTATATGTACCTCCACTAACCTGAACGCATGGCTCAAGAGCATTATTTCGCCGAACACCCACAGGTGGCCGCGCATTGGCGCGACATCGACGTCGATCTCGATGGTCGCACACACACAGTGGCCGTCGCCAGTGGCCTGTTCTCCCCCGACGGGCTCGACAAAGCCACCCGCATCCTGCTCGATCACGTGCCAGAGCCGCCGCAGACCGGTCAGGCGCTCGACATCGGGTGCGGCTGGGGCCCGATCGCACTGACGCTTGCCCTGCGTGCACCGCATCTGCGGGTCTGGGCAGTCGACGTGAACGAGCGGGCGAGGGATGCCACCACGCGCAACGCCGATCGCCTCGGTCTCGATGGGGTCACCGTCGCCTCTCCCGACGGCGTGCCCGACGATGCTGAGTTCGACGTCATATGGGCGAATCCGCCGATCCGCATCGGCAAACAGGCGCTGCACGAGCTGCTGCTGACCTGGCTGCCGCGGCTCGCTCCTGGCGGAGCAGCCTGGCTCGTCGTCGGCAAGCAGCTCGGTGCTGACTCGCTGCAGCGCTGGCTGGCCGAGGAGCTGCCCGGCGACTTCGAAGTGCGCCGTGCAGCCACTGCGCGTGGATTCCGTGTGATCCACATTCGGCGCGACGCCTGACGTAGGCTGTCTGCCGGGCGCAGCAACGGCGGTGCGCCTTACTGAGAAGCACGACGAGACTGGAGCCCAGATGACCGAAGCGCAGCAGCCCGACACCGAGATCACTCGGCTCATCGACGAAGAGATCACCCGCTGGCGTGCCGTCTACGACGCACCCGAGGCGAACGCGATCGATCTGCTGCTGCGGGCGCATCCTCGCGATGCTGTGGCCTTCCGCACCGTCGACGCCGACTGGAATGCCGTCGACCTCACATTCGGCGACCTCGACGAACTCTCGCAGCGCTCGGCTCGCGTGCTCGCCGATCTCGGCGTCACTGAGGGCTCCCGCGTCGGCGTCATGATGGCTCGATCAGCCGACTACATCGGCATTCTGCTCGGCATCTGGCGTCTCGGCGCCGTGCACATCCCCCTCTTCACCGCCCTCGCGGCGCAGGCCATCGGCATGCGGGTCAACGCCGGTCGTGCCACTTTGGTCGTGGCCGACGCGAGCCAGCGACACAAGCTCGACCCGAGCGAGGATCTGCCGGCAGACGGGCGCAGCTGGAGCATCCTGCGCGTCGACCCGATCGACGACGACACGACGGCAGACGCGCACCCGGAATGGGCCGACGACGCGGTCTTCGGCCCGCTCGTCGAAGCGGCCGAGCCCCTCACCGAATCGGCTTCGATCGGCGGTGACGGCGTGCTCGCGCTGCTCTACACCTCTGGCACGACCGGGGCGCCGAAGGGCGTCCCGCTGCCGATGAAGGCGCTGGTGTCGTTCCGCTCGTACATGGTCAACGGGCTCGATCTGCAGCCCGACGACGTGTTCTGGAACGCCGCCGACCCAGGCTGGGCCTACGGGCTCTACTTCGGGGTGCTCGGGCCGCTGGTCGTGGGCCACACGAACCTGCTGCCGCACGACAAATTCACCGCCGAGCAGGCCTGGAACGTGCTCAGCCGGTTCGGCGTCACCAACTTCTGCGGAGCACCCACCATGTTTCGTGCCATGCGCAACGACCCGCAGAGCGACCTGCCCGTGCGCCTGCGCCGCGCGTCGTCTGCAGGTGAGCCCCTGACGCCCGAGGTGCTCGAGTGGTCGCGCGATGTGCTCGGAGCCGAGCCACACGATCACTACGGACAGACCGAGCACGGCATGCTGATCGGGGTGCCCTGGCGCGAGGGCATCTCGCTGCCGGCCCAGGCCGGTTCGATGGGTGTGACACTGCCCGGCTGGCACTGCGAGATCCTTGATCAGGATGCTGACCGGCCGGCCAAGGCCGGCGAGGTGGGTCGTCTCGCCTTCGCGCCTTCCGAGAGCCCGGTCTGGTGGTTCCCGGGTTATGACGATGCGCCGCAGAAGACCGCCGAGCGCTACACCGACGACGGCCGCTGGTACCTCACCGGAGACCTCGCCTGGCAGAGCGACGACGGTCAGCTGCACTTCGTGTCGCGCGACGACGACCTCATTCTGGCTGCTGGCTATCGCATCAGTCCGCTCGACGTCGAGAGCGTGCTCGCCATGCACCCGGCCGTGCGCGAGGTCGCGGTCGTCGGCAAGCCCGACGAGCTGCGCGGCGAGGTCGTCGCGGCCTATATCGTGCTCGCTCAGAGCTTCACCGGTGACGAGACGCTCATCCACGAGCTGCAGCAGGAGGTCAAGACCCGCTACGCGGCGCACGCCTATCCGCGGGTGATCGAGTTCGTCGACGAGCTGCCCCGAACCGCGAGCGCGAAGGTTCAGCGCTACGTGCTCAAAGAGCGGGCCTGATCGTCGGCGCTGCCGACTGCCGTGGGGCCGCCTGAGCCCTTCGGAACGAGAATCGCAACAGAAGGAGACAACATGTCAGTCGTCGTCATCAATGCGCTAGAGGTGCCCGAAGGCGAAGGCGCCGAGCTGGAGCGCCGCTTCGCCGCTCGCCGTCACTCGGTCGACGGGCAGCCGGGGTTCGAGAGCTTCCAGCTGCTGCGCCCGACCGCGGGTGAGGATCGCTACTTCGTGCTGACGCAGTGGGCGACGCAGCAGGACTTCGAACACTGGCGCGACAGCCGCGCGAACCATGCCGCGCACGCTCACGACGCGAGCCACAAGCCGGTCGCCACCGGTGCGCATCTGCTCGAGTTCGAGGTCGTCGACCTCGAAGAGATCTGACCTGATCCGGGAGGCATTCCCACAACGGATCTGTACGCAGCGGCGTCTCAGAGCTCGTCGATGGCCTGTTCGAGCCGTTCGAGCTTGCCGGTGATCTCGCCGGTGTGACCTGGGCGGATATCCGCCTTGATCACCAGCGAGACCCGCGACCCGAACGGCTCGACCGCCTCAGTGGCGCGCTTCGCGACGTCGAAGACCTCATCCCATGTGCCCTCGATCTCAGTGAACATCGACGAGGTGCGATTGGGCAGACCAGAGTCGCGCACGACCTTGACCGCCGCGGCGACCGCATCGTGTACCGACGCATCGGCTCGGCCGGTGCCCGACGGCGCCACAGAGAATGCCAACAGCATGATTGCCTCCTCAGACTCTCAGTTCTCGTTCACTCGGTGCCCCACGGTGGCTCAGTGCATCCGTCTCAGCGCATGCGGCTCAGTGCTCAGGCCAGCGCTCGCGGAGCTTCGCCGTGCGCCAGAACAGCAGCTCGTAGCGCGTGGCGATCAGGAATGCGTCGAGCATGCGCTGGCGCTCGTCGGCGCCGACCTGCTCTGCTGCTGCATCCGTCCAGCGACGGGCTTCAACCACGGCGTGCTGAAAATCCTCGCCGTCATAGTTGGCCACCCACTGGGCGAACGGATGCCGTGGATCGGCCGCGAGCACGTCGTGCGCGTGCACGGCCAGCCGAGCCGACACATCCGCATACACCCAGAAACACGGCAGCAGAGCAGCCGCGGCGACGGCGTACGACTCGGTCGCGGCGGTGGCGACGAGGTACGACGTGTAGCCGAGCGAGGTGGGCGACGCCTGCAGCGGCTCGCGCACCTCTTCGGCACGGCCGTGCGGCAGCAGCGTCTCGTGCAGCTCGGTCTCGCCGGTGCTCGCTTCGGCTGCGGCGCCCGCCCAGAAAGCGGCGCTCTGCGGATCGGGAGCGTGGGTCGCCACAAAGGCGAGCGCCTTGGCGTAGCCCGTCAGGTAGAACGAATCCTGCCGCAGATAGAACAGGAAGTCGTCCATGTCGAGCGTGCCGTCACCGAGCTCGCGCAGAAAGTCGAGTTCGTCGATCTGCGCACGCAGCCCCGCCGTGAGCGTCCAGGCCTCGTCGCTGAACGCGGCACTCAAGCGTGCAGCTCCGGGTTCAGCTCGATGCCCTGACCCTTTCGACGCAGCGCCTCGACCGCACCGGTGACCGAGTTGCGACGGAACAGCAGGTTGCTCTCGCCGCTCAGCTCAACGGCCTTGACGACGCGCTGTGTGCCGCCTGCACCAAGCAGCGTGACCTTGGTGCCAGCCGTGATGTAGAGCCCTGCCTCGACGACGCTGTCGTCACCGATCGAGATGCCGATGCCGGCATTCGCGCCGAGCAGCGCATGCTCGCCGATGCGCACGCGCTCGCGACCGCCACCCGAGAGCGTGCCCATGATGGATGCGCCGCCGCCGATGTCCGAGCCGTCGCCGACCACGACGCCCTGCGAGATGCGCCCCTCGACCATCGACTCGCCGAGAGTGCCGGCGTTGAAGTTGACGAAGCCTTCGTGCATGACCGTCGTGCCCGGAGCGAGGTGTGCGCCCAGACGCACGCGAGCGCCGTCTCCGATGCGCACGCCCTTGGGGCTCACGTAGTCGATCAGACGCGGGAACTTGTCGACCAGCAGCGCGACGACGCCTGCCGCGCGCAGCTGCCCGCGGCGACGGTCGAAGGTGTCGGGCTCGACCGGCCCGCGGTTGGTCCAGACGTTGTTCGGCAGGTGGCCGAAGATGCCGTCGAGGTTGATCGAGTTGGGCTGCACCAGCAGATGCGACAGCAGGTGCAGGCGCAGATACGCGTCAGCGGTGTCTTCGACGGGCTGCTGCAGGTCGACGACCACTGAGATCACCCGACGTTCGACCTCACGCAGCTCGTCTCGCGCCTGATCGCCTTCGACGAGCCCCGCAAAGTGCGACTCGAGCCCCGGCTGCTGGCCCGGCGCGTCTTCGACTCTCTCGAGCAGCTCGGGCAGCGGGAACCACACGTCCAGCACATCGCCCTTCGCAGTGAGCGTGGCGAGGCCGGTGCCGAATCCGATGCGGGGTGCGTTGTCTGGGGTGTCAGTCATAGGCACAGATTGTACCCGTCGCTACCATGTTGACCATGAACACTTCGCCCGACGCTCTCGACCTCTCCGGCTCGGTCATCGACCTGACCCGCGCCATCTGCGACATTCCGTCTGAGTCGGGTGACGAACGGCGGCTGGCCGACGCGGTCGAGCACGCGCTGCGCACGCAGACCGACCTCGAGGTGCTGCGCGACGGCGACACCATTGTGGCCCGCACGCACCTCGGACGCGACCGACGAGTGCTTCTGGCGGGGCACCTCGACACCGTGCCGATCCGGGACAACGTGCCGACCACCACCACGACTGACGCCGAAGGCACCTGGCTGAACGGTCGTGGCACCGTCGACATGAAGGCCGGTGACGCCGTGTTCCTGGCCGTTGCGGGTCGTGTGCCCGCCCCGAGCGTCGACATCACCTATGTCTTCTACGACAACGAAGAGGTCGCCGCCGACCTCAACGGTCTGGGCCGAGTCTCTCGTGAGCACCCTGAGTGGCTGGCCGCCGACTTCGCCATCCTCGGCGAGCCCACCGGTGGCGAGATCGAAGGCGGGTGCAACGGCACGTGCCGCTTCCTGCTGCACACTCGGGGCCGGCGCGCGCATTCCGCCCGCGCATGGGTCGGGGTGAATGCGATTCATGCCGCCGCCGGCATTCTCGACATTCTGCGCGACTTCGAGCCCGAGACGATCACGGTCGACGGTCTTGCCTACCGCGAGGGTCTCAACGCCGTAGGCATCACGGGAGGTGTCGCCGGCAACGTGATTCCCGACGAGTGCACCGTGCACGTCAACTATCGCTTCGCACCGAGCCGCAGCGCAGCCGAGGCAGAGCAGCGCATGCGCGACCTCTTCGCCGGCTACGAGATCGAGTTCATCGATATGTCGCCGGGGGCCCGCCCTGGGCTCGACGCCCCGATCGCCAAGGAGTTCGTCGAGGCCGTCGGCAGCGAACCGAAGCCGAAATACGGCTGGACCGATGTCTCCCGCTTCAGTGCGCTCGGCATCCCCGCGGTCAATTTCGGCCCCGGAGACGCACTGCTGGCGCACGCCGACGACGAACGTCTGCGCGTCGACGAAGTGCCGGGCTGTCTGGATGCGCTGGTCGCCTGGCTGCGCTGACCCCGGGTGCGCCAGGCTCAGTGAACACTCGGCTGTCGGTGGGAGTGGTTATTCTCAGATAACACACAGCCGATTGATGATTGGAGCTTGGCCACATGACCAACAACACCCCGAGTACCCCTCCCGCAGGTTGGTACCCCGACCCGCAGCAGCCAGGTGCAGAACGATACTTCGACGGCACCGGGTGGACGGCACAGCAGCGAAACCCGAATGCTCAGTTCGGCGCTCCACAGCAGGGCCAGTCGCCGAAGAGCTTTCTGGCCACCTGGCTGCTCAGCCTGTTCTTAGGCTCTCTGGGCATCGACCGCTTCTATCTCGGCAAAGTCGGCACCGGCATCCTGAAGCTCATCACCCTCGGCGGCTTCGGCATCTGGTCACTGATCGACCTCATTCTGACCCTCACCGGCAACGCAACTGACAAACAGGGGCTCAAAGTGCGCCCGGAGGGCAAGCAGGCGACCATCGCCTGGATCGTCTCTGCCGTGGTCGTCGTACTCGGCATAGCCTCGGGTGCCACCACAGGCACCACGCTGTCGTCAACCACGACGGGCGTCGGCACGTCGGCAACGCAGCAGCCATTCGCATCGAGCACACCCACGAATGAGGCACAGACCGATGCTGCCCCCAAGACCGAAGCCACACCTGAGGCCGCACCGGCCACGAGTGCGCCCGAGCCTCCGGCGGGCTCAGTGTCTCAGACACAGGCCGCGCGAAAGGCGCAGAACTACCTCGATCTGACCGGCTTCTCACGAGATGGCCTCATCAAGCAGCTCGAGTTCGAGCACTTCTCGGCTGCCGACGCCGCCGCCGCGGTCGACTCGTTGAACGTCGACTGGAATGCCCAGGCCGAGCGCAAAGCTGCCGACTATCTGAAGCTCACCGGCTTCTCGCACAAGTCACTCGTCGATCAGTTGGTCTTCGACGGGTTCACGGCTGCCCAGGCCGAGCACGGGGCCCAGAGCGCCGGACTCTAGCCTGCATCGTCTTCGTCCCAGACTCATCGATGTCCAGAAGGGTCTGGGACGAAGTGTGCCCTGCCCCTTTTCGACCGCTCGTGAGATACTGGAGTGGTGCAAAGCAGCACGCTCGTATCGCTCAGAAAGAGGTATATGCCATGGCAGCGATGAAACCGCGCACTGGTGACGGACCGATGGAGGCCGTCCGAGAGGGCAAGGTCATCGTGGTACGCGTGCCACTTGAAGGCGGCGGACGACTGGTCGTCTCCGTCACACCAGACGAGGCCAAAGAGCTGCACTCCGTTCTGGCCGACGTGGTCGCCTGAACCGGTTTTGACCGGGTTTCTAGCTCGCTCGGGTCTCTGAGTTGCTGGGGCCTCTAGCTTGCTGGGGCCACCACAGTCAGCAGGCCGTCATCCAGCGGGAGCAGCGATGATCGAATCTGGTCTCGCTTGCCGATCTCTTCGATGAGATCTCGCAGCCCAGTCGTCTCGGCATCCCGGGCCGCTGGATCGGCCACTCGGCCATGAGCCAGTGCGTGGGCCAGGACGATGAGCCCACCCGGTCGTGCCAGCCGCAGTCCGTGTGCGACATAGGCGGGCGCCGAAGCGATGTCGGCGTCGATGAACACCAGATCGTACGAACGGTCGGCAAGTCGTTCCAGCACTCCTGATGCACGCCCCAGAATGGCGCGCACATGCGACCCTGGCAGGGCTGCCTGAGCGAACGAGCGTTTGGCCGACTGCTGGTAGTCGACCTCTGACTCAATCGTGGTCAGCGTAGCCTCTGGCGCGCCCTTCAGCAGCCACAGACCGCTGACACCTGTTCCAGTGCCCACTTCGACGATGTTGCGGGCGTCTACAGCACCGCTGAGCAGTGCAAGCTGTGCGCCGACGATCGGTGAGACCGCCTCGACATTCCACTCGAGCGCCGCAGCTCGGGCGCGTTCGATCGTCTCAGGCTCGGTCTGGTATTCGGCCGTGTACCTGGCGATGTTCGCCGCTGATGTCATGGCAACCTCCTGCTGCAAGCATAGGAACAACTCGGCTACTGTAATACCTGTGGGAATGAGTTTCGAGAAAATCCTCTTGGTAGCGGTGGTTGCTGCGCTCATTCTCGGCCCGGCGAATCTGCCTCGCTACGCAGAGATGCTCGGTCGTGGCACGCGCAAGGTCAAAGAGTTTCTCGAGAGTTCCAAGCAGCGTGTCAAAGACGAGACCGACGGCGCCATCGACGACCTTGACTGGAAGAAGCTCGACCCACGCCAGTACGATCCACGTCGCATCATCGCCGAGGCCCTGCAGGATGATCCGCCCATCAGAACCGCCGCAGGCGCAGCCGGAGCGGCGACCGAGGCCATCGCATCCACCGCACTCACAGCCACCGCGCTCGTCGCGAGCGAGCGAGCCGAACGCGAGCGCAATCAGCGACCGGCACCGTTCGACAACGACGCGACCTGATCACGCAATTCAGTGGTCGGCGTGCATGCTGATCACACTGCGCACTGGCCATTCGTCGTGCCAGAAGAGATGCCCTGTCCCGTGCGCACAGAATCACGCCCTCGTCATCCGACGCTGAGCGGCAGCTGCCGACCCTGCAGGCCGCGAGGTCGCTCGACGAGCCTGGTTGCCAGGGCGTGCAGAGCCTGAGCCGCCGGGTCTTCCGGAGCCGTCAGCACGACCGGCTGCCCGATGTCGGCGCCGGCACGCACCGGAATGCTCATCGGAATCTGCCCCAGCAGCGGCACGGGGCGTTCGAGATCTTGACTGAGCTCGTCGGCGGCACGCCGACCCCCGCCCGAGCCGAAGACCTCGATGCGCTCATCGCCCTGCTGCAGCCACGACATGTTCTCGACGACGCCAGCCACTTTCTGTCCCAGCTGTCCAGCGAGCAGTCCGGCTCGCACGGCGACCTCGGAGGCGGCCTCTTGGGGCGTGGTCACGACGACCACCTCGGCGTTTGGCAGCAGCTGCCCGGCCGTCAACGCGACGTCGCCGGTGCCCGGCGGCAGGTCGAGCAGCAGCACGTCGAGATCGCCGAAGTGCACGTCGGTCAGAAACTGCTGAAGCGTGCGCTGCAGCATCGGTCCACGCCACGAGACGGCTTTGCCCGCCCCCACGAACATGCCGATCGAGATCGCCTTCACCCCATGGCCGATCGGCGGCAGCATCAGCTCGTCGAGCTTGGTCGGGCCGGTCGTTATGCCGAGCTGGCCGGGAATCGAGAATCCGTAGACGTCAGCGTCGAGCACCCCGACGTCGAGCCCCCGAGCCGCAAGGTCGGCCGCAAGGTTGGCGGTGATGGTCGACTTGCCGACGCCTCCCTTGCCGCTGGTGACCGCGATGACCCGGGTGAGGGTGCCTTCGCCGAAGGGATTGCCGCGGTGCCCCTGCCGCAATGAGGCGAGCAGCGCCCGCCGCTGCTCGTCGCTCATGACTTCGAGGGTGACTTTGGCGTTGCCTGCGCCCACGACGCTTTCGAGCGCTTCGATGACGTCATGCTCGATGCGCTGCGAGGCCGGGCAACCCGTGATCGTGAGCCGCACCAGCGCTTCAGCGCGACCGTCGACGAGCGTCGCCTGCTCGATCATGCCCAGGTCGACGAGCGGCCGACGAAGCTCTGGATCGTGCACGCGCGAAAGCGCTGCCTCCAAAGCAGGGTCGATGCGCTTCGACGTCTGATCGGGCAGCATCAGCGCTGTTCCTGCGCCTGCCCGTCGACCGCCTGGTTCAGAGGTGCGGCCGTCGCTGCGTGACCGTCGCGGTGAGCACCGACGGATGCCTCAGCGGCCGATGAGGCGATGCCCTCGCCCGCCTGTCGCGGTGTCATCTCGCCGCGCAGCTCCTGGATGGTGGCAGTCAGATCTTCGAGCTGCTCGCGCAGCTCATCACGCACGAACCGCTCGCTGGCGAGCTCGCTGACGGCAAGACGCAGCGCAACCACCTCACGAGCCAGATACTCGGTGTCGGCCAGGTTGCGCTCCGCGCGCTGGCGATCCTGCTCGATCTGCACACGGTCGCGATCGTCCTGTCGGTTCTGCGCCAGAAGCAGCAGCGGAGCCGAGTACGAGGCCTGCAGACTCAGCACCAGCGTCAGGGCGATGTACCCCATCGCCGCCGAGTCGAAGCGCAGGTCTTCGGGGCCGATCGTGTTCCAAGTGATCCAAAGGATGATGAACACGCTCATACCGAGCAGGAAGGCTGGCGTGCCCATCGCACGCGCGAACGATTCAGTGAACCGGCCGAAGGTGTCGGCGCTGCCGAACTCGACAGGATCCTTGCGCTTCCACAGTCGCACGCGACGTGCCTGTGGTGCGTTCAGCAGTCCGTGATCACTGCTCGGCTGTTTCGCCATCATCGTTCACCTCCCCGACTCGGTGCCGCCAGTCTTCAGGCAGCAGGTTGTCCAGTACGTCGTCAACAGTCACCACGCCGAGCAGGCGTCGGTTGCCGTCGACGACGGGAATCGACGTCAGATTGTACGCGGCAAGATTTCGCGCGACCTCAAGTGCCGACGTCTCAGGGGACATCGGCTCGATGTCGTCGTCGACCAGGGTGCCGAGACGCTCATGCGGAGGATACCGCAGCATCCGCTGAAAGTGCACCATGCCGATGTAGCGACCCGTCGGCGCCTCGTAGGGCGGCAGCGTGACCCAGATCGCGGCCGCCAGAGCGGGTGCGATCTCATGTCGGCGGATCAGTGCCAGCCCCTCGGCCACAGTCGTGTCGGCAGAGCAGATCACCGGCTCGGTGGTCATCAGACCACCGGCGGTGTCGGGGGCGTAGCGCAGCAGCATACGCACGTCAGAGGCCTCTTCGGGCTCCATCAGCTGCAGCAGCTTCTCTTTGCGCTCTGGAGCGATCTCGGCGACGAGGTCGGCGGCGTCGTCAGGCTGCATGTGGTCGAGCACCTCGGCGAAACGAATGTCATCGATGGTGCGCACGAGTTCGGCCTGGTCGTTGCGACCAAGCTCTTCGAGCGCGTCGGCGAGACGTTCGTTCGACAGGTTCTCGATGACCTCTTCACGCCGACGGTCGGGCAGCTCCATCAGCGAGCTCGCCAGGTCTGGGGCCTGCAGCTCCTGGAACGAGGCGAGCAGGTGGGTGGTGTCCTGCTCGACGCCCTCACGGTGGATCTCTTCGGTCTCATCCCAAGGCACGAGCACGGTCTCGCCACGCGAGAACGGCGATGCGTTCGTCTTCGGCTTGCGCATGAAGGCGTCGGCGATCACCCACTCACCCGTGCTCAGCTTCTCGATGCTGACGTCTTCGATGCGTCCGGTCTGCTGCGAATCGCGCAGGCGCACGGTTCGGCCGAAGATCTCAGCGAGGATGCGCGTCTCACCGGCGCGCTGCTCGAAGCGGCGCAGGTTGATCAGCCCAGTGGTGATGATGGCCCCGGAGACGATGCCGGTGACCCGAGCGATTCGCAGGAAGACTCGTCTGCGCCCGGGAACCTCGACCAACAGGCCGACGACCACAGGAGGCCCCACGGTGCGATAGGTGACGACCACGTCACGTGTGCGGCCCACTCGGTCACCGGCAGGGTCGAACACCCCGCTGCCGATGATGCGGGAGACAAAGATCTTGGGTGACGTCACACGCAAATGGTACGCCGTGCACCCAGCCCAGTGCGACAATCCGGCGTGAGTGCGACAATGAGGTCATGGGCAATGGACTAAATTCTGCCGGGCAGACCAACCCGCACATGTTTCCGACGCTTCCGACTGGCACGACCGTCGCGGAGTACAAGACGTATCGCGAAGCGGTCGCCGCCGTCGACCAGCTGGTCGAGAAAGAGTTCCCCGTCGAGAAGGTGAGCGTCGTGGGCAACGACCTGCACAGCATCGAGCGCATCACCACCGGACTGAGCTACCCGAAGGCGGCTCTCAGCGGGCTGGTCAGCGGGTTGTGGTTCGGCTTGTTCCTCGGACTGATCATGCTGATCTGGACGCCGAACAACGGGATGAACTACCTCTTCGCCGCTCTCGCACTGGGCGCCGGGTTCGGCATCATCTCGGGCATCGTGACGTATGCGCTGACCCGCCGCTACAAGAACTACCAGTCGACCACCGCGGTCGTGGCGAGCGCGTATGCGGTGGTCACCGATCCGTCGGTCGCCGGGCAGGCCCAGCGCATCCTCGGTACCACGCCGTCGCTCGGGGATCCGACCCCGCCGCGCGCACCGCAGATCTGAGCCGCGTGCCTCCCGCGCAGGAGTGAGACGAGAAGAATCCTGTCTGCACGCACGTGCGAGAGGCCGCCGCTCCGCCGATCACTCCGACGTCTCGGGTGACGCGCACCACTCCTCGACCTCGTCGGCCGTGCGCGGGAAAGCGGCGGTCAGCGACTCCACGCCGTCGTCGGTCACGAGCACGTCGTCTTCGATGCGCACCCCGATGCCGCGAAAGTCCTCGGGAATCGTCAGGTCGTCGGCCTGGAAGTACAGCCCCGGTTCGATCGTGAACACCATGCCGGGCTCGAGCAGAGCATCCTGATACATCTCACGACGGGCCTGGGCGCAGTCGTGCACGTCGAGCCCCAAATGGTGGCTGGTGCCGTGCACCATGAATCGGCGATGCAGCTGCCATTCCGTGTCGAGCGTCTGCTCCAGCGGAATCGGCAGCAGCCCCCATTCGCTGGTCTTGCGAGCGATCACTTCGAGCGCAGCATTGTGCACGTCGCGAAAACGCACACCGGGACGAGCCACCGCGAACGCCGCATCGGCCGCCTCTCGCACCGCCTCGTACACCTCACGCTGTCGTGCGGAGAACCGCCCGGACACCGGAACCGTTCGAGTGACGTCGGCCGTATACAGGCTGTCGACCTCGACGCCCGCGTCGATCAGAATCAGCTGGCCGTCCTGCACCGCGCCGTCGTTGTCGGTCCAGTGCAGATAGCACGCGTGATCTCCCGCAGCAGCGATGGTGTCGTAGCCGACATCGTTGCCGAGCTCGCGAGCGCGCGCCCAGAACGTCCCTTCCACGACACGTTCGCCTCGCGGGTGCCCGCTGATCTCCGGCATCCGTCGCAGGATGTCGTCGAAACCCGCCTTGGAGGCCGCGACCGCCTCGCGAATCTGCGCGATCTCCCAGCTGTCTTTGACCAGACGCAGTTCGCTCGCATCACGTTCGAGCAGGCTGTCGCCAGCGACGTCGTGACGCTCCCCCAAGTCGACGACCGCGGTGTCTGCATTCGCATCGACACCGGCGATCACGGAGACTGGGCCGCTGTGCGCTCCCAAGACCGAAGGCAGTTGGCGGATGTCGGCCGTGCTGACGCCCAGTCGAGCCGCGATCTCGTCGAGACCGGGCCGCGGCCCGTTCCAGAACTCGCCGATGGCGGGGTCGGCATAGAACTCGTCGGTGTCTCGGCCGGCGGGTTTGCGGAAGAGCAGCACTGGCTCGCCATCGCTGTCGACCGGCGGCAGCACGAGCACGGCGCCCGGCACCGCGCCTGCTCCCCAACCCGTCAGATGGGTGAAGGCGCTGTGCGGCCGAAAGCGGAAGTCGGTGTCGTTGCTGCGCACTTTGACGTCGCCAGCGGGAACCACGAGTGTGTGTTCGGGAAGCATCGCATGCAGACGATCGCGACGATCCTCGGCGAACCTGGCCACGACGTCGGTGCCGGGAACCTGCGCCTCTCGATCTGCCCAGCCCTGTGAGATGTAGGTGCGAAAGTGCTCGTTCTTCGGGGTGCGCGAGCGCGCCTCACCCGGCTTCTGTGCTGAATCGCTCATGCTCTCATTCTCGCACCGGTGTCAACAGGCGATCTCACACGCCGCAGAGGCACGTCGGCGATACGAGGCAGCGGCTCACGTACGATGACGACATGGCCCTCTCATTCACTCGCATCGACCTGCACACCCATTCACGGGTGTCTGACGGCACGCAGTCGCCGACCGAGCTGATCGACGAGGCATCGGCTGCCGGCCTCGACTGCCTGGGACTCACCGACCACGACAACACCGACGGCTGGGACGAAGCCGCCTGCGCCGCCGAGCAGGCGGGCATCGGCCTCGTGCGAGGCATGGAGCTGTCGACGATCACCCGCAGCGGCTCGATGCACATGCTCGCCTACCTGTTCGACCCGACGAACCGGGCGCTCACCGAGCTGACCGCAGAGATTCGGGACTCCCGCGAGCACCGCGCCGAACGCATCGTCGCCCGGCTGGCCAAAGACTTCCCCGTCACCTGGGCCGACGTGCTCGCACAGTCAGGCGAGGCGAAGGCGATCGGTCGCCCGCACATCGCCGACGCCCTAGTCGAACGCGGCATCGTCGCAGACCGCACCCAGGCTTTCGACCGAATGCTGCATCCGCGCGCCGGCTACTACGAGCCGTACTTCGCACCCGACCCGGTCGAGGCGATCACGCTGATTCGCGAGGCCGGCGGCGTTCCAGTGGTCGCGCATCCGGCGACGGTCGGGCGCGGCGCCGGGCCCGACGACGACCTCATGCACCGGATGGCCGACGCCGGGCTCGGCGGTCTTGAGGTCTGGCACCGGCTCAATCCGCCGGAGTTCCGCGCACACCTCATGCAGGTCGCGCGCACCTATGACCTCATCGTCACCGGTTCGAGCGACTACCACGGTGCGGGCAAGCCGAACCGACTCGGCGAGAACCTGACGCCGCCCGATCAGCTCGAGCGCATCGTCGAGCAGGCGAACGGTGTGCCGGTGCTGCAGCCCCAGCGCCGAGCGACTCAGCCTTCGAAGAGCTCCTGACCGATGTAGCGCCCCTCTTTCGGCGAGGGCGGAATCGCGAAGATGCCCGACCCGATGTGCGAGATGTACTCGTTCAGCAGGTCTGACGCGCCGAGCCGCCGCTGCAGACGTGCGAAGTGCTCGGGGTCGTTCTGGTACGTGATGAACACGAGGCCGGCGTCGAGCTGCGCATGCGGGTTCAGCCCGTCGGTGTAGTTGTACGACCGCCGCAGCACCTTCACCCCGTCGTTGTTCTCGTGCGCCGCCAGCGCAATGTGCGAGGTCACATCGATGATGCGCTCCCCGTGGTCGTCGGTGGCGGCGAAGTCCGGGTCGTCGAACTCCTTCGACCCGGTCAGCGGAGCGCCCTCGCCCTTCGTGCGCCCGAAGATCGTCTGCTGATCGCCGATGCGGTCGGCGTCCCAAGTCTCGATGCTCATACGAATCTTGCGCACGACCTGATAGGTGCCTCCGGCGAACCAGTCCTGGCCGTCGCCGTCACTCCAGACGAACTTCTCGTAGTCGTCGTCGGTGGTGATGTTGCGCGTGCCGTCTTTGAACCCCATCAGGTTGCGCGGCGTCTGCTGCCCCGGCCCGGCCGACGCGCGCCCGAAGCCCATCTGCGTCCAGTGCGTCTCGACCAGCCCGCGCCCGATGCGCGCGAGGTTGCGCACCGCGTGGTACACGACCTGCGGGTCGTCGGCGCATGCCTGCACGCTGAGGTCGCCGCCGGTGAGCGCCGGGTCGAAGTTGTCGCTCGGCAGAGCCGGCAGATCGGCGAGCAGAGAGGGTCGCTTGTTCTCGAGCCCGAAGCGCCCGGGTGCGAACAGCGACGGGCCGAGCCCGATCGTGACGGTGAGGCTCGCCGGGGCCAGACCGTAGGCCTCGCCGGTGTCTTTGGGCACGCCCTGCTCGCTGGTCGGCTCGACCGACCCGACGGCGTCGCCCTTCTGCAGCAGGCCGGCTGCGGCCGTCCACCGTGCCAGCAGCGTCTGCAGCTGCTGCCTCGAAGTCGTCTTCACATTGAACGTCATGAACATCAGGTAGCGCTGCGGCGGCGTCTGCACGCCTGCCGGATGCGCCTGCCCGTAGAACGGCACCGAATCGTGCAGCTCGATGGTGTCTTTGCCGTCCTGGTTCGTCGTGGCCCAGGTGATGCCGCCTCCGGCGAGCGCACCTCCCACAACGCCGAGTCCGGTGCCGGTCAGCAGCGCACGGCGGCTCACTCCGGCTCGTGGCTTCGCCTCTTCGGCGGATGCCCCCGTCGCCTGCGTCTCAGCGCCTGCGTCGGGTGCGTGGCCGGGTTCGTGGCTCTCTGACTGTTTCTCTGACATCTGTCGTTCTTCCCCTGCTGCGATCTTGCGTGCTGCTGTACTGCCTGCCGCGCGAGAGCGGGGCGTCGGCTCAGTGCCGGCGCCCCGCGTCATCGCGTACTCGATATCTTTCGGCCGTATGGCCGTCGTCATCTGTGCTCGAGCGACTCAGACGACGCTGTGCTCAGCGGTGCTGGTGCACCTCTGGCAGCAGACTACGCGGTGGCGACCTTCTCTGCGATCGAGGCCAGCGCGTCGTGCAGCGGCTGGATGCCCTTGGTGAGCTTCTCAGAGTCGCTCGCCTTCAGCTGCTCGTCGTAGGTCTTGAACCCGCCGAGCGCTGACGGGTCGCGGTAGCCGTCGAGCATCTTCTGCACGTTCTCGAACTCCTGGTCGATGGTCTTCACCAGGTCGGGATCGATCTTGTCGAGGCCGTCGCGCAGCGAAGCGTACGCCTGCTGTGCACCCTCGACGTTGCCTGCGAAGTCGACGAGGTCGATGTGGCTGTAGGCCTCTTCTTCGCCGGTGATCTTCGTGGTCGAGACCTCTTCGAGCAGGTCGGCTGCGCCGTTGGCGAGATCCTCGGGCTTCAGGCCTTCGGTGAAGGTCGGGATGACCTGCGTGTTCAGAATGTCGACGTTCTTGACCAGCTCGGTCGAGAGGGTCTTGGTCTCGGCAGTGATCGCACCGCCCTGCCAGAGGTCGCGCTCGATGGCGTGGAAGCCGTGCCAGCCAGCTGCGTCGTCGAGGTTCGACTCGCGCATGTCGATCAGGTAGTCGAGGTTCTGAGCGTTGTCTTCGGGGTTCTCGTTGCCGGGTACGAGGAACCCGTCGACGGCCGATTCAGCACGCTCGTAGTACGGGCGAGCAGTGGCGTAGGCGGTCTTCGCGCCTTCGACGTCACCGGCCTGCACCTTCGCATCGAGGGCTTTGACCGTCGAGTCCAACTGGGCGACCTGATCTTTGATGTAGCTGCCGTACGCGGGCACACCGGCGTTGAGGACGTCCTGTGCCGAGCCGCTGGGAGCGGCGGCTGCCTCACCGGTCACGGTGAAATCGACATACTCGGTGTCTGCGCCAGGGCAGTAGATGCGGTATTTGCCGCCGTCGAGCGTCGAGGTGAAGCTCACCGGGTCGAGGCCTGGGGCGAGGTTCTCTTTCTCGCCGATGATTTTCTGGTTGAACAGCAGCTCGACTTCGCTGATCGCCGGCGCGCTCTCGTTCTTGACCGTGAAGGTCACGGGGCCGGCAGCGGCCTCGGTGGTGTCGAGCTTGCAGGTGTCTTTGCCGTTGTCACTGGCGAGCGTGACATTGACCTGTGCGGCGCCGCCGGACGACTGTGCCGCATCGCCGCCGTTTGACGAGCACCCTGCCAGGCTGATTCCGGCCAGCACGGCGACGCCGCCGGCGACGAGCACCCGAGTGTGATGCTTCTTCATCTGTGTGTTCCCTCCAACTGTCGCGGATCTCTCCGCTCTCTGATTCTCTGCACGGAGCGCAGAGAAAACCGTCACTTCGCAGCGGCGCCGGTCTCGACCGGTGCGTGGTCACCCTCAGCACCGGCCTGCCGCGCAGGATGAACTCCGGCCTCTGCGTCTTCCGCGATCTGATCTTTGGCCCGACGATGATCGAGCGCGCCCGAGAGCAGCAGACCGGCGGCGACGCTCAGCAGCACGCCGGGAAGCCATCCCCACCACAGAGCACGCTCGGCCGCCTGCTGCTGTGCGTCGACGAGGCGATCAGTCACCGCAGCGACCTCGTCGTCGGGGACGACCCAGCCTGCGCCCAGACCGCCGCTGACGCTGACCGTCTTGGTTCCGCTGATGCCGCCGCCGGCCAGCACCGCGTTCAGCGTGGTGCTCTGCGCGGCGTTGATCAGCGTGCTGCCGCTCGTGCGGGCGCTGTAAGTCTGTCGCTGGCTCCATTGCGCCTCGAAAGGCCCGGGTGTGCGCTCGAAGTTCAGGCCAGACGGCAGCCGACCGCCGTTGCGTCGCTGCAGATCGGCGACCGTGGGGTTCGTCGGCAGATCGCTCGGCGTCGGCGACGACACCGTGGTCTCCCACTGACTCTGCTCCACGCCTCCGACGACGCCGTCAGAGACATGGTGCAGTGTCACGTCGTCCTGCCCGTCGACGGCCAAAGTGATCTGATCGGCGCTTACCTCGGTCAGTCGAACCGAGATGGTCGCCCCCGGTGCCGTACCAGGGCGCTGGGCCTGCAGCGTGTCTCCCATCGCATCCGTGTGCACGCGAGGCACCAGGGCGAACAGCGCCGCCGCCAGCACCACGGCGCCACCGGCCAGCCACATCTTCAGCCGCAGCCGACGGTGCAGCGGCACGGTGTGCGAGTCGGGCCAGAAGTAAATAACCAGTACCGGCAGCAGGTAGGCCAGCCAGGCGAGCACCTCGATCAGACGAGGATCGGTCGGAATGCCGAACATGCCGGTGATGACCGCGCCCAGTACCGAGGTCTTCGGCATCCAGGCCGAGAAGTCGCCGATCTGCTGCTGCCCGATGACGATCCAGCCTGCCTCGTGTGCGGTGCGGAAGACGTTCAGCACCAGACCTGCGGCGATGAAGACGAGGAAGATGCCGGTGATGCGAAAGAACTTGCGCAGGTTCAGACGCAGCCCGCCGACGTAGATCGCGAATCCGATCGCGACGGCCACGAGAATGCCTGCAGCCGCTCCGATGAGCGCGAGGGCCTCGCTCGACTGCGAGGCCTGAATGGCGGCAAGCAGAAAGACAGCGGTCTCGAACCCCTCTTTGACCACGGCGAGAAACGCCATTCCGGCAAGCGCGTATGCGCCGCCCGCGTTCAGCGCGCTCGAGGCGTCGTGCTCGAGGTCGCGCTTCATGCTTTTGGCGTGGTGGTTCATCCACAGAATCATCGTCGTGACGAAGACCACGGCGATGGCCCCGATGACGGTCTCGAGGGCCTCCTGCTGGGCCTGAGGCAGATTCATGGAGAGGGTCTGCAGCAGCACGCCGACGGCGATGCTGAGCAGCACCGCAGCGGTGACGCCGACGATCAGGGGCCTGAGCGGCTTGCCGTTCTTGCGCAGGAACGCAGCGATGATGCCGACGATCAGCGTGGCTTCGAGGCCCTCGCGCAGGCCGATCAAAAACGTGCCGAGAAACACACCGTTCCAATCATCAGATGAAGTGTGGACTCGCCTGACACTAGCACCGGGAGTGACCGTACACACGGGGTTGATCACTATTCGGGAATCCGAATTTCTGGCTCCGGGAAGCCGTACTTTTTTGTCTGTCTCACGCAACCGGGTCCTGTGCGATTGTCGACGCCTGTTGGCGGCCCTCGCTCAGCCGTTCACGCAGGTAGATCGCCTCTGCGGTCGAACGGCGAGACTGCGCCCCCGACGAACGACGCAGCGTTCGGATTCCGCGGCAGAGCCGGCCTTCGGCGGCGGTTTCCCCGCGGTGGGCAGCGAGCCGCTGCCCGTGTGTCGGCGGCTGGTGCCACAATGGTCGGCATGGAGAATTCCGCCAAACGCGTGCTCTTTGTGCACGCGCATCCCGACGACGAGACGCTCTGGAGCGGTGGCACGATCGCCACATATGCCGCCCAGGGCGCTCAGGTCACCGTACTCACCGCGACGCGCGGCGAGCTCGGCGAGGTGATTCCCGAGTCGCTGAAGTACCTCGAACACGATCAGCCCGAGTTCTCAGCGGCACGCGAGGCCGAACTCAGCCAGGCGGTGCGACAGCTTGGGGTCACTGACCATCGATGGCTCGGCGGTCTGCACGCCAAGCCCGCCGACGTCGCGCTGCATCGCTACAGCGACTCGGGCATGCAGTGGGGGCCTGGCGGGGTCGCCGAGCCTGCCGATGACTCCCCCGAGAACGCCTTGGCAAACGCCCCGCTCGATCAGGTCGCCGAAGACATCCAGGCGGTCATCCAACAGGTGCGGCCGCATGCGATCGTCACGTACAACGCCATCGGCGGCTACGGACACCCCGACCATGTCATGGTGCATCGAGCGACCCAGCGCGCCTTCGACGCCGCCCATCTCGACGACGAGGCATGGCATCCGTCGACGCTCTTCGCGGTGCAGCGTCCGCGCAGCGCAGTGCGGCGCGACGCCGCACGCACTCGGGCCAACAGCAGATTCGAGCCACTGCCCCACAGCCGTCAGGTGACGGTGCCCGACCGGCAGATCGACACCAGTGTCGATGTGCGGCCCTTCCACGATCAGATTCGTCGGGCCATGCAGTGCTACCGCACCCAGCTGATCGTCGAAGGCGATTACTACGCTCTTTCGAACGGCACCGGCGGCCCAGTTCCCGGCTTCGAGTACTTCACCGAGATCGGCGGGCGCGCCTACGCGGCGTCGCCAGACGCTCAGCGCGATCTGGTCAACGGCTGGGAGCCGATCAGAAGCGGCCGATCAGAGGTCTATTACAGCCCGCCGACCGGGGCCGTCACGACCGGCAGACGACGCATCGTGCACTCGGTGCTCACGCCGATTCTGCTCATTCTGCTCGGCGTGCTGGTCACGTTCATCACCACTTTCAGTCACAACGCCGTCTGGCGTCCGACAGGTTCTGCCTCGCCGACGATTCCCTACGGTCTCGTCTTCTCGCTGGTCGCGCTGCTCGGCGTCGCTCTGGCGCTGCGACTCGAGCTCGCAGGCCGATGGTCGGCGGCCTGGTATGCCGTCGGCGTCTGGGTGACCATGTTCGTGTTCGCCGCCTCGCCACCGACGCAGGGTGTGATCATCAGCGGCCTCGGCGTCAACGGCTATATCTGGCTCTACGGCGGCATGCTGGCCGTCGCGGTTCTCGCGGTGGCTCCGCTGCCTCACCGCAGCGGCAGCCATTCGAACTGAGGCCGAGAGCGACCAGGCCGTCGGCATCAGCTCGCTGCAGCTGGTGAGGACATCCTCATCGTCTGGCGGCAGCGCCTGGCGGTACACTTGCGGGAAGACTTTCGGAGGCTGATTCTGTGACCTATGTCATCGCACTGCCCTGTGTCGATGTCAAAGACCGCGCCTGCATCGAGGAGTGCCCGGTCGACTGCATCTACGAGGGCGATCGCACCCTGTACATCCACCCAGACGAATGCGTCGACTGCGGTGCCTGCGAACCGGTCTGCCCGGTCGAGGCGATCTACTACGAAGACGACCTGCCCGAAGAATGGTCTGACTACTACCGCATCAACGTCGACTTCTTCCAAGAGCTCGGTTCGCCCGGCGGTGCCGCCAAGGTCGGCCCGACCGGCTACGATCATCCCGCCGTTCGCGATCTGCCGCCGCAGGGTGAGGGCCACTGACGCATGCCACGCAATCTCGTCGCGCAGACTCCGACCTACCCTTGGGAACAGCTGAAGCCGATTCGCGAACGCGCCGCACAGCATCCTGACGGGCCCGTCGATCTCTCGATCGGGTCGCCTGTCGACCCGGTTCCCGACCTTGTGCAGCGCGCACTGGCCGATCACGCCGACACGCCGGGCTACGGCACCGCCGCGGGTTCGCCGGCCCTTCGGGAGGCCATCGCGGGCTGGTACGGCCGCCGCCGAGGGGTGGAGCTCGACACCGACGCGGTCATGCCCACGATCGGCTCGAAAGAGTTCATCGCACAGCTCGCGCTCTGGCTCGGGCTGGGGCCAGATGACGTCGTGGTGCAGCCCGTCGTGCACTACCCCACCTATGCGGTCGGCGCGGATGCGACAGGCGCACGGCTGGTGAGCAGCGACGATCCCGACGAATGGCCGGCTGGCACTCGTCTGATCTGGCTGAACTCCCCCGGCAACCCAGACGGCCGCGTGAACGACGTGCAGCTGCTGCGTCGAGCCGTCGCGCGGGCCCGCGAGCTCGACGCGATCATCGTGCAGGACGAATGCTATGCCGAGCTGGGCTGGGAGGCCCCGTGGGATGCGCACGTGCCCTGCATCCTGGAAGACGCCGTCACCGACGGCGACCTGCACAACGTGCTGTCGATGTACTCCCTCAGCAAGCAGTCCAACATGGCGGGCTACCGTACCGGCATCGTCGCCGGTGACCCGAAGCTCGTGCAGTCGCTGGTCAACCTGCGCAAGCAGTTCGGGCTCTCGCTGCCACGTCCGATCCAGGCCGCGATGACCGCAGCGCTGGACGACGACGAACACGTCCAGGTTCAGAAGGCTGTCTACCGTCGGCGTCGCGAACTGCTGCTGCCCGCGGCACGCACCTGGGGCCTGCAGATCTCTGACAGCACTGCGGGCCTCTACCTGTGGGGCACTCGTGGCGAGGACGGCTGGGACACCATGCGCGCACTCGCTGAGCTGGGTGTCATCGGCGGCCCCGGGCACTTCTACGGTTCGGCCGGCGAGCGGTATGTGCGTCTCGCACTCACGGCGACCGATGCCGCGATCGAGACCGCCGCAGCTCGCCTGTCGCTCTGACCTGCGGGCGGCACCGGCACATCCGCCTGATGCCTCTCGATCACATCGACGGCTGACCGCCGCGAACGCAGCGAACACACGAGACGCGATCGTCACGGTGCGCCGTCGCATGAACTCTTTGCGCTGCTCATATCACGCACACTTTGTGCCTCTCATACAGAGAGCCTTGTGCTGGGCTGACAGTCTTTGGCGAGGTTCTCCGACACCTACCGGCGAATCCCGGGCTCGATTTCATGAACCGACCCGCACCTCGTAGGATTGCGTTTGACCGTGCTACAACGCCGTGACGCCGTCACACATCAGTAAAGGGAGACAGCAGTGAGCGACCGCAACAAAACTGTGAAGCTGATTCATCCGAACGGTGAGACCGAGTTCCCCATCCTTGAGACGACGGCGGGACACGATGCGATCGACTTCACAAAGCTCACCAAGAACACGGGGCTGACGTCGTTCGATCCAGGTTTCGTGAACACCGCCTCGACCAAGTCGAACATCACATTCATCGACGGTGACGAAGGCATCCTGCGCTATCGCGGGTATCCCATCGAGCAGCTTGCCGAGCACTCTAGCTTTCTCGAGGTCGCCTGGCTGCTGATCCACGGAGAGCTGCCCACGCCCGAGGAGCTGACCGACTTCGAGTACCGAGTGATGCATCACAACATGCTGAACGAAGACTTCAAACGCTACTTCGACGTCTTTCCCAAAGAAGCACACCCGATGTCGGTGCTCGCCAGCGCGGTAAGCGCCCTGTCGACCTTCTATCAGGATTCGCTCGACACGCAGGATGCCTACCAAGTCAAGGTCTCGTCGGTGCGTCTGCTCGCGAAGATGCCGGTACTCGCCGCCTATGCACTCAAGCGCAGCCTGGGTCAGCCGCTGATGTACCCCGACAACAAGCTCGGCTACGTCGACAACTTTCTGCGTCTGACCTTCGGCATGCCCACTGAGGAGTACGAGGTCAACCCGGTTGTGAGCCGTGCCCTCGAACGTCTGCTCATTCTGCACGCCGACCATGAGCAGAACGCGTCGACCTCGACCGTTCGCCTCGTCGGCTCGACGCAGGCGAACATCTTCGCCAGCGTGTCGTCAGGCATCAACGCCCTGTTCGGGCCCTTGCACGGCGGAGCGAACGAGGCCGTGCTCACCATGCTGGAGCAGATCCGCGAGTCGGGCATGAGCGTCGGCGACTTCGTCGAGAAGGTCAAGAACAAAGAGTCGGGCATCCGCCTGATGGGCTTCGGCCACCGTGTCTACAAGAACTACGACCCGCGCGCCAAGATCGTCAAGGCCTCGGCAGAGTCAGTGCTCAACGAGCTGGGCGTCCACGACCCGCTGCTCGAGATCGCCACCGAACTCGAAGAGATCGCGCTCAAAGACGACTACTTCCAGTCACGTCGTCTGTACCCGAACATCGACTTCTACACCGGCGTCATTTACAAAGCGATGGGCTTCCCCACGAAGTTCTTCACCGTGCTGTTCGCCATCGGGCGTCTGCCCGGCTGGATCGCGCAGTGGCGCGAGCAGAACGATGACCCGACCACGAAGATCGGTCGCCCGCATCAGCTCTACATGGGCAACGTCGAGCGCAACTATCCCGGCATCTGACCGTCGGCGTTCTGAAGCCCTGGCCTCCAGCTCACACTGGGGTCAGGGCTTTTTGCTGTCTGCTTTGTGCCTTCTGCCCTCTGCCCTCTGCCTTCTGCCGTCTGCCGTCTGCACTCTGCAGTCCGCCTTCTACCCGCTGCTACAGCACCGCTCCGCCAGCCCGTGCACACTTCCGCTAAGATCACACGCATTCTGACAAAACCGTGATCGCACCAGCCAAACCGTGAACATGCCAGCGAAATCGTGACCTCTGGCAACCAGACCCAGACCGCGCAAGCCAAACCGTGACTACCGGCAACCGTGTCGAGGTGACGTGTCGAGCTGGTTTGAGTTCCGGCGGTGTGATCTGCTGCGGTACAAGGCACAAGGCACACAGAAAGAGCGGGTGGTCAGTGGGCATTGCTGCCACTGACCACCCGCTCTTGAGACGAATGTCGCTCCGCGGCGCGGGCACTCCGAAAAACGAGTGCTACGCCGCGTAGACGCCGCGCGACCTACTTCGAGGCGTTGCGACGACGCGAAGCCTCTTTGGCGCGCTCGTTCGCGTCAAGTGAGACCTTGCGGATGCGAATTGCCTCGGGAGTCACCTCGACGCACTCGTCTTCGCGGGCGAACTCAAGGCACTCCTCAAGCGTGAGCTCACGGCTCGGCGTCATCGACTCGAAAGTGTCAGCGGTCGCCGAACGCATGTTCGTGAGCTTCTTCTCTTTGGTGATGTTGACGTCCATGTCTTCGGCGCGCGAGTTCTCGCCGATGACCATGCCCTCATAGACCTCTTCGGTGGGCTTGACGAAGAACGACATGCGCTCCTGCAGGTTGGTGATCGCGAAGGGGGTCACCACACCGGCGCGGTCGGCGATGATCGATCCGTTCACACGGGTCGAGATCGGGCCGGCCCAGGGCTCGTACTCTGCGGCCAGCGTGTTCGCGATGCCGGTGCCCTTGGTGTCAGTCAGGAACTGCGTGCGGAAGCCGATCAGACCACGCGACGGCACGATGAACTCCATGCGCACCCAGCCGCTGCCGTGATTCGTCATGCTCTCCATGCGGCCCTTGCGTGCGGCCAGCAGCTGCGTGACCGCACCGAGGAACTCCTCAGGCACGTCGACGGTCAGCTGCTCGGTCGGCTCGTAGGTCTTGCCGTCGATCTCTTTGGTGACCACCTGCGGCTTGCCTGCGGTGAGCTCGTAGCCCTCACGACGCATCTCTTCGATGAGGATTGCCAGGGCCAGCTCTCCACGGCCCTGCACCTCCCAGGTGTCCGGGCGATCGGTCGGCAGCACCTTGATCGAGACGTTGCCGATGAGCTCGCGCTCCAGGCGCTCCTTGACCAGACGTGCGGTGACTTTGGCGCCCTTGACGCGGCCGGCCAGCGGCGAGGTGTTGATGCCGATCGTCATCGAGATCGCGGGGTCGTCGACGATGATCGGAGGCAGCGGGCGGGGATCCTCGGGATCGGTCACCGTCTCGCCGATGGTGATGTCGGGGATGCCGGCGATTGCGACGATCTCGCCCGGGCCGGCGCTCTCACCTGGCACACGGGTCAGGGCCTTCGTCTTGAGCAGCTCGGTGATCTTCACGTTCTCTTGCGAGCCATCGCTGCGGATCAGCGCCGCCTGCTGGCCCTTCGTGAGCGTGCCGCTGAAGATGCGCAGCAGGGCAAGACGGCCGAGGAACGGCGAGGCGTCGAGGTTGGTGACGTGAGCCTGCAGCGGGGCCTCGTCATCGTACTTCGGAGCCGGAACGTGCTTCATGATGGCTTCGAACAGCGGCTCCAGGTTGTCGCTGTCGGGCAGCTCTCCGTCGGTGGGCCGGTTCCAGCTGGCACGGCCGGCACGACCTGACGCGTAGATGACCGGGACGTCGAGCAGTGCATCCTCGTCGAGGTCGGGCACCTCGTCTTCGAGATCGCCCGCAAGGCTCAGCAGCAGATCCTGGCTCTCTTCGACGACCTCTTCGATGCGAGCGTCGGGGCGGTCGGTCTTGTTCACGACCAGAATGACCGGCAGACGGGCGGCCAGCGCTTTGCGCAGCACGAAACGCGTCTGCGGCAGCGGCCCCTCAGAGGCATCCACCAGAAGCACGACGCCGTCGACCATGCTCAGGCCGCGCTCGACCTCGCCGCCGAAGTCGGCGTGACCGGGGGTGTCGATCACGTTGATCGTGATGTCTTTGCCGTCACTTGCCGGGCCGTTGTAGAAGATCGTGGTGTTCTTCGCGAGAATGGTGATGCCCTTCTCACGCTCGAGGTCGTTCGAGTCCATGACGCGGTCTTCGACCTCGGCATGCGAATCGAACGAGTTCGTCTGGCGGAGCATCGCATCGACCAGCGTGGTCTTGCCGTGGTCGACGTGTGCCACGATTGCGACGTTGCGAAGATCCTCGCGTGAAACTAGGGCCATCAGGTTCATCCTCAAAATGTGTGTGTGCCAGGTCGGGCACGGAACAGACGGCGGTCGGCAACCGCCGGGGCTCCATCGAGACGAAACGAGGAGCCAATCTATCTTAGTTCACACGCGTGAACATGGCGAACGCCATTCTGACGGCGTCGAACCTTCAGCCACCTGCACCCGGTATTCTGTGCCCTGTATGTCTACCGAACCCACCGCATCCACCACCCCGAAGACTGCAGCGTCCTGGCGCGATCTCTTCGCCGCCCCGAGCCGAGCAGCCGTCATCGTGCTCGCCAGCGGAATCGCGCTCTACGGCACCAACGTCTATCTGACCGCGAGTCTGCTGCCGAGCGCCGTCGCCGACATCGGCGGCCAAGAGCTCTATGCGTGGGTGTCGACCGCGTTTCTGCTGCCCTCGGTGGTCGCCTCGCTCTTCGTCGGTCGTGCCCTGGCCGGCTGGGGCGCCCGCCGCGCGTACCTCGTCGCGTTCCTCGGCTTCGCCACCGGCCTGGTGCTCAGCATGATCGCACCGAACATGCCGATGTTCCTGGCGGGCCGGTTCGTGCAGGGCTGCGCCGGCGGCCTGCTGACCGGTCTGGCCTATGCGGTCATGCGCGTGGCCCTCGCTCCCCGACTCTGGACGCGCGCTATCGCCCTACTCTCGGCCATGTGGGGCGTCGGCAACTTCGTCGGCCCCATGCTCGGCGGTCTCTTCGCCGAGTTCGGCATCTGGCGCGGGGCGTTCGCTCCGCTGGCGATCGGAGCGCTCGTCGCAGCCGGCCTGGCGCTGCGCACCCTGCCGCGCACGGCATCCGCGGAACAGCTCGAACGCATGCCGATCGTCTCGCTCACGCTGCTCACCGGAGTCACGGCGGCGCTTTCGCTGACCGTCGTCTTCACCGGGCAGCGGCAGGTGCTCGCCCTGCTCGGCGTCGCCGCAGCGCTGGCAGTCGCGTTCGTGCTGGTCGAACGCAGCGGATCACGCACCCTGCTGCCGCACAGCGTCTACCGGGGCGGTTCGCCGCTGCGGTGGATCTACATCGTGATCGCCGCTCTGTCTGCCGCCTCGACGGTCGAGGCGTTCGTTCCGCTCTTCGGCCAGGAGCTCGCCGGGATGTCGCCGTTCGTCGCCGGCTTTCTGGGCGCGATGATCTCGTGGGGCTGGACGTTCGGCGGCATCCTCACCTCAGGCGCCGTGTCTGACGGCAGGGTTGCGACCCTGCGCGTCGGCGGCCCGATGCTGCTTGCGGTCGGCCTGGCCGGTTACGCCCTAGTGCAGCCGGCGGATGCCGGGCTCGGCACGGTCGCGCTATGGTTCGCCGCGCTGTTCGTCGCGGGCGTGGGCATCGGGTCGTCGTTCGGGCACACGGCCGCCGCAGCGCTGCGCAGCACGGACGACCCCGTGGAATCGCAGAAGGCCTCGGCCGGAGTGAACACGGTGCAGCTGCTGGCGAACACGGTCGGTTCGGCGCTGGCCGGCCTGCTGGTGAATCTCGGCGGGCCGACGATTCCCGGCAGCGCACGCTCGCTGACCCTCTTCTTCGCGGCGTTCGCCGCCGTCGGCGCCGTCGCTGCCTGGCTCGCAGTGCGGCAGACGATGCCCGGCCCGCGGCGCAAGACCGCACGCTAGAGAACTCTGCTCAGACTGCTCGCCGAGGCAGCGGAGGTTCAGCTCCACACCCGACGTCGCTGCGGCGACGGACGCTGCCCTCGACGCGCCTCGGTCATCAGAGGTGCAGCCTCGATGCCACGCGCCTCGATCAGCTCGCAGGGCCCGACGGTGCGACTCCACCGATCTGCGAAGCGCTTCGCGGTCTCTGCACGCCGACCGATCTCCTTCGGCACCGCAAGCAGCGTCGAGGCGGGCAGCAGGCGATCGAGCAGGGCGAGCGGGCCATCCGTCAGAACGCTGGCCAAGGTGACCGGCCCACGATCGATGCGCAGCAGGAATCGCGGGCGTTCGACCGGGCCGAACATCTCGCCGACGGCATCCATGATGAGACGACGGTCGGCCTCGGAGCCGCCGTTGACGCCGAGCGTCCACGAGAGGGGCCGCCTCTTCTCGTCGCGTGTGGCCGCCACCGTCAGGTTGGCACGGCCGATGCGCTCGGTGGTGCCCTCGTCGGCGAAGGTGTCGGCTATCGACTGCAGGGCGCCGACGTAGACCTGCTCGGGACGGGCCCGGTAGCGAATGCGCCGGGCCGCCTCGAGCGTGGGGCGCCAGAGCACGCAGACGCAGACCACGAGGTACACGAGCGCAGCGATGAGGCTGCCCGCTGACAGGCCGAAGCCGAAGAACGTTCGCCCTATGAGCACGGCGAACAGCGCGGCAACGGCCCAGAGCACTGCGGTGAGGCCGAGCAGCGTCGGCACGTGCAGATTCGCAACGGAGCGCCCGTCGCCGAGAACGGCGGCCTGACCCTCTTGGTCGGCGTAGGGTTCGCCGACGCCCCAGCGTCTCCAAGTCGTGGGCCGCGGTTCGAGGGCCGCAAGGCTGCGCTCGGTGAGCTTCGCCGCCGCCTCTGGTCTGACACCGCCTGAGGGTATGCCGCCAGTTTCGCCGCCCTGTCCGAGCCGCACGCTGAGCCGTGCGACCTGCTCCATCGTGAGCGCATGGGCGAGACCAGTGACGATCTCGCGTTCGCTCTCGAGATCGACGCCCCAGAGGTGTTCGTGTTTGCGGTTCAGCCGGCTGAGCTCAGAGCTGCCGTCGAGCTTCGACCGTGCCGGCAGCAGACACGTGACCGTCCAGTTGTGGGCGACCTTACCCGGCCACGCCGGGTCGAGCCGCAGCGTTCGCCCGCGCAGCTGCTGCGTCGCCGCCGAGGTCGCAGTCGCTGTGAGATCGATGAGCGTGTTCATCGCGGGGCAGTCCCAGCCTTCGCCGAGCAGGCCGCGGGTGCCTACGAGCACACGCACACGCCCCTCGGTGACCAGGCGGTTGAGGCCCGCGATGATGGTGGCCGCGCCGGCGTCGGTGACGATGTCGACGACGGATGTGTCAGCCACACCCGCCTGTGACGTCACGGTGGTCTCACTGGCCGTGTTCGTGCTGGTCATGCGCTCGGCCTCTGCCCCGCCGCGCGCCGTGCAGGCTACTCCGCACAGCTGAGACAGGGCGTCCGCGAGCGCCTCGGCCTGATCAGCCCTCGCGCGCAGGTGCTGGCCGGTGACCAGCACCGGGTGCAGCTCGGCGATGACCGGATCTGCCGCGATGGTCTCGAAGGCGCGCAGCGCGCCGCTCTGGGCCGAACCCGTTGACCCTTCTGCTTCCCCTCCTGCGGCACCGCGCTGGTGCGCTCCGCCCGAGACGTCTGAGACGCCCGAGGCACGCCGCTGCGAACGAGAGTTCCCGTGCGTCGCGAAGTCAGTGACCACCACGGCACGCACGAGCTCGCCGTCGCGGTGCAGCTCCTCGTGCAGGATGTCGACGGCCGCCTGATCTTTGGCCGCAGACATGGCCAGCACCTGCTCGACGGTATCTCGCCCGCGGCGCAGCCCGCGATCGGTCAGCCGCCAGCCGAAGTCGGAGAGCACGCGTCGCATCCGCCGCCAGTCGCCTTCACGCTCGGGATCGATCAGCAGCCGCTGCAGCGCGTATCTCGCGAGTACGGTGAAACGGTCTTCGGCGGTCGGGGCGGCAGTCGATCCAGCGGGCAGGCGACCGACCAGCGGATGCCTCGGATCGAGGTCGGCGAGCATGACGGCGGCCGCATGGGCGAGGTCGAAGTCGGTGTCGAACGCCCGTGCGAGGGCGGCATCTCTGGCCGCCTGGCTCTCAACGGCGGGCGGTCGGGAGGCTGGGAGGGACGCGCCGGGGGCATCCTCGGAATCGGGCGACCCGGCAGCAGGCGGCACAGAAGCAGACGACTCAGAGGTGGCCACGGGCGGTTGCAGCACCGAGATCAGCCAGTCGTGCCCGTCGGCCGTGCCGAGGGTGTCGGCGATCAGCTGCTGCAGCTCGTCGTCGTGACGCCGCAGAAAGCGCTGCTCGTCGGAGGTCGGCTCGGTGAACCACACGATGTCGCGAGACGGTGCGAGGTTGCCCTCTCGGATCACCGCCGGAGTCGGCACTTCGTAGTCGACGTCGCCGAGCAGCCGTGCGTAGTTCGCGTAGTGCGGGTCTTCGCTCGAAGGCAGCGTCGCAGTGAGTCCGATGAGCAGCGGAGTGTCGCCGGTGGCTCGGATGCGCGCGACGAGGCAGCGGATGACCAGCGCCCAGTGGTCGAGCAGGTGGTGGCATTCGTCAAGGATGATCGTGCGCACACCATGTGCGACGAGCCGGTCGATCAGCGCGACCGCGTTCGGGTGCAGTGCGCGTTCAATCGTGGCGGGGTCGTCTGCGATCTCGGCCTTGCGGGCCCGAGCTGCGCGGCGGCGCACTCCTGCACGCCATGCCTGAGGGTTGCTCTGCTCAAGTGCGGAGAGCCAGGCGCGGGCATCGTGCTCGGTGCGCCCGCCTTTGACGAGCTCTGTCACCCACATCTCAGCTGCGACGTCGTCGAACGGGTTGGAGCCGGCGACGGTGCTGACCATCTGATAGGTCAAGGCGGTGAGGTCGCCGAGGTGCTGCGGGTCTTCGGAGACCGCAGGCTCGGGCGACGCCGCCTGGTCTGTGGCGCCGGTCGCCAGACCGCTCGCCGTTCGCCCCCACTGCTGACGGATGGTCACTGTCGGCGCGAACACGACGGAACGCCGACCATCGCGCATGGCGAGCAAGAGCCCGACAAGCGTCTTGCCCGAACCCGGTGGTGCGACAATGTGCAGGCTTTCGTGGCTGCCCACCTCGATGCGCTGCAGAATGTCGCGCTGATACGTGCGCAGCGTGCCGGTGAACTGCCACGCGCTCAGCGGATGCTGCGAGTCGGCGCGAACTCCTCTGACAGGTTCTGCGTGCGCAGACGACGGTTCGTTCTGCGGTGCGGCGACAGAGACTCGCTTGTTCGCAGGCCTCTTCTTCTTTCGCTTTTCCACAGCTGTCGCACCTTAGGCAGCGGTCGCAGCGCTCACCAGACCGATGACCCCGGCGACTGCACTCACTGCGGCGAGCATCAAGGCGATCGCGATGAGAATCTGGTGCACTCGCAGAAAGCTCGTGGCCTTGCCGTTCTCGTCGCGAGCGCGCTTATCCTGCGACACACGGCGCAGAAACTGCGGCCAGACGATCACATTGAAGAAGGCGTTGACGAGCAAAACCACTGAGATGAAGATGAGCATGCACACAGCCTAGTTGCTGCGCTTCATTCGAGCTCCGGTTCAGACGCTCGCTGCGCAGTCAGCAGTCAGCCGACAACAGACAACAGACAACAGACAGGGCGTACCCGTGTAACGAAGTCGACGGGTTCTACGCACTCGCACGAGGAAGTCGACATGTTCTACGCACTAGACGATCAGTGCAGCAGATTCTCTACACTCACGAGCTCTCTCCGGCATCCCCAACCGCGAAAGCACAGAACCAGCGACTATCAGCCGCGCATGGCCACACATTCTGCACACTCACGCCAGAAGGCCGACAGGTTCTACTCACTCGCGCTGGAGATCGGTCGGTTCTACGCACCCGTACAAGGAGGCCGACAGGTTCTACTCACTCGCGCAACGAAGTCGACGGGTTCTACGCACTCACCAGCCGTCGCATGCAGTCCGAGCTTCGAATGCGCAGATTCTGTGGCTATCAGCCGCGCACGGCCACACCTTCTACACACTCGCCGAGCATTCGACAGGTACTGCACACTCGGCAGGACAAATACATGAGCCCAGCCACGAAAGCGCAGAACCCGCGAACAGAGTCCGCACCCCGAACTCAGCAGTAGCGTCGGGCCAGGTTCACAGCCGCTTCGATATATCCGCCCGCGTATTTGTACGCATGCATGATGATCATGGCCAGTTCGTGCAGACCGACTCTTTCACGCCACCCGTCTGCCAACGGTGAGACCTCATCGTAGGCGGCCACGACATCCGCACGAAGGGGCAGACCGAAGACCGCGAGCGACGCGAGATCGGTCTCGGCGTGCCCGCCCTGCGCATACGGATCGATCAGCGTCACCCCGGTCGGCCCGCCGTCGTACATCACGTTGCCGCCCCAGAGGTCTCCGTGATTGCGGGCGACGGTGTGGCCTGCTTCGCGCACGAGCGCAGGCTGAACGACGTCGAACTCCCCGGCACGCAGCCGGTCGCAGAGTCGATCGAACACGGCACGCTGGGCAGCGTCGATGTCTCCGCGGTCGCTGAGACGCTCGGCGAACACCTCAATGCGGCTGTCGGCATAGAACGTGCCCCAGTTCAGGGCCGCCTGCGTCTCGTCGAGTACGAGCGGGGTGTGGGAGTGGCCGACCCACGACGGTCCCACCCAGTCGTCCGGCGGGCACCCCCACCACGGAGCCCCAGCGGCATGCGTGTGCGCGAGGGCGCGTCCGAACGCTCGCGCGGATGCCGCAGTCGGCATGGTCTCGTGCACCCGCTCGATGGCGAGCTCGTTCTCGTCGACGCGGAAGACTCGGGCGATGTGCACTCCCCCGTCGGGCTCGGCTTCGGCCAGCCAGCGCAGACTCGCCGCTTCGCCCGGAAGATTGTCACCAGGCCGCTTGGTCTTCAGAAAGATGTCGAGATCTTGCACGTGGCGAGTCTACGACGCGAGACTGTACGGCCTGGGCATATGTGGGCGCGGCGCGATCGTAGACTCACCCTGTGACCAATGATCATTCCGCATCGACCGATCCGTCCGCCGATTCAGCGCCCTCATCGTCGACCAGCGCGCCCGAGGCGTGGCCCGAGACCGCCGAGGCGCTGATGCGGTCACGTTTCGAGGCGTTCCGTCATGAGGATGCCGCCTGGCTGCTCGCCTCCTGGCACCCGCGCACGAGGCCTGCTGAGCTTCGATTCGATCCCGAGGTTCGATGGAGGGGGCTGCAGATCGTCGACACAGTCGCCGGTGGGCCCGACGACGCCGAGGGAATTGTGGAGTTTCGCGCCACATACATGACTGACGGCGAGCGCGGTGTTCAGCACGAGCGGTCCCGGTTCGTGCGCGACGACGGCCGCTGGGTCTACCTCGACGGCGAGGTGCGCGACTGACTCAGACCGGTGGTGTCTCAGCCGCGGGGCAGGCGGGCCGCCACGTCGTCGAGAAAGTCGTCTACGGCATCCTGCGCATAGCCGAGCTGAAAGCGCACGACCGGAAAGCGCTTGCTGCGCAGCCGGTCGACCGTCATGACGCTCGTGGCCCGCTCGCCGCGTTCGATCTGTTTGCCGCGTTCGACCTGCTCACACAACAACTCGTTGCACACGACCCCAGCCTGCGTCTCGGCCGACCTTGCACGCGATCTGGGCCCACACACGTACGCCGTGAGCCTGGCCTCCGGGCAATTCAGCCGTCTTGTGATCCCATCCTTGCAGAGGCGGACGGTCAGTCGCCGAAGACCCGAGCGCGCAGCTCGCTCTTGTCCTCTGCATCGAGGAACGTCGCGTTGACGGAGTTGTTCAGCAGCCAGCTCTGATCTTTGTCTGGTATCACCTCGGCGGCGATCTTCATCTCACGCCGCAGCGTCGTCGGAAAGAGGGATGGGTCATCGGAGTTCACCGTCACGTGCAGCCCCCCGGCGACCATTCCAGCAACAGACTCACGGCGCCACTGCAGCAGGGCTCGTCGCGACGTCGTGAACGCGATGTTGAAGATCGTTCCCTGCTCGGCGCACCGTTCGACCAACTGGGGATCACGCAGGATCTGATACCCGTGGTCGATACGATCGCAGCCCAGAACGTCAAGAGCGGTCGCGACCGTCGCCGCAGTCGGCGCATGCTCTCCGGCATGAGCTGTCCGGTGCAGCCCGTGGCGGCCGGCCAGCTGAAAGGCTGCGGCGAATTTCTCAGGAAAGCCTGCGAGCTCGTAGAAGTCGAGTCCGATGCCGACGATGTCATCGCTGGGGTTGTCGATGACGGTCTGAACCATCTGTTCGGCGACAGCTGCTGTGTCTTCGCGGTTGACCGCCGCGATCGCCCGCCCGTCGACTCCGAGTTCGCTACGAGCGCGCGACAGCCCATCGGCGATACCGGCGGCCATCTCGCCGTAGGCGACACCGTTCTGCATGTGCACTGACGGGCTGAACGCCAGCTCGGCATAGCAGAGGTCGCTGTCACGCTGACCGTCTTCGAGCGCTTCGAAGACGACACGCGCGAAGTCTTCACGGGTCTGGAGGCTGTCAGAGATCAGCTCGTAGACGCGCAGCAGCGGAAACCACGGTCCGTGTGATCTCTCGGCCTCGGTCGGGTCGGAATTGATGCGTGGGTACAGGTCGGCAGCCGGGAGGGGCAGCGCGACGCTGTTCTTGTCAGCGAGCTCCTGCAGCGTGGCGGCACGAACTGTGCCGGGCAGGTGAATGTGCAGATCGATCAGAGACGGCATTCGAGAGCTCTTTTCTACGCGACAGCGATGAAGAAGTAGACGAGGAAGGGAGCCATGACCCACATGCCGGGGTGAACGTCACGCCACTTGCCGGCAAGCACTTTGACCAGTACGAAGCACAGCAGTCCAGCTGCGATGCCCGTTCCGAAGTTGCCCCAGAAGATCGTGCATGCGAGCACCATGGCGGCGGGAATCAGCTCGGTGAGGTCGTCGGTCGAGATGCGGCGAAAACCTGAGAGGATTTTGAGCCCGACCACGATCACAACAGGTGCGGTGGCCGCAGCGGGAATCGCCGCCGCCAGCGGCGTGGCGAACAGCAGCACCAAGAAGCACGCTGCCGTCCAGAGTGACGACGCACCCGTGCGACCGCCGGCCTCTGCACCAGCAGTGGACTCTGCATATGTGGTGACTGACGGGGCGCCGAAGAGCGAACCGCCGATGATCGTCGACGAGTCGACGAGAAATGCCCGCTTCGGGTCGACCAGTGCTGGGCTGCCCGGATGCTTCGCACGGCCCAGATGATCGGTGACCGTCATGATCACACCGGTCGTCGAGAAGAACTCCGATGCGAAGAAGGCGAAGAGATAGGGCAGGTAGTGCGGCGACAGCGACGTGACCAAGTCGATGTGGAAGAGCAGTGAGCCGTCGAACTGCGGCAGCGAAAACGCGGAGCCGTGCAGCTGAGTGAGCCCCAGAGGAATGCCCACCAAGGTGGCGGCGACGATGACGATGATGAATGCGCCCGGAACTCTGCGCGCGACCAGAGCGATGAGCACCACGACCGCGGCAAGCGTCAGAAGAGCTGCCGGGCTGCCAAGATCGCCGAGCTTCAATGATGACTTGCCCGGAACCACCAGCCCGGCTGACCGAAAGCCGACGAATGCGATGAACAGGCCGATCGCCGGGCCGATGGCGAGTCGAATCGAGGCGGGTATGATGCGCGTCACCAGGCTGCGGATGCCGAAGAGGGTGAGCAACAGGAAAACGACGCCCGACCAGAACACCATGCCCATGGCCACTGGGTACTCGATCTGTCCGTCAAGCACGAGGGTGTAGGCGACCAGAGACACGCCGCCCAAGCCAGGAGCCAGCACCATCGGAAGGTTGCCGAAGACGCCCATGGCCGCCGTGCCGAGAATGATCACGGTGATGACGCACGTGGTGATTGCGGCCACGGGCAGCCCGGCGTCTTCCAGCATGCCGGGAATCACGACGACGGTGTATGCCGTGGCCAGGAACATGCTCAGGCCTGCGATCAGTTCGCGAACAGGGGTCGACCCGTTCCCGACGATGTCAAAGAGTGGCCGCGACCGTCTGCGAACGGGCGTCGAGGTCTTGGTGGTGTTACCGGGCATGGATCCTCCTCGAGCGGCTCGTGGCAGAGCCTGCCAAGAGAACGAGCCGCAATGCAAGCGCTTGCATTACTATGATGAGGCTATGATAGCGCGGTCGGACGCTGCACTCCTGTGCACAGCGCTGCTGACGGTCTGCCGTCTGCGAAAGGAGCCCTGTCGATGGTGACGCTGCACGATGTCGCGACGCACGCAGGCGTCTCGACGGCCACAGTCTCACGTGTGTTCGCACGACCCGACAAGGTCAGCCCGGCCACAGCAGATCGGGTCATCCGAGCGGCAGACGAACTCGGCTATGTTCCGAATGGTGCTGCACGAGCTCTTGCCACAGGCCTGACCGGGCTCATCGGCCTCGTCGTGCCCAGCCTCTCGAACAGCTACTTCAGCCCTATCATCACCGCAGTGCAGGCGACGCTGGAGCAAGCAGGATTCGAGCTGCTGGTGGCCGACTCTCACGGTGAGGCCGCACGCGAAGCACACATACTCACACGTCTGCGTGGCCGTGTTGACGGGGTGATCACGGCGAGCCCACGGTCAGCCGACGAAGTGATCGCAGCGCATGCGGCGGTCATGCCCCTGGTCACCATCAACGCCCAGGTACCGGGCGTGGCTTCGGTCGCGGTGGACGTGCACGCCGGCCTCGCCGAGCTCTGTTCATGGCTGCTCATGCGCGGGCACCGCAATCTGGTCTACCTGGGTGGCCCCGCGGGCTCGCGATACGATGACGCCCGATACGCGACCATTCGTCAGCACCTCGATCAGCATGCGGCTGCGGTCACCCGCCTGGGACCTGTGCCGCCGAAGGCCGTGGCCGGCGCGAAGGTCCTGCCTGAGATTCGGGCGACCGGCGCGACTGCAGTCATTGCGTACAACGCGCTCGTAGGCAGCGGGATCGTCTCTGCCGCAGTGCATGCCGGCGTGCGAGTGCCCGATGAACTGGCGGTCGTGGCCGTCGATGACCTCGTCGATCTCGGGCTCGGACTGCCCGCTATGACAGCGATCAGACAGCCGATGTATCAGGTCGGCGTCACATCCGCAGAGCTACTTGTCGAGCTCGCTGCCGCAAGCCGCAGAACGCAGCGCACACAGTCGACTGAAGATGCCGGCACCACTCCGGCGCAGCACCGTGTGCTGCCGACAACGCTCGTGACGGGAGCCACTGCCTGAACGACCGCAGAGCCCCAGCGCTCGCGTTGCGGGAAAGAGTCCTGAGACTCCGCTCGATCCTGTGCAGCAGGTCAGGGGATGTCAGTCTGCGTGAGGATGTGGACGCGGCTGGTGAGGAATCGGAGTCGCGGATGACTTCGCCGAAATGCAGCTTGTCTGCGTCGAGCTCGTCCAACTGTGCAGTCGGCCGGCGCAGCTCATACGTAAGCTGTTGAGCCGCCTCAGGAACTCTGTGGCGTTGTCGGTCAAGACGCAGTGCCGTGCCGATCCTGTTATGCGGACTGCACTGCTGCCGCTCGTTCGTGCCAAATGTATCTTACGCACGGGTGATCTCGAATCGGCTAGAATAGAATACGTTCACCTATTTTTGCGTTAGGCGTAGGAGCTCTTCCACCGCCTCCGAATCACGACTTGCCAACCGCACTTCCGTGACCTCCTGAGTCGTCGTCTGGAAGATGCCCGTCAAGCTGCAGGTTACCGGCTCTTTCAGCCTGATCGCGATTGAACAACCATCTGGTCCGGGGAACCGCGCAACTCCTCCTTCGACCGAGTCTTTCAATGTCGAGATGTCCATGACTTGTTGCACTGATTCAACTTGAGAAAAGTCGAACTTCGTTGCCAGACGATGCCCCGAGCGCAAGATCAGTGTTTGACCATCTACATAGTGTGGGAACTGCTTTGGAAGGACCAAGAGCCCCAGCGCAAAGATAACTGCGTAAATATGCAAGAAGGCCAAAACAGCTTGAGCGACAGGCCATCGGCTGAATACGACATGTAGGATACCGCCCTCGACGACCAGCATGCCAAGAAAAATCGGAAGAACCACCCCTGTCTTTGGTGGCCTAAGAACATAAGCTCGACGGGGTACACGCGCAGGAAGCCGGAGCGCCGTTCGTGTCACCGACAGCAAGGCAGCGATCTCATTGCTTACAAGACGCCTGACGACAATGGGAATCGCGTCAACGAATATCAGCTTCCAGGTTGAAATAATTCCCAAGCCACGTCGGTTGACGACGAGAGAGATTGTCACGATAGAGACCCAAATGACGTCAGCAGCAAACAGCTCTACGATGACTGCTGGCCGTGTGGCTCCATTCAGATATAAGGTCAGCGCTGTGGCGCTCAATAGAGGAAGCACGCACAGGACTCCGCGTAACAGCATCTTCGGCAGCTTGAGCGATGACGTTGGCACGAATTCGACCCCCTAGTGCGAACTGCTGAAAGCGTCGCGCATGGTGATGAATTTATCAGACGCTGAGTATGTGTTGATATAGCAGAATGGATCCATGCCCCAGATCACTTATTACGCTGCCTCGACGCTCAACGGCTTTCTCGCGTCGACCGACGACTCCCTCGACTGGCTGCTCCAAGTGCCGCAGGATGACGCACTCGGCGCAGCCGACGCCTTCATGGAACGTGTCGGCGTGCTGGTCGAGGGCTCGGCGACCTATGAGTGGATGCTGCGCGAGAATGATCTGCTGAATCATCCGGAACGCTGGCAGGAGTTCTACGGCGAGCGCCCGACCTTCGTGTTCTCGTCACGCGGGCTTCCGCTCGTTCCCGGCGCCGACATCCGCTTGATCTCTGGCGAAGTCGGGCGGCATCTCGCAGCGATCTCCGAGGCCGCAGACGATCACGACATCTGGGTGGTGGGCGGTGGCGAGCTCGCCGGGCAGTTCGTTGATGCTGGGGCGCTCGACGAGATCATCGTCACGATCACACCGGCGACGCTGGCGCAGGGCAAACCGTTTCTGCCGCGAGCGCTGAGCTGGCGCGAACTCGAGCTGATGGGCACACGCCAGATCGGACGGTTCGCGGAGCTGAGTTATGCGGTGCGGTGGGAGGGTGGCAGCGACACTGCTGAGACCGCTGGCCCCGAGACATTGCCGGGCTAGCCCCAGACTTCACCCCGCAGCTCCAACGTCAAGAGGTCGTACAGCCCGCATCGATCGAGTGGTCGAGAACCAGTGCGTTCTCACTGCCCCGAATCGGGCGCGCACTTCTTGATTCCGTTGTCTGCTGACCCTTTGAGAGCTAGGAGAAGGTGCGTTCGTCTACGAAGGCTTCTTGGTGCGGACAGATGGCAGCTATCCTGTCTGCCTACTGTCGTGTCTCGCGCTGGAGCATGTCGACACACAGGCCACCGATCTGACATTGTTGTCAGTACAGTAATGGCTAATCTCTCACATGTCGGTACGAGAGTTCTCAGCCGTTGAGAGGAGTCTCATGTCCAGTGTGCCGGGAGCTGGGGCACTCCATCGGGCAGTTGAGCCGTTTGCCATCGCATTTGATCGAGTCAAGCCGACTCGTGACACAGTGATCCGCGGCATACTCTCAGTAGTAGAACGTGGCGAAATAGCTCCCGGTCAGCGGTTCCCACCGGAACGTGAGCTTGCCAAAAGCATGGGGGTCAGTCGAGACACTCTGCGCGAAGCCATTCGTGCACTTTCGCAGCTCGGATACGTCGAGACTCGCCGGGGACGGTACGGGGGCACGTTCGTCTGCGAAGATCTTCCGCAAGAACTGCGAGCCGCACCACATTCTGCCTCGTCCAAGGTTGCTCGCCACGGGCCAAAGCCCGCATTCAGTCAGAGCACTCAAGACCACGATACCCAGCGAAATCTCGCAGAGTCGCCACTTCTCGATCAGGTGGCCGAGCTGGTGTCGACGCTGCGCGTAGTCCAGATCGGTGCAATCATACAGCTCGCAGCAGCACACGACCTCGACAACCGAGTCGCCGCTCTGTACGAACACCAAAGGCAGATCGCTGGCTCCGATGTTGCCTTCTGCCGAAGCGAAGATGCTCGATTCCATCTTGCCCTCGTGCGTCTGAGCGGCCTCAAACATCTGGTGGACCCCACAGCTGAGGTCTGGAACCAGGTCGTAGAGTTACTCCAGCAGGTTCCGTCCACCACTTGTACCCGTGCCACCAACAATGACGTCCATCTGCGTATCGCCCATGCCCTGCAAGAGCGAAGGGTCGATGATGCCGTTGAGACAGAGCGGTTGCACCTCGCCACACTCGAATGGGTGCTGCGCAACGAATTGTGACAGATCAACTCGCACAAAGTCGACCATTGCACCACGATGATTCTCATGGTGCTCGACGTCAACGATCTTTCTGTCTCTCTTACGCACGACCCCGAACAGCAGCTTTTGCGAGGGGTGTCGCTAAGCATCGCTCACGGGGAGACCCTCGCTGTCGTCGGTGCCTCGGGATCAGGTAAAACGACCCTCGCGAACGCCGTTCTGGGTCTGCTGCCGAGCACACTGACCGTCAGTAGTGGAGGCATTGAGCTCGATGGTCAAAATCTGTCTGCAGCCACGGAGACTCAGTGGCGGCAGTTACGCGGCTCAGCCCTCGGGTTGGTCCCGCAAGATCCTCTGTCCAACCTCGACCCGCTCTACCGTACTGGCCGCCAGGTCGAAGAAGTCATCACGCTGCATCAGCGCATCTCATCACACGAAGCTCGTGAGCGTTCGCTCGCCGCACTCGAGAATGCTGGACTGAACGAGCCTGCAGAACTCGCCGAACGCTATCCGCACCAACTCTCAGGCGGGCAGCGACAGCGCGTGCTCATCGCCATTGGCACGGCCAACGCTCCGAAACTGCTCATCGCCGATGAACCAACCTCTGCACTCGACGTGACGGTGCAGCGCCGTATCCTCGACCGGCTGCATACCATTCAGAATGAGACGGGCACGGCGATCCTACTGATCACCCATGATCTGCGCCTGGCCGCCGAGCGGGCCCATCGGGTGGTTGTGCTGCATGACGGCGTCGTCGTTGAGACCGGTGAGTCATCGACCGTGTTCACTCACCCAATGCAGGCGTACACGAAGGCGCTCGTCGCCGCGGTGACCGATGTCCCGGTCACCCAGGTGCCGGTCGCCGAGGTGGCAGCCGCGTCCGCAGGCGAGAGTGCCGCCCGTTCACTGCTCGATGTGCGCGACCTCACCTACACGTATCCGCGGGCCTCCGCGCCAGCGCTGCAGGAGGTTTCACTGAGCATCGCACCAGGAAAGACCCTGGCGCTCGTCGGAGAATCCGGTTCGGGCAAAACCACGGTGACCCGCGCTGTGTTGCAGCTGCTGCACGGCCCGATGAGCGGCGAGGTTCTGATCGACGGCACGAACATCCAGAACACCTCTCGCACTGATCGTGCTCGCTATCGCCGTGATGTGCGGGCCGTGTTCCAAGACCCCGGTGCGTCGCTGAACCCGACCCGATCAGTCGCTGCTTCGCTACTCGAGCCGCTGCGCAGCCTAGGCATCGATACCAGTGGCAGGCCCGATGAGGTGGTCGCCGAGGCGCTCGCCGCCGTCGGTCTCGGCCCGGAACATGCCGACCGCATCCCACGTGAACTCAGCGGTGGGCAGAAACAGCGCGTGGCGATCGCCCGGGCACTGATCACCAACCCGAAAATCGTGATCTGTGACGAGCCGATCTCTGCGCTCGACGTGCTTGTGCAGCGCCAGGTGCTCGATCTGCTCGCCCAGCTGCAGGCCGACCTCGGCGTGAGTTACCTCTTCATCACCCACGATCTCGCGGTCGCTCGTCGCATCGCCCACGAGACTGCGGTGATGCACCAAGGCCGCGTCGTTGATTCCGGCAGCACTGAGCGCGTCTTCACCGAGCCTCGCAGCGACTACACCAGAGAATTGCTCTCGGCGATTCCGGCGTTTTCGGCGGCATGAGGCTGATCGATCAATCTCTCCCAGACCACTTGGGCCGCGATGTCGGTGCCTGCAAGGAATGACCCGCCGGAGTGCGGCACTGCGGCCTGCCCTGCGCCGGGCTGATACTGCCCAGCCACGCAGCCGATGACCACGCGCTGGGTGAGCACCGTGCCATCCTCGGTGATCGGATGCAGCCTCTGCGGAGTAACGGCGAGCGAATGCACATTGCGCGCATCTGCCGGCCACCCGAGTGGGGCGAGGGTGGCCTCACCACGCTGAAGCCACCCTGCCAGCAGGGCGTCCTCGGTCTTGCTGAGTGTGCCCCACGCCTGATGGCCAGCGAGCCAGTACTGCGCATGCACCTCACTGCCGGCCACACGTGGTGACCACGCCGTATAGCCGTCATCTTCGGCGCGTACCCGAAGTTCTGGGCCGATCAACTGCACAAATCCCTGACGGCGCAGTGCCGCGAGTCGTTCGAAGCGGAACGACGGCGGCCCGCTGGCCAGGATGTTCGCCGCAGGAAGCAGATCGCGCTCGATGTAGCGCTGCTCGGCTTCGGAGGTGAATACCCCCGCGATGCGAGCACGCTCGGTGAGTGCGCGAAGGTGACCGGCGAGCTGGTGAACGCCGGTCCAGGGGCTCGCATCGGGGGCGCTCAGACTAATGAACTCCCGGATGAAATGCTCCTCGATGAAGGCGTTCCATTCGTCGGCGTTCGCGAAGTCACGGCCGAGTGTGGGGTCTACCAAACGCTCCCATTCGAAATCGACGTCGAGGCCCAAGTGCTCGGCACGGGTGCGGAACACCGTCCCGGCCTGCGCCAAGAATGCCGGCCAAAGATCGTCAACGAAGGTGAGGTCATGCCGATTACGGTGCTCCTCGATGAGGGCCGCCGTCGCCTCCGGGGCGAACAGCGGGATACTCGGCGCTGCATACTGGTCAGGGCCGTTGAGCCGCTGGCTGCGGTGCGGGAGGCCTGAGCGCGACCCTGCGAACATGCGTGGTTCGCGACCGGAAGGATGGTAGATCAGCGTGCCTTCGGCGTCGCGCTCGAAACGGCCGCCGCGCCCTTCAAAGAAGGTGCCGATGAAATCGAAGAACGTCGCCCCGAGGCCGGATACGGCGACGGATGCACCGGCCGGGATGCGTTCGAGCGGCAGGTCAGCGGCCAGGCGAGCAGGTAGCGCAGTGCCGTCGACGGAGTCATCGGCCAGACGGTCAGGCACGAACCCCTGTGCCGAGACGACCACGTCGGCGAGCAGAGTCTGCGTTTGGTCGGCATCAGTGGGGAGGTAGGTCAACACCTGCGGATCGATGCCGGTGCCCCTGACGTCGGTGACTGTAGCGCGATGCGTGGTGATGTGCACCCAATCGGGTGCCTGTGCCCGTACCTGCTCGAAGACCCAGTGGAAGTACTCGCCCTGCAGGCGCCGTGATGGCTTATGCCAGGGGGACACATCACGCAGTTCGCGGGCGAAGTCAGGATCGTCGGCAAGTGGCAGTGCAGGCGCGATCTGCTCGGCCCATTCGGCGACCGAAGGGCCGGTCACGACGGGGCCGCCGTCGAGCGGTACCTCGGCGTCGGTGTACAGCGTGTTGTTGCGGGCACTCGTGTTGTTGATGAACCATGGGCTCTGGTCGTTGCGCCAGACCTGCCCGGCCCCGATCGGATACGGGTCGAAGATGTCGATGTGTAGCTCGGGCGCGTGCCCGTCATCTCTCGCGAGTCGAGTGAGCGCAAAATTCGGGTCGTTCGCTCTGGCGATGAGCCGCTCGATCACTGAGGTTCCGCGGGGGCCACCGCCGATGATGGCTACTCTCATATCTGTACCCTGGGCCGAACTGCCCGTGCCTTTCTCTCGTGCTGTGCTGTGCTGTGCGTGCGAGTCGACGACTATCGTCGCGGACGCACCCAGAGCTCGGTGAACTGTGAATCTGCCGGGGCCTCGATGACGAAGCGGACGGCCGCGGCCACCGACTCGGGATGCGATGGGGCATCCTGCGGCTCGATCACTGGATAGTCATCTCTCACGTGCGCGAGCGGGGTCTCTGTCGGCCCCGGGGCGACGGTAGCCACGCGAACGCCGTGCGCAGCCTCCTCCCGACGCAGCCCGTCTGCGAGCGCGAGCAGGGCGTGTTTCGAGGCAGAGTAGATCGTTAGATAGGGCACCGCTCTCCGCGCCGCGCCAGAGCTGATGAACACCACGGTGCCCTCGGCGGCACGAATCTGCGGCAGCAGAGCGCGGGTCAGCTCGGCCGGGGCGATGACGTTCGTGCTCAGAACTCGCTGCCAGTCGTCGACGGTGGCATCTTCGAGGGTGCTGCGCTCAGAAATCGCCGCGTCGTGAACGAGCACGTCAACGCGGGGCAGCGCAGCCACGGCCTCTTGCAGGGCATCAACCGGCGTCAGATCGAGCGACAGCGGCAGGATACGCCCCGCGGCTTCGGCATCGACTGCCAGTGCCGCAAGCCGTTCGGTACTGCGCGCGATCGCGACCACCGCATGGTCTGCGGCGAGGTTCAGTGCGATGGATCGCCCGATGCCACTGCTCGCGCCGGTCACGACGGCCACCGGGTCGTCGATCTCGCGCAGCCGCTGCACCAGATCGGGCGTCACACGCGTGAGGACCTCAACGGATGTGCTCATGATAATGACCTTTCTGAAACGAGTTACTCGCGGATTGACCTGGCGTTGGCCCCGCGGCGCAGCCCGTCGCTGAGCAGGTTCCACGCCACCGACATGAGGACGAGCGAGATGATCGGGCCGACGAACAACAGCGGTGCCGACTGAATGTACTGACCGAACTCCTGCACCATCTGTCCGATCGAAGGGTTCGGTGGCTGGATACCCTGGCCGAGATAGCTCAGCGCAGCTTCAAGAGCGACCGCCGCCGCCGCGGTAGCTGCCAGCTGCACCGAGACGGGGGTCGCCGCATTCGGCAGTAAATGTCGCACGACGATCGTGACCCCCGACACGTTGTCGAGTTCGGCTGCCTGCACATAGGCGCGGTGACGAATCTCATGGGCCGCCCCGTAGGCGATTCGGGCGATGCTGGGTGCGAAGAGCACGCCGAGCGAAAGGATGAGCGTGGGCGTTCCCGCCCCTAGGATCACGCGGATGGTCAGCGCGAGCAGGATGCCGGGAATCGCCAGGCCGACATCGACGAAGCGCATGATCACACTCGCGACCGGCCCTTCGAGATAGGCAGCGGTGAACCCGACTGTGACCCCGATGACGCCCGCGATCACGGTCGCACTCAACGAGATCAGGAGGCTGGTGAGCGATGCCGACGCAAGTCGCGTGAAGCTGTCGCGGCCGATGTTGTCGGTCCCTAACAGGTGCTGGGCCGACGGGCTGAGGAACGGATCGGCGGTCGTCGCGTAGGAATCGAGGCCGGGCAGCAGCCAGACGATCAGGCCGGCCACCGCGATGACGGCGATGATGACAGTTGCGACGATAACCTCCCAGCCGATCTCGAAACGTCGGGTGCGCGTGCGGGGACGCTGAGCGGTCGTGGTCATTCAGCCACCGCCAATCGGGGATCGATCACCGGATGCAGCATGTCGACGGCGAAGTTGATGAGCAGGTAAATGGTGCCGATCACCAGAATTGATGCCTGGATGGTCGGGTAGTCGTTGGTGGAGATCGATTGCACGAGCAGGCTGCCGAGGCCGGGCAAGGCGAACACACGCTCGATGACGACGGTTCCGCCGACCAGGTTGGCCAGCTCCAGACCACCGACCGTCGTCACCGGCAGCAGACCGTTGCGCAGCACATGTCGGCGGCTGAGCTGCCGGTCGCTCAGCCCCTTCGCTCTCAAGGTGCGCACGTAGTCCTGCCCATACTCGTCGACCATGCTGGCGCGAATGTAGCGAGCGAGCACCGCAGCGGCCTGCAGACCGAGCAGCAGAGCCGGAACGAACATGATCTGCAGATGCAGAGCGGGATTCACGGACGAGGGCTGGTAGCCGATGAGCACGAGCTTGATCGTGGCCGAGTTGACGATGAGCAACACGGCGCCGAGCACGAAAGCCGGCACCGACATGAGGGTGAATGTGCCGACACGCAGCACGCCGTCGATGAGGCCACCGCGGTGACGCGCTGCCCAGACCCCCACCGGAATGCCGATGAGGAAGGCGAGGACGGTGGCGAGGACGGCAAGCTCAAGCGAGACGGGCAGTCGCTGGGCGAGCTGCTCGCTGACGCTGTAAGGCGTCGAGATGCTGGTGCCAAAGTCACCGCGAAGGATGCCTCCGATCCAGGTGAGGTACTGCACAGGCCAGGGCTTGTCGAGGCCGAGCTTCGCATGAATCGCTGCGATGTCTTCAGCGGACGGCTGCCCGTCACTGTCGAAGAATGCCGCGGCAGGGTCGCCCGGCATGAGGCGCACGATGCCGAACGCCAGCAGTGAGAGTAGAACCAGCACGGCCAGACTGGAGCCCAGTCGGCGAACGATGTATTTCATGAAGTTCCTCGGCGATGCCGTGGGCCGAGGCCCGAGTCGGTCGCAAGCCATCTCGACGTGCGGCCAGCCTCAGGCCTCAGCGGTGGGTTCAGACGGTTCAGCGACCAATCCATGTGGTCAGCAGAGAAGTACGTGAATCGAAGGGATCGGGGCTGTAACCGTGCACCTTGCTCGTCGATAGGCTGTAAGACAGCGGGGTGGCATAGGCCACGACGATGAATGACTGCTCCGCGATCTCCTGGTTCAGGTCGTTGGCCACCTGCAGGCGCTTCTGATCATCAGCCTCAGACGTCAGCTGGCCGAACAGCTCCTGCAGACGCGCGGTCTGGGTGCTGCCCTTGAACGCGTTCAGGTTCGCGCTCTCGGGCACCCACTGGTTGAAGTCGCCAGCCACGTCGGGGCGGCCGACGTTCTGTACGGCGATGATGTCGCCGAAGAACGGAGCACCTGAGGTGAATACCGCTTGGATGCGTGAGTACTCGACCGGCTGGAGGTCGACGGTGATGCCGGCCTCGGCAGCCTGCTGCTTCAGCAGTTCCCAAGTGGACTTATCGTTCGAGTCGGCCTGATACACCAGGCTGATCGTAGGGTTGGTCTGGCCGGCCTCGGCGAGCAGCTGCTTGGCACCTTCGACGTCACGCTGGTAGTTCGGCGTGCTGTCGTTCGGCGCATCGACACCGATCTGGGTAGGTTCGGTGACGAAGGACACCTCACCGAACCCCTGTGCGCCGACCTTGGCCAGCTGGTCGCGATCGACGGCCTTCGAGAACGCCTGGCGCACGCGCACATCGTTGAATGCACCCTCAGAGTTCAAGTACAGCACGCGAGTGCTGGTGCTCTGCAGCTCGCCCAGGGTCAGACCACTGTCCTTGCCCTGTTGCGCGAGAGTGGAGTTCCAGAACCAGCCAGCATCGATCTGGCCGCTCTGCAGCTGTGTGAGCAGGGTGTTCTCGTCGGGGACGACCTTGAAGGTGATGCCGTCGAGGTAAGGCTTGGGCTGATCCCAGTACTTCGAGTTCTTCGTCAGCACGACCTCGACGCCCTGCGTCCAATGGTCGAGGCTGAAGGCACCGGATGCGTTGGCGGTCTTCTGTCGGTCCTGCTCGCTCGTCGTGTCGTACCAGTTCTGGCTGACGATGAAGAAGCTCTTGCGATCAGAGACGATGTTCAAGAAGGCGGGGTTTGACTTATTGAAGGTGAACGTGACTGTGCGGGCTACCGCATCGGTGGTCAGCCCTTTCAGATCGGTGAGGTAGCTCTTCTTGCTCAGTGTTGATTCGCGCACCTTGTTGAAGCTGAAGGCGACATCGTCCACCGTGATCGGGCTACCGTCGGCGAAGGTCGCTCCGTCGCGGATGGTGAACACGAACTCGGTTTTGTCGTCGTTAGTGGTCCATGATTCGGCGATGAGCGGTCGCAGCGTGCCGTCGTTGTCTTTGGTGAGCAGAGTGTCATAAATCAGGGCCTGAATGGCCGTACTCGAGTACACCGCCGTCGAGAACGGGTCGAGGCCGCCGTTGCCGGGCTCGCTCTTCGTGCCATACACAAGAGTGCCGCCGGGCACTGGATCGCCGTCTGACGATGAGGATGCATTGGTGGACGTTGTAGTGACGCAGCCTGCGAGCAGGAGTGCTGTCACACCGACGCCGGCTAGGGCAAGCAGGCCGCGACGAGTCACGCTGGAGTTCATGGATGCTACTTCCTCGGAAATCGGGTACTAATCGGTTCTTTGCGCCGAAGCGCCGCGGCTCATTCCACCAGCCGGGTTTATGCTGCACCAAATGAGTTGGATTATTTCGTCACAAAACCGACCAATAGATCTCAGTGGCATTGAATAGGCTCACTCAACTCGTGAGGTTCGTTTCGCTTGTGTCTCACGAGGAGTGCTCAAATATCGCCGAGCGTGACTCGCAGGAGCAGCACGCGCTCACAACAGAAAGTATCCCGATGACTGACGCCACCGAAGAACATAAGATCCACAATCCCGGTAACCTCATCTCCCCTGACGAGGCGGTTGAGCGGCATGCGAATGGCGCTGTGCTCATCGACGTGCGCGGTCCGATCACGCGCGGTAAGCAGGGGCTCGTCGACGATGCAATTGTCATCGACAAGGCACGCACTGCCGAGGTGCTGAATCCAGATTCTGACGAGCGCATCGCTCAGCTGACTGGCGACCTCGATCAAGACGTCGTCGTGTTCTGCGGCAGCGAATTCGGTTCAGACCCGGTTGTCGACCAGCTCAAGGAGTACGGATACCAGAATGTGCACCAGATTGCCGGTGGCATCACCCGTTGGCTGGTCGAGGGCAAGCCGACGACGCCTGCACCCGCAACGTCTGAAGTTTGACGATGTGCCCCTCTGCGGGCATCCGAAGTAGAGGATATCGTTCGCTCTGATGCCCGCAGACTTCACCCCGCCGCGCCCAACGTCAAGAAGTCGTACAACCCCGCATCGACCGCATGCTCGAGGTGCAGCGTCGTGCGAACCACCGACACTTCACCCTTCTCAGCCGGCATCGTGAGCTGCTGTGCTTCGGCCGCCGCGGTCGTGACACGTCCCAGGTAGTAGAAATCGGTGCCCTCGGCATCACTCTTCTTCACGAACAGATGCAGCGCGATCTCACCGCCGAGAATCTGGCGCACATCCTTCGACTCCAACGTGCGCCGACTCTTCGAGAACCAGGTGAACGTGCGCTCGTCGACGAACGCGTCTTCGTACCGAGTGGTCTCGGCGATCTCATCACTCTTGTGATAGGTCACGAAGATCGGGCAGGTGGCAGTCACCGGGTCGACCTTGTACCCGTACACCGTGCTCGCTTCGTTCGACGCCCAGTTGAGCACCCGCAGCGCATCTTTGCGCCCGTACTTCTGCCCCACCACGAGATCAGAGCTGCCCACATATCGCTGAGCGTTGACGAGCAGCCCGGTCGCGATCATGTCGTCCAAGACGGATGCGAAGAATCCGTTGGCCAGATAAGCGTCAGTCAGGTCGTCAGTCGCCTTGCCGTCGATCACCAACGGCTGGCTGCTGTACTTCTTGCGTTCGGCCTGCGTGAAGAAGCTGAGGTCGAGCACGCGCCCCGCTGAACGTGCGCGCAGTTCCGACCTACCAGGCCCTATCGAATCTGCAACGCTGTCGGCTAAGTCAACCACCGCATCCGCATCATGGCGCAGCCTTGCGAGCGCGTCACGCAGCACCACGAGCTCGGCGCGCCGCCGCCCGTTGAGCAACTCTTTCGTCACGAAGGTGAGCACGGCATCCTGCCATGGCGGCAGCACCGGCACCTCTTCGTGCGCCGCGGTCAGCAGCCGAGCGTAGTTCTCGAAGCCGTTCGCCAACACAACTGGGTCGACCGCTCCGGCCTCGGCGAAGTCAGCCAACCGCGGCGGCTCAGCCTGACGTGCACGCAGCTCGCGGTAGGCGTCGAGCAGCTGGCGTTTGGTATCGATGCGCGCGGTGTCGATTGAGGCGAGCACCCGCTCGGCGGCGATTCTGTCAAAGCTCACCGTCGAGAGCCCGCTGAGTGTGCCCTCGCTGATCGCCCGACGCATCTGCTTGCGCAGGGCGTCACGATTGCGTGAGCGGTCGCCGAAGAGCGCGATCGGGATCATGTAGTTGTTCTGATAGTTGCCGATGAAGTCGACGACCACCAGGTACTCCTTGCCCGGCGCCTTGCGCAGCCCGCGACCGAGCTGCTGCACGAACACGATGCTCGACTGCGTCTGGCGCAGCATGATGATCTGGTTGACCTCGGGAATGTCGATGCCCTCGTTGAAGATGTCGACGGTGAGCAGATAGTCAAGGCGTCCCTCGCGCAGATCGAGCACGAGCTCGTCGCGGCGCTGCTGATTGTCGCGTCCGCTCACGGCAGCCGTGCGCAGCGGCCGACCGCCCAGGGTGTGCGTATTGAACTCGGCTGCGAGCGCCGCGGCCTCGGCGTTGCGACTGCAAAAGATGATGCCTTTGGGGGCGATGCCGGCCTGAGCGTGCAGCTCGATCTGACGCAGGATGTAGTGCGCACGCTCCGAGTCAGCGAGGCGCATCAATGTGCTCGGATCGTCGCCCAGTTCGCCGGCGTTCGTGAGGTACTCGGTGACGCCGTAATAGTGGAACGGGCAGAGCATCTCGGTTTCGAGCGCCTCGTTCAGGCGAATCTCGTAGGCGGTGTTGTAGTCGAACGCTCGAAAGATGTCGGCGCCGTCGGTGCGCTCCGGCGTGGCAGTCATACCGAGCAGGAACTTCGGGGCGAAGTGATCGAGGATGCGCTGGTAGCTGCCCGCCGCAGAACGATGCACCTCGTCGATCACGATGTAGTCAAAGGCATCTGGCGCGAACTGACTCCACGCGTCACCCGCGTTCAGCGACTGCACTGTGGCGAAGACGTACCTGGCCGCAGCGTTCTTGTGCTGCCCGGCATAGAGGGCGAAATCTGGCGCGTCACCGTCGAGCACTTGCTGATACTCGGTCATCGCGCGGCGCAGAATCTGTTCGCGATGCACGACGAAGAGCATGCGACCGGAGCCCGTAGACTCGTGTTCGTGCACTGCACGCACGTCGAAGGCAGACAGCAGCGTCTTGCCCGTGCCGGTCGCCGAGATGACGACGGCACGAGTCTCGCCCGCGTCGCGCAGCCGCTGCAGCGCATCGAGTGCACGCGCCTGCATCGCGTTGGGTCGCAGACGTTCGACGACGTGCCATGCTCGCTCCCCCGGCCTGACCGACGGCGCCGACCCCGGCATCCGCGCCGGCGTCTGATCGGGCGCATTCTCAGCTTCGGGCAGCTCGATCTCGACCTGCGCATCGCCCGGCCAGAAGACGTCGACTCGCTTGGGCACGAAGGTGCGCGCATACTCGTCGACCCACGATTCGGTCAGCGGAATGCTCTCGGCCAGCTGCGCCTCGAGTTCGCTGTCGAGCATCGCCGTGATGCCGCTGTGGTGCAGGGCTGAGACGCGCAGGTTCCATTCGACGTTGCCGTCAAGCGCCGCCTGGGTCAGGTTCGAACTGCCGACGATGCCCGTCGTGATGTCGCCCTGGCGAAACAGGTAGCCCTTGGCGTGAAACGGCCGCCGGGCACTCGACGCACGATCACCTTGGAAGATGTACGTGGTGATGTTCGGCAGCGCGAGCAGCTCGCGAAACGCCCGCGGACTGTTGAACTGCAGGTAGTCAGAGGTGATGATGACGCCTCGACCTTCGAAGTCGATGAGCTCCTGCTTGAGCGTCGCGATCGCACCCGGAGTCACGAACGCAACTGAGAACGTGAACGAGTCTGCGATGCGCAGCTCGCGCCGCAGCGCGCGCAGCATGGTGTTGCCGTCGCGGTTGGCAATGAGCGTCGGCGCCAGCCGTGTGGTGGTCACCTGATCGGCGTCGACGAACCCATGCTGCAGGCCGGCCTGCAGCGCGCTGAGTTCGTTGTCTGGGTACATCAAGTCGCGTCAGTCGTCGTTGTCGGCGGATGCTGCGGCGCCCGCCTGCAGCCTCGCCTCGATCTCGTGCAGGTCGGCCTGCTGCAGCGCCTTTGCGGCGGGGATGTCGGCCGGGGCCCAGTCGAGGTCGGCCAGCTGGTCTTGGCCGAACCAGGTGAGGTGCGAGTGTTCGGTGAGCGTCGGGTGTCCGTCGGTGAGCACGGCGTAGTACGTGGTCAGCTGGATCGTGCCGAAGTCGTACTCATACGTCGTCGTCTCTATCCGCGACCCCACCTGAATGCTGCAGCGCAGCTCTTCGTGAATCTCGCGCACCAGCGCCTCGGCGCCGGTCTCGCCCGCCTCGATCTTGCCGCCGGGAAATTCCCACTTGCCTTCGAGTGCACGCCCCGGCCCGCGCTGCGCACACAGGATGCGACCCTTATGGACGATAGCGGCACCGACGACGGTGATGACCTTACTGATGGCTGCCTCCTGGCTGGGCTGGTCTACGCTGGGTGCCTCTCTTTGCAGGACACCACACGAATACCAGGATAGGGGAAGCCTATACAGCCTTGCCTTGTCATCCCTACGCGCAGCGGCTAGAGGATCTTTCGTCCGTCTTGATCAGCTGCGAGAGATGACGCATTATCATGTCGCTGAGCCCCGCGAATGACTTTGCACCAAGTACACACGACCACACACGCAGACTATGGCGTCAGGGTAGCTGTTACGTCTTCTACAATGCCTCTGACTGCGCATCAACCCCACGCAGCTGCGCGTCCATTTCATCGTTCTTGGCGAGAAGGCACCAACGATTTGAGCCTCTCCTTGAGCTCCGCATCACACACATACACATACGTTCCGAGCATGCCGCGAGTCATCAGCACTCGATAGATGTTGCGCACGAACTTCAGCAGCTCTTCGTCACTGTAGGTGATCCCAAGCTGTGCGTTGTTCTCTTTGCCCTTCTTGTCGTAGTAGTCGTCCCGGCTGAACATGAGCCTGCCGGTACTCCGGTCAAGCTGCAGATCACGACCGATGATCACACCCGCATAGTTCAGCTCGTACCCCTGTACCGTGTGAATCGACCCCACCTGATCAATCGCATGCGGCGATGCGATCCAGTCGGTCTGTGCCCAGTTCCACTGCAGCGCCACGCCATCCTCAACGATGTCGGGCACTGACTTGTCATTCTTACTGTTCCACGGCCATGCGAAACCGGCGACCAGACGTGACAGCCCGACCTCGGCATCCCGTTTGCGTATCTCTTCGTGCATCTCTCCGAGATCGTCGAAGAAACGCAGATCGTATGCGTCACCGAAGCTCTTCGGTGCTGGCGGCTCATCACTCAGAAGACGGCCGACATACTCGATGTAGTCGCTGCCGCCTTTGACACGCAGTTGCGACGTCAACCGCAGCAGCCGATCACCGCGGCACGCAGCATCCAGCACCGACCGCAACGTCGGTGTCGGCAGGTCGCTCGGCCGAACGGTCTGATCCGCGTCGATCAGCAGAATCTGGTTCGTGCTGCGTGCACGTATCCAGTCGAGCTGCGTGTAGTGCAGGTCATCTTCGCCGAAGAGCTTCGTATTGATGTCGATGAACTTCTTGTTCTGCGTACCGGACGACTGGTTCGCGCGCTGGCCCAGACGATGGGCCTCGTCGACCAGCAGCAGGTCGTAATAGTCATCGCCGCTGCCGACGTCGAAGGGGGTGAGGACTTTGACCTCGCGCATATTTGGAATGCTCTTGAACACTCGCCGCATCGATGTCCGCAACGACTGCTGCGGAACCACGATACCGATATCCATGTGCTGCAGCGCCTCGCGGTGCTCGCCGGCGAAGAAGTCAGAGAACAGAGAATTCATCTCGAACAGGTCGTCGTCGCTCGTGTTGCCGATGTCACGCAGCAGTTTGATCAGATAGATCGCGACGATGGTCTTCCCCGTGCCAGGATCTCCCTGGACCACAATGGTGCTGCCTCGCTGCGCTGCGCGATCGGCGCTCAGCGTCTCGAGAATCTGCTCGATCGCGACAGACTGATCAGTCGTCAGGCTCTTGAACGGCGATAGCTTGAACAGCTCGCTGTTCTCGATCTCGGGGATGCTGTGCGTAAAGACGCCCTCGGCGCGCAGCCGTTCGAAAATCTCGTGGAATCTCTTGCGATACGTTTCCCGGTCGAAGTAGTCAGCATCGACCAGCCCGGCATTGCGGTTAAGCACCTGGAAGGTGCCGTCTCCTTGGCACCATCCAATCAGCTGGGACTCGAGGTCGAGACAGGCAGATTTGTTGAACGTCTCGTCGATAATCACGCGCACCTGCTCGAGATCACGCTTGACCTCGTTCTCGTGGTGCTGCCGCATCCTGGCGAGCGCATTGCCGGTCTCACCGACATAGATGCGCGGCCGGTGGATGCCATGGGCGCGTTGCCGCCGTCTGACTTGAGACGTCTGGTTGGTCTCGGCGTTGGCGCCGTCAATCAGATATACGACCGGCCAGTTCGTCAGTTTGTCATTGAGCGTGGCGTGCGTCTGGACATCGTCGATGTCGAACGTGATGTGCTCGATGTCAAAGTCGGTCATACTTTGCACTGCGCCCCTTCGCCTTCTCGACAGGGTACTTCTCTGCCGTCACCTGCAGCTTCTCTTCGACGATCGTGTCTGGGTCGAGGCCGAGCGCATCCGCCAGATAGAGGCAGTAGGTCAGCACGTCGGCAAGCTCGCCGCGCACGGCATCGTGGTCAGCCTCTGCCGGATCTGTCGACCATTGGAAACACTCGAGCAACTCAGCAGCCTCGATGCTGATGCTCTTCGCCAAGTTCTCTGGTGTGTGAAACTGCTGCCAGTCGCGTTCAGCGGTGAAGGCCCGCAGTTTCTGCATGAGCTCGATATTCCCCATAGATCAGGACTCCCTGCTGTCACCCTCATCGATCAGCCCCAGAGCAAACCGATCAAAGTCGCTTATGTACTGATGATCTTGTACAATCCGATACTTCTCAAACTCGGTCTCAGCGTGCAGTTTGGCCTGCTCATGTGAGATACGACCAGGGCCTGTGAGTATTTCGGTCTCGTTGAACTCCAAGAATCCATCGAGGCGACTGGCCCAATCTTCCATTGACATGGGAATCTTGCGAGAAGCCTGTAATTCTGCGTAGTCCAAGTACATCGAAACAAGCCGGTTCAAGAAGTCCAGTTCAGCGCTGGCGAGATAGTTCTTGGCGACCGAGACATCGGAACGCACGATCTTTCCGTGCGGAGCCGCTGCCCAAGTCGTCAGCCCCATCCGCTCTCGGTCAGCATCCGCACGCTCGACGATGAGTTCGGCTGCCGTATGTCGGTGCGTAGCCCAGTGCAATTTGTTCTGCACGAGTGCAAAGAAGGCGTGTGTTGTTGCAGCGTCAGGATCATAGTCGAAAGCCGTTGCATAGAGATCAGTGACTTTCTGATAGAACTTACGCTCGGACGCGCGAATCTCACGGACAAGGTCGAGCTGGCGCTCAAAGTACTCATCGGTGAACATGTGTCCGCTCTTCAGCCGCTCAGCGTCCATGACCCATCCTTGGATCGTGAAGTCTTTCACGACCTGCCCCGCCCACTTACGAAACTGCACTGCGCGAGCGTTGTTCACCTTGAATCCGACCGCAACAATCGCCTGGAGGTTGTAGTGCTTGGTTCGATAGCGTTTGCCGTCACTCGCAGTTATTCGGAAATCCCGAATAACTGCTTTCTCCGCGAGCTCACCGTCTTTGAAGATCCGTTTCAGGTGCTCGTTGATCGTGGACACGCTCGTGCCATACACCTCAGCCATGAGCTTCTGACTCAACCAGATGTTCTCGTCTTCATAGCGCAACTCAAAGCTCCGCTCGTCGGCCCCTGTTCCTCCACTCGCCGCAATGAAGGTCAGATACTCCGCAGCGGATGAGCGCACGACGCGCTGATTCGACGCCCCATCCTCATTCCCATTGTTCGCCATTCTCCACCCATCGATCGCCCTTCAAGATTTTGACTTGTTCAATACCTCAGCCTAAACTGACCATAGCATGCTTGTATGGTTTATAAATACAAGCACGCCACTAGTTGACACTTTGTATTCATGTTGGGTCGACTCGTTCCCTGGGGCGGCAGGGCCCTGCGCCCTGCCGCCCCGACCAGGACAATGTCTAGCTCGTCGCGATTAGTTGCGCCACCGCACGGTCCACGCGCTAAACTCGCTGTGAACGAGTAACCCAATAAGGCTTCCTTCTCGGAAGCTTGATTTCTCCAGTGCCCCCGGCTCCTGTCGGGGGCACTTCGTCTTTTGGATGTCGTACGCACGGTATATTCTGAGCAGAGCTTCAAGTTCTGCTTCACAGCTAGCGTTTCACGCCGTCATTCATCGGTCACCGGGGGAAACTGCATGATTACTCACTTTGATAGCCAAATCAAGTATCGAATCGGCATCGACGTCGGCGAATCTGGAATCGGCAAGGCTGCCATCCAAGTCGATGATGATGGCAATCCGATCGCCATTTTGAACGCCACAGTCACAATCATCGACGGTGGCAAAGACCCATCCAGCGGCAAGACGCCGCAGTCACGACTTGCGGTCTCAGGCTTGGCAAGACGTACTCGCAGGCTGCTGCGCCATCGCCGCAAACGTATCCTTGCGTTGCAAAAGCTTCTGGACGAGTTGGGCATCATAGATATGCGTCCAGCTCTCAGCCCCTACATCAACCCTTGGCAGGCACGGCACGACCTCTATCTCAAGGATGAGACCGATTACATCCAACGGCAAGCGAAGCTACGGATCGCGATTGAGCATATTGCCCGACACCGAGGATGGCGTAACCCCTGGTGGAGCCTCGAGCGCCTTCGCGCATCTGCTGCTGAAGGCCCCACTGCGGCTTTCGTTGCGACCCAAGAACGGGCTTCTGAGACGCTTAACGTGGCGGTCGAAGACCTGCCATCGCTCGGAGCAATCGGCGCGCTGACTCCTCCTGAGGTGCCGTTGCGTCCAAGAACAGGCAAGAAGGCCCTCGCACAAACGAAGAAGTTCAGAATCTTCGCCGAAAAGATTCTGCAAGAAGACCAGCTGAGAGAGCTCGAAGCAATCCTCGTACAGCAGGGCGTTCCAGAGAAGGACCGCCAGAGAATCGTCGCGGCGGTCTTCCACACCGAAAAGCCAACTGTTCCGAAGGAACGCGTCGGCAAGGATCCATTCGACGGATTGCCCCGTGTCCCACGCACCTCGCTCGAGTTTCAGGAGTTTCGCATCCGGTCAACGATTGCGAATCTCACAGATCGCACCCGCGGCAAGGATGCCCGGCTGACGAAAGCGCAACGCGATGTCATCATTGACAAGCTTCTGGCGTGGGAGGATGAGGTGTCGCCGACGTGGGAGGAGCTCGCGTCGTGGATCGATCGCGAGAGCTCGCAGGTGACGTTCCCCATCTCTGATGATCCTCATCTTTCCTCTCCTCCGGTTGACAAGACCGCCGCGGTTCTCGCGCGGAACCGAAAGAAGCTCCCGAGTCTATCTGTGCTCTGGGAAAAGCTGTGGACCGATGCTCAGCGCAGTGAGTTTGCCGTGTATCTCGGAGAGACGACCGCATTTGACGAGGACTCTCTGATTGCAGAAGACCTCACTGAGCTTCCTGAAGGTGAACGCGAACTCCTTGATCAGATCGATGCATTTGACAAGAGCCGAGCATCATATGGCATCGAAACCTTGCGCAGGCTCAACGATCACATGCGCACCAGCGAGACTGGCTCGCTAACGGAAGCACTCAAAGAGGTCTTCAAGAAAGACCCAGGGTGGAAGCCCGCTCCGGAGAGTCTATTTGACCATGTCGACCACCCAGTCGTCGATCGCGTGCTGACCGATGTCGGTCGCTGGCTCAAGACCATTGTGGACAGATACGGACTCCCTCAGCAGGTGAACGTCGAGCACGTGCGCAGTGCTTTCCTCGGCCCTGAGGCGAAGGCGGAGTACAACCGTGAGATCAGCTCGAACCGCATCCGCAACGAGCGCGCACGCCAAGAACTGCACGTGGCTAACGTCGAGCACACTCGCCGATCTGACCTTCGCCGCTACGAAGCAGTGCAGATGCAGAACCAACAGTGTCTGTATTGCGGAATCACGCTCAACGTTGAGCAGCCGGACAAGGTGTTCAATTTTTCCCAGGTCGAGATGGATCACATCGTGCCGAGAGCCGGTGGTGGTTCGAACAGGCGAGAGAATCTTGTCGCCGTCTGCAAGCCATGCAACAGTCGCAAGTCCAACGAAATTTTCAGCGTCTGGGCAACCCGTGAGGAACAAGAAAGGCGCCCTGGGGTCAGTGTCGCAGAGGCGTTGCAACGAGTCCGCGACTGGCAAAAGCCGAATGGCATGACTTATGCCAGGTTTCGACAGCTCCAGAACAGTGTTCGGCTGCGGCTCCGCAGAACGACAGAAGACGCGCCGCTCGACGAACGCGCAATGGCTTCCACCGCATATTCTGCGCGCGTCGTCACGGAACGTATCGACGGTTTCCTGCGTCAGCACCTTAAAGACATCCGACGCACCGATCCATCTATCCTGACAACGATCGACACGTCGACTGGCGAAGTCACACCTCTTCCGATGCACAACTGGGTGCAGGTGTACCAGGGACGCATCACAGCAGAAGCACGAAAATCCAGCGGCGTCGAAGGCAAACTGAGCCTCCGAGCGGCCCAGCACAAGACGCGCTTTGATCGTAGACATCACGCGGTGGACGCCGCGGTCATTTCGCTCATGGGAGTGAAGCCTGCCCGTGTGCTCGCCCAGCGCAGTGAGCAGCGTGACAGCGCACGCCTCGCCAGCTCCACCGGGCCAGAAACCAAGGAGTGGAAGACCGTCGGTAACACCGATGACGCGTTCATCCGCTGGAGGCAGGCGATGCACCAACTCGCAGAATTCGTCAAGCAAGCCATTGCCGACGACGAGATCGTCGTCATGCGGCCGCTGCGTCTCGGCCCCAACGTTGGTGCGTTACACAGCCCGAACCCCGAACCGCTCGTCAGCAAGCCGGTCAGTGAGCCGTTCACCTCTCAAGAAGTGCTCCGCATTGTGGACCGTGACCTCTACGAGACCGCTGAGAGATTTCAAGGCGATATCGATGGCATGGCAGCATTACCTGACAGGCCTCATACCGGCACCATCCTCGATGTGCCCGATGCCAGCATCAAGCTCTTTCAATCGGCTTCCTCGGGGTTGAGTCCGAAGCTTGCGCTCCGCGACGGTGCAGCTGAGATCGGTAGTTCTCAGCATCACGTCCGTGTTTATGCCTTCCGCGATAAGAAGGGGAAGATCATATACGCGCAGCTTCGCGTGTTCGCTGGGGAGTTTGCTCGTATCGGATTCTTGAAATCGGGAGTTGATCTGTTCACTGCTCCGCTGCCATCCTGGTCACAGGCCATGCGCTGCGCACCATCAAAACTCCGTGAATCAATCAAAGATGGCACTGCACACCAAATCGGATGGCTGGTGAGAGGAGATGAACTAGAGTTCCCGGACGCTGCTGAGGTGATGAGTATCGGTGAGGTCAGCGGCATTACTTGTGGTGTAACCCGAGAGCGGAGGTGGATCGTCACCGGGTTCGAGACCAACGTCATCCTGAACTTGAAACCAGCCTACTTAGCTGAGGAAGGCCTCCCTCCGGTCTCGTCCGCACACTCCAGCGAAGTGTCCGCCGAGACGAGGAAGGCCATCCAACGCGGATGGCGAGCTTCGCTCAATAAAGTTCTGCAGATGAACCCAACGATCATCAGGCGCACGGCAAGTGGTTCGCCACGCTGGCGCGACGCTCACGACGGACTGCCCGTTTCTTGGAATGTGTTGCAGTCAACAGCAAAGGTGTTTGGTGATGGCACAGTGGCGAGTTCTTGACTTCCAGAAGTACGAAGGCCCAATAGCTGCGAGACAGGGCAAGCTCTTCGCCGGAGAACGGAGCGTTCCACTCGCCGATATCTCGACGATTCTCACGGGCCCGCGCTGTTCGCTTCATGCGAGCTTGCTCGATCGAGCTGCACATTTTGAGATCATTCTGCTCGCATGCGATTGGCGTGGCGTACCGATCTCGGCTGCACTCCCTTGGAGCTCGAATACACGGGTTGGAGCAAGACACGCTGCGCAGAGCCAGCTGAGTGAAGGCAGGCGGAAGAACGCGTGGATGCAACTGGTCAAGGCAAAAATCGCAGGGCAACGAGCAAATCTTCATCCTGAGTCTGCCGCGTACCGTTCACTGCAGCGGTTGCAGCAGGAAGTTCGATCAGGTGATCCTTCAAATACTGAAGCACAAGCGGCAAAGCTGTATTGGAAGAGTGTATTTCTCGATGAGCCTGGCTTTGTGCGAGACGCGGCCATGAGTACTGATAGAAATGCACTACTGAACTATGGATACACAATCCTGAGGGGCGCCGTGATCCGTAACATTGTCGCTGCCGGGCTCTGGCCGACACTGGGGTTCTGGCATCATCACCGCGGCAATGTGTTTGCACTCGCAGATGACTTGATCGAGCCGTTCCGTCCTGTTGTGGACCACGTCGTTCAGGGGTTCTCAATTGATACTGAGCTGGGCGATCTAGGTGTGCGTGCGAGCCTCGTCGCAAGTCTCGACATGCCGTTCGCGACTAATGGCCATACGGTCGGAACCATGATCATGGAACTCGCACAGACGGTCGGCGCATACGTTGAAGGAGAGGGTACGCGCCTGCAAGTATCTTCTTGGCGAGTGGCCTAAGCGGATGGCTGATCCAGTGTGGCTCCTTCTTATGTTCGATCTGCCAGTCGTAACGAAGTCGCAGCGCCGAGAAGCAACCCAGTATCGCAAGATGCTGCTCGACTTCGGTTTCGATCAGGTGCAATTGAGCGTGTACTGCAAGTACGTCATCAACGCCTCTGGGCTACGCAGCATCGTACGCCCAATCAAGCATCAGATTCCGCTAGAAGGGCAGGTGCGGGTCTTGCAACTAACTGACACTCAGTGGGCCAGCCAGTACCGTTTTTGGGGCCCTGCAAGTCAGGATCCCGAGAAAAGGCCCGAGGCTCTTGAACTATTTGATACTTGGGACTTGCCTGGATCCGCATAAAACCGCGGATCCAGGCAAGTGCTCAAGTCTAGCTGGGATAGTGAACGAGTAATCCCAACACTCAGCTCGGCGGTGCTCCTTGCTGGTCAAGTCTAGCTGGGATAGTGAACGAGTAATCCCAACTATCCCACGGGTTCGTTGACGGGTCAGGCAAGTCTAGCTGGGATAGTGAACGAGTAATCCCAACTCCGGCATCAAGAACATCGAGAACTTTCCAAGTCTAGCTGGGATAGTGAACGAGTAATCCCAACAGAGGAATGGACGGTGACCGTCGAGGACCAAGTCTAGCTGGGATAGTGAACGAGTAATCCCAACCGGTTCTCAATGCTGCAGATGGTGATGTCAAGTCTAGCTGGGATAGTGAACGAGTAATCCCAACTTTCGGCGTACGTGCCGATGCGCCACCTCAAGTCTAGCTGGGATAGTGAACGAGTAATCCCAACACAAGGCTGACGTCAATGCTCATCCGCTCAAGTCTAGCTGGGATAGTGAACGAGTAATCCCAACAAAACGACGAGCGACTGCTCGACGACCTCAAGTCTAGCTGGGATAGTGAACGAGTAATCCCAACTCGGGCAGCCGAGGAAAGCGCGCGCTGCCAAGTCTAGCTGGGATAGTGAACGAGTAATCCCAACTCGCGGAAATGCAGAAGAGCGGGTTCGACAAGTCTAGCTGGGATAGTGAACGAGTAATCCCAACCGGATCGTTGTTCAACCGCGCCTTGGTGCAAGTCTAGCTGGGATAGTGAACGAGTAATCCCAACAGCATGCTCGGGCTCTTGCGGGTCTGTCCAAGTCTAGCTGGGATAGTGAACGAGTAATCCCAACTGTGCCCAATCGTGGCGGACACCCACCTCAAGTCTAGCTGGGATAGTGAACGAGTAATCCCAACCATCGCGTCACGCGCTTCGACTCGGCGACAAGTCTAGCTGGGATAGTGAACGAGTAATCCCAACCGTGGAGAGGGATCGGCGAGCGTTCGATCAAGTCTAGCTGGGATAGTGAACGAGTAATCCCAACTGCCCGATTCGTCGTCGGTGTCCGCTGACAAGTCTAGCTGGGATAGTGAACGAGTAATCCCAACGTGATGAAGATGACACGCTGTTTTACATCAAGTCTAGCTGGGATAGTGAACGAGTAATCCCAACCGGACGGGGCTGTGCAGATGATCGGGGGCAAGTCTAGCTGGGATAGTGAACGAGTAATCCCAACCCGCCGGATCTGTCGCGAAGAACGCGCACAAGTCTAGCTGGGATAGTGAACGAGTAATCCCAACACGTCCGCCGGTATGACGAGTGGGCTGCCAAGTCTAGCTGGGATAGTGAACGAGTAATCCCAACACGTCCGCCGGTATGACGAGTGGGCTGCCAAGTCTAGCTGGGATAGTGAACGAGTAATCCCAACTTGGCGCGCATGTGGCGCGTCTGCCGGACAAGTCTAGCTGGGATAGTGAACGAGTAATCCCAACGGGCTGCAGCGCGTTCGTGGCTGCGGCACAAGTCTAGCTGGGATAGTGAACGAGTAATCCCAACACCAGGCGGATGTCAACGCGCATCCGCTCAAGTCTAGCTGGGATAGTGAACGAGTAATCCCAACTTGACGGTGTGCGATCTGCGACCGTTGGCAAGTCTAGCTGGGATAGTGAACGAGTAATCCCAACGCAGCCCCGTTCGGAGCTAGTGGCGTGTCAAGTCTAGCTGGGATAGTGAACGAGTAATCCCAACCGCGTGCAGAATGATCCGGCGAAGCTCTCAAGTCCAGCTGGGATAGTGAACGAGTAATCCCAACATCGGCTCGTCGCTATGGCTATGGAGGTCAAGTCTAGCTGGGATAGTGAACGAGTAATCCCAACGAAACGACGCGGGGCCGCCGGGCGATTACAAGTCTAGCTGGGATAGTGAACGAGTAATCCCAACTGTGGCTCCGGCTCCGGCTGCGGCGCCTCAAGTCTAGCTGGGATAGTGAACGAGTAATCCCAACTACGTCTTCTTCTCTCTCGTATTCGTCACAAGTCTAGCTGGGATAGTGAACGAGTAATCCCAACCCGTCCAAACTTCGCACCGTCGACCACTCAAGTCTAGCTGGGATAGTGAACGAGTAATCCCAACAACCGGTGCGGTGGCCCAGCGGACACCGCAAGTCTAGCTGGGATAGTGAACGAGTAATCCCAACCCCTGTCGAAGCCAAAACTAACGGCGGTCAAGTCTAGCTGGGATAGTGAACGAGTAATCCCAACTCGTGGCTGCTCGGTGGCGTCCTGGCTGCAAGTCTAGCTGGGATAGTGAACGAGTAATCCCAACGGAAATACCCGTCTTTGTCTCGGATCTCCAAGTCTAGCTGGGATAGTGAACGAGTAATCCCAACTGTCCGGTTTGCAACGCGAAGATTCAGGCAAGTCTAGCTGGGATAGTGAACGAGTAATCCCAACAGCGACGACCGCCGACGGGCAAGACAACCAAGTCTAGCTGGGATAGTGAACGAGTAATCCCAACGCGACCGCACCGGACGCCAACGACACGTCAAGTCTAGCTGGGATAGTGAACGAGTAATCCCAACTTATCGCACCGCGCCCAGCCAGGGCAGGCAAGTCTAGCTGGGATAGTGAACGAGTAATCCCAACGACGTGTCGTGCCTGCCGCGCGGGCAATCAAGTCTAGCTGTGATAGTGAACGAGTAATCCCAACGACAGATGATACGCGGGATGCCCGCGCACAAGTCTAGCTGGGATAGTGAACGAGTAATCCCAACCGATGCTCAATGCTGCAGAGGGTGATGTCAAGTCTAGCTGGGATAGTGAACGAGTAATCCCAACTAGTTATGGCGCAGCGTGAGCGCTCCGACAAGTCTAGCTGGGATAGTGAACGAATAATCCCAACTGCCCTTTCTCTTGTGGTCTGCCCGTCGCAAGTCTAGCTGGGATAGTGAACGAATAATCCCAACAGCAGCTGCCGTTCGATGTCGGCGATGCCAAGTCTAGCTGGGATAGTGAACGAGTAATCCCAACAACATCCAGGGTGACATCGCAGACGCGACAAGTCTAGCTGAGATAGTGAACGAATAATCCCAACTCAGTCTCACCCGCTGCAATGATGTACGCAAGTCTAGCTGGGATCGTGAACGAGTAATCCCAACACCGCCGACGGGTGGCAGCGCATCCTCACAAGTCTAGCTGGGATAGTGAACGAGTAATCCCAACGGCCTCATCGGGCACCGCCAGGTCGGTTCAGGTCTAGCTGGATAGTGAACGAGTAATCCCAACGGGACGGAAGTGTGCTGGCGCAGGTCTACAAGTCTAGCTGGGATAGTGAACGAGTAATCCCAACTGCGGTGTAAGCTTGCCGGTAACCCATTCAAGTCTAACTGGGGTAGTAAACGAGTAATCCCAACTCACTCACGACGGGCAGACGGTCACGACCAAGTCTAGCTGGGATAGTGAACAATTAATCCCAACGGCTCAACCATAATCAGGTTGATCAGACTCAAGTCAAGTTGAACTAATGAATGGTTAGTTTTATGCGGCCACATGGACAGTGCCGTCACCGACCCTTTGAACGGCAGAGACCTGCGCATTTGCGCCAATGGCTCTCTGCACTACCAAGCAGCTAGTGGTCCCATTGAATCTTCAATGAAACGCATCGCCAGCACCGGGCACGAACGCATGTGCCCGAGCTGATCGGCCAGCGCCACAATCTCGTCGGCATCATCCTGAAGTCGGCTGCGCCAGAGTTCAGGAACTGCAGACCAGCCGTAGGAAGCACATGCCAATTACCCATCAATGGCGCCGATCCGAGCTGCGGTCGTTGCCGCTTCCCCGGTGCGAGTGCGGATTCAAGCCCACTCGAGACCTATCCTCCAGGAGGAGCAACTCGTGGAACTCGAAAGCCGACGATCCCTGAACCTATCAGCATTGTGTTCAGAGTATGGCACTGTACTGGCCTCGCTTTCAAGGCTGAAGTGTGTCTTCGCAGCAGACAGGGCAGTCAAGTTCTTAGTCTCGACCAACGTCAGCGCCACCCCCTCGACGGCAAGCGCCACCCGCGACAATCGAATCATTGCGTCATTGCCGGCAGAGTTCGTTTTGGGGCATCTACAGACACTACCGCTTCACGAATTACCGCGAAGACCTTGAGCTCTCGCGGGGTCTGCACTCCGACGTTTTCTCCCTGACAGGTTAAGCTGCTCACGCCATCATGCACCCGTAGGGGCAGTCGGCGTACGACCTTTGGCCGATGCACGGCTGACCAGAATCGACCACATCGCTGCCTCGATGTTCGTGATATATCGCGATCGTCTTCCACAACACCGCTTGCTATCTGCCAGATTCCAGAGCCCCTTCTCGAACAGCGGGAGAATGAAGGTAGCGGCAACGAGTAGCGTCGGTCGACGCCTCTGTACATCTCAGGTCAGTGGCCTGTCTTAGGCTGCAAATGGATCTAAACACTGCAAGATACGTCTACAAGGGGACTAAATAATCGGCGATGTCGACAACAAGCGCATTCAACAGGCCATTCGCCTTGCAGGCGAGGCCCACAGCACCGATCGCTGAGGAACTATCAGTACATGGTTCATCTCGCTCTAACAGCGACCATTGTGCGTGAGCTCTGCGGCGATCCCCATGTGGAACAGGCCGCATGGTTGCATGGTTTGATCGAAGACCACTCAGAGTTTCATGAACGCCTCGAGTCGGAGTTTCCCCACCTGGTCGAGAGCCTCGCAATTGATTCTCGCCGCGAAGACGAGACCTACCACGAATTCATTGATCGCATTCTCGCGTCTGAGAATCGCATCGCCATCACAGTGAAGCCTGCCGATATGAGTTCAAACCTGAGCAACAACCCGCCTCAGTACCTGCGTAACCGATATGAGCGCAATATCGGGCGACTGTGTATGGCAGTCAAGTTATGACGCTTCACACGCTCTGAGTACCACCGAGCGCAAGGAAGCCCGGCACACCGCATGCATGTCCTCGCTGCGTGCGCCAGCATCCACCAAAAACGCAGAGAACCCGCCCGCGCGACCGAAGTCACACGAGCGGGTTCTTGAGTCAGACAACGCGCTACCGCTCAGCAGCGCACCGCTGAGCGCGCTACATTACTTCCAGTTCTTCTTGGGCGACGTGCCGCCGATGCCTGCGTTGAAGGTGTTCGTCGGGTCGAGCTCTTTGAAGTGCTCCACCATCGACTCGGGCATGTGGTACAGACGCCCGTAGTTGTGCTCGGCCGGCAGCTTCGCGCCGCGAGCCTCGAGCAGCTCCTGAATCTGGTCGTGCAGCTTCTCGGGGTCGACGCCCTTCTTGGCGACGTAGTCCTGGTGCATCACGTGGCAGAAGAAGTGACCGTAGTATGCAGTCACCTCAAGCTGATCGGCGATCTCCTTGGGCAGCACCTCGAGCCAGTCCCAGTCGTCGCGGCGCAGAGCCACGTCGATCGGAATCAGGCCTGCGATGTGCTTGCGCTTCATGTTGGCGTAGCGAGTCGCAGCGCTGGCCGCACCGAAGCGGTTCAGCGAAGCACTCTTCTCTTCGTCGGCGGTGCAGACGAAGAAGTCACCCTTGTGCTCGGGCTCGGCGAAGAACGCTTTGAGCATCTTCTCGCTCTCGACCTTCTGGTCGGCGCTCACGGTGAGCAGCAGGTGGTGCTCGAAGCGGTTGCGGTACTCCATCAGTCGCTTCGGCAGTTGGTTCGGCAGCAGGTCGAACGCGACCTGTGACACGGTGTCAGCGAAGGTCGGGCCGATGCCCGGGATCTTGCCGAAGACACCGTTTGCCCAAGTCTTGAACGAGAACATGCGGGTCTGCAGGCCGGCGCTCATGAACTTCAGGAACACATAGGTGTCTTTGCCGTATTTCTCGGCCAGATCGAAGGCGCTGCGGCCCATGTACTCACCCGAGATGGGCAGCGGCATGTCGGCCTCGAGGAACATACGGCGAATCTCTTCGAGCTCGTGCGTGCTGTTGGTGCCGATGTAGAACATGGTGGGGTTCACTTCGAGCGGGAAGGTACGTGTGCGCACGGCGAAGACCATGAGCTTGCCGGCTGAGCCCGACGCCTCGAAGAGGTACTCGGGGTTCGCGTTGTAGCGGGCCGGAGTCGGCTCGATCTTGCGCAGGTGCTCGGCGTACTCAGTCTCGCTGGTGTCAGCCGGTGCCGGAGTGACGTCTGCGGGCGACCAGTCGCCGCGCTGCAGACGGTCGAGGGCGACCTCGGGGTCGTCGCCGAGCGAGATGCCGAGGTGGTTGACCAGCTCGACCTTGCCCTGCTCGTTCACCCTGGCGAAGATCGCCTCACGGGTGAAGGCCGGGCCCTTGCGAATCTGGCTGCCGCCCGAGTTGTTCGAGATGCCGCCGATGACCGAGGCGCCGATGGATGTCGAACCGATCACCGAGTGCGGCTCACGGTTGTGCTTGGCGAGCTCTTCGGTCAGGTGCGTCAGCGGGGTGCCGGCGAGCGAGATGGCCTCGCGAGCGTCGTTGATGAGGTACACGTCGTTGATGCGGTGAGTCGAGATGACGACGATCGGCCGGTCGTAGGGCTGGAAGCCCGGGCCCGATCCGCCCGTCAGACCGGTGTTCGACGCCTGCGGGATGACGATGAAGTTGTTGTCGACGCAGACCTGCAGCGCCTTCCACATCTGAACCAGCGTGGTCGGTCGCAGCACGGCGAAGATGGGGCCGCCGCCGAAGCGGTAGCCCTTGCTGAACGGCATGGTGGCGCGTTCTGACGTCAGCACGTTCTCGGCACCAACGATGCTCTTAAAGGCACCGATCGCCTGGTGTTCTGCGCCCGTTGTCTCTTGAGAGGGAGTCATCTCAATTCTTTCTGTCGATAGTTGCTCCCGCATGACGCTTTCGACGCGTCATTGCAGGGGAGTGTTGCCGTGCATCGTGGTACGGCCACTAGCAATCTTCCGGCCCTGAGCATGGGCTGTCAAGCAGGGGCGGCGGCTGTCCGGGCACTCTATATGCCTTGTGGCCAGACCATAGGCGGGCACGGAGGTATTTCTGTGAGATACATGTTGTATGCAAGTTCGCGCGTGTCGCGCGACCATTGAATACCCTTCTTCTCTCTGGGCACACTCCTTGAGCGAAGACCTCTCGCAAACAAAGTCGCATGTGTACTGACTATCAGTACACTAATAACCATGCCAGATGACATTCCTGCCGAGCCTCGCAAGCGCACTCTCGCTCAGGGCCGCCCCAATGACAGCAAGTGGACACGATTCCTGCTGAGATTCATCGGCCCGCCGGCGGTCTCTCCCCTCTCACCCGACGATGTGCGTGCCCTCGAAGAGGTCAGACGCAGAACCTCCGCAGCTCAGCCTGGGCAGGCACAGCCGCGCGACGAGACTCCGTCATTGTGAATACGCCGAATACTCCCACCGCGCACGACGACGCACTCTCTGACGACGAACTCCTTCGTCTGGAAGCACAGCTCTGCTTCCCCGTCACCGTCGCCGCCCGGCTGCTGGTTCAGGAGTACCGGCACGTCCTCTCACCAATGGGTCTCACCCATCCGCAGTACCTCGTCATGCTGGCGCTCTGGCAGCATGACCACGACGAGGGGGCATCCGAGAGCCCGCTCACTGCGACAGAGCTCTCGGTCATACTCAGCATGGAGACTGCGACACTCACCGGCCTAGTTCGTCGTCTCGAAGCGCAGGGATTGGTCACGCGAGAGCCAGACCCGCATGACGACCGGCGCCGGCGACTTCTGCTGACGCCTGAGGGCCGGGCTCTGCGTGCGCAGGCGAAGCTTGTGCCCAGGCGAATGCTCGAACGGCTGCGTCTGGCTCCCGAGCAGGTCGAGCAGATCAGAGATGCCGCATCTCTGCTCGCCGCCGCTCTGCGCACCTGATCCGCCTCACACGGCGAGTCGCAGCCTGCGCCCACCGACACCGACGCGAATCTCCTGCCCCCAACTCGCGGTGAGCCGATCGCTCTCGATGCCGTCGCCGAAGACGACGAGCCGATCCGATTCGACGGTGACGACCAACTCGGCGGCGCCTCCATCGACGGCACCCGGGCTGGCCGATCCACCCAGCATCCCCTCGATGAGGTTCGCTCCGGTCGCCGGCGACGGCCAGGCCTCACGCACGAACCAAGCGAGACTCGCGTCGTTCGGCGCAGGCAGGCGTCTGCCTCCGCGGTCGTGCGCAATGGACGCGCACCACCCGGTCGCCCCGGTGCCGGTGCCGACGATGACCCCAGAAGACGACTGCCGCTCGCGGTACTCCCCCACCTGCAGCAGGTATCTGGCCGACTGGTGTGACGGGTGCCCGACGAACACCTCGTTCAGAGCGCAGAGACTCTGGCCGTCGTCGAGCCTCGCCTCGACGGTGGTGAGCCCGGACACCGCGGCCGATTCCGGTGCCCGCAGCAGCCTCAGCGCCTCGTCAGCCGAGTGCCGCACCAACACCCCGGTGTTGACGCCAGGCTCCGGATCGACCCCGATCACCAGCTGCCCGTCGAGATACTTGGCCACATTCGCAACGAGACCATCCTGACCGACGACGACCATGACATCCTCAGGTGCCACCAGAAAGCGGCTGAGATCCTCACGCTCGACCTCGGCAAGCGCCCACCCTTCGGGCAGCCCGCCCGCGACTGCAGCGCGCGCCGCCGCAGCCGGGTCGTGGCGGCGCTGCACCTCGTCGAGCGTGCGGCCACGTGTGCGCAGAAAGAACTCGGCCTGTCCCCGGGTGCCGTGGCGATCGAGCAGTTCATCGAGCTCGGTGCGCCGGTAGACGACGACCGCTCTGCTGCGCATGGCATTCACCGCCTTCCGGTGAAGGCGCTCAGCACGTTGGTGAGCAGATCAGGCGTGATCGTCAGATTGTCGATCTTCGGCAGCGCACCAGAGCCGACCAGTTCTCGCAGCGCCAGCGCCATCAGGGTCTGCCGATCGACGTCGCGGTAGGCGGCGAGCTTCGCCGTCTCGCGCTCGGCCTCGGCCGCACCGACGACGCTCACCTCCTGCGCCCGGGATGCCGCGTCGATCTCGCGTCGTTCAGACGCCGCTCGAGTCTCGACGAGTGCAGCCGTCGCAGCCTCTTCCGCCTGCCGACGAGCGTTGGCGCCTTCCTGCACCACCAGCTGTTCGCGTCGGGTGGCCAGCTCGATGCTGCTCGCCAGCTCGTTCTCTGAGATCGCACGCTCTCGCTCGACGGCGAGAGCTCGCCGTTCGTAGGTCGCGCGATCGGCTTCGGCCTGCAGCTGCTCGCGCACCGGCGTCTGCAGCGCCACCTCGACATCGGCCTCGGGCCGAATCGCCAGCACGTGCACGCCGAGCACGGCGAGACCGGTGCTCTGCAGCCGAGTGTCGGCCTGCAGACCACCAACCAAGGCGGCACGCACCTCACTGATCCCAGTGCGCAGGGCATTCTGCAGCGACATCGTGGCGAGGTGATCGACAGCGATGCTGCGTGCGACCTGACCCACGATCGTGGTGACCTGCTGCAGGCCGGTCGAGGTGGCATCCGCCTTCGCCGGAAAGATGCCGAAGTCGAGGCGCTGCGACACCGTGACCGGGTCGACGAACCCGAAGGTCACGTTGGCCTGCACGGTGACGTCCTGGTGATCGGCGGTGATGGCATGAAACATGAGCGGCAGCTCTTGGTCATCTGAGGGCACCTCGCTGAGCACCGAGGTCGCGGGTGAGAACCAGAACGCCTGCCCGACGCCTTCGTGCGTCAGCTGGCCCTTGCGCAGGTGGACGACGTAGCCGGTCGGGGTTCCGAGAAAGCGGCGGACGCCGGGAAGCCTCTTGATGGTTGCCATGGTGTGCTCCTTCGTTGCGGTTGTTTATGTCAGTCTGACGATAACTAGATCTTCGAGTAAATGTCAAGATGACGATAAGTGCTATTCTGTGGGTATGTTCGCCAAGGAGAGCCCGCACCATCGGGCAATGAGCAGAACTCGTCATGATGCTGACGACGCGGCTGACGCTGGGGCACGAGCTGACTGCCGTAGTGAGACCGATTCGGCAGCGATTCCCCGCACTGCCGCCGACATCGCCGTCACCGTGGATGTCGTGGCGCTGACCGTGCGCAGCCAACGCCTGCAGGTGCTGCTGGTCGAACGCATGCTCGACCCGTTTCGAGGGTGCTGGGCGCTGCCGGGCGGTTTCGTGCTCCCCGGCGAATCCCTTGAAGACGCCGCGCGACGTGAGCTCGAAGAAGAGACAGGCGTACAGCCGAGTGCGCTGATTGTGCAGACTCCCACCTCTGACGCACCGACAGGTCAGCACGCGAGCGCGCAACTCAGTAGACATATCAGTGGGCATGCAAGCGGACACCTCGAGCAGCTGCGCACCTACGGCCCGCTGCATCGCGACCCACGCGGGCCGGTGCTGTCGGTCGCATACCTCGCGCTCGCCCCGGCATTCGATGTGCCGAGTGCGGGCGGTGACGCCGCTGAAGTCGCGTGGCATGATGTGGCGGATGTGCTGGGCGATGACGGCGCTCAGCTGGCTTTCGACCATGCACGGATTCTCGCCGACGGGGTCGAACGTGCGAGAGCGAAGATCGAATACTCCCCCTTGGCGACGGCCTTCTGCCCGCCCGAGTTCACGATCGCCGAGCTGCGCGAGGTGTACGAGGCCGTCTGGGGGGCATCGATCGATGCTCGCAACTTTCATCGCAAGGCGGTCGGCACACCCGGATTTCTTGAGGCAACCGGTTCATCACGCGCGCAGGCAGTGGGCCGCCCGGCCGCCCTCTATCGACTGGCGCCGGGCACCGACGTCACGGATGGTGTGCTGAACCCGCCGCTGATGCGCTCGCACTAGTTTTCACCGGTGATCACTCTGATGATCAGGTGCACCAGCAGCTCTTTCTCTCGCGGGTCAGAGTTCGCGACGAGAAGTGTGAGCGCGGCAAGTGCCCCATTGTCAATGATCGCGATGCCCGTATCTCGATACAGCAGCCCATGCCCGACGCAAGCTCATCGCTCGAGCGGCTGAGAATCTGCATGACCTTGCCGAGCTGTTCGAGGCGTTGACGATCAATCGCCACACCGATTAGCAGATAATCCCGCAGTACCAAGGTTGCCCAGCGCCGAAAGCGCACGCCTTCATGAGATTTCACTCGATAGCCAACCGAAATATCCACGTCAAGGTTGCAGAGAGCGACGCTGTAGGTCTTGCCATCTCAGCCAGTTGTTGCAAGATCTGCAACAACTGCCTCGCCTTCGAGTCTGACCTCCAGACGCACCGCGCCGAAAGCGGCTTCACAGAATCTGGATCGAACCGCCTGACACACGGCAGTCGTCGGGTACCGGTAGTCTTGACCCACGTTCAAGAGTTGTGGCTGACAGTACCTGGCTGGCCGCACGGCAACCCGATCCATCTTTCCGGGTGCCCCAGGAGAAGAACGGGCATGTGACAGACGTCGCGCGCAAGCTCTGATGGAAGGCACACCATGTGCAAAGACACCGATTCCCCGAACCTGCCCGGCGACCGCGAGCAGAGCCACCACGACGCCACGCCCCGTGTGGCACGAATCCGACTTGGCGTGCGCTGGTCTCAGGCTCCACTGATCATCGCTGCACGTCTGGATCAGCTCACCGGAGCCGAACTCCTGCGGGTGACGGCGATGAATAGAAACAAAGTGGTCGGGTCGACCGATCTCACCCGCGCTGGCGGAAGCACCGGGCCAGACGAGGCGAGTCCGGCATCCGCCGAATCGCTCAGCAGCCAGTCTGCGCAGGCCTTCATCGACAGGCAGAACGACCGCATCGTCGCACAGCTTGAGACGTTGCGCCTCGCAGCGGGGCTTGCGCTCGCCGACGATGGCGAGACCGGAGTTCAGTTTCGGACCCAGCACGCCGTCACCGACGCGTCAGGTGAGCCACAGCTTGATGACGCCGCCACAGAGGCCGACCGGGAGGCCGCACATGCCATGGCCTTCCGCCTTGACCGGAGTGCTCTGGGAGCGCTCATTCGCTTCGACCATCCTGTTCCGCTCAGTCGAGGCATGACTGAGCGCTACGTCACCGAGCACTTTCCCGGTTGGAACTGGCCGCAGATGGACCGGCTGCTGACCACGTCAGACACGAGGTTCATCACCCCGGCGCGACCGACCGACCGCGGCATGGCTATGCCGACGGTGCGTGCGAATGTGCATATGCTGCACTTCAGCGCCGACGACGACTGGGTCGTCGAATGGATGGACGGTGCGGTGACTCGGTCACCACGTCGCGTCATCGACCACGAGCCGCGACTCTGTTGATCGGCCCGTCGGCGCGCTGAGAAGAGGCCATGCGCGGGCAGAGCCGACACCAGACGGACTCTGCCCGCGCGACCTTGCCCGCACGCCACCGCTCAACTATCGTGGCTCCCAGCATCTCTGTGGCACACGGCCGCTGTGAGAAGAGATGAAGTGCAAAGGCATCACGTTGAGGGCATTCGGTTCCAGCATCCATCGCTGACCAACCCCTGCGCCGACTGTCGCGCGGTCTCGTGTCAGCATCCTCTGACACTCTGGAGACCATTTTGCCGACCCACCACTCCCTTGGTACCTCTACGCCCGCATCCTCCATCGCGCTGCACGACGCGAGCTTCGCCTGGCCCGACGGCCGCAGCATCCTCACGCACGTGACCGCCGCGTTCCCGACCGGCCGCACCGGCCTCATCGGCGACAACGGCGCCGGCAAGTCGACCGCTCTCGCGCTGCTCGCCGGTCGCCTGCAGCCGACGGATGGCCGAATCACGCGCTCGGGCGTCGTCGCGTGTCTGCCCCAACGATTCGATCCCGACCAGACGGTCGCCGAGCTGCTCGGTGTGTGCGCGGTGCTCGACGCGATCGCTGCCGTGGAGCGCGGCGGCGTCGACCCCGAGCTCTTCGAACGCATCGGCGACGACTGGGATATCGAGGCGCGGGCGAGCGCCGCCCTCGCCGCGGTCGGCGTCGATCTGGGCCTGGACCGCACTGTCGACACGCTGTCGGGCGGCGAGGCGATGCTCGCTGCGATCGTCGGCGTGCAGCTCGCGGTGCAGCGCTCCCGAGCTGACATCGCGCTGCTCGACGAGCCCACCAACAATCTCGACACCGACGCGCGCCAGCAGGTCTATCGTCTGATCGACGGATGGCGCGGCGCCCTCATCGTGGTCAGTCACGACCGCCAGCTGCTCGAGCATGTCGATGCGATCGCCGAGCTGCGCGATGGGCGCATCACTCTGTACGGCGGGGCGTTCAGCGCGTACGAGGCTCAGGTCACCAACGAGCAGCAGGCCGCCGAACAGGCGCTGCGGTCGGCCGAGCAGGGACTGAAGGCCGAACGCCGGCAGCGCACGCAGGCCGAGCAGCGCATTGCGCACTCCGCGCGGCAGGGGCGCAAAGACGCCGTGAATCGGAAGTTCGTCAAAGCCGTGATCAACGACCGGCGCAATTCGGCCGAGAAGTCGCAGGCTGCCCGCCGCGGCACGCTCGACGACCGGGTGGATGCCGCACAGCGCGCCGTCGACGATGCCGAGTCACGGGTGCGCGACAACGAGCACGTCGTGATCGAACTGCCCGACCCCGACGTGCCGGTGGGCCGCCGCATCGCGTGCCTGACCGGCGCCGACGGGCGTGAGTTCGTGGTGCAGGGCCCGGAGCGCGTCGCCCTCACCGGCCCGAATGGCGTCGGCAAGTCGACGCTGCTGCGTGCGATGCTCTGCGATCAGATCGACGTTGCCGCAGCAAGGCCTGGCAGTGCTCGGGCGAAGACGGCGCACGGCAAGCTCTTCGTCGAGCACGTCGGATACCTCTCGCAGCAGCTCGCCTCGCTGCACGACGACGAGAGCGTGGTGCAGAACGTGGCACGCTTCGCTCCGGGCTTGGGCGACCGCGAACTGCGCAATCAGCTTGCTCGGCTGCTGCTGCGTGGCCGTATGGCGGATGCTCCGGTCGCCTCGCTCTCCGGCGGCGAGCGTTTCCGTGTGGCATTGGCCCAGGTACTGCTGGCGACTCCGGCTGTGCAGGCGCTGGTGCTCGACGAACCGACGAACAGTCTGGATATGGCGAGTGTCGACCGACTGGTCGAAGCACTCGACGCATATCGCGGTGCGGTGATCGTGGTGAGCCACGATCGGGCGTTTCTCGAACGCCTGCACCTCGACGTCGAGTTGCGGCTCGACAGCGCAGGCGTCCTGACCCGGTGCTGATGCGCGAGTCACGCAGGTGTCGGGTGCGAGTGCAGCCGTCAGGGCCGCTTCGTCGTTCGCCCGTTCAATCGATCGCCACTCAGTGCGGTGCACCGTGCGGCGCGCAGCAGTCGTCGTGACGTTCGTCCTCCGTTTCGTCTGCAGCGATCGCAGTCGCCGCCGATGAGGCGCAGCAGGCGTCACCCCGCCATGCCTCGATGCCCTCGCGAACGGCAAACACGGCGATGGCCAGCGCAGCGACCGAATCAGCCCATCCCCAGCCCAGCAGGCTGTTCAGCAACAGGCCGACCAGCACTGCTGCAGAGAGGTACGTGCAGATGAGAGTCTGCTTCGAGTCGGCAACGGCCGAAGCAGACCCGAGTTCCCGGCCTGTGCGCCGTTCGAACCAGCTCAGCACGGGCATCACAACGAGGCTGAGCCCTGCGATGACGATGCCAACCGGCGAGTGCTCCGGCTGCTGCACGCCGAACAGCGTGAGCAGCGCATCTGCCGTGACGTAGAGCGCAAGCCCGAAGAACGAGAACGCAATGACACGTAGAGCGGTACGTTCCCGACGTTCAGGAGTCGGCGAAGCGAACTGCCAGGCGATCGCGGCTGCCGAGAGCACCTCTACGACCGAGTCGAGGCCGAAACCGATCAGTGCAGCCGACGATGCCGCATGACCGGCGAGCAACGAGATCATCGCTTCGATGACATTCCAGACGATGGTTATGGCCACGATGCCTCTGATGCGCCTGCGCAGAACAGCCGAACGTTCGCGAGTCAGAAGTGTCATCACAGCGCTCGCCTGCATTCGTCGATGCAGGGCACACCCTCATCGACTGCAAGAGTGACGTCGATCAGGGCGTCGAGCGCCGCTGAGAGATGGGGGTCGGCTATCTTGTAGCGGGTGCGCCGACCCTCTGGTTCGGCCACCACGATGCCGCAGCCACGCAGACAGGTGAGATGGTTCGAGACGTTTGTTCGGGTGAGCCCCAAGTCGTGCGCCAGGCGAGCCGGATATCCCGGCTTGCGCATCAGCGACAGCAGGATGCGTGACCGGGTGGGATCGGCCATCGCACGTCCCAGCCGATTCATGACTTCAATCCGAGATGCAATGGTCAGCACATGCTGACCATACAGCGAATGCTGACCTGTTGCAATCCTCGTGCTGACACCTGGATTCCGTGTCACAGTGTTGGCGCCGCTGACCACGCACCAGAGCGGCCGTTCCGACAAGACACCCGCTGTGCAGCAACGGTGTCTGTCCCCACCCCTCGCGTGCGAAGCGCTCAGCCCGTAGGCTGTGCGCATGACCGCCGCAGACGCAGAGAACGGCCCAGACAAAGAGAACGATCCAGACCGCAGCGACCGCGATCTGCAGCAGCGGTTCGCCGCACTCGTCGGTCAGTTCTCTGCTGAAGAGGCCCTGCAGCTGCTCAACGAGATCGACGAGCCGCAGCCCGACACCATATTGTCCGAACTCACCGAACAGCGCCCGAGCCTTCGCCGGCCTCGACTTGCGCGACCGGCGATGCTGCGCATCCGCGTTGATCTCGACCTCGACATCGATACCTCACCCGACGCGACCGTTGCCAACAGTGTCAAGTCGACCTCAGCCACGCAGCCCACGCCCCATGAACGGCAGATCTGGCGCCGTCTCGATCTGCGCAGCGACCTCACGCTCGATCAGGTGCACCAGATTCTGCAGGCCGCGTTCGCCTGGCAAGACACGCATCTGCATCGCTTCGCGCTCGGCGGGTCGCCACTCAGCCAAGGCGTCGAGCCCTTCATCTGCGAGTACGACCTCGAAGAGGGCGACGCCGAAGGCACACCCGAGGCCTCAGTGCACCTCGACGAGGCCCTGCAGCAGCCGGGCGACCGGCTGTTCTACGTCTATGACTACGGCGATCACTGGCAGGTGACGCTGCGTCTCGAGCGTGTCGTCGAACTCTCTGAGACACCGGGGGCGTCGACCGCGGATGCCCCTGCCGCGACCTGCGTCGACGGCCGCCGGGCCGCCCCGCTTGAGAACACGCGGGGGCTGGTCACGGCGGGTGACCCGTCGGCATTCGCCGAGCGCGCCCCAGACCGGTTCTCGGTCGCCGAGGTGAATGCGTCGATCGACCTGTTGGCAGCTCGACGGCTCGAGCACCTGGGCGCTACGGTGCAGCGACTCGTGCGGCTGGCACCGGCGTCGATCGCCGAAGAGACCCTGCATCGCGCGCAGATCGTCGACGGCCTGCTGCGGGCGCACGATGGCGCGGCGGGCGCGGGCGCGGCATCCACCGACGACGCACAGCGCGACCCCCTGTTCGCCGCAGCGTTCGCACCGATCATGGCCGTGCTCGACCTCATCGGGAACGACGGGGCCGAGCTCACCGAGGCCGGGCGGCTGCGCCCGCGCATCGTGTCGGCCGTCGCGCAGCTGCTGCCCTCGTGCGACGGCTGGCCAGGCAGCGCCACACGCGAGGATTCGACCCCGCCGGTCGCGAACCTGCGCACACTGCTGCAGCGGCTCGGGCTGCTCTACGTGCGCGGCGGGCGGCTTCTGCTGTCACGCGCCGGGCGCCAGGCCCGCACCGATGCGGCGGTCTTCGTCACCGCGTTGCGCGCACGGCTGGGCGCCGAGACTCTGGACGATCCGCGAGAGTTCATCCGGCTGCTCTACCTGCTGCACGTCGCCGCCGAGGGCCGCGAGCCCGAGATGCGTCTGATCGCCGCCGAGATGACCGCGTTCGGCTGGCGCACGGCAAGCGGGGGCGGCGTCGACGAGTCGGCTCTGTATGCCGACGTGAGCAGCTATGTCACCCTGTTCGCCAATCTCGGGGATGTTCGCGAGACCCGAGAGAAGCGCCTCGCCCCGCGAGCGGAGCCGGCCGGACACAGCCGCATCTCTCCGGCTGCCGCGGCGCTCGCGGCCGAGCTGCTGCGCGGGTGATTTCGGCACTCGCTTTCAGCCGCTGTTGTCACCGGTACCGGGTAAGATGGAGGCTGACGCGCCGATCGAAATGCGGTCGGCAGCTTTTAGGAGTTTTCAGATGACTGAACAGTCTCAGCAGCCCGACCGCAACCTTGCGTTGGAGCTGGTGCGTGCCACTGAGGCCGCAGCGATCCGCGGGTCGGTGTGGGTCGGCCGTGGCCAGAAGAACGAGGCCGACGGGGCCGCTGTCAACGCCATGCGCCAGTTTCTGCACACTGTTGCATTCGACGGCGTCGTGGTGATCGGCGAGGGTGAGAAAGACCGCGCGCCGATGCTCTTCAACGGAGAGCACGTGGGTGACGGCACCGGCGTTCAGGCCGACATCGCAGTCGACCCGATCGACGGCACGACGCAGACCGCGGCTGGCCGCCCCAACGCCGTGTCGATCATGGCCGTCGCTGACCGCGGCAGCATGCTTGACGCCTCGACGGTGTTCTACATGGACAAGATCGTCACCAGCTCGATCGGCGAAGGCGTCGTCTCGCTCGAGATGACCCCAGAAGAGAACATCCGCGAGCTGGCCAAGGCACTCGGCAAGCCCGTCAGCGAGATGACCGTCATCGTGCTCGACCGCCCGCGTCACGAAGAGCTGATCGAGCGCATTCGCTCGGTCGGGGCGAAGACCAACCTGATTCTCGACGGCGACGTCGTCGGCGGCATCAACGCGGCAAGCCCTTGGGGCGACGCCGACATGCTGCTCGGCCGCGGCGGCAGCCCCGAAGGCGTGATCACCGCAGCGGCGATCAAGGCGTTCAAGGGCGTCATGCAGGGTCGTCTGGCGCCGAAGGATGACGCCGAGCGTCAGCGTGGCATCGACGCAGGTCTCGACATCGACAAGATCTACACCGATTCCGAGCTGGTCGCCAGCGACAACACCTACTTCGTCGGCACTGGTGTGACCGACGGCGTGCTGCTGAAGGGTGTGAAGGGGCCGCGCAACGGCTACATCCACACGCAGAGCATCGTGCTGCGCTCGAAGTCGGGCACCGTGCGCTGGATCGAGGCCGATCACCTCGCCTCGAAGTGGGCGTGATCACTCTGCTCGTTTGAGCCGAGCCACTGAATTCGATGGGGTCGCCGATTCGTTCGGCGGCCCCATCTCTGTCTCTCACAGATGCCCGTCACGCCGCACTCAGACATGGGAATGACGCCGCCACCCATCGAGACATGGGAAATGACCTCAACAACCATCGAGACATGGAACTTGGCATGACTCGATGGACTGGGACAGCATTTGCCATGGATCGATGCGGGCTTGTACCGGCAGGACGGGCAGAACGTGTGGTGCAGCGAGCACGAACCGGCCTGGCCAATGAGAAAGTGCACCGAGTACAGACCGGGCGCGCCAAAGGGACGGTGAACCGGGGCGTGGGCCGGCCTAGGAACTGCGAAAGTGCACTGAACACACCCCGAAGAGGCTTCCGGCACCGCGAAATGCCGGAAGCCTCTTGCCGTCTCCCGCCTCAGCTCAATCTGCTCCTGGCTGAGCAGGTGGCTTCACCGAAGTGTCTTCGTCTGCTTGACGTCGGCTGTGCCAGGTACCCTCAGTAACGGGACGGCTTGCCCGCGCCAGGACTGCCGCCACTACCCGCCGATCGGCGGGGTCGCGGGGCGCTCGGCAGCGGCTGCCGCATGAGCGGCGGCAGGCAGCACCTCGGCAATGCGGTCGATCACGCTCTGGTCATGAGCGGCCGAGACGAACCACGCCTCGAACGCCGACGGCGGTGCCGCGACTCCCCCGTCGAGCAGCGCGTGGAAGAACGGCGCATACCGCCACGTCTCGCTCGCCTTGACCTCGTCGTAGTTCACCAGAGCACCGTCGTGCTCACCGAACGCGATCGAGAACAATGACCCCGCACGCTGGATGCGATGCGCGACGCCGGCAGCATCCAACGCCTCGGACACCGCGCCCTGCAGCGCCTCGGAGGCAGCGTTCACCCGTTCGTAGACCGAGGCGTCTGCGAGCCGCAGCGTGGCGAGCCCGCCGGCGATCGCCAACGGATTGCCTGACAGCGTTCCGGCCTGATACACCGGGCCGAGCGGCGCGAGCAGGTTCATGTACTCTTCTGCGCCACCCACGGCAGCGATCGGCATGCCGCCGCCGATGACTTTGCCGAAGGTCATCAGGTCGGGACGGTACGGCTCGGCCGCATCGGCGTTCTCGAACCCCCACCAGCCGGCGTCGCTCACGCGGAATCCGGTCAGCACCTCGTCGAGCGTCACCAGCGCGCCATGCGCATGAGCGACCTCGATCAGCTCGGCGTTGAAGCCGGGCAGCGGCGGCACGATGCCCATGTTCGCCGCAGCAGCTTCGACGATCACGCCGGCGATCTCGTCACCGCGCTCGGCGAAGAGCGCACGCACGGCCTCGATGTCGTTGTACGGCAGCACGATCGTCTGCGCGCTGACCGCCGCCGTCACACCGGCAGAGGCGGGCAGGCCGAACGTCGCAAGACCCGACCCGGCATCCACCAGCAGCGAGTCGCTGTGGCCGTGGTAGAGACCGGCGAACTTCACGATGAGATCGCGGCCGGTTGCCCCGCGCATGAGTCGAATGGCGGTCATGGTCGCCTCGGTGCCAGTCGACACGAAGCGCAGCCGCTCGACAGGGGCGACCCCGCCGCGACGCACACGCTGCGCGACGACCTCGGCCAGCTCGGCCTCGCCTTCGGTCGGAGCGCCGAACGACAGCCCTCGAGCTGCGGCGGCCTGCACCGCAGCCACGACCTCAGGCTGCGCGTGGCCGAGCAGCGCCGGCCCCCACGACCCGACGAGGTCGACGAATTCGTTTCCCTCGACGTCGCGCACGTGCGCACCCGAGGCGCTGGCGATGAAGTTGGGCACGCCGCCGACCGATCCGAAGGCCCGCACCGGCGAGTCGACACCGCCCGGAATGATGCGCTCACTGCGCTCGAACAGCTCTGCGTTCGTAGTCATGTTCTGTGTCACCTCTCGATTGTGATGAAGTCATTTCTGCGGATGCGCCGCTCGCGCCCGCCTGTTGCCCACGTGGTCGTGTGGTCGGCTGCACATCGCGCGCAGACCGCGCAGACGCTGCGCACCCGGACCGACTGGGCGCGCAGCGGCAGGGTCACTCCCCGAAGCTGCCGCGTTTCAGACGGTCGGCGACCTCGAGTGCCCAGTAGGTCAGCAGGGCCTCTGCCCCGGCGCGGAAGATGCCGGTGACCGACTCGTCGATCACCCGTTCGCGATCGAGCCAGCCGTTCGCGGCGGCGGCCTCGATCGAAGCGTACTCGCCCGAGACCTGGTAGGCCCAGACCGGCACCGGACTTATCTGCGACACCCGGTAGAGCACGTCGAGGAACGACGCAGCCGGCTTCACCATCACCACGTCGGCCCCCTCGGCGATGTCGAGCTGAGCCTCGCGCACGCCTTCGCGACCGTTCGCGGGATCCTGCTGGTAGGTGCGGCGATCGCCTTTGAGCTGCGAGTCGACGGCCTCACGGAACGGCCCGTAGAACCCAGACGCGTACTTCGCCGCGTAGGCGAGCAGCATGACGTCCTGGTAGCCGTTGGCGTCGAGCACATCGCGCAGGTAGCCGATCTGGCCGTCCATCATGCCGCTCGGCGCGAGCATGTGCGAACCAGCCTCGGCCTGAGCCAGCGCCATCGCGCCGTAGCGCTCCAGCGTGGCGTCGTTGTCGACGCGACCCTGCGCATCGAGCACGCCGCAGTGGCCGTGGTCGGTGAACTCGTCGAGGCACAGATCGGTCTGGATCACGATCGCATCGCCGACCTCTTCGACCATCGCACGCACGCCGCGCTGCACGATGCCGTCTGCGGCATCCGCCTGCGACCCGACGGCGTCGAGGTGCGCCGGAATGCCGAACAGATTCACGCCGCCGATGCCGGCCTCAGCAGCGCGGGCAGCGATGCGACGCAGCGAGTCGATGGTGTGCTGCTCCTGGCCGGGCAGTGCCGAGATCGGCACCGGCTCGGTGGCGTCTTCGCGCACGAACAGCGGCAGAATCAGCTGCGACGGCTCGATACGGGTCTCTCGCACCATGCGGCGCACGGCCGGCGACTGGCGCAGACGCCGAGGACGCACACGCGGGAAGGCCGCGAGCGCCGGGGCCCCGGGATCACCGGGAACGTGGGATCCTCCGGCGGGCAGGCCCCGGGCAGAGCTGATGTCGTGAGATGTGCTGTCGTTCATGCTGACTCCTCAGTGGTTGTCGTCTGTGATGTCTGTTGTGCGTGCAGGTGCGGCGTGCGCCGACGCAGCGCCGGGTGCGCGCATGCTGGGTGCACGCGAGATGGTGGTGGCCGCGCCGGTGCGACGGCGGCCTGCGGCGACCTCGGCGAGGGCGTCGAGCAGACCGGGGATGCTGTGCTCGCGCGCCGTCGCCGCGACGTTGAGGCCGAGTGTCTCGGCGTCGTTCGTCGTCTGCTCTCCGATCGAGACGAGCACGGTCTGCGCGGCGGATGCTCCGAACTGGATGGCGACCTGCTGCGCCACCGTGCCGCTGGTGACGAGCACGGCGTCGATCGCTCCGCGGCGCACGTCTTCGATGGCGTGCTGCGACAGTGCGATGCCGATGGTGCGGTAGGCGTCGACGGTGTCGACCTGCCATCCGAGCGCGCGCAGCCCCCGTTCGAGCGAGTCATGTGCCTGCGCCGAGTGCGGCAGCAGAAGCCGGGCACGAGCGTGGTCAGGTCGTGGAAAGACGTCGAGCAGGCCGTGCGCACTCTGCTTCTGCGGGAGCAGATCTGGGCTGAGTCCGAGCCTCGCCTCCGCAGCTGCGGCCGTCGTGGCGCCCACGCACGCGGTGCTGAAGCCCGGCGTGCCGGCAGGCGCTGAGAACGTCAGACCGCAGTCGGCGAGGGCATCGACCGTGCGCTGACTGGTGAGCACAAGCCAAGCGTAGTCTCCCGACTGCAGACGCTCGACCGCCTCTTCGAGCTTCGAGGCGTCTGCTGGCGGAATGCTTCGGATCAACGGCGCGACGACAGGCTTCCCTCCCCGAGCGGCGACCTCAGCGGCGATGCGCTCACCGCCTGGCCCGCCGCGAGGCACAAGCACACGCCATCCGCGCAGCCCTGCGCTGGCAGCCTCGTGTGCGTCGGCGCTGACAGCTGCGCCGTCGGTCACTCCGACCTCCGTGCGTCTGCCGCTGCGATGATTCGGGCGGCGCCTTCGGCGATCAGCTGCTGCGCGACGCGTTCGCCTTCCACAGCGGTCCACGCCTCGATCGCCGCTGCGTCGGCCGCACCAGCTGCACTGAGCTGCCGGGCGCCGTGTGCAGCACCCGCGCCGAGCATCTTCCCGAGTTCGAGAACCTCGTCGACGGCGACGTCGTGCTGCGCGTCATACAGGTCATAGACGCGGGCATGCAGCTCGACCGACCGCAGGTCAGACGCGACGATCGCGTGCACGCCGACCGGAGCGGCGCATCCGCTGCCGAGGCCGCCGAGCACAGCACGCTCGAGCGTCGCAGCAAGACGCGTCGGCGCATGGTCGAGGGTCGCGACCAGGCTGCCTTCTCCCTGCCTCGTCTCGACGGCGAGCACACCCTGCGCCGGTGCGGGAACCCAAGTGTCGACGGGCAGAGCCTCGTGGTGGTGGGCGGCCGCCGAGGGCAGCCGTTCCAGCCCCGCGGCGGCCAGCACGACGCCGTCCAGATCGTCGTAGACCCGACCGATGCGGCTGTCGATGTTGCCGCGGATGTCGACGATCTCGACATCGGGGCGTGCCCGGCGCAGCTGTGCCTGACGACGTGTCGACCCGGTGCCCACCCGAGCCCCCTGCACGAGACCGCTCAGGCCCTCACCGCCACGGGTCACGATCACGTCGCGCGAATCAGCTCGCTCGGGCATCGCGGCGATGTCGAGGTGCTGCTCCTGCGCGGTGGGCAGGTCTTTGCACGAGTGCACGACCACGTCGTAGTCGCCGGCGGCGAGCCCCTGCCGCAGGGCGGTCGCGAAGACGCCGACGCCGCCGATCTGCGCAAGCGATGCCTTGGACACATCGCCGTGGGTGACCACCTGCACGAGCTCGACGGAACGTCCGGTCGCCTCTTCGAGCGCGTCGGCGACCAGCTGCGACTGCGCCACCGCCAGTCGAGACCCTCGTGTGCCGAGACGAATGGTCATGCCTGTCACTTTGCCACCTCTTCATATGTTGTGTCTGCTGTGCTCGCACCCGATGCGCCGCTTCGAGGGCGATCGTGGCGAGCCAGCAGTCTCAGTGTCTGTTCACGAGCGTACGGAAGCACCGAGGCCAGACCGGTTCCCGAACGCCACGACCCGACCACCGCGAGGTCTCCGAGATTCGCGACCACGGCATCCACCGTCTGCCGGATCTCATCAGCCCGAGCACTCGGCTGCACGTTGAGCCAGCGATGCACCGCCGTCGCCGCCACAGCCCGATCGGCGATGTCGACGTCGGTGAGCACGCGCACGTCGCGAACGGCCTGTGCGCACAGCTCGTCGTCGGTCATCGTGCTCGGCTGGCCCGCGCGGCCGTAGCTCAGCCGCAGCACGTGGCGGCCGGGGTGCGCCGATGCTGCAGCGTCGGCGATCCAGCGCCATTTGGCCGAGGCATGAGTCATCGCCTTCGCCTGCACATCAGGCGCATCTGCGGCGACGAGCATTCCGGTGCCGCGCGGTTCGACGTCGAGTCGCGCATCGTCGACGACGAGCGTGACGAGGGCGACTGCAGCAGGATGCGCCCACGGGCCCGCCTCTGAGAGCTTGAGCAGCCGCAGGGCAGGGTCGGCCGTGGTCGCCAGCACGAGCTGGGATGCGGTGTGACATGCCTGCGAGCCGGGATGGCACGCACCCGGAGACATCGGCGACCCGCTGCTCGGGCGGTCTCCGACCGCAGCGACCCGCACGCGCCATCCCTCGTCCGTGCGTTCGATGCGATCGACCTCTCGGTGCAGCAGGATGCGACCACCGGCCGCGACGATGCGGTCTCGCAGTCGATCGGTCAGCGTGTGCATGCCCCCGACGAGGCCGCGCACAGCAGACCCCGGAGCCCGTTGCGCCTGCAGATGCCGCACCGCGCCGCTGAGCGTTCCGACCTCGACGAGCGCTGAGAGCAGGCCGTGCGCAACCGACTCGACGGGCATCTCATACGGGTCGCCCGAGTAGATGCCGCCGGCGACCGGCGCCACAAGACGATCGATCACCGCACGACCCATGCGCGCCTCGACCAATGCGCCGAGGGTCGTCGCGCCGGGATCGGTCGCGTCGACGCCCACCGTCGGCGGCAGGGTCAGATCACGTCGAGCAGCACGAGCTCCCTCGGCCCCAATGGCTTCGACGAGCTCGCCGTATGCTGTGCCGTGCTCGTCGAGATCGCCCGGAATGCCCAGCATCCCCGTGCGCGGCAGACGACTTGCGGCGAAGCGTCCCCGATAGCGGTACCCGACCCACGCACCCACCGGGTTCGGCTCGACCACCCGGTCGGCCAGCCCGAGCTCGGCCAGCAGCGGTTCGACCCGGCCCCCGCGGGTCGCGAACGATTCGGTGCCGGCGTCCATCTCAAGGCCGACGAGCACGTGCGACGCAACCGGCCCGCCCACGTGGTCTGCGGCCTCGAGCACGGTCACACGTCGCCCGGCCTCAGCAGCCGTCCAGGCGCTGACCAGCCCGGCGATGCCGCCGCCGACGACCAGCAGGTCGGCGTCGAGCTCAGCGTCGCGTTCGTCGGTCACCGCTCGGTCGCCTCCCATGCGTGCACGTGTGCGACGAGGCGCGTGAGCACGTCGGGGTCGGTCGCCGGAGGCACACCGTGACCGAGGTTGAACACATGCCCGGCAGCTCGCTGCCCGGCCCGCAGAATACGATCGGCCGCTGCTTCGCGCACGGCGGCCGGGGCGCCCAGCAGCGCCGGGTCGAGATTGCCCTGCACGGGCACGTCGACGCCCAGACGGTCGATCGCGTCGGCGAGTTCGGTGCGATAGTCGACGCCCACCGCGTCAGCGCCCGCATCGCGCAGGTCGCAGAGCAGCTCAGGCCCGGCGAGACCGAAGTGGATGCGCGGCACGCCGCGTCCGTCGGCAGTGCGCAGATCGGCGACGCTGGCGAGCACGCGAGCGGATGCCGGGCGCACATGAGCACGGTAGACGGTCGGTGCCAGCGACCCGACCCACGAGTCGAAGAGCTGCACGGTCGAGGCACCGGCAAGCACCTGCACGCGCAGGAACGCCGCCGAGTAGTCAGCCATCTTCATCACGAGACGATCCCAGACCTCGGGTTCGGCGAACATGAGCGTGCGCGCGGCCAGATGGTCTTTCGACGGGCCGCCCTCGACCAAATAGGCGGCGAGAGTGAAGGGCGCACCCGCGAAGCCGATCAGCGGAGTGTCGCCCAGTTCGGCGACGGTGAGACGCACGGCCTCGGCGATCGGGGCAAGCTGATCGGCGGTGAGCTCGGGCAGTGCATCCACATCGGCCGCGGTGCGCACCGGCGAGCCGAAGACGGGGCCCCGCCCCGCAACGATGTCGACATCGACCCCGGCCAGCTTCAGAGGAACGACGATGTCAGAGAAGAAGACCGCGGCATCCACATGATGGCGGCGCACCGGCTGCAGGGTGATCTCGGCGGCGAGATCGGGCCGCAGGCAGGAGTCGAGCATTGCGATGCCCTCGCGCACCGAGCGATACTCAGGCAGCGACCGACCCGCCTGTCGCATGAACCACACCGGCACGTGGTCGACCGGCTCGCCCCGCAGAGCGCGCACCAGGGCCGAGTCAGCCGTGGACTTCGGGGGGTTCGATGCCTGAGAAACCGGGTTCAGGGGATGTGCGGCAGAAAGACTCACGACCCCATTCTCGCAAACATCTGACGATTTAGAGAATTGACACCAAACGCCTAGAATGTCAGACGTGCTTCTCTGCGTGTCGTCCAGTCATAAAAACGCGCCGTTCTCCCTGCTCGAGGGACTTTCCGGCGCCGCTGACGCTGCGCGCACCCTCACGTCGCGAAACGAGTTCTTCAGTGGCGCCGTCGTCGTCGCCACCTGCAACCGCTTCGAGGCGTACCTCGATGTGCGCCAGCCCGAAGGGTCCGATCCCCGTCTCGCGGTGGTGGCCGCCTGGCAGGCGGTCTGTGCGCACACCGGTGTCGAATACGAAGATCTGAAGACCGGCAGTGCGGTCTATGTCGGCGATGCCGCCGCCCAACATCTGTTCTCGGTGACTGCCGGGCTCGAGTCGCTGGTCGTCGGAGAGACAGAGATCTCTGGCCAAGTCGCCAACGCGCTCGAGCACGCTCGCGAGATCGGCACCACGACCTCTGACCTTGAGCGGCTGTTCCAGACCGCAGCGAAGACCTCGCGCGATGTGAAGAATCAGACCAAGCTCGGCCGCATGGGCCGTTCGATCGTGCAGCTGGCGCTCGACCTCAGCGACAGCCGCATCGTGGACTGGTCGAAGCTGCGCGTGCTGCTGGTCGGCACCGGACAGTACGCACGCGTCACCGTCGCCGCGCTGAAGACCCGCGGGGTCACAGACATCGCCGTGCACTCGGCCAGCGGCCGCGCCGAGCACTTCGCCGAGATGCGCGAACTGCGCGCGGTGAGGCCAGAGCGCCTCACCCACGAGCTCGCCTGTGCCGACCTGATCGTCACCTGCACGACGTCGCCGCACACGGTGATCGACGCCGCACTCCTGCGCGCCAGCCGCACCGAGGCCGCCCACACCGGGGTGTCCCCCACCGCTGTCGATGCGACGGTCAGCGATTCCGAAGCCACGGGGTGCCCTTTCGATCACGGCTCCGTCGGTTCGGTCGCAGCAGTGCCGAACCTGCCCGCGCGCCAGCTCGTCATCGACCTCGGTATGCCGCGCAACGTGGCCGTCGACGTCACCGACCTGCCCGAAGTGGAGCTGCTCGATCTCGAGACGATCAAGCTGCACGCGCCGCTGAGCGAGCTGAGATCGAGTGACGACGCACGTTCGCTCGTCGACGAGGCTGCGCAGAGCTTTCACCAGCAGCGCAATCAGCAGCGTGTGGGCCGCGGCCTCGCCCAGCTGAAGGCGATGTTCTTCGACAAGCTCGATGCCGAGATCGAACGGTCACGACGCCATGAGCCGAGCCAGGCGAACACTGAGAAGGCCCTGCACCACTTAGTCGGGGTGCTGCTAAACACGTCGATGCAGCGTTCGCGCGACCTGGCGGCCGAAGATCGTCCGCACGATTTCGTCGATGCGCTCGAAGCGCTCTACGGCATCCAGGCCGACATGCCTGACGAAGACGCCGAAACCTGCGGCCGCTGCCCGATCGCGCATGAGCTGTTGGGGCCGCACACGCATCGTGCCGATGACGATGGCTCGCTGCGCTCGGTGAGCTGAGTCGGCAGAAGGCGGCCTGCAGACCGCCGCACCTCACAGTGCAGCACGCACCGGGTTCGTGAGTTCGCCGATGCCCGTGGCCGCGACTGTCACGGTGTCTCCGGGCACGATCGGCCGCACGCCTGCAGGCGTTCCCGTCAGAATCACATCGCCCGGCAGAAGAGTGAACGCCTGGCTGATGAACTCCAGCAGGGTCGGCACATCGAAGATGAAGTCTTTCGTCTCGCCCGACTGCGCAGCTTCGCCGTTGATCGACGAGGTCACCGTCACCGCCGCCGGATCCAGCTCGGTCTCGATCACGGGGCCCAGCGGGCAGAACGTGTCCATTCCCTTTGCACGAGCCCACTGCCCGTCGCCCTGCTGCAGCGTGCGCGCACTGACGTCGTTGCCCAGCGTGTAGCCGAACACCGCCTTCTGCCAGTGCTCGCGTGGCAGGTTCTTCACGACCTTGCCGATCACGATCGCCAGCTCTGCCTCGGGCTCGACGGTTCCGGCGAACTCCGGAATCACGATCGGGTCGCCCGGGCCGACCACCGAAGTGTTCGGCTTGAAGAAGAGCAGCGGATGCGTCGGCACCGCGTTGCCCTTCTCGGCCGCGTGCGCAGCATAGTTGCGCCCCACCGCGATGACTTTCGAGCGAGGGATGACCGGGGCGAGCAGGTGCGCCTCGGCAAGCGGAACGCGATCGCCCGTCGTGTCATAGCCGGCGAACATCGGGTCTCCGCTGAGGACGACGATCTCGTCCCCGTCAATGATTCCGAATGCCGGGTCAGCGCCTTCGTGGCTGAAACGTGCGATCTTCATGCTTCACTCCATTGGTCAAGTCAGGCGGCGACACCTGCGCAGTTCGCACGAGTGCCGCCGCCTTCGGATGAGAGACTGGCTCTTAAACGGCTCAGGCCAGACGCGTCAGCCAGCCGCGCTTGTCTTCGACGCGGCCGAACTGGATGTCGGTGAGTGCCTTGCGCAGACCCGAAGTGATCTTGCCAGCGGTCTCGGCCGGGGCTGCGATCGTGAAGTCCGGGCTGCGCAGCTCGGCGAGCGGGTTGATGACCGCTGCGGTGCCGCAGGCGAAGATCTCGGTGATCTCGCCCGAAGCCACGCCGTCGCGCCACCAGTCGAGTGACACCGAGGTCTCTTCGGTCTTCAGACCGAACTCCTCTTCGGCAAGCTGCAGCACCGACTCGCGAGTCACACCGTGCAGAATCGACCCGGTGAGCTTCGGCGTGACCAGGCGGCCGTCCTTGGTCACGAACATGATGTTCATGCCGCCCAGCTCGTCGACGTTGGTGTGCGTCTCGGCGTCGAGGAAGAGCACCTGCGAGCAGCCGTTGCGGTAGGCCTCTTCCTGCGGCTCCAGGCTGGCGGCATAGTTGCCGCCGCACTTGGCCTCGCCCGTGCCGCCCAGGGCCGCGCGCGAGAAGTCGGTCGACAGCCAGATGTTGACAGGCTTGACGCCGTCTTTGAAGTACGGCCCCGCCGGGCTGGCGATCAGCACGTACTTGACCTCATGCGCCGAGTGCACGCCGAGGAACACCTCGGTGGCGATCATGAACGGGCGCAGATACAGGCTCTTCTCGCCCTCAGCGTCGGGCACCCAGTCGGCGTCGACCTCGACGAGCTCCTTCAGCGACTGCACGAAGGTGTCGACCGGCAGCTGCGGCAGAGCCAGGCGCTCGGCCGAGCGCTGAAAGCGGTGGGCGTTGCGGTCGGGACGGAACGTCCACACGCTGCCGTCGTCGTGGCGAAACCCTTTCAGCCCCTCGAAGATCTCCTGCGCATAGTGGAAGACGCTCGCCGCCGGATCGACCGAGAGCGGCCCGTACGGCAGCACCTGCGCATCATGCCAGCCCTTGTCCTGGCTGTAGTCGATGGTGACCATATGATCCGAGAAGTTCACGCCGAACCCCGGATCTTTCAGAATCTCGCTGCGCTTCGCCGCATCGGTGGGGTTCGTGGTCAGGTGCTTCGCGAAAGTCATCGCGTTCGTCTCGGTCATTTCGTCCTTCCTCAGAGAGGTCTACAGAGTTCTTGTCGTGGTGCAGCTGCCAGCTCGGGGATGGTGGAGCGCGGGGCGCACATGGGGCGCGATCGTGTCGCGCGAGGCGGCCTCGACGCCGCGCTCTCTATCGTACCGCGCATGGCGCCAGGCCGCGGTATGCTCGCCCAGATCAGTCAGACCGCGGCCTGGCGGTATGGTCAGGCGCATGTGGTCAGGCGCGCAGTCGCGCGACGATCGCGTCGCCGATCTCGGCAGTCGAACGCACCGCATCCGCCCGCGACGCGGTGTCGGCCCGTACTGCCTCGACGATGCGAGCGGCCGAGTCGGCATGCCCCTGCGTCTGCAGCATGAGGGCGACTGACAGGATCGCTGCGGTCGGATCGGCCTTCTGCTGGCCGGCGATGTCGGGCGCAGAGCCGTGAATGGGTTCGAACATGCTGGGTGCGGTGCCGTCGGCGTTGATGTTGGCCGACGCCGCCAGCCCGATGCCGCCGGTGACCGCGGCAGCGAGGTCGGTGAGGATGTCGCCGAACAGGTTGTCGGTGACGATCACGTCGAAGCGTGCGGGGTCGGTCGTCAGGAAGATCGTGGCAGCATCGACGTGCAGATAGTCGTGGGTCACGTCGGGGAACTCGGCGGCGATCTCGTCGACCAGACGCTGCCACATGCCGCCGGCGTTCACGAGCACGTTCTTCTTGTGCACGAGCGTGACGTGATGACGCGGGCGCTTCGCCGCCGTCTCGAACGCGTAGCGGATCACCCGTGCCGCACCGAACGCCGTGTTCACCGAGACCTCGGTGGCGACCTCGTGCTCCGTGCCCACCCGGAGCGCTCCCCCGTTGCCCGTGTAGAGCCCCTCTGTGCCCTCGCGCACGACCACGAAGTCGATGTCGCCGGGGTTCGAGAGCGGCGAGCGCACACCCGGGAAGAGCTCGACCGGGCGCAGGTTGACGTACTGGTCGAACGCGAAGCGCAGCCTGAGCAGCAGGCCGCGCTCGAGCACGCCGGCGGGCACGCGGCGCGGATCGCCGACGGCGCCGAGCAGCAGTGCGTCGTGCTGACGCAGTTCGCCCAGAGTCTCGTCGGCGAGCACCTCGCCGGTGCGCTCATAGCGGCGTGCGCCCAGATCGTAGTCAGTCGTGGCGAAGGCGAACCCGTCTGCGGCGGCGACCGCGGTGAGTACTCTGAGCCCCTCGGCGACCACCTCTGGCCCGATGCCGTCACCGGCGATGACTCCGAGATCGATCTGTGTGCTCACCGTTTCCTCCTCAGCATTGACCCGCGAACAGGGCGCTGCAGCGCCTCCGGGCATGACGTGTTCCAGCCTAGCGGCAGCGCAGGTACAGTGTCAGAAAAGACAGATCACTGAATCGGCGCGCGACGCGCGGATTCGCACACGAGGAGTCACCATGGTCGAGCAGATCACCCCGCAGCAGGCACTCGAACGGCAGGAGGCCGGCGCCGTCATTCTCGATGTGCGCGAGACCGACGAATTCGCTGCGGGTCATGCGACGGGCGCGGTGAACATCCCGCTCTCCGAGCTGCAGTCGCGTCTGGGCGACGTGCCCGACGCCGACGATCTGCTGATCATCTGTCAGGCCGGCGGACGCTCACAGCAGGCCGCGCTGTGGCTCGATCAGCAGGGCGTCGCCGCCGCGAACGTCAGCGGCGGCACATTCGCCTGGGCCTCAGAGGGCCTGCCCGTCGACTGAGCGAGGCTCACCTCAGCCGCTTCGGCTCAGTCGCCGAAGAGCAGGTGTGAGAGCACGATGTCGTTGACCTGCGGGTTGGCCATCACCAGCTGCTGCACCGAGATCATGATCAGCGGCACGATCGCCCACCCGGTCGCATAGGCCAGCAGATGACGCCACCAGGTCATCCCACGAGTGATCCACCATGACGCGGCCAGCAGCGCGAGCGGCACGACGAGGCCGACCAGCAGCAGCGTCCATCTGACCCAGCCGAGCCCGCCGAAGACGGCCTGCCAGCCGGTGTCTGAGTTCGCGAATGCGAACGCGAACGCCTGCCACACCGGGTAGGCGAAGAGCACCGCCGCCAGCACACCCCAGAGTGCGTCTGAGACGCGGATGCTCAGACCGCCCGGCTGTTCGGCTGCGGCCCCAGCATGATCGGCGTTCGACTGCCCGCCGAGCCGCTGGACGTCATCGCCGAGCACAGCGGTGTCGACGTGGTCAGTGCTGCTGCGGTTCATGCGCGCACCACTCGTCTCGTTCAGTTCGTCGCCGGTGTTCACTGTGCGCCTCCGTTGCTCGCGGTGATCAGTGTGATGATCCAGGGCCACGGTGCCAGCAGCACCAGCCCCAGCACCAGCCAGAGCGTCTGCCAGTACCAACGACGGCCGCGCACGAAGAAGAAGGCGAACACGACCCACAGAGCGGGGCCGGCGAGCCCCAGGAGCATCTGCGCACGGTCGATGCCGTCGAGCAGAGGCTGCGGCGGGGTCGAGAGACGCTTGAGCAGAATCGTCACCCACGAGATCGTGTAGACGAGAAAGACGCCGAGAATCGCGCCATACCCGACGAGCACGCCGGAGGGCAGCTGGTCGATCGCGGCGAGTGCGCTGCGGTCTTCTTCGACCACCGGCACCTCGTCATACTCTGTCGATCGGCCTCCCGGGACGACGGCCGACGTATCGAGCCGGTCTGACTCCCAGACGAGCGCCTCGTCGTCGGTGCCGTCGCGTTCTTTGTCACCCATGCTGTCAGGCCTCGCCATCTCCGGTTGTGCGAACGTCATCTTGTCGGGCGTGATCTGCCCGAGCGTCCGCCCTCAATGATACCGATCCGTGGCACTGCACGGTCGAGCTGCCACTGCGCCTGAGACGACCACGTCTGCAGAGACGACTGAGGGCCGCCCGAAACGAGTTCGGACGGCCCTCAGGGTCTGCGTCACCTCATCTGTACGCGGAGGAGGTCACATGGTGAGCAGCGCGGATCAGGCGTGGCGGTCGACCTGTCCCTCGACGTAGTCGGCGTCGATCTCGGCGTTCGACCACGAGAACAGCTTGCGCAGTCCCTTGCCGGTCGCCTCGATCGGGTGTTCCTGGCCCTCGGCGCGGAACTTCTTGAACTCCGGAGCGCCAGCCGCCTGGTCGGCCATGAAACGCTCGGCGAAGGCACCCGACTGAATGTCGGCGAGCACCTCTTTCATGTGCTCCTTGACGCTGGCGTCGATGACGCGCGGGCCCGACACGTAGTCGCCGTACTCGGCGGTGTCAGAGATCGACCAGCGCATCTTGGCGATGCCGCCCTCGTTGATCAGGTCGACGATGAGCTTCATCTCGTGGCAGACCTCGAAATACGCGATCTCGGGCTGGTAGCCGGCCTCGGTCAGGGTCTCGAAGCCGCTCTGGATGAGCTTCGACAGGCCGCCGCAGAGCACAGCCTGCTCGCCGAAGAGGTCAGACTCGGTCTCTTCTTTGAACGTGGTCTTGATGGCGCCTGCTCTGGTGCCGCCGATGCCCTTGCCGTATGAGAGGGCGGTCTCGAAGGCCTTGCCCGACTCGTCGTTCTCGACGGCGACCAGGATCGGCACGCCACGACCTGCTTCGTACTCGCGACGCACGGTGTGTCCCGGGCCCTTCGGGGCGATCATGACGACGTCGACGCCCTTCGGCGCCTGAATGTAGCCGAAGCGCACGTTGAAGCCGTGAGCGAAGAGCAGGGTCTTGCCCTCTGAGAGGTTCGGCTCGATCTCGTTCTTGTAGATGTCGGCCTGGTACTGGTCGGGAGCGAGCACGACGATGAGGTCGGCCCACTTGGTCGCCTCTGCGTTGTCGAGCACCTCGAAGCCGAGCTCCTCGACGCGAGAGCGCGTCTCTGAGCCCTCGCGCAGGGCGACCTTCACCTCGACGCCCGAGTCACGAAGGTTCAGCGCATGCGCGTGGCCCTGTGAGCCGAAGCCGATGACGGCGACTTTCTTGCCCTGGATGATGGTCAGATCGGCATCGTCGTCATAGAAGATCTCTGCTGCCATGGTGTTACTCCATTTCTGTTGTGTGGATGCGGTCGGAAGGTGAGTCTGTCGGGTCGCTGCCCGAGGGTGGCCGGGGTCAGCCACGGGTGACGCGGTCGGTCATCGACCGGGGGCCGCGCGAGATCGCAAGCAGGCCGGACTGCACCAGCTCGCGGATGCCGTACTGCTCGAGCAGTTTGAGCAGTGCGCGGTTCTTCGCGGCGTCGCCGGTCACCTCGACGACGACGGCGTCCTGGCTGACGTCGACGATGCGGGCGCGGAAGAGCTCGACGATCTCGACAATCTGCGAGCGGGTGCCGGGATCGGCCTTGACCTTCACCAGCATGTGCTCGCGAAGCACCGAGGTCTCGTCTTCGAGCTCGACGATCTTGATCACGTTCACCAGCTTGTTCAGCTGCTTGGTCACCTGTTCGAGCGGCTGACGTTCGACGTTCACGACCACGGTCATGCGCGAGAACCCCTCGACCTCGCACTGCCCCACGGCGAGCGAGTCGATGTTGAACGCACGCCGGGCGAAGAGCCCCGCGACTCGGGTCAGCAGGCCGGGGGTGTCCTCGACCAGCATTGAGAGCACATGCTTGCTCATCAGATCACTCCTCGCCTTCGAATGCCGGTGACTCGTCTTTCGCGTACTGGATGAAGTCGTTGCTGACTCCCTGCGGCACCATCGGCCACACCATGGCGTCGGCCGAGACCACGAAGTCGATCACCACGGGCCGGTCGTCGACCGACAGCGCCCACTCGATCGCAGCATCCACCTCGTCTTCGCTCTCGACGCGGCGCGCAGCACAGCCGTACGCCTCGGCGAGCTTGACGAAGTCGGGCACTCGTTCTGAGCCGTGACCGGTGTGCAGCTCAGTGTTCGAGAAGCGCTTGTCGTAGAACAGCGACTGCCACTGTTTGACCATGCCCAGCGACGAGTTGTTGATGATCGCCACCTTGATGGGGATGCCCTCGAGCACACAGGTCGCGAGTTCCTGATTGGTCATCTGGAAGCAGCCGTCGCCGTCGATCGCCCAGACCACTCGGTCGGGCTGTGCCACCTTCGCACCCATCGCTGCGGGCACGCCGTATCCCATGGTGCCGGCGCCTCCCGAGTTGAGGAACGAGTTCGGGCGCTCGTACTTGATGAACTGTGCGGCCCACATCTGGTGCTGGCCGACGCCCACGGCGTAGACGGCCTCTGGGCCGGTGAGCTCGCCGATGCGCTGAATGACGTGCTGCGGCGCGATCAGACCGTCGGTGGGCTGGGTGAAGCCGAGCGGGTAGTCTTCGCGCAGCTTGTTGAGATGCTCCCACCAATGTGTGAGATCGGGGGTCTGCTCCGAGGTCTCGGCCTCGTACTCGGGCACGAGCTGGTCGAGCACCTGACGCAGATCGCCGACGATCGGCACATCGGCGTGCCTGATCTTCGAGATCTCGGCCGGGTCGATGTCGATGTGCACGACCTTGGCCAGCGGCGCGAAGGTCTTGGCGTTGCCCGTGACGCGGTCGTCGAAGCGAGCACCGAGACTGACGATGAGGTCGGCCTGCTGCAATGCAAGCACAGCAGGCACGGTGCCGTGCATGCCGGGCATGCCGAGGTTCTGCGGGTGTGAGTCGGGAAACGCACCGCGGGCCATCAGCGTGGTCACGACGGGCGCATGGGTGGCCTCGGCGAGCGCTGTGAGTTCGGCGGATGCTCCGCTGCGGATGACGCCGCCGCCGACGTAGAGCACGGGGCGCTGGGCGTTCGCGAGCAGCTGCGCCGCTGCCTGCACCTGGCGGCCGTGCGGCTGCGTCGCCGGGTGGTAGCCGGGCAGGGTGATCTGCGGCGGCCAGCTGAAGTCGGCGAGCCCCTGCTGGGCGTCTTTGCTGATGTCGACGAGCACCGGGCCAGGGCGACCTGTGCTGGCGATCTCGTACGCCGCAGCGAGCGCCGGTGCGACCTCGTCTGCGCTGCGCACGAGGAAGGCGTGCTTGGTGATGGGCATCGTGATGCCGACGATATCGGCCTCTTGGAACGCGTCGGTGCCGATCAGCGCAGAGAAGACCTGACCCGTGATCGCGATCATCGGCACGGAATCCATATAGGCATCGCCGATCGCAGTCACCAGGTTGGTGGCACCGGGCCCTGAGGTCGCCAGGCACACGCCGACCGTCTGACCGGCCGTGGCGTACCCTTCGGCCGCATGCCCGGCGCCCTGCTCGTGACGCACGAGGTAGTGCCGCAGCCCCTTGGCATCCATCAGCGGGTCGTAGGTCGGCAGAATGGCGCCGCCGGGCAGCCCGAACACGTCGGTGACACCGAGCTTCTTCAGCGAGGCGATGAGAATCTCTGCCCCGGTGAGATCGCGCTCTTGCACGGTGGGTGTCGGTTTCGGTGTGGGAGCCATGCCTGTCATTCCTCGATCATGATTCGTTGGTTGTCGCCATCGTGCGGCAAGTCAGAAGAAGAACCCGAGTTCATCGGGAAGGGGACGCAGGGGCGAGCTGCGCGATGAGCCTGCGAGCGTATCGTCTCTGCGGTGCACCCCTGTTCAGAGCGTCTGCCATGGTTCGGCGACGCGATCTGTCTCAGCGGCCGATCAGATGGGTTGCATCGATCAGGCCTGCGACATTCAACGCTAGCACACGCAGTGGGGTCGTTCGCACCGCGACGGTCACCGGGCAAGGGCGAGGTACCGTCGTCTTCTCGAGGCCATGGTGAGCAGCACGCCCGCAAGCGCCCGAGGGCCCGCCACGGTGAACTCGGCAGCTGTTCGTCCCTCGCCCACGTGTACGCCGACGTCGCCGTCGTGCAGCACGCGGAACACGTCTTCGTCGGTGCGGTCGTCGCCCGCGTAGAAGACGACGGTTGCGCCGGTGTGTGTGCGCAGCTGCTCGATCGCGTCGCCTTTGTTGGTCTCGCGCAGCGAGAACTCGAGCACGTCATGGCCGGTGAGCACACGTGCGACGGGAAGCTCTGCGGCGACTCGCTCACGGGCCAGCCGCTGCAGTCGTTCGGCTTCTGCACGGCCGACGCTGCGGGTGTGCAGCACCGCGCCGACTGGCTTGTGCTCGACCCAGGCGCCGTGCACGCCTGTCACCAGATCTTCGAGCGTCGAGCTCAGGCGACTCACGTCACGGATCGTCCCGGTGCTGAGCGGGCTGGGATCGGGCACGCCGCTGTCGAGCTGGATCTGCGCACCGTGTGATCCCACCAAGAGCATGCCCGGAGGGGCGTCGCTGACCGCGCGCAGCGACTCGAGAGCGCGCCCCGAGACGTACGCGACATCGGTACGCGGCAGCTGCCAGAGCTGGATGACGGCGAGATGCGAGTCAGCCAGTGACCGGGAGTCGGCCGGATTGTCGGTGAAGGGCGCGACCGTGCCGTCGAAGTCCAGAGCGATCAGCAGTCTCTCAGTCTCGGTGATGCGCTGCAGAGCGGCGTCGAGTTCGGGCGTCATGCGCGAGTCTCCGGCGTTGCGCCTTCAGGCGCGTCGTCACTCTGCGCACGATTGTCAGCGCTGACCTCGCGCAGCCGAGCCAGGAAGGCATCCGACCAGCGCTCGACGTTGTCTTCGCGCACGTGCCGCCGCATGATGCGCATGCGTCGGGCCACCTCTGCCTCGGGCATCTGCATCGCATCCACGATGGCCTGTTTGAGCCCGTCGATGTCATGGGGGTTGATCAGCAGGGCCGTCTTCAGCTCGTCGCTGGCGCCGGCGAACTCGCTGAGCACCAGCACGGCGTCGTTGTCGACGTGCGTTGCCACGAACTCCTTGGCGACCAGATTCATGCCGTCACGCAGGGCCGTCACCAGCAGGATGTCTGCGGCGAGGTAGAACGCCGCCATCTCACGTCGCGGAAAGCTGCGGTGCAGATACTGGATCGCGGGCCGGCCGATGGTGCTGTGATCGCCGTTGATGCGGGCGACCGACAGCTCGATGTCATCGCGCAGGCGCTTGTAGGTCTCGACGCGTTCGCGGCTCGGCACGGCGATCTGGATCAGCGTGGTGTCTTCGACGTCGACGCGCCCTTCGTCGAGCAGCTCGCCGTAGGCCTTGAGCCGATGACGGATGCCCTTCGTATAGTCGAGTCGGTCGATGCCGAGCAGCACACGATGCGGATCGCCCAGGTCTCGGCGGATCTGCCGCGCGCGCTCCTGCACCTCGGGATCTTCGCCGAGCTGCTCGAACTCGTCGGCGTCGATCGAGATTGGGTAGTCGTGAAAGGCCGCGACATGCCCGCTGCCGCCGTCGAGCTCGGCGGGAACGTCGATCTGGCCTCGCCGAACCGTGATGCCCAGCAGCGTGCGCACGGCGCGTGCGAAGTTGCGCGCGTCTTCGCTGCGCTGAAAGCCGATCAGGTCTGCGCCGAGCAGCCCCTCAAGAATCTGGCGACGCCAGGGCAGCTGGGCGAAGAGGCCGTAGGACGGGAACGGAATGTGGTTGAAGAACCCGATGCTCAGATCTGGCCGGATGCGACGCAGAATGCGCGGCACCAGCTGCAGCTGGTAGTCCTGCACCCACACGGTCGCCCCAGAGCTCGCGATGTCGGCCACGCGAGCGGCGAAACGCTCGTTGACCGATTTGTAGGAGTCCCACCACACCCGATGGTAGAGCGGCGGCGCGATCACATCGTGATAGAGCGGCCAGAGCGTCGCGTTCGAGAAGCCCTCGTAATAGCTTTCGAGTTCCGTCTCGCTGAGACTGACCGGGTAGACGTGGAACGACCCGCCGCGCGATCCTCCCTCGGCGACGAACGGCTCGAACTCTTCGTCCGGCACGCCGGGCCAGCCGACCCAGGCTCCGTTCGAGAGCTCCATGACCGGTTCGAGTGCGGTGACCAGACCGCCCGGCGAGCGCCGCCATCCCGGATTTCCGTCAGAGTCGACGGTGCGGTCGACCGGCAGTCGGTTCGAGACGACGATCAGGTCGAATTTCTCCGCGGGTGTGCTCATGCCGTCTCCCTCGCGTCAGTTGCCTTCATGGTAGCTCACCCAGTCATCCGACCGGTTCGGCACCGAGGTAGACCTCGGCCAGGTCGTCGACGAGCTGATCGGTTCCTGCCTGGTATCCGCTCTGGTTCGGATGCGTTCCGTCACCGCGGTACCGGGTCACCCACCTGCCTTGGTCGTCGCGCGCCGAACGCCAGGGGTCGACCACGCTCCAGCCGCGATCTCCGGCGAGATCTCTCAGCCGGTCGTTGAAGTCGAGGGCGGCCTGGGGCGAAGCGTTCGAGGGCGGGATCATGGCCACCGAGACCCGGTCCAGATGCACAGCGTCGACGATGCGACCGATCGAGACGCTGCTGTCGTCGAAGACCGTCTTGGCGGCGACGTCGTTCGTGCCCGCCATGATGAGCAGGGCATCGGCACCGCTGACCGGCTTCGCGGAGCGCGCCATGTCGGCGGTCGTCGCACCGACCTTCGACCAGCCACCCAAGAACTGCAGTGCGCCGAGGTCGACGATGTCGTGCCAGTCGCCGTTGACGTTCGCCCCGGTCAGCTGACCGACGACGCCCACGCTGAGGGAGTCGCCCACCACGGCCAGATGCACGGTGTCGCTCGGAGCGTAGCCACCGAAGGTACGCAGCGGCAGATTGCGAAAGCGACCAGGCTCGACGCCGTCAGTGCTACACCCGGCGAGTGTGAGCATCCCCGTAGCCAGTGCCGCGCTCAGGAACGCACGTCTGCTCGGGTCGCTGGTCACGGCACCAGCTTAACCACGTTGCGGAGCCGAGACCGCATCGGCGACCACGGCAGGTCAGTCGCGTGTGCGACGCGACGCGCGCACCTTCCACACCACGAATGCGGCGATCACCACCAGCACCACGGCGATGACGACCCACTGGAACGCCCCGACATACTCTTCGACGAGGCCGTAGTTCTCGCCGAGCGCATAGCCTGCGAGAACGAGCACCGTGTTCCAGATCAGCGAGCCGAATGCGGTCAGCGGAATGAACACGATCAGACGCATGCGCTCGATGCCCGCCGGAATCGAGATCAGGCTGCGGAAGATCGGCACCAGGCGCCCGAAGAAGACCGTCATGCGGCCGTGTCTCACGAACCACTGCTCAGTGCGCTCGATGTCGCTGACGCTGATCAGCGGCACTTTGGCGGCGAGACGGATGAAGCGTTCGCGCCCGAGCCATGCTCCCAGCCCGTAAAGGGCGATCGCACCGACGACCGAGCCAACCGTGGCCCAGACGATCACGGCCACGAGGTTCAGCGACCCCTGCGACGCGGCGAAGCCGGCCAACGGCAGGATGGCCTCACTGGGGATCGGAGGAAAGAGGTTCTCGGCAGCCACCAGGACGGCGACCCCGAACGCCCCGAGTGCGTCCATGATCGTGGTGATGAATCCAGCGAAGGCCCCCAGCTCTGGGGTTGAGTCTGCGGCAGCGAACAGCATGGTGCACCATCTCTCGTTGTCGAACGCGACTTCGGCGGGCCGATGTCGGAGCATGCTGCTCGACGACACTCGGTCGCGCGGGTTCGGCTCGGCGACGATGCGCGGCGGTACCCGGTGACGAAAAAACCCGGAGACACGAGGTCTCCGGGTTCCCCTTGTGCGCCCCCTGGGACTTGAACCCAGAACCCGCTGATTAAGAGTCAGCTGCTCTGCCAATTGAGCTAGAGGCGCATGTTGTGCTCGCTTGAGCCAAGAGAAGACATTAGCACAGTGCGCATGCATGTCACAACTCAGCTGACAGTGTCTAGAATCGCTCGCATGAGCACCGCACAGAACCACCCCGAACGCCTGCAGGCCGGCACACCGGCACCTGACTTCACGCTGCCCGACGCCGACGGCCGCCCCGTCTCACTGCACGACCTGCGTGGGCACAAAGTCATCGTGTACTTCTACCCTGCCGCCGAGACTCCCGGCTGCACCAAGGAGGCCTGCGACTTCCGCGACAGCATCGCGTCGCTGCAGGCCGCGGGCTACACGGTTCTGGGTGTCTCGAAAGACGCCCAGTCCAAACTGCAGCACTTTCGAGAGCACCACGAACTGCCGTTCGCACTGCTCAGCGACCCCGATCTGACAGTGCACAAGGCCTATGGCGCCTATGGCGTCAAGAAGCTCTACGGCAAAGAGGTCACCGGCGTGATTCGCTCGACCTTCGTGATCGACGAGACCGGTGAGCTGACCCTGGCGCGCTACAACGTGCGCGCGACCGGGCATGTCGCCTCGCTGCGCAAGGCGCTGAAGCTCGACGCCTGACCGAGCGCCGGCGGATGCCGCGCGTGCGCCGTGAGGTCAGCGCTCGCTGCGCTGCTGGCTGGCCTGGACGACCGGCTTCGTGAACAGCAGGATTACTGTGACGATGGCGGGGGCGAGCAGGAAGGCGAACGCGCGCACGCTCGAGCCCTCTCCGCCCAGACTGCCCGCAGCGAAGGCCGCCAGTACGAGCTGCACGAAGACGCCTGCGGATCGGGCCCATCCGCGCCCCTTGAGCAGGGAACGACCGGCGCTGAAGATCCAGAGGCCTGCCCCCAGACAGATCACGATCAGAGCGATCGCCGAGACCGGAGACTCCGCCTTGGCGACGAAGAGCTCGATCAGCAGCCACACTGCCAAGACCAATGCCGCCACGCCTTCGAGCATCATCAGCACGCTCGCGAGTCGAAGCTGCCACGGATGCCTGCGGTCAGCCATGAGCGTGTTCTCCTGATTCTTCGTCCACACGGACGATTCGCGGTGAAGAGCCTAGCGCAGAGCACCCGATTTCGTCGGGGCAGAACCCTTGCGCTCGAAACGATGCTATGCCAAGATTCAGTTGCACTCATGACGATATCGCTTACAGCGACACGTCATCTCTGCAAGGAATTCGAACAAGGAGTGGTATGGACTGGCGCGATCACGCAGCGTGTCTGGCAGCCGACCCGGAGCTGTTCTTCCCCGTGGGGAACACCGGGCCAGCAGTAGACCAGATCGAGAAGGCCAAGGTGGTCTGCTCCGATTGCGAGGTCACTGACGAGTGCCTGCACTATGCGATGGAGACCGGGCAGGACGCCGGCGTCTGGGGCGGGCTGAGCGAAGACGAGCGGCGGGCGCTGAAGCGCCGCGCAGCGCGTGCACGCCGCGCCAGCTGACCTCGGCAGAACTGAGAAGACTCATGAGAGCCGAGCCCTTTGGGGCTCGGCTCTCATTCTGTGTGTCGATGGGTGCTGTCCCCTGACGACACGGATGCCCGTCAGCCGTGACTGCGCAGCGAGCGCACCGGAATGGTGATGGTCACCTCGGTGCCACTGCCCGTCAGCGTGTGCCAGTCGATCGCACCCGAGAGCTCACCCTCGATCAGCGTGCGCACGATCTGCGTGCCGAGGCCCGAACCCACCTTGCCTTCGGGCAGCCCCCCGCCATCGTCGCCGACGATGATGCGCAGCTCCTGCTCGTCGCGATCGGCCTTGACCCAGACCTGACCGTCGGCGCCGTTGAGCCCGTGTTCGACCGCGTTCGTCACCAGCTCGGTGAGCGCCAGCGCCAGCGGCGTGGCCGAGGCCGAGGGCAGCTCGCCGAAGCTGCCGCTGAACGTCGGATACACTTTGCCGGTGTCGACCGAGGCCACCTCGGTGATCAGACGCAGCACGCGTTCGAACACCTCGTCGAAGTCGACCGACTGCGACAGCCCCTCAGAGAGCGTGTCATGCACCACGGCGATGGCCTCGACGCGCCGCATGGCCTTGAGCAGCGCAGCCCGGGCTTCCTCCGTCTGAGTGCGTCGCGACTGAATGCGCAGCAGCGACGAGACCGTCTGCAGGTTGTTCTTGACGCGGTGATGGATCTCGCGGATCGTCGCATCCTTGGTGAGCAGCTCCTGCTCCTGGCGACGCACCTCAGAGACGTCTCGGCAGAGCACGATCGCCCCGATGCGGTGGTGGTTGCGACGCAGCGGAATGGCTCGCAGCGTGATCGTCGCACCATTGCCTTCGACGTCGGCCCGCCACGACGCCTTGCCGCTCGTCACCACAGGCAGGCTCTCGTCGGCGATGCTCTCGCCGGTGACCAGCGTCACCGTCACATCTGAGAGATTGCGCCCCTCGATCTCGCCGTCGAACCCCAGACGGTTATAGGCCGAGATGGCGTTGGGGCTCGCGAAGAGCACCTCTCCGACGCGGTCGAGACGAATGAGACCGTCGCTCACCCGTGGAGCGCCGCGGCGCGGGCCGGTCGGTGCCGAGAGATCGGGAAAGTCGCCGACGGCGATCATATCGAGTAGATCACTGGCACAGCCGAGAAAGACCAGATCCTGCCGGCTCGGAGTGCGCGACTCTGCCACGTTCGTATGTCTGGTCACCACGGCGATCGGCGCGGTCGTCTCGATGTGGTCGCCCTCTTTGCGAATCGCCCGGCGCACCGGCACCGCGCGCAGACGGGTCGGCGAATGCTGGGTCCAGTCGGGGTTCTTCGAGACGTGTCCGACGCCCTGCACATACGTCTGATCGATCAGCGACGCCCACTCCTCGCGAGCTCGATGCCCGATGAGATCATGGGCGAAGGCCGTGGGCGACCCACTCGGCCGAGCGTGAGCGACCGCCTCGTACTGACCGTCGTTGGTGGGCAGCCAGAGAATGAGATCGGCGAGCGCCATGTCGGCGATCATCTGCCAGTCGCCGATCAGCGAATGCAACCAGTCGAGGTCTTCGGCGACCAGTCCGGGGTTCTTCTCGGCGAATTCAGAGAGTATCGACACCTTGTCAGTGTACCGGCCCTGTGCATCGACGGCGCCCCGACTCCACGCCGGCTCTCCACAGATCTCTCCACAGCATCCGCCACCTTAAAGGCACCCGACTTTTAGTCTGAGACCACGTCAGATCGGTCGTCTGCAGATCGCCGGCTGGCGCCGTTACAGATCACGATCAAAGGGGAACACCATGTCAGGCCAGACGTCATATCCACCGAACCGCAGCAGTCAGACGAGCTTCGAGCGCCGTCTGATCCAGCTCTTCGTCGCCGCCCAAGAGGTGGATGCCGGCGTGCGCCCGGCGGAGCATCTCACGAGGTGGGTGTCTGACGACGTGCTCATGAAGATCCGGGTTCGTTCAGAGCTCGCTCAGCAGAGGCACCGCCTCAGGCGAGCACGGCCGGCGCGGCCGGACGTGCGCGTGCTGCGCACACTGGTTCGCCCGACCTACGATCTGAGCCGCGTCGACTGCGTCGTGGTGTTCACCAAAGACGGTGTACGCACCCAGGTCGCGACCGTGGTCTTCGGCCGGAGTCGGGAGCGCTGGCTGGTCGAAGAGCTCGCCGTGCTGTAGCCCGTCTGAGCAGACGAGTCAGGCCGGTCTCCCAGGTGGGACGACCGGCCTGACTGCTGCCATCGGCGACTGTGCGCCCGAGACGGCTATTTCTGCTTGTTGGCGCGCCGCTGGGCGCGGTTGGCGGCCGGTGCCGGCTTGCCTTCGCCGCCGTCGCTCTCGGCGCCGTCTTCGTCAGCCGCAGAGTAGCTGTACTGCGCCGGCTTGTCGGTGCGATCGAGGCCCTTCGCCTCGACCTGCACGTCGGGAATGCCGTCGCCGTCGATGTCTTTGTGCTCGATCTGCACATCGAGGTTGAACAGGAACCCGATCGACTCCTCTTTGATGCCGCCCATCATCTGGTTGAACATCGTGAAGCCCTCGCGCTGGTACTCGACCAGCGGATCGCGCTGCGCCATCGACCGCAGGCCGATGCCTTCTTTGAGGTAGTCCATCTCGTAGAGGTGATCGCGCCACTTGCGATCCAGCACCGAGAGCACGACGCGGCGTTCGAGCTCGCGCATGGCCTCGTCACCGAGCTGCTGCTCGCGCTTCTCATAGGCGATGCGGGCATCTGAGAGCAGCTGCTCTTTCAGCATCGGCACGGTGACTCGGCCAAGGTCGCCACCGGCCTCTTCGATCACCTCGTCACGGGTAACCGACACGGGGAAGACGCCCTTGAGGTCACGCCAGAGTCCGTCGAGATCCCACTGAGCCGCCGACCCCGAGGTCACGTGGTCGTCGACGATCGCCTCGACGCTGTCGGTGAGGAAGCCCTGCACCTGTTCGGCGAGGTCGGCCCCATCGAGGATGCGCCGACGGTCGGCGTAGATCGCGTTGCGCTGGCGATTCATCACGTCGTCGTACTTCAGCACGTTCTTGCGAATCTCGGTGTTGCGCGCCTCGACCTGCCCCTGGGCGTTCTCGACCGCACGCGAGACCATCTTCGACTCGATCGGCGTCTCGTCTTCCGGCGAGGTGCGAGCCATCAGCGCCTCGGCCGCCGACGAGTTGAACAGCCGCATCAGATCATCTTCGAGCGACAGGTAGAAGCGCGACTCGCCGGGGTCTCCCTGACGGCCGGAACGACCGCGCAGCTGATTGTCGATGCGACGTGACTCGTGCCGCTCGGTGCCGAGCACGTACAGACCGCCGGCCTCGATGACCTTCTCGGCTTCGTCGTGCACACGCTGTCTGACGTCGGCGAAGGCGGTGTCCCAGGCCTCTTCGTACTCTTCTGGGGTCTCGGTCGGAGAGAGCCCGCGGCTGGCCAGCTCAGACACCGCCAGGAACTCGGCGTTGCCGCCGAGCATGATGTCGGTGCCACGACCGGCCATGTTCGTGGCCACCGTGACCGATCCGAGGCGACCGGCCTGAGCCACGATCGCGGCCTCACGCGAGTGGTTCTTGGCGTTCAGCACTTCGTGTTTGACCCCGCGCTTGGCGAGCAGACGCGAGAGGTACTCGCTCTTCTCGACGCTCGTGGTGCCGACCAGCACCGGCTGACCGGACTCATGCCGATCGACGATGTCGTCGACGACCGCGTGGAACTTGGCCTCGGCCGTGCGGAAGATGAAGTCGGCCTGATCTTTGCGGATCATGGGCCTGTTCGTGGGAATCGGCACGACGCCGAGCTCGTAGGTGCTCGAGAACTCCGCCGCTTCGGTCATGGCGGTACCGGTCATGCCGGCGAGTTTGTCATACGAGCGGAAGTAGTTCTGCAGCGTGATCGTGGCGAGGGTCTGGTTCTCGGCCTTGACCTCGACGCCCTCTTTGGCCTCGATCGACTGATGGATGCCCTCGTTGTAGCGACGACCCTGCATGATTCGGCCCGTGTGCTCGTCGACGATCAGCACCTCGCCGTTGAGCACCACATAGTCTTTGTCGCGTTTGAAGAGCGCCTTGGCTTTGATGGCGTTGTTCAGGAACGAGATCAGCGGGGTGTTCGCCGACTCGTACAGGTTCTCGATGCCGAGGTAGTCTTCGACCTTCGAGATGCCGGACTCGAGCACGCCGATGGTGCGCTTCTTCTCGTCGACCTCGTAGTCAGTGCCCTCTCTGAGGCGACGGGCGACCTTGGCGAACTCGCCGAACCACCGGTTGGCGTCGCCGTCACCAGGACCCGAGATGATCAGCGGGGTACGAGCCTCGTCGATCAGGATCGAGTCGACCTCGTCGACGATGGCGAAGAAGCGCTCGCGCTGCACGAGGTCGCTCTTCTGCCAGGCCATGTTGTCACGCAGGTAGTCGAAGCCGAACTCGTTGTTCGTGCCGTAGGTGATGTCGGCGGCGTACTGCTCGCGACGCTGCTGCGGAGTCTGCCCTGCGACGATGCAGCCGGTGGTCATGCCCAGCGCACGGAACACGCGGCCCATCAGATCGCTCTGGTACTTGGCCAGGAAGTCGTTGACGGTGACGACGTGCACGCCTTTGCCCGCGATCGCGTTCAGGTAGGCCGGCAGCGTCGCGACCAGGGTCTTGCCCTCACCGGTCTTCATCTCGGCGATGTTGCCCTGGTGCAGTGCCGCGCCGCCCATGATCTGCACGTCGAAGTGACGCATGCCCAACGTGCGGTCGGCAGCCTCGCGCACGGCGGCGAATGCCTCGGGCAGCAGATCGTCGAGCGTCTCGCCGCTGTCATAGCGGTCACGCAGACGCTGCGTCTCTTCGTGAAGCTCGTCATCGCTGAGCTCTTTGTAGTCGTCGCCCAGCGCGTTGACCTGGCTGACCACCCGCTTCAGTCGTTTGAGGATGCGCCCCTCACCGATGCGCAGGATGTTGTCGACGATTCCAGCCACGTGTCCACTCTCTCTCAGGTCTCGTGCAGGCCTCAGCACACTGTCAGTCGCTGCCGCAGGGCGCACACCGAACCATTCTACGTGTCTGCGAGCAGAAGTGTGGGGCCGTCTCAGAGAATGCCCAGCTCTCTCATCGAGCAGCCAGAGCACGAGGCGTTCGCGCAAGCACCAGCATTCCGACGACGTCTCCGCCGCCCGCGAGCACTGCGTCTCTCGCCGCTCGCATGGTGGCACCCGTCGTCATCACGTCGTCGATCAGCAGCACCTGCCGCCCGACGACCGTACCCCGGTCTGCATACAGCGCATCTGCGAGGTTGCTTCGTCGGGCCGAGGCGCTGAGTGCCCGCTGGTCGTGCAGCTTCCGAACCGGCCAGAGCACGTCTTCACGCACGGACTCCCCGCTGCGCCCGAATGCCCGCTCGGCAAGACAGAAGCCTCGTCGGCGTCGGGCAGCCGCCGACGACGGCAGCGCCGCCCACAGTGCGCCGTCAGAGGCGAGCCGTCGACGTGCGACTGCTGCAAGCCGGTTCGCATGCATGCGCAGCAAGCCGAGTTCGGCTGTGCGCCGATCGTCTTTCACCGCACGGATGACGACGCGGATGCGACCGTCATGGTCGTCCCACCCCAAGCAGGGCACACCTTCGACGCACACGACCGTCGGAGAATCGTCGAACGCCTGCAGACAGGTGGCGCACAGAGCCGTCGACGTCCTGCCTCCGCAGGCAAGGCAGGACTCAGGCAGCAGCAGCGTGCCGATCTCACGCAGCGCGCCCATGATGTCCATGCGTCGAGCATCGCCCAAGAAGGAATCGACAGACCAGCCCTCGACACCCCCTGTGCACGTGTCAATGCCAGATGGTGGTCAGTGCAGAGACGCGCACTCCGAGTTCGGTCACGCTGCCGCTCTGCACAGAGAAGAGCCGGTCGTCACTCACCACGCGCAGCTGACCGTCGCGGGGCGCGCCGACGAGCTGCGTGACATGCCCGTGCACTGTGGCCTGAGTGCCGCTCCCGCTCATCGAACGGACGAGGATCGTGCTTTCACCCGTCGAGGACCCCGGAGCGAGTGCCACCGCGACCTGGTCGTCGGCGTTCCAGGCGAGGGCCGTCACCGTGCCTGACGCCTGTCCGAGCTCGGTCGCCGCGGTGAGCTCGGCCGGATGCCCCGTCGCGTCACGACGCACGCCGAACGCCAGCAGGCGGATGTTCTGTCCCTCGGCCACCGCGACTCCGACGCGGGCACCGTCCGCAGCTGCGGCAGCGGCGACCACTGCTCCAGTGCCGACGACGTCTGCGGGCAGCGGCAGCGCACCCGAGACTCCGCTGTTGGCATCGACCCAGACGATCTGGCCGTCGCGCAGCGTCCAGGCGGTGCCGACGACGTCGATCGATGCGACGCCCGACGCCGTTCCGCTCAGCACGCGCGGGTTCTGATCGTCGCCCATGTAGTGCATGCCGTCGGCTGCGGCCGCGGCCAGTCGCCCACGCGCCACACTCAGCGAGCTGACCGAGGTATCGGTCAGCGCCGAGCGAACCGGCTGCAGCTCGGATGGCAGAGGATCGACCGGCTGCCAGCTCTGGCCGTCCATGGCCTGCAGGCTCTCGCCTTCGGACCCGAGCACGACGCCGTTCTGGGTATGGGGAAAATCAATCTCAGCGGTCGGAATGGTGGGCAGATCGATGCGCAGATTGTTGACGGTGAGACTGACCTCGTGGATGTCGTCGACCTGCTCGAGCGAGCGCACCAACAGGGTCTTCACCTGACGCTGGTGCAGTTCGTCGAGTGAGAGGAACTCACCGCTCAGCGAGATCGAGGCGACCCCGCTGCTCACGCCCACGGCCTCGACCGCCAGATGCAGATCGCTGCCGATCAGCTGCTGCACGCCGGCCTGCACGGTGGGCACGGGGCCGGAGAGAAAGGCCTTGACCAGTCGTGTGGCCGTCTGATCGCCCGCCTGGAACCAGCGGACGTCGGGCACGAGCGTGTCGCCGGACGTCGAGAGGTAGGCGAGCCGCGCTGGTCTGAACACCAGGTCGAAGCTCGCTCGCGTCATCAGCACTCCGTCGGGTGCGGAGCTGATGCGCCACTGTCCGTTGACCTGCACGAGCGAGTACTCCTGCTTCAGCCGAGACGTCTGCTCGCGGTAGACGCCGACGGCGTCGACCGTCGCCTGCAGCGCACCCGTTGCCTCGACGTGGCCGCTGTCGTGATCGTCGAGGTCGGGCATGCTGTCGAGCACCTGCACCTGCGCATCTGGCTGCCAGCTGGCTGCCAGACCGTCGGTCAGAAACTCTCGGGCGACAGAGTGGCTGCCTCTGGTGTCTGCCGACGCCAGGATGAACCCGTTGATGACCTCGATCGGGCTCGCGCCGTCAGCCGGCCCCGAGGCGTTGACCACGTAGCCGCTGCTGTTCTCGCTGCCTCCGCTGTCGACCACGCGTTGCGGCGACCCGGAATCGGGCAGCCGGACGCATCCGCCGAGCAGCAGAGCAATCGGCAGCAGCACAGCGGCGACCAGCCCGACGAGCACTCGTTTCGGCCCGCTCGTCATGAGCTCTCCTCTTCGAGAGGCAGCGTGATCGTGAACGTCGCTCCGTGCCCCAGCTCGGACTCCGCCGAGACGCTGCCGCCGTGCAGCTGCATGTCCTCACGTGTGATCGACAGCCCCAGCCCGGTGCCGCCGAGTGTGCGCTGACGCGAGGCGTCGGCCCGCCAGAACCGGTCGAACACGTGTTCCAGATCGTCGGCCGAGATGCCGCGACCGTGGTCGACGACACGGATGCGCCCGACGGCCGGCGTCGCCCCGCTCGGTCGATCGACGACGACCTCGATGGGTGATCCTGCGCCGTGCTCCAGAGCATTCGAGAGAAGGTTGCGCACCGCCCGCCCCACTCGCACGCTGTCGATGGATGCAGGCACGACCCCGTCTGGAGCCGTCACCGTGATCGGGCTACCCTGTCGCTGGGAGAGCGCCTCGCAGTCGGTGACGACGCTGCGCACCAGGCCGACGAGATCGACCTCTGAACGGTCAAGCGCGACGACGCCGGCGTCGAGACGGCTGGTCTCGAGCAGCTCGCTCAGCAGCCGTTCGAAGCGCTGCACTTGGGTGTGCAGAATCTCGGCCGATCGACGCGTCGCCCCCTCCAGATCGTCGCGCCTGGCGTAGATGACGTCTGCTGCCAGGCTGATCGTGGTGATCGGCGTGCGCAGCTCATGTGAGACGTCCGAGACGAAGCGCCGCTGCAGCGTCGACAGCCGGCGCAGCTCGAGGATCTGACGTTCGAGCGAGTCGGCCATCTTGTTGAACGAACGCCCCAGCGCGACGGCCTCGGCCGCGCCTGTCTGGGGCAGACGCTGCCCGAGGTCGCCTCGTGCGAGGCGGCTCGAGACTTGGACGGTGCGGCGAATCGGCCGCAGAATCAGCGAGGTGACGATGACCGCGATCGCGCCGGTCATCAGCACCAGCACGAGAGCCGCGATCAACAGCATCAGCTGCACGAACTCCAGCGTCTGCTGCTCGGGGGCCAGCGAGTTCTCGATGTAGATCTCGTGCTCGCCGGCGAGCGGCACGCTGAACGAACCGCCGACCACGATGGCGGGCTCTCCGGAGGCTCCCTTCACCGACTGCCAGAAGATCGTGTCGGGGTTGGCCTGCACCTGTTCGCGCAGCGATGCGGGAATGCTCTGCGCGTTCAGCGAGGCGCTGATCAGATCGGGGCTGTTCAGCACCGGCCGCTCGCCTGATTCCGTCTGCAGCAGCGCGACCTGCTGTGAGAGGGCCAGAGACTCGGCGCTGCGCAGCATCGACACTTTCAGCGTCTGCAGAGACTGTTCGTCCTGCGCCGTCGAGCCCAGACCGATCGATCGCACGTCTTCGATCGCCGACTGGCTGAGACCGACCACCGTCTCGCTGCGCGACTTGAACAGCTCGGTCGAGATGCGCAGTGAGATGAGTCCGAACACGAGCAGTGTGGTCAGCGTGCTGAGCACCAGAGACACCACGAGCGCGCGAGCCGTGAGCGAGCGCCGCAGCCACTGCATCAGACGCCGGGCGGGCACGCGAAGCAGATTTGCCGCCACGATCAGCGCTCTCCTGCGGTGTAGCCGACGCCGCGCACGGTGAGCACGTACTCGGGGTTCTCCGGGTCGTCCTCGATCTTGGCCCGCAGGCGCTGCACGTGCACGTTCACCAGTCGGGTGTCGGCCTTGTAGTGGTAGCCCCAGACCTCCTCGAGCAGCTGGTCGCGGCTGACGACGACCCCGGGCTGTCGAGCCAGGGCCGCCAAGAGGTCGAACTCGAGCGGTGTGAGTCGCACGATCTCGCCGTTCTTCGTGACCTGATGCGCTGCGGTGTCGATCGTGAGCGCGCCAAGACGCAGCACCGAGGCGATGTCTCCGGGCAGTCGGCGAAGGCGGGCTTCGATGCGGGCCACGAGCTCCTGCGGTGAGAACGGTTTGGACACATAGTCGTCTGCGCCGGCGGCGAGCCCGGCGACCACGTCGGTGGTGTCGGTGCGCGCTGTGAGCATGACGACGGGCACATCGGATTCTCTGCGGATGCGTCGCGCCACTTCGACGCCGTCGAAGCCGGGCAGCATCACGTCGAGCAGCACCAGATCAGGGTGCTGCTCGCGGCAGGTCTGAACGGCTGACGGCCCGTCCGCTGCCGTGACGACCGACCACCCCTGCCCGCGCAGCACGATCTCGATCATCTCCAGCAGATCGGGATCGTCGTCGACGGCGAGAATGCGATGTGCCATAGGTCAGTACCGATAGTGATCCGGCTTGTACGGGCCGTCGACGGGAACGCCGAGGTAGTCGGCCTGTGCAGGCGTCAGAGTGGTCAGCTCGACGCCGAGGGCGGCAAGATGCACCCGTGCCACGTGCTCGTCGAGCGCCTTCGGCAGCCGGTGCAGGCCGATCGGGTATGCCTCGAGGTTGGTGAACAGCTCGATCTGCGCCAGCACCTGGTTGGTGAAAGAGGCACTCATGACGAAGCTGGGATGCCCCGTGGCGTTGCCGAGGTTCAGCAGGCGTCCCTCGCTGAGCACCAGGATGCTGTTGCCGTTCGGCAGGTGCCATTCGTCGACCTGCGGCTTGATGTTCACTTTGCTGGCGCCCTGAAGCCGTTCGAGACCGGCCATATCGATCTCGTTGTCGAAGTGCCCGACGTTGCCGACGATGGCGTGATTCTTCAGTTTCAGCAGCTGATCGACGGTGACGACTCCGAGGTCGCCGGTGGCGGTCACCACGATGTCGACCTCGTGGGCGACGTCGTCGAGTCGGGCGACTTGGAAGCCGTCCATCGCCGCCTGCAGCGCACAGATGGGGTCGACCTCGGAGACGATCACGCGAGCACCCTGGCCCCGCATCGCCTCGGCCGCGCCCTTGCCGGTGTCGCCGTAGCCGGCGACGAACACGACCTTGCCCCCGATCAACGTGTCGGTGCCGCGGTTGATGCCGTCGGGCAGAGAGTGTCGAATGCCGTATTTGTTGTCGAACTTGCTCTTGGTGACCGAGTCGTTCACGTTGATGGCCGAGAACTGGAGTTCGCCATCGCGGGCCATGTGCGCCAGCCGGTGCACACCGGTCGTCGTCTCTTCGGACGACCCTTTGATGTCGTGGATGACGCGAGTGAACCAGCCTGGACGTTCCGACAGCAGCGCGTCGATGACCGCCCACATGGCCGTCTCTTCGTGGCTGAGCTCATGCGACGGCCGCGAGGTCGCATCCTGCTCGGCTTGGAAGCCGAGGTGCACGAATCCGGTGGCGTCTGCCCCATCGTCCAGGATCAGGTTCGGGCCGATCCAGTCAGCACCCTGCTGCTCGGCCTCATGCGACCAGTCGAACACCCGAGCGAGCATCTGCCAGTACTCGTCGACCGTCTCGCCCTTCCACGCGAAGACCGGGACACCCGCCGGCGCATCCAGTGTGCCGTGGGGGCCCACCACCACAGCGGCGGCGGCTTCGTCCTGCGTCGAGAAGATGTTGCACGAGCTCCAGCGCACCTGGGCGCCGAGCGCGACAAGCGTCTCGATGAGCACAGCGGTCTGCACCGTCATATGCAGCGAACCGGCGATACGAGCGCCCTTCAGCGGCTGCTGCCCGGCATACTGCTCACGAAGCGACATCAGACCCGGCATCTCGTACTCTGCGAGACGGATCTGGTGTCGACCTGCCTCGGCGAGCGTCAGATCGCGAATCTGATAGTCGAAGGGCTCGTGGGTCTCGCTCATTGGGCAGTGCTCCTTGCAGTATCGACGGACTGTACCAACTGTAGTCGGTGCGCTCGCCTCTAGACTGGAGCCATGTCAGCGTCTTCGTCTCACCCGTCACGCTCCGGGCACCGGTCACGGCACCGCCGTCTGCGCAGCCGTGTCGGAGGTCCGTACCTGCAGAGGCTCGGCTCTCGCCGACAGGCGCTCATCGACCGGATCACCGCCACGAGTTCGTACGTCAAAGCGAACTGGGCCCCCGAACTCGACGACGTGACAGTCCTGCTCTCCGACATGCCGAATCAGCTCAAAGACGGGCATGACCCTCGTTGGACGGTCGATCAGAGTCAGCGCACCATCGTTCTGCATCGCCTGCCCCTGACCCTCGGCGCCGAGGTGGAGGACGCCGACGAGGTGCAGCGTCAGATGACGATCGAATACTGCGTGCTGTCGGCTTTCGCCGAACTCACTGGACGTCAGCCGTGGGAGATGCACGGCCACCAGATCTAGCGGTCGACGTCAGCGCGCCAGAACGTCCACCGCGCCAGCGGCTTCTGGCCCCGCCAGCGCGGTCGCCGCGATGCCATCGCCACCGTTCGTCACCACCGCGAGATGCACGGCCTGTGTCGGACGCACCTCGACGGACTGCCCCGCCGAGAGATCCAACGAGCCGATGCCGCTGTCGTCGAGCTGAACGTCTCGTGACGCCCCGTCGACCTGCACCGAAACCGTCGACGACGGTGCGCCGCTGAGCTTCAGGGCCAGCGAAGTCGGAGTCGACGGAACGGCGAACGACAGCGGCGCCGTCACGGCGTCTGAGCTCTGCAGCCAGGTGAAGTCGGCCTGATCGCGCCCGCCCGAGGTCACACGCGCTGCGGCGACGATCGATGCGTCTGCCGTGATCGAGATCTGGTAGTCGCCGTCAGGCAGGTCACCAAGCGGCGTGTCGACGACGACCCCCTGCGTCAGTGAGACGTCGAACGACCGCGAGTCGGCGCCGCTCACGGTCACGTGTGCGACTGTTCCTTCGTCTGGCGAGAGCAGGCGAAGCACCGGCTGAGTGTCCTCCCAGCCGCCCTCGCCTGCCAGGCCTGCACGATCGGCTCCGCCGGAGATGCGCACACCGGTGATGTTCTGCTGCGTCGCGGGCTGAGCCCCCGGCGCCTGCACATCGAGGCCGCCGGCTTCGAGACCGCGCACGGTCGACTGCTGCAGAAACGCGGCGACCGGCGCTCGCACCGCCTGCACGCGCACGAAGATCTGCTGATCGGTGGTGGTGACGGCCGAGATCGGCAGCACACGCTCGCTGCCTGCTTCGACATTCAGCTCCCCGGTGCTTGACAGAAGCTGTCCTTCGCCGGTGAAGACCGTGAGCGTCACCGTCGAGGCGAGCGAGCTCGGGTTGACCACACGCACCGACGTGGAGCGTCCGACCTGCTGAGAACCGCCGCCGATCCAGCTGTCGAACGTCGGGCTGGTGCAGTCGGCCAGCAGCGTGCCCCTGCTCTGCCCATCGTCGACCCGTGCACCGCTGAGCACGCCCAGCGCAGACTGATGGTCAGTGCTGGTACGCACGACGGTGCTTGCTGAGACGCCGTCGCGTGTCGCGACTCCGCCGGCCGTGCCGAACGGTGTCGGCTCCGACTGACCGACGCTCTGCACCGTGAGGTCTGAGTCAGAGATCGCAGCGATCGATCCGCTGCCCACGGCGTCACCGGCATCCACCGAGGTCATGGAGCCCCCGGTGCGGAACCCGACCGGGCAGACACGAGTGCTCTCGACCGAGGCCGGCACAACGGTGCTCGCCTGACGACTGAGGTCGACTTCGGGTGTGGCGAATCTGGTCAGCGCCCATCCCCCGGCAACCAATGCGACGACCACCACGACGCTGAGCAGCCACCGGGAGGCGTGGCGAGCGACACGGCGGACGCCGCCCGGCTGCTTCCCGCTCGACGACGCCTCTGGCTGGGCTGCGGGGGTATCGGAGATCTTCGGGGTCGTTTGTTCGGATGCCGTATCAGACATCATCGGCGTCTCCTTCCAGCAGCGAGAGTGCCGACGACGTCTCGGCCTCGTCGCGCAGGCGGCCGGTCGGCAGGCTCAGCGCGAGGAAGAACAGCAGCACGATCGCCTGCGGCACGATGAGCCACCAAATGCTGGGCCCGGAGTCGGTCACCGCAGTCGATCCAGTGACGCGCCACAGCTGACCGATGTCGCTGCGACCAGCCGGCTCGAGCGCGGTGTTGGCGTCAAGCACCGAGCTCACGCGATCGGTCGAGACGGTGGAGTCAGCGGCGCGCAGCAGGACGAAACGGGCCCCCATCTGGTTCAGCGCGTCCGTGGGATCGTAGCCGCTGTAGCTCGCCAGATTCGACACGGTCGATTCGACCTGCTGCCGGCCGTCGTCGAGGCTTCTCGCGCTGATCACTTGACGATGTCGGCCCTGCAGCGTGCCGAAGAACGCCGACGGAGTCGTCGTCGCATCAAACGACCCGTCGGGATTCGCGACGATCTCGAGCACACGCCCGCCGGGGGCGTTGCGCTCTTCGGCCTGAACCAGCGCCGGAGCGGTGTTCGCGACCGCCCCCACGGCCCCGCCCTGACTGATCGCCAGCGCTCCCGGCGCGGCGATGCCCACGGCGACACCGCAGACGGCGACGGCCGCCGCTGTCTTCGCCAGGCCGACCCGTGCGCCGACAAGCGTGCCCGAGATAGCCACCAGCAGGAACAGCGTCGCCGCAGAGAGCAGCGGGGTCGTGTCCCAGGTGCTGGGCGCTCCGAAGACCCGGATCGACGTGATCCCTGACAACACGACGGCCAGTGCACCAGTCGCCGAGAACAGGACGAGACCGATGAGGACGCGTCCCCAACGATGGGTGAAGAGACCGACCAGCCCGATGACGATGAGCACCGCCGCCGAGATCGCGGCGACAGCCTGTGCGACCAGCGGTTGGCCGTCGAGAGCAGGAACCAGGGTCTGCCAGAGCCATGGAGCGGATCCGGGCAGCAGCAGATCAAGGGGATCGTTCGGGCCGCTGGACGGCAGCGAGCCGCCGATGGAGAGGAGCCCCAGCCAGTCGTGAGTCACGACTGCGTCGCGCACCGGCCCCACCCAGACCACGAGGCTGGGGATCAGCACCGCCCAGAGAGACCGCAGCAGTCGGTGTGCGAAGACCGACCAGACGAGGATGCCCGCCAGCAGGACGATCCATCCGATCGGCGAGCAGGCGCTCAGCAGGGCGAGCCAGAGGCCCGCAGCGGCTGCGCGACCAATCGAGCGCTCTCGACCGTTTCCGGGGCGGGCCACCGCGAGCAGAGAGCCGACCGCCAGAGGCAGCACGATGTGGAAGACCGTCGGTGACAGGTCTCCCGAGACGAGCGCCTGCACGAACACCGGTGACAGCGCCCAGACGACAGCGCCGACGATGCGCACCCAAGACGTCTTCGACAGCGCCCGCATCAGATACCAGCCGGACGCGAAGGCGAGCGGCATCGCTGTCAGCAGCAGGAGCACAATGACGGTCGACGGATGCCAGAACGTGAGGGCGGAGAGCAGAGTCCACAGGGCGGAGTTCGGATCGGTCATCAAACCGGTGTCGACGGCACCGAAGTGCTGCAGCGAGAAAAGCGAGGTGAAGCTCGCCCACCAGTCAGGCCGCAGCGGCTCGACTGCGCCGCCCGAGACCTCGCCTGCGGCGATCAGGCGCCACAGCAGCAGCACGTTGAACGCCCACAGCGCGAGAGCGACCAGGGGGGCCTTCGAGCGCCAGAACGGCACCGTGTCATCGTCGTCGACGTCGGTGTCGATGAAGAGAGCCTCTTCACGCTGATCGGCACGCAGTCGGTTCACGCTGCCCGCTGAAAGCAGCAGCGGTTCGATGGCCGACCATGGGGCGACCGAGGCATCGGCGATGCGTCTGCGGTGCGCGGCCACACGGCCGCGACTGAACATGGCGGTGACAGTGGCTGCCCACTCCCCTGCAATCAGTCCGGGACGCTTGTCGAAGAGGTGCTGCAGAGTTCGCCCGAACGCGATGAAGGGCAACGCAAGCCACAGAAACACTGCACTTGTGCCGGTGGTGTAGCTGAGCCGACGGTACAGCTGCGCCCAGCGCACCTGGCGATACTTCGGCCGACGCGTCCGCGCGGCCGGAGTGCTGCTGCGTTCGCTGAGACGATGATGCGCCACACGGGCCGAAGGCACGGTGACGACACGAGCCCCGGCGAGGCGCGCACGGATGCCGAGGTCGAGTCCGTCGTCGCTGAAGGCCAAATTGGTGTCGAGGCCGCCGAGACGCCTCCACAGCCCGCCTTGGATGAGCATGCCGGCCGTGCCGACGGCGAGCACGTCGGACTGCGTATCGAACTGCGCCTGGTCGAGCTCCCCTGCGGCGGGGCTCACCTTCTCGCCGCGGGTCGTCATCGTGAGGCCGAACTCGTCGAGATGATCGGGACGGTCGGCGTCGATCAGCTTCGGCCCGAGCAGCAGCGCACTCGGCGACCGATCGTGCTCGGAGAGAAGATGAGCGAGAGCGGTGGGCTCGGGCGTGCTGTCGTCATGCAGGAGCCAGAGCCAGTCGTCATCCTGCAGATCGGGGATGACAGCGTCGACGGCGTCGCCGACAGCTGCACCGAACGATGTGTCTGCTCCGGTGCGAACGATGTAGTTGACGCCGCCGGCTCTGGCGACGGCTGCGGAGTCGTCGGTTGATGCGGTGTCGACGACGATGACTGGCACCTGCACCGTCTGCTGGCGCAGGCCCGTGAGTGTGTCAGCCAGCTGCGACGCACCGTTGTGCACGACGACGACGGCGAAAATGCGTGCGCTCATCTAAGACTGCTGCCTTTCAGACTGCACGCCTTCTGAGCTTTCTGCGCTCACGCTCACTCAGACCACCCCAAATACCGAATCGCTCATCATTCTGAAGAGCATACTCAAGGCACTGGGCGCGCACTTCGCAGGATGAGCAGATGCGCTTCGCATCTCGGGTAGAGCCGCCCTTCTCTGGAAAGAACGCCTCTGGATCGGTCTGGGCGCACAGCGCCTCAGACTGCCATTCGAGCACGCCGGCTTCGCGATCATAGCCGGTATAGCCGGCCACACCGCGCAGAATGGGGTCGTCGAACCAGTCGTCAGGCACCGCGCTGAGATGCTGCTCGGCCATGCAGGTGCCTCCCTCTGTGCAGATGGTGTGTAAGCAATTCGACCTGTCTAATTACACCCGTGTAATTCTCCTGAGTCAAGTCGAACCGCATCGGAAACCGGGCTGCCGACAGGTCGTCATCGACACCGCATCCTCGAAACGGCGAGTCCTTCGCATCCGCGTCGAGCAGACACCAGTCGGTATAGTTGGCTCTCATGGGAACTCTGATTACCGGCGGTGCCGGGTACATTGGCGCACATGTCGTCCGTCTGCTGCAGGAGCGTGGCGAACACGTCGTCGTCGTCGACGACCTCACGACCGGGGCAGCCGATCGAGTCGGTGACGCCACGCTGCATCAGTTCGACATCTCGGCCGCCGGCGCGAACGAGCGACTCGCTGGCATCATGCGCGATGAGCAGATCGACTCTGTCGTCCACTTCGCGGCGAAGAAGCAGGTCGGCGAATCGGTCGAGCGTCCGCTCTGGTACTACCGCCAGAACCTCGACGGTCTGAACAACGTCCTGCAGGCGATGGTCGACGCAGATGCGCAGAACATCGTCTTCTCGTCCTCCGCAGCGGTCTACGGCGAACCCGACGTGGCCGTCGTGCCCGAAGACGTCGTCTGCCAGCCGATCAATCCCTACGGCCAGACCAAGTTCGCGGGTGAATGGCTGATCGACGCCGTTGCTCGCGCCCACGGCATCCACGTCGCCAAGCTGCGCTACTTCAATGTCGCGGGCTCAGGCTGGGACGACCTCGGCGATCCGGCCATTCTGAACCTCGTTCCCATGGTGTTCGACCGCATCGCCCAGGGAAAAGCGCCGCTCATCTTCGGCGACGACTACCCCACCCCCGACGGCACCTGCGTGCGCGACTACATCCATGTCTACGATCTGGCCGACGCACATCTGAGCGCACTCGCCTATCTCAAGGGCGACGACCGCTCAGAGTCGACCTTCAACATCGGCACCGGCAGCGGTTTCAGCGTGCGCCAGGTGGTCGACGAGATCCTCAAGGTCACCGGGAGCGATCTGGTGCCCGAGGTGCGCGGCCGGCGGGCGGGCGACCCTCCGCAGCTCATCGCCGACAGCTCGCGAGTGAATCAGGTGCTGGGCTGGCACGCCAGCCACGACCTGTCTGATATCGTGACGAGCGCCTGGCAGGCCTGGCTCGTCAGCCACCCCGGCACTGAGGTCTGAGGCTCGGCCTGCACCGCATCCCACATACACCGACAGCAATGCGATGATCGCACAGGAGGACAGATGACGCAGCTTCGCGTGGTCATCGACAATCTCTTCGATGCCGACCCCAGCGGAGTGACCCGTTACACCACCGAGATCACGCGCGCGCTCATTCGGACCGCGGAGAACGGCGATACGGTCAGCGGTGTCATCGCCTCGCACCCGCAGGAGCTCACGCGACGGCTCGAGTCCCAGTTTCCGGGACTCGACCGTCTCATCCGACTGCCTGCCAGCAGCAGTCAGCTCGCGCTGGCATGGAACATGGGCATTCCGCCGCGACTGCTCAGCGACGGCACGACGCACTCGCCGACGATGCTGGCTCCGTTCTTCTCGCACAACCGCATGATCGAGCCCGGCGTCCAGACCGCCGTGACGCTGCACTCCGGGGCGATCTGGACCGCTCCGGAGACGCTTTCACGCCGTGAGCGCATGCGAATCGGCCGGCTGCTGAAACTGACCGAACGATACGCCGATGCGATCGTGGTCACACACCACGAGCTGGCGCATCTGGTCGATCAGAACACGCGCATGGGCGACCGAGTGCAGGTCGTGCCGGTTTCTCCTACCCGCCATCTCGTCGCCCGCGGATCGGTCGCCGGGCGCGCTCGCGAGCTGGGCTTTCCCGATCGATTCCTGATCGCATTCGCCAGCGAACGGCCGGCCAGCCTGCGACTGCTGCTGGCTGCCTACGCTCAGGCGCATCTCGAGGAACCGCTGCTGCTCATCGGCCGCCAGGATCCCGGCCAGACCCCGGCCTCGCGAATCATCGCCGACTCCGGGCTGAACGCCGATCAGGTGCGGCTTCTCGGCGAGGTCGACGACGAAGCCCTTGCCGTGCTGAACACTCGGGCCAGCGCTCTGATCTACTTCGGCGACGGAGACGCCCTCGGGCTGCCGCTGTTCGATGCGATGGTCGCTCGCACCCCGGTCATCTACCCGAATGCCGAGTCGCTGCTCGAAGTCACGGGGGGCGCCGGCCTCAGCGTGCCTTTGGAGGGTTCGTCACTGGTCGACGGCATGGCCGCAGCCATGCGCACAGTCATGACTGACAAAGAGGCGGTCAAACGTCTCGCGCAGGAGGGCGCCGATCGCGCTCGCTCGTTCACTTGGGAAGACTCTGCGCGCGCCATTTGGGCGCTGCATCGCAGCCTGGCCTGATCACGGCTTAGAGGGCTTAGAGGCGGATATCCGCACTCCGAGGTGCCGGTCGATTTCGCCGCTGGCCTGGCGGGCGCCGATGCCCTCAGCCCTCACCGCGCGACCGAGCGATCACGTCGGCCACTGCGGCATCCACTTTCGACCAGTCCAGGTTCGACTCGGGGAAGTCGGGCGGGACCAGCTCAAGGCTGTTGATCGGCAGCTTGCGAGATTTGTCGGCCAGCGACACCAGCGCCCCGATCGAATTGCGCGGAGCGTCGGTGTTCACGAAGTCGGGGCTCGCCTCGGCGATCTGCTGAAAGTTCGTGAGCAGCGTCTGCGGGGTGAACTGCTGGATCAGCGCCTCCTGCACCTGCCTCTGCCTGCGCATGCGATCCCAGTCGCTGGTCGTCTTACGACTGCGCGCGTACCAGAGCGCCGTCTCACCGTTCATGTGCTGACGTCCGGCTTCGACAGACCCGTGGTAGACGTGATGGGTGTCACTGCCGTCGACGAAGTCGAGATGCTCGGTGACGTCGATGTCGACACCGCCGAGAGCGTCGACCATCTTCGAGAAGCCGTTCATGTCGATCATCACGTAGTACGGCACGCGAAGCCCGGTGACGCCCGACGCGATGTCCTTCATCGCCTGGATCCCCTGCTGAAAGCCGGTGTCGTCATGGATGTCTGGGTAGAGCCCCGTCTTGACCTGCGTGACGTATGTGTAGCCGCCGTTGGCCTTCCACGACCGTGGGTACACGCCCTTCAGCGGCGACCCCTCCGGCAGTCGCACCGGATGCAGGTCGCGCGGGATGCCGATGATCGCGGCCTGCCCTGACTTCGCATCGACGCTCACGACAGAGATCGAATCGGGACGCATACCGTCGCGGCCTTCGCCCGAATCAGCGCCGAGCAGCAGGAAGTTGTATCGGCCGTCGACCGCTTCGAGCTGCCCCTGACCCTTGAACAGATCGTCGAAGAGCGACCGCGCCGAGCCGATGTACTGCACGGCGCCATATGCGCCGAAGAGGGTCGCAGCGAGTCCGACCACGGTGACGAGGCTCAGCGCGGCTCGTGCGCCCGGCCGCACCCGGCCGATCTTCGCCGTGCGAAAGGTGTCGACGGTGAGGAGCACCCACAGCAGCACCCAGGCCACGATGAGCACCTGCAGCGCCGTGAGCGTCCAGACGTTGAGCGCCACCGAGGTGAACCCGGCGAGGTTGTTCTTCGACCAGATCAGCGCAGCGATCGCACCGGCGACCATGATGAGCCAGGCCCCGAAGCCGATGCGACCGAGTCGTCGATTGCCGGTCAGCAGCTGCGGGGTTCCCGGCAGCAGAAAGTTCAGCACGACGAGCCACCAGGCACGTCGCCGCATCAGCGGCTCGTCAGTCTGGTTCGGGGTGCGCAGTGGGGTCTGGTAGGTCATCTCAGTCGAGCGAGCGCTGCAGTCGTGCGTTCTTCTGCTCGACCAGCTCTTCGAGTTCGACGGCGTAGTCGTGCAGCTGCTCGCGCAGCCCGAGGTCGGAGGCCCCGAGGATGCGCACCGCCAACAGCCCGGCGTTGAACGCGTTGCCGATCGCGACGGTTGCGACCGGGATGCCGGCCGGCATCTGCACGATGGAAAGCAGCGAATCGAGACCGTCGAGCTTCGCCAGCGGCACCGGTACTCCGATGACGGGCAGCTCGGTCACCGCGGCGAGCATACCGGGCAGATGCGCGGCACCGCCGGCGCCTGCGATGATCACCTGCAGGCCGCGACCCGCTGCAGCCGATCCGAATTCCATCAGCCGACGCGGCGTGCGATGTGCTGAGACCACTTCGACCTCGTGCGCGACGCCGAAGCGGTCAAGCGCCTCGACGGCCTTCGACATGACCGGCCAGTCGGAGTCGGATCCCATCACAATGGCGACTTTGGGGTTCACAGCTGTCATGACACCCCAGACTACACGGAGAGACTGTCAACGACCTCGGAGCCGAGCGCGCGAGCGGCGTCGCGGGCCGCATCCCTCGTTTCGACCAGGTCGAACCCGGTCACGTTGACGTGCCCCATTTTGCGGCCCGGCCGGTACGACTTGCCGTACCAGTGCACTTTCGCCTGCGGCACCTCGGCGAGCGCACGGACGAGCGCCTGCTCGTGCTCGGTGCCGTCATGACCGCCCAGCACGTTGACCATCACCGTCACCGGCTGGCGTGCTTCGGGGTCGCCCAGCGGCAGGTCGAGCACTGCGCGCAGATGCTGTTCGAACTGTCCGGTGACCGCACCGTCCATGCTCCAGTGCCCCGAGTTGTGCGGGCGCATGGCGAGCTCGTTCACCAGCACACGACCATCGTTCGTCTCGAAGAGCTCGACTGCGAGCGCGCCGGTCACTTCGACGGCCTCGGCGATGGTGGTCGCGATGTGACGGGCCTGCTCGACCACGTCATCCGTGGTGTCAGGCGCCGGGGCGATGACCTCGGCGCAGACGCCGTCGACCTGTTCGCTGGCGGCCAGCGCCCAGGCACACATCTCGCCCGAGGGACGCCGCGCCACCTGCTGCGACAGCTCGCGCCGAAAGTCCACGGCCTCTTCGACCAGCAGCGCACCGCCGACTTGGTCGAGCACCTCGGCCGCCAGCCAGTCGGACACCTCGCTGCCCGATGAGACCAGACGCACGCCGTGACCGTCATACCCACCACGCGGCGTCTTCACGATCGCGCGACCGCCGTGCAGATCGACGAAGGCCTGAACCTCGTCCGCTGTGGTCGCCCGCGTCCACTCTGGCTGGCCCAGCCCGAGTTCGGCGACCTTCTGTCGCATCTCGATCTTGTCCTGTGCGAAGCGCAGCGCCTGCGGGCCCGGTCGCACGGCGACACCGGCTTCGACGAGGCGCTGCAGCACCGGCTGAGGCACGTGCTCGTGGTCGAAGGTGATCACATCGACGCCGCGTGCGAACTCGAGCACCTGCTCGGCATCGGTGTAGTCGCCGACCACTGTCGTCGCGAGCTTCGCCGAAGCGCCTTCCGCCTCGGCGAACACTTTCAGCTCAATATCGAGATTGACGGCGACTGGGGTGAGCATGCGGGCCAGCTGGCCGGCTCCGATGACTCCGACACGATATGTCATGGCTGCGGAAACCTCTCTGCGCTCGGGGGCGCAATTGCGAATCGAGGGCCGACGTCGGGGGGCGTCGGTGGCTGCATGGGCTGCGTGGTGATCGCAGCGAGCTGATATCGGTTTCGGCGTGCACGGGCCTGGGCCGAGCGCTCGAGAATCGCCTCACGCAGGCTGGTCGGGTCAGGCATTGACCTGAGCACGAGCGAGAACTGGTCGCCGGCCAGCAGACGGATGTCTCCGCTGCCCCAGAAACGCTGCGAGAGCGACTGGTGCATCTCGACCGAAGAGATCGTGTCGAGCGGCATCTGTCGCAGCCGTCGACGCAGCACGCCTTCGGTCATGGCCACTGTCTCGTCGGTGAGTCGGCAGGCGCGACCCCGCCATGACATCCACGCACAGAGCAGCAGCAGCACGATGGCAACGGCGACGACGGCGAGCACCCAGCGCATGGCCCCTGCGGTAGCGCCCCAATACTGCGGCACCGCCCAGGCAGCGGCCCAGAGCAGCAGCACCGGCAGAATCAGGCGGGTCGCCCTCGCACGCAGACGGATCTCGCGCCGATCGCGCCCGCCGGCCGCCTCGCCGTGTGAGGCGCGGGCGGATGCCACCTCGTCGCCGCCGTCGAGTTGCGGCCGCGAGCGGGGCTCCTCTGCGGGTTGCGTGCCGAACGTCATGTCAGAAACCTTAGCGCGCCGCGGGGCGCACATGGATCACGTCTCCCACCGACAGCGAGTGCGTCGTGCCGCCGGCCTCGACCATCAGTCTGCCGCCGGCGTCGAGGCCCACGGCGACGCCGACCAGGGCGTCGCCGCCCGGCAGCATCACCCGCACCCGCTGTCCGACGGTGACACAGGCGTCGCGCACGGCGTCGAACACGGAGGAGTCGTGCCGCAGGGCGCGCGCCCAGAGGTCTCGGAGCCGCGCCAGCAGATGCTGCAGCATGACGTCGCCGGTGACCATGACGCCCTCGCGTGCGAGCGAGGTCACGGTTCGGGGATCGAGCCCCTGCGCCTCGAAGTCGGCAGCGGTCTGCATGAGGTTGATGCCGAAGCCCACCAAGACGGGCAGGTCGGTCGGAACCTGGCGTCCCGGTCGAGGCGTCGTCGAGACGAGTTCGCTGAGGATGCCGCAGACTTTGCGTCCTTCGATCAGCAGATCGTTGGGCCATTTGACGCCGGCGTGCACACCCAGCTGCTGCATGGCCTGTTGGGTGGCTGCTCCGCAGATGAGTGGGAGCCATGGGAGCAGATCGACGTCTTCTGCTGGGACGACGAATGCGATCGAGACGGCGAGTGCCGACCCGCGAGGCGCCTGCCAGACACGATCCAGTCGGCCGCGACCACCGCGCTGATCGAGTGTCGCCACAGTCGTGAAGGCTTCAGTAGGCTGCCCATCGGCCCACTGGGTGCGGATCATGTCTGAAAGCACGGTATTCGTCGAATCGACGTGATCGAGAGCGATGAGGTTGGGCGACTCGGCGCTGCTCAGAGGAAACTCCATGTCTCGATCATACGGAGCCGGTCGTTCTCGCGGTCTCGCCCCTGGGCGGGCAGCCCCGTGCGTATCAGGGCTGCGAAGCACAGTTGTGGAGCACCGGGACGAGCACGGCTGCGAAGCACGGAACGGATCACCGCCGCAGAGCACGAGGCAGAACTGTGGGTGAGGAACGCCAGTCCAGTCGCCGCAAATGCTGCACCACAACGTCCAGACATGGAACTTGCCATGTCTCGATCGGTATGGACAGCATTTCCCATGGCTCGATATTTCCCCTGGCTCGATGTCTCCGAACTCCACTGCTCTCGGCACGTCTGCCAGAGCGCATGACGACCATCCCCGCACGACGAGCATGCCCCCCTCAGCAGAGCGGAGATGAGCATCCCTCACTAGAGCAAAATGACCGGTTCACACCAGCAAACACAGCCAAACAGTGTGCAGATCGCACAATTCACCCCCCGTCGTCTTGCGTGATCACTACAGCAGAACGGGCATACCCCGCCGGTAGACTCGTCTGCGATCGACATCGAGGAGACCTCTGTGACAGCGAATTCCAGCGCCAACCCGAGCGCGAAAACGGCCGAGAGCACGGCTGAGAACACGGACAAGGTGGTTCCATCCACCACTGCCGAACGCATCGCCGACCTCACTGACCGCTACCGCGAAGCAGTCGTCGAGCCGAGCAGAACCGCTGCGCAGAAGCAGCACAAGCGCGGTAAGAAGACCGCCCGCGAGCGCGTGCACGAACTGCTCGACGACGGATCGTTCGTCGAGATCGACTCCTACGTGCGGCACCGCACACATGCCTTCGGCATGGAGGACAAGCGCCCATACGGTGACTCCGTCGTCGTCGGCACCGGCACGATCCACGGCCGACAGGTCGCCGTCTACAGTCAGGACTTCACCGTCTTCGGCGGATCACTCGGCGAGGTCGCCGGTGAGAAGATCGTGCGCATCATGCAGCTGGCGCTCAAGACGGGCATCCCGATCATCGGCATCCTCGATTCGGGCGGCGCTCGCATCCAGGAGGGGGTGACCGCACTTTCGAAGTACGGCGAGATCTTCCGGCTGAACACCAAGTCCAGCGGTGTCATCCCGCAGATATCGATCGTGCTCGGCCCGGCCGCCGGTGGTGCGGTCTACTCCCCCGCGCTGACCGACTTCGTGATCATGGCCGACAAGACCAGCCACATGTTCGTCACCGGCCCGGACGTCATCAAGACCGTCACCGGCGAAGAGGTGAGCTTCGACGAGCTCGGCGGCGCGCTCACCCATAACAAGACCTCCGGCGTCTCGCACTATCTGGCGCAGGACGAAGACGACGCGCTCGACTACGCGCGCACGCTGCTGAGCTATCTTCCCGACAACAACCTCAACGACGCCCCGACCTATGCGTCGAACACCCAGCTCGAGATCACCGACGTCGACCGACGGCTCAACCAGCTGATCCCCGACTCGACCAACCAGCCCTACGACATGAAGACGGTCATCAAGACGATCGTCGATGACGGCGAGTTCCTGGAGGTGCAGGCGCTCTTCGCCCCGAACATCGTGATCGGCTTCGGCCGCGTCGAGGGGCACACAGTCGGCGTCATCGCCAACCAGCCAGCCGCGATGGCCGGCACCCTGAACATCGACGCCGGTGAGAAAGCCGCCCGCTTCGTCCGGTTCTGCGACGCCTTCTCGATTCCGATCGTCACCCTGGTGGATGTGCCCGGCTACCTGCCCGGCACCGATCAGGAGTGGAACGGCGTGATCCGCCGCGGTGCGAAGCTGCTCTACGCCTACGCCGACGCAACCGTGCCTGTGGTCACAGTGATCACCCGAAAGGCCTACGGCGGCGCGTACATCGTGATGGGATCCAAATCGATGGGCGCCGATCTCAACCTCGCCTGGCCCACTGCGGAGATCGCGGTCATGGGCGGCCAGGGTGCGGTGAACATTCTCTACCGCCACGAGCTCAAAGAGGCCGAAGAACGCGGTGAAGACGTCGAAGCCGTGCGCACCCGGCTGGCAAATGAGTACACCTACAACGTCGCGAGTCCGTTCCTCGCAGCCGAACGAGGCGAGCTCGACGGCGTCATCGAGCCCGCAGCCACGCGAGTCGAGATCACGAAGGCCCTGCGCACACTGCGCACCAAACGAGACAACCGGCCTTCCAAGAAGCATGGGAACATCCCGCTGTGATCGACGACCAGCACACCAACGTCACCGCCGCGGGCGGGCCTGACCCCAGCATCCCCGCAGACGAGCCTGAGGCACACAGCCCACAGGAGTATCTCGAGCAGCTGCAGGTCGTCTCAGGCTCGCCGACGCCCGAAGATCTCTCGGCGATCGCTTCGGCGCTGAGCCTGGCAGAACGTGAGCGGCACCGTGAGCAGCGAAAGCGCGCCATTGAGTCGCACGAGCCGGAGCCGTCCTGGCGTGAGAAGCAGCGGTCGGCACGACGCGATCGCCAGCTGTACTGAGGCGGCGTCTCTCGGGCCGCGGGCGGCCTTCAGCGCCCGAGATGCGTCAGCGCGTGTTCGACCAGAGGGCCGCGTCGGCGCTCGTTGGCGGCGATGATGCCCTCCACCTGTTCTGACGGATGGGTGCGAGGCGTGCCCGCCTCGAAAGGCGGATGTGGGTCGTATTCAAGCCTGAGTGCGATGTCTCGGGCAACCTGTTCGCCGCGCAGCCGCGCGACGAGGGTCAGTGCGAAGTCGATGCCCGAGGTGACCCCGCCTGCGGTGATGAAGTTACCGTCGACGACGACGCGCTCGTCTGTCACGAGAATGTCGGGGTACCTTGCCAGCAGCGGCCGACTGCTCCAATGCGTGGTCGCGCGTCGGCCGGCGAGTAATCCGGCCTGTGCGAGTGCGAAGGCCCCAGTGCACACCGAGGTGATCCACTGGGCGTGTTCGGCCTGGCTGCGCAGAAACCCGATCGCCTGTTCGTCTTCGAGCAGAGCGAAGGCGCCTTGGCCTCCCGGAACCACGAGAACGTCGGCCGGCTGTGCCTCGTCGAAGCGAACAGTCGGCACCAGCGCGAAGCCGGCGCTCGTTTCGACGGGATTCAGGTCGTGCCACACGTACTGCATGTGCACCCCCTCGATCTGTGCGAAGACTTCGGCCGGCCCGGTGAGGTCGAGCTGAGTGATCTGGGGAAACAGCAGCATGGTGATGGTCAGCGGCTGCACGGTATGGGACGGTTCGACGGTCATGTGTCGATCATGTCCCTCAGCCTGTCGCAGCACAAGTGGTTCGTCACGCGCCGCGCCCGCACCGGGCTACAGAACGAGGAGGCACCAGTTCGCCGCCATGCCGGTGAGCCGCAGACGCTCCACTCCGACGCCCGTGAATCGATCTGGAGCCGATACCGATCACCAGCAGCACTCAGCCGAAGAGCGGCCGACCTGCTCCCTGAGCACCAACTGTCACACGTCTCGACGCAGTGTCAGCAGCCAGGCGACCGCGCCTGACACGACCGACCAGACCGCGAGGCTGATCCCGCCCTGCCATGCCGTCATCGCGGGGTGCTCTGGTGCGGGCATGCCAGCGGGAGCATCCATCGGCATCGTCGTCAGTGCCGTGCCAGCCTGACTGGGCAGCCAGTCGTTGACCGTCAGAGCCCAGTCGATGTCGAAGCCGCTGACGATCGAGAGCACTGTCGGCACGATCATCAGGAGCCCCACCACGATCGCGATGCCGGCGGCCGGCGAGCGCACGACCGCTCCGATGTGCACCGAGATGATGCCGAGAGCAGCCAGGTAGGCAGCGGCGCCCAGGCTGACCAACAGCATCTGAGAGCTGAACGGCTGTTGGTCGGGCAGCACTCCGTGCAGCAGCAGAGAGACCACGACCGCGCTCAACAGCATCGTGACGAAGCCGAGCACCGCGAGCACGATGCCCACGGCCAAGGCTTTGGCGAGCAGCACCGGCCATCGCCGAGGCACGGCGAGCATCGAGGTGGTGATCGAGCCACCCGAGAACTCGGTGGTGATGTTCAGCACGCCGAGCACGCTGGCGACGAGCGCCGCTGCTCCGATGCCGGACGCAGCCAGCTGCAGCATCTGTGCGGTCTGTGCGTCGGAGTCTCCAGACTCGAAGAGACCGGTCACCCCAGAGCTGTCTGTACCGGTCTGCCCGGCGACCGAGGCGATCGCCAACCCGACCAGCAGGGCCAGGCCGACTCCGACCACGATGAGCACGCTGAGCGTCCACCAGGTCGATCGCACGCTCCAGAGTTTGATCCACTCAGAGCGCAGCACTCCCCCGAACCCGAGACGTGCGCTGCCGAGCCGGTCACGACGAGCTGCTGCCGCGGCTGCGCGACGCGTCGGCGGCTGCGGTGCGACACCGGGAACAGGTGCGGCCGCAGGCTGCGGGGCGACGCCTGACGATACCTGCCACTCGGCCGACGGCTGAGCCGGCTGGCCTGGCTGTACGGGCTGGCCTGGCTGTACGGGCTGATCTGGCTGTCCTGGCTGAGGTGTCATGCGCGGGCTCCTTCGGGCAGGCTGCCGGCGTTGTACTGCACGGCGTTCTCAGTGAGTTCGAGGTAGGCCTGCTCGAGCGAGGCCTCGACGGTGTGCAGTTCGTGCAGTACGACATGTGTGTCGGCTGCCGTCTGGCCGATCACCGCGGCATCGAGCCCGGTGACCGACAGTGCGCCATCGGCGCCGGCGGTCACGGTCGCACCCATGCGCTGCAGCTCGGCGGCGAGGTCGGCGCCCTGTGGCGAGCGCACACGCACGTAGTTTCGCCCTGCGTGTGTGATGAACTGCTGCAGCGACGTGTCGGCCAGCACCCGACCGCGGCCGAGCACGATCAGATGATCGGCGGTCTGCGCCATCTCGGCCATGAGGTGGCTTGAGACGAGCACCGTCTTGCCCTTCGACGCTTCGTAGCGCAGCAGCTGCCGCACCCACACCACACCGTCTGGGTCGAGGCCGTTGACCGGCTCGTCAAGAATGAGCGTGTCGGGGTCGCCGAGCAGCGCGGCCGCGATGCCGAGCCGCTGGCCCATGCCGAGTGAGAAGCCGCCTGACCGCTTGTCGGCGACCGATTCGAGCCCGGCCATCGCGATGACCTCGTCGACACGTGCGTCGGGAATGCCATGCGTGGCAGCGAGCGCACGCAGATGTGCTCGGGCGGAGCGGCCGCGGTGCACGGCCTTGGCGTCGAGCAGGGCGCCCACCTCACGCAGTGGCGCACGATGCTCGGCGTAGCGACGTCCGTTGACCGTCACCGTGCCGGTGGTCGGGCGGTCGAGGCCGAGTGCCAGCCGCATCGTCGTCGACTTGCCGGCGCCGTTCGGCCCGAGGAACCCGGTCACACGGCCGGGCTCCACGCGAAAGGTGACGTGGTCGACAGCGGTCTTGCTGCCATACCTTTTGCTGAGGTCGCGGGCCTCGATCATCGGAGGTGCTCCTGTCATCTGGTGAGGGGATGCTGCCGGTCGCGAATCGTGCGCCGTCTGCTTCAGTGTCGACGAAACAAGGCACGAGATACACGACTAGGTTAGCGGAGCGCCGTTGTGAGCGAGTCGTCTCACGCTCTCGGTTCTCTGGAGCGCCCCGAATCGTCGGCCTGGTCATCTGCGTCCGGGCCCGACTCCTCGACCTCGATCACGGTGTACTCGCCGCCGTCGATGGTCTCGCCCGAGATCTCGGTGCGCGGCTGAAACCGCTCGCGCATCTGCTGCACCGACTGTCTGCCCGCCTGCACGAGCCGCCAGCCTGACAGGGCGATCGCCCCGACCGCAGCGACCGCAAGCAGGAGAAAGCTCAGCCAGGCCAGATCGCCCAGCATCGACGCCACAACCACCAGTATGTCGACGACGATGACCACCACGACATCGACCCAGTCGAAGTGCCCCGGGCGACGGCCCGGACGCAGAAAGATCAGCAGCGCCAGCACGATCAGTGCGATGAACAGCACCGGTGCGCCGATTCCGAGCGCGAGCACCTGCCATCCGCTCTGCGCGCGGAAGCCGCCGCCGAAGAAGAGCCACAGCGGCAAGAGCACAGTGAGCGCAGGCTGCAGACGAGCCATCACACGTTGGAGAACCATGCCGCTCAGACTACCGGCCGCGCACGTCGGCCCACCAAGGCGTTCGCTCTGGGCGACCAGCGACGACGGCATTCACAGCGAGCTCAGAGCATTCTTCAGAAGACCGCCGTACGAGAAGTGCCTGGGCGAGCCTCATGCTCCAGCCGTCGTCTGACGGCTCAGCGTACGAACGACACGACCGTCTCGAAGTGGTGGCTGTGGGGAAAGAGATCGAACGCGCGCACATCGGCGATCTGATAGCCGGCGTCGGCGAGCAGCCGAGCATCCCGAGCCAGAGCGACGGGATCGCAGGCCACATAGATCACCTGCGCCGGCTGCAGCTTCGCCAGGTCGGCGACGACCTTCTTGCCCGCACCAGAGCGCGGCGGGTCGAGCACGACCAGCGAACGCCGGTACATCGACGCGGGCGCCTGCTCCGCCTCACGACGCAGAAAGCCCTCGACGGACTCGCTGCGCGCGTCGACGCGTTCGAACTCGCGGGCGTTGATGTCGGCCAGCTCGCTGGCACGCTGGTCGGCCTCGACTGTGGTGACCGCCAGGCCTGCTCGTGCGAGCCACACGGCGAAGAGCCCGACGCCGCCGTAGAGGTCGAGGTGGGGTGCGTCCGGGTCGATCCGATCGACGGCGACAAGGCTCGCCACCGCGTCGACCAGTGTGGTCGGCGCATCACGATGCACCTGCCAGAACCCGCCCTCGTCGACCTGAAACTCGACACCGTGCACCCGACGCACGACCGTTGCGCCGTGTCCGCCGTCGAGCACGATGCGTGCGCGACCGGGCCCGTCGAAGTGTTTGCGCTCGTCGAGCACCAGCTGCACGGTCTTGTGGCCCTTGCGCAGCCCGCGGTGAACGCCCAGCTCTTCGAGCTCGTCGACGGCCAGCGGCAGATGCTCGACCGGAACGACCGTGTGGGAACGCGCCGCGTAGGGGCCGACCCGCCCTTCGGCGTCGACGTGCAGCAGCTCGCGGGTGCGCCAGCGCCGCCCGGGTCTGTGATCGGGGTCGAGTCCCGGCAGATCGACGGCATCGCGCGACGCCGCGTCGCCGACGGGCGCGACATCGAGATTCCAGGCCGCCACGGCATCCGCATCGAAGTGGCCGATGCGCTCGAAGGCGTCCCGCAGCACGATGCTCTTGAGCTCGCGCTGGCGCGGCAGGGCGATATGCCCGAAGTCGGCGCTGCCGGCCCGGACCTCGGGCTCACGGCTGATGTCACCTTCGGGCAGCACCTGACGACGGCGATCCGAGGATGCCTCCAAGACTTCGAGCGCAACGGCTCTGGCGAATCGTGGCTTCGCCTCGGTCAGGCGGGCACGCACCCGCTCGCCGGGCATGGTGTCGGGCACGAACACGACGCGGCCCGCGTGACGCGCGACGAAGACGCCCTGATGAGCGACGCCGGTAACATCGAGATCGATCACGTCGCCGACCTGCGGCTGCGTGTCACTCGCCGCACCGCCCTCGACGTTCGAAGACTTGCGGCTGGGGTTCTTGGCGTTCGACTGCGGTTCGGGAAAGGTCTGCTCATGCACATCAACGACTCTACTGCGCCAACGGCGGCCCCCGCTCGGCGCCCGCGTGTGCCGTTCGTGCTCGCTTCGACGTCACCGGCCCGCCTCGCCACGATGCGCTCGGCCGGCATCGAGCCGGTCGTCGTGCCAAGCCACGTTGACGAGGATGCCGTGGTCGCCGCCGCCGGACTGGCCGGTGAGAGCGTGGTCGAGGGTCGCGACCGCACGGTCGACGACGGCGGGCGCACCGCGCAGATCGTCTCGACGCTCGCCCGTGCGAAGGCGCGAGCGGTGCTCACCCCCGAGGTCAACGGGCTCGTTCTCGGCGGAGACTCGATGTTCGAGATCGACGGCGTGCCGCTCGGCAAGCCGCACACACCGCAGCGGGCCGCAGAGCGCATCCGTCAGATGCGCGGACGCACCGGGACGCTCTACTCGGGGCACTGGCTGGTCGACCACCGCGGGGGTTCGACCATCGCCGAGGCAGGCGCGTGGGACAGTGCCACTGTGACGTTCGACGACATCAGCGACGCCGAGATCGAGGCCTATGTCGCGACCGGCGAGCCGCTCGAAGTGGCCGGCAGCTTCACTGTCGACGGGCTCGGGCAGGCGTTCATCACGTCGGTGCAGGGCGCGCCCAGCTGCGTCATCGGGCTCTCAGTGCCTGTCGTGCGCCGACTCGCCGCACAGCTCGGAGTGTTCTGGCCCGACCTGTGGAACATAGGCGCGGCCCGAGGCTGACGTGCGAGGTCGGCTCGCCGTGCGCTTGTAGGACTGCACGAAACCGGCAAATCGATTTTGTCGGAGGTTGCCACAGAATCTGTGCGCCTGCATCGTAGGCTGTTCGACTATGAGCACTGCCCTCAACACCACTCTGCCTCGTAAGATCACCAAAGTTCTCATCGCCAACCGCGGTGAGATCGCCGTTCGGGTGATCCGAGCCGCACGCGACGCCGGCATCGCATCGGTCGCCGTCTACGCCGACCAGGACATCAACGCGATTCACGCGAGCCTGGCCGACGAGGCGTACGCACTCAACGGCGACAGCGCCGCCGACACCTACCTCTCGATCGAGAAGCTCATCTCGGTGGCTCGACGCTCCGGTGCCGATGCGATCCACCCCGGTTACGGCTTTCTCTCTGAGAACGCCGACTTCGCACAGGCCGTCATCGATGCCGGTCTGATCTGGGTCGGCCCACCACCCGCAGCGATCACATCGCTGGGCGACAAAGTCTCGGCGCGACACATCGCAGAGAAGGTCGGGGCTCCTCTGGCTCCGGGCACCAGCGACCCGGTCAAGGGCGCCGACGAGGTCGTGGCCTTCGCTGAGAAGGTCGGCCTGCCGGTCGCGATCAAAGCGGCGTTCGGCGGCGGCGGTCGCGGGCTCAAGGTGGCCTACGAGCTCGACGAGATTCCCGCGCTGTTCGATTCGGCCACACGTGAGGCCGTTGCAGCATTCGGCCGCGGTGAGTGCTTCGTCGAGAAGTTCCTGCTGCGCCCTCGCCACGTCGAGACGCAGTGCCTCGCCGACGAGCACGGCAACGTCGTCGTGGTCAGCACACGCGACTGCTCGCTGCAGCGGCGCAACCAGAAGCTGGTCGAAGAGGCCCCGGCGCCGTTCATCACGCAGGAACAGCATGATCGTCTCTACGCCGCCTCGAAGGCGATCCTGCGCGAGGCCGGGTACGTCGGCGCAGGCACCTGCGAGTTTCTCATCGGGCACGACGGCACACTCTCGTTCCTCGAGGTGAACACGCGACTGCAGGTGGAGCATCCGGTCTCAGAGCAGGTGACCGGCCTCGATCTGGTGCGCGAGCAGTTCCGCATCGCCGAGGGCGGCGAACTCGACTACCCAGACCCGGAGAACCACGGGCACGCGTTCGAGTTCCGCATCAACGGAGAAGATCCCGGCAACCACTTTCTGCCTGCGCCCGGCACGATCGTCACCTACCGTGAGTGCAGCGGCCCAGGCGTGCGCGTCGACTCAGGGGTGACCGGCGGTGACGTGGTCTCCGGTGCGTTCGACTCGCTTCTGGCCAAGGTGGTGGTGACCGGCGCCACTCGCGAAGAGGCGCTTGAGCGCTCACGCCGAGCACTGGCCGAGTTCGAGATCACCGGCATGCCGACCGCACTGCCCTTCCACCGCGTGGTGGTCAACGAGCCCGACTTCGTGGCCGCAGACGGGCATTTCAAGGTGCACACCACCTGGATCGAGAACGATTTCGACAATCGCATTCCGGCGTGGAGCGGCACCCCTTCTGAAGACGAGAGCATCTTCGCCAAGCGCAGCGACGTGGTGCTGGAGGTCGCCGGTCGACGCATCGAGGTCAGCGTGCCAGACGTGCTGGTGAAGGGCGATTGGGGCACGGCGAGCCGCCCGGCCCCGAAGCGCCGATTCCGCGCCGCCGAGGTCACCGGCGACAACACGAACGCCGTCTCGACCCCGATGCAGGCCAGCGTGGTCAAGGTCGCCGTCGAAGAGGGTCAGAAGGTCATCGAGGGCGATCTGCTGGTCGTGCTCGAGGCGATGAAGATGGAACAGCCGATCACCGCGCAGCGCGCCGGTGTCGTGCGCAATCTGAACGCGCCGATCGGGCAGACGATTCCGTCCGGGCACACGCTGCTCACCATCGAAGACGAGTAGTCAGCGCGCCGAGTCGCTGCTGCGAATGCCGCCAGCACGGGCCCTTTCGGTCACCGTGCTGGCGGCATTCTGCGGTGTCGGCGGCTGTCGTCAGCGCCAGCCGAGCCCGGGCGCGACGTCTTCGACGACGCTGCGCAGCAGATGCGCGTTGTACTCGACGCCCAGCGTGCTGGGCACGGTCAGCGTGACCGTGTCGGCCTCGGCGACGGCCTCATCCTGCGCCAGCTGCTCGACCAGGCGATCGGGCTCGTCTGCGTAGCTGCGCCCGAACCGAGCCACGGTCTTCGAGTCGATCCAGCCGACCGTGTCATGGCTCTCGTCACGACCCGCCCACAGCTGCCGATCGAGGTCAGAGGTGATCGGCATGATGCTGCGGCTGACGCTCACTCGAGGCTCGCGATCCCATCCCGCTTCCTTCCACGCGGCACGGAAGAGACGGATCTGCTCGGCCTGCAGCACGCTCAACGGCACACCGGTGTCTTCGGTGAGCAGCGTGGAGCTCATCAGGTTCATGCCCTGGCGCGCCGTCCACTCCGCGGTCGCCCGAGAACCGGCACCCCACCAGATGCGATCACGCAGGCCCGGCGAGTACGGTTCGACGCGCAGCAGGCCCGGCGGGTTCGGAAACATCGGCCGGGGGTTCGGCTCGGCGAAGCCTTCGCCCTCGATCACCTCCAGGAAACGAGCTGTGTGTTCCCGCGCCATCTCAGCACCGTCGGAGTCATGTGCCTCCGGCTGATAGCCGAAGTGTCGGAATCCGTCGATCACCTGCTCAGGTGACCCGCGGCTGACTCCCAGCTGCAGTCTGCCCGCTGCGATGAGGTCGGCCGCGCCGGCGTTCTCTGCCATTGCGAGCGGGTTCTCATAGCGCATGTCGATGACGCCGGTGCCGATCTCGATGCGCGAGGTGCGCGCGCCGATCGCGGCCAGCAGCGGGTACGGAGACCCCAGCTGCTGAGCGAAGTGGTGAACGCGGAAGTACGCGCCGTCGACGCCGATCTCTTCGGCGGCCACAGCCAGATCGATCGACTGCAGCAGCGCGTCGCCGCCGGTGCGCACGGGCGAATGAATGGAGTTCTGCCAATGCCCGAATGACAGGAATGCGATATTTTTCACATGAAGCTACAACAATTTCGGCCGGAGGCCATTCCCAACTGGACGCCAACCGTGGATGACGTTCGGTTCACTGACCGGAAGGATCGACTGCAGGGGCCCGCCAAGCCACATGGCGATCCCATCCGCACCAGCGCCGCACACGCCTGCAGGGCACCGCAGACCGCTCTCCGCGCAGGCTCGCGAATCAGCCCTTCAACATGTGCAGCGCCCGCGCCGCATCGGTGATCGCTCCCGACAGCGAGGGGTAGACCGCGAAGGCGTTGGCGACCTGGTCGACGGTCAGCCGCTGCTCGACCGCAAGTGCGAGCGGGAAGATCAGCTCGCTGGCTTTGGGCGCAACGACGACGCCGCCGATGACCGTGCCCGACTGCGTGCGGGCGAAGAGCTTGACGAACCCGTCGCTGATGTTCTGCATCTTGGCGCGCGGGTTCTCGGCGAGCGGGTACTTGTAGATGACGCCCTGTGCGAGGCCCTCTTCGATCTGCGACTGCGACCAGCCGACCGAGGCGATCTCGGGCGCGGTGAAGATGTTCGAGGCCACGTTGCGCAGCTTGATCGGCTGCGCCGCGTCACCGAGCGCGTGGAACACCGCGGTTCGGCCCTGCATGTTCGCCACGCTGGCCAGCGGGAAGAAGTCGGTGCAGTCTCCGGCGGCGTAGATCTCGGGCACTGAGGTGCGCGCGACACGGTTGACCTTGATATGGCCGGATGCCGTCGTCTGCACCCGGGCGCCCTCAAGCCCCAGCCCGGCCGTGTTCGGAATCGACCCGACCGCCATCAAGCAGTGGCTGCCGACCACCGTGCTGCCGTCGCTGAGCGTGGCGATGACCTCGTCGCCTTCGCGCACAACGCTCTCGGCGCGAGACTTCGAGAGCACGTTCATCCCCTCGCGCAGGAACACCTCTTCGATCACGCGTGCGGCGTCTTCGTCCTGTCCGGGCAGCACGCGGTCGCGGCTCGAGATCAGCGTGACCTCGCTGCCGAGGTGGCGGAACGCGCTGGCGAACTCGGCACCGGTCACACCGGAGCCGACGACGATCAGGTGCTGCGGCAGCTCTTCGAGCTGATACAGCTGAGTCCAAGTGAGGATGCGCTCGCCGTCTGGCATCGCGCTTGGCAGCTTGCGGGGGTGCGCGCCAACAGAGACGACCGTGGTGTCGGCGTGGAACTCACTGACCTCCCCGTTGGTGAGATCTGCCGCGATGGCGTGATGGTTGAGCAGCCGACCCGTGCCCTTGATGATGCGCACACCCTGCTTCTCCAGGGTCGCCGCCATATCCGCCGACTGCTGTCGGGCCAGATCGAGCAGTCGACGGTTCACCGTCTTGAGGTCGATGCGGTAGTCGGGAGCGATCGGCTCGTCGCTGCCCGGCGCGAAGATCTGCACCCCCAGACGCTGTGCGTTCGCGACCTGCGTCGTCGCCTCGGCCACGGCGATCAGGGCCTTCGAGGGCACAACATCTGTGAGCACGGCAGAGCCGCCGACTCCATGACGTTCGATGAGGGTGACATTGGCCCCGAGCTGGGCGCCGGTCAGCGCAGCCTCGTAACCGCCAGGCCCTCCTCCGATGACCACCAGATCGTGCTTGTCGCCGAACTCGTATGCCATGTGCGGTGTTCTCCCTCTGCAGAGTTGCCTATCTTTATCAGTATGACAGCTTCTGCCACTCCAGATGGCCCATCAGAGACCGCCACGCCTGCACATTATGCACCCGCGGCCTCCGGACGCACACCCACGCCGCTCGCGCAGCAGGCGGCCGACACGATCAGGCAGCGCTCCGGCGTCTCGGGCATCGATCGCGCCGTGGTGCTCGGATCGGGCTGGGGAGCATCCGCCGATCGTCTCGGCACCACCCTCACGACGCTGCCCGCAGCCGAGGTGCCCGGCTTTCACGTGTCGGGCGTGCCCGGTCATGCCGGCACGCTGCAGATCGTGCAGACCGCCTCAGGTCGTCGTGTGCTGCTGATCGCCGCGCGCACGCACCTCTATGAAGGGCATGGTGTGGATGCCGTGGTGCACGGCGTGCACACCGCCGCCGCGCTCGGGGCGGGTTCGATCGTACTGACCAACGGCTGCGGAGGGATCGACCCGTCGCTCGCTCCCGGCAGTCCGGTGCTGATCAGCGACCACGTCAACCTCACCGGCACCTCGCCGCTGAGCGGCCCGACCTTCGTCGACATGACCGACGTGTACTCCCCCAGGCTCCGCGCCGCGGTGCGCGAGCGGCACCCGCAGATGCGCGAAGGCGTCTATGCCCAGTTTCGCGGCCCGCAGTACGAGACCCCGGCCGAGGTGCGCATGGCGCGGGCGATCGGAGCCGATCTGGTGGGCATGTCGACCGCCCTCGAAGCGATCGCAGCTCGCGCCTTGGGCCTCGAGGTTCTAGGCTTGTCTTTGGTGACGAACGCCGCTGCCGGGGTCTCTGCCCAACCGCTGAGCCATGCCGAGGTCATTCAGGCTGGCCGCGATGCAGCGCCACAGCTCACCGAACTGCTTGCCGAGATACTGGAGAACATCGTATGACCGATACCGCCAACGCCCAGGGGAACACGCACGCCGACGCGTCGGGTCGAGAGCCCGGCGACGCCGCAGAGCTTGAGCAGCTTGCCGCTCTGGTCGCTCAGGCCGAGCAGTGGCGTGACCAAGACCCAGACCCGAAGACCTCGAAGCTGCTCGACGACCAGATCGACCTGGCACGCAAGGGCGACGAGCAGGCACTGAGCACCCTGCACAGCGAGTTCGACGAGCGCCTCGCCTTCGGCACCGCCGGACTGCGCGGCGAGATGGGCCCAGGCCCCGCCCGTATGAACCGCGTGCTCGTTTCGCAGGCCGCCGCCGGCCTCGCCTCGTACCTGGTCGAGCACGCCGGCGACGAACGCCCGACGCTGGTCATCGGCTACGACGGTCGCCACAACTCCGAGATCTTCGCTCGCGACACCGCCGAGCTCGCACAGGCCGCCGGCGTCGACGCGCTGCTGCTGCCGCGCAACCTGCCCACCCCGGTCACTGCGTTCGCGCTGCGCCACCTCGACGCCTCGGCCGCCGTGATGGTGACGGCCAGCCACAATCCCGGCGCCGACAACGGCTACAAGGTGTATCTCGGCGGTATCGACGCCGGGTCACAGATCATCAGCCCTGCCGATCAGCTGATCGCCGCGCACATCGATCAGATCGCCCAAGACTTCACCGTCGACCAGCTGCCCCGCTCGCAGGCCTACCGGGTACTGGGCGAAGACGTCATCGACGCCTACGTCACCGAGACCGCGGCTGCAGTCGCTCAACGGGCGCCCCAGGCCTCCGCCGACGGGCTCAGCTTCGTCTACACCGCCATGCACGGTGTGGGCTGGGAGGTCGCCGCACGACTCTTCGAGACGCTGGGCATTCCGGCACCGGCGACGGTCACAGAGCAGATCGCGCCGGATCCCGAGTTTCCCACCGTCGCGTTCCCGAACCCCGAGGAGCCCGGCGCGCTCGACCTCTCGTTCGCACTGGCCCGCAAGACCGGGGCCGATCTCATCATCGCCAACGATCCCGACGCCGACCGACTGGCTGTGGCAATTCCAGACGATGCGGCCGAGGGCGGCTGGCGTCGCCTCACCGGCAACGAGGTCGGCTGGCTGCTCGGCGACCTGATCGCCAGCGAGCACCGTCCCGGCACTCCGGGTGCGCTCGCCGCCTCGCTGGTGTCCAGCCCACTGCTCGGCCGCATCGCCGAACACTACGGCATCGAGCACGTCGAGACGCTCACCGGCTTCAAGTACGTGAACCGCGTGCCCGGCCTGATCTTCGGATACGAGGAGGCGCTCGGCTACCTCGTCGACCCGGAGCTCGTCCGTGACAAGGACGGCGTCTCCGCCGCTGCCCTGTTTCTGCTGCTGGCCGCACGGCTGAAGAGCGAGGGCCACACCGTCGCTCAGGCTCTGCAGCGAATCGCTGCCGACTATGGCTCGGCAGCGAGCGATCAGGTGGCCATTCGCGTCGCCGACCGCTCGCTCATCGCTCAGGCGACTGCCGCCCTGCGAGCCGAACCGCTCACCACGATCGCCGGTCTCGACGTCGTCGCTCACGACGACCTGCTGCACGGCATCGACGGGCTGCCCCCGGCAGACATCCTGCGCTACTCGCTCGCCGACGGCTCACGCGTCATCGTGCGTCCCTCGGGCACCGAGCCGAAGCTCAAGATCTATCTCGACGTCTCGAGCAGTCTGCCCGATCCGGCCGCAGCAGCGGCTGAGAACGCGACGAAGCTCGCCGAGCTGCGCGACTGGTGGCAGAAGCGCCTGCACCTGGGATGACGTCTTCTGCCGCGGCCGCCGCTGGCGAAGCGCAGCAGCCCGTCTTCGACCTGCCAGCCATCGGCGCCGGGCTTCCTGCGGCATCCTTGGTTCCTCGACTGCACGACGTGCTCACGCGGACCACTCGTGGTCCGGCGTTCGCCGTCGTACAGGCTCCACCGGGATCAGGCAAGACGACGGTCGTACCACCCGCAGTGGCGAACGCGGTCACCGGGCGGGTCATCGTCACCGAGCCACGCCGACTCGCCGCGCACTCCGCAGCCGAAAGGCTCGCCGACCTCAGCCGCACTCGTATCGGCGACGCGGTCGGCTATGCCGTGCGCGGCGAACACCACATCGGCCCGCAGACGCAGGTGGAGTTCGTCACCACAGGTCTGCTGCTGCGTCGGCTGACCGCCGACCCCGAGCTCGCAGGCGTCGATGCCGTGGTGCTCGACGAGGTGCACGAACGCGACCTCGACGCCGATCTGCTCTTCGCCATGCTCCGCGAAGTGGCCCTGCTGCGCGGCGATCTCGCTCTGATCGTCATGTCGGCGACGCTCGACACACAACGCTGGAGTTCGCTGCTCGCCGACGCTGCGCCGGTGCTCACCGCAGAGGTGCCCCTGCACCCGCTCACGGTGGAATGGCGGCCGGCGCCCGTCGGCACCCAACGACTCGACGCCCGCGGCGTCACTCCCGGTTTTCTGCGACACGTCGCCACGGTCGTGGCCGCCAAGTCGCGCGAGCAGGCTGAGGGCACCGTGCTGGCTTTTCTTCCGGGCCGCCGTGAGGTGGACGCTGTGGTCGCCCGCCTGCGCGATTCCGGAGTCACTGCCCTGCCGCTGCACGGTTCGCTGCCCGCGTCGGCGCAGCGAGCGGCGCTCGCTCCCTTGGGCACGCACGAACGCCGAGTGATCGTGTCGACCTCGATCGCTGAGACGTCGCTGACCGTGCCCGGCGTGCACACCGTCGTCGACGCCGGCCTGTCGCGCGAGCCCCGGCTCGATGCGATGCGCGAGATGTCCGGCTTGGTGACCGTTCCGGTGTCGAGCGCGGCGGCGACGCAGCGCGCCGGTCGTGCCGCCCGTCTGGGCCCCGGCACAGTCGTGCGCTGCTACAGCGAGGCCGAGTTCGCGTCGGCTCCCACACAGGCACGCCCGGCGATCACCACTGCGGACCTCACCGAGGCGGCTCTCATGCTGACGCTCTGGGGCGACCCCGATGCTCGAGAACTCGCGCTGCCTGATGCCCCGCCGCGGGCGTCGCTCGAGCTCGCCCAGCGCACGCTGGTTCGGCTGGGTGCGATCGCGCCTGAGAGCGGCACGACGAGGCGATGGCGTGTCACCGACCTCGGGCGGCTGATCGCTCGGATGCCGGTGCACCCGAGACTGGCGCGCGCGCTGATCGACGGCGCCGCACTGATCGACGGTGATCGCCGGTCAGCTGTGACGCTGGCAGCCGAGGCCGTGGCGGCCATCGAATCGGACGCACGGGCTCCCGGAGGCGACCTGTCTGCGCTGCTGCACGAGCTGCGTCGCGGCGGGCACCGCGGCGGATACAGATCTCGACGTAACGGCAGCGACGAGGGCCCACACAGCCAGGCCGATGCCGCCGTCTCGCCTGCGGCAGTGCATCGGTGGCAGCAGGATGTGCGCCGCCTCGTCACGCTCATGCCCGATCACAGCAGCGCCTCGAGAAGCGAGGGGAGCCACTCGTCGGTCGACGCCGACGGGGTGATCGCGGCGATCGCTGGACTCGCATACCCGGAACGCCTGGCGCGTCTGCGGCCCAGCGACTCGGGGCCGAGCGACTCCGGGCTGAGCTATCAGCTTGCCTCAGGCACCGGTGCCGTGCTGCCCCGCGGCTCAGCACTGCGCGGGTCGCAGTGGTTGGCCGTCAGCGAAGTGAGCGTCGCGCGAACCGGCGAGGGCTCTGGGGCGATGATTCGTGCCGCTGCACCGCTGACCGTCGACGCAGCTCTCGTCGTCGGCGCAGGTCTCATCGAAGACACAGTCGAGAGCGAGTGGCGAGACGGCCGGCTCAGCGCCCGGCGGGTGCGCCGGCTGGGAGCGATCGAGCTCTCACGGGCGCCCGCACGTCTGGCTGCGGCCGATGCGCGTGCTCAGGTGCGCAGCCTGCTCGCCACCGCAGACGGCTTGGCCTCGCTGCATTGGTCTCAGGCAGCGAACGATCTGCGCGACCGCCTGCACATGCTGCATCGTGAGCTGGGCGACCCCTGGCCGGCCGTCGACGACGCTGCACTCAGCGGTCGTCTTGATGACTGGCTCGCTCCAGAGATCGAGCGGCTTGCGACTGGAGCCACGACAGCCGGGCTCGACCTGGCATCCGCGCTGCGCCGACTGCTGCCCTGGCCTGACGCGTCGCGGCTGGATGCCCTGGTACCGGAACGCCTCGAAGTGCCGTCTGGGTCATGGGTCCGAGTGCACTACCCGTCGGATGACGATGCGCCGCCGGTGCTCGCGGTGAAGCTGCAGGAGTGCTTCGGCTGGCAGCAGGTTCCGCATCTGGTCGACGGCCGAGTGCCCGTGCAGCTGCACCTGCTCTCACCCGCCGGCCGCCCGCTCGCAGTGACGATGGATCTGGCGTCGTTCTGGCACGACGGCTATCGACAGGTGCGCGCCGAGATGCGCGGCCGATACCCGAAGCACCCGTGGCCGGAAGACCCGACCACCGCGAAGGCGACGCGAAGCGTCAAACGAACCCCGCGCCGCTGACCGAGGTCAGTCGAGGTCGTCGTAGAACGCGATCACGCGATCGGCAAGATCCTGACGATCGGTGGCAGGCAGGAAGGAGCCTTCGGCTGCGTTGAGCGTCAGTACGGCGAGATCGTCCAGACCATAGTCGAAAGCCTGCGCCACGCGTGCGAACTCCTCGGTCAGCGTGGTGTTCGACTGCAGCCGGTTGTCGACGTTCACGGTCACTCGGAAGTCGAGCTGGTAGAGCAGGTCGAGCGGATGCTCGTCGAACGGGCCGGCGAAGGCGCCGGTCTGCAGATTCGACGACGGGTTCGTCTCGAGCACGATGCCGCGATCGCGTACCCATGCGGCGACATCGCCGAGCACGGCGAGCACTTCGTCGGAGTCGTCGCCTTCGTCGATCAGCTGGATGTCGTCGACCAGATGCGTGCCATGACCGAGACGCAGCGCACGGCCGTCGATCAGGGCCGACACGATGGAGTCAAGGCCGTCAGCCTCGCCGGCATGCACCGTGGTCGGAAAGAAGCTGCGCGCCAGGTAGTCGAGAGCCTCTTGATGACGAGACGGCAGAAAGCCCTTCTCGGGGCCGGCCAGGTCGAACCCGACCACGCCGGCATCTCGATAGCGCACTGCGAGCTTGGCCATCTCGAGCGAGCGATCATTGTGACGCAGCGCAGTCACGATCTGGTTTGCCTCGATCTGGAAGCCGCGCTCGGCGGCGTCTCGCATGCCCTCTTCGAAGCCGGCGGCGACCGCTTCGACCGCTGCCTCGGGGGTGAGACCGCCAGCAAGATGCTGTTCGGGAGCCCAGCGCGCCTCGACGTAGATGATTCCGTCGTCGACCGAGTCTTCGACGAACTCACGAGCGACCCGGGCCAGCGAGTCAGCTGTCTGCATGACGCCGACGGTCTGGTCGAAGGTCTTGAGGTAGGCGATGAGGTCGCCGGAGTCAGCGCTGTCGGCGAACCAGTCGCCGAGCTCTTCGGGATCGTCGACCGGCAGCTCGAGACCGGCCTGGTCAGCCAGTTCGACGATGGTCTCAGGGCGCAGGCCGCCATCGAGATGGTCGTGCAGACTGATCTTTGGAACCTCGACCAGATCGACCCCTTCGAGGGTCAGATCGAGGGTGTCGTCATCGAGGATTCGGTCTTGTGCGGAATCGTGCTCAGCGCTCATGCGCCAACTCTAGCGGAGCCGACGACGCCATCAGCCGCCGAAGCGCTCAGAGCAGATTCTCGTTTCCCGTCTGACGCACCATGTTCACCATCTCTTTCACGCGCTGGGCATGATCGCTGGTGGTGATCATCAGCACGTCTTCGGTGTCGACGACGACAAGATCCTGCACCCCGATGATCGCGATCAGCCGGTCGGTCTCGCTGACCAGCACACCGGTACTCGACTCGGAGAGCACGCTCGCCTCGCCGAGAATGGCAAGGTTGCCGGGGTTGCGCTTACGCACCTGCCGGGCCACCGCAGAGAAGTCGCCCACGTCATCCCAGTCGAAGTCGCCCGGGATCACCGCCACCTGACCCGCTGCAGCGACCGGTTCGGCGATGGCGTAGTCGATTGCGATCTTCTTGAGCTTCGGCCAGGTCTTGGCCTTCTCTTCGTAGACGGCGGGAGTGCCCCAGGCGTCGGCGATGCGGTCGATGCCAGCGGCCAGCTCGGGTTCGCTCTCGCGCAGCCAGCACATCAGGTCGACCGCACGCGCCACGAACATGCCCGCGTTCCAGAGATACTCGCCGCTGGCGACGTACTCTCGCGCGACGCTGGCCTTGGGCTTCTCGACGAAGCTGGTCACCGCCCGTGCGCTCTTCGGCAGCCCCAGCGAGCCGTCCGGGTCGAGAGTGCCATCGGTGCGAATGTACCCGAAACCGGTCGAGGGCGAGGTCGGGGTGATGCCGATCGTCACCAGCCGGCCGGTCGCCGCGACCTGCGCAGCCTCGGTGACGACCTCGCGGAAGGCTCGCTCGTCGCCGATGAAGTGGTCGGCGGGGAACGAGGCCACGATGGCGTCTGGGTCGCGACGTGCGATAAGGGCTGCCGCCAGGCAGATCGCTGCAGTCGAGTCACGAGGCTCACTCTCGAGCACCAGGTTGTCGCCGTCGAGGTCGGGCAGCTGGCTGACGACCGAGGCCCGGTGTGCGGCACCCGTCACCACCATGATGTGGTCACTGCCGATCAGCGGGACGATCCGGTCCCAAGTCGACCGCAGCAGAGAGTGGCCTGATCCGGTGAGGTCGAGGAGGAATTTGGGCTCTTTCGCTCGTGACAGAGGCCACAGACGGGAACCGACACCTCCCGCCGGGATGATCGCGTACACGTGGTCAGCGGCAGATGCAGACATGATCACGAGCGTACCAGAGCCCCCCTGACTCGACGTGGGCCTGCACCCCGACGACATGTGTCGGAGAAATCAGCTTTGCGCCCATGTTCCTGGCTCTTGCTTAGGCAGACCTTACTGATATGCGAATGCACGCCGGGTCTAGACTTGCCACAACACAGTCAGCGTCCGATAGGTTTCTGTTGCCGGGCGTACTCAACCAAGGAGGGTTGTTCGTGTCACCGAAACCAGCCGGTACTCTGTACCGTGGCCGAGAAGGCATGTGGTCCTGGGTTTTCCACCGCATCACCGGCGTGGCCATCTTCTTCTTCCTGCTGGTGCACATTCTCGACACCGCACTCATTCGCCTCTCTCCCGAGGCCTACAACGCGGTCATCGGCACCTACAAGAATCCTCTGATGGGCGTGGGCGAGGTCGCACTCGTCGCCGCGATCGCATTTCACGCGCTCAACGGCCTGCGTGTCATCCTCATCGACTTCTGGTCGCAGGGCACGAAGCATCAGCGCGGACTCTTCTACGGTGTGATGCTCGTCTGGCTTGTGCTGATGATCTTCTTCGTGCCGCAGCACCTGTCACACGTGTTCGGGTTCTAGGGAAGGGCTGAACGACAATGACCGTCACCATCGAGAAACCCGCCCGCGCACCTCACAAGCGCTCGAACCGCGAGAAGTTCGCCTGGCTCTTCATGCGCGGTTCGGGTGTTCTGCTCGTCGTGCTCATCTTCGGGCATCTGTACTTCAACCTGCTCACCGGCGACGGCATTCACCAGGTCGACTGGGGGTTCGTGGCCGGAAAGCTGGCCAACCCGTTCTGGCAGGTCTGGGACATCCTCATGCTCTGGCTCGCGCTGCTGCACGGCGCGAACGGCATGCGCACGATCGTCAACGACTACGTCGAGAACCAGCGGGTGGCCAAAGGCCTGCGCATCGCGATCTTCGCGGCAGCCGGCGTGCTGATCATCCTCGGCACCTGGGTCGTCTTCGGCTTCGACCCCTGCGCCGACCCCAACCTGAACGCAGACTGGCAGCAGTTCTGCACGAAGTGACGCCTGACGGCGCCGAGTCAAAGGCGATGAAAGACTGAGATGACTGAGACCTCAACGACCAAGAACGGCGACTACACCGTTCACTACCACCAGCATGATGTGATCATCGTCGGTGCCGGCGGCGCCGGCATGCGCGCTGCGATCGAGGCCGGCCCCCATGCCGACACCGCCGTGATCACCAAGCTCTACCCCACGCGTTCGCACACGGGTGCGGCTCAGGGCGGCATGGCTGCGGCCCTCTCGAACCTCGAAGAGGACTCATGGGAGTGGCACACCTACGACACGGTCAAGGGCGGCGACTTCCTGGCTGATCAGGATGCCGTCGAGATTCTGGCCAAAGAGGCCATCGACGCGGTCATCGACCTTGAGAACATGGGTCTGCCGTTCAACCGCACCGACGACGGCAAGATCGCTCAGCGCCGATTCGGTGGCCACACCCGCGAGCACGGCAAGGCGCCCGTTCGTCGCTCGTGCTACGCAGCGGACCGCACCGGCCACATGATTCTGCAGACCCTCTATCAGAACTGCGTCAAGCTCGGCATCCAGTTCTACAACGAGTACTACGCACTCGATCTGGTCTTCACCGAGATCGACGGCGAACGCCGCCCTGCAGCGGTCATCGCGTACGAGCTGGCCACCGGCGACATTCACGTCTTCCAGGGCAAGTCGATCGTCTTCGCGACCGGCGGCTTCGGCAAGATGTTCAAGACGACGTCGAACGCTCACACGCTCACCGGCGACGGCGTCGGCATCATCTGGCGTCAGCACCTGCCCCTCGAAGACATCGAGTTCTTCCAGTTCCATCCGACCGGTCTCGCCGGTCTGGGCATCCTGCTCACCGAGGGTGCCCGTGGCGAAGGCGCCATTCTGCGAAATGCGAATGGTGAGCGATTCATGGAGCGGTACGCGCCGACCATCAAAGACCTCGCACCTCGCGACATCGTCGCCCGATGCATGGTGCAGGAGGTTCAGGAGGGCCGCGGCGTCGGCCCGAACAAAGACTACGTGCTGCTCGACTGCACCCATCTGGGTGCCGAGGTGCTTGAGACCAAGCTTCCCGACATCACTGAGTTCGCCCGCACCTATCTCGGCGTCGACCCAGTCGTCGAGCCCGTGCCGGTCTATCCGACAGCGCACTATGCCATGGGCGGCATCCCCACCAACAACAACGGCGAGGTGCTGCGCACGATCAAAGACATCGTGCCCGGCCTCTACGCGGCCGGCGAGTGCGCGTGCGTCTCGGTGCACGGTGCGAACCGACTGGGCACCAACTCGCTGCTCGACATCAACGTGTTCGGCAAACGTGCCGGTCGTCAGGCGGTCAAGTACTCGCGTGAGGCGGAGTTCGTTCCGCTGCCCGAGGCACCCGAGCAGGGCGTCATCGAGCTGCTCGACGGCATCCGCAACAACGACGGCGGCGAGTCGCTCGCGCAGATCCGCAAAGAGCTGCAAGAGACCATGGACACCAACGCACAGGTGTTCCGCACCGAAGAGACGCTGACTCAGGCCGCCAACGATGTGAGAGCTCTGCGCAGGCGCTATCAGCACATCAGCATCCACGACCACGGTCGCCGCTTCAACACCGACCTGCTCGAAGGCGTCGAGCTCGGGTTCCTGCTCGATCTCGCCGAGGTGCTGATCGCGGCCGCACTGAACCGCAAAGAGAGCCGCGGCGGCCACATGCGCGACGACTACCCCAAGCGCGACGACGCCACATACCTCAAGCACACGATGGCCTACCTGACAGGTGACCCCAACGAAGGCGAGCCCGGCTCGCACATCACGCTGGGGTGGAAGCCTGTCGTGCTCACCCGGTATGAGCCCAAGGAGAGGAAGTACTGATCATGGCGACTGCTGCCGCGACCACTGAGAACGTCACTTCGAAGGCACACGCCGAGTCGTACAGCGCCGATGCTGCCGACCGGTCGAAGCACGCTCCGTCAGCACACGACGCATCGGTGAAGCCGTTCACTGTCACGTTCAACATCCGGCGTTTCGACCCCGATGTCGACACCGAGCCCCGCTGGGAGTCGTTCGACGTCGAGATGTACTCGACCGATCGTGTGCTCGATGCGCTGCACAAGATCAAGTGGGAGCAGGACGGCTCGCTGACGTTCCGTCGCTCCTGCGCACACGGCATCTGCGGCTCTGACGCCATGCGCATCAACGGCCGCAACCGACTGGCCTGCAAGACGCTGATCAAAGACCTGGACATCGACAAGCCGATCTACGTCGAGGCCATCAAGGGACTGCCTCTTGAGAAAGACCTCGTCGTCGACATGGAGCCCTTCTTCAAGGCCTACCGTGACGTGCAGCCTTTCCTTCAGGCCCATTCGGAGCCCGCGGAAGGCCGTGAGCGGCTGCAGACGATCAAGGATCGCGAGATCTTCGACGATACGACCAAATGCATCCTCTGCGCAGCCTGCACCACCAGCTGCCCGGTCTTCTGGACCGACGGTCAGTACTTCGGCCCCGCTGCCATCGTGAACGCGCACCGATTCATCTTCGACTCACGTGACGACGAGTCGCAGGTGCGTCTGGACATCCTCAACGACAAAGAGGGCGTGTGGCGCTGCCGCACGACCTTCAACTGCACCGAGGCCTGCCCGCGTGGCATCCAGATCACGAAGGCGATCGCAGAGGTCAAGCAGGCGGCCATTCGCGGCCACCGCTGATCCAGTGATCGGCTGAACGGCTCGCGCGCTGCACCGCGCGGCTTCAGTCGTTTGAGGGCAGCGTCCAGCGTTTCGACAGCCGCCCAGTTGCTACGACACGAGAACCGCCGGTTCTGACTCGCTGAGTCGGAGCGCGGCGGTTCTTCGTTCATTCGGCGAACCTGACCTCTGCGGCTCTGGCATCGCTCGGTCCGGCATTGACCTTGTGGCATTCCTCGGCCCGGCATGGGCCCGTAACGCATCCCCCGGCCCGGCACACTTCTCTCCCCCCCCGACACGCTTCTCACCCCCTCATCCCCGGCACACCACTTCTGCGCCTCGAGTCGGCGCAAATGACGCCCAGAGACATCCAGACATGTCAAGTTCCATGTTTCGAAGCGCCTGAACGACATCTGCCATGGCTCGATCCTGGAGAGCAGCATGTGCCGTGGTACGAATCGAGCCCACACCGCCAGGCCGGCCCCGCGCCACGGTGCCTGCCCCGCGCTGCCTGCCGATACCATTGACCCATGAGCGCCCAACAGAAACCGGTCAGCACGGTCCAAGGTCTCATCGCGTGGGCGATGCAGACCAGACCAGCACGTGTGATGGCGCACTACACCTCGCGCGGCGGCCCTGTCCTTGCCGGCGGTATGAGCTACAGCTCGCTGTTCGCCGCGTTCGCCGGCGTCTGGACGCTTTTCAGCGTCATCGGCCTTTTCATCGCTCGCTCCGAGACCGTCTGGAACGCTCTCGTCGACTACCTGGCCAAGTCAGTGCCCGGTCTCATCGACACCGGCGAGGGCGGCGCCATCAGCCCAGAGACGCTGCAGGGCGTGCCTTCCACACTGTCCTGGACCGGCGCCGTCGCCCTCGTCTCGCTGATTTTCACCCTCTTCGGCTGGCTCGGCGCCGTACGCACAGGCGTGCGCGCCCAGTTCGGCCGCTCGCCTCTGCCCCAGCAGCCGGTCGTGGCACAACTGCGCGATCTGGGCCTGCTGGTGGGGTTCGGCCTGCTCGTCATCATCTCGGCTCTCGCCTCCACCGTCAGTTCGGGTCTCGGCCGCCGCATCTCCGCTCTGCTCGGCTTCGGCGAACAGAGCATGCTCTCGTGGCTGCTGGTCACCATCGGCTCACTGCTGCTCTCTCTGGTGCTGGACGCCATCATCCTCATCGTGATCATGCGCGTGCTCGCACAGGTGATCATCCCCGTGCGGCGCATGCTGCCGGTGGTCATCTGGGGCGCCGTTGCGACCACCCTGCTGAAGGCCGTCGGCGGGTCGCTCATCGGCGGCGGGTCGAACCCGTTGCTCGCCGGCTTTCTGACCATCGTCGGTCTGCTGCTCTGGTTCAACCTGCTCAGTCAGACCGTGCTCATCGCGGCCGCCTGGCTGGCCGTCGTCGCCTCAGACCACGAGGTCAACGAGCGGCATGACGGCGACCTCGATTTCTGGGGCGCGAGCCGTCTGCAGGATGCCGTGCGCGGCCCGAACGCCGTGGAGAGTCCGCTGCCGGTCGAGGTGCCTGACTCCGCCATCAAGACCGACGAGCCCGATACCGAAGCCCGGTGACGCGCACGCTGATCCCTCTGCGAAGTCGCCGTGCGCTGCCGAGGCAGGTCAGAGGCATCGCCTAGAATCGGCGTCATGAGCACGAAGCAGCCTGCACTCTCCCCCGCCCTGCACGAGACGATCATCGCGCCGCCGCCGGTCGACGAGCAGCCGAAGCCCAAACCGGGCATCAACACGCAGGCGGCACGCACCCGTGCATCCGCTGAGACGCCGAAGCCCGCTGGTGCGCTGCGCGTCGCAACCGTCAACGTGAACGGCATCCGCGCGGCGTTCCGCAAGGGCATCGAATCGTGGATCGAAGCGGCTCAGCCCGACGTCATCGCGCTGCAAGAGGTGAGAGCGTCCGGTGACCAGCTGCGCGAGCTGTTGCCGGGCTGGCACATCGCCGACGACGTGTGCTCGCAGAAGGGTCGCGCCGGCGTCGCCGTCGTGTCACGACTGCCGCTCGGTGAGACGCGCACTCAGATCGGCGACGACGACTTCGATACCTCGGGACGCTGGCTCGAAGTCGACCTCGACGTCGACGGCACACCGCTCACACTGGTGAGCGTCTATGCGCATTCGGGCGAGGTCGACACCCCGAAGCAGGTCGAGAAGTATCGCATGCTCGAGGCGATGAGCGAACGGCTTGCGGCACTGCCGAAAGAGCATGAGCGGGCCGTCTTCATGGGCGATCTCAATGTGTGTCACGAGCAGATCGACATTCGCAACTGGCGGTCGAACCTCAAGCGTGCGGGGTTCCTGCCCAAAGAGCGCGCCTACTTCGACCAGTTCTTCGGCCGACCCGACGAGCGGTATCAGCGGCTCGACGGCACCGATCTGGGCGAGGGGCTCGGCTGGATCGACCTCGGTCGGTCAGCCGCTGGTGATCAGCCCGGCCCATACACGTGGTGGTCATGGCGTGGACAGGCCTTCGACAACGACGCCGGCTGGCGCATCGACTATCAGGCGGCGACACCTCAGGTGGCGACGGCGGCAAGACACTACTTCGTCGATCGCCCGGCGACGTACGACCAGCGCTTCACCGATCACTCGCCGGTCGTGGTCGACTACCAGCTCTGAGCGGGCACTGTACGAGCTCGAAGCTGCCTTCGGATTCTCGGGGCTACACTGGGAGTCATGGTGAAACGCATCTTCTCGGGCATGCAGCCCTCCAGCGACTCTCTACATCTCGGCAATTATGTGGGAGCCCTGCGCAATTGGGTGAGCCTGCAGAACGACTACGACACCATCTACTGCGTCGTCGATCAGCACGCGATCACCGTCGACCAGGATCCTGAGCAGCTGCGCCGCAACACTCGGGGCACGGCGGCTCAGTACATCGCCGCAGGCATCGACCCTGAGCGCTCGACGCTCTTCGTGCAGTCTCACGTGCCCGAGCACGCCCAGCTCAGCTGGGTGCTCGCGTGCATCACCGGCTTCGGCGAGGCCAGCCGCATGACCCAGTTCAAAGACAAGTCGGCGAAACAGGGCTCTGACCACACGTCGGTCGGTCTGTTCACCTACCCGGTACTGATGGCGGCTGACATCCTGCTCTACAACGCGGACCTGGTGCCGGTCGGCATCGATCAGAAGCAGCACCTCGAGCTCACGCGCACGCTCGGGCAGCGCTTCAACTCGCGCTTCGGCGACACGTTCACGCTGCCTGAGGGGTACATCCCAGACGAGACGGCGAAGGTCTTCGACCTGCAGAACCCCACGGCGAAGATGTCGAAGTCGGCGGCCAGCGACGCCGGGCTGATCCGTCTGCTCGACGATCCGAAGAAGACCGCTAAGAAGATCCGCTCGGCGGTGACCGACGACGGCCGTGAGATTCGCTTCGACCGCGAGCACAAGCCCGGTGTCTCGAACCTGCTCGCGATCAACTCCGTCTTCACCGGCTCGTCGATTCCCGAACTCGAAGAGCAGTACGCAGGACGCGGCTACGGCGATCTCAAGAAGGATCTGGCCGACATCGTCGTCGAGGCGCTGTCGCCGATCCGCACTCGTGCGCTCGAACTGCTCGACGACCCAGCCGAGCTCGATCGCCTCCTCGCCATCGGCGCCGAGCGCGCAGGCGAGATCGCCTCGAAGACCCTTGCCGAGGTCTACGACCGCATCGGGTTCGTGGCCGCCAGCTGAGACGCACGCCTGGTGTCACTTGGCCGTTCGGCCTCCTGATGCACCCGACGATTTCGGCGCGCAAGCGCCCGCAGCAGACCGAAGAGCGTGGGCAGACCGCGCTTCTGACGTGACGCACACGACCGCAGGCCAGACGGAATGGACTGCACATCGTCGTCGTTGCAGATGAGGATGACCATGCCTGAACCGCTGCCCGCCGAACGCGCGGCAATGCGCCGTGCGCTCGAGCTCGCGCAGCGCGGCCCACTGGCCGGCGGCAACCCGCGTGTGGGCTGTGTGCTGCTGGCGGCCGACGGCACCACTCTCGCCGAGGGCTGGCACCATGGCGCAGGCACACCGCACGCCGAGGTCGATGCGCTGGCGCAGGTGGCCGCACAGCAGGCTTGCGGCGCGACGGCCGTCGTCTCTCTCGAACCCTGCAACCACATCGGACGCACCGGCCCCTGCGCCCAGGCGCTCATCGATGCGGGTGTCGGGCGCGTGGTCTATGCCGTGGACGACCCCGGTGACGCCTCAGCGCACGGCGCCGAGCGCCTGGCCGCTCATGGCATCGAGGTGGTCTCAGGCGTGCTGCACCACGAGGCAGAGCAGGTCAATCACGACTGGTTCGTCGCGATGCGCCGTCGCCGCCCCTGGGTCATCGTCAAGCTCGCTATGTCGCTCGACGGCCGGGCCGCCGCAGCCGACGGCTCGTCACAGTGGATCACCTCGCCCGAGTCTCGTGACCATGCGCACGCGGTGCGCGGCGAGGTCGACGGCATCATCGTCGGCGCCGGTACGGTGGCCGCCGACGATCCGACCCTCACGGCGCGCTTCGCCGACGGCTCGCTGCGCCCGCACCAGCCGGTTCCCGTCTTGCTGGGCACCGAGCCGGGCTCGGACCTCGGCGCAAAGCTGCGGGTCGCCCATGAACGTGTGGTGGATGTTCCGCTCGACCTGCGAGTCCTGCGCGAGCAGCCGGGTGCTCGCGTGCGTTCCGAGCTGATCGAGATGTTGGGCGGGCTGTTCGACGGCGACGACGCCATGCGCCGCGTGATCGTCGAAGGCGGGCCCACCACAGCCTCCCTGTTTCTGCGCGCCGGGCTGGTCGACGAGCTGCACGTCTACAGCGCCCCCGTGCTGATCGGCGGGCCCAAGCTCGCCGTGCAGCAGATCGATGTGCGCAGCATCGGCGACGCGCTGCGTCTCACCGATGTCACCACGACGCAGCTGGGTTGCGACATACTGTGGCGTGCGAGAATAGAAGGCGATGGTTCACTTGGTTAGCAGTTCAGATCGCGTCGAGTTCGTAGTCGAAACCCGCATTCCCACTGACTACGGGATCTTTCGCGTGCGCGGATATCGTGACCTCGTGACCGGGGCAGACCATCTCGCCGTCATCTCTGAGCACCCGCTCGACGGCGAGCCGCTGGTGCGCGTGCACTCGGAGTGCCTCACCGGCGAGGTGCTGGGTTCGCAGAAGTGCGAGTGCGGCCCGCAGCTGCACGCAGCGCTGCGCATGATCGACGCCCGAGGCGGCGTGGTGATCTACCTGCGCGGGCACGAGGGCCGGGGCATCGGTCTGCTCGAAAAGCTGCGCGCCTACCGGCTGCAAGAGCAGGGTCTCGACACGGTCGACGCGAACCGCGCACTCGGCCACGCCGACGACGAACGAGAGTACGGCGCGGCCGTGGCGATCCTCGGTGACCTGGGCATCGACCACGTGCGGCTGCTGACGAACAACCCGCTCAAACGCACCGATCTCGAGCAGCATGGCATCACGGTCACCGACCAGGTGCCGCTGGTGGTCGGTGAGACCGAGTTCAATCAGGGGTATCTCGAAACCAAGCGCGACCGCATGGGTCACATCCTGCCGGCTGATCTCTGAGCGCCGCCTGGCGTCCTCGCACTGTGATCTTCTTGTCAATCTCGTAACCAGGACGTAATATAGTGCAGCGCGCCACAAGCGCTGCACACGCGTATGCGATCATCGTCGTTCCCGCGTTCATCTCGCGCCCCAACATGGGTGTTCATATCAGCGTCCATGGCCTGACCACGCACCGGTAGGCCGCACGACGCGACCACTCATTCTCATTGGGAGTCTTCTTCACGATGTCTACAGAAACAGCGACGGCCACCGTCGACGCCAGTCAGCAGAACAAGCCGGCGAATCCGCCCTCACGCGTGGTGCTCGCCAGCCTCATCGGCACCACGATCGAGTTCTACGACTTCTATGTCTACGCGACCGCGGCGGTGCTGGTCTTCCCAGCCCTCTTCTTTCCCGCGGGCAACGACACCGTCGCCCTGCTCGCCTCGTTCGCGGTCTTCGGCGCGGCCATGATCGCACGCCCCATCGGGGCGCTCGTCTTCGGCCACCTCGGAGACAAAGTCGGTCGCAAGACCACGCTGATCTGGAGCCTGCTCACCATGGGCATCGCGACGTTCCTGATCGGCCTGCTGCCCACGTATCACGACATCGGCATCACCGCCGCCGTGCTGCTGCTCATCCTGCGTCTGGCACAGGGGTTCGCGCTGGGAGGCGAGTGGTCGGGTGCGGCGCTGGTCGCCACCGAGAACGCTCCCAAGGGCAAGCGCGCCTGGTTCGGCACCTTCCCGCAGGTCGGCGCGCCGATCGGCTTCATCATCGCCAATGGCCTGTTCCTCGCGATCAACGCTCTGCTTCCGCATGAGAGCGGCGACACCTCGCTGCAGTCCGCCGCGTTCCAGGCCTGGGGCTGGCGCATTCCCTTCCTGTTCAGCGCGCTGATGGTGCTCGTCGGCCTGTGGGTGCGCATGCACTTGGTCGAGTCTGACAGCTTCGCCAAGGCGAAGAAGCAGGGCAAGGTCAAGAAACTGCCGCTGGGAGAAGTGCTGCGCAATAACTGGTGGCAGCTGATCTTGGGCACCTTCGCGATGCTCGCCACATACGTGCTCTTCTACCTGATGACCGCGTTCACACTGTCGTACGGCACCAAACCCGCCAGCGCAGAGGCAGCGGCGAAGGCGGCCGAGAAGGCGGGCAAGCCGTTCGACCCGTCGAGCTTCTACCCGGGGCTGGGCTTCTCATACAACAACTTCGTCATGATGATGATCATCGGCGTGATCTTCTTCGGCGTCTTCACCCTGCTGTCGGGTCCGATCGCCGACCGCGTCGGCCGCCGTAAACTGCTGATCTGGGTGACCGGCGGCATCGTGATCTTCGGTCTGCTGTTCCAGCTGTTCCTTCTGCCCAGCGCCGACCCGAAGTTCACCGGAGCGCTTGCACAGGGCTTCCTGATCATCGGCTTCACACTGATGGGCATCACGTTCGGCCCGATGGGTGCGTTCCTGCCCGAGCTGTACCCCACCGAGACGCGCTACACGGGCTCGGCGATCGCCTACAACATCAGCTCGATCCTCGGTGCCGCTGTGGCTCCGATCATCGCCGTGTGGCTGTGGGCCGAGGGCAACGGCAACCCGGTGTGGGTCGGTGTCTATCTGTCGCTGAGCGCAGTGCTGACGTTCGTCGCACTGCTCTTCAGCCCTGAGACGAAGGATCTCGACCTCGACGAGATCTGATCTCGGCATTCAGACCGCGTGGCAGATCGAAGGATGCGCCACACGCCCAGGGGCCTCGGACGCTGCGTCCGAGGCCCCTGCTCTGTCTGGAGCCTGAGCATGGGAGGGCAAGGCATCGATCTCACCGCAGCGTCACGAGAAGAGTCATGCCCGGTCAGCGGGTGGCTATAGCATGGAGCAGTCGAAGGAGCAGCATGTCCGCCAACGCCTCATCGCATCCGCAGCACTCTGACCCCGCCATCTCGGTTCAGCAGGGTGCGGCGTCCCCCGCAGCGCAGCATCCGCAGCAGACTCTCGGGCACGTGACGCACCCGTCGTCCGACCATGCCGCCCGAACGGAGCAGCCGAGGCGTCGGGGGCCGTTCGCCCGCGCACGATCCGATGAGCCTCGGGCCCGATTCTCACAGCTCTGGCCGTATCTCATCGAGCGCAAAGGCATTCTGATCACCGCCGCGGTGCTCTCCGTCATTGGGGCCCTGCTCACGCTGTGCCAGCCCCTGCTGCTCAATGTGCTCATCACCCGGGTGCAGAACGGCGAGGTGCTCGGTTCTCTCGTCTGGCTCGTCGTGGCACTCTTGATCGCGGCCGGCGTCATCACGGGTGTGCAGTACTACGTGCTGAGTCGCACGGGCGAGGGCGTCGTGCTCTCGAGCCGGCAGCGGCTGGTGCACAAGATTCTGCGGCTGCCGATCAGTGAGATCGATCAGCGTCGCACCGGAGACCTCGTGAGCCGGGTCAGTTCGGACACCACTCTGCTGCGGGCCGTGCTCACCCAAGGGCTGGTCGATGCGGTCGGCGGCGTCTTCATTCTCGTCGGTGCGATCGTCGGCATGCTCGTGCTCGATCCGCTGCTCTTCGCGCTCACCGCCCTGGTGCTCGTCGTGGCGATCGTCGCCGTCTCTCTCGTCGCACGCCAGGTGCAGTCGGCGACGCGCGAGGCGCAGAAGAGCGTGGGCGCCCTCACCGCAGCTGTCGAACGGTCGGTTCGTGCGGTGCGCACCATCCGCGCGAACGGAGCGACCGCCCGTGAGACCGCCGGCATCCTCACTGACGCGCACCAGGCCTACGATCGCGGCCTGCGCATCGCGCGCCTGTCGGCGCTGGTCGGGCCCACAGTGCAGGTGGCCCTCCAGGCAGCAGTGCTCGTTGTGCTGGGCGTCGGCGGTCTGCGAGTGGCAGCAGGGGTGATCACCATCGCGCAGCTGGTCAGCTTCGTGATCTTCCTGTTCATGATGGTCATGCCTCTGGCGAGTGCCGCAGGCGCCTTCACCTCGGTGCAGAGCGCGCTGGGTGCGCTGGCCCGCATTCAAGAGGTGCTCGATCTGCCCGACGAAGATGCCCACGATCGCGTGCGCCCAGGCTCACGTGAGCTGTCGTCTGACGGTGCCCAGCCCACTGACACGACTGCGACTGTCGCCTACACGTCCTCAGTCTCAGCAGCGGTGCCCACGGGCGCGGCAATCGCGCTCGACCAGGTGACGTTCCGTTACCCGTCGAGTGCCGAAGACGTGCTGCAGAGCCTCTCGTTCTCGGTGGCCCCGGGCACCAAGACCGCACTGGTCGGCCCCTCAGGAGCCGGCAAGTCGACTGTGCTCGGTCTGCTCGAGCGCTTCTACGATGTGCAGAGCGGATCGGTGCAGGTCGAAGGTGTCGATGTGCGCAGCTGGGATCGCGACCTGCTGCGCGCCCAGTTCGGCTACGTCGAGCAGGACTCCCCTGTGCTGGCGGGGTCTCTCGGCGACAACCTGCGGCTGGCAGCGCCCGATGCCACAGACGAGGAGTGTCTGACCGTGCTGCGCGAGGTGAATCTCGAGCATCTCGTCTCCCGCGACGATGCCGGGCTCGACGCCTCTGTCGGAGAAGGCGGTTCGCTGCTCTCGGGGGGCGAGCGTCAGCGCCTGGCACTGGCGCGCGTGCTGCTGGCCGGGCCGCCGATCCTGCTGCTCGACGAGCTCACGTCGAGTCTCGACGGCCTGAACGAAGAGCTGCTCAAACAGGCCCTCGCGCATGTGGCCGCAGAGCGCACTCTCGTCGTGATCGCACACCGTCTGTCGACCGTGATCGACTCCGACCAGATCGTGGTCATGCAGAACGGCAAGGCAGTCGCCACAGGCACTCACGAGCAGCTGCTCGCCATGAGCCCCCTGTATCGAGAGCTCGCAGAGCAGCAGCTGTTGGCCTGAGCCGTTCGGCCTCGTCTGCTCTTGGCAGACGGCCCAGGCTCCTGTTCCGGTCACGCAAGACAGAACGACCGCAGGCTCTCTGTCTCAGAGAGGCCTGCGGTCGTTCACTGCCTGCCGAGCCGGGCTCGGTGATCGGCTACTTCGCGAGACGCTGCTCGGCCAGTCGAACCACATTGACCAGCAGCTCAGCGCGGGTCATCGGCCCGACCCCTCCTGGGTTCGGCGTCAGCCAGCCGGCGACCTCGGCGACGTCCGGGTGCACGTCACCGACGGGGCGCCCCTTGCCGGTCTCGGGGTCGACCACACGGCTGACGCCCACGTCGATGACCGCAGCACCCGGCTTCACCCAGTCGGGCTGCACGAAGTGCTGCCTGCCCAGTGCCGCCACCACGACGTCCGCCTGGCGCACCTCGTCGGCCAGGTTCGGCGTGTGCGAATGCAGCGTCGTCACGGTCGCATCGACACCGCGACGCCCGAGGAGCAGCCCCAAGGGGCGCCCCACCGTCACGCCACGGCCGATGATGGCCACCTTGCGCCCCTCAAGCGGCACCTCATAGCGGCGCAGCAGTTCGAGGATGCCCGCAGGCGTGCACGGGAGCGGCGTCGAGATCTCGCCTCCGACGTTGAGCACCAAGCGCCCGAGGTTGGTCGGGTGCAGCCCGTCGGCGTCTTTCTCCGGGTCGATCAGTTCCAGCGCGGCCAGCTCGTCAAGCCCTTTCGGCAGCGGCAGCTGCACGATGTAGCCGGTGACCTCGTCCGAGCTGTTCAGCCGCTCGATCGCTGCGTGCACCTCGGCAGCGGTCGCGGTGGCCGGCAGGTCTTCTCTGACGGATGCGATGCCCACTTCGGCGCAGTCACGGTGTTTGCCCGCCACGTAGATCTGCGAGCCGGCGTCTTCTCCCACCAGCAGCGTGCCGAGGCCGGGTGTCACGCCGTGCTGGCGAAGGGCGTCGACTCGCTCGGCGAGCTCGGCCTTGATGGCTTTCGCTGTCGCTTTGCCGTCGATCTTGATCGCGGTCATGCGATCACCACTGCTCGAGGCCGGGGTACAGCGGGAAGTCGTCGGCGAGCTTGGCGACGCGGGCCTTCAGCGCCTCGACGTCGGGCGTCGGCTTGAGCGCCTCGGCGATGACGTCGGCGACCTCGGTGAACTCGGAGGCGCCGAACCCGCGGGTGGCGAGTGCCGGCGTGCCGATGCGCAGACCGCTGGTGACGCGCGGCGGGCGCGGATCGAACGGCACGGCGTTGCGGTTGACCGTGATGCCGACCTCGTGCAGGATGTCTTCGGCCTGCTGGCCGTCGAGCTGCGAGGTGCGCAGGTCGGCGAGCACCAAGTGCACGTCGGTTCCGCCGGTGAGCACGTCGATGCCGTTCGCCTTGGCGTCAGGTGCGGTCAGGCGCTCGGCGATGATCTGGGCACCCTCGAGTGTGCGCTCCTGACGCGCTTTGAACTCATCGGTCGCGGCGATCTTGAACGCGACCGCTTTGGCGGCGACCACGTGCATGAGCGGCCCGCCCTGCTGACCGGGGAACACGGCCGAGTCGATCTTCTTGGCGAACTCCTGCTTCGAGAAGATCGTGCCTGAGCGCGGCCCGCCGAGAGTTTTGTGCACCGTCGTCGACGTGACGTCTGCGATCGGCACCGGGTTCGGATGCAGTCCTGCGGCGACGAGACCGGCGAAGTGCGCCATGTCGACCCAAAGACGTGCGCCCACCTCGTCGGCGATCTCGCGGAACGCCTGAAAGTCGACGATGCGCGGGTAGGCCGACCATCCAGCGATGATCACACTGGGCTTCTCAGCGAGCGCGATCTCACGGACTTTGTCCATGTCGATGCGGAAGGTCTCAGGATCGACGCCATAGGCGCGGGCGTTGTAGAACTTGCCCGAGAAGTTGATCTTCATGCCGTGGCTGAGGTGCCCGCCATGGGCAAGCTCGAGACCGAGAATCGTGTCGCCGGGCTTGGCGAGCGCGTGCAGCACTGCGGCGTTGGCCTGTGCGCCCGAGTGCGGCTGCACGTTGACATGGTCGCCGCCGAACACCGCGAGCGCACGCTGCTGAGCGAGCGTCTCAGCCACATCGACGAACTCGCAGCCGCCGTAATAACGGCGTCCGGGGTAGCCCTCGGCGTACTTGTTCGTCAGCACCGACCCCTGCGCCTCGAGAACGGCACGTGGCACGAAGTTCTCTGAGGCGATCATCTCGAGGGTGTTGCGCTGACGATTGAGCTCGTTTTCGAGCACCTGAGCGATCTCAGGATCGAGCTGCTCGATCGGGGTGTTGAGCGTGGGGTTTGTTCCAGTCACGCGGATCTCCTTGTCATGGTTGCAAACTGCGGTTGCGTGTCAAGCAGACTGTCGAGGCCCAGGCGTGCGGCCCAATCCGTGTGTCGCTCCCCGATGGTGTCCATCTCATTTCGCAGTCCGCCACAGAATGCTCATCGGACAGATCACCCGCCTGATTCGCATTCGGCAGTCAGACTGCAAAAACGCCAGTCGCGACAGCGTCCATTCTATACAGGGATCTCTCCCCTGCAGCTGTCGACTACGATTGGTCTCTGTCGTCAAGCATCGAGCGGAGATCTTTCATCGTGACCCAGCACACAGACAGCACCCCGAACAACGACTGGATCATCACCATCACGTGTGACGATCAGCCGGGACTGGTCCACGCCATCACGGGCGGCATCGTCGACGCTCACGGCAACATCGAAGAGTCGCAGCAGTTCCACAGCACCGACACGGGTCGCTTCTTCATGCGGCTGCGCATCAGCACGCCGGCGAGCGAGCACCAGCTGCGCGCAGCGCTGACTCCGGTCGTGGAGCAGTATCATCTGGATCTGACGCTGCGCGAGTCGGACCGCCCGACCAAGACGCTCGTGCTCGTGTCGAAGGCCGCGCACTGCCTGCAGGATCTGCTCTTTCGACAGAACTCGGGCCAGACCAACATCGAGATTCCCCGCGTGTTCGGCAACCACCCCGATCTGGCCGATCTCGCCGGGTTCTACGGGGTGCCGTTCACCTCGCTGCCGATCAAGAGCGCTGAAGACAAGCATGCGTTCGAACAACGCATCATGAAGTACGTCGAAGAGAACGACATCGAGCTGGTCGTTCTCGCCCGCTACATGCAGATCCTCTCACCAGAGCTCTGCGACTTTCTCTCAGGGCGTGCGATCAACATCCATCATTCGTTCCTGCCCGGGTTCAAGGGTGCGAATCCGTATCTGCAGGCCCACCAGCGCGGCGTGAAGCTGATCGGCGCCACCGCGCACTTCGTGACCGCTGACCTCGACGAGGGCCCGATCATCGAGCAGAACGTGGTGCGCGTCGATCATTCGAAATCGCCCGCCCAGCTGCGGGCGATCGGCCAAGACGTCGAGAGCCGCACACTGCGGCAGGCAGTGACCTGGTTCGCCGAGCGGCGCATCCTGCGCGACGGCCAGCGCACCATCATCTTTCAGTGACCAAGTACGCAGACGGCATGACCTCGTTGGTCAGCCGCGCTCGTTGAGACGCACGTAGTTGCTGAAGATCGTTCGAGCGACCACCAGCACGGCGGCTGCGGTCAGCAGGCTGCCGATGATGCTGGCAAGCAGCAGGTAGACGCCGAAGAGCATACCGCCGGTCGTGTTCGCTCCGGTGAACGAGGCAGCGATCGACGAGCTCGTCTTGAACAGCTGAATCGAGTAGATGATGCCCAGCACGATGGTGTTCGCCGCAGCTGCCAGCGCCGAGATCAGCACGATGAGGTAGCCTCCGCGCGCCTTGCGGCCGGCCGCCGAGTTGCCGAAGTCGAGATTGAACATATCGCCCATCGCCGAGCCACCCGGACGCTGCTGCGGCATCTGCTGCCCGTAGCCAGGCTGCTGAGGAGGCTGCAGACCGCCGAACTGTGGCTGCGCGGGCTGGCCGCCGAGCTGGGGCTGCGCGCCGAAGCCTGCAGGAGGAGCCGGCGGCGCGGGAGGGGTGCTGCCCGGGTGGTTCGAGCCAGGAGGCGGCGGAGGCAGAGTGGACATGGCAGGGATCCTTTCATCGGCACGATCGAGGGATCACAAGACGACTCCCCCGGTCGGAATGCTAGCAGGCGCATGGTCTACGCTGGTGACCGTGCCGGCTGCGCTCACCGGCCGCTCCCGGCATCCGAAGGAGGCGACGTCACCCGTGTCCGATCGCTCGCACGCGCAGTCTGCCGCCGACGACCAGCCGTGGTCAGGTCATGAGCCCGGGTCACGTGCCTACCGCCGCATTCTGCTCGGTCTCTTCTGCGCCGGCGTTGCGACCTTCGCCCAGCTCTATTCGTTTCAGGCGATTCTGCCCGAGGTGAGTCACGCCCTCGGCACAGACGAGGCGAGCACTGCTCTGACCGTCTCGGCGGTCACCCTGGGCATCGCGATCAGCGTCATCCCGTGGTCGTCGTTCGCCGACCACATCGGCCGTGTGCCTGCCATGGTCTGCTCGATCAGCGCCGCATCCGTGCTCGCCCTGAGCGCGATCGCCTTCGACTCGATCGGCCCGATCGTCGTGTTCCGGCTGCTTGAAGGCTGTGCGTTGGGCGGGGTGCCTGCCATCGCGATCGCCTACCTGAACGAAGAAGTCTCGCGCCGAGCCGCCGCAAAGGCCAGCGCGATCTACGTCGCCGGCACGTCGATCGGCGGGCTCTCGGGCCGCATCATCTCGGGCCCGGTCACCGAGCTCACGGGCAGCTGGAAGCTCGGCGTGCTCGCCGTCGTCTTGGTGTGCGTCACCGCCGCGATCGTGTTCGTGTCGGTCATTCCCCGCTCCCGCGGCTTCGTACCGCTGCGGCGACGCCCGACGAACCTGCTGCCCGACGCGCGGGTCTTCGTCCAGGTGAGACGCCACCTGCGCAACCCCCGCACGCTCGTGCTCTTTCTCAACGGCTTTCTGCTGATGGGTTCGTTCGTCGCCGTGTACAACTATCTGGGGTTCCGCCTCACCCAGCCTCCCTACGACCTGCCTCAGACCATCGTCAGCCTGCTCTTTCTCGCCTACTTGGTCGGCACGCTCTCGTCGTCGATGGCCGGCTCGTTCGTCGGCCGCTGGGGGCGGCACCATGTGCTCGCCGCGTCGACCGCGATGATGCTCGCCGGGGCCCTGATCACCCTGTTCTCGAGCATCTGGGCGATTCTCGCCGGACTGCTCCTGTTCACCGCCGGGTTCTTCGCCGCTCACGCGATCGCATCGGGCTGGGTGGGCGCGATCGCGCTGCAGGGGCGTGCGCAGGCGGGCTCGCTCTACAACCTCTTCTACTACGCCGGGTCGAGTCTGCTCGGCTGGTTCGCAGGCCTGGCCCTGCGATGGATGTGGTGGCCGGGAGTCGCACTGGTCGCGGCGGCTGCGCTGGGCATCGCGCTGATCGTCTCGTACCGCGTGCTGGGACGCGATGCGACCCGGAACGACGGCCCAAGTGCTACTGCAGCGACTCCTGCCAGCGACGATTGAGATCGGCGTAGGCACCGCCCGCTGCGATCAGACGGCCAGGGGCGTCGTCTTCGATGACGGCGCCGTGGTCGAGCACGATCACCCGATCGGCATCTCGAACGGTCGACAGCCGGTGCGCGATGATCACCGCCGTACGGTCGGCGAGCAGGCGGCGCAGCCCCAGCTGTATCTCGCGCTCGCCCGGGATGTCGAGCGAGCTGGTCGCCTCGTCGAGCACCAGCACGCGCGGGTCGGCGATCAGAGCGCGAGCGAACGAGACCAGCTGCTGCTGTCCCGCTGACAGTCGAATGCCGCGATGACTGATCGGGGTGTCGTACCCTGCAGGCAGCGCACGGATGAAGGCATCGGCGCCCACGGCATCCGCCGCCGCAGCGATCTGTTCGCGGCTGGCACCAGGCCGCCCCAGCGCGATGTTCGAGGCGATCGTGCCGCTGAACAGAAAGGCCTCCTGCGTCACCATCACCACATCACGACGCAGCTGGGCATCAGGGATCTCGCGCAGGTCGTGCCCGTCGAGGCGCACCATGCCCGCACTGGGATCGTAGAACCGGGCGAGCAGCTTGACGATGGTCGATTTTCCGGCGCCAGTCGCGCCGACGAGGGCGACGGTCTGCCCTGCGGGGATGTGCAGGTCGAGCCCGGAGAGCACCGGTTCGGTCGCACCACGCCTCGGCCCGAGACCCGTGTACGCGAACGTCACGTCATCGAAGTCGATGCGCCCCTGCGCCCGGTCTTCGGCGACCAGGCCGGTGGCAGGCCGCACAGCAGGCTGCTCTTCGAGCACTCCCGAGACTTTCTCAAGAGCGGCGGCGGCCGACTGGAAGGTGTTCGCGAACATGCCGATCTCCTCCATCGGCTGGAAGAACTGGGTGAGGTAGAGCACCGACCCGATCAGCACCCCGACGCCGATCGCGCCGTCCATCACGCGCAGCCCGTTGACTGCCACCAGCGCGGCGATCGCGACGTTCGAGATCAGGGCGAGCAGCGTGAAGAAGATGCCCATGGTGGTGATCTGGCGACGGCTCGCCTCGGCGTACTGTGCGCTCAGTCTGCTGTAGCGTGCCGCATCACGCCGCTCTGTGCGGAACGACAGCACCGCTCGGATGCCGTGCAGCACCTCGACGAAGCGCACGATGAGTCGGGCCGAGCGCTCGCTCGACTCGCGATACAGCTTCGTCGAGACACCCTGGAACCAGCGGGTGAGCAGCGCCGCCGGGATCAGTGCGACGACCGCGACCAGACCGCTGATCGGGTCGAGCAGGAAGAGCGCCACCGCGATGAAGAGCATGCGCATCACTGCGGTGACGAGGTCGTTGAGCCCTGAGTCGAGCGCAGTGCGGATGCTGTCGATGTCGTTCGTCTGTCGGCTGATCACGCGTCCAGAGGTGTAGCCCTCGTGAAAGCTCACGCCGAGCCGCTGTGTGTGCACGAAGAGGCGGCGTCGCAGACTGAGCAGCACTCCTTGCGTGAGCGACGAAGTCTGCACGACGAAGATGCGCATCAGTCCGGCTTCGCACACCGCCGCGGCCAGGTAGGCGCAGATCACCAGAGTCAGCTCGTCGAGGCTGCCGTCGATGGCGGCGGGCAGGGCGTGATCGAGCGCAGTGGCGATCAGCAGCGGTCCGAGCGAGCCTGCGGCCTGTGCCACGACGACGCACAGCGAGAGCAGGATGGCTCGGCCGCGCACGGGTCGCACGAGTTCTGCGAGCAGACGCAGCGATCGCCGGCGCAGGCGACGTGACTGCTGCGCGTCCACCGCCGTACGGTGCTCGAGCGAGACGCCGAGCGGCGCATTCTGGTCGTCGGCTGCGCTCATGAGGTCACCTCCAACGACATCAGCTGACGGTAGTACGGGTCGCTGCGCAGCAGTTCGTCGTGTCTTCCTGTGGCGACGATTCGCCCGTCGCGCAGCACAGCGACGCGGTCGGCCAGCGCGACGGTCGACGGGCGGTGGGCCACGATCAGCGCGGTGACGCCCTGCAGCACACGGCGCAGGCTGGCCTCCACCAGTGCTTCAGTGTTGACGTCGAGCGCCGAGAGCGGGTCGTCGAGCACGAGGATGCGCGGTTCGGCCGCGATGGCACGCGCCAGTGCCAGCCGCTGACGCTGACCGCCGCTGAGGCTCTGCCCCTCTTCGCCGATGACGGTGTCGACGCCGTCGGGCAGATCATAGACGAATCCCGCCTGAGCGATCGCCAGCGCCTCGTCGAGCTGATCGGCATCGGCATCCGGGCACCCCACGAGTACGTTCTCGCGAACCGTGCCTGAGAAGAGCTGCGGGGCTTCGAAGGCCATGCCGAGCTGCCCACGCAGCCGCTGTCTGGTCATGTCGCGCACGTCGACCCCGCCGACGCGCACGGCACCGCCCGTGACGTCCATGAACCGGGGCACCAGCTCGACCATGACCGTCTTGCCCGATCCGGTGGCACCGACCAGAGCCACTGTCTCACCCGGGGCGATCCGAAGATCGACACCGGCGAGCACCTCGCGGTCGCCGTAGCCGACATGCACGTCGTCGAAGAGGAGCTCGCCGATGCGACTCGGGTCGGGGTCGTCCTCGACGGGATCGACCGGGTCGGTGACGTCTGGTGCCGTGTCGAGCACTTCGAAGACCCGCGCGGTGGCAGCAGTGGCGTCCATGACGTCGGCGAAGGCGAAGCCCAACGACCGCACCGGCCAGAGCAGAAAGGCCGCGGTGCCGAAGAACGCCACGACGTCGCCCAGTGAGAGAGCGCCGTCACGCACCAGCCAGACGCCGGCGGCGAGACAGACCGCGAAGGCGAGCTGCGGCAGCAGCGACAGCCACATGCGGATGCCCGACAACGACCGTGCCTTGTCGATCTCGGTGTCGCGCTGCCGACGTGCGGCGTCCATGAACTGGTCGGCGAACTCGCCGCTGCGCCCGAATGCCGTGATGACTCGAATGCCCTGCACGCTCTCTTCGACTTCGGTGGCGAGCGCACCGGCCTGGTCGAGGCCGCGTCGGGTCAGCACCCGATAGCGCAGCTGGAAGCGCAGCGAGAGCCAGGCTGTCGGTATGGCGAACAATGCGAAGATGCCGCCGAGCGGCGGGCTGAGCGCGATGAGGATCACGATGCCGACGACGGCCGTCGTGACGTTGACGACGAGCAGGATCGAACCGAACGACAGCCAGCGTCTGATGCGGCTGAGATCGGTGCTCGCCCGAGAGAGCAGCTGTCCTGACTCCCAGTGATCGTGAAACGATACCGACAGATCGAGCAGATGATCGAAGAGCGATGTGCGCAGCCGGTGCTCGACACCGACCATCGGGCCCATCAGCAGCATGCGTCTGGAGTACCACATGGCGGCCTGCAGCACGCCGAGCGCGAGCACGATGCCGGCAGCCACCCAGACGCCGCGGGAGCTGCCCGAGTCTCGCCCGGCGCTGATCGGCCCGTCGACGAGCGCGCGGATCACCTGTGGGATGGCCAGACCGAGTCCGGTGGCGGCGAAGCCGACGGACAGCCCGGCCACGTAGCGCCAGATCACCGGTTTCAGCGCGGGCAGCAGCCTCAGCAGCGTCGACATGCTGGCCCCCTGCGGCGTCGAACGCACAATGTCGTGCGGCAGGCTGCCGGTTCGGGCAGCGCCACCAGACATGGACGAGCCCTGCTGAGACGCTGATGAGCTCCGCTCGGACGCCGACGAGCCCCGCCCAGACGAAGCCCGGGTGGGCTTGTATGCTGGGCGGGACTCGGTCACAGGAGTGCAGTCAGATGACGACGATGATCAGTGGAAGAAGTGACGCTCACCGGTGAAGTAGAGCGGAACACCCGCCTGCTTCGCCGCAGCGATGACCTCGTCGTCGCGAATCGAGCCGCCGGGCTCGACGACGGCGCGCACACCGGCTGCGAGCAGCACTTCGAGACCGTCGGCGAACGGGAAGAAGGCGTCTGACGCGGCAACCGAGCCTTTAGCCCGATCACCGGCACGGTTCACCGCGAGGTGTGCCGAGTCGACACGGTTGACCTGGCCCATGCCGACGCCGACCGACGCACCGTCGTGAGCGAGCAGAATGGCGTTCGACTTGACCGAACGCACGGCGGCCCAGGCGAACTCGAGATCGCGACGGGTGGCCTCGTCGACCTCGTCGCCGGTGACCAGCTGCCACTTCGAGCTGTCGACATGCCCCGGAAAGTTGTCGGCGTCGCTGACCAGCAGGCCGCCAGAGATCTGCTTGAAGATCGTCTCGTCGCGCGAGAAGTCGTCGGGCAGACGCAGCAGGCGAATGTTCTTCTTGGTCTCGAGCAGTTCAAGCGCCGCAGGCTCGAAGTCCGGAGCGACCACGACCTCGGTGAAGATGCCCTTCACCGTCTCGGCCATGGCCAGAGTGATGGTGCGGTTGGCCGCGATCACGCCGCCGTAGGCCGAGAGCGGGTCGCAGGCGTGCGCCTTCTGGTGCGCCTCTTCGATGGTCTCACCGACCGCGATGCCGCAGGGGTTCGCGTGCTTGATGATCGCGACGGCCGGAGCCTCGAAGTCGAATGCAGCGCGCAGCGCGGCATCGGCGTCGACGTAGTTGTTGTAGCTCATCTCTTTGCCGTGCAGCTGCTCGGCCTGAGCGATGCCGTGTCCCAGGGGCTCGCGGTAGAGCGCAGCCTGCTGATGCGGGTTCTCGCCGTAGCGCAGCACGTGGCCGAGCTCGCCGGCCACGCCGACGCTCTCAGGCCAGACGCGGCCCTCAGCCTCGGGATGGCTGACCAGGTTGCTCTGGAACCAGTCGGCAACGGCACGATCGTACTCTGCGGTATGTGCGAAGGCCTTCGCGGCCAGATTGCGACGCTGCGCCAGCGAGGTGCCGCCCTGCAGCGACGCAATGATCGCCGAGTAGTCGGCCGGGTCGACGACAATCGCCACATTGGCGTGGTTCTTGGCCGCAGCGCGCACGAGCGTGGGCCCGCCGATGTCGATCTGCTCGACCACGTCGTCGCCCTGTGCGCCCGAGGCGACGGTCTGCACGAACGGGTACAGGTTCACCACGACGAGGTCGAACGGCTCGATGCCGAGCTCGTCGAGCTGCTTCTCGTGGTCGCTCAGGCGCAGGTCGGCGAGGATGCCCGCGTGCACCTTGGGATGCAGAGTCTTGACGCGACCGTCGAGCGACTCGGGAAACCCGGTCAGCTCGCTGACTTCGGTGACCTTGGCACCGGTGGCGGCGACCGCTTTGGCGGTCGATCCGGTCGAGATCACTTCGACGCCTGCCTCGGCCAGCGCACGACCGAGTCGGTCGAGATCGGTCTTGTCCGACACCGAGATCAGCGCGCGCTTGATCGGCACGACATCGCGTTCGCGGTATTCGCCTGCGCTGTGTCCAGCACTCATCAGATTGTCTCCTTCAATCGTGGGTTCGAAGTTGTGAGGTCGGTGGCTGCGCCGCCACGGCGACCGCATCGCAGTCGATGTCGCCGTGTGCGATGCGGGTGAGCGTCTGCGCGAGCAGCTGCCGTTCGGCGACCTTGATGCGATCGTGCAGAGTCGTCTCGTCGTCGCCGGCGACGATCGCCACGCTCTGCTGGGCCAGCACCGGCCCTGTGTCGACCCCGCTGTCGACGAGGTGCACGGTCGCGCCGGTCTCGTCGACCCCGGCGGCGAGTGCATCACGCACGGCGTGAGCGCCGGGAAAGCTCGGCAGCAGCGCCGGATGCGTGTTCACGATGCGGTGCGTCCAGTGGTCGACGAGGTCGGCGGGCAGAATGCGCATCAGGCCGGAGAGCACGATCAGATCGGGCCGGAAGTCGTCTGCTGCAGCCGCAAGGGCGCGCCCCCATGAGCCACGATCGGGATGGTTTCGATAGTCGACCCGAAATGTTGGGATGCCTGCGTCGTCGGCATAGTCGAGCCCGGCGGCAGCTCGGTCGGCTCCGACGGCCACGATCTCGAAACCGCTGTCAGGCTGGGACTGCGCCGCGATGAGCGCACGAAGGTTGGTTCCCGCTCCCGAAATGAGCACGACGAGTCTGAGCACCTGTCCAGCCTACCGGTTCGCAGTCTCGTCGAGCGCCGGTCGCCTGAGCAGCAGAACTGTGGCTGCGATGACCGCACCGAGCGCCACGAAGCCGGCCGGAATGATCATGCGCCAGATCGGCACGCCGACCTCCTGCAGCCGTCCCGGGCCGAGAGCGCCTGACGCCAGCACAGCCAGCACCGTCAGCACCAGCCAGGTCACGACGGCCTGACCGACTGCGCTGGCCGCGACGACAAGCCAGCCATGCCATCCGCCGACCAGCTCTGCGGCCAGAGGTCGCAGCGCGAACCAGGCCCCGACGAACCCTGCCAGAACCGGCAGCAGCAACAGCACGATCTGCCAAGAGCCACCAGTGGGAATCGCGCCGAGCACCGGAATAGCCGGCATCGGGGCGACCAGGGTGCCGAGCGGTGATGCCAGCGAGCCCGTGCCCACAGCGATGCCCGCACCGCCGACCCAGCCGATCGCCCAGATCACGAGGTTCGGCAGGTAGAGCAGCTGGGTGAGACTCATGATGATCACACCGGTCCATCCGCCGTGCAACGACTCGTAGACGGCGACGATGCTCATCCAGTTGCCCAGCACCGAGACGGTCAGACCGATCGTCGCGGCGCCGACGAGCGCGACCATCGTGACAGCTGCGCCGCGCAGAGCCGCCCAGACGAACGGCCCGGCGACGACCTCGTCGATGTGCGTCCATGCGCGCAGCCGACTCCGCAGCACGCGCACGCCTGCGCCCGGCCGTGAGTCAGGCGCATGCACCAGAGTGGCCGCAACGAACACGATGAGGTTGAGCAGCCAGGGCAGCAGCAGGGCAGGCAGCAGAGAGACGCGCGCCGACGCGTTCGATGCCGTGGTCGCCAGCAGCCCCACGGCGACGGCCAGAACGAGCGCGTAGCCGATCCACACGGTGGGCAGCGGCCCTGCCTGAGCGGTGCGACTTCCGCTGCGCCAGCTCGCCCACACGGCGCCGATGAGCACGCCCAGCGGCATCAGCGTGAAAGAATACGAGCCGATCGTGCCAGGTGCGGCGAGCGCGCCTGCGGTCACCTCGCTGGGCACGCCGAAGCCGAGCAGCCACACGCGCACAGCCAGCGACCAGGCATCGCCCCAGGAGGTGCGCAGACCGTCGTCGAAGATCCACATGGCGGTGGTGACGACCAGCAGCGGCAGGAACGTGACCAGCAGCAGGGTGAGCGGCTCGACGCTCACCGGGGCGATCTCGCGAAGTCGACGTCTCAGCACCAGAACAGGTTACCCGTCTCGCCGCGTGCGCACCGTCTCACAGTGCCTCGATCGGGGCAAGGGCGACCACGAGCTTCTTGCGCTGCCCTGAGTCGAAGCGCACTGCAGCCACCTGCTTCGCACCTCTTCCGGTGAGCTCTTCGACGGTGCCCTCGCCGAAGCTCTTGTGCCTGATGCGGTCGCCTGCGGCCAGGTGCAGCTCGGTCTTCGGCGTCGAGCCGACACCGATCTCATTGGCCCAGGCGTGTGTGGCGCCGCTGCGCTTCGGTCGTCTGTCGCGACTGCGGGCTTCGCCCCATCCCCCGCCGGTCTCGAAGTCATCGTCGTCGCTGGCGCGCTGGCTGCCTCCCCAGCTGATGCCCCGACGGTTCGCCCCGATCTCGTCGGGATGCTGCCGCCAGTCGATGAGTTCGCTCGGAATCTCGTCGAGAAAGCGACTCGGCAGCTGGTCGCGGGTCTGACCGAACACGGTGCGGTTGATAGCCAGGCTGAGGAAGAGCCGACGGCGGGCTCGCGTGATGCCCACGTAAAACAGTCGCCGCTCTTCGGCGAGGCCGCCGATCTCGTCGATCGACATCTGATGCGGCAGCAGCCCCTCTTCGAGCCCGGTGATGAACACGGCCGGGTACTCCAGCCCTTTGGCGGTGTGCAGAGTCATCAGCGACACGGTGCCCGACTCGTCGTCGAGGTCGTCGGCCGCTGCGGTGAGCTGCACCTCGGTGAGAAAGTCGACCATGCTCGCGTCGGGATGCTTGTCGACGTAGTCGGTCAGCTGGGCGAGGAACTCCTCGAGATTCTCGGCACGGGCCTGATCCTGAGCGTCAAGCGAGCTGCGCAGCACCTCGATGATGCCGATGTGCTCGAAGAACCGGCCGACCACCTCGTCGAGACGATCCTCTGTGAGAGCGGTGCGGGCCTCGACGATGGCACCGCCGAGCGCGCTCATCGCCTGCGTCACTTTGGGGCCCAGCCCGATCTCTTCGGCACGCGTGAGCGCTGTGGGCAGGTCGATGCGCTGCTGCTCGGCGAACGTCATCAGCCGCTGCTCGGTGGTGGGGCCGATGCCGCGTTTGGGCACGTTCAGGATGCGCCTGACCGAGAGCTCGTCGACCGGGTTGGCGATCGCCACGAGATAGGCGAGCGCGTCTTTCACCTCGGCGCGATCGTAGAACTTGGTTCCGCCGATGAGGCGATACGGGATACCGGCACGCACGAAGATCTCTTCGAGCGCTCGAGTCTGCGCGTTGGTGCGGTAGAAGACCGCGATGTCTCGGTAGTCGAGCCCGTCCAGGTGCAGATCGTCGATGCGGTCGGCGACGAACTGGGCTTCGTCGTGAGCCGTGTAGCCCGCGTAGGCGGTGATCTTCTCGCCCTCGCCCAGGGCACTCCAGAGATTCTTCTCAGCACGGTCGAAGTTGTTGCCGATGACCGCATTGGCGGCGCTCAGGATGCGCTGGGTCGATCGGTAGTTCTGCTCGAGCAGCACGACGTGCGTGCCGGGAAAGTCTTTCTCGAAGTCGACGATGTTGCGCATATCGGCGCCGCGGAACGCATAGATCGACTGATCGGAGTCGCCGACGACCGTCAGGGTCGGTGCTTCGACGTGCTGCGGGCCGCCGAAGCTGGCCGCCGCCTCGCTGCTCTGCCGCACGCCCGTCTGCTCGGTCGCAGTCGAGCCGTCGACCGTGAGGATGCGCGGCTCGGTTCGGCGGGGAGCGGTCGCCGGACCGCTGCCGTCGGCTGAGGTCGTCAGCAGGCGGATGAGCTCGTACTGTGCCTTGTTGGTGTCTTGGTACTCGTCGACGAGCACGTGTCGAAACTTGTGCTGGTAGCGTCGCCGCACCTCGGGAAATGCCTCGAACAGGTGCACCGTCTGCACGAGAATGTCGTCGAAGTCCAGTGCGTTCGCGCGCAGCAGCGCCTGATCGTAGGCACGGAAGACGTCGATCAGCGCTTCGTCGACCGGGCTGCGGCTGCCTGAGTCGCGGGAGAGATCGTCAGCGTCGCGCAGTTCGTTCTTCAGCTGTGAGATGCGGTGCTGTGCCGCAGCCGGAGTCAGACCGTCGGTGTCGGCATGTCGCTCTTTGATCAGCCGTTTGAGCAGCACGCGCGAGTCGTGTGTGTCGTAGATGGTGAAGCTGGAATTGTACCCCAGCTCTGAGATCTCGCGTCTGAGGATGCGCACGCACGCCGAATGAAACGTGCTGATCCACATGCCCTCGGCGGCCCCGCCCAGCAGCTGCCCCACGCGCTCGCGCATCTCGTTGGCGGCCTTGTTCGTGAACGTGATCGCCAGAATCTGGCTGGGCCAGGCTCGGTGTGTGGCGATGAGGTGCGCGATGCGGTGGGTGAGCACACGTGTCTTGCCCGACCCCGCACCAGCCACGATCAGCAGTGACTGCCCCGAGTAGAGCACGGCCTCACGCTGCTGCGGGTTCAGCCCGCGCACGAGCTGCTGATCGGCGTCAGGGGTGTCGGCTGCGCCCTTCGCTGGCCGCGGGCGACGGTTCGACGAGTGGTCGGAGCTGGGGTCTTCTGACGTGAGTGGCATCTGCTCGATTCTACGGTCGGGGTGCGACATCGTGTGAGCAGCCGTGACTCTGGCCTCGCTGAGCCCCGCTGACGGCATCAGGATGCCACTGGTCGATGCCTGGAACGGCAAGGGTGAGCAGCGTGGCCTGGGTCGCCTCGTCGAGCGTGCGCTCCGGAAAGAACCTCAGCCAGCCGATGCCGGCGAACAGCACCATGCCGAAGACGCCGGATGCCGAGATCGAGGTGAGCGGAGCATCCGCCGACGCCTCGTCGCCCCAGGCCTCGACCAGACACTCATGGAACTGCTCGACGATGCCGCGCTGCAGCAGCATCAGGCTGTCTGCCCAGGAGCGATCGGTGCGGAACAGCTCTGCGGCTAGGATCTTCGCCATCTGCGGACGCCGCTGCAGAATGCCGAACATCTCGTGGATCATGGCGGCCAGCGCGGCGCCCCCGCGAAGCTGCGCGCGCGAGCGCTCCAGGTACTCCGCCAAGTCGTTGAGCCCGGTGTGGACGAGCTCTTCGAAGATCGCATCCTTCGACTTGAAGTTGTAATACAGGCTGCCCTTGGCGACTCCGGCCGTCTCGGCGATGGCATCCATCGAGGTGCCGCTGATGCCTTGGCTCGCCGCGAGCTCGACGGCTGCGCGCAGGATGGCGTCTCGGGTCTTCGAGTGATGCATCAGACCTCAATCTCAGGGTGCAGCCGGGTCATGTTCCAGACCTTCTGCCTGGCCGCAGTAATCGAGCTGATCGTGAGCGCGACGATCAGCATGCCGAGCAGGAACCCGATGCAGCCGGTCATCCGGCCGTCGATGCCGCCGACGGTCAGCTGGCGCATGCCCTCAATGGCATACGTTCCGGGCATGTACGGATGCAGCGCCTGGAAGAACGCCGGCGTGGTCTCGATCGGGTAGGTACCGCCAGCCGAGGTCAGCTGCAGCATCAGCAGGATGATGCTCACGACACGGCCCGGAGCGCTGCCGAACACGATGATGAGCATCTGCTGCAGGGCGAGGAAGCTGAGCGAGACGAGCACCATGAACAACGCCAGCCAGACCGGATGCTGTGCATCGAGCCCCAAAACCTGCTGCAGCACCACGAAGAGGATGACCGCCTGCGCGATGCCCATGATGATCGCCGGAGCGAAGCCTGCCATCACCGTGCGGAACCCACTGGCGTTGCTGGCCATCGGACGCTTCGGGAACGGGCGCAGCACCAACCAGTTGATCACGCCGCCCACGAAGAGCGCGAGCATGGTGAACATCGGGGCGAACCCCTGCCCCAGCGCCGAGGCGAGGTTGTGCTCGTTCGCATCGACCTGCACCGGGTCGGCTGTGGCCTTTGCGTTTGACTCACGAGACTCGTCAGAGAAGCTGGGGGCCTTCGCGGCGCCGTCTGACAGCTTGCCGGACAGCTCTTGGGCACCGTCGTTGAGCTGTTGGGTGCCGTCGTTCAGCTGGCTGGCGCCGCTGCTCGCACTGTTCGTGCCGGTCACCAGATCGCCGGTGCCCCCCGCGAGCTTGGTCGCGCCGTCTGAGAGCTGCTGGGCGCCGTCGTTCAGCTGCCCAACGCCTGCGGAGAGCTCTCCGGCCTTCTGCGCAAGGGTCTGCGCGCCCTCGTTGACCTGCTGTGTGCCTGCGGCAAGCTGCTGGGCACCGGGCACCAGCTCTTTGTGAATGGCGTCCTGCCCGTTCACCACCTGCTGTTGCGCATCGTTCAGACGGTCAGGAAGGCCCTCCAGCGTCTTGGCCCCAGCCGAGAGATCACCACTGATCTGCTGCCAGCTTCCGCTGGAATTGAGCAGAGTCTTCAACGCCTCCAGCCGTGCGATCGCCTGCGCCGTCTGGTCGGTCTGAGGCTGGATCGCCTTGAGCCCTGCGATCGCCTGATCCAGGGCCGCCTGTGTCTCGGCGGTGTTCGGCCCGCCGTTCAGCGTGGCCAGTTGGTCTGAGAGCGTCTGAGCGTCCTGCCCGACTCGTTGAATCGTGTCGCGGTGAGCCTGCACCTGGGAGTTCGCCGCACTGACTTCGTTCACGAGCCCGTCGTACTTCTGGGACAGACTCTGTACGCCTGCAGACAGCTGTTGTGCGCCGGAATCGGTCTTCTGCGTGCCCTGTGCCAAGGTCTGAGCGCCCGCGGCCAGCTGAGCCGAGCCGGTTTTCGCCTGCTGCGTGCCAGCGGCCAGTCTGTCGGCTCCTGTGGCCAGTTGGGCCGCTCCCGTGTTCAGCGTCACCGCGCCGGAGGCGAGGGCGTTCATGCCGACCACCAGCTGCCCCGAGCCGTCGACCAGCTGCGTCGACCCGTCGGCCAGCTGAGCCGAGCCGTCAGACGCCTGGTGGATGCCGTCGGAGAGCGTGTTGATGCCGACCAGGAGGCCGTTCGCGGTCTGCTCGCTGGTCTGCTGTGCGAGTGAGTCGCGCACCTTCGTCATCGCAGACTTGCCCAGCGTGGTGGCCAGGTAGCTGTTGGCGTCGTTGTAGGTCACCTGCAGTTTCGCAGGCGCCGCCGCATCGGTTCCAGCGGCTGCGATCGTGCTGGAGAAGTCGCTGGGGATCACCAGCGAGAAGTAGTAGTCGCCGTCGGAGACCCCGTCTGCAGCGGTCTTCGCGTCGACGACGCGCCAGCCGAGGCTGCCGTCCTCCTGCAGGTTGTCGACCAGCTGCTTGCCGACGTCGATCTGCTCGCCCTGGCTCGTAGTAGCGGGCTGATCCTCGTTGACGAGGGCGACCGGCATCGACCCCATGTTTGTGGTCGGCGACCAGTAGGCCCACAGATAGAGCGCCCCGTAGATCAGGGGGAACAGCACGATGATGAGCACGGCGACTTTGGTGAGGCTGCCGCGCCAGAACCTTTTGAGCTCGGTGCTCAGAGTGGCGAAGATGTTCATGCGTGAGGCTCCTGATCTGGCTGTGTCGCAGACGTGCTGGGGGAATCGGTGCCGACGGGACTCGTGGCTGCGGCGGTCTGCTCGCCGGCCACCGCATCCGACGCCCTTCGCTCGGCAACGCGACGCTCGATGCGCTCGCGTAGCCCGCGGGGGCCGCGATCACCGGTGATGTCGGCGATGCGAACGAGCTCGTGGTCGACCTGCAGGGGCGGGGTGAGCTCGAAGTCCCGCTCGTCGGACGAAACCATCAGCACGCCGACTCCGCCACGGTTGAGCGTCTCGAGCCGACGGATGATCTGTGCGCGCGCCTCGGTGTCATGAACCTGATCGAGGTCGTCGATGACCAGCACCTCCGGATGCTCGATCAGCGCGAGAACCACTTTGAAGAGAAACTCCTGCGTCTCGGTGAGACCACCGGCCAGCTGTTTGTGACTGGGCAGGGGAATCTCTCCGAAGACGAGGCGAAGCGCTTCAGCGGTGCGTTCCTCGGTGAAACGCGGAACATACTTCCACCACGGCGTCGCCCACCGGGTGCGTTCACGCAGCAGATCGCTGATGCTCGCCCGCGGTTCCAGGTCGTCGATGCTGCGAAAAGCCACGATGCCGGTCAGCCGACGCACGCGACGGCCCTCTTTCACGATGTCAATGCCCTCGGTGAGAATCTCACCGGCGCTGGGATGCATGCGCCCGGCGGCGCAGAGCTGCAGCGCAGTGCGGCCGTCGCCCCTGTTGCCGAGCAGCACGACGAAGCGAGTGCTCGACACGAAGTTCAAGGGGCCGTAGACCTGCCCGCGCTTCGTGCGCAGTTCTGCAGCTCGGTATTCGACCAGTGGGGCGCCGTCAGAGTTCGCCAGAGACCGAATGGGCCGCGTGGCCAGGTCGACAGAGCCGGCACTGCCGTCAGCGTCGCGCGACAGATCCCGCCTATGCTCTGCGCGGGAGTCTTCGCTCACGTCTGCGTGCTGCACGTATGCCACCTTCGTCTCTGTCTCATGGTGTCGATCAGATGGCGCCTACGGCGCCAGGAGCCGACGTCGTTGTGCTGGTTGCGATTTTATACTGACCGGTCAGTTTTATGCAATCGCTGTGAAGTCTGCGCGTCAGGATGCTTCACACGACCGCAGCATCCGCCTGCTGGCTCGCGCCGCGCCGCCGGACCGCCCGCCGGCACACCTCACGCTGCTGCACCATCTTGGGGCCTGCGCCACACCGCTGCAGCTCAGCCTGCCGGCTCGCGCCACCGCCAGACAGGCAGGCACCTGCGTCGATTGGCCGGGGCAGACCCCGTTCGCACCAAAACACGGTGTTTTCGTCCAATCCGTGGCGGTGCCGAGCAATCGGTGCAGGCACCTGGCAACTGACGGAGGTACTGGGCAATTCAGCGCAGGCACCGGGCAACCGACACAGACACTGAGACAATCAGCGCAGGCACAGAGCACGCCAGAACGCCGCATCTTCGCGCGATCCGTGGAGAGCAGACACCCCGGTCAGCTTTCCACTACTCAGCCCCCCTACTCGTGATGCAACGTCTCGCCTGCCTTCACCCCGGCGGTCTCGATCTGCAGCGTCGAATGCTCGATCGAGATGTCGAAGTGCCGCGACAGACAGTCGCGCAGCTCTTCGAGAATCAGCGGCGCATGCCCATCGCGAAAGCACTGGTCGTCGACGACGACGTGCGCCGAGAGCACCGGCAGGCCGGTCGCGATCGTCGACGCATGCAGATCGTGCACTTCGCGCACGTGGTCGACAGACAGAATATGCCGCCGCACATCGGCGAGGTCGAGGCCCTTCGGCGTGAACTCCATCAGCACCTGCACAGTGTCGCGCAGCAGAACAACCGCACGCGGAACGATCAGCACCGCGATGAACAGCCCCGCCACCGCATCCGCCTGCTGCCAGCCGGTCGCCCAAATGACGACGGCTGCTGCGATCACACCGACCGAACCCAGTGCGTCGTTGAGCACTTCGAGAAACGCGCCGCGCATGTTGAAGCTGGATTCGCGACCACCGGCCAACACCATGATCGAGAGCATGTTGCACAGCAGCCCGATGACACCGAAGACGAGCAGCTCGACAGGCGGCACCTCAGGCGGCCGAAAGAGCCGCAGCACCCCCGAGACGAGCGCATAGACCCCAACAGCCAGCAGCACCCCCGCCTGCACCAGTGCAGCGACGACCTCGAGTCTGCGGAACCCCCACGTTCGCTCCGGCGACGCCGGCCGCAGCACCAGATGCGCCGTGACCAGTGCGAGCAGCAGGCCGGACGAATCGACCAGCATATGCACTGTGTCGGTGGTGAGCGCGAGGCTGCCGGTGACGACCGCGCCAATCGCCTGAGCCACCAATATCGTGGCCGTGATGCCGAAGGCAAAAGCGAGACGGCGACGCTGGGCACGACCGCCGACTCCGCCGTCTGGGGCAGTGTGCGTGTCGTGCATCAGTTCTCCTCTCGCGCCGACGCCGCAGGCATCGCACCGACGCTGCGCTCGATGCGTGAATGATCATGCGGATGCCGCCCTGAGACTCCGGCGGCAGCGATCAGCGACTCGGCGGCCGAGAGCAGTCGCCGCACCTCTCCCTCGGCGACAATCGAGTGGTAGGTCGACCGTCCTGACACACGAGGCCGAACGAGCCCGCAGTCGCGCAGACAGGCAAGATGTGCGCTCACAGTCGACTGAGCCAGCCCGAGATGGTCGACGAGCTGACTCACATTGTGTTCGCCGAGCATCAGGTGTCGCAGAATGCGCAGCCGAGCGGGATCGGCCACGGCATGGAACAGCTGCGCATAGTCGGCACTGCGGATCGGCCCCTGCTCTGTGAGTTTGATCGCCATAAGACGATGATATCGATGCTCAACGATAGTTGTAAGTGCCAATCGAGAACGTGCGGTTCGGCTCCGCAACGATGAATGGCGATGACATACCGACCGTCAGATCTGCGCGGCGGTGATCAGCGCCACGCACCAGGCCGGCCCGCGGCGGTCAGTACAATCCCATGAGAGTCATCACCTGCAGAATCCACCGGCGAGAGGAACCGCCATGGCGAAATCGGCCCATGCCCTTCACAAGGGCGAAGAGCACGTCGAAGAGGTCGGAGAGAAGCTCAACTGGCTGCGCGCCGGCGTGCTCGGCGCGAACGACGGCATCGTCTCGGTCGCAGGCACGATCATCGGCGTCGCCGGCGCGACGACAAACACGGTGGCGATCGCCGCTTCCGGTATCGCGGCGCTGGTCGCCGGGGCCTTCTCAATGGCGGGCGGCGAATACGTCTCAGTGAGCACCCAGCGTGACACAGAGCGTGCGATGCTCGCCAAAGAGCGACACGAGCTGAAAACCATGCCGCGCGAAGAGTTCGACGAACTGGTCGCCATCTACGTCGATCGTGGTGTCACCCCCGAAGTGGCCAAGCTGGTCGCACGCGACCTGACCGAACACGATGCGCTGCGTGCCCACGCCGATGCGGAGCTCGGAATCGATCCCGATGCACTGACCAACCCTTGGGCGGCCGCCGGGTCTTCATTCGTGTCGTTCACCCTTGGTGCGCTCATTCCGCTCATCGCGATGATGCTGCCCCTCGATCAGTCGGTGCGCATCGGTGTCACCATTGTCGCGGTGGCGATTGCGCTGCTGCTCACCGGGTTCGTCAGCGCCACGCTCGGTGGTGCGAGGCGAGGCCGGGCTGTCGTGCGCAACGTCGGTATGGGATTGCTGACTATGGTCGTCACCTATGCCGTCGGTCTGCTCTTCGGCACCGCTGTGGGGGCCTGACGTCTGACCGCACAGGTGCGTCGGGCTGAGGTCGAGCTCACGCAGCAGCTGGGCGTTGATCGCCACAACGACAGTCGAAGCCGACATCAGCAGCGCGCCGATGCTCATGGGCAGAGTGAAACCGAACGGAGCGAGCACCCCGGCAGCGAGAGGAACAGCGATCAGGTTGTACCCGACGGCCCACCACAGATTCTGCCGCATCTTGCGATACGCGTGTCTGGAGAGCTCCATGACCGAGACCACCGTGCGAGGATCGGAGCCGGCCAGCACGATGTCAGCAGCTCCGCGAGCCACATCCGTTCCTGCGCCGATCGCCAGCCCGACATCTGCCTGCGCAAGCGCGGGCGCGTCGTTGACCCCGTCGCCGACCATCGCCACGACACGACCATCGCCCTGCAGGTCTCGAACGTGAGCCGCTTTGTCTTCCGGGCGCACCTGAGCATAGACGCGATCGATGCCCACGGCTTCGGCCACATGATCAGCGACGGCCTGTGCATCGCCGGTCAGCATCATCACCTGGCAGCCGCGCTGATGCAGCGCGGCGACCGCCTGCGATGACTCAGGTCTCAGCGCATCGGCGAGCCGCAGCGCGCCCACCACGCTGTCGTCGACCACCACATGCAGAATGATCGCGCCCTGGGAACGCCAGCCGTCGACCCCATCGAGCTCGGAGAGCCCGGCCTCGGCCAACATGCCCGGGCCGCCGACCCGAACGCGGTGGCCGTTCACCCTGCCAGAGACCCCAGTGGCCGGCGCCGACACAAAGTCGTCGACCGAAAGCAGCGTGAGATCTCGCTGCTGCGCCGCTCCGACGATCGCGGTCGCGAGGGGATGCTCCGAGCTCTGCTCGACCGATGCCGCAGTCAGCAGCACGGCGTTCTCAGCCGCGGTCGAATCATGGCGGCTCGACACAGCCTGACCGGAAGGCAGCACCCCAGTAACCTCTGGCCTTCCCAGCGTCAGGGTTCCGGTCTTGTCGAAGATCACCGTGTCGACGGTGCGCATCCGCTCAAGCGCGAGCCGATCGCTGACCAGAACGCCGGAACGCGCCGCGATCTCGGTGGCGATCGAGACCACCAGCGGGATCGCCAGCCCGAGGGCGTGCGGGCACGCGATCACCAGCACGCTGATCGCTCGGACGACCGCCTGATCAGGCCGCCCGCCGACGACCCAGACGATCGCCGTGATCGCGGCCGCGGCGATCGTGAACCAGAACAGCCACCCGGCAGCACGGTCGGCCAGACGCTGCGTGTGCGACGTGGACTGCTGCGCCTTGGAGATCAGACGCTGGATGCCCGCGAGCGCCGTGCCCTGCCCCACTGCCGTCACACGGATGCGCAGGCCGGAATCCGTCGCAACGGTGCCGGCGACGACGTGGTCTCCAAGCGAGCGCCGCACTGGGCGGGACTCGCCGGTGATCATCGATTCATCGAGGCTCGCCGTGCCGTCGATGACGACACCGTCTGCCGGTACCGAGCCACCCGGCCGCACCAGTACGACATCTCCCTCGTGCAGCTCTGCCGGCGCCATCTCTTCGATCTGCTCGGCACCGTCAGCACCATGCGAGACCACGCGCTCGGCCGTGTCTGGCAGCAGAGCGGCCAGCGAGTCGAGCGCAGACCCGCTGCGAGCCAGAGAGCGCATCTCGATCCAGTGGCCGAGCAGCATGATGACCACGAGCAGGGCGAGTTCCCACCAGAAGTCGAGCTCATGACTCAGCAGATGCAGCGATGCACCCCATGAGCTCAGAAAGGCGACGGTGATCGCCAGCGCGATCAGCAGCATCATTCCCGGCCTGCGAGATCGGATCTCGTCGGCTGCCCCGGAGAGGAAGGGCCGCCCACCCCACCCGTAGATGACGGTTCCCAGCGCAGGGCTCACCCAGGTGACCCACCCGACGTCGGGCAGACGATATCCGAAGATGCCGGCAAACATCGGGCTGAGCATCACGGTCGGGATCGCTAACACGAGCATGATCCCGAAGAGCCGCCGAAAGCGCAGAACGTGCCCTGCATGATGCATGTGCGCCTTCGGGCCCATGCCCGTCATGCCGTCATGGTTCGAGCCGTCATGAGCCATGCCGTCGTGGTTCGAGCCGCTGTGGCTCATCTGCATGTGCGACGTCTCATGGGTCACGGCGTCGTGGCTCATTCCCCTGTGCGACATCTCATCGTGAGACATCTCGCTGCGGTCGTCTGGGGTCCCGTTCATGTCAGACACCATAGCCCGACCCGCCGACACTGAGAACCCTCGCTGCGAGCGGCGCTCGTCCGCTCGACGACCGAGCCGAACACGGCGCCAGTTCGCCGCAGAACGGCGGCGACGCTAGCCGAGCAGCCCGCCCAAAGCGATGCCGATCATGCCGGTGATGAGGCATCCGACGATCATGCCGAGCCCATGGGTCACCGCCTGCCGCACCCTGCCCCGAAGCAGCAGACGACCGGTCTCGACGCAGGCTGTGCTGAACGTCGAATACCCGCCCAGCAGACCGACGCCGAGCACGGTCACTCCGGTCGAGACATCCGCGCCGGCTGACCCTGCCCCCACCGTCGGCGCAGCCTCGGCTGCCGCCCATCCGGTCAGCAGCCCCAGCAGCAGGCAGGCGCTCAGGTTGACGACCATCGTGCCCATCGGCATGCCGTTCGGCGACGATTCGAGCCGCCGGCCGGTCACCAGCGTGTCGACGACGTAGCGCAGGCCAGAGCCGACGCCGCCCGCGATCGACGTCAGTGCAAGCAGTGCGAAGGTCATGCCCGCACCGCCTTTCGCCCGATGACCAGACCTGCGACCGCAGCGGCGACGCCCATGAGGATGCTGGCGAACGCGTAGAGCAGCGCCAGCGTCGTGCTGCCTCCCGCAAGTCGCATATCGACCTCCATCACGAACGTGCTGTAGGTGGTGAACCCGCCGATGACCCCGGTGCCGACGCCGAGACGCAGCAGGCGTCGCCACCCGACGCTCGCACCGCGAGCGAGCAGCCCCGTGAGCAGGCCGAGCATGAGAGATCCGCCGAGGTTGATCAGGAATGTCGGCCAGGGCCATCCGGATACCACCGGCAGGGCGCTCTCGATCGAGGCCCTCGCTGCCGTGCCGAACATGCCGCCGACGGCCACCGGCCACACGTTCTGGAACCAGCCGCGCGCTTTCACCATGCAGCCATTATGCGCTCCCCCACGATGCGGCGACCTGCACGACCGGGCAGCGCCGCTCTGGGCAGATCTGTTCTGGGCAGATCCGCGGGCCCCCGCTGCGAACAGGCCGAGATGCGCCCCATCTCACAGCAGCATTGTCAGGGTAGCCTTCGTAGAATGTTCGGGTTGCCGAATAAATAAGGAAGGTCTAACCTCACTAAGGCATCATCAGACCTTTAGGGGAAGTCGTGGCACACAGCCAATCTCTGCAGAATCAGGCGCCGCGCGTCGTCGCGTCGCACTCCCGGACCACATCCGTATCGGCGGTGCGGCGCCCAGTCTCGCAGCCGACGCGATCTACGGTCGCAGCTCTCAACCCCCGTTTGGCCGGGATCGGTCGCGTCATCGTCTGCCTCACGCTGGCGCTGATGGCGCTCATCGGGGTCGCTCTCGCCCCGACTCCCGCGCACGCTGCAGCCGACACCTCAGAGACCAGCAACCAAGACGTCGCGCTGAAGATCGCCGACACCCTCGACAGCGCCATCGACGCTCTGGACGGCTCCGACTACGAGTCGGCCTACCGCGAGGTGCAGAACGCCTACTTCAAGTACTACGACCCACTGCTTGAGGGGCCGTCGATGTCACTGAGCGGCAACCGCAAGCCCATGATGGAAGGCCTGTTCGGCAAGGCCAAGTCCCAGGCCAAGGCCAAAGACTCCGCTGCCGCGCGCAGCACCATCGAGAGCATCAAACTGAACGCAGCACGCGATGCGCTCGAGCTCGACGGCGTGATCGCAGACGACCTGCCTGAGGATCAGAAAGAGGCCGCCGCACAGAAACTGCTCGACCAGCGTTCGACGACGGCGGTCACGCCCGAGGCACGGCGCGTCTACTCGTTCGTCACAGCCTTCACGATTCTGCTCCGCGAAGGCCTTGAGGCCTTGCTCGTCGTCGCAGCGATCGTGCTGTACCTGGTTCGGTCAGGCAACAGACAGCTGACGAAGTACGTCTACTGGGGCGTGCTCGCCGGCATCGGCGTCTCCATTCTGCTGGCCGTGCTGTTGAGCGCGGTGTTCCAGAACGCGGGTGCGGGGCAGGAGATGCTCGAAGGCGGCACGATGTTCCTCGCTGTGCTCGTGCTCTTCTACATCTCGAACTGGATGCTCAGCAAATCCGACGAACAGGCCTGGGAGCGGTATGTGCGCGGAAAGGTCGACCAGTCGATCACCACAGGCAGCATGTGGCTGCTCTCGTTCGCAGCCTTCCTGGCCGTCAGCCGAGAGGGCGCCGAACTCGTGCTGTTCTATGCCGCCGCGTTCCAAGGGGGCATGGCCGACTCGCTCTGGGTCGGCATCGGCATCGCCGCAGCCGCCGCACTGCTCGTCGGCGTCTTCGTCGTCTTCCGCTACTTCGCGGTGAAGCTGCCGATCGGCATCGTGTTCAAGGCGACCTCGGCTCTGCTCTTCCTGCTCGCGATCGTCTTCGTGGGCAACGGAGTGGTGGAGCTCGGTGAGGCCGGCTTCATCCTGGGGCAGACCAGCATTCCCTCACTCAGCTGGCTGACAGTGCCCGTACTCGGGCTCTACCCACGTGCCGAAACGCTGCTGCCGCAGCTCATTCTGGTCGTCGCCGCCGTCTGGCTGACCGTGGCACAGAACAGACAGCTGCGCCGCGAGAAACGTGAACTCGCCGAGGCAGCACTGAGCTCGGCGAAGAGCGACGACTGAGCGCGACCGCACAGACCCGACCGAAATCAGCCCACCGCTGACCGGCTGCAGCATGTGTTCTGGGCACCGGCCACCACCCTTCCCCGCAGTTTTCCCCCATTCGGGGCGACGTCCGGTCGCCCAGAGACTAAAGGAGCAAAGAATGACAATGAACCGCATGACCCGCACCGCACTGGGCATCTGCCTGGTCGCATCCGCCAGCACGCTGGCGCTGACCGGCTGCTCATCAAGCGACAACGGCAGCACCCAGAGCAGTACGGCCGCGAGCAGCGATTCGTCCGCCGAAGACGCCCGCCTGGCCCCTTCGGTGTGCGGTACGCCTGAAGACGACGGTCAGAACCATGAGATTCCCGTCGGAGACGCCGATGAGGGCCCGTTCCATATGGAGGCCAACTACTTTCAGCCCGGCGATATGGCGTTTGACGGCGGCATGATGCCGGCCTATGCCGATTCGATCGCGCACATCGAGCTCGACGTCAAGGTCAACGAAGAGGGCACCAAGTACGGCTGGTCAGTCGATGAGACCCCCGCAGACCTCAATATCGACTACACGGTCACCGACAAGTCAGGCAAAGAGATCGTCAAAGGCATGTTCATGGAGATGAACGCCGCCGACGGGTCGCACTACGGCACGAACATCCCGAAGTCGGCAGAGGCCGCCGGGCTCGTTGGATCGCTGGAGAACCCCGGAGAGTACACGGTGACGTTCCACATCGCGCCTCCGAAGAACTACGGCCTGCACCAGGACAAGCGCACCGGCGTCGAGGCCACCGAGTGGTTCGCTCCGTTCGACGTGAGCATGGACTGGCTCTACACCGCTGAGCAGAAGAAGTGCATCGTCGACGATCCTCGCGCCTGATCAGCGGCTGGCGCTGACGGCGACGCCGGGATCTCCACCCGCACGGTCGCCTGTCTCTGTCACTGATGGGGTGCCCTTCCGGCAGACGACAGGCGACCGCCGTCATTTCAGCACAGCAGACGCGGCTGTGAGACGGGCGTGACCGGGCCATCCGGCGAGTAGAGTGAGCAGGTGTTTCCTTGGCTCGATCCCCACGTCATTCTCGCTGCCACCGGCCCATGGGCGCTGGTCGTCTGCGCGGTCATCGTCTTCGCCGAGACGGGTCTGCTGATCGGCTTCTTTCTGCCGGGAGACTCGCTGGTCTTTCTGCTCGGCATGCTGACCGGTGCCGCTCAGTCGCAGAACGAGGCGCTCTCGGCGCTGCCGCTGTGGCTGGTGTGCTTTGTGATCGCCGTGATGGCGTTCGCAGGCGATCAGACGGGCTACAGCATCGGACGCCTCTCACTGCGCAGTGAGCGCATCGCTCGCTCTGTGCAGGGCCGCCTCGCCCCTCATTCGGCGAAGGCCAGTCATTTCTTCGCGCGTTTCGGTGGGCCGGCAATTCTCCTGGCTCGGTTCATTCCGATCATTCGCACATTCGTCCCCTTCGCAGCAGGCGTCGCCGGCTACGGACGCACCAGGTTCCTGTTCTGGAACGGCGTCGGTGCCCTGATCTGGGGCATCGGTCTGCCGGTGGCCGGACATCTGCTCGGCGGCATCCCGTGGATAGCCGACCATGTCGACGTCATTCTCGTTCTCATCGTCGTGCTTTCGGTTCTGCCCGTGGCCATCAGACTCGCGGTCGGATGGCTGCAGAGTCGACGCCCTGCCGCGTAGGGTTCAGCACACTCTGTTCTCACTAGAATGAGAAGCGCAATTCACATGGATTCGGCAGGGGCCGAGACCGACTCAGTCCCCGCAGCCGACGATCACGAGAGAGACTCACATGTTTGCTGATTTCTGGTCCACCATTTGGAACACCATCTGGTGGTTCATCACGATCTTCGTCTTCATCGCCTACCTGATGGCGCTGTTCAGCATCATCTCCGATCTCTTCCGTGACAAGAAGCTCAATGGGTGGGCCAAGGCCATCTGGTTCGTCTTCCTCATCTTCCTGCCGTTCGTGACCGCAATCGTCTACCTGATCGCGCGCGGCTCTGGCATGTCCGAGCGTGCAGCCAAAGAGCAGAAACAGGTCGAAGACGCCGCTGAGGCGTACGTGCGTTCGGTCGCAGGCACCAGCCCTGCCGCAGAGATCGCCCAGGCCAAGCAGCTGCTCGACCAGGGAGTCATCACTCCCGACGAGTTCAACAGTCTCAAAGCTGCCGCACTCTCAGGCCGCAACTGATTCCTGCCCCTCTGCGTTCGATCCGGTCGGCGTCGCCTGAGCCTACGCTCGAGCACGCCGATCGGTCACGCACCTGTGCAGCTCTCCGCACTCTAATCTGCTGACTGTGTTCGGCTCTCATCACACGTTCGGGGCTGACCTCCAACGCTGGAAGCGCGTCACCGATTGGCCGTTGGCCATCGCCGCGCTGATCTTCCTCTTCGCATACGCCTGGCAGGTGATCGGCGACCCCGACGGTCGTCTGCGCACCGTCACCGAATGGACGATGAACGTCACCTGGGCGATCTTCTTGGTCGACTACGTGGTCTCGATTCTGCTCGCGCACCCCCGTTGGCGCTGGTTCTACACACACCTGCTGGATCTGGCAATGGTGCTGCTGCCGATGGCCCGTCCCCTCAGGCTGCTGCGTCTGATCACCCTGCTGCGCGTGCTGCAGCGCACCGCTGGCGCCGCGCTGCGAGGCAAGATCCTCGTCTATGTGATCGGCACCGTCGGCCTACTCGTGCTGGTCGGTTCGCTCGCCATTCTCGATGCCGAACGCGGCCAGCCGGGGTCAAGCATCGAGACCTACGGCGACGCGATCTGGTGGAGCATCGTCACCATCACCACCGTTGGCTACGGCGATCTCACCACGGCGACACTCACCGGCCGACTGGTAGCCGTCGCGCTTATGGCCGGCGGTATCACGCTGATCAGCACCGTGACCGGCACGCTCGCATCGTGGATCGTCGAACGCATCCACCAGGTCGACGAAGACAACCAGGCCGCGACCCGAGCACAGTTTCGCGAACTCGAACGCAAGATCGATCGGCTGCTCGCGGCGCAGAAAGGCCACGCGACTCCGCATCAGCCTGCCTCGCAAACAGATGCGTCGACGGACTCCGCGGTCGCGCCCGCATCCTCCGACCAGACGTGATTCGGAGTTCGCCGCGCTCGAGGCCGCTGCACGGCTGTGTCTGGCAGCGACAGACGTTGTGCGTCGACGAGCGCTGTGTGACCTCAATCTTGCTCGAACAGCGGGGCACACGATCGACGCGCCCGGTCAGGGCGTGCGATCGCTTCCCCCGTCAGGTGTGGCTGTGTGACATGGGTGGCTATGGGAGCGCCCGCCGAATGGGGGCCACCACCCCTCGGTGTGGGTGTCATGATCTCGGCCTTGATCGTGCCCGTGCCCGTGGCCGTGGCCTCCACGAGTCTTCCACGGTGACACCACAGCTGGTGCCACGCTGACCGTCGCCGCCGGGACGCTATTAGGTTCGTTGTCGTCGCAACCGACGGTGTCACCGCACCCAGCGGCTCCCGCTCCAGTCGCCAGCAGAAGGGCAGCGCCGACGGCGGCTCGCAGCAGCGTCTGTCTCTTAAGCGGTGGTCTCTTCACTGGCCCTCTCATCAACGGCAGCACTCCGCTCCGTGGTGATGTGCCCTGCCCAGAGGCTGCCAAGGCGCTCACGCGGATGTCGAGAGCAGCTCCTTGGGGATGCGATCGATTGTCGGGCGCTTGTGCGACTCCGGGCTGGCCTATGTGGACAGCGCGCTTCGGTCATGATACTTGCTCGACTGAGAGCGCGCCGCGTGTAGGTGACGCCCGGAAACGGCAGCAGCCTCCGCGTCAACACGACTGGTCGTGTCGACAGCAGAGGCTACTGTTCAGTGTTTCATAGTGGAGCCGCCGGGAATCGAACCCGGGTCCACTGCTCATTTCATGCGACTTCTACGGGCGTAGTCTGTCTAGCGTTCTACTTGGCCCCAGCCGTCGTGACAGACGCCTGGCTGACGAGCCCAGTGGGTCTGAAAAGTCCCGACGCACCCTCCCACTTGGTGCGGCGGCAAGCCTTCTAAATGACGTTCAGGTCTGAGGCGAAGGCATGCTCAGTTGAACGGATTTCTAGCTCGCTTTACGCAGCGAGGGCGAAATCGGTGCGTTTGTTGTTGGCACCTATTGGGTTGCGTGACTTGGTTTACGAGATCATCCACGCCTTCTCGGCCCGCTTCTCACAATCATCAAGACAGTGTCGAAACCGATCGGCCCCTCTTCAGTTTTCAACTGGCCGCCGTGCGAAATCGCTTCCGAACGGTGGACTCATCATCTTACAACGCCAGATCGGCCGTTGCATTCCCTACCGTCAGCACCGCCGTTAAATGGCGAGGCCCCGCTCTCGCGGGGCCTCACGTGCGTCCAGTATTCAATTGTGAGATCGGCAGCGCATCTGAAGAACCGCGCCGATCATGAGAGTTGGCCACCGAGCCAGATCAAAGCGTGAGGCGATCTGCTCGAAGACTTCGTCACTACCACGAATAAGGCTACCCTCACCTAAGGCAGACAATCAAGCAGTTGAGGTGACTTTTTCACTCACCGTCAAGCTCACGCGAGAGCACCGAGCTCACGCGAAGGACACCGACAACACGCGGCTCAGCGGGGATCGTTCCGCCGGTTGATCCTCGCCATCGCACGCTTGGCATCCATCTGGTCCTGGCGCTCGCGCAGCGTCTGGCGTTTGTCGTACTCTCGCTTGCCCTTCGCGAGAGCGATCTCGACCTTGACCCGACCGTCTTTGAAGTAGAGCTTGAGCGGCACCAGCGTCGTGCCAGCCGAGTCAAGCCCGCGCCCGATGCGGATGATCTCCTGACGATGCAGCAGCAGCTTTCGTTTGCGTTTGGGCGCATGATTCGTCCAGGTGCCGTTCAGATACTGCGGAATGTGCACGTTGTCGATCCACATCTCGCCGCGATCGATGTACGCGTAGCCGTCAGCGAGGGTCGCGCGCCCCTCGCGAAGCGACTTCACCTCGCTGCCCGTCAGTACCATCCCCGCCTCATAGGTGTCGAGAATCGTGTAGTCGTGCCGGGCCTTCTTGTTACTGGCGATGAGCTGCTCGCCCTGATCTCTCGGCATCAGGTCACACTCGCAGATAGCGTCTGATCGCGAAGCCCGAGGCAAGTGCGGCGAGCACCACGCCGACCCCGATGACGATCGGGAACACCGGCCAGATGGTGTGCAGCGATACGAACGCCGTGTACGGCATCGCGTTGGCGAGATACCCCTGCACGAAGAACTTCACAATGGCCGCCAGCGCGCCGCTGGCGAGCACCGAGCCGATCAGAGCAGAGACCACACCTTCGAGCACGAACGGCGTCTGTATGAAGAAGTTCGAGGCGCCCACCAGTCGCATGATGCCGAGTTCTCTTCGTCTCGAGAACGCCGACAGACGAATCGTTGTGGTGATCAGCAGAATGGCGGCGACGAGCATCAGGCCGGCGATCACGAGCGCAGTCAGCGACCCGACGTTCAGCACCGAGAAGATCTGGTCGAGATAGGCCTTCTGATCCTGCACCTGGTCGACGCCGGGCTCCTGCGTGAATGCGTCGATGATCACCTGCGACTGGGTGGGATCTTTCAGGTTGACCCAATACGTGCTCCACAGCTGATCTTCGGTGACGAAGCTCAGCGCCTGGTTGTCCGAGAACTGCTGCTTGAAGTTCTCATAGGCCTGGTGCTGGTCTTCGAAGTAGTGTCGGTCGACGTACTCCGAGAACAGCGGCGAGTCGAGCTTCTGCTCGATGGCCTGCTTCTGGTCGTCGGTCACTGCACCCTGCGGGCAGCGATCGACCGACGAGGTGTCAGAGCACAGGTAGATCGCCACCTGAGCCTTGTCGTACCAAAACGTCTTCATCGAGTTGATCTGCTGCTGCAGCACCACGGCCGCGCCGACGAAGGTCAGCGAGATGAAGGTGACGAGGATGATCGAGACGACCATCGACATGTTGCGGCTGAGTCCGGTTCGCGTCTCAGCCAGAATTCGACGGAAGTTCACCGACGCTCCTCGCTCTCATCACCCTGCGCGCCACGGGGCTGGTCACCGACGCGCCCGTCTGCTGATCGCGCATCGTTCGCCTGCTGCGCCCCACGCTCGACAGGTGCCGGTGCGGGCTGGCTGCCGCCCACAAGCCCCAGACGCTCGGTCAGCGGCTGCGATTCGTAGGCGATCACCTGGATGTCCTCCTCGGCGTCGAGCTCGAGGCGCCCGGTCTCAGGCTGTGCTGGCTCTGCAGCTCGTGGCGCGGTCGGCGGCTGCGTGGCCGGCCGATCCGTCTGCGGAGTCGCCGTCGTGCCGTTCGACGTGGGCTGATGAGGCATCCGCACGCGCGGCGGCAGGTGGTCGACCTGCTGCGGGGGTGCCGACCCGTCGAGTACGGGTTCGGTCTCGATGACGATGCGTTCGGTCGTGAACTGCCGCACCTCTTCGACCGGGTTGCGCGACTGGGCGGGCACCGGGCTGCTCGTCTGAGTCTTCGGCGGCTGCGGGGCACGCTCTGAGGATGCTTCGGCGCCTCCGTCGGCCGGCTGCTGGCCGCGGGCGGCGGGCTTCGTCTCGCTCTGCAGCGATGCGGCGGTGAACGTCGGCGCTGCCGGCTGTCGGCGCTGCGGTTCGGCGGCAGGTGTCTCTGGATGTGCGGCCCGAGCCGCAGCAGACGCCTGGGCCGCAGCCACGACCGGGCTCTCTTCGAGGTAGCCTGCGTCCCGCTCGTCGCGCACAAGGTGCCCGTTCTCAAGCTGGATGACGCGGCGGCGCATGCGGTTGACGATCGTCGTGTCGTGGGTGGCCATCAGCACGGTCGTTCCGCCGGCGTTGATGCGTTCGAGCACGCTCATGATGCCTGCGCTGGTGTCGGGGTCGAGGTTGCCGGTCGGCTCGTCCGCCAGCAGAATCGCAGGCTTGGTCACCACTGCGCGAGCGATCGCGACACGCTGCTGCTCGCCACCGGAGAGCTCGTGCGGCATGGCATTGCCTTTGTCGTCGAGCCCGACCAGACGCAGCACGTCTGGCACGGCCTCTTGGATGTAGCCGGCCGATTTGCCGGTCACCTCCAGCGCGAACGAGATGTTCTCGTAGGCCGTCTTGCTCGGCAGCAGACGGAAGTCCTGGAAGACGACGCCGAGGTTGCGGCGGTAGAACGGGATTCGCCGCGACGAGATCGCACGCAGATCGTAGCCGAGCACGTGAATGTCGCCGGCGCTGACTTTCTCCTCTTTCAGAATGAGTCGAATCATCGTCGACTTGCCCGAACCGCTCGCACCCACGATGAAGACGAAATCGCCCTTGTCGATGTCGAGGGTGATGTCTTCGAGAGCCGGTCGGTCGGCTTTCTTGTACCGTTTGGAGACGTTCTCGAAACTGATCATCATGAGTCTTGCCGTGCACTTCCCTTGCGCCAGCGGATACCAGCCGAGATGAACCCGTCGAGATCGCCGTCGAAGACGTCGTCGGGGTTGTTCACCTCATAGCCGGTTCGCAGGTCTTTGACCATCTGGTACGGAGCCAGCACATAGGAGCGCATCTGGTCGCCCCAGCTGGCCTTGATGTCACCGGCGAGGCCCTTCTTCGTGGCCTCTTCTTCCTGTCGACGGATCTCGAGCAGGCGCGACTGCAGCACACGCAGCGCGGCAGCGCGGTTCTGAATCTGGCTCTTCTCGTTCTGACAGCTCACCACGATGCCGGTGGGCAGGTGCGTGATGCGCACAGCCGAGTCGGTCGTGTTGACCGATTGACCGCCTGGACCGGACGAACGGAAGACGTCGACGCGGATGTCGGCGTCGGGAATGTCGATGTGCTCGGTCGGTGCGACGAGAGGCACCACCTCGACGGCGGCGAACGAGGTCTGCCTCTTGCCCGCCGAGTTGAACGGGCTCATACGCACCAGCCGGTGCGTACCGGCTTCGACTGAGAGCTTGCCGAACAGGTATGGATCGTCGATCTCGAAGGTGGCCGACTTAATGCCCGCCTCTTCGGCATACGACGTGTCGAGAATCGTGGGCTTGAGGCCGTGATGCTCAGCCCACCGCGTGTACTGCCGCAGCAGCATCTCGGCGAAGTCTGCCGCATCCACACCCCCGGCACCGGCGCGAATCGTCACGACGGCACCACGCTCGTCGTACTCGCCGTTCAGCAGCGTCTGCACCTCGAGGTCGTCGACCGACTTCTGCAGCTGCTCGAGCTCATGCTCCGCCTCGCGCTTCGAAGCCTCGTCGTTCTCTTCGTTGGCGAGCTCGACCAAGACCTCCAGATCGTCGATGCGCTGGCCGACCGACTCGACTTTGTGCAGCTGCGACTTCGCGTGCGACAGCTGACTCGTCACCTTCTGGGCGCGTTCGGAGTCGTCCCAGAGCCCAGGCGCAGCAGCCTGCTCATTGAGTTCCTCGATGCGCTGGGACAGCGATTCGGGGTCGACCACCTGGCGAATGTCGCCGTACGTGGAACGGAGTGCGTCAATGCGTTCAGAGATTTCGAGGTCAGCCATATCCCCACTACTCTACCGGGGTCGACTCACTCCTGTGCGATTGATCCCCTCTGCGAGCGGCTTGCTCAGGCAATGCTCAGGCCACGAACCGCTTGTAGTCCTCGTCCACCTGCTCGGCGTACGCCATCGACCATCGAGTCATCGCTTTGTCAAATTTGGCGCCCTTCGTCAGGTATCCGGCGATCCAGTGCAGGGCCGGGCTCTGCGAGTGCGCGCGGGCCAGCAGCAGACCACAGCCTGTGACGTACTCTTCGAATCCGCGGGCGTTGAGCTTCGACAGGTCGATCGACCCTTTCATGTCGCGGAACTGACGAATATAGAAGTCATGCCCGCCTGCCGATCCCCAGCCGAGGAACGGATCGGACACCGCCTGCAGGATGCGCTGATGGTCGACGACGCGCTTGCCGTTGTGCTCTCGGCGCTGCAGCGTGTCGGGAGTCGACGCGTTCGGCTTGTTGAACTCCGTGACGACCGAGGTGACCGCCTCTTTGATCTGCAGCACGAGCGGCTGGCCCACGGCGTCCTGCAGCAGCACGACGTAGCAGCGAGTGCCAACGCTGCCGACGCCGACCACGCGCCTGGCCCCGTCGATGAGTCGATACTTCTCGAGCAGCAGTCGGATGTCGGGAGAGGCCGAGGCGAGATACTCCCGATAGAGCTTGCGCAGATCGCGGGCAGGCGCATCGATGAGGTGCGTGAGCACCGGCGCATCCTCTCGAAACTGCAGTCGACCGTTCTCGTCGAGCTCGGTCATCTTGGTCACAGCCTGCACCGAGGTGCGCCGCCGTGCCTTCGCAGCCACCTTCTGAAAGGCAGGCAGCGACGAGGCATCGAGACGGTCGACGATCAGCTGTTCGTCGATCGACTGGTAGTAGCGCTCCAGCGCCGACTGCTGAGAGAGACCGCGAATGGCGATGCGATAGGCATGCGCAGTCTGCTGGGCAAGATGCTGCACGTCTTCGTCGCTGTAGTTGGCATCCTTCGCGCCGAGCACCACGCTCGCCACCATGCGCCGCACATCCCACTCCCACGGGCCTGGCGCGGCCTCGTCGAAGTCGTTGAGATCGAAGACGAGACGTCGCTCGGGCGACGCGAAGAAGCCGAAGTTGCTGATGTGCGCATCACCGCAGGCCACCACCTGCTGACCGGTGTTCGGCTGCTGGGCCAGGTCGAAGGCCATCAGACGCGCCGAACCGCGATAGAAGGTGAACGGGGATGCCGACATGCGCTCATGTCGAAGCGGCACCAGATCGGGCAGTCGCGTTTCGTCCTGCTTCTTCAGAATGGCGACGGGGTCTCGATCGCTGCGAACGTACCGCCCCAGCTCTTCGATCGGCAGTTCTTTTCGATACGCCTTGCCCTGAGCTCGACGTTCCTCGGCGCTCTCGAACGACTGCTCGGTTCGATCTGCGTAGATTCTGCGCGACACCATCTGTGACCCCATCTCTGCCGGCCGATCGGCGGCAGGCTGACCTGCTCTCGATAGTACGCTGACCAGGCAGTCAATACCTCCAGACGTCCGGTGCTCCCAGCGGCAGCGGCCACGATGCTTTGCTAGAATCACCTCGTCTCAGCGGCCCGAAACCGCTGCATCGCGGGAGTGGCGGCTCAGTTCTCTGCTTCACCACACCCGCTGCCACGCGGGAGTGGTGAAATTGGCAGACACGCAGGATTTAGGTTCCTGTGCTTTCGAGCGTGCGGGTTCAAGTCCCGCCTTCCGCACTCATGACATCAGAGCCCGCTGGCACACTCTGGCGCAGCTGACGCACCTCTATTCGCGAACGAGCACCTGCCGCAGCAGCGGCCGGGTGGCCGCGAGCGCGAGCCACACGATCGCAAACCCAAGCCCGAAGGTCAGTGCGACGGTGAGCACCGCCAAAGGCTGCAGGAACAGGCCGACGCCGACGATCGGCCCCGCGACCACGACAGCACAGAGGGCTGAGACGACCACCACGGTCGTCAGCGGAGAGAACACCGCGCGGTGGCGGGCAGCCTCCATCGTCGACTGATCCATGCCCATCGCAGACATCGCCTGGTACAGGTCACGGCGGTCCAGCACGGCAGCAGCCTGGTTTACACCGACCGAGCAGGCCACCATCATGAAGGCGATCGCGAGCGTCAGCAGCACGCCGGTGCGCATGTCGGTGATGAGCATGGCATCCTCTGCACCGGCATCGCCGCTGGCAGCACCTGCCATCGCCAGCCCTGCCCCGGCGATGACCGCCACGAACGTGATCGACGCAAGACCACCGACCTGCCGCCAGGCCGCCGCCGGAGACTCCAGGGTGTCTCGCGCCGCGATCAGCCGGTCGGCCGTCGTGGCGCGCCGCACACCGCGTCGAGCGGTGGCCGACAGCACCCATGGGCCGAGCAGGTTGAGGATCATGAGCCCGATCATCAACGAGCCGAGCGCCACGGCGACGACGATCGCGACGCTTGTCGCCGCACCGGCCAGCTTTGCGGCCAGCGCGGCGGCGGCCAGCACGATCAGACTGATCACCAGCCGGCGGGTGCGCATTCTCGGAGCGGTCTGTCGCATCCGCACGCCAAGCGGTGAGATGATCACTCGACGCAGGCCGACCACGGCGCTGATCGCCGCGATCGCGCCCACCACGCCGACTGCCATCACCAGCCGTCCGGGCCCGACCCACAGCGAGGCGGCCCCAATGGGCGCACCGCCGAAGCGCAGCAGCCCCACCAGAGGCAGCCACGCCGTCGAGAGCACGCAGCCCGCCAGTGCGCCCACCATGGCGATCACCGTCGACTCCAGCACGGTCAGCAGCGTGACGGTCGAGCCAGGCGCCCCGATCAGTCGCAGCGATGAGAGCCGCTCGTCGCGTCGCCGAGCCGAGAGTCGTGCGGCCGCAGCGCCCAGGCTCACCAGCGGCACGGCGAGCAGCACCACGGCCAGCAGACTGAGCATCTGATACACCGGCGCGATCTCGGTCTGCCAGTTCCAGAACATCAGCGTGCCGCCCAGCACGGTCAGCCCCAGCGCCGTGGTCACTGCGAACGCGACCGCCGGAAGCAGCAGCGAGGCCCAGTCGCTGCGAGCAGGCCGGCACAGCACCCAGCAGATGGTGAAGAGTCGGGCGCGACGACGGCGCGCAGACAGCAGAGAGGCCGAAGCCGGTACGACGTCCGTCCCGCTCATGACGCCACCTGCTCGCTGACCAGCCGACCGTCGCGCATGTGCACGGTGCGCGAGCATCTGCTCGCAACAGCGGCATCGTGCGTCACCATGACGAGCGTGCGCCCCTGTGCCACTGTGCCACTGTCGAGTCGAGCAATGCGGCGAGCACCTCGGCCGAGGTCTCTGAGTCGAGCGCGCCGGTCGGCTCGTCCGCGAAGATCACGGCGGCACCGGTGACCTGTGCACGGGCGATGGCGACGCGCTGGGCCTGGCCGCCGCTGAGCTGCCCGATGCGCCGCTGCTCCATGCCGGCGAGGCCTAGGTAGACGAGCCACTGGGCTGCGAGCGACTCAGCCTCGCGTCGACCGACCCCGTCAAGCATCAGCGGCATCGCCACGTTCTCGACCGCAGTGAGCTCGGGCAGCAGCAGCCCCTGCTGAAAGACGAAGCCGAAGCGCTCGCGTCGCAGCCGCGTGCGGTCTCGCCCGTTCAGTCCGCTGACCTCGATCAATGCGTCGGTCTGCGGCAGATGCAGCAGCACCTGCCCGCTGTCCGGCGTCAGAATGCCGGCGAGCACATGCAGCAGAGTCGTCTTGCCCGACCCCGAGGCCCCCATGATCGCCAGAGACTCCCCTGGCCGCACGACCAGAGACACACCGTTGAGTGCTGGGGTCTGTGTCTCCGGGTGCTCGGGGTCGTGATAGATCTTCACCAAGTTCAGTGCGGTCAGCCGCGCGTCGCCGGCTGGTTGCGAATTCGTATCATTCATGGTTCCAGAATCCGCCGTCGCGCTCAGCGGCACATCGGCCTGCAGGCTGATCTCTGCGTCTCATCCTTGAGAACGATCCGTCCGTGTGCCCCCAGACCATACGCTGAAGGGCGTTCCACCGAGAGGCTCATCATGATCGTTCCCATCGTGCTCGCTGCCAGTGGCGTGTTCTGCTTCGTGCGCGATGCCCGGATGCTGCGCACCGGGGTGCTCTGGCTCGCGGCTCTCGCGATGACCGTGCCCACCGCAATCGCTCTGGTGCGCCCGCAGGCGAGAGCGACAGCGGCTCTCCGATTCTCGGCTGGGTCATGCTCTCTCTGCTGGGAGCGATGCTGCTGATGGTGCTGGTGCTGACCCTCTACCTCATCGTCAACGGTCTCACCATGCTGCGACGCGAGCAGCGCACACTCGCCAATCTGCTGTCGCTGGCGACCGGCCTCGCGATGCTGGCATACACCGCAGCCTGCGTCGCTGCCGTTCTGGCTCAGAGCCAGTGGACGATGATCTGGCTGATTCTGCTGCTGCCGCCGATCGGCTACGTGGCCTTCGCATTCACCGCCTATCTGCTCTACTCGCTGGTCTACGCCTCCGTGGCGTGGCATCGCTCCGAGCGTGCGGCCGCGGTGATCGTCTTGGGCGCCGGTCTGCGCGACGGCGAGGTCACTCCCCTGATCGAACAGCGCATTCGTGCCGGCCTCAGGGTGCGCGAGCGCTGCCTGAAGCACGATGGGCGGGCCCCGCTGATGGTGGCGTCGGGCGGGCAGGGGCCTGACGAGCCACGCAGCGAGGCGGATGCCATGGCTGAGCGGCTGCGGGCGCTCGGCGTGCCTGATGATCAGATCGCGATCGAAGACCGTTCCCGCACCACAGAGCAGAACCTGCGGTTCTCCCAAGACCTGCTGCAGGCACGCGACGTACGCGGCCCCCTCGTGGCGACCACCAGCGACTACCATGCGTTTCGTGCCGCAATGCTGCTGCGCCGTCTGGGCATCCCAGGGCAGGCAGTCGGCGGCCACACGGCTCGCTACTATCGCCCCAGCGCCACGATCCGTGAGTTCATCGCCGTGCTGCGCGACAGTCTGGCGCTCAACGTCACGATGCTCGGGCTGCTCGCGCTGCCGATGCTCGTCGGCGCGGTCGTTGCAATCTTCCGACTCTGATTCGCCGAAGGCTCCTCACACGACGACTTTGGAGGTAATCTCCGAACACAGACCGTCGTTTCTGTGCAAAGACAGGAATCTCACAAGTTGTGCCCCGATACTCTGAAAGCAGGTCGACGTCAGCGGAGACGCCCAGTCCCCGCCTCTTCGACACGCACATCTGGAGGTATCCGTGACCATGACATCTCGCCCGTGGATCGATTCCTACGCTGAGGGCGTCCCCGCTGACATTCCCGAGCGCTATGACACGCTCTCGCACGCCTTCGAGCGCAGCGTCACGACGTATTCCCAACGAGTCGCCACAGACTTCCTCGGCGGCACGCTCACCTATGCCGACCTCGGCGCCCAGGTGCATGGGCTCGCACAGGCCCTGCTCGACCTCGGCGTGGAGCGCGGAGACCGCGTGGCCCTTGTGATGCCGAACTGCCCGCAGCACGTCGTCGCGTTCTATGCCGTACTGCGCATCGGTGCGGTCGTGGTCGAGCACAACCCGCAGTACACCGCCGCCGAGCTCGGCGCACAGTTCGCCGACCACGGCGCCCGAGTGGCGATCGTGTGGGATTCCGTCGCCGACCTCGTCGCCGGTTTCCCGGCCGACCGTCGCCCCGAGCACCTGATCGCGGTCAACCTCATCGAGGCGCTGCCGCTGCGCTCCCGCCTCGCGCTGCGCCTGCCGATCAGCCGGGCGCGCACGATGCGCGCCGCCCTGTCATCTCCGGGTGAGGCGGCCGTGCTGAGCTTTCACGACCTCACCGAGCTCACCGCGCCGGTCCCTGCCGACTGGCCGATGCCGGCACTCGGCGATCTCGCCGCCCTGCAGTACACCTCTGGCACCACAGGCCGTCCGAAGGCGGCCATGCTGACCCACCGCAATCTGCGTTCGAACGAGCTGATGGGCGAGGCATGGGTGCCGGGCCTGCGGCGCGGCCAAGAGGTCTTCGCCTGCGTGCTCCCTTTCTTCCACGCCTACGGGCTCACCCTCTGCCTCGCCTACGGCATCGCCATGGGCGCGACGCTGGCGCTGCAGCCAAAGTTCGACCTCGACTTGCTGATCGCCGCACAGCGTCGACGGCCCATCACCTTTCTGCCAGCCGTGCCGCCGATCTACGATCGCCTCTGCTCGGCGGCCGAAGCCGGTCGCGTCGATCTGCACTCGGTGCGATTCTCGATCAGCGGTGCCATGACGCTGCACACCGATCTGGTCGACCGCTGGGAGCGTCTCAGCGGCGGGCTGCTCGTCGAGGGCTACGGCATGACCGAGGCGTCTCCGATCATCGCAGGCAATCCGATCGGCCCGAGCCGCCGCCCGGGCACCGTGGGCGTGCCGTTTCCGAGCACCGACATCCGCATCGCCGAGATTGACGACCCGCACGCGGATGCTGCGCCGGGCAGCGAGGGCGAGCTGCTGGTACGCGGCCCGCAGGTCTTCGCCGGCTACTGGCAGCGCCCGGAGCTCACCGCAGAGACACTGATCGACGGCGAGTGGCTGCGCACCGGCGACATCGTGGTGCAGGCCGAAGACGGCTACCTCAGCATCGTCGACCGCAGCAAAGAGCTCATCGTGACCGGCGGCTTCAACGTTTCGCCTTCAGAGGTCGAGGCGGTGCTGTGCACCCATCACGACGTTCGTGCCGCCGCCGTCGTCGGGGAGCGACTTGAGAGCGGCAACGAACGGGTCACCGCAGCTCTGGTGCTGCGCGACGGAGCCGCTCTCGACCGCGAGACGCTGGCGGAGCACTGCCGGCGCACGCTGGCGCGGTACAAGGTGCCGCGCGCGTTCGTCGTGGTCGAGTCTCTGCCGACCTCGATGCTCGGCAAGGTGCTGCGCCGTGCGGTGCGCGAGCAGCTGTTCGCAACGAGCACTCCCGCAGTGAGCTGAACCTTCGGGTTCAGGCTCCGAACTCGTCACGCAGAATCGGCACCAGCGCCCGAAAGGCGCGGGCGCGATGCGAGAGCGAGTTCTTCTCGTCGGCGCTGAGCTCTGCCGACGAGCGGTGCTCGCCGCGCGGCAGGAAGATCGGATCGTAGCCGAAGCCGCCGTCGCCGCGCTCGTCACGCAGCAGACTGCCCGGCCAGCGCCCGATGACGGTGTGCTCCCGCTGGGGCAGCCCTGCCTCTGAGGGAATCACCAGCGCGATGGCGCAGACGAACTCGGCTGCACGATGCTCGTCGGGGACGTCGGCGAGCTGCTGCAGCAGGAGTCGACGGTTGAACTCGTCGCCGGCCTGTGTTCCTCCCCAGCGCGCAGAGAAAATGCCGGGCGACCCGCCCAGCACGTCGACGGCGATGCCGCTGTCGTCGGCGAACGTGGGTCTCCCGTCGTGACGGGCGGCGGCCCGGGCTTTGATCAGCGCGTTCTCTTCGAAGGTGACCCCGCTCTCGACGGGTTCAGGCCCCTCGTACGACTCGACTTCGGCGCCAGGCAGTGCCTGAGCGACGATGCGGCGAAACTCTGTGAGCTTGTGCGCGTTGTGACTGGCGAGAATCAATGACTGGCCCATGCGGCCAATTGTCTCACGGGCCGATGTCCAGGCACGACGAGAACGCTCCCCAAAATACATGTCTGAACAGGTGCACTTGCGTGTAGAGTGACTTCATGCGCACCACGAACGTGTCTTCCATCACCACGGCGGCATCGACCGCTCTGCTCACCGACCGTTACGAGCTCACCATGCTCGACGCAGCCCTGCACGACGGCACCGCAGACGTCCCGAGTCTGTTCGAGCTCTTCGCGCGCCGCCTGCCGAACGGGCGACGATACGGCGTGGTTGCCGGCACCGGTCGCCTGCTCGAAGCGGTGCGTGACTTCCGCTTCACCGACGAACAGCTGCGCTTTCTGCGCGATGGCAAAGTGGTGCGCCCCGATACCGTCGACTGGCTGGCCGACTACCGTTTCGACGGCAACGCCTTCGGCTATCGCGAGGGCGAGCTCTACTTCAACCACTCTCCCCTGCTGACCTTCGAGACCGACTTCGCTCACGGCGTCGTGCTCGAGACTCTGGCGCTGAGCGTATACAACTACGACTCCGCCGTCGCGAGCGCCGCCAGCCGCATGTTCACCGCAGCCCACGGGCGCCCACTCGCCGAGATGGGCTCGCGACGCATGAACGAGATCGCGGCCGTCGCCGGCACTCGTGCCGCCTACATCGCCGGTTTCGCGGCCAGCTCCAACCTCGAGGCGGGACGCCGCTGGGGCATCCCCACGATGGGCACCGCTGCCCACGCCTGGACGCTGCTGCACGACAGCGAGGAGGCGGCGTTCCGTGCGCAGATCGAAGCGATGGGCGTCGATACGACGCTGCTCGTCGACACCTACGACATCACACAGGGTGTCGAGACCGCGGTGCGCGTCGCCGGGCCGAAGCTCGGCGGGGTGCGCATCGACTCCGGAGACCTCTCAAGCACGGTCGCCGCGGTTCGTCAGCAGCTCGACAGCCTCGGCGCCACCGAGACGAAGATCACCGTCACGAACGATCTGGACGAATACGCGCTCGCCGCGCTGCAGGCGTGCCCGGTCGACAGCTACGGCGTGGGCACGTCGGTGCTGACCGGTTCAGGGCATCCCACAGCAGGCATGGTCTACAAACTGACCAGCCGACAGAACGCCGACGGCTCCTGGACACCGGTGCAGAAGACCAGTGCAGGCAAGGCGCACCAAGGCGGGCGCAAGGATGCCGCACGTCGGATCAACGCGCGAGGGCGCGCAACAGCCGAGATCATCGCGGTCGAGAAGTCTGCGGCCCGCGACGCGAACGACCGTTCGCTGCTGGTGCCGCTGATCACGAAGGGCGAGGCCAATCAGGCGTACGTCGGGGTGAACGGCACACGCGCTGCGCGCGAACACCACCAAGAGGTGCTGCAGGAGCTGCCGGCCAACGGTCGCCGTCTCTCGAAGGGCGACCCGGCCATCCCCAGCCTTTTCGAGTAGCCAGCCTTTTCGAGCAGCCGGTCTCTACGAGTGACCGCTGACGCGACAGAGGTCAGCGGTCACTCGTCGCGCATACGCTCGTAGATCTCTTTGCACTCAGGGCAGACCGGAAACTTGCTCGGGTCGCGCCCGGGCGTCCAGATCTTGCCGCACAGCGCGCGCACCGGAGTGCCGTTGACGGCCGACTCCATGATCTTCTCTTTCTGCACATAGTGTGCGAAGCGATCGTGGTCGCCGTCTTCTTCGAGCTCCTGCATCTCACGCTCGAGCACGGCGACGCTGCCCGAGTCGAACTCACGCTCGAGCTCGCGCAGCGGATCGTCGTCTCCAGAGTGATCCGTGATCGACGTCATGATCGGTTCCTTCCGTCCGAGCCGTGCTCGCCTCGGCCGGACTTCGTCATTGCGCCGAAGCCTCAAGGGTGATCTCGGTGCTCTGCGTCTGGCCGTTGCGCACGTACTCAACCGTGATCTTAGTGCCGGGACCGTTCTGACGCACAGTGCCGATGAGGTGCGACGAACTTGTGATGCGCACGTCGTCGACCTTGGTGATGATGTCGCCCGCACGCAGACCGGCCTGATCTGCAGGCCCTCCACTGGTCACATCCTTGATCAGAGCGCCGGTGGCGCCGTCCTGGGCCGTGGCGCTGCTGACCGTCGCGCCCAGCTGCCCGTGCTCTGCCTTGCCGCTCGCCATGAGCTCGCCGGTCACACGCTTGACGACGTTGGCCGGAATCGCGAACCCCAGGCCGATGCTGCCTGACGAGCTCGACTGCCCGGACGAACTCGTGGCGGTGGCGATCGCCACGTTGAGCCCGATCAGCTCGCCGGCATCGTTCACCAGCGGCCCGCCCGAGTTGCCGGGGTTGATCGCCGCATCGGTCTGGATCACGGACAGATAGATCGAGTTGTCTGCCGCCGACGAGCTGCCGCTCTGCGAGCGAGGCTGCTGCTGCTGACTGCCGCCGCCTGAGCCGAAGTTGTTCCAGAAGTCGAAGCCGTTTCCCTGATCGGTGCTGCCGTCTTCGCCCTCGTTTCCGTCCTGAGCAGCCGACGAGCTCAGCGAGATCGCACGATTGAGCGCCGAGACGATACCGCTGGTGACGGTGTTCTGCAGCCCCTGCGGGGCGCCGATGGCCACCGCCGTGTCGCCGACGTTGAGCTTGGCCGAGTCGGCGATGGTGATCGGGGTCAGTGCCGGCGGGTTCTTGATCTGGATGACGGCGAGGTCAGTGGTCGGATCGAGCCCCACGACTGACGCCTCGTAGATGCTGCCGTCGCTCAGTGTGACGCTGAGCTGCGCCTTCGACGACGCGCCGTCGAGGGTGACCACGTGCGTGTTCGTCACGATGTGGCCGGAGTTGTCGAGCACGACCCCCGAGCCGGTGCCGGACTCGCTGCCGGTGGTGGCCGAGATCGTAACCACCGAGGGGCTCGCCTTCGCAGCCGCGGCGGTGATCTGTGTCACACTCTGCGGGTTGTTGATCGTGACGTTCGAGCTGCCCGAGCTGGCGCTCACCGAAGGCTCACCATGATTCGAGACCTGCCAGCCGATGGCGGCACCTGTGCCGCCGCCGACCAGCGCCGAGACGAGCGCCGCGATGCCGACCACTTTGGCGATCGAACCGCCGCTGCGCTTCGCGGTGCCGGGTTGGCCGTCTGCACCGTCGACAGAGCCGCCGTTGAGACCGTCTCCGCCGCCGAAGCCGCCACCGGCAGACGCGCTCGGATCGTTCAGCGGCTGGGTCGGGTACGCTTCGGTCGGAAACCGCTGCGTCTGCTGCTCTGGGTATTGCGGCGTCTGAGCCGTCGGCTGCGCCGGTGCGCCGGCAGAGTCCGACTGCCCCGGTGCGAAGACCGGTGCAGAAGTCGGCGGCGCAGCATAGACCGGGGGCAGCGGAGTGGTCGGCTGCTCGGAGAACGGCTGGCGAGGGGGAACCTGCTGCGACGCTGCGGCCTCTTGGCGTGCGGGCTCGGCCTGAGGCGACCGAGCGTCCTGATCTTCCGGAGTCATAAGAATCGTTCCTCTCGTACATACCCACCGTGCACCTGCATGTTATGAAGCGCCTGTGTCAAAGCTGAGCAAAATCCTGTTGCGACCGAGTCTAGAGTTATGGCCATGACTTCACACGAGGATTGCGCCCCGCACGAGGAGCGCACACAGCCCTGGCGACACGTTGCGGCAGCGGTCGGTCTGCTGAATGACAAAGGCCAACCGGCTCCGACGGTCTTCGCAGAGATGACCAATCTCGCAATCGAGACCGGCTCCGTCAACCTCGGTCAGGGCTTCCCCGATGCTTCTGGCCCGCAGATCGTGCTCGACGTGGCCCGGCAGGCGATCGCCGACGGCGTGAACCAGTACGCGCCGGGCCCAGGCCTCGCCGACCTTCGTCTCGCCGTCGCCGAGCATCAACAACGCTTCTACGGTCTCGACGTCGACCCCGACAGCGAGGTGCTGATCACCACAGGCGCCACCGAGGCGCTGGCAGCGACGCTGCTCGCACTGACCGGCCCCGGTGACGAGGTCATCACGCTCGAGCCCTGCTACGACGCATACACCGCTCTCATCGCCATGGCCGGCGCGCGTCAAGTGCGCGTGCCCCTGACGCCGCCCACATTCGATCTCGACCTCGACCGACTCGAGCAGGCGTTCTCCGAACGCACCCGCGTCATCCTGTTGAACAACCCCCACAACCCGACCGGCACCGTGATCGGTCGTGCCGCGCTGACCCGCATCGTCGAGCTGGCCGAGCGCTTCGACGCTTTGATCGTCACCGACGAGGTCTACGAGCACCTGGTCTTCGACGATGCCCGGCACACCAGCATCGCGCAGATTCCAGGAGCCTCCGACCGTTCGATCACGGTCTCATCTGCTGGCAAGACGTTCTCAGTGACTGGGTGGAAGATCGGCTGGCTGACCGCTCCTGCTCATCTGCGCCAAGCGGTGCAGACGGTGAAACAGTTCCTGACGTTCACCACCGGCGCACCGTTCCAGCCTGCTGTCGCGACCGGCCTGCGGCTGCCCAACAGCGACTACGAGCAGATACGATGCGGGCTGCAGCACGGCCGCGACATCCTGCATGGCGGACTCGTCGCAGCTGGGTTCGACAGCAGCCCCGCCGCCGCTTCGTACTTCTGCGTCGCCGACGGGAGCCCCTTGGGATTCGACGATGCGACCGAACTGGCGCGTGTCATGCCCGAACGTTGCGGGGTCGTCGCGATTCCGCTCACTGCCTTCGCAGCGCCCGAGAATGCGGAGCTGTACCGCCCGTATCTGCGGTTCGCATTCAGCAAGCGGGATGCCGTGCTGCAGGATGCCGCCGAGCGCCTAGAGCGACTGCGCGGCTGAGCCGTCGTCTGGAACGACGACGTCGAGGCGGCGCATCTGCAGTGCGGGATTGTTCGCACGCACCTGGGCGATGCGCTCCAGACTGATCTCGGTGCTGAGAAAGGCGCTCTCCGCGCCGGTGGCCGAAAGCACGACGCCCATGGGATCGACGATCAGCGAGCGACCGATGCCGTGTGGGATCGACTGCCCCGCTGCCAGCACATAGACGGTGTTCTCGATGGCACGGGCCTGCACCAGCGTGTTCCAGTGATGCTCTTTCAGCGGGCCGCCCACCCACTGCGAGGGAATCGCCACCAGTTCGACGCCGGCATCGACGATGCGGCGAGTCAGCTCCGGGAACCGCAGGTCATAACAGGTCTGCAGCCCCACTGAGACGCCGTCGACTTCGAACACCGGAGCGCTGCCCTCCAGCGAACCGCGCACCACCCAGTCGGACTCTCTGTGCCCGAACGCGTCGAACAGGTGCACCTTGCTGTACGAACACTCGATGTCTCCGTCTGGGCCGACGGCCACGACGGTGTTCGAGAACTTGTCGGCGACCTCGCTCTCGGCGACGAGTCCCGCCACGATGTGCATTCGATGTTCGCGAGCAAGGCGCCCCAGAGTCGTGACGAAGGGTCCGTCGAGCGATTCTGCGTTGGCGACGTAGTCTGCGCCCAGACGCCCGTTGAAGTACGAGGCGTACTCGGGAAAGACGATCAGTGAGGCGTCACGGTCGGCGGCCTCCTGCACATACATCGTGATCTGCCGCAGGTTCTCCTGTTTGTCGGTCGTCGGGCCGAACTGCCCGGCGGCGATCGTGACGGTGTTGTTCAGCCAGAGTGAGTCCTCCGGAGTGGCCACAGCGATCCTTCCCCACGCCTGCTGCAGGCGCGCACCGGCTCAGTCTATCGGGCAGCGGGACGAGCGCGCGCAGACCCGTGACCGGGCATACTACCCGCAGGCGACGAGCGACGGCTCAGGCGGCGGCGACAGGTCGCGACGCGAGACCTGCGAGAAAGAGCGCCTCGGCGATCGACACCCCTTCGATCTCGCTGGGGGCGACGCTCTCGTTCGGTGCATGAATCGCGGCCGCCGGATCCTCGACGCCGAACAGCGCGATCTCGGCCTCGGGAAAGCGTTCGCTGAGCTCGTTGGTCAGCGGGATCGCACCGCCGCTGCCGGCGAAGACCACGTCGCGCTCGAAGGCTCGGCTGAGCGCGGCTCCGAGCATGCCATAGGCGGGCGTCGTCGTGTCTGCCGCGAAGCCCTCGCCTGTTCCGCCTGAGGTCACGTTCACCTGCACACCCCACGGCGCGACCGCGTAGAGGTGCGCGGCCAGTGCGTCCTGCGCCGCTGACGCCGACATGCCCGGCGGCACGCGCAGGTTCAGACGGGCAGCCGCGTGACCCTGCACCGCGGCCGTCGAGCCGACGACCGAGGGTGCATCGACACCGAGCACCGTCACTGTCGGGCGGGCCCAGAGCTGGTCGGCGACGCTGCCCGAGCCGATCACGTCGACGCCGGGCTCGAGCCCGGCGTCTGTGCGGAACCGCTGTTCGGGGTAGGCGACGCCGTTCCAGTGCTGTGTCGCGTCGATGCCTTCGACAGTGAGGTCTCCGTGCTCGTCTCGCAGTGAGTCGAGCATGCGTATCAGCGCCTGCAGCGCATCTGGCGCAGCACCGCCGAACTGCCCGGAATGCAGAGCGACCGGGAAAGTGTCGACGCTTACTGTGAGGTCGGCGACTCCGCGCAGCGACACCGTCAGCGTCGGCTCACCGGTTGCTGCGTTGCCCGAATCGAGGATGATCATCACGTCTGCGGCGAAGTCTTCGGGGTGCTGGTTCAGGTAGTCGGCAAGTCCGCTGCCGCCTTGTTCCTCCGAGCCCTCGAAGATCACCCGCACACCGATGGGCAGCCCATCGAACTGCTCTCGCAGCGCACGGAGCACGGCCAGATGTGCGACCAGGTTGCCTTTGCAGTCGGCCGCGCCACGCCCGTAGAGTCGTCCGTCGTCGCGTTCGGTGAGCACGAAGGGCGGTGTCTGCCACAGCCCCTCGTCAAGCGGCGGCTGCACATCGTAGTGTCCGTAGAGCAGCACCGTCGGCGCTCCGGCCGGTGCGGGGGCGTGCCCGACGACGGTCTGGCTGCCGTCGACGGTGTCGACGGTGTGTGCGTCGTCGATGCCCGCCTCGCGCAGCTGGGCGAGCAGCCACTGTGCCGCATCACGTGAGTGCTGCCAGTCGAACTGCGCCGGGTCGGCGACCGAAGGAAAGGCCACCAGCTCGCCGAGCTCGGCGAGCGCCCGTGGCTGCTGGGCTCGAACCGCGGCGATCAGCGCGCTGATCGTCGTCTGCGGCAGACCGAGGGCCGCCTCGAGGTCGATGGGCTCATGGCTCTGTTCTGACACGTGCTCTCCTGTTCGCAGACGGATGCGGTGCTTGCGCCTCCATCTTGCCACGCGGTCACGCTGCGTCGGGGCTGACGAACGTCCACGGCTGCAGAGGCAGTGCGACCGGGTCGAAAGTCTCGAGCATGCGTCGCAGCAGAGCCGCCGGCTTCTGGCCTGGGGCCTCTCGTCTGATCTCGGCTTCACTCTCGCCGACATCGACCGCCGTGCCAAGAGAGACTGCGATCCAGCGGAGCACCTCACCGCTCGTGTGACCGGCCGCCTCCAGCCGACGGAGGGTGACCGCGCCGTCCCGCTTGGCCAGTCGCTGCCCTGCGGCATTGACGACCAGCGGCACATGCGCGTATTCGGGCGGGCGCTGCCCCAGCATCCTCGCCAGCATCGCCTGTCTCGGTGCCGAGGACAGCAGGTCGTCGCCGCGCACCACTTGGTCGACACCCGACCATCCATCGTCGACGACCACCGCGAAATTGTAGGCGTAGGCTCCGTCGGCGCGACGCAGCACGAAATCGTCGACCGCTCCGGTGACGTCACCGTGCAGCAGATCGTGCACGCTCTCGACATCGGTGTCGGCACGCAGACGCAGCGCAGGCGGCCGGTCTCGACGTCGACGGATGCGTTCGGCCTCACTGAGCTCTCGGCAGGTTCCCGGGTACTGACCGGGGATGCCATGCGGTGCCCGCACGGCGTCGGCAATCTCACGACGGGTGCAGAAGCACTCGTAGACCAACCCGCGCCGCCGCAGGTCGTCGAGCGCCGCATCGAACCGATCGAGGTGTTCGGACTGCACTGAGATCGGCCCGTCCCAGTCCAGGCCGAGGCGGCCGAGATCGTCGATCTGCGGCTGAGGGTCACGCGAGCGCTGACGGTCGAGGTCTTCGACGCGCAGCATGAAACGGCGGCCGGTCGAGCGCGCGAAGAGCCACGCGAGCACGGCGGTGCGCAGGTTGCCGATGTGCAGGTCTCCGCTGGGACTCGGCGCATAGCGGCCGCAGCCAGCGGAATGAGCGAACATGGAACTCACGGTAGCAGTCGATCTGCCGCGAGCCGCCCGGTGTAGCATGGCGCTCGGCATTCGGCTCGGAAAGGCGACAGTGTCTCTCATCGACAGCATCTCTTGGCTCTACAACGCAACGATTCCACTGGGCGACCTCAAACCCCTGGTGCTGCGCGAGGTCGTGGGCAACGTGTTCGGTCTGGCCAGCGCCCTCGGAGGCATGCGTCGCAGAGTGTGGGCATGGCCGGTGGGCATCATCGGCAATGCCCTGCTCTTCTCAGTCTTTCTGGGCGCGATTCTGTCGCATGGTGAGGCAGCGACCCTGCTGGGGCAGGCCGGACGGCAGATCATGTTCATCGCCGTCTCGATCTGGGGCTGGCGGCAGTGGCATCAGAGCTCACGCCAGCGCAGACCGGCCTCGGCGAGTGCGGAGACCGGGCCCAGCGGGACCAGTGCTGCGGAGGCGGCGAGTCTGGTCGGACAGGCAGTGTCGACCGACCGACTGCGCGTTGGCACGCCGACAGGAGCCGACGCCGAGCACAGCACAAAGCCCCACGGCGAGGCCGGGGTGTCGCCGGTATGGGCCACCGCACGTCAGCGCGCCGTCTTGGTGACCCTGATGGTGGTGGGCACGATCGCACTGACTCCGCTGTTCCGGCTGCTTGGGTCGTATGAGCCGGTGTGGGCCGATGCCTGGACGTTCGTCGGGTCTCTGCTGGCGACCTACGGGATGGCTCGCCGCTGGGTCGAGTTCTGGCTGATCTGGGTGGCGGTCGACGTCGTCGGGGTGCCCCTGCTGCTGAGCGCCGGATACTATGCGACCGCAGTGATGTACATCTTCTATGGAGTATTCACCCTGACGGGATTCTTCGTCTGGCGTCGGGTCGATCGACGCCGTCGCCTCTCCCACTGAGTCATGCGAACGGCCGAAAGGGTCGAGAACCGGCTCTCGCCTGCACTCACCGAACCCGGCAGGCACGCAGCAGGGGCGCAACACCCGTCTTGCACGGCTGCTGCGCCCCTGCTGTCTCACGCGATCATGCGATCACGCGTCTGCGATCAGTGTTCGACCGCGCCCTCAGCACCGAAGCCGGTGAGGGATCGCACGTCCATCTCGGCCTCGAGCTTGGGATCTTCTTTCTCTTTGGCCGGGATGACGGATCCGAGCCAGCCGAGGAAGAAGCCCGCTGGGATCGAGATGATGCCTGGGTTCTCAAGCGGGAACCAGGCGAAGTTCACGCCGTCTCCCAGCATCGACGTGGACGTTCCGCTCATCACCGGAGAGAAGATGATCAGCAGCAGCGTGACGATGAGACCGCCGTACATGCTCCAGACCGCGCCTCGGGTGGTGAAGCCCTTCCAGAAGAGCGAGAACACGATCGTCGGCAGGTTGGCGCTGGCCGCCACGGCGAAGGCGAGCGCGACGAGGAACGCCACGTTCTGCCCCTGTGCGCCGATGCCGCCCAAGATTGCGAGCACACCAATCACCACGACTGTGTTGCGACCGATCTTGACTTCTGTCTCGGGCGGGACGTGCTGCCCCTTCTTGAGCACGTTGGAGTAGATGTCGTGCGCGAACGAGGCTGCCGCAGTGATCGCCAGGCCGGCCACCACCGCCAGGATCGTCGCGAACGCCACCGCCGAGATGAAGCCCATCAGCAGAGGCCCGCCGAGCTGCATGGCGAGCAGCGGAGCTGCGGAGTTGACACCGCCGGGCGCAGCCTTGATGGTGTCAGGGCCGATCAGGTAGCCGGCACCGTAGCCGAGAACCAGGGTGAAGACGTAGAACAGGCCGATCAGCCAGATCGCCCAGACCACGGATTTTCGGGCCTCTTTGGCGGTGGGAACCGTGTAGAAGCGCATCAGCACGTGTGGCAGACCAGCGGTGCCCAGCACCAGCGCGGCGCCCAGAGAGATGAAGTCGGCCGGGTTTTTGTACTTCAGACCGGGCGCGAGAATGGCTTCGTTGCCGTTCGCCGCCTCGACGGCACGACCCAGCAGCAGGTCGAGGCTGAAGCCGTTGAGTGCCAACACCCAGATCGTCATCGCGCCGGCACCTGCGATCAGCAGGATCGCCTTGATGATCTGCACCCAAGTGGTGCCCTTCATGCCGCCGATCAGCACATAGACGATCATCAGCACGCCGACGATGGTGATGACGATCGACTGCCCGAGTTTGTCGCTGATGCCGAGCAGCAGTGACACCAGACCACCCGCTCCAGCCATCTGCGCCAGCAGATAGAAGAACGTCACCGCCAGCGTGCTGATCGCCGCAGCCATGCGCACGGGACGCTGCTTCAGGCGGAACGACAGCACATCGGCCATCGTGAACTTGCCGGTGTTGCGCATCAGCTCGGCGACGAGCAGCAGCGCGACCAGCCACGCCACCAGGAACCCGATCGAATACAGGAACCCGTCGTAGCCGCTCACGGCGATCGCACCGGTGATGCCCAGAAACGAGGCCGCCGACAGGTAGTCGCCGGCGATGGCCGTACCGTTCTGAGTGCCGCTGAATCCACGGCCTCCGGCGTAGAAGTCGTCAGCCGACTTGTTGCCTCTGCGGCTCACGCGAATCACGATGAACATCGTGACGCCGACGAACAGCATGAAGATGATGATGTTGAGAATCGGGTTGTTCTCGGTCACCGCATTGCTCTGAATCAGCACATCGGTCATGTTCTACTCCCCCTTGCCTGCGGTGACGGTCTGCTCCGCGGCGGTCAGCTCTGCACGCAGGTGCTCCGAGTCTGGGTCAAGCTTGCGGTTGGCGAATGAGACGTACCACATGGTGATCGCGAACGTGGTCACGAACTGTGCCAGCCCCAGTATGATGCCCAAATTGACGTGCCCGAACACGGGCGTGGCCATCAGCTTGGGCTGAGTGATGGCAACGATCACGAATCCGAAGTACCAGATCAACGCCACCAGCAGCACGGGCAGAACGAAGCGACGGTGCTTCTTCTTCAGACTGATGAACTCAGGCGATGCCTGAACTGCGATGTAGTCGATCTCACCTCGTCGTGTGTCGACAAACTCTTTGTTCGCCACGGGGCCTCCTTGCCTCGGCGGTCATTTTCCCTCAATGTACCGAGAGCGATCAGGGGTGGCGAATCGTATACGCGCATCGTATACACGTGGTTCCGTGAGGGGAGACACGCCGTGTCACACGGCGCACTGCTGCCTCAGAGCAGTCAGCGAGGGCGTGTCAGAGCGACCGCGCGAGCCTGTTCGACGTAGGGGTCGTCGACCTCGGGCACCTGCATCATCCCATAGCGGTTCGCAAGCGCCGCTCCGATCAGGTAGTCGGCCAGGCGTGGATTCTTGGGCAGCACTGAGCCATGCAGATAGGTGCCCACCACGTTGGCGACTCGAGCGCCCTCAGTGCCGTCCTGCCCGTTGTTGCCTGCGCCGTGACCGCTGTGCACGGTGCCGAGCGGCTGCACGCCGTCACCGAGAAACGTTTGCCCGCTGTGGTTCTCGAACCCGATGATCGTGCCGAACTGCTCGCTCTCGACCACGACGTTGCCGACCAACCGCTGACTCTCGCCTTTGGTACGAACGTCGAGCACGCCGATGCCCTGCAGCTGCTGGCCGCCGATGGTGTCGAAGCTTCGGCCGAAGAGCTGGTACATGCCGCAGACCAGCAGCATGGGGGTGCCGATGTCGACCATCGCCTGCACCCACTGCTGGCGGTCGAGCAGATCTCGATAGACCTTGGCCTGGCCGGAATCCTGCCCACCGCCGCCGATCACGATGTCAGCTCGACGCGGGAGTGGCCCGCCGACGTGCAGATCGTGCACGCGCGGGACGAATCCCATCCACTCCAGCCGTCGCACCAGCGTCAGGGTGTTGCCCCAGTCACCGTAGATGTTCATCTCGTCTGGGTAGAGCTGCAGGATGTCGACCGGTCGTCCGATGTCTGACCCCGGCGTCACTGAGGTCACCGGTTCGTCCATGAACGAGGTGTCGACAGGCCGGTGCACGACCACTTCGGCAGACGACGGCTTCGGCGCCTCAGCGGGCTCGACGTCGGTTGCCGCCGATTCTGCCTCTGCCTGATCAGACGTCGCAGAAGCGGCCGCGCTCGGCGACCACAGCAGTGCGATCTCTTCGCGATAGATCAGCAGCTCGGTCGTTCGTGCCTCGTTCGCGACGTCGCTGCTCTTCGATGTCTGGTTCTTGGACGGCTGTTTCATGCTCGTCATTCTCCGATCCGAGTCACCGTGGTGTATCGCGCCATCTCGCGACGCAGCTGCAGCATAGCTGTGTAGGTGCAGAAGATACGTGCCGGGTGCCCGCTCGAGTCGGTCAGAAAACCGTCGAGAGCGGCGCTCAGGGCCGGCTCGACGCGATCGGCTGCAACCAGATCGTACTGCAGGCGCAGGGCCATATCCCATGCCCGCACGCCGCTGACCGTGCTGACCCCGCGCTCGCGCAGAGCGCTGAAGTCGACATCCCAGAGCCAGCTCATGTCTCGCCCGTCTGCGTAGTCGTCGTTGATCGCGATCATGACGGCCTCATCGGGGCCGCCGAGCGACCGCAGCGAGGAGCGGAAGCCGGACGGGTTCTTGACCAGGGAGAACCGAACCGGTCTGCCCCCGACGTCGAACGTCTCGCCTCGGCCGAAAGCGGCTTGGACCTGCCCGAGGGCGGCGATCAGCCCCGGGGTGCGCAGCGGATGCGCCTCGGTCGCAGCAGCGCGGGCACCGGCGAGCGCCGCCGCAGCGTTCAGCGCGTTGTGCACGCCGGACAGCTGCAGATCGACCGTGTACCGCTCATCGTCGATGGTATAGACGGCCTGCTGCCCTTTCACCTCGGTGAGCTGCACATCGGCAGGTGCTGTGGGAACGGCCAGAGCCGAGCCGGTGTGCGCGTCACGAGACTCATGCAGGCTGTCGTCGTCGGGAAAGAGCTCGGCAAGCTGATGTGCATAGCCGAAGTAGCGCACCTGCGTCTCAGGGGCGACCTGATCGGCGATGGCCCGCACTCGGGGATCGTCACGGTTCAGCACGACCGTCTCAGTCGTGGCCTGCGCGACCTTCGTCAGCAGCTGCGCCGTGGTGTCGATCTCACCGAAGCGGTCGAGCTGGTCGCGCATCACGTTGAGCAGCACCGAGACCCGTGGTCTCACTTTGTCGATGAAGTGCAGCGCATGAGCCTCGTCGAGCTCGAGCACGGCGATGTCTGCGGCGAGTTCGCCTCGCCAGTCGACCTCGCTGATCAGACTGGCGACCACTCCGCGGGTGAAGTTCGACCCGGATTTGTTGCTGAAGACGCGAAGCCCCTGCGCCGCCAGCAGCTCGACGATCATCTTCGTCGTGGTGGTCTTGCCGTTCGTGCCGCTGACCAAGACCACCCCTTGCGGCAGCTGTCCCAAGGTCTGATCCATGAAATGCGGTGCGAGTCTCTCGACCACATATCCCGGCAGCGCCGAGCCGCCTCCGCGCAGGCGAGCGACCGCCTGAGTCAGGCGACCGATTGCGACGACGACGGGATTGCTCATGGTTCTTCATTGTAGGCGGAGCCGCCGACATCGCCTCGGCGACTTCCCCGGTTTCCCGATTACTCCGCGTCGTTTCGTACGAACCGCACAGATCGCATGAAACGTCAGGCAGGTCACCCGTGTCGCAGCACGCCGAGCTGCCGCTGCAGGTCGAGAGCCGCTGCGGCAGCCTCCGCTCCTTTGTCTTCGGACGCGCCGGGCCCGCCGGCACGATCGATCGCCTGCTGCTCGTCATCGCAGGTGAGCAGCCCGAACCCGACCGGACGCCCCTTGTCGAGGGCGACTCGCGTCAGCCCGTCGGTGGCGGCTTCGCAGACGAAGTCAAAGTGCGGCGTGCCGCCGCGGATCACCACGCCCAGCGCCACCACGGCATCCGCACCGCCGTCGAAGGCCGCCTGCGCTGCCAGCGGCAGTTCGAAGCTGCCCGGCACTCGCACCGTGCACCACCGCACGCCCGCCTCACTGAGCGTGCGCTCGGCCCCGGCGATCAGACCGCTCATGACCTGCTCGTGCCAGCTGGCTGCGACGACGGTGACGCGCACGTCGTGCGATGCCCGGCTCCGACCACCTTCCATATCGTCTGCGACCGCTTCGGAGATGCGCTGCTTGGGGGCTCCTGCTCGACTCATGCCTGTACCTGCTCTCGTTCGTGCTGAATCATGTTCTGCTGATCTGCGATCGAGGGCGTGGCTCCGGGTGTCGCCAGCCCGCTCATCGGGGCGTTCTCTGGATGCGCGCGGCGCCAAGCCGCGATCTGGGCCACCGTGAGCACCGGCAGCCCGTACTCCGCACCGATGAGCACCAAGTCGGGAAAGCGCATCATCTCGCCGTCGTCGTGCACCATCTCGCCGATGGCCGCCACGGCTGGCAGCCCCGCCAGGTGCATCAGGTCGACACCCGACTCGGTGTGCCCGCCACGCACCAACACGCCGCCGTCGCGAGCGCGCAGCGGCACGATGTGGCCGGGGCGCAGCACCGAGTCGGCCGTGGACGCCGGGTCGGCCAGCACGTTGAGCGTGCGGCACCGGTCAGTCGCCGAGATTCCGGTCGTGACACCCTCGGCGGCGTCGACGGTCACCGTGTAGGCGGTGCGCTTGGGGTCTTGATTGTGCGCGACCATCGGCGGCAGGTCAAGGCGATCTGCGAGTTCTTCGGTCATCGGTGCGCACAGGTAGCCCGAGGTGTGCCGAATCATCCAGCCGATCCATTCCGGCGTCGCCATGGCCGCCGAGATGATGGCGTCGCCTTCGTTCTCACGCCCTTCGTCATCGGCGACGAGCACGGGGAGTCCCCTGCGCAGCGCCTCGACGGCGGAGCGCAGAGTCACCGCGATGCGATCCAGGTCGATGGCGCTGGTGGCGACTGGAGCGCCGGTCTGAGATGTGACGGTCATCGTGCGACCTCCTGGGCATCGTACACGGATGTCTGCAGCACTCCTTGGGCCTGCAGCAGCTGCTGCACGTGGCGCGCGAGCACATCGGTCTCGATGTTCACGCGGTCTCCCGCGCTCAGCGAGCCGAGATCGGTGTCGCTCTGGGTCTGCGGAATGAGCGACACTTCGAACCAGTCGTCGCTGCGGGCGCTCACGGTGAGAGAGACGCCGTTGACGGCGATCGACCCCTTGAAGACGACCAAGTCGGCGACGTCAGGGGTGAGCGACAGGCGCAACACGAGCTGCTCGCCGACCGTGTCGGTCGCGAGCACCTCGGCGACGGCATCGATATGCCCCTGCACGATATGCCCGCCCAAGCGAGCATCGGCCTGCAGAGCGCGCTCGAGATTCACGCCGGTACCGGGAACGATCCCGCCCAAGGTGGTGCGCTGCAGCGTCTCGGCCATCACGTCTGCGGTGAACGACGCGTCGTCGTGTTCGAGCACGGTCAGGCAGACGCCGTTGACCGCGACGGAGTCACCACGTCGGAGCGTGGCAGCGAACGGCACATCTGCGAGAGTGACGTCGACTGAGCGGTCGTGTGGCTGCAGCGCGAAGAGAACTCCTCGCGCCTCGATGAGACCGGTGAACATGTGTTCCTTCCCGGCCCACGGGAGCATGCGGTGCGACTTCGTCGTTCGTCATCGAACCCCATTTCGGGTGCTGCGGATGACGACGTCAGACGTCGCAGGCCGCAAGTGCTTACTCCCATCCAGACTCTCACTGTCGGCACCGGAATTTCACCGGCTCAACCGTCTGCCTCATCACTTCGACGAGTAGGAACGGGTCGCGGACTGTCACCGCCGGCTCGGAATTTCACCGACCCCGTGAGCACTTGTTGCTGACACCATTATGCGCCGCAGGCGCAGGCCAGACAACACCGTCCGCTGGTCTCTCTGATGAGCGCACCACCGATGCACGGCACAGAGCGCGCAAACGCCTCAGCGCAGACGATCCGAACGCTACGAGGCGGAGTCTTCTTTCGCCTCCGCATCATCGACCGGATCGACCTTGATCGTGCGCGGGGGCGCGCTCTCGTCGCGCTCGACCACGATGGTGCACTCCGTGACCAGAGCCGCGACGGCGCCGACCGCCGCGAGCACTGGGGCGAGCGCGACGCCGACGACGCCGAGCGTCAGCGGGAACTGCACGATGACACGGCCCTCTTTGCTCTTCACAGCGATCGAACGCACATTGCCTTCGTGCAGCAGCTGCTTCACCTGATCGAGCAGCTGCCCGCCGGTGACTTTGAACTCTTCGAAACGGGTCATGAGGTTCCTCTCGTTGCGAAAGCCGTACTGCCTTCATTGTGTCAGGCGGGGCTGACGGATGCTCGCCCAGGCTGCCTCGCCTGCTGTGCATAGACTGAGAGTCGTGCAGCATCTCACGCTCAGCATCGCCCTGCTCCCCATTCTTGCCGTCGTCGCGACGCTCATCACCCGCTTCATCGGACGGATCGCGCCGGTGCCGCTGCCCGCGATCGAGATCGTGCTGGGCGTGATCGCCGGGCCTGCGGTGCTCGGGCTCATTCAGCCGAACGAGATGATCTCGGTGCTCTCCGAACTCGGCGGCGCCTTTCTCTTTCTGCTCGCCGGCACCGAGATCGACGTGCGCGCGATCACCGGCCGACCGCTGCGACGAGCGGCAGGTGCCTGGGTGATCTCTTTCGCCGTGCTCTTCGCCCTCGGCTCGGTGGCGGCCGGAGCCGCCGTCGCCCCGGTCGTCGCGATCGCGCTGTCGTCGACCGCCGTGGGCATGCTGCTGCCCATTCTGAAGGATGCGGGCGATCTGGGGTCACCCTTCGCGACGTCGGTCGTGGCCAACGGTGCGGTCGGAGAGTTTCTGCCGCTGATCATGATGTCGCTGCTGCTCTCGGGGCGCACGCTGAGCACGTCCCTGCTTGTGCTCGTCATCTTCGCCGTGATCGCCGTGTTTCTGCTGTGGCTGGCGAATCGCATTCCGCATGCCCGACTGCACCGGTTCATCCGCGAGACCCAGCACACCAGCAGCCAGTTCGCCCTGCGCCTCGTGATCATGATCATGGGCGTCCTGATAGCCCTCGATCTGCTGTTGGGCATCGACACCCTGCTGGGCGCGTTCACTGCGGGCATGGTGCTGCGCGTGCTGCTCTCGGACGCCCCGCACGAGGATGCCGCATTCGTCGAATCGAAACTGCAGGGCATCGGCTTCGGGCTGCTCGTGCCGATCTTCTTCATCAACGCCGGCCTCGGCTTCGATCTGCAGGCCCTGTTCGCGTCGCCGATTCTTCTGCTCATCACCGTGAGTTCGACGCTCGCGCTGTTCGTCGTGCGCGGCCTGCCCGGAATGCTCACCGCGGCACGAGGCTCCTCGGCCCGGTCACGGTTTGCACTGGCTGCGTACACCGGCACCGCACTGCCGATCATCGTCGCAGCATCCACACTGGCCGTCTCGCAGCAGATCATCGGCAGCGGTCTGGCAGCCGCACTGATCGGCGGCGGCCTGCTCTCCGTGATTATCGGACCCGTCGTCGGCGCCACGCTGCACAAGGCCCAGGGGCAGACGAGCACAGGCGGTCAGCGCGGCGACGCGGCGAGTGCCTCCCGAGATGAAGACCCGGGAGACACTCCGTTCGTCACCACGCTGGGCTGAGCTCAGGCGGCGCCGAGCAGAGACTCGGCGAAGCCGGCGACCCGTGTGCGCAGGTCGTCGATGCGCTGCTGACGCGCGGCGAGCACGTCGTATCCCTTGTAGAACGCCGGCGGGTCGTTGCGCACGTTATGCGAGCACTGAAAGTCGTCGCAGATCAAGGTGCCGACGGTGTCGCCACGGCGCCCCGCGGCCCCGGCGCGCTTCGCGCTCCAGAGCACGACCGGGTTCGGCAGCCGCACGTCACGGCACCAATGGCACATGGTCGGTGTGCGAGGGGCGGCCGCGGCACGCGTCAGCAGCACGCCGACCGGGTCGCCGTCGATGCGCGGCAGCACGACATAGGCGCGTCGCGCATACTTCGGGTCGCGCCAGCCCAGGTAGTCGAGCTGCTGCCAGTCTTCGTCCGTGAGCGCGGCGAAGTCGTCGCGAAATGTGAGCTCTTTCGTCTCTCGCCGTGAGGCGTTGACGAACGAAGAGCGGATGAAGGATTCGGTGAGAGTCCGCATGAGTATGCCTTTCACGGCGCGCGGCATCGCAGAGACGCCGCTTCGCCGGGAGAAATGTGAGTGAGTGATCAGGGTCGCTCGACCGCCGCGCCTGGCCGGATGTCAGGCACGGTGGGAGCATCCGCGCTAATCGTCGTCGGCGAGTGCTTCGCCGACGACCTCCTCGCGCTGCGCATACAGCTCTCGGTAGTTCACGCGGACAGTCTACTCAGATGCCCCGCAGCGCGACGCACCAGCGCACGCACCTGAGCATCCACCGCATCGTTCCAGGCCGCGAGGGCGAACGAGGTCGGCCAGATCGCACCGTCGTCGAGCTGCGCGTCTTCGCTGAAGCCGAGCGTCGCATACCGAGTGTCGAACTTGGACGACGGCTGCAGGAACACGATGACTTTGCCGTCACTGGCGTACGACGGGAACCCGTACCAGGTCTTGGCCTCGAGATGCGGAGCCTCGTCGGCCACGATCACGTGCAGACGCTGCGCGATCACCGCGTCGAGCCCGTCGAGCGCGTCGATCGCCGCAACACACGCCTCGTATTCGCGCGCCCGCTTCGCCGCGCCTTTGACGCCGCTGATCGAGCGCAGCTCTTCGGCGCGCTGGCGCATCGCCGCGCGCTCGCTCGCGCTGAACCCGTCAGTGTGGTCTGTGTCTGCCATGTGCGGTCTTTCTCTCGGGACGTGCTGCCAGCGTAATCGAGCCGCCCTGCGCCTGCTGCTACGCTCGTCAGTACCACACGGGTGCCCCGGTCACGGGGCTGAGATCGGGCTGCTGACGCCTGCGACCGTCGAACCTGTCCGGGTCATGCCGGCGAAGGAAGAATGGGAGTCATTCATGCACGCAACCACCACGCACGATCACAACGAGACGTCTGCTGCCCGCGCGGGCGGAGCATCCGCCGGAGAACGCTTCACCGACTCGCTGCGCGACGACAACGCGGCCAACTGGCAGGCGGTCGTCGGGCACCGCTTCGTCTCAGAGCTGTTCGACGGTTCGATCGACGACTCGGTGATGTGCCGGTACCTGATTCAGGATCACCGCTTTCTCGACGGCTTTCTGGCTCTGATCGGGGCGGCTGTGGCCAGCGCCGACACGTTGGATGCGCGACTGCGGCTCGCCGCGTTCGCCGGCGACGTAGCGGGCGACGAGAGCACGTACTTTCTGCGCTGCTTCGCAAAGTTCGGGGTGAGCGAGGCCGACCGCGCGAAGATTCCTGACACGGCGGCCACTGCCGGATTCAAACGGGTCTTTCGCGATGCCGCGGACACCCGGAACTACACCATCATTCTCTCGGTGCTGCTGGTGTCGGAGTGGTCGTATCTGAGCTGGGCAATGCGCGCACCCGAGCAGGCACCCGCAAACTTCGTGCATGCAGAGTGGATCACGCTGCACGACAACCCGCCGTTCAGACAGCTGGTCGAGTTTCTGCGCAGCGAACTCGATCGTGTCGGCCCGGCCCATGCCTCCGAGGCTCGGGAGTTCTTCGGACGCACGGTGCAGCTCGAGCTCGACTTCTTCGATCAGTCGTACGAGCTGCGGTGACCTGCCGGCTGGTGGACTCTGGTGCATACGACAAGGGCTGGTGAGTACCAGCCGGTGAGCGAGTACTCCCGCTGAGTCAGAACGAAGCGAGCTTCTGGGGCGAATCAGCGTATGTAATCGTTCTGCGGCCCTGTCTCGCACTCTTTGAGATCCTGAGTTTGCCGCAATGCCGAATCTCAGGGGACGGGTTAAGCCCATCGTCCTCGGGAGTCAGAACTCGGAGGTGAGTGCTGTCAGCATAGACTCAGAGCATGGTCTTTCGACGTCCGGGTGCATGGATCTCGACTTTGGGCGTGACCGTCTGTGCGTCGCTCAGCCTCACTGGATGCGGCACCGCATGCTCGGCCGTCGGATATATGCAAACACTGACCGTTCATGTCGAGGACGAAGCCCGGGCAGTGCAGAAAGTGCGGGTCTGCGGTGGAGGCAATTGCCCGGATGACGCACCACTCGACGTCGATCCGAACATCGTCAGCGCCGAGAAATCCTCAGACGAGGTAGCCGTCTGGACTGCGACACTGAGTTATCCCGAGGAACCCCTGCTTGTCCAGCTCATCGGCAGCGATGGATCTGTGCTCGAGGAGAGGCTGGTCTCGCCAGACTGGCGACTGACCGGCGGGAACGAGCGTTGCGGCGGACCGACTGCCGCTGAGGTCACCCTGCGCCCGTGAGCGGCATCCCATAGCCACGACTCTGATGCCTTTATACGGGCCGACCGGTGAGCTGTTCAGAGGCAGAGTTTTGGGCTGCATGCTGCAGCTCGACTTCTTCGATCAGTCGTACGAGCTGCGGTGACCTGCCGGCTGGTGGGCTCTGGCACATGCGACACAGACTGTGTGAGTACCAGCCGGTGAGCGCTGGCCGGCCAGACCTTGTGAGTGCTGGCAGGTCGGGCCCCGGCCGAGAAATGCAGAAGGTCGGAAGCCCAATTGGGTTTCCGACCTTCTGCGCACCGCGTCGGCGCATCTGTTGCGGGGGCTGGATTTGAACCAACGACCTCCGGGTTATGAGCCCGGCGAGCTACCGAACTGCTCCACCCCGCGGCACAAGAGACAACAGTAGCACCGATGTGCGTCTGCGTCCACCCTGCGCCGGTTCGGGGCTGACTCGTCCGCCTCTTTCCCCTTTTCTTTCCGCATCGAGACATGGCAGATGCCGGCCTGTGGCATCCAGACATGGAACTTGACATGGATCGATGTCTCAGGCGTGCATTTCCCATGTCTGGATGCGGGTATGGCTGGGTTTGCTGTGGAAGACCGGCAGCGGAAGACGAGGCAGCGCCAGGGCGGAGACTGGAAAAGTGGCAGAGGCGGGGTGGCGAGGGCGGGCGGCGGCGGCGCTGAGCGAAACCTCCTCCTGTGGGATGACCCGGTGCATGGAGCCGCACCCTACAGTTGAGGATGTGAGCAGACCGACGACCTCGAACTCAGAATCCGAGCCGACTCCGGCCGTCCGGATTCCAGTGCCCGCCGAGGATGCTTCAGCAGTGACTTCAGAGGCGACAGCACGGACAGCCCCAGCAGGCACACCGTCAGCAAGTACACCAGCAGCACCAGCAACAGCAGCAGCACGCGCAGCACTACCGATGGCAGCAGCACCCAGAGCAGCACCGCTGACAGCGACGACGGCGTTCGCCCATCGCCCGCGCCGAGGAATGGTCGGTCGCGTGCTGCACTGGTTCGCGAGCCATGTGCAGCTGGTCGACACGCTGTTGGTCGCCGCGCTCTCGGCGATTCTGGTTCTGCCCTTCGCCCTGGTGGGCGTTGGCAGCACCTTCGACCGCACGAACTGGCAGAACGACACCTGGACAGGCTTTCTCATCTCAGTGCTCGTCACGCTGCCGCTGATCTGGCGGCGCACCCGTACCGTGCCGGCTGCGATCGCGATGGCCTCGGTCTGCGTGGTGCAGGTCGCACTCGGCGTGCAGGTGGTGCCCGCCGACGCACTCGTGCTCATGATGGTCTATGCACTGGCCGCCTACGCCCCACGATGGGCTTCGATCAGCGGGTTCTGGCTGGCGATCGCCGGTGCCGCCGCCCTCATCGTGCGGTACCGTGCGATGCCGGTGCTGACATCGACCGACTCCGCAGAGGGGATTCAGGAACCTGCACAGCCGCTGTTCCAGATCGTCCTGGCCGTCACCATCTTCTTCGGCTTCATCGCCGCATCGGTCACCGCGGCCTGGCTGCTCGGTGCGATCACCCGCAACCGCATCAGTCAGCAGCGCGAACTGCGCGAGCACGCCGAACGTCTCGAGATTCAGCAGCAGCAGGAACGCGACCTCGCCGCAGCAGACGAACGCGCCCGCATCGCCCGCGAGATGCACGACGTCGTCGCTCACTCACTCTCGGTGATGATCACTCAGGCCGACGGCGCCCGCTACGCGTCGCAGAACGATCCCGAGGTCGCCCGCCGCACCCTCGAGACCATCGCCGAGACCGGTCGTTCGTCGCTGCACGAGATGCGACGCCTCTTAGGGGTGCTGCACGACGACTCCGGCGCCGAGACACGGCCGATGCCCACCATCGCCGACATCCCCGACCTCGTCGACACCGTGCAGCTGTCAGGCACCCGCGCGAAGCTCACCGTCAGCGGCGACGCCACCCGCGCCGATCGTCTCACCGCCGGCGCCCAGCTCGTGGCCTACCGGGTGGTGCAGGAGGCCCTCACCAACATCCTCAAACACGCGGGCCCCGAACCGCAGGCGACCGTGACTCTGCGCTGGGGCGAACAGATGCTGCAGCTGCAGATCGACGACGACGGTCGTGGCGCCCTGAGCAGCGACGACGGAGCAGGCAACGGCCTGCGCGGCATGCGCGAACGCCTCGCCCTCTATGACGGAAGTGTGCAGGCGGGCCCGCGCGCCGGCGGCGGCTTCAGCGTGCACGCGACGCTGCCCTACGAGAACGGAGCCTCATGACCACGCCCGCCTTCGATCGCGCACAGACCGGCCCGGCAGAAACGTCGCGAAACGACGCTTCGCACATCGACGTCGCGATCGTCGACGACCAGGCGCTCGTGCGCGGCGGGCTGGGCATGCTGGTCGACTCCCAGCCAGATCTCACGGTCACCGTGCAGGCAGACAACGGGCGGGATGCCGTCGAAAAGCTGCGAGCGCACCCCGCCGACGTCGTGCTGATGGACGTGCGCATGCCGATCATGGACGGCATCGCTGCGACGGCCCGAGTGCTCGCCGACCACCCCGAGACGCGGGTGATCGTGCTCACCACCTTCGACCTCGACGAATACGTGCTGCGGGCGATCGAGGCGGGAGCCAGCGGCTTTCTGCTCAAAGACGCCCGTCCCGAAGAGCTGCTCACGGCCATTCGCACCGTGTGCCGCGGCGATGCCGTGATCTCGCCGTCGATGACGCGTCGCCTGCTGGCGCACGTCGTACCGATGCTGCAGACCAGAGCGGCGGCGGATGCCGGAGCTCGCCCGCCCCGCTCCCCCGCGCCCGCAGACCTCCCGAGCACCGCATCCGCCCGCGCCGCGATCGCGACGCTCACACCACGAGAACGCGAGGTTCTGGTGCTGATGAGCGAAGCGCTGTCGAACGCCGAGATCGCCGCCCGACTGCATCTGTCCGAGACCACGGTGAAGACGCACGTGGGCCACGTGCTGCTGAAGCTCGATGCGCGGGATCGCGTGCAGGCCGTGGTACAGGCCTTCCACGCGGGCATCGCGGCGCCCGCGCCTGAGTTCGGCTGATGGCGACGATCTGCTGAGCGCAGGCAGGCACACCCCGATCAGGGGATCTCCTCCTACAGGATGAGCTCTCGAGAATCCTCCTTCGGCATGACGCGCACGCCGACGTGCTCGACGATGCTGTGGGTATCAGGTCGCAGCAGGCTCGCTCGGCCGAACACCACAGAGGAGCGTCATGACCCCGGATTCAGACCCGACCATCCCGGTTCGCACCATCTCAGCGCGCACAGCCGACAGCGTCGAGACCGCCGTGCGCGCCGTCGACCTGTTCAAGGTCTACGGCCGCGGCGACACCCAGGTCACCGCCATCGACCACGTCGACGTGCGTTTCGGTCGTGGCGAGTTCACCGCCATCATGGGCCCGTCGGGCTCGGGCAAGTCATCGCTGATGCACGTGCTCGCCGGTCTCGACACCGCGACCTCGGGACAGGCCTGGATCGGCGGCACCGAGGTGACCGGCCTGCACGACCGCCAGCTCACCCAACTGCGCCGCGACCAGGTGGGCTTCGTCTTTCAGTCGTTCAACCTCGTGCCCACGCTGACCACCGAGCAGAACATCACGTTGCCCGCTCGTCTCGCCCGACAGCGCGTCGATCAGGAGTGGTTCGCCGAGGTCGTGCACCGCCTCGGTCTGCAGAAGCGGCTGAAGCACCGCCCGAGCGAACTCAGCGGCGGTCAGCAGCAGCGCGTGGCGATCGCCCGCGCCCTGCTCACTCGCCCCGATGTGATCTTCGCCGACGAACCGACCGGCAACCTCGACTCGACGTCGGGTGCCGAGGTGCTCACGCTGCTGCGCCGCAGCACCCGTGAGATGAGTCAGACCATCATCATGGTGACCCACGACCCGGTCGCCGCTTCGTATGCCGACCGTGTGCTGGTGATCGTCGACGGGCGCATCGCCGACGACCTGCGCGGAGCCGACACCGACCAGATCATGCAGGCGCTCAGCCGGCTGGGGGCGTGAGATGCTGCGCACGACTCTCTCCACTCTGCGCGCACACTGGTCGCGCCTTGTCGCCGTCGCCATTGCGGTGGTGCTCGCCGTCGCGTTCGTCGCGGCGACGCTCATGCTCAACGCCTCCTTTCAGCAGACGCTGCGGAACACGCTGGGCTCGGATCTGACCAATGCCGACGTGCTCGTCGAGCCGCAGCCTGCCGGCGCGAACGACGCCGACCACGGCGACGACGGTGGCGACGAGGCGGGCGCAGGCGGAGCATCCGCCGCACGGCTCACCGTCGGTCAGCTGCACGCGGTGCAGCACCTGCCGCAGGTCGAGGCGGTCGGGGCCGATCAGACCGCCTCGCTCGCTCTTGCGCACGATGGGCGCAGCCAGCCCGTGTCTGCCAGTGTGCAGCTGCCGACGCCGCTGCGCCCACACGCACTGGTCGCCGGCGCATGGGTGACCGGCGACGGCCAGATGACGATGGATGCGAAGGGCGCCGACCAGCTCGGGCTGCACGTGGGCGACCAGGTGCGGTTCGCGAGCACGGGTGGATCGCCAGTCGAGGTCACGCTGGTCGGACTCACCGAGACGAGCAGCTCCCCGGGCAGCGGCATGGCGCCCCAAGTGGCATTGTCTGAGAGTTCGCTGCTGGCCGCGCTCATGAGCACCATGCCCTCTGATGTCAGCTCGACCCCGGCGGCCACCGACGACCTGCTGCCGATGACGAGCATCCGGGTGCAGGCCAAGGCCGGCGTCTCGCCCGACCAGGTGCGGGATGCGGTGGCCGGGGCGATCTCGTCGGCGACCCCGGCGGCAGCGGGCGACACCGTCAGGGTGCGCACCACGGAGCAGGTCGTCGCCGATCAGCTCAAGCAGTTCACCGGGCAGACCGATGTGCTGACCGGAATGCTGCTCGCCTTCGCCGTGATCGCGCTGATCGTGTGCGTGCTCGTCATCTCGAACACCTTCTCGGTGATCGTGGCACAGCGCACTCGCGAACTCGCGATGCTGCGCTGCCTCGGCGCCAGTCGCGGGCAGGTGCGTGGCAGCGTGCTGCTCGAGGCGCTGGTGATGAGCGTGGTCGCCTCGGTGCTCGGCGTGGTCGTCGCGACGCTGATGATGTCGGGCGCCGTCGCCCTCTCGCGTTCGAGCGGCAACAGCATGCTCACCGAGCTGTCAGTGCCGGTCTCATCGGTCGTGGTCGGCATACTCGCCGGCGTGGTGATCACATTGATCGCCGCCTGGCAGCCGGCGCGCTCGGCGACGCGGGTGGCGCCTCTCGCAGCGCTGCGACCCGAACTGGCCTCTCCGACCAAGACCCGCGCCGGTCGCGCCCGGGTGATCGTCGGCCTCGTGCTCTTCGTCGCCGGCACCGCACTGCAGTGGTACGGCTGGACGACCGCGCACCGGCCGGTGTCCGAAGACTCTGCCGAGCAGCAGCTGCTGCTCGGCCTCGGCGGCGGCGTGCTCGGCTCAGCGCTGAGCATCGTCGGCGTGGTCCTGCTCGCAATCGTGATCGTGCCGCCGCTGGTGCGGGTGATCGGCTCGCTGCTCGCGCTGACCGGTGTGCCGGGGCAGATGGCGACCCTCAACGCGTCTCGGAATCCGCGACGCACTGCGGCAACGGCATCCGCACTGCTCATCGGCGTCACGCTGGTGACCACCGTGTTCACCGGCGCGTCGGTGGCCAAGGCGACCCTGCTCACGGCCGTGGACGAGGCCCGACCGGTCGACGTCAAAGTGTTTCTGACTCCGCAGAGTCGTGAGGCGAGCACCGACCAGCAGTGGATCGACGATCGCGTGCAGCGGCTCGCCGCGATCGACGATGTGCAGTCGGTCGGCACTGTGCAGGGCATCGTCGTGGGCGACTCTGCGTCGTTCGTCGGGCAGAACGCCCCGACCTCGACACAGCTCACCCAGCTCGAGGCGGTCGATCCGCAGTCCTGGCAGCAGGTGGCGAAGGCTCCTCTGCCGGCGACCTCTCCTGACACAGTGACCGTCGTCGACGAGGCGCTGCCTGACGCAAGCGTGCCCGGCGGAGAGATCAGCATGACCGGGCCCGACGGACGAACCGCGTCTCTGCATCTGCAGCACGGCATGAAGAACCCGTACTTCGGCGCACTGGTCGACGAGCCCACGCTCGATCGGGTGGCGAGTGAGATCGGGGTGCCCGTCACCACGACCAGCATCATCATGCAGCTCGCCCCGGGTCTCGACGCCCAGGCGGTGCAGCATGTGGCCGAGCAGATCGGCACGATCATGCCCGACGACTACGTGTCGCCCGCCCAGCTCGAAAAGCTGATGTATGAGCAGATCATCGACGTGCTGCTGTCGATCGTGACCGGTCTGCTCGCGATCGCGGTGGTCATCGCGGTGATCGGGGTGACGAACACGCTGTCGCTGTCGGTGATCGAACGGGTGCGTGAGAACGCCCTGCTGCGAGCGCTCGGTCTCACGAAGCGTCAGCTGCGGGCGATGCTCGGCATGGAGTCGGTGCTGGTGTCGATCGTGGCGACGACGATCGGCCTGGTGCTCGGCACGGCGTACGGGCTGCTCGGCGTGGGCATTCTGTTCGGGCAGACGATCGGAACCGGTGTCGAGATCTCGTGGCAGCTGCCGTGGGTGCAGTATCTGCTGTTCGTGGTGATCGCCGTGATGGTCGGGCTGCTGGCCTCGGTGCTCCCGGCCCGGCGTGCGGCCAGGCTGTCGCCGGTCCAGGGGCTCGCCAGCGAGTAGGCCTGCGCAGCAGACCGCCAGGCGCGCGACGGCGGTGTCTCGGGAACGTCTCCCGTGACACCGCCGTCGTCTGCGTGCGCGGCGCTCGCGGGGCTGTTCCTGTGTCGCTGCTGCGCTCCGAGCACGTGGCAGAATCGCAGATATGACACCAGATGCGCTGATCGCCGACCTGCATGACCGGCTGGTGGCCGCGCAGGAGCGCGAACGTCGGGCAGCCGCGCAGCTCGCCGAGGTGCGACGTCTGCAGGCCGGCGGTGAGTCTGACGACGAACACGACCCCGAGGGCGTGCCGGTTTCGTTCGAGTGGTCGAAGGCTGCGGCAGTGCTCGAGGCGGCACAGGCCGAGCGTGTGGCGCTTGAGGATGCAGTGCGTCGCGCCCGCCTCGGAACCTACGGGATCTGCGCCCGCTGCGGCCGCCCGATCGATCCGCGGCGTCTGGCGGTGCGCCCTGCTGCGACGCTGTGCATCGACTGCGCACAGCGCTCCTGACTCGTTGAATCCGTTCACAACGGTCTTTCCCACACCCTGTTTCAGGTTGCCGCCTTCTTAGTCTCGTGCCGAATCATCCGTTCTCGGAAAGGCACATCATGAACGAATTCGTCACGCGCACCACGCAGTCCGACAGGTCGGGACCGAGCTCTGACGAGCATCCGCCGAACGCACCAGACGACGGTCTGCGATCAGTTTCAGTGCTCTCTGCACGCCGCCCCTGGTCGGCGGTGGTCGTTGCGGCGTTCATGATGCTGCTCATGCTCGCGCCGATGCTCCCGGCTCTGGCGACGCCGGCCCACGCTCTCGGCGGAGGCTCGACGCATGCTGGCCGCTATGAGTACGGCAACGTGCCGGTGTGGATGGGTTCGTTCCGGCTCGACGACGGGCGCATCGCGTGGTGCGCGTTCGACCCTGGCATGCCCTCGCCCATCGACGGCGACTTCTCCTACACGGATTGGGTGCCAGAGTCGTCGTTCAGCAGTGGCAACGGTGTCGATCTGTCTGGCGAGGTGCTGGAGCGTGCGGCCTACGTGCTGGCCACGTGGGGTGACACCGATGACGAGTTCACCGCACGCGCGGTCTATCGCGCGCTGCATCTGCACACCGGGGTCGGGTTCAGCCTGCGCAACGGCGAACAGCTCACCCAAGACACCGCCGAGCTCGCCGACCATATGTGGCAGGAGGCCGGCAGATTCGGTGGGCCGCACACGCTTGCCGACCCCGAGCTGACATCTCAGCACGCCGGGCAGAGAGTCGAGGCCGCCCTGCAGACACCGCGGGGGCGCTCGGGAGAGGCTATGCCCGGTGACGTGGTCGCCACGATCACCGGCCCCGGCGTCTGGGATGAGACCGGCACGGCTGAGCTGCGGTTCGCTCAGGACACCACGAAGACCATTCGGTCGATAGGCCGCGGAGACATCACTGTCAAGGTCGCCCGTGCGGTGCCGAGCACGCATCTGCTCATCGCGAGGCCGACCGTCGACGGTGCACAGCGCCTCGTCGCCTCGGCCGAGAACGTCGCGATCTCTGCCGAGGCGACCGTTGCGGTGGTCAGCCAGTTCCAGCCTGCGGCAGATACGACGGCACAGACGTGGCGTCACGACGACGCCAGCGAAGACGACCTGCCTCAGATGGGCGCCCCGCTCGTCGACACACTGCATGTGCGCGCTGACGGCGAGGTGCCCTGGCTGCCTGCTCTCGACGGTTCAGGATCGCTCCCCGCGACCTTCGCCGTTGACTGGTACTACTCGCCGCGGCCTCTGCCTCGTTCGCCGAAGCCGCCTGCCGAAGCAGAGCACTTCGACCGGGTGCAGGCGACCGCGACCGGCCCGGGCGATCTCATCGTCTCGTCGAAGCGGGTCGTTGATCGATCAGGCTGGTTCTACCCCGTGGTCTCCTTCCGTGTGGCCGACCAGCCGCACCAGTTTCGCGACCGCTTTGCCGCAGACTTCATCGCAGACTTCCATGCCGAGCGAGAACAGACGGTCGTTCCCTGGCGACCGAGGGTGGTGACGCAGGCGTCAGAGATCGTCGACGGCCAGGTGACCGATCTGATCTCGGTGAGCGGCAACGATCCGGCTGCCGAGCTCACTGTGGTGTCGGAGCTGTGGATGTCGCACGAACCAGCGCATGCCGAGGGGCTCTCAGAAGCTCCCGCCGACGCCGAGCGACTGGCGACGGTGTCGACGACGATCACCGGAAACGAAACAGTGTCAACCGAACCCGTCGACGTGCCGTGGTCGCGCTTCGTCGGCGAAGACGTCTGGCCGAACCTGTACTGGGTCGAGCACATTGACCGATCACCGAGCACGGAACGCTGGCAGGGCAGACATCTGCTGCCGCACGAGACGATCGCACTCACTCGTCCGACCGCGACGACGAAGACCGCAAGGAATCTCGTCACCGGAGAGCAGACGACAGACACCGCGACGGTGGCCGGAACCATCCCGACCTCGAACAGGTCGGAGAATGTGCGCACCGAGCTGTCGTTCTCGCTGTACCGGTTCGACGACTCGACTGACGGAGGCGCACAGCCAGTGTGTCTGGCACCGATGTGGACGCAGCCGAAGCCCATTGCGGTGACGAAACCGGGCGACTACGTCTCTGAACCGGTAACGATCAGAGATCCAGGCACGTACGGCTTCCGTCATCATCTCTCGACCGCCGTCACGCGAACGTCTGACGCCGGAACTGACACCTCTGGGGCGTCTGACGCTCACGGGCCGGCACAGACGACCATGCTGCACGAGGGCGAGTGCGGCGCTGACGGCGAGACCGTGGTCGCGGTGCCGCCACCGGTGCCGCCCGTCGACGGCGAACCGGCCCCACCTGCCGAGCACATCGCACCCGTGGCGTCGACGGAGACTGCCCTCGCCGCCACCGGTGTCCCAGCTCCGGTGATCTGGGTCGCCGCCGGAGTCTCGATGATTGTTCTCGGGACGGGCGCCGTACTGCGCAGACGACGTCCGTGACTATCCACGAACAGAAGAAGCGGCAGCCGGAACCCTGTACTGAGGGTTCCGGCTGCCGCTGTTCACCGTTGCGGAGAACGCCGCGTCACTGCTGCGCGCTGATCGCCCGCTGCAGGGCATCCTGCAGCTGTTTGTCGGCCGTACCGAACGCTGCCCAGTCACCGGAGACACGAGCCTGTTCACGGGCGTCCAACGCCGTCTTGGCGTCTTTGAGCGCCTGCGCGACCGCAGGATTCGACGAACTGCTCGTGCCACCGTCTGTGGACTGCCCGTTGTCGGTCGGCGCCGCAGACTGCCCGTCGGACGACGGCCCTGCCTGCCCGGGGCCGTTCTGCCCGACGATCGCACCCGAGTCACCGCCGAAGATGTCGTCGAGCGCTTTGTCGAGCGTGTCTTCGAAGGCGACCTTGTCACCGAACGAGACCAGGATCTTGCGCAGCAGCGGGTATGAGGTCTCGCCCGTCGAGCGCACGTAGACCGGCTGCACGTAGAGCAGGCCGCCGCCGACCGGCAGCGTCAGCAGGTTGCCGCTGCTCACCGTGGTCTGACCCTGACGCAGCAGGTTCAGCTGTGTCGACACGGTGTTGTCCGAGTCGAAGAGGTTCTGAACCTGGCCGGGACCGGGCACGTTGGTCTCTCCTGGCAGTCTCAACAGCGTCAGCTTGCCGTAGTCTTCGCTTCGCTTGCCGTCGGCCCCTTCGCCATCGCCGTTGGCGGCCAGATAGCCGCGCAGCACGTTTCGCGAGCCGCCCGAACTCTGCTGAATCGGAATGAAGGTGCTGTACAGAGAGAACGCCGTGTCGGTCTGCCCGGGAAGACGCATCGACAGGTAGTACGGCGGCTGCTTCGTCGAGGTGTCCGAGCCGGACTGCGGATCTGCAGGAACCTGCCAGGCGTCTTCACGCGAGTAGAACGAACCGGCGTCGGTCACATGGTAGGTGCCGAGCACGTTGCGCTGAGCCTTGAACATGTCGGTCGGGTACCGCACGTGTGAGAGCAGCGCCGAACTCATCTCGTCTGCCGACTTGACGGTGTTCGGAAAGACCTTCTGCCACGCCTGCAGCACAGGGTCTTCCTGATCCCACGCGTAGAGCGTGACCGATCCGTCGTACGCATCGACCGTCGCCTTGATGGAGTTGCGCATGTAGTTGATGGTGTCGGTTGCTGGCCGAGCAGCAGATGACGCCCCGTCGTTGATGGCCTGACGGTAGCTCTGCTGCTGCGAGTAGGGGTACTGATCGCTCGTGGTGTAGCCGTCGACCACCCACTGCACACGACCGTCGACGACCGCCGGGTAGGGATCCTGGTCGAGAGTCAGATACGGCGCGACTTTCTGCACGCGATCGATCGGGCTGCGGTCGTAGAGAATCTGCGAGGAGTTGCTGACCGCGTTCGAGGTCAGAATCTCGATCGATCCGAACTTCATGGAGTAGAGCAGACGGGTCAGCGCGTTGTCGAGCTTCGGCCCTCCGTCGCCCGAGAACGTGGTGTACGTCTGATTCGACTCGTTCTGCTCGCCTTCGTCGGGATTCGCGCTGCTGCCCGACGGGTAGTCGAGCTCACGGGGCGACTCGCCCTCAGGCGCACCTACGATCGAATAGGCCGGCGACTTCTCGCCGAAGTAGATGCGCGGCTCGAACGACCCGAGATCGCCGCTGGTGGGAATGCCTCCCTCGAAGAAGATCGGCTTGCCGTCTGAGGTGACCTGGTTGCCGTAGGCGGCGACCACGCCGTAGCCATGGGTGTACACGATCGAGTTGTTGTACCAGGAGTCGCTGGGCTGCTGACTGAGCTCGCGCACCGACAGCACGGTGTCGACGCTCTGACCGTCGATCTTGTAGCGATCGACGTCGAGCTTCGAGCCGAACTGGTAGTACTGCTTGTACTGCTGCAGCTGTCGGAACGTGTCGCTCACCAGATCGGGGTCGAGCAGGCGGATCGATGCCGTGGTGTCGACATCGCTGCGCAGCGCACCGGCCTTGGCATCGGTGACGGCGTTGTAGGGCTGCACGTTCACTTTGTCGATGCCATAGGCCTCACGCGTGGCATTGATGTTGCGCTGCAGGTACTCGGCCTCGAGGCTGCGCTCGCTCGGCTTCACGACGAAGGTCTGCACGCCCCATGGGTAGGCCACGCCGATCAGCAGCGAGGTCGCCACCAGAACGGCCGCGCCCACGACCGGGATGCGCCAGCGACCGGTGACTGCGGCGAACACGAACCCGAGGGCCACCAGCACTGCGACGGCGACCAGAATGGTGCGGCCCGGAATCTGGGCGTTGACGCCCGAGTATCCCGCGCCGGTGAACAGCCCCTGCGGGTCGGTCAGCTGCTGATAGCGCTCGAGCCACAGGCGCACGGCGTGCAGCGCCACATAGACGGCGATGGTCACGGCGAGCTGCACGCGCGTGCCCTTGGCCACTCGCAGGCGACGGTTCTCGATGCGGATCGATCCGTAGAGATACGAGATCGCGACGAACACGATGCCGCTGAGCAGCACGGAGAAGAGCAGGTAGCCGACCAGCTGCTGGTAGAAGGGCAGCTGGAACAGGTAGAAGCCGGTGTCCAGCCCAAACTGGGGGTCAGTCTCACCGGTGGTGCCGCCGTTGATCCAGAGCGCGGCGGTCGTCCACCGACTCGCGAAGTAGAGTGCGCCGAACAGGCCGAAGAGGATCGGGATGCCCCACGTGATGCCCTTGCGCAGTGGTTCGAGCACCTGCTGATACTGATCGAGTGTGGCGTTCACACGCACATAGGTCGGCCGTGAGCGAAAGGCGAACCAGACGCTCACCCAGAGCGGTCCGGCGAGAAGCACGAAGCCGATCAGCCCCATCAGCCCGCCGGCGAACCACTGAGTGGTCAGCACGTTGAGAAAGCCCACCTGTCGGTACCAGAGCACATCGGTCCAAACGGCAGAGGCGGCGAAGAGCAGAGCGACGATCACGGCCAGCGCGATGATGCTGATCACAGCCACCCGGCGAGTTCTGTTGGGGTGTGTCACAGGGCTACGGGGGTCAGACACGATAGTGCGCTCCTTCGCGGGGGTGGCCGGTGCTGCTCGGTCAATGCGTCATGTCATTCTAGCCAGCACCCGCTGACACCCGGCCAGTCGAGCGGCGTATTTCGCTGCAGGCTGACGGTGGTCAGCGTGCGCACTGAGGCAGCCCGGCGACGCTCTTCGTCGTCGAGATGGTGTCGAGTGCATGCAGCGCGTCGTCGAGCGAGGCGACCGAGACGACCGTCACGGAATCGGGGATGCCGCCGGCCAGTTCGGCGCAGTTGGCTTCGGGGGCCAGAAACCAGGGCGCTCCGTGATCGCGAGCGGTGAGCACCTTCTGACGAATGCCGCCGATCGGCCCGACATGGCCGGCGGCATCGATGGTGCCAGTTCCTGCGATCGTCTCACCGCCGGTCATCGAGCCGGGGGTGAGCTTGTCGATGATGCCGAGCGAGAACATCATGCCGGCGCTAGGTCCCCCGACTTTGTCGAGACTGATCTGCACCTGTGGCTTGCTCTCGGCATCCTCGAGCCCGAGGTGGTTCAGGGCTGCGTCGACGGCCGCCTGCTGGGAGGTCGTCATCTGCTCGGTGGTCTCGCGTTCCTGGTCGTCGACCGTCTGTCCTGGCGGGTACACGGCGTCGAGCGGCAGCACCGTTCGCGTCGGATCGACCCAGGCGGAGGCCGTCTGCACCCAGTTAGGCTGAGCCCGAGGGCTGCCGAGCACGCGAACGGTCAGCATGTACAGGCTGCCGGTCGTCGGATACGTCGGTGCGCCGGTGATGTCGAGCACCGTTTTGGTCTCGGTCTGCCCTTCGTCGGTCACCGTGCCGAGCACGTCATAGGCAGGTCCTTCTTCGCGAATCACATACGGACTCGGCGTGAAGGCGCAGATGATCAGCGCTCCGGCGGCGACGATGGTCGCGAGTCGGCTCAGGCGGTGACGAGCGATGGGCATGGCGTGAATCACACTAGTGTACCGTTGTGACGAACACCAAGGAGGTCTCCATGGTTTCCCCTGAGAATCCATCCGAACCACAGGACGACGGCTCCGACGACGAGTTCCAGCGTCTGCTGAAGCAGCTCCTCAGCGGTGATTCCGAAGGGCTCGCAAAGGCAGCCGGACTCCCCATCGACCAGAACGCGATCGCTTCGATCATCGCCTCCATCCAGCAGGCCGCGGCGACCCCTCCCGGTCAGGTCGACTGGTCGCAGGCCCGCGAGCGCGCGCAGCAGGTCGCTCATGCCGCCGAGGTCGTGCTCACCGATGACGACCGCACCCGTGCGTCCAACGCCTTCGACATCGCTCGGCTCTGGCTGAGCGAGGCCACTGCGTTCGAGCCGGTCTCGACCGGCCGCGTGATGAGCCGCACCGAGTGGGCACGTGAGACCCTGCCGTTCTGGCAGCAGCTCTGCGAACCGGTCGCGGGCAGCGTCGCCGAGGCGCTGCTCGAGGCGCTGCGCAGCAACCTTCCAGAAGAGATGCGGGCCTCATTGGGCCAGGCTGTGCAGGTCATGCGCGCCATGGCGACGACCGTCTTCGTCGTCCAGCTCGGCCAGGTCGTCGGCCAGCTCGCAGCAGAGACGGTCTCGGCCAACGAGATCGGCATCCCCGCGATGCCTGACAACGAGCCGGCGCTGCTGCCGCAGAACATTCACGAGTTCTCACAGGGTCTCGAAGTGCCGGTCGAAGAGATCACGATCTTCCTGGCCACGCGTGAGCTGGCGCATGTCGCGCTCTTCCGACACGCTCCCTGGCTGACCAGCGAGCTCACCAGCGCCATCACCTCGTATGCCCGCGGCATTCAGATCGACGTGAGCCGCATCGAGTCTCTCGGCGGCGAGATCGACCCCTCTGATCTCGACTCGCTGCGCGGAGCCGTGCAGCGCGGCGAGCTCATCCCTCCGCGCACCGACGATCAGAACGCGGCGCTGGCGCGCATCGAGCTGCTGCTCGCACTCATCGAAGGCTGGGTCGACACCGTGACCGGCGCCGCCGTGCGTCGGCTGCCGAAAGGTGCGGCTGTTGCGGAGGCCGTCACCCGCCGTCGAGCGATCGGCGGCCCGGCTGAGCATGCCTTCGGCACGCTCATCGGCCTCGAGTTCCGCCCTCGCCAGCTGCGCAAGGCCGCAGCGCTGTGGTCCAAGGTGACCGACGCACTGGGCAGCGCCGACCGCGACGCGATCTGGCAGCACCCCGATCTCCTTCCGACCACCGACGAACTGGATGCCCCCGAGGCGTTCATCAGCCGTGCTCGCGGCGACGAGCAGACTGACTTCGATCGTGATCTCGCCCGTCTGCTCGAAGGCGACCTGCCCGATTCGCCGAAGCCGGACGACGGCTCCGAGGGCGACGCCCCAAAGCAGGATTAGTCGTCGCCGAGCCTGTGGAGAATAGTTCGCACCGTCGAGCGTTCTCTCGCATACTCGCAGCATGAGCACTCGAACGCCCGCCTCATCAGCCTCACCGCCGCTTCTCGGCCCGTCGACGCTTCAGCTGCACCCGAAGCATCCGCTGCTCTGGCGCGCAGGTGGGCGGTTGCAGGTCGGTCTGCAGCAGCCTGTCGTCTTCGACGACACGACTCCCGGCATCGAGTCGCTTCTCATCGCACTGCAGGGCGGTGTGACCGACGACGAGCTGCACCGACTGGGCGCGCAGGGCGGGCTGACGCCGGCATCCGTCGAAGGTCTGCTCACGCAGCTCGGTGAGCGTTGCCAGCGCACCCCGCAGCCGCTGAGCCTGCATCGACTGTGGAGTGTGCGCCCCTCGCACACGCTCTCCGAACACCATCGCGCAGCCGAACGCGTTCGGCGAGCACAGGTCGCCGTGACCGGGCATGGGTCGCTGCCTGCGGCTGTTCTGCGCACCCTGGCAGCGAGCGGCTGCACGTCGCTGCGCCATCTGCCCGACCCCGCGGTGCCGTACGGGCTCGACGGCTCGCCGCACCCGGCCGACCGATGCCGCGAGCTGCCCGCTGAGTCGGCGCTGCGCCAGCCGGTCTCGCCTGGCGCGTGGCACAAGCACGACGCGCAGATCGCCGATCTCTACGGCTGTGCGATCACGAACGGCGGCGACTCCCGCGACGATCTGACGATCGTCTGCGGCTACGGCCCGCCGCATCCCGCACAGTGGACGCCTCTGCTGCGCGACGATCGCGTGCACCTGAGCGTATGGGCCACCGCAACGGGCGCCATCGTCGTCGGGCCTCTGGTCGTGCCGGGCCAGACGGGCTGCCTCGGCTGCGTGCATCAGCACGCTCGCGATCAGATCGATGACTGGGCGCTCCTCTGTGATCAGATGTGGCGACGCGCCCGCCTCGCCCCGCTGGCCACTGATGTCGCACTGGCCACTTCGCTGGCAGTGCGCTGCGTCCTCGATGCTCTGATGGCCGCTCCGAACCTGCTCTCTCAGGTCTGGAACCGACGCGTCGTGGTGCACGACGGGCAGACACGGCTGCTGCCGCACGAACCGCATCCGCGATGCCTCTGCCGTGATCAGCCCTTCGACGAGACGCTCAGCGCTCCGAGAGAAACCTCGACGGCCTGACCACGCGACCGGCCACGCGTTCGGGATACGACAGGTGCAGTGTGCGGCGCGCTCTCGTGACCGCGACGTACAGCAGTCGCCGCTCTTCGTCGATCTGTGCCGCGTCGGTGCCGCCGCCGAACGGCAGGTAGTCGTCGGTGAGACCCACGACATGCACGTGGTCCCATTCCAAGCCCTTGGCGGCGTGAATCGTCGAGATCATGACCGTCTCGGTGGGCGGCGGATGCTTCTGCTCACGCCGTTCGATCAGCTCACGATTGAAGACTGCCAGCTGCGTTCGCTCGCCGGCGTCGACGCAGAGACGACGAATCGCGTCGAGCGACTCCCACCGCTCGCGCACGGCACCGGCCTGCGACGGCGGCTCTGCCTTCCAGCCGGCTTCGCCGATCGCTTTGAGCACGGCCGGCAACGCGAGCGCTTCGGGCGTCGAGGCCGCGGCGACCCCGATCAGCAGCATGGTGTCGACCACCTCGCGACGCGAGAAGAACGGGGTGGCGCTGCGCAGCCTGTAGGGCACTCCGGCGTCAGCGAGCGCCTGCTCGTAGCGGGCGGTCTGCCCGTTGACGCGCATCAGCACCGCGATCTCGCCCGGGCTCTCGCCTGAGGCGATCTGCGCGCGGATGCGGGCTGCGACCAGTGTGGCCTCCTGCGACTCGTCTGAGGCGCTGTTGAGCATCGGTGTCGGCCCGGCGGTCGGCGAGTGCAGCTGCACGGCCCCGGGTCTGCCGGCCATAATGCGGTTGGCCAGCGCCACGATCGGTGCAGTCGAGCGATAGTTGCGGCTCATCTCGATCGACGTCGTGCCGGCGAACTCGTTCTCGAAGTCGAGCAGGTAGCGCGGATCGGCTCCGGAGAACGAGTAGATCGTCTGGCTGGGATCTCCCACCACGCACAAATCCCGGCGCCGCCCCATCCATTCGCGAAGCAGGTCGTGCTGCACGGGCGAGACGTCCTGGTACTCGTCGACGACGAAGAAGCGGTACTGATCGCGCACTTCGTCGGCGACGACCGGCTCCTGGCGCAGCATCCCGGTCATCGCCAGAAGCACGTCTTCGAAGTCGATGCTGCGGCGCTGCTCTTTCAGCCGTTCGTACCGCATCATGATCGCCGCGACCTGTTCGTCGGCGAGACCGTCCACTCCGGCGTGGTCGCTCAGCAGATATCGTTCGACCGTCAGCGACCGAACTTTGCGCCACTCGATCTGCGACGAGAGGTCACGCAGTCGAGCGGTGTCGATGCTCTCGATTCCGCAGGCCGCCGCCGCCTCGGCGATCACCGGTGCCTTGGAGGTCAGCAGGTTCGGAAGTCTGGTGCCCAGCACACGAGGCCAGAAGTGCCGCAGCTGCGCGAGGGCGGCGGCGTGAAAGGTGCGGGCGGCGACCGGAGGCAGACCGAGTCGCTGCAGACGCAGCCGCATCTCGGCCGCTGCACGACTGGTGAAGGTGAGCGCGAGCACTGAGCTCGGCTGATAGATCTGCTGCTGAATGCCCCAGGCGATGCGATGCGTGATGGCCCGCGTCTTGCCGGTGCCTGCGCCCGCGAGCACGCGAACCGGCCCCGTGAGCGCCTCGGCGACCGTACGCTGCTGCACGTCGAGCCCGCCGAGCAGGTCGTTGTGCGTGGCGGTCGCTGGTGACGGCATCCTCGTCCTCTACTCTGGTCACATGAGTCGGTCCCCTCTCACATTAGCTGCACTCGCCGCTTCGGCACTTCCCGGCCTCGAGGTCACGTCGGTCGCGATGCACACCGCCGGCACCACCGGTGACTACGACTCTGCCGTGGTGGCCGACGGCCAGAACCGGCACTTCATCATCCGAGTGCCCAACTCCCCGACCGCCTACCGTCATCTCGAAGAGGAGCTGAAGTCGCTCAGCGCCCTCAGCGCAGGCATCCGCACCCGGCTGCCCTTCCAGGTGCCCAGCGAGGCTGGTCGCGTCGAGTTCTCCGGAACGGCCGCGCTGATCTACACGTATATTCCGGGCGTGCTCATCGACATCGCCGACCTCAACCGCGACTCCCCGACCACCGCATCCCTCGGCCGCGCGCTGGCTGCGCTGCACACGCTGCCCACCGGCTTCGTCGACGACTACGGGCTGCCGCATGAGCATCCAGAGGTGGTTCGCGAACGCTCGCGAACGATCATCGTGCGCGCCGAGAAGACGCGCCTGGTGCCGCGCGCGCTGCTCGACCGCTGGCTTGCGGCGATCGACGACGACGGCCTGTGGGAGTTCGAGCCGACCGTGGTGCACGGCGAGCTCGACGACCAGGCGGTGCTGATCGAGGCCGACGAGGTCTCAGGCGTGCTGAACTGGGGCGGGCTGCGCATCTCAGATCCGGCCCTCGACTTCTCATGGCTGATGCACTCGGCTGTGCTTCAGGCTGTCGATGCGGTCTTCGACGCCTACGGGTCGGCCCGCGGCGAGGGTGCGCTCAAGTCGCTGCGCCGTCGCGCCACGCTCTATGCCGAGCTGCAGGTGGCCAAGTGGCTGCTGCACGGAGTCGACGGCGAAGACGCCAAGATCACCGAAGACGCCAAGCACATGCTGCAGGATCTGGCCGATCTGGTCGACGGCAACTATCGCCTGCTGCTGACCGACCCGATCTTCGAAGCCGAGCGGCCGACGGCGGATGCCGAACCAGGCACGCCTGACGACTTCCGTGCCGAGCGAGGTGCGGACAGCGCGGAGCACTCCGGTGGTCATTCTGATTCGGCGGAGCAGCCGAAGGAACCGATTGTGGTGACCGAGCCGATCGAGATCGTCGTCGAAGAGGAGACCGACGAGGTCGTCGTCGCCGAAGTCATCGAAGACGACGGTGAAGCCCCGGACGCAGGCGACCGCGCTGAGGCCGATGCCGACGAGACGGACGGCGACGACTCGCACCGTGCTGCGGCGAACGAGGAGAACGCCACGATCGTCGAAGACGACGCGCCGGAGTCTCCTGCCACACGCGCCTGACCGGCGCGAACCGCATCTGGCACGGCACCTGCCGCCGCATCACGAGGCGATGGTCGCCCACCGTTCGGCGAGCTCGTCAGCCGTGAAAAAACGTGACGGTGCGATCTCCCGGTCGTCTGCGACGTAGTAGAACCGTGCCGAGACGTCGGCCACGTCGACGCCGGCATGCTGCGCCCAGGCCAGACGGTAGAGCGCCAGCTGAATCTGTCGCTCTTCGAGTTCGCCCGCGGTCTGCGGGGCCCGGCCGGTCTTCCAGTCCACGACTTCGTAGCCCTCGTCGGTGCGGAACACCGCGTCGAGTTTGCAGACGGTCTGCACGTCGCCCAGTGGCAGACGGATCTGCGTCTCGACGGCGACCGGCTGTGCGGTTGCCCACCGGCTGCGTTCGAACGTCTCTTGCAGCCGTGCGAGCTGGGCGCTCGCCTGTTCGTCGAGCACGGTGGGCGCGGTGCCGGGGCGTTCCTCGGAATCGAGCCCGTCGGCGCGGAGGCGGCCCTGCTCGTCGAAGGCCGACGTCGGCTGCAGATCGTCGAAGAGGGACTCCGTCGTCAGCGAGAACTCCTGGTCGCTGACCCGGTAGCGCCGTTCGACCCATTCGTGAAAGAGCGTGCCGACGCGGGTCTCGCGGTGCGGTTCGGTGGGCATCGGCCGATACAGCTGTGCCGCGACGGCCACGGGGTCGGTGAGGAACTCATGCATGCGCGATGCGGCGACGCGACTCGGCAGTTCGATGCTGAGCCCACGGCCGGCATCGGCGCGTTCCTTCAGCAGCGCTTCGATCGGCACCTTCCAACCGCCGATGTCAGGCCACGTGGCAGGGTCGGCGCCCAGCGCTGCGGCGTCGGGCGCCGATTCGACGGCTTCGACAGCCGCCGCAGCAGCAGCGACCGATGCCCGGCGCGCGCCGAGCGGATCCTGTGGCCATGGAAACTGGTCGACACCGTGGTCGACCGGTTCGGGCTGCCCCGTGAATTCGTCCGAGAAATCGGTCAGCACGCCGCGTTCGACCAGCTCGCTGAGAAAGACGCTCGGCGTGCGCGCTCCAGCTCGCTCGGCCCGGTAGGCGGAGCAGGAGAGCAGCAGGTCGTCGCGTCCGCGGGTGAATGCGACGTAGGCGATACGGCGTTCTTCGTCGAGATGACGACGCTTCTCGTGTTCGCCGAACGCCTCGAGCGTCTCGCCGAACTCAGTGGCATCGGCCGCGGTGCGCCAGGCCAGCTCGGGCAGATCGAGGCGGTCACCGCGAAACTCGTAGGGCAGCTCACCGGCTGACAGCCACCCCTTGGTCGAAGTCAGACGTGCCGGCATTTCACCTTGGACGAGTCGCGGAACCGCGACGTGATTCCATTCCAGCCCTTTGGCCGCATGCACCGTCAGCAGCTGCACGACGCCTTGCTGCGCTTGAGCCCCTTCAATCGAGAGACGCTCTCGGCGTTCGACCTGGGCGATCCATGAGAGGAACCCGCCGAGTGTGCTGGCCGGAGCGCTGTGCATGTATTCGCTCGCCTTCGCGAGCAGCGCATCGAGATTCTGCATCGGTCGACGCAGGCTCTCGTTGGCCCGCAGCTCGACGTCGATGCCCAGACGTTCGATGACCAGTCGCATGAACTCGGTGAGCGGCAGGTGCGCCTGGCTGCGCAGCGAGCGCAGCAGCGCGCCCGCGGCATGCAGCCGATGCACGCCTGTTCGCGAGAACCCGGCGCGGGTGATGAGACGCTCGACGCGAGGCCCTCCGGAGACCATCAGATCGAGGGCGTCGACGAGCGTGGCGTGGTCGTCTCGGGCGACCGACTGCCTGAGCTGTTCGCGCACTGCCGGGGCCAGCTTCTGCAGATCGGCGTCATAGCTCGCCAGCTGTCTGGCGAGGCTGCCGAGCGCCTGCAGGTCGGCGGGGCCGACCCGCCACCTGGCACCGGCCAGCAGTCGCACCAACGAGTTGTCGGCGTCGGCGCTGTGCACGACGCGCAGTGCACTGAGCAGGTCGACTACCTCGGGCGCTTCGAGCACACCGGCGAAGCCCACGATCTCGTGCGGCACTCCGGCTCGGGCCAGCGCCTGCGCGAAGACCGGCATCAGCGCACGCGCGCGAAACAGCACCGAGCCGGTGGACGTGTCGGACATGCGATCGCGCATCCAGGCAGCGACCGCATCTGCCTCAGCCTCGAGATCGGCCGACACCGACACCTGCACCACCCCGTCTGGGGCTCCCGACCGTGACTGCAGCCGCACCACGGGCACCGACGAATCGGCACCGGCATCGGCGACCAAGGCATTGGCGACGTCGAGGATGCTTCGGCTGTTGCGCCAGCTCGTCGCCAGCTCGAAGTTCGTCGGAGCACCCTCGGTGCCGAAGTCGCGGTGAAAGCCCTCGAGATTCTCACTGCTCGCTCCGCGCCAGCCGTATATCGACTGGTTCGGGTCACCGACTGCCATGACCCGCTGCCCATGAAAAAGCGTGCTGAGCAGCCGGGTCTGCGACACCGACGTGTCTTGGTATTCGTCGAGCAGCACGGCGTCGAACTGCTGCCGATACGGCTCGGCCGCGCTCGGGTCACGCCTGATCGCTTCGAGCGCCAGGGCGACCTGATCGGCGTACTCGATGAGCCCGCGTTCGCGCTTGCGCCGCTGGTACTCGACCGCGAGCGGCACCAGCGTCTGCAGACTCTGCACCGCCGAGACGCTGTCGGTGACCTCTTTGCCCGGCCCAGGCTTGCGAGCGCGCGGTTTGGGCGGCAGTTCGGACAGCCTGGCGAACTCCTGCGCGAAGCGCAGCACGTCATCTGGCTCGGCGTTGTTGTCGATCATGGCATGCGTGAGAGTGAGCAGCATCTCGGCGACTCGGGTCGGCGACTTGCCGAGTTCGTAGAGCGCCTCTTCATCGTCAGAGGCGAGCACGACCTCGTGGGCCAGCCCCCAGGCGCCGGCCTCGGTGAGCAGCGTCGAGTCGGGCTCACGACCGATGCGCAGGGCGTTGTCCTGAAAGAGCATGTTGGCGAACGAGTTGTAGGTCGACACAGACGGCGGCTCGCTCAGGTCGACCGAGTCGACCAGCCCGGAGCGCACGAGGGCCCGCAGCGCCCCGTCGATGCGCGACGACAGCTCGCTGGCGGCCTTGCGGGTGAATGTGAGTCCGAGCACCTGGTCTGGAGAGACCACCCCGTTGGCCACCAGCCAGACCACACGACGCGACATCGTCTCGGTCTTGCCCGCACCTGCGCCGGCGATCACCAGTGCAGGCTGGTCGCCCTCGTGCTCGATGACTCGACGCTGCTCCTCAGTCGGCGGAAAGATGCCGACGGCCTCAGCGATGCGAGCCGCGCTGATTCGCTGCGTCATTGTGCCTCCTGAATGTGCTGCACCGGCTGTCGAGCCGGCATCGTGGTCTCGCCGAGCGTGTGGATGTGCGTGGTCGCCGCGCTGCCGTCTCCCTGTTTCGTGCGGGCGAGGTCGGCCCAGAACTCACTGCCGGCCATCCCCCGAGCGAGCTGGTCTACCAGGGTACGTGCGTTGGCGAGCTGCTGCGCGTCGAGGGCCGCCTGCACGAGCGGCTTGTAGCTCTTGCGGTCTCCGCCGACGAAGACGAGCATCGCCTGCTGCAGCTTCGAGGCGTCGACTCCGTTGACCGCTCCGGCGGCCACAGCGACCTGATAGGCCAGCAGCTGCAGGTTCTCGGCCACCTCGGCCTCTTTGAAAGGCTTGCCGGTCTTGAGATCGATGATGCGGACGGCCCCGTCTGGCAGCTGTTCGATGCGGTCGACGGTTCCGACGATCTCAGCGATGCCGCACTCGGCGGTGAACCCCTCTTCGACGGCGATCGCCCGCGCCCCGATCTTGTCGGCGTCAAGCATGTACGAACGCATGTTGCGCAGCCGATTGGTGACGTCGTCGAGCATCATGCGCGACTGCCATGGCGTCTCGAAGTCGAGCTCGCCCCACCGCGAGCGCACCTGGCCGACCAGACGATCGAGATCACGGTGGTGCTCTTCTTCGGCCTTCTGAAAGGCCTCGTGTATCAGCGTGCCGATGCCGGTGGACATCCCTCCGCTGTCGACCCCGATGTGCCCGAGGAACCAGGCGAGCGGATCGTTCTGGAACATCTGCAGCGACGAGGGAGAGACCCGTACCAGAGGCCCTTCGACGGCTTCTGCCGCTGTCGCTGCGACTGCCTCCTGACTCCCGCTGCTGTCGACAGTCTCGTCTGCGGGCGGAGCGTCGAGGTCGCCGGCGAACGGATCGAGCTCGGTGAGCGGTTCGGTCGTGCTCAGGTCGGCCAGCCCGGACCATTCGATCGGAGATGCTCCGCGCACATCGGCGTGCGCGAGCACGACCAGCGCCCGAGCGGCGATCTGGTCGTCCGGATGCTCGTTGAGTCGGTGTCTGAGCGTGCCGACCACGCCGCGCAGGGTGTACCAGCCGTACTCTTCGCCTTCGGCCGGTTCAGTGCTGACGATGTCGTCGAGCATTCTGAGCATCATGCTCGGCGCGTTGTCTTCGTCGATCACCGTGGTCAGCAGCACATGCGAGCGCGCACGGCTCAGCGCCTGCACGAACATGCGCAGCTCGTCGTGCAGCACCTCTCGACGGCGGTCGACGTCGTGCTGACCGCGCACCGTCTCGACGAGGTGTTCGGCGCCGAGCAGCGTATTGCGCTGACGGGTGTTCGGCCAGGCACCGTCTTGCAGCCCCATCACCACGACTGTGTCGAACTCGAGGCCGATCGTCGCTGACGCCGACCCCAGGAACACGGCGTCCCGACGCCCCGTATGGGCGAGCGAGTCTTCGGGCACGCTCTGCTGCAGCTGCTGTTCGACGAACTCGCCGGCATCTGCTTCGGGAAAGCGTTCGACATGACGCTGTGCCGAGGCGAAGAGCGCGACGACGGCGTCGAGTCTGCGGTTCGCATCGACGGCGGCGACCCCGCCGCTGAGCGCCTGTTCGCGCCACTCGTCGGCGACCCCGGCACTCTGCCAGGCCAGCCAGAGCAGCTCGACCGCCGGAGCCTGACGCTCGTTGCCGTGTGCGATCTCGCTCAGCAGGGCGGCGAGCCGGTCGACTTGTGCGATTGCCCCGGCCAGCGGCCCGGCGTGCGGCAGCTCGGTGCCGCTGTGCACCGCGTCGACGAGCAGTTCGGAGGCGCGCCGCTCGCCACCCCCGGCCAGTTCGTGTTCGCGCAGCGCACGCCGCACACGCCGGAGGTGCACGCCGTCGAGCCCGCCGAGCGGCCCGGTCAGCAGTTCGGTGACGACCTGCTCGTCGAGTTCGCGCAGCCCGCAGCCGACCTCGACGGTGCGCAGCAGATCGAGGTTCACCGCCTCGTCGCGCAGCGCTCCCGAGACGCCCGAGAGCGAGACCGGAACGCCTGCTGCCGCGAGCTGTCGAGAGAGCTGCTCAAGCTCGCCTGACGACCGCGTCACGATCGCCATCTGCGCCCAAGGCAGATGCTCTTCGAGATGTCGCCGGCGCAGCACGCCGGCCACGCCGGTGATCTCGTCGCTCGACGTCGCAAACGATTTCGCTGCGATTCTGCCGGCACCTTGGCCTGCAGACTTCGTGTTCGTCTCAGTCGTCGGCGCTGACCCGGCGTCAGTCTGGCTCTCGGCAGTCTCGATGTCTTCGACAGCCTCGGTGTCTTCGACAGCTTCTGGGTTTTGGGCAGTCTCTGGGCGTTCGACCGCCGCCTGCAGCGCCCGGCGCTGTTCGCCGGCGGATGCCGTACCGATGTGCTGCATGATCTCGCTGACGGCATGGGCAAGCTGGCCGTGCAGCCGATGGCTCTTCTCGAGCACGACCTGCTCGGCACGCACGCCGATCTCGTCGTGCAGACGTGCGACGAGATCGGGGCGACCACCGCGGAACCCGTTGGTCGCCTGATCGGGATCGCCGAAGGTCACCAGCCGGGCGCCACGCTGCACGAGCGGCCGGAGCAGCCCGATCAGCGCGGCAGTGCTCTCTTGGAGGTCGTCGACGAGCACCAGTCGCAGACACCCGAGCTCTGCAGGAGGGTGGTCGGCCAGCACCTCGGCCGCTGCTGAGACGAGTTCGCTGGAGTCATAGGCCGTCGCGGTCTCTTCGATCGCCTTCTTCACGGCGAGGTACTCGTCGAAGAGCTGAGCGCCGGCCGCCCATTCGGCACGGTTCGTCGTCTGCCCGAGCTCTGCCAGGCCCTGTGGGGTCACTGCGTATTCATGCGCACGGCCGAAGAGCTCTCGCAGCTCGGTGCGGAACCCGCGCAGCTCGCGCACTTCGGGCCCGATCACCGGCGGCCAGGGCAGTGCACCGCCTGCGACATCCGCCGTCTCATGGCCCTGCAACAGCTCTTGCAGCAGGCGATCCTGCTCACCACCGGTCAGCAGACGTGGCGGCGTCTGGCCGTGCGCCAGCGCCACCGCGCGCAGCACTTCGAAGGCGAGCGACGCCGCCGTGCGCACGAGCGAGCTCGCCGACACGTCGCGCAGCCCGGCGTCGATCAGCGTCGACAGCGATGCCGCAGACTGCCTCGACGAGGCGATCACCAAGATCTGCTCAGGGCGCACGCCCCGGTCGAGGGCGTCGAGCACCGTGGCGGCGAGCGCGGTCGTCTTTCCTGTTCCCGGGGCGCCCAGCACACGAAGATGGCTCTGCCGTGAGCGCTCGATCACCTGCAGCTGCGACGCGTCGAGCGCAGATCGGTCGAGCACCCGGTCTGGTGCGGAGGCACTGGTGGTGAATCTGATCTCGGGCATGTCTCAACGGTACGGCACCCCTCCGACACGACTCATGTGGGCTCTGCCAGGTGAGCGATGCGATTTGTGCGCCGAGAGCGGAAATGGCCCCTGAGAGGTCTGACTCCGTCGGCCCCATGATCGGCGGTGACCTAGACTGAGACCCGCATGTCGTCGTCTTGAGACTGCTCGATATGAGCGTTTCGCAGACCAGAGTGAGGAGTCCCTATGGAGGTCAGAATCGGTGTTCGACAGAGCGCTCGTGAGCTCAGCTTCGAATCGGCTCAGAAGCCGGAAGAGGTGACCGATGCGGTCAGCACAGCCATCGCCGATGAGCACGGCGTGCTCAAACTGATCGATGACAAGGGGCGCCTCTTCGTCGTGCCCTCAGCCGGCATCGCCTACGTCGAGGTCGGCCCGCAGGAGACCCGCCGCGTCGGCTTCGTCTCCTGACCAGGCAGCATCCCGAGCAGCTGAGGCTGCGGGCTCGCCGACCTGACAGGAGACGCGAAAACGCTAGGCGGTGAGCCCGAGCCTCTCCATGCGCGCCGTGTGGCCCGCGATGAGGTCGGCGTGCACCGCCTCGATCTGCGAGATCACCTGCTGCACTTCGTCATCGCGATGCAGCGATGTGTCACGCAGCGCACGCAGCACCGGATCCGGCAGCACCATGAGCGCGCGGCACCACAGCAGCGAATCGCCCACCAGGCGACGCCCCCACATCGCCAGCCGATCGGCCAGCCAGTCCGTGCGCTCGATCTCCTGTGCGAGCACCGCAAGCGCGGCATCCGCTTCGGAGCGCTCGGCGACCGGCCAGCGCAGGCCCGTGCGCAGTTTCGCACCCTTGCCGAGCCGTGCCACGAAGTCGTCGGCGAACCCGTCTACCAGATAGACGGCGAGCACCGCCTCCTGCCACAGATTCGGGCTGAGCCGAGACCACAGTTCGTCGGAGTCGGCCTGATGCACCTGCACGCCGCCGAAGGTCAGATCGCTGTCGCCCTGACCGAACGCACCTCGATAGTGACGATGCCGAGTCAGCAGCTCTTCGGCGACCGAAGCGGTCTGTGCACGCAGGTCAGGCTGCTCGATGAGCGGCAGCACGCCGGTCAGATACTCGAACGCAGCCAGTTTGAAATAGGCGAGCGTGCCGACCAGCACCTCGGAGTCCGGGGCGAGAAAGTCGATGCGCACGTTCGTCGGGCGAGACGTGTGGGCAGACTCCGAGCGCGAACGAACACGCAGCTCGGTGCCCTTCTGGCGGCGACGAAAGAGTTTGAACACGCGCTTAATCGTACCCGCAGTCGGTGCAGCCCGATGGCAAACGGCCGCTGACCCGGTAGAATCGGGGTGATGCCTGATGACAGGCAGTGGAGATCAGCGCCTTGGGTGCCCGGTCGGTGACGCGACGCACACGTCGTTCCCGACCCGCGAGCACCGATCGGCGCGCAGATGAAAGAACACACGTGACCACCTTCAGAGAACTGAACATCGACGACACCATCGTCTCGGCCCTTGACGAGAAGGGCTTCGATTCGGCCTTCCCCATTCAGGAACAGGCCATCCCCCTCGCCCTCAAGGGCAACGACATCATCGGCCAGGCCAAGACCGGCACCGGCAAGACTCTGGGTTTCGGACTTCCCGTGCTGCAGGAGCTCGGCGAGCACCCCGAAGACCATGTGCAGGCCCTCGTGGTCGTGCCCACCCGCGAGCTCGCACAGCAGGTGTACGAAGACCTGCTGTTCGCCGCTTCGCACCGCCCCGACGTCAAGATCGCCGCGATCTACGGCGGCAAGTCATATGACGATCAGATCGCCGCACTGAACGATGGCGCGCAGATCGTCGTCGGCACCCCCGGCCGCCTGCTCGACCTGAACCAGCAGCACATTCTGCAGCTCGGTCGGGTGCGCTTCGTCGTGCTCGACGAAGCCGACAAGATGCTCGACCTGGGCTTTCTGCCCGACGTCGAGCGCATCTTCTCGAAGCTGCCCGACGTGCGCCAGACCATGCTGTTCTCGGCGACCATGCCGGGAGCGATCGTGTCGCTGAGCCGCCGCTTCATGACGCACCCCATCCATGTGCAGGTCGTCGATCCTGACGAAGGCCTCACCCAGGCCAACATCGACCACTTCGTCTACCGCGCGCACCCGCTCGACAAAGACGAGATCATCGGTCGCATCCTGCAGGCCGAGGGCCGCGGACGCACCGTCATCTTCACCCGCACCAAGCGCGCCGCGAGCCGTCTGGCCGACGAGCTCGACGACAGAGGGTTCAAGGCCGTCGCCGTGCACGGCGACCTCAACCAGGATCAGCGCGAGCGCAACCTCAACAAGTTCCGCAACGGCGAGGCCGACGTGCTGGTCGCCACCGATGTTGCCGCTCGCGGCATCGACGTCGACGACGTCACCCATGTGATCAACCACAGCATCCCCGAAGACGAGAAAGACTATCTGCACCGCGTGGGCCGCACCGGCCGCGCCGGCAAGCATGGCATCGCGGTCACCTTCGTCGACTGGGAGGACGTCGCCCGCTGGGGCATGATCAACAAGGCCCTCGACTTCGGCCAGCCCGAGCCGACCGAGACCTACTCGACGTCACCGCACCTGTTCAGCGACCTGAGCATTCCCGAAGACGCCACCGGTCGACTCAAGGCCTCGACGCGCAGCAACGAGCGTCACAGCTCGCGTGGCGGTCATGATCGCGGCGGGCGCGGCGGTCGCGACGGCCAGGCCTCGCATGACGGACGCCGTGGCGGGCGCGGCGGCAACGGCCGCGGACGCGAGCATGGAGACCGCGATCGGCACCATGACGGGCAGCGCGATGCCCACCGTTCGAACGCCGGGCAGCAGGACGAGACGAAGCAGGAGCAGGCGGGCGCGACCACGAAGCCCCGTCGCCGTCGCCGCCGTCGCAGCCATGGTCAGGGTGGCGAGGCCGCACAGGGCAGCGGTCAGCAGGCCGGCTCCTCAGCCGAATAGCCGAACCTGACCTGCACGCAGCGCGGGCGATTCGAGATGCACGATGGGTGTGTGCGTCTTCGGATCGCCCGCGTTTCTGCGAACCTCACCGTGGGCGTTCAGCGGCCTCATCGGTCGGGGCAGGCGGGCGTCCGGGTCAGCGGGCGTCCAGGTTCAGCGGTCGTGACCGCCCAGCCCGGTCTCCTCGCCTGCGGCCGCCAGATCGCGACGCAGCTCCTTGGGCAGTGAGAACGTGAGGTCCTCTTCGTCGGTGCGCACCTCTTCGACGTCGCGCCAGCCGGCTTCGGCGAGCGCGGCCAGCACTTCGTCGACGAGCACATCGGGCACCGAGGCTCCCGAGGTGATGCCGATGGTGCGCACTCCGGCGAGCCACTCCGGCTCGATCTCATGTGCGAAGTCAATGCGGTGCGCGGTCCGAGCGCCGTGATCGAGGGCGACATCGACGAGCCGCATCGTGTTCGACGAGTTGGACGAGCCGACGACCAGCACCAGATCGGAGCGCGCCGCGATGTTCTTGATCGCAATCTGACGGTTCGACGTGGCGTAGCAGATGTCGTCGCTCGGTGGGCTGACCAGCTCGGGAAAGCGCTCGCGCAGCCGCTCGACCGTGCGCATGGTCTCGTCGACCGAGAGAGTGGTCTGGCTGAGCCAGACGGTCTTCGCCGGGTCACGCACAACCACCTTGTCGACCTCGCTGGGATCGTTCACGATCTGCACGTGGTCGGGGGCCTCGCCCGAGGTGCCTTCGACCTCTTCGTGGCCGCGGTGGCCGATCAAGAGGATGTCGTAGTCCTGTTTCGCGTATCGCTTCGCCTCGCGATGCACTTTGGTGACGAGCGGGCACGTGGCGTCGATGGCCTGCAGCTCTCGTTGTTCGGCCTCGGCGACGACGCTCGGCGCGACGCCGTGTGCGCTGAAGACGACGTGGGCACCGACAGGCACCTCGTCGAGTTCTTCGACGAAGACGGCTCCGTCTTGCTCGAGTTCTGCGACGACATGCCTGTTGTGCACGATCTGTTTGCGCACGTAGACGGGGGCACCATAGATCTTGAGCGCTCTCTGCACAGCCACAACGGCGCGGTCGACTCCTGCACAGTATCCGCGTGGGGCTGCCAGCAGCACCCGTCGAGGGGGCAGACTGTCATCATCAGCGATCACCGGCAGCACCGGCGCTGCGCGGGGAACGCGTGGAGTCGGCACGAAGACGGGATCGTTCGCGGCTTCTGGTGTCACACCCCCATGATACGGTGCCACCGTTGCCGCAGCAGCTGACTGCGCGCTCGGCACGCGGCCAGCTGTCAGAGGAGGCGCGGCGGCACGAGCTGCTGGCAGAGCGGCGGGCCGTGTGGGCTGAGCGGCGGGCCGTGTGGCGAACCAGACATGGTGTTGCCGCAGCACGGACGACATGAGACAGGAGCACGATGAGCGAGCAGGTTCAGCACGACGGCCCAGCGACGGCCGACGCACCTTGGTCGGTCGCGCGAGTGGCGAAACAGCTCAAGGGCTACATCGACCGTCTCGGCGGCATCTGGGTCGAAGGCGAGATCACCCAGTGGAACGTGCGCGGTGGCAACGTCTTCGGCAAGCTCAAAGACCTCGAGCAGGACGCCACGTTCTCGTTCGCCATCTGGTCGTCGACCGCTCGACGCATCGATCTCGGCGAGTTCAGCCAGGGCGACCGCGTCGTCGGGCTCTTCACACCGAATTACTGGCCCAAGGGCGGCTCACTCACCTTCGTGACCTCACAGCTGCGCCATGCAGGGCTGGGCGAGCTGCTCGAACGGCTCGAACGCCTGCGCCGGCAGCTGGCTGCCGAGGGACTCTTCTCAACCGACCGCAAGCGGCGCCTGCCGTTTCTGCCGGGCATGATCGGGCTCATCACGGGAGCGAACTCAGACGCTGAGAAAGACGTGCTGCGCAACTCCGCCCTGCGCTGGCCGGCTGTGCGCTTCCGCACCATCCACACCGCCGTTCAAGGCGAACGCGTGCCTGACGAAGTCGTGGCCGCGATCCAGCAGCTCGACGCCGACCCTGAGGTCGAGGTCATCATCATCGCCCGCGGCGGCGGCGACTTTCAGCATCTGCTCGGCTTCAGCGACGAACGGGTGCTGCGCACAGCGGCCGCAGCACACACGCCGATCGTCAGCGCCATCGGCCACGAGAACGATCGTCCCCTGCTCGACGAGGTCGCTGATCTGCGTGCGTCGACTCCGACCGACGCCGCCAAGCGCGTGGTGCCAGACGTCTCTGACGAGCTGCTGCGCGCCACGCAGGCGCGCACCCGGCTGCTGACCGCGATGAGCGGTCGTCTGCGCAACGAGCACGAACGACTGGTGCAGCTTCGCAGCCGCCCGGTCATGCGCGACCCCGAGTGGATGCTGCACGAACGTGCCGAAGACGTCAATCGGCTGCGAGATCGGTCTTCCGAGCTCTTCGTTCGCACGCTCGAGCGCGGGCACAGTCAGATCGAGGCTCTGCGTGGGCACCTCGTCGCGCTGTCGCCTCTCGCCACGCTCAGGCGCGGGTACTCAATCGCCCGGCGTGATGACGGTACCGTGCTCACGAACGCGGCCGATGCGGCCGTCGGGCAGCAGATCACGGTGCTGTTCGCCGAAGGCGAGCTGCAGAGCACCGTCGACCAGATTTCAGACCATCATCTCGCCGCATCAGAGAGAAAGTAGACTGTCGATCATGGCTCACGACTACGCACAAGAGGTCGCCGACCTCTCATACGAGACCGCCCGCGACCAGTTGGCCGAGACGGTCAACCGTCTCGAGCAGGGCGGTGCGACCCTCGAAGAGTCGCTCGAACTCTGGGAGCGCGGCACGGCCCTCGCCGACCGCTGCGAGCAGTGGCTGACCGGTGCCCGCCAGCGCCTCGAAGCCGCACAAGAGGCCTCCGTCGCCGGTCAGCAGAGCGCTGCAACAGCCGGTGCCGCTGAACCGGGGGCAGCCGACCAAGACGCAACCGGCGCGCCCGCGACGACCCCAGGCGACGATGACGTCTTCTGATCAGACAGAGTCCACTGTTCCAGCAGCAGCAACAACATCGACGCAGTCCGGCGCAGGGGAGCCTCCGCGCGGCCCGGTGCCGTCGCAGGCCTCTGATTCGGCCAAGAAGCACCGCGCCCAGCAGACGCTGCGCAATCTGATTCTGGCGATCATCGCGTGCGTGGGAGTCCTCGTACTGATGCTCGTCGTGGTGCCGCGAGACGACTCGCCGATGCACAATGCTGTCGACTACCAGAGCACGGCACAGGGCATCCAGCCGACCGTCGACTGGCGCCTCGCCGTTCCCGAGCCGGGCTCCGGTTGGCAGGCGAATCGTGCCGACATCGACCAGGAGCCGACGAACCAGCTGCAGGTGTGGACGATCGGATTCCTCACGCCGAAACACCAGTACATCCGCTTCGAGCAGGTCAAGGGCGCGAACCCGACCTGGGTCAGCCAAGACCTCGACGGCCGACGTCCGACCGGGCAGATCGACCTCTCCGGCCACACGTTCACCGTCTATGACCAGCGCGACTCCCCCGACTTTCAGAAGGGACAGAACAACTACGCGCTGACCACCGAGGTCTCGGGAACTACACTGATCTTCAACGGAACAGCCGATGACGACGAGTTCGCCCAGCTGATCGACGCGACTTTGACCTCGCTGAACAGCTGACCCCCGATCGGACGAACCGTCGCACACCGGCACAAAGGAGAGCCATGAGCGAGCTGGATCTTGGTACGCCCCAAGAGGTGTGGAACGACCTGCAGGAGGGCAACGATCGCTTCGCCACGATGCGCTGTCGCCACCCGCATCGCGATGAGGCTCGCCGGCAGGAGCTTCTGACCGGGCAGTCTCCCAAAGCCGTCATCTTGGGCTGCGGTGACTCCCGTGTGCCTGCCGAGATCGTGTTCGACGTAGGCCTCGGCGACCTCTTCGTGGTTCGCAACGCCGGCGCAGTCATCGGCACCAGCATCCTCGGATCGATCGAGTTCGCGGTCGGCTCGCTGCACGTTCCCCTCGTGATGGTCATGGGCCACGAGAGCTGCGGCGCGATCGCCGGAGCCATCGCGGCCGCCGACCCGGCACAGCCGACGCCTCCCGGCTATTTTCTCGAAGAGCTGCTGCACCGCATCAAACCGGCGGTCACGCAGGCCGAGCGCGACGGCGACTCCTCGCCGCGACACATCGGCGAGCTGCAGGTCGAGAACACGGTGCAGGCGATCATGGAGCGTTCTGAACTCGTCGCCGCTGCAGTGACCCGGGGCGAGACCGCCGTCGTCGGCGCCATCTACGATCTGAGCACCTCACGCGTGCGGCCCATCACCGCTCGCGGCCTCGACATCGGACAGACAACCGCGAGCAACGCCGGACGCGAACTGTCACACTGACCCCCGCCGCATCCACCTCGAAGCTGCACGTGCAACGCAGCACAGAACAGAAAGAAAGGCTGTAACAGTGACCGAATACCGCATCGAGCACGACACCATGGGAGAGGTCAGGGTTCCTGCTGACGCGCTCTACGGCGCGCAGACGCAGCGAGCCGTCGAGAACTTCCCGATCTCGGGAACCGGACTGGAGCACCGGCACATCGCCGCGCTGGCGCACATCAAGAAGGCCGCAGCCCTGGCGAACGCCGAACTCGGCATTCTCGACCGTGACATCGCGCAGGCGATCGCCGACGCCGCTGACAAGGTCGTCACCGGCGAGTACGATCAGCACTTTCCGATCGACGTGTACCAGACGGGTTCGGGCACTTCGTCGAACATGAACACCAACGAGGTGCTGGCCACGCTCGCGTCGCAGGCACTCGGCAAGCCCGTGCACCCGAACGACAACGTGAACGCCTCGCAGTCGTCGAACGATGTGTTCCCGACCTCGGTGCACGTGGCCGTCACCGGCGCGCTGCTCGACGACCTCATTCCGTCGCTCGACGAACTCGCTCGCTCGCTCGAAGCGAAGCGCGACGAATGGAAGGACGTCGTCAAGGCCGGCCGCACCCATCTGATGGACGCCACACCGGTCACCGTCGGTCAGGAGTTCGGCGGCTACGCACGTCAGATTCGTCTGGGCATCGAGCGCGTCGAGGCCGCTCTGCCACGAGTCGCAGAGGTGCCGCTCGGCGGCACGGCCACCGGCACCGGCATCAACACACCCAAGGGCTTTCCGCAGAAGGTCATCGAGCTGCTGCGCGAAGACACCGGGCTGCCCATCACCGAGGCGAAAGACCACTTCGAGGCTCAGGGAGCACGTGACGCACTGGTCGAGGCGTCGGGCGCACTGCGCACCATCGCCGTCAGCCTGATCAAGATTCAGAACGATCTGCGCTGGGCGTCATCAGGCCCCAACGCCGGTCTGGGCGAGCTGCACCTGCCCGATCTGCAGCCTGGCTCATCGATCATGCCCGGAAAGGTCAACCCGGTGATTCCCGAGGCGGTGCTGCAGGTCGCCTCGCGCGTCATCGGCAACGACACGGTTGCGACCTGGGCTGGTGCCTCGGGCAACTTCGAGCTCAACGTGCAGATTCCGGTGATCGCCAATGCCCTGCTGGAGTCGATCCGTCTGCTCACGAACTCGACGCACCTGCTCGCGGTTAAGACCGTCGACGGCATCAAGGTCAACGTCGAGCGTGCTCGCCAGCTGGCAGAGTCGTCACCGTCGATCGTCACGCCGCTGAACCGCGTGATCGGCTATGAGAACGCAGCGAAGATCGCCAAGTACGCCGTGGCCAACAAGGTCACCGTGCGTGAGGCGACCATCGCTCTCGGCTTCGTCGAGCGCGGAGAGATCACCGAAGAGCAGCTTGACAAGGCCCTCGACGTGCTGTCGATGACCTCGCCCAACCTCTGATTCACACGCTTCCTGCGGGGAGTGGCCGGCGCCCGATCAGGCGCCGGCCACTCCCCGTTTTCTGTGCACGGCACTTCCCTCGATCACGGCCCATTCTGATCAGCCCGGATCTGATGTTCAGAGTGTGCTGAGCATCTCTGCGTCACAGACCGACGGCTCGGTAAAATGGCGCAGCCGATGACACGGCCGTTGGCGCAGCCGTTAGCGCAGCGACTCGACGCGATCACGAGATATGCACCGTCAGCGGCAGGCAACATGGACGTCGCTCAGAGTTCACCAGAGCGTCATGCGGTCACACCCCGAATGAACCGGTCTCGCGGCCTTTCTGCTTGTAGGCTCAAGGCAACCGATCACCCGATCGGCGCGGGTAGGGCCTCCCCTCCCGAAAGGAAGGCAGCGGCCCCTCACGCATCAGTCGTCTGAGGAGTCAACGTGGCCACTACATCCCACCGCAGCGAGTCGACCAGCGCGACCGTCGAAGGCGGGCAGACCATCGCATCCGCACACCACGTGCAGGCATCGAACCGGAATGCCGATCGGGCAGCGCACGGCAGAACGGACAACGCCCCCAGCGAGTTCGCCGCCGCCGATCACACAGAGCTGAATGGCACGGGGCAGCGCACGTACGTGATCGACACGTCGGTGCTGATCAGCGATCCCGACGCGATCTTCCGGTTCGCCGAGCACGAAGTGGTGATTCCGATCGTGGTCGTGACCGAGCTGGAGGGCAAACGGCACGACCCGGAGCTCGGATACTACGCACGTCGGGCGCTGCGGAATCTCGACGATCTGCGCAGTGAACACGAACGCCTCGACTTTGCCGTGCCCATCGGCGACGAGGGCGGGTCGCTGCGCGTCGAGCTGAACCATTCCAGCATGGCAGCGCTGCCGAGCGGGTTTCAGAGCAGCGGATCGACGAACGACTCGCGCATACTGGCGGTCGCACAGAATCTGTCGATCGAGGGCTGCGACGTCGTGGTGGTGTCGAAAGACATGCCGATGCGGGTGAAGGCGTCGGCGCTGGGTCTTGCAGCCGACGAGTATCGCGCCGAGCAGGTCGTCGACACCGGATGGACCGGGCTCGCCGAGCTGCACATGACCGACGATCAGATGTCGGCGCTGTACAACGAGGATCGGGTCGATCTGGAAGGCACAGAGGGTCTGCCGGTGAACACGGGGCTGGTGCTGTCGTCGGCCCGCGGTTCGGGTCTCGGGCGCCTGCTCGCCGACGGGCAGGTCAAGATGGTGTCGGGCGACCGCGATGTCTTCGGGCTGCACGGGCGCAGCGCGGAGCAGCGGCTGGCGATCGATCTGCTGCTCGATCCGAGCGTGGGCATCGTGTCGCTCGGCGGCCGGGCGGGTACGGGCAAGTCGGCGCTGGCGCTGTGCGCGGGGCTGGAGGCTGTGCTCGAGCGTGAGCAGCACCGCAAAGTGATGGTGTTTCGGCCGCTGTATGCGGTCGGTGGGCAGGAGCTCGGGTACCTGCCGGGCGATCGCGACGAGAAGATGAACCCGTGGGGCCAGGCGGTGTTCGACACGCTCAGCGCCGTGGTGTCACCACAGGTGCTTGACGAGATCGTGGCGCGCGAGCTCGTCGAGGTGCTGCCGCTGACGCATATTCGCGGTCGGTCGCTGCACGACGCGTTCGTGATCGTGGACGAGGCGCAGTCGCTTGAACGCAATGTGCTGCTGACAGTGCTCAGCCGCATCGGGCAGAACTCACGTGTGGTGCTGACGCACGACGTGAATCAGCGCGACAATCTGCGGGTCGGCCGGCACGACGGCATCACCTCGGTGGTCGAGAAGCTGAAGGGGCACCCGCTGTTCGGGCATGTGACGCTCACGCGCAGCGAACGCAGCGAGATCGCGGGCCTGGTGACCGAGGTGCTCGAGGATTTCTAGCCTGGCCCCGGGGAGCAGGTGCGTCGAGCAGGAGCAGATGTGCCGTATGGGAGCATTCGTACGGTGAGAAGCGCTCCTCCTCAACGCATCTGCTCCTGCTGGGGCAAGCGACGTGGCCCTCAACCCGTGTTCGACGGCAAGTGCCAGCATGGCCGGTCTCAGAGTCTGGTCTGGTGAGAGAGATTGATGCCGCGCTGATCGCATTTGTGCGGATGCCGGGTCACCAACGTCGCATCGTCGCCCGTAGAACTCGGTGCACGCCCGCTCTGCACAACCTGCAGATGCCGCGTAGGCGTCCACATCAGACGTGTTCCCCAGCGCCTGGGTGCGAGATGAGGGCAATGTGGTTTCATGCAAGACCTACTCGCTCTGGTACCTACCGGCGTCGTCCAAGTGCGCTGGCTCCTTCTACAAGGTGTTTCACGCGCAGACGTCGCGCGAGCACGACGACAGGGACTCATTAGAACCATCCGCAGAGGTTGGGTGCAGACTGTTCCAGCGCCAGATCCTCACGTGCTCAGAGCAGTGTCCCTTGGCGGTCTTCTCAGTGGCCCGCACGCGCTGTCACGCTGGGGCGGTCGAATTCCTCCCGACGCCTACGGCCATATTGTGCAGGTGAGCCACACAGCACCCATCAGGCGCGAGCGCCTGCACACCCACTACGTGCACCGCGCAGCCATGCCAGAAGCTCCATTTGGAATCGTCCCTTGGCCGCAGGCTCTCCAGCACACGCTGAAGCGGCTTGAGCTTGCAGATGCGGTTGCCGTCGTAGACGGACTCCTGCACACCGCCCGCAACAGCAGACTGCCTGTGAAATCGGCACTGAGAGAAGACCAGATTCACGCAGAGCTTTCACGCACTCCGAACGGACGACAGGTGTTGGCCTTCAGTGATGCAGACTCCGAGTCAATCATCGAGTCATTCCCGCGCGTCCGCCTGAGGATTCTCGGCTATGACGTCAAGATCCAGGTTCGGCTGCCGAGTCGTGAACGACTTGATCTGCTCATCGAGGGGGTCGTCTCGCTCGAAGCGGATGGCCGGGGCCACGCCGAACCAGGGCGATATGTCAAAGATCACGCCAAGGCTGCGCGATCTGCTCAGCTTGGAATCATTCCACTGCGGTTTACCTTTGCGCAGATCATCTATGACTGGGATCTAGTACTCAGCAGCATCGAGACCCTGCTCGCGCGGTTCTGTCCTGAAAAGCTGAGGCCACGAGTTCCACAGACCGTTTGAGCGCGCGACTGAGTTCTCTGAAAGAGATTCTCCACGAGCACAGACAGTCTCACCGTCGTCCCAGCTCTGCCACAGGTACTCGTCCTTCTCCCCTGCTTTTGGTGCGGGCAGTCGTCTTTACAGCAAAAAGCGTCCGAACAGGAGCAACGGAGCAACTCAGAGCAGTAGTGTCGAGCAGGAGCATTCCGCTCAAGTGGGAGCATTGCAGTCACGAAACTTGCTCCTGTGCGATGCATCTGCTCCTGCACGGCGGAGAGTCTGGGCAAAGATGCTCCTGCACAGCTCAGGCGACCGGCCAAAACGCTCCTGCTCGGCAACGCAGACCAGCCCAACGCCTTCGTCCCACACCGGCTAGACTTGACCCTCGTGGCGCTGACAATCGGAATCGTGGGACTGCCCAACGTAGGCAAGTCGACCCTCTTCAATGCACTGACCAAGAACACCGTTCTTGCGGCGAACTACCCGTTCGCGACGATCGAACCGAACGTGGGCGTGGTCAACCTGCCCGATAAGCGGCTCGACCGCCTCGCCGAGATCTTCCAGAGCGAGAAGCTCGTACCCGCGCCGGTGTCGTTCGTCGACATCGCCGGCATCGTCAAGGGCGCCAGCGAAGGTGAAGGGCTCGGCAACCAGTTCCTCGCCAACATCCGCGAAGCAGATGCGATCGCCCTCGTGAGCCGCGGCTTCAGCGACCCCGACGTCGTGCATGTCGACGGCAGCGTCGATGCGAAGCGCGACATCGAGACCATCCTCACCGAGCTCGTGCTCGCCGATCTCCAGACCCTCGAAAAGGCGATCACGCGCTACGAGAAAGAGGTCAAGGGCAAAAAGATCGACAAGTCAGTGCTCGACGCCGCACTTGCCGCGAAAGCCCACCTCGACCAGGGTGAACCCCTCTCGACGGCCAAAGACATCGACCTCGACGAGATCAAAGAGCTCGGCCTGCTCACTTCGAAGCCCATCGTCTACGTGTTCAACGTCGACGAGGCCGTGCTCACCGATGACGCCAAGCGGGCCGAGCTCGAGGCAGTCGTCGCCCCGGCCAAGGCCATCCTCCTCGACGCCCAGATGGAGAGCGAGCTCATCGACCTCTCCGCCGAAGAGGCGCACGAGCTGCTGACCACCATCGGCCAGGAAGAGAGCGGCCTCGACCAGCTCGCCCGCATCGGCTTCCAGGCACTCGGCCTGCAGACCTATCTGACAGCTGGCCCGAAAGAGGCCCGAGCCTGGACGATCCACCAGGGCTGGACGGCTCCGCAGGCCGCCGGCGTGATCCACACTGACTTCGAAAAGGGCTTCATCAAGGCAGAGATCGTCTCGTTCGACGACCTCGACGCTGCGGGTTCCATGCACGAGGCAAAGGCTGAGGGCAAGGTGCGCATGGAGGGCAAAGACTACGTCATGCAAGACGGCGACGTGGTCGAGTTCCGCTTCAACGTCTAGTCTGCTGCAACGGCGGATGCGCGACTCTGCTCCGCATCATCGGCATCAGCCCGCAGAGTGCCGCAGCTTTCCCATACTCCGTACCTGCTGTACCCGGCTCGGGATCTGAGCCCGCTGTGCTTGGGTGAGATTGAGGTGCGTGGAATCGTTCAGGCTCCTGAGGTCCTGAATTCTCTGCGCTTGGGCGAGATATTGAGATTCCTGGCTACAACGCCGTCTTCTCTCGCCGTGGTGCTGGGAGGTCGCTCAGACCGGAGATCAGCCGCCTTCCACGGCAACTCGACGCTTATCTACGAAACTGATTGGCTTCGTTTTGCTACAGCATTAGCCTCGGATCATGAGCACAACCGTCCTAACTCCGAGAGTCTCACACGCCGCCACAACTCCAACAGCCCCAATTCCAACAGCCACACCGTCAGACGTCACCGCGGCAGTCTCAGCCGCACGCGCAGCATTCGAGTCAGGCGCCACCAAGTCTCTGGCCTCCCGCCGACGAAACGTCAGCGCCGTGCGCCGACTGCTCGAAGAGCACCGCAGCGAATTCGAAGCAGCGCTCTTCGCCGACCTGCACAAAGGCCGCCGCGAAGCCGGAATCACAGAGATCGACGTCACGATCGGAGAGGCCGCACACGCACAGAAACACCTGCGCCGCTGGATGGCCCCGAAGTCGGTCAGCGCCGGCCCCCTCATCTGGCCGGCATCAGCCAGGATCGTGCCAGAGCCACTCGGGGTCATCCTGGTGATGTCACCGTGGAACTACCCGGTGAACCTCACCCTCGACCCGCTCGTCGGGGTGCTCGCGGCCGGCAACAGCGCAGTGCTCGTGCCAAGCCCCGACGCGCCGCACACCGCCGAGACAATTGCGCGGCTGATCCCCCAGTACTTCCCCGACGGCGCGGTGCACGTGCTGCTCGGCGCCGTCGACGTCGCCCAGAACGCGCTCAAAGAGCGCTTCGACCACATCGTCTTCACCGGCTCGGGTCGCGTCGGCAGAATCGTCATGGAGGCCGCTGCCCAGAACCTCACCCCGGTGACGCTCGAGCTCGGCGGCAAGTCGCCGGTCTGGGTCGACGACGACCGGCAGCTCACCGAGGTGACCCGCCGACTGGCCTGGGCGAAGTTCACCAACGCCGGCCAGACCTGCGTCGCGCCAGACTTTGTGCTGACGACGCCCGATCGCGTGCACCCACTGGTCGCCGCCCTGCGCGAGGCGGTCGCCGACATCTGGGGCGCAGACCCCGCCGCAGGCCGCGAATACGGGCACATCGTCTCTGAGCGCCACTTCGATCGACTCGCCGCAATGCTCGAAGAGGGCAACGTCGAGTTCGGCGGGCGCACCGACCGCGACGATCTCTACATCGAGCCGACCGTTGTGACGTTCCCGAACCTCGACGAGACGGTGATCGGCGACGACGCCCCGTTCCAGCTGCTGCGCGAAGAGATCTTCGGCCCGATCCTGCCTATTCTGACCGTGTCCTCCAAAGAGGAGGCCGCCCGCGTCATCAACGCCTGGGACAAGCCCCTCGCGCTCTACGTCTTCGGCGACGCGGCCACACGCGCCTACTTCGCTCAGCACACCTCGGCCGGGGCTCAAGTGAACGGTGCAGCCATCGTGCACGCAGGCATCGGCGCACTGCCGTTCGGCGGTGTCGGCGCCAGCGGCATGGGCGCCTACCACGGCGTGCACTCGTTCCGCCGGTTCTCGCATCTGAAACCGGTGCTCACCAAACCGCTGCGTCCCGACACCCTCCGTCTGCTGAATCCGGGCACGAACGATCGTCTGCTCAACCTGGTCGGAAGGCTGCAGCGCCGTGGCTGAGCCGCCACGCGTCTGAAAGACGGGGTCGGTAGACTTCGGCTATGTCCGCCTCCGTGCAGTCCGCTGCAGCGTCTGCAGTGCGCATTCGGCCGTATTCCTCGGCGGATGCCGCCGCGACCCGTGAGGTCTTCTCGCGTGCCGTCAGAATCACCGCCGGTTCGCGCTACACCCCAGAGCAGCGAACAGCCTGGGCGGCAGGCGGCGGCTCTGTGCACCGCTGGAATGCCGATCGCACGGCGCATCACACGCTGGTCGCGGTCGCAGCCGATTCCGGCGCTGATGACGAGAGTCAGAAGGGGCTCATGACCGTCGCCGACCCCGGTGCGGCATCCCCGAGCCCAGTCGAACATGTCGTCGGATACGTCGACTTTCGCGACTCAGGCTACGTCGACCACCTCTTCGTCGACCCCGACCATGGCAGGCAGGGCATCGCCACCCGGTTGCTGGCCGCTGCAATCGCGAGCGCCCGGGATCACGGCGCCGTCGAGCTCACCTCTCACGTGAGTCTGGTCGCGATTCCGGTCTTCGAGCGGCAGGGGTTCGCCGTCGTGCACTATGAGCAGGTCATGCTGCGCGGGCAGCACTTCGACCGCGCCCTGATGCGCCTCGATCTCAAGGGCTGATCGGCTCGGACACCAGCCAGGCCGACACAGTGAGTCAGGCTTCGCATTCGCATCCGCTCCGTCGTCGCGCCCGCTCTTTCTGCACACATCCGCACGCAAACAGATACTGCCGTCGCCAACATGCGTCGCGACGCATACCCTCTCTGCGCATCCGACGCAATGGCCATCTCGGCGATATACGAATCACCGCCTGACGCCTCGTGTCCGTGGCAATGGGTAGGGTGATGCATGACCGGAAGCACCGTGGCCTCCGCGTGCTCGCTGTGGCCCGGTGTCAGACTACTGAGTGATTCAGAACGATTCAGAGTGATCCAGGAGGAACACGTGAACGGCGAAGCCACGACGACCCCCACCCACTTCGACGAAGAGGCGCAGGGCACCGACACCGAAGCGCGCGACAGCGTGCTCGCCGAGGCTCGAAAGATCCTCACGCAGAGCACGTCTGACGCTCCGACGCTCGACGCCGTGAACGACCTCGCCGATCTGCTCTCCAGGTACACTCGTGCGCTCGGCGACCAGGATGTGACCTCTATCGGGGGCGCGCTGCTCGCCGAGGTCGTCCAAGACCATCTCGACCTCGCATCCACTCGCGCCCACGGGGAGTCGCTGGTGCGCTTCACCAGCCCGGCCGCTCCCGATTCAGACGGGCAGCTCAGCGGCGCGCTGCTCATCGTGACGCCAGACAAGCCGTTCATCGTCGACTCTGTGCTCGCCGAGCTCGGCCGGCAGCACATCGATGTGCACGCGGTGGTGCACCCGACGTTCGTCGTCACGCGCGACTCCGACGGCCAGGTCGTGTCGGTGATCAGCCCGCCCACGGCCACCGCCCGCACCGAGTCTTTCGTGCTGCCCCAGCCTGGCCACGAAGTCACCGTCGAATCGTGGGTCTATGTCAGCACTGAGCTGATCGCGCACGACGACGTGCGGCAGGCCCTCGTTCAGGCGATCGAGAAGGTCATGGCCGATGTGACGCTGGTCAACGACGACTGGCCGCTCATGCGAGCGCAGGCTCAGCGCATCAGCGCCGAGCTGCGAGCCGCTCCCCCGCTCGGGCTCGAAGAGAGCTCCGCACAGGCCTCGCGATTCCTCGAGTGGCTCGACGACGACAACTTTACTTTCTTCGGTTATCAGGAGTACGACCTCGTCACCGTCGACGGCAACGACGCTCTGCAGCGGGTCACCGGCACTGGGCTCGGCCTCTTCCGCCCCCGCGACGGCGCCGTGACCCCGAAGTCGGACACCGCGTCGGCCGCCCCTGCGCCGAAGCCGCTGCTGCGCAAAAACCTCGAGAAGGCCCGCGAGCGCGATGTGCTCATCATCACCAAGGCCAACTCTCGGTCGACGGTGCACCGCGATGCATTCCTCGACTACATCGGCGTCAAGCGCTTCGACGCGTTCGGCCGGGTCGACGGCGAGCGCCGCTTTCTCGGCCTGTTCACGCTGACCAGCTACACACAGTCGGTGCTGAGCATCCCGGTCGTCGCCGACAAGGTGCAGAACGTGCTCGAACGCAGCGGCTTTCGCACCGACAGCCACAACGGCCGCGATGTGCTCGCCCTGCTCGAGACATACCCCCGCGACGAGCTGTTCCAGGCCGACACAGACACGCTGCGACACAACGTGCTGATTCTGCGGCAGGTCGCCGAGCGGCGGCGCAGCTGGGTGTTCCTTCGCACCGACCCCTATGAGCGGTTCGTGACGGCACTCGTCTATCTGCCCCGCGACGCGTTCAACACGCAGGTGCGTCTGGGCATCTCAGACCTGCTTCAGCAGACCTATCACGCTGCCTATGTCGAGCACGAGTCGCGTATGTCCGACTCGGCGCTGGCGCGACTCTACTTCGTCGCACGTCTGAAACCGGGCGAGCTGCTGCCCGATGCCGACATCGATGCTCTGCACGCGCGCATCATCGGGCTCACCCGCACCTGGCACGATCAGCTCGCCGAGCTGGTGGCGAGCCGCTCGGGCCAGATCGCCGCGGCGTCCGTCGCCCGACAGCTGCGGCAGGCGTTCCCCGACAGCTATCGCGAGGCCTTCACGCCCGCTGAAGCTCTGGCAGATCTGCCGCATCTGTATGCGGTCGCATCGCCCGAGTCGGCACTGCCGGGCGCGCTGAACACGTCGCCCGCAGCCGTGACGGCGAAGCCGGCGGATGCTTCGGCCGAGACCTCGCCGACCTCCATCTTCGAGGCCGAGGGCGTCGTTCGCACACCGGCGCCGAGCGCCATCGCGCATGCCGACCGGCTCTCCCTGCGGCTGTATCGAGACGATGACGGCGAAGCGCACGTGAAAGTCTTTCACGACGAGCCGATCGCACTGTCAGAGGTGCTGCCGATCTTCACGAACCTCGGTGTCGAGGTCGTCAACGAACACCCATTCGTGGTGCAGACCGGCCCGGGCCACTCCCCGGTCTACGTGCACGACTACGGGGTGCGCGCAGCTGACACTCTTGACAGCCTCGCGGCCGACTTCGTCGAGGCGTTCGCGGCGGCCTGGCTGGGCTGGGTCGAGTCCGACCCGCTCGACCGTCTGGTCACCACCACTCGTGCGACCTGGCGTGAGGTCAGTGTACTGCGCGCCTACGTGCGCTACCTGCGGCAGATCGGGCTCGCCTACTCGACGACGTTCATCGCCAGAACCCTCGTCGACCACGCCGACATCACACTGGCTCTCGTCGAGCTGTTCGAGCAGTCGTTCGACCCGGCCGTCGGCGGCACGATCGACGAACGCCGCGAACGCGTGCTCGCCATCCAGACCGACATCGAACAGGCGCTGACGAAGATCACCAGCCTCGACATCGACACGGTGCTGCGCCGGCTCACCGAAGCGGTGATCGCCACGGTGCGCACCAGCGCGTATCAGTTTTCCGCCGACGGATCGCCCAAGCCGCAGATCACCTTCAAGATCGAGCCGCGGCGCATCAGCGGCGTGCCTCAGCCGGTGCCGCTCTTCGAGCTCTGGGTCTACTCCCCCGAGGTCGAGGGCGTGCACCTGCGTTTCGGCCAGGTCGCCCGCGGCGGTCTGCGCTGGTCCGATCGGCGCGAAGACTTTCGCACCGAGGTGCTCGGCCTGGTCAAGGCACAGGTCGTCAAGAACGCGGTCATCGTGCCTACGGGTGCCAAGGGCGGCTTCTACCCGAAGCGTCTGCCCGACCCGAGCGTCGACCGCGGCGCGTGGATGTCAGCCGGCCAAGACGCCTACCGACTGTTCATCAGCGGCATGCTCGACGTCACCGACAACCGCGACCTGGCGGCAGGCACGGTCACGCATCCAGAAGCCGTGGTCGCGTACGACCCCGACGACCCGTATCTGGTCGTCGCCGCAGACAAAGGCACCGCCCGCTTCTCAGACACCGCGAACGAGATCGCCGTCGCCTACGGGTTCTGGCTGCAGGACGCCTTCGCGTCAGGCGGCTCGCACGGCTACGACCACAAAACCATGGGCATCACCGCCCGCGGAGCCTGGACCTCGGTCGAACGGCACTTCCGCGAGCTCGGCGTCGACGTGGCGACCGACCCGTTCACCGCGGTCGGCATCGGAGACATGTCTGGCGACGTGTTCGGCAACGGGCTGCTGCGCAGCCACAGCATCCGTCTTGTCGCAGCGTTCGACCACCGCGACATCTTCCTCGACCCGCAGCCTGACGCCGAGGCGGCCTGGAACGAGCGTCTGCGCCTCTTCGAGAAGCCCGGCTCGTCGTGGGCCGACTACAGCCCCGAACTGATCAGTGAGGGCGGCGGCGTCTACTCGCGGGCGTCGAAGGCGGTGCCAATCTCGTCTGAGGTCGCCGCGGCACTGGGGCTCGACCGCGACGGCGAGGCCCCGGCCACGCTCACGCCGAACGAGCTGATCAAGGCGGTGCTGACCGCGCCGACCGATCTGCTCTACAACGGCGGCATCGGCACATACGTCAAAGCCAGCAGCGAATCAGACGCAGAGATCGGCGACCGGGCCAACGACGCGATCCGCGTCGACGGGCGCGACCTGCGCGTGCGAGTGGTCGGCGAAGGCGGCAACTTGGGGTTCAGTCAGGCCGGGCGCGTCGAGGCAGCCGAGCATGGCATCCGGCTGAACACCGACGCCATCGACAACTCGGCCGGCGTCGACACCTCAGACCGCGAAGTGAACCTCAAGATTCTGCTCGCGTCACCGCAGGCCGACGGCCACGTGCTGACCTTCGACGAGCGCAACGAGCTGCTCTCGTCGATGACCGACGAAGTCGCGCAGCTGGTGCTCACCGACAACTACCGGCAGAACCGCGCACTCGGCCTCGAGCGCGATCGTGGTGAGCTGATGCCCTCGTACCAGCGGCTGGTCGCTGCCTGGGAGGCCAGCGGTGTGCTCGATCGCGCCCTCGAGTATCTGCCAGAAGACAGCGAGTTCGATCGACGCATCGCCGCCGGTGAGGGCCTCACCTCGCCTGAGCTCGCGATCGTGCTCTCGTACGCCAAGATCACGCTGAAGCATTCGATTCTTGAGTCGAGCGTGCCTGACGAACCGTGGACAGACCAGCTGCTGCGCGAGTACTTTCCGCCCGAAGTGGTCACCCGCTACGGCGAGGCGCTCGAACGGCATCCGCTGGCGCGCGAGATCAAGGCCACGACTCTGGCCAACGACATCGTCGACCACGGTGGCGTGCAGTTCGTGTTCAGCGTGATCGAAGAGACCAGCGACGACCCGGCGCAGGTGGTGCGGGCATGGGCGGTCATTCGTGAGGCTTTCGAAGTCGACACCGTCTTCGGCGACATCGCGGCCACCGACAACGCCGTCTCGACCGAGACGCAGGACGGCATGCTGATCCGCTTCAAACGGGCACTCGGCCGCGGCGTTCGTCTGCTGCTCGAAACGCACAGCGAGCGACTCGACGTGCCGCAGCTGCGCGAGCGGTACGTGCGGCCGCTGGCCCGACTGCGCAGCGAGCTGCCGGCTCTGCATCACGGTGAGCACGAGCAGCGCACCGAGGCCGGCCTGGTCGATGCCGGGGTGCCGGCCACCGTCGCCGAGCGCAGCGCATTCGCTCTCGAAGAGGTGCATCTCATCGGTGTGGTCGACCTGGTCGACGAGGCGCAGGCTTCGCCCTCGTCGGCGGATGCCGCAGGCGGGTCCGACGCGTCGGATGCGGCACTCGAACACGCGGCAGCAGTCGAGTTCCTGGCGTTGCGCCGGTACCACCTCGAGCAGCTGCTGCAGCTGGTCAGCCGTCTGCCACGGCACGACCTGTGGCAGACGCTCGCACGCTCGTCGCTGCGCCAAGATGTCTACGGGGTGCTGCGCCAGATCACGGGCAGCGCTCTGCAGACGGTCGAGGCGTCGCAGCACGGCGACCAGCGTGACACCGCCTCAGCTCGGCTCGATGCGTGGGAGGCGCAGCATGCCGGCACCATCGACCGTGTGCGGGCGCTGGCGAACCGACTCTCCGAGGCTCCCACCGGAGATGCCTCGCCGCTCGTGGTGGCGCTGCGACTGCTGCGCACCGTGCTGTGAGCCGAGGGGCCGTGGTCACACCGTCACAAGGTAGATCGCCACGGCGTGGCAGGCGAAGGCCAGCACCGTGAACGAGTGGAACACCTCGTGGAACCCGAACACCTTCGGAAACGGATTCGGCTTCTTCAGCGCATAGACCACGGCCCCGATGCTGTACAGCAGACCGCCCACGATCACGAGGATCATCGTCGCCGGGTTCGCCCGGTAGAACGCCGGCACGTACATGACGGCGCCCCACCCCAGCAGCAGGTAGATCACCACATAGAGCCAGCGGGGCGCGCCGATCCAGAACACCCTGAAGAGGATGCCGGCGAGCGCCGCGCTCCAGACGATCAGCAGCAGCGTTCTCGCCTGCGTCGGCGGCAGCGTCATCGTGGCGAGCGGCGTGTACGTACCTGCGATCAGCAGCAGGATGTTCGAGTGGTCGATGCGTTTGAGCACCAGCTTCACTCGCGGCCCCCAGTTGAAGATGTGATAGACCGCCGAATTGCCGAAGAGCATGATCGACGAGGCCATGTAGACGGCGCAGGCCAGCTTCGGCCACAGTCCGTGCGCCAGGGTGATCAGCACGATGCCGCTGGCCAGCGCCAACGGAAAGCTCACTGCATGCAGCCACCCGCGCAGCATGGGTTTGTCGCCACGGATCTCGCGGGTGACCTCGGTGATCGGCAGGTGCGGCAGTCGAGGTTCCTCGGCCTGAACGGCACGCTCGACCTCCTGCTCAGTGCCGTTGACGGCAGCGCACTCAGCCGGCCGTGCACCGGCAGGCTCTGCTCGAATCAGGCTCTCGGCATCCGCCGCAGAGCCCTCAGCCGCGGCTCTCTCACTCGGCCTGCCCTGCGCGTCCCCCGTGCCAGCCCCCACACCCTGCCCCCGTGTCTGGTCGCTCATGGGCCACAGTTTACTCGCGAGCGGATCAGCGGCCAGCCCGCGACCGCCTGCAATTGGGTATCGTTGGGGGAGTGTCCAGTACCGCACATCGCACCCCTCTGCTGTATCGCATCTACGAGCGTCGTCTTGAGAAGCAGCTGAGGCAGCAGACTCCTCCGCAGCATGTGGCGGTGATTCTGGACGGCAACCGTCGCTGGGCGCAGAAACAGAACTCCCAGGCGGCGACCGGGCATCGCGCCGGAGCCGCCGTGATCCGAGAGTTCCTCGGGTGGTGTGACGGGCTCGGCATCGGCATCGTGACGCTGTATCTGCTGTCGACCGACAATCTCAGCCACCGCGGAACCGACGAGCTCACCCAGCTGATACAGATCATCATCGATCTCACCGACGAGATCTCGCGCTGCAGCGACTGGCGCATTCATCATGTGGGCAGCATCGACGATCTGCCGCGTGAGCTGGTCGAGGCGCTGCAGTCGGCCGAGGCGCGCACCGCCGACGCCACCGGCATGCAGGTGAATCTCGCGGTCGGCTACGGCGGTCGCCGTGAGATTGTGGATGCGGTGCGCCTGGCCGCCCGTGACTGGGAAGATCAGGGGCGGTCGCTGGCGCAGTTCGCCGCGAAGGTCAGCGAGAGCGAGATCGCGAGCCATCTCTACACGGGCAGCCAGCCCGACCCCGACCTGATTCTGCGCACCTCTGGAGAGCAGCGGCTGAGCGACTTTCTGCTCTGGCAGGCGGCGCACAGCGAGTTCTACTTCGCTGACGTGCTGTGGCCCGATTTTCGCCGGGTCGACTTCTTGCGCGCGCTGCGGGCGTATGCCCTGCGGCAGCGGCGCTTCGGCAGCTGATCGGTCGCTCTGGCGGGCGGCCTGGTTGGCTGGATGGCCGGATGGCGCCTAGGCTGCCCCGACGGTCGGAATGGTAGGAACAGTAGGAAGGGCCGGTACAGCGGGATGGCCGGCACGGCGGCGCATCCAGACGCCCCAAACGACGCTCCACAGCATCCAGACATGGAACTTGGCATGCCTCGATCGCGCTGACAGACATTTGAGACGGCTCGATGAGTCTGGCCAACACTTGTGACGGGCGGATGCAGCGGGACAGGAATCGACTGGATCGAACGCGGCCGAACAACGGGCAGCAGTCGGAGGCTTAGCCGCAGCACAATGGCAACAGCCGGGCTTTCAGTGGGCAGAGCAGCGACGAAGACCCGCCACCGCTCAACAGCCTCGCACCTGCCAACCGCACCGCCCAGTCCTGAGCGCCACAACCGCCCAGACCAAAGCCAGGTCAGACGCCCCTAGCCGCGGTTCCTGCGCTTGGCCTCGCGGCGGGCAGCACGAGCCTCGAACTTGGCATCGCGCTCGGCGATCTGCCGCTTCTTACGCTCGAACGGATCAACCGGCTCATCGTCTTCGTCGAGCCCTTCGGGGAACTCCTCTTCGACCACACCGTACTTCTCAGCCAGCTCGACCCGCGCCTCACGACGGTAGCGCATACGTCGCAGTCGCCGAACCAGGTCGAAGACCAGAAGAGCCACGAGTATGGCGATGACGAAGATCGCGAAGAAGGCGCCCGGTCCGGCGCCGATCTGCTGCTGATCCTGCTGAGGCTGGTCAGTCGGCGACGGCGAGGGGCTGGTCTCCGTCTCGGCACTCCAAGCGTCAGCGATCGGCAGAGCCGAAGTCACGGTTTCAGGCAGCACAGTCATGGTCTCTAGTCTCTCACGGTCGGGGCACGATCAATCTGTCACACTGCAGGGCCTCAGGCGCCCACGCCCCCATCGACTCCGGCAGCGGCATCGCTCGTCGCACCAGAACCTGCGCCCGCACCTGCACCCGCATCAGAACCAGCACCAGCGTCCCCGATGCCAGCACCGTCATCCACGACACCGGCAAAGAGGTCGTGCTCGGGAATCGCGGTCGGCACCCGCGAGTCGACCAGCTGGTAATCCTCGTGGGGCCACACCCGTCGTTGCAGGTCGTTGGGCAGAAAGAAGAACGGGCTGTCTGGCGCGACCTGACTCTCATGCGAGCGCAGCGCCGCATCGCGCGTCTCGAAGCACTCCCCGCACTCCACCTGGGTCGTGACCTTGAGCGGCCGTTCCCGAAACAGCTCCGCGACCTCGCCGACCCGAGCGGCGGCCGCAGCCCGCTCGTCAGCCTCAGCGGTTCGCTCGACGGCGCCATCGCCTCCCTCGCAGCCGTTCGCCCCGCTGCTGCAGGTCTCGCTGATGTCAGCGGCCATCGCCGCGTGCACCGCCTGAAAGCGCTGGTAGTTCTGGATGCGGTCGTAGTACAGCTTCTGCACCTGCCACGCCGGCCCGAGATCCGGGTGCACGGTGGCATCGGCAGCCGCGCGCAGCGCGTGCACGCTCACCTCATGGCAGCGAATGTGGTCGGGGTGCGGGTAGCCGCCGTTCTCGTCGTAGGTGATGAGCACGTGGGGGCGGATGCGACGGATCGCCCGGATGAGCGGCTGCACGGTGAGCTCGATGGGCAGAGATGCGAATGAGAGCGGCGGCACCGTCTCGCCGGGGTCAGGCAGGCCGCTGTCACGGTAGCCGAGCCAGATGTGGTCGACACCGAGGATGTCGCGGGCAGCCGCCATCTCGGTGTGGCGCAGACCGGCGATGTCGCGTTCGGCCCACGCAATGCGACGCAGGCCCGGGTTGAGCACCGAGCCGCTCTCACCGCCGGTGCAGCTGACCACCGTGACGCTGGCTCCGGCCTGCGCATAGTGTGCGAATGTGGCAGCCCCTTTGCTCGACTCGTCGTCGGGATGCGCGTGCACGGCCATCAGGCGAAGTGTCACTGGCGGGCCTCCTCAGCTGCGTTCGCGCACTGGGCGGGGCGCGCGTCCGTCGCCGGACGCATCGTCACTCGCGTGCGCAGACTCAAGTGTAATCAGAGTGGTCGGCTGCGATCGTTCCCGACGTGTCTGACCCGCATCGTTCCCGACGTGTCTGACCCGCACTGACACAGATAGACTCAAGCGGAGTGGCTGTCGAGACAAGGTGAGGGTCGGAGCATGAGTGCAGGCAACAGTGCGATGCTGCAGGAGCGCTACGGCCGGGCTCCCCGTCGGCTGAGTCGCCGCGGCTGGATCTGGCTCGGCTCGGCACTCATCGTGCTCTCGATCATTGCGCTCGCCTGGTTCTCTGCTTCGCAGCCGATGGCCTCGGTGCAGGCCAAGACGACGACGTCGGCGATCGACGATCACGGCAATGCGACCGTGCGGTTCACGCTCAACGTCGCCCCAGGCACTACGACGCGCTGTGCGGTCGACGCCCGTGGCGAAGGCCAGAGTCAGGTCGGGTGGAAGTACGTCGACGTGCCGGCAGCTGACGCGCAGAGCCGCACCATTGAGGTCACCGTGAAGACCGTACAGCCGGCCATGGCCGGTTCGGTCGACAGCTGCTGGATCGTCTGACCCGCCGTTCGCAGACTGCACGAGCGGCCACTCCCTGTCAGAGGGTGGGGGTACAATTGGCCTTTAGTCATCTGAGGAGAGTGCAATGGCTGATCAGCAAGAGGGAACCTGGCTGACGCAGGAGGCATACGACCGCCTGCACGAAGAGCTCGACCATCTGCGCGGCCCCTGGCGCCGCGACATCGCGAAGCGCATCGAAGAGGCGCGCGAAGAGGGCGACCTTCGAGAGAACGGCGGCTATCATGCTGCGAAAGACGAGCAGGGCAAGTTCGAGGGGCGCATTCGCGAGCTCGAGGCGCTGCTGCACAACGCGCAGGTCGGCACCGTCGAGGTAGAAGACGGCCGCGCCGCTCGGGGAACCGTCGTCACAGCCAACGTCGCCGGTCGCGAGCTGCGCTTTCTGCTCGGCAACCGTGAGATCGCCAGCGGCGACATCAAGGTCTTCAGCGAAGCGAGCCCCCTGGGCGGCGCCGTTGTGAATCACAAGGCCGGCGAGACCGTCTCGTACGAGGCTCCCAACGGCAAGACCATGCAGGTCGAGATCGTCTCGGTCGAGACCTACTCAGGCGAGTAGGCTCACCGCACGATCTGCGGATCGTACCCGATCTCGCGCAGACTGTTGAGCACCTGCTGCAGGTGCTCCTCACCCTTCGTCTCGACCGAGATCTGCAGTTCGACCGCACCGATGTCGAAGCCCTTGCCGTGCCGCGTGTGCAGCACTTCGACCACATTCGCATCCTGGCCGGCCACGTGCTCCGAAATGATCTGCAGCTGCCCCGGCCGGTCAGGCAGCATCACTGAGATGGTGGCGTAGCGCGACAGCTCGACCAGACCGTACTGGATGATCTGCTGCAGCAGCAGCGGGTCGATGTTGCCACCCGATGCGATCGCGACGGTCGTGCCGGCGCTGTGCACCTTGCCCGCGAGAATCGCCGCGGGGGCAGCCGCACCCGCCGGCTCGACGACGAGCTTCGCACGCTCGAGCATCAGCACGATGGCCCGCGCGATCTCTTCATCGCGCACCGTCACGATCTCGTCGACGAGATCGCGGATGATCTCGAAGTTCAACGTTCCCGGGCGGCCGACCGCGATGCCGTCAGCGATGCTCGGATGCACCGGTACGGTCACGGGGTGCCCCGCCTCGAGCGAGGGCAGATACGAGCTGGCGCGGTCTGACTGCACCCCCACCACACGGATGCGATGGCCAAGCAGCTGCGCCTTCTGCTTCACCGCTGCGGCGACGCCCGAGATGAGGCCTCCCCCACCGATCGGCACGACGACGGTCTCGACGTCGGGCTGCTGGTCGAGAATCTCGAGCCCGATCGTTCCGGCGCCGGCGATCACTCTCGGGTCGTCGTACGGCGGGATGAACGTGGCACCGGTCTCGGCGCTGAACGCCTTGGCCGCAGCCAGGGTGCGGTCGAAGATGTCGCCTTCGAGCACCACTTCGGCTCCGTAGCGCCGGGTGGCCTGCAGCTTGGGCAGCGCCACACCGATCGGCATGAAGATCGTCGCTTTGATGCCCAGCTCACGAGCCGCCATCGCGACGCCCTGCGCGTGGTTGCCCGCCGAAGCTGCGACGACTCCGTGGGCACGTTCTTCGTCAGTCAGCGAGAGCAGCTTGGTGTACGCCCCGCGCACTTTGTAGGCTCCGGTGCGCTGCAGGTTCTCGCATTTGATGAACACCTCGTGACCGAGCTCGGCGCCCAAAGCCTTCGACCGCTCGATCGGAGTGATCTTGGCAATCTGCGAGACGTTGGCGCGTGCTCGTTCAATCTCTTGCAGCGAAGGTGCCGCGGCGAGTCCTGTTGGTGTGGTCATGTGAAGTTCTTCTGCTTTCGTGCGATTTCACCGGTCACACGCGGCACCGTGTGCAGATGGGCTGAACCATGCATGCAATGCTGCGACGTTCCCAGAATACCGGCCGGTCGGTTCGAAGGCAGGCGCAGCAGCCGACTGCGTCTGCAAGGAGGCTTGGTGCGGGCTGGCGCAGGGCGCTCAGCCCTTGGTAATTCTCGGCCCGTCGCCGTTCTCGTCTTCGGGCCCGTCTTCGTTCGAGGTGCCCGCATCGTGGGCGTCTGCAGCGACGGATGCCCCATCGCTGAGCCCGTTGGCTACGGCCGCTGCGACCACGGCTGCGTCTTTCTTCGCCGCATGCGGACCGGTGAACGACGACCTGCCAGAGTTGTCATCGATGGTCAGCTGCACGCCCTGGGCGAAGAGATCGGTCTCCCAGTCACGGTCGCCGAAGTAGTTGACGATGCGGTTCGTCACCGCGACGAAGGGAACCGCGAAGAGCGCACCGGGAATGCCGGCGAGCATCGTGCCGATGGCCACAGAGAGCACCACGCCGAGCGGGTGCACCTTGACCGCATTGCCCATGATCAGCGGCTGCATCACGTGGCTCTCGAGCTGCTGCACCGCGATGACGACAGCGAGCATGATGAACGCGATGATCCATCCCTTGTAGACCAAGGCCACGACGCAGACCAGAATGCCCGAGACGATCGCGCCGACGAAGGGCACGAACGATCCCATGAACACCAGAATCGACAGTGGCACCACCATGGGCAGACCAAGGATCGCGGCACCGATGCCGATGCCGACCGCGTCGCAGGCGGCCACCAGAATCTGCACGCGCACATAGCTCGACAGCGTGCGCCAGCCCGCGTGGCCGGCCCCAGAGACCGCCGCGCGCACCCGCGTCGGCACCAGGCGCATGGCCCAGAAGAAGATGGTTCGCCCATCGGCGAGAAAGAAGATCAGCGAGAAGAGCACGAGCAGCACGCCGGTGGCGATGTGCCCGGCAGTGGTGCCCACCGAGAGCGCGCCACTGACGATCGCGTGGCTGTCCTGCTGCGCCGAATGCCACAGCCCGCCGAGGTAGCTGTTGATGTCGTCTTCGGTGATGTGCAGCGGCGAGTCGAGCAGGAAGGTCTTGAGTTCGCGGTAGGCGTTCTCTGAGTGCTCTATCAGCCCGTTCAGGCCGCGGCTGAGCTGGGTGGCGATCGTCCAGAACAGCCCGGCGACGATGGCCAGGAAGCCGAGTTCGACCAGTGCCACCGCAAGCCAGAGATGCATGCCGTGCCGGCGCAGCCAGAGCACGAGCGGACGCAGCAGTGAGGCGAAGAGCACGGCGACCACCACGGGGATCACCACGAGTCTGATCTGCACGACCGTCCAGACGATCAGTGCGACAGCCGCCACGATGATGATCACCCGCCAGCTCCAGCCGGCGGCGATGCGCACGCCCAGGGGCACGAACTCGCTCTCGCGATCCGACGACCGGTCTCGACCTGAGTCTGCTGACATGCTCAGTATTCTAGTCGTGCGCGCAGACACCACCGTGCCACACGCGACCCTTCACAGCGCAGTGACATGCCACGCGGCCGTCAGCCGCGCAGCGAGGTGAGCGAGGCATCCGGCAGCGAACGTTTGCGGGCGACTTTGGGACGATCGGTCATCTCACCGACATAGAGCCACCCAAGCAGCTGTTCGTGCTTACCCAAGCCATGGAACTCACGCACGGCAGCCTCTTCGACGACGCGCCCGGTGCGCCAGAAAGAACCCCACCCTTCGGTCTGCAGCAGCAGCTGCAGCCCGTGCACGACCTCGACGGCCACCGCGAGCTGCTCCCACTGCGGCACCTTGTAGTACTTGTCAGCACGGTAGCTGCCGACCACCGCGATCAGCAGGGGCGCACGCAGCGGCTTCGTGCTCGGGCGCTTGTCACCGTGAGCCTCGCTCATCGCAGCACCCAGCAGGGAGCGCTCGTCGCCGCGCAGCGTGATCATGCGCCACGGACGCAGCCCGGAGTGATCGGCAGCATTGCCTGCCGATTTCAGATACTGGCGCAGCTGCTTGTCGCTGGGTGCCCGCTCGCCCACGCGTGGCTGCGATGCCCGCGCGCGCAGAGTCTTTGCCAGCCGCTTGCCGTCTTTGGTTCGAAAGCTCATGCTCTCAGCCTAGCGGCGAACATGCACCGGGTCGTCGCCGAACTGATGCTCGATCGCGGTGGCCAGAGTGCGACGCCACCATGCGTAATCATGGCCGCCGTTCACTTCGGTGAGCGTGACGTCCACGCCCGCTTCGCTCAGCTGAGCCGCCAGCGCGCGCGTCGGTTCGAGCAGCACCCACTCCTGCAGGCCCACCTGCAGGTCGATGCGCGCACCCACCGGCGGCCGGGCGGCGGCCTCGAGCGCGACATCCGGCTGCCACAGCGCGGCAGACTGGCTGATCGCGCCGCCGAACACGTCGGGACGCCGCACCACGGCAGCGATCGCGGCGAGACCGCCCAGGCTCTGGCCGGCGACGACGGTGCGGTGAGGGTCCCAGCTCAGAGCCGCACCCCAGTGCTCGACCACCCACGGGCGCAGGCGGTCTGCGAGCCAGTCGACGATACCGCCGTGCTCGTCGAGCTCGTCCCAGCGGCGTTCGCGGTCGGCGCTGTCGACGAAGACGGCCAGCAGCGGAGGGATCACTCCCTCGGCGATCATGTTGTCGAGGATGGTCGGCAGCGGTTGCACGCCCGCCCAGACGTCGCCGTCGAGCACGATGAGCAGGGGCAGCTGCTGGCCGGCGAGCATCGCCTGGGCGCCGGCGTCGGCGAGCGCCTGATGTGTGCGGCCAGGCTTCGCCACTTCGAGCGCGCTGGGCTCGTAGACCCAGAGGCGACGGTCGTCCGGGCCGAGGTGCTCGGCCAGCGTGCCCTCGGGAACGTCGTCGCGAGGCGCCCGCCATTCTTCGGACGGCGCGTGCCGCAGCGCCACGACCGACATGCGCACCCCAGCCCGGTTCGTGATCTGGCGCAGGTTGCGCGGGTCGGGCAGCCCGTGGTCGAGCACCTCGCGGATGCCGCGCTGATCAAGCCCCTGCCACGGGACCGGTGCCCCCGGCAGCGCGATCTGGTAGCTGTACGAGGCAATCCAGTCGCGTCGCATGAGATAGCTGAGGTGCCACAGGTCGGTACCGGGGATGCGATGCATCAGCGACCGGTCGAGATCGGTCTCGTCGGTGATGCGGTTGATGAAGAGCAGCACCTGCTCGGCCGCGGCGTCATGCAGAACGAAAGTGACGATGCGGTGATCGGGATCGTCTGGGGCGTCGGGATGCTCGGGAGTGGCGGGCAGATGCTCGAACACCGGGCTCACCGGGTGCTCGGCCCGAAACTCGTCGGCGAGCGTCTGCGGCGTGCGTATGCCGTCAGGATGCCGGAGCAGGTCAGCGATGCGGGCTTCGAGCCCGGCGATCAACGGGCTGGTGGTCAGCGGTGCCGGTTCTGGGCGGCGAGTCTTCGGCGGATGCCGCCTGGCAGGGCTCATCTTCAGCTCCCCTGTTGGTTCGGCGACGCTCTTCACTGCGCATTCACCCGTTGTTTGCTCACCCGCTCATTCTGGCACGGTGGTCGGGCTCTGGCCATGCGCAGATGCACCTCGCAGTGTGCAACCGCATGCAACCGGACTCGGCCGGGCTCAACGGGACTCGGCCGCGCTCAACCGCTCACAGCCCCCATCCGCCCCGACTCCCCCACGCCGGGCAGCCACCTGCCCCCAATCGACCCGCTCCTGGCATCCAGCCGCCCCAAATGCTGCACCACAGCATCCAGACATGGAACTTGGCATGTCTCGACGCCCACAAACGACATTTCCCATGCCTCGATCCCGGGAGACGACTTTTCCGTGCCCTCGATCCTCAGACGCGGCTCGCAGCCGGGATACCGTTCGCGAAAGTACAGAACCTGTGCCCATCACTCGCTAACACCCGCACGTTCTGCACACTCGACGGCTGCTCAACACGTTCTGCACACTCGCAGCCCACAGCGCAGACGCCCAACCCGAGGCAGGTGCCCGCAGCACGAATGTCGACTAAGGTGAGCCTGTCCAATATTTCCCACACGAGAGGCGACCGAGATCGCATGTTGGATGCCATCGTCGACTACGTACCACCGTGCCCGACCGAACTTCCCTCAAACCGGGTGAGCTGGAACATCGATCCGGCACGCGCCATGCTGCTCGTGCACGACATGCAGCAGCATTTCCTGTCGTCCTACCCACCCGAGTCGGCCGCTCTCAACACTGCCGTCGATAACATCGTCCGGCTGCGCGACATAGCCGTCGCCCACGGCGTGCCGGTGGTCTACAGCGCTCAGCCTCCAGCGCAGGATGCTCAACGTCGCGCCCTGCTGACCGACTTCTGGGGCCCTGGCCTGCAGACCGACGACGAAGCTCGCCTCATCGATTCCCTCGGCTCAGTCGACGAGGCCCAAATCATGACAAAGTGGCGCTACGACGCATTCGAACGCACCGACCTCACCGACCGGCTGCAGCGCACCGGCCGAGACCAGCTGATCGTCGTCGGGGTCTATGCACACATCGGCTGCCTCGCCACCGCGTTGTCTGCCTTCATGAAAGACATCCAGCCGTTCCTCATCGGCGACGCCCTCGCCGACTTCTCCGCCGCGCACCACCAGCAGGCACTCGCCTACGCCGCCGAACGCTGCGCCCGGGTCGTCGACGCTGACACCGCAGCCGCCGAGCTGAGCTGTGGCACAGAATGACTCGCCACGCCCTCATCACCGGCGCCGCGGGAGGCATCGGCACAGCCGTCGTCCGTCGCCTGCACGACGACGGCATTCGAGTGACCGGCACCGACTCGGTCGCACCGACATCGCCGGTCGACGGCGTGCGCTATCTGAACGGGGACATCCGCCAGCCAGACGAGATCGCCCGCGTCGTCGACGAGGCGCAGCACCAGAACGGCCGCGTCGACGTGCTGGTGAACTGCGCTGGTGTCTTCGCACACGGCCCCGCGATCGAGACCGACATCGAGACGTGGAACCGGCTCTTCGAAATCAACGCCCGGGCACCGTTCCTGTTCGCCAAGGCGGTCGCCGGGCCGATGATCGAGCACCGCAGCGGAGTGATCATCACGATCGCGTCGAATTCGGCGGTCGTTCCGCGCGCCGACATGGCTGCCTACGCTGCTTCGAAGGCTGCGGCCAGCCAGGTCACGCGGTCGCTCGGGCTCGAGCTGGGGCCGCATGGCATTCGCTGCAACGTCGTCGCACCGGGCACGACGCGCACGCCGATGATCGGCGATCTGCAGAATCCGGCTCAGATCGTCGCCGGGGTGCCTGATGCGTTCAAGGCCGGAATCCCCCTGGGACGCATCGCCGAGCCCATCGACATCGCCGCAGCAGTGGCTTTTCTCGTCTCGGATGAGGCCCGCCACATCACCTTGCAAGAGCTGATCGTCGACGGCGGCGCAAGCCAGCGCTGACGGATCGCGGGGGCGATCGCCGGCGGGGTCGCAGTCGGTGTCCGAGTCGCGTGCAGTTAGTGGGGCAGTCGGTGGGGGCAGTCGGTGGGGGCAGTCGGTGGGCAGTCGGTGGGCAGTCGGGTCGGGCGGCGGATGCTCGGGTGCCTCCCAGCGCAGAGCGTCCGTCCGTCTCATAGCCGCACCACAGCGTCCAGCCGCCCCAAATGTCCCACGTCCGCCGTCCCACCATCCAGAGTCCAGCTGCCCAGTCGCCCCAAATGTCGGCCCCGAGCATCCAGACATGGAACTTGGCATGTCTCGATCGTCTGGAGCGACAAAACCCATGTCTCGATCGGAAAGGACCAGCACTCCCCATGACCCGATCAGCAGAAGCCCTCAGCCAGTTCTTCGGCAGTGAACCGGCCGCCCCCTACTCCCCGGCCGGCTCGTCAGACTCCTCGATGCGCGGCACCACAAGGGGCGTACCGCTGATCGGGTCTTCGATGATCGCGTTGGGCAGCCCGAACACCTCTTCGATCAGCTCCGACGTCACGATCTCTTGGGGCGCCCCGTGTGTCACCACGATGCCGCCCTTCATCACGATCAGATGCGTCGCGTACCGAAACGCCAGGTTCAGCTCGTGCAGCACCGCCACGACCGTGCGACCGCTGCGGTGCAGCCGACGAGCCAGGTTCAGCACCTCGACCTGGTGAGCGATGTCCAGGTACGTGGTCGGCTCGTCGAGCAGCAGCAGCGGCGTCTGCTGCGCCAGCGCCATCGCGATCCACACCCGCTGCCGCTGGCCGCCCGAGAGCTGGTCGATCGTGCGGTCGGCCAGGTCAGATACGTTCGCCGCGGCCATCGCCTCGATGACGGCGCGCTCGTCGGCAGGCGTCCACTGCTTCAGCAGGTTCTGATGCGGAAACCGCCCCCGCGCCACCAGATCAGACACGATGATGCCCTCCGGCGCAATCGGGTTCTGCGGCAGCAGCCCGAGCCGTCGGGCGACCTCCTTCGGCGCATAGTCCGTGATCTGCTGCTCGTCGAGCCACACCGATCCGGTGCGCGGCGGCAGCATCCGCGCCATCGACTTCAGCAGCGTCGACTTGCCGCACGCGTTCGGCCCGACGATGACCGTGAGCTCCCCCTCGGGAATCTCGACGGAAACCTCATGCAGAATCTCGCGCCCGGTCTTCGCATTGCCGTATCCGGTGACGAGCCTCTCAGTGCGCAGCCGCGACGTTGCGGCGGATGCTCCACTCGCCTGCGCCGCTGGGGTCGGGCCCGCCTGTGCCGCTGCGGTCACGCCCGTTTGGGACGCTGCGTGTTCGGTGGATGCGCTCATACGCGTTTCCTCCATTCCATGGCCAGCAGGATAACCAGATAGATGCCGCCGAGGGATCCCGTGACCACGCCGACCGCCAACTCGTTCGGCGCGAAGATGCGCCGGGCGATCAGGTCTGACACCAGCACCAAGAACGCGCCCATGAGCCCTGCGCCGATCAGCCCGACACCGGGCGTGCGAGTGATGCGCCGCACAAGGTGCGGCGCGGCGAGCGCTACGAACGAGATCGGGCCGGCGGCCGCGACGGCCACGGCCATCAGCGCCACACCGACGACGACCATCACCAGACGCGAGCGCTCGACCCGCACGCCGAGCCCGATCGCAAGCGGGTCGCCCAGCGGCATCAGCGTCATCGCACGAAACTGGCTCCACGCCGCAGGCAGCAGCAGCACGAGCGCGACCGCGATCATGCCGGACTGCGGCCACAGCGAAGCATTCAGCGACCCGGCCATCCACTGCTGGGCCTTCTGGGCTGCGGCGAGATCGGCCTTCACGATGAGCAGCGAATTGATCGCGGCAAGCACCGCGCCCACACCGATTCCCACCAGCACGAGGCGGTAGCCGGCGACTCCGCCGCGCCACGAGAGCCCGTACACGATGGCTGCCGTGATCAGGCCGCCGCCGATCGCCCCCGCCGCCACGATCGGGGTCGAGCCGCCGAAGAACATGATCGCCAGAATCGCGCCGGTGGCCGAGCCACGGGTGAACCCGATGATGTCGGGCGAACCGAGCGGGTTGCCGCTGAGCACTTGGAAGATCGCGCCCGAGGTGCCGAGCGCCATGCCGACCAGAATGCCGCTGACCACGCGCGGCAGGCGCACCTGGTTCACGAAGTAGGGCACCAGCGGGTCATCGAACCGCTGCGTGCCGAAGATCGCGCCGAACACGTCGCCGACCGAGATGTCGTAGTCGCCGAGCAGCACGCTGACGGTGCCGACGGTCAGAATCGCGATGACCAGAATCAGATAGACGATCGCGCCTCGGCGTTCGAAGCGCAGCGTGATCGGGCCGAGGCTCCAGTGCGAGTGCGCCTGGCGCAGGCTGGCCCTGACCTGCTGCTCCTGTTCGGGCGTCGGCGTGATCAGCGACAGGTGTGCGGCGGATGCCATGTCACGCTGGCTGGGCACCTTCGCCTGGCTGGGCACCTTCGGCTGGGGGCCGCGATCGGCGGGTTTCACGGGTGTCTGGCTCATAGTGCTGCGATCTTCTTTCTGCGCACGATGAGCACGAAGATCGGGGCGCCGATCAGTGAGGCGATGATGCCGACCTGCACTTCGTCCGGCCGAACCAGCAGACGCGAGACGACATCCGCCGTCAGCAGCCAGACCGGGCCCAGCATCGCGCTGAACACGGTCACCCACCGCTGATCGGTGCCCACCAGCCAGCGCGCGAGAAACGGCACGGCGAGGCCGACGAAGCCGATCGGGCCGACGGCGGCCGTGGCGGCTCCGGCGAGCAGGGTGACGGCGATCATGGTGAACACGCGGGTGCTCTTGACCCGCACGCCGAGCGCCTTGCCGGTCTCGTCGCCGAGGGCGAGGGCGTTGAGCGAGGGCGACAGCAGCAGCGCGATGATCAGCCCGACGACGATGAACGGCAACACGAGCACGAGCACATCCCAGCCGCGGCCTTCCAACGACCCGGCGACCCAGAAGCGAAACTCGTTGAAGGCCACCTGGTTGCCGAGGATGACGGCCTCGGTGAGTGCCTGCAGTGCCGCGCTGATCGCGACGCCGGCCAGAGCGAGGCGCACCGGGGTCGCAGACGAGCGCCCGCTGGCACCCAGCGCGTAGACCGCGGCCGAGGCGACGGCGGCGCCGGCGAAGGCGAACCACAGGTAGAAGCTGATGCCGCTGATGCCGGTCAGCGCGACGGCGAGCACGACGGCGAACGAGGCGCCCGCATTGACACCGAGGATGCCGGGGTCGGCGAGCGGGTTGCGCGTGAGTGACTGCATGAGGGCTCCTGCCACGCCGAGCGCGACGCCGACGATGAGACCCATCGCAGTGCGCGGAATGCGCAGCTCCTGCAGCACGACCGAGTTCTGGCTGCCGTCTGGGGCGAGCAGCAGACGCCAGGTCTCGCCAAGCGGAATGTCTTTCGACCCGAGTGAGAGGCTCAGCAGCACGGCGAGCGCCAAGGCGACGAGCACACCCGCAAGGGCGGCGACTCTGACGGCGCCTGGGCGATGGATCTCTTTGGGGCCTGGTCTGTGATCAGTCGTCGCGCTCGGCTTCGACGGGGAGCCAGACCCGGGAGTGCCCGCGCCAGGGGCGCGGGCACTCGATGTGGGTGCGACTTGGGTCATGGTTGGATGTTACCTTGCCAAGCCGTGCAAACATCTGACCAGTCGGCAGACATACTCTCAGCCATGCCGGCGAAGGCGACGCTGAGCGACCAGGATGGCCCCTGCAGCGATGACAGCTGCGCCACCTGCGATGAGGAGCCCCTCATCGAGACCGGTGCGAGCCAGTTTGCCCTCACTGCCGTTCGCCTGCGCGGCGTTGCTGTTGTCACCAGCGTTGCCGCTCTGATTGAGGTCAGCGTGGTTCGTGTCATTAGCGGGTGTCTTGGCGTCAGGCTTCGTGTCATTGTCGCCTGTGCCCGCTCCGTTGTCGTGTTCCTTGTCGTCGTCCTTCTTCACGGGGAAGCCGGTCGGATCGATGCGGAAGATCTGGTTGTTCTCGTCTGCCTTGTTGACCGCGTACGCGACGCCGTCAGGAGTGACGGTCACATCGTTGGGGTACTGTCCCGCATCGAGGTTGCCGACACGCTCCAACGAGTCGGCATCGATGACGCTCACGGTGCCACCGGTGCGGTTGGCCGAGTAGACGAAGCGATGCACCGGATCGAAGAAGAGATTGAGTGCGCCGCCACCAGTCGGAATGCTTTTGACGACCTTGCCGCTGACCGTGTCGACGACGGTGACGTCGCTGTTGCCCTGAGCCGCGATGAACAACTGCTTCTTGACCGGGTCGAAGGCGGTGCCTGACGCACTGGACAGCTCTCCAAGTTGATAGTAGGTCGCCTTGTTGCCGTTGCGGGTCTCAACCTTCGCTGCACGACCGCCTGAGAGCGAGGTCGTGTAAAGATCACCGGTCGCCTCGTCGAAGTCGAAGCTCATAACCCCAGTGAACGGTTCCTCCTCGGTTCCAAGAGCGATCGTGTCGACATATTTGTTCTCATTGAGATCGAAGACCCCGATCGTGTTCGACAGTGACGACCCCACATACGCTTTGTGACTTGTCTCGTCCACAGCGACGTCTCGAGCATGATTGAGCTCTGGACCTCCCTGAACGTAGACCGGCGCCTTCGTCAGGTCATCAGCGTCGTAGACGACGATGCCATTACCGCTGGTCGCACTGGCGACGACTTTCCGCGCTGAGTTGTCGATGCCGATGCCGAAGACCTGGATGTCCGCACCCTCTGCGGTCTTTGCAGCCGGGCCGGTCTGCAGCACTGCGAGCGTCTTCGGATCGATCTTGGCGACGCCGGTCTGTTTGCCCCACTGTGTGAACGTGGCGAACAGGCTGCCGGTCTTCTTGTCGTCCACCAACTGGTACAGTCCCTGCGGTCCAGTCGCATGCGTGACAGTGAATTTGTCTGCGTTGATCTCGGCGTTGTTGGGCGTGACCTTCTGCCCAAGGTCGACACTCAGGTTCTTCTCGCCCACCCGATACGCGACCCTGATGTCCTGGCCCACAGGAGCATCCGCAGGAATCGTGAACGAGATCTTCGCACGATTGTCGGCGCCTGCGACAGCAGTCTGGTCAGTGCCCAGCCAGTTTGCGCCGTCGGGCCCGATTCCGGTCACCTTCGCCCCCTGAGGCAGGTTGCCAAAGGTGATATCGCCCTGAGCACCCTGACTCGGCGTGTTGAATGAGCTGTCTACCGTGGACGGCACAGCGGTGAAGGGGATGTCGTACGTGCTGTTATCGAGCGAGTTCGTGATGGTGAGCACATGCTCTGAGCCTGCCAGAGCCGCCCCGGCGTCGAGCAGCACACGATGGTTGAAGTCGCCTGCATCGTTGTCCGGGCCGATCACGTCGGTGGGTTTGCTGTTGAGCATCCACGTACCGGGAACCTTCTTGCCGTCCAACTGCGCTGTAAGCTTCGAATCCTTCGGCAGCTTCTTGCCGAAGACCCAAACGCTGACCTTGTTGTCTGCAACGAGAACCTCGTCAAGGTACATTGTGGCCTCTGTCGCCTGCGGCTCGGCGGTGAAGGTCGCCTTCGGATTCATCGAAGACCCACCGCCGTTGCCGCCGAGGATCTGCACGGTGTAGCTGCCGGCTTTCAGCGATGGAACGACCAGATCAAATGCGAAGTTCCCGTTGGCATCGGGCAGGTACTTCGCGTCCGAGATCTTGAGGAAGCCACTGGCATCCCATGTGCCGGCTTCCTGGTTCGGCAGCACGACGCCCGTTCCGCCGGTGAGCAGTTTGACGGCGAACCACTGACGAGGGTTGCCTTCTGGGTCTGGAGCGACCCCTGTGCCAGTGACGTGAATGGTCGCGCCGTCAAGACCCACGCTGGTCTTGTCGAGCGTGATCTGTGGCGTGGCCGCGACTTCTGCAGCAGCAGCCGCCGGGCCGAAGGATGCTCCGCTCACGGGAGCGGCATTGGCGATCAGCCCGCCTCCGGCCGTCAAGGTGAGAGCGAGAAGCGCCCCTGCGCCGGTGATCGCGGCACTTCGTCGAACGGTTCGGTTCTGCGTAGTGTTCTTTGACATCATTCCCGACTTCTATGAGTTAGTGCAGCCTAATTATCAGCCGCTGAACGATGAGACTCTACGCCTCGAGCCCTGACTGCGCCAGAGCGAAATTCGCGTTGCAGATGGGTTGCGATATGTGCACAGACAGAGCTCTCCACAAGCTTGACGCTCTCGACGTGAACCACGTGTCTGTTGGGCCGTACGGTCCGCTATAGACGGTGAGCCCCCCACTGCTCTCATTCAGGCCGTTTCGACCTCACCGGCCAGACGAGAACCGCGATGACTCCCGCTGCGACCAGCAGCAGCGTCACGGCGAAGACGACCGTGCCAGCCCACGGAAAGCCGGGCTTGGAGAATGCCGTGTGATCTGCCGACTGTGCCGCCTCACTGCTGTCTGCAGCAGCCGAGGAATCCACGCTGCTGCTTCCGCCGTTGGAGGCCCCGCCCGCGATCGGCAGCTCGTCGTCGGTCACCGATTTGGCGGCCTGAGCCGGGTCTGGAGCCGGCACCATCAATACGGCCCCGTCGCCGACGGTCTTCTGCTGCTCGACCTGCTGGGTCATGGCCGACCCGCCGCCTTCGACCGTCGCGCTTCCTCCCTGTGCCGACGAAGCGCTCTTGGGAACGACTTTGAACTCGCTGTTTCCACGGTTGGAGGTCGCAGGTGTGTCTGTCAGAAAACGCAGCCAATAAGAGCCAGCGGTGAGATCATTCGGGATCACGATCGTTCCGCTGGCCCGCCCGCTGGCGTCACTCTGCACGCGGGTCACGACGCACGACCCATAGCGAACACCCTGGCCGCAGTATTGGCCGTCAGCGATCTTGACACTGATCTGACGGTTCGCGGGGAACCCGGTCACAGTGAATGAGAGAGGCTCCCCAGCGCTCACCGAGCGAGAGCTGACCGTAGAACTCGTACCCGGACTGTCTGGGCTCGCCCCCGCCGGAGGCAGAGCGGATGCAATCGAAGAGGCGCCGAAGGTCAACGCAAGCGTCGCGGCCGCCGCAGCCAGCATCCGCCGGCCGATGCGCACCCAGCTGCGTGCCGGGTCGCGGTTCGTTTGGGTCTCATCGCTGTTGTGCCTCATGCCGACCTCCTGCTGCGTGCGATGCCGAGAATCGTGGTCGCCGCGAGCCCCAGGGCCAACGTTCCGAAGGCTGCGATAAGCAGCGGGCCGTTCCAGTTCGTGGGGGTGACCAGCCCTGCAACCGGCTTTGTGTTCTCGAAGCTCTTGCGGCTGCTCTCTCCTGGCAGGTTGCCGTCGACCCAGCCGACGAGTTCTCCCTGCTGCCCGACGAAGCTGAACTTGTGGTCTCCCGGCTCAAGATCGACGATGTCGAACCGCACCTTCTTCTCTGCGTCGAGCTGCAGCCAGTCCACTCCCTGTGGGCCGGGCCATGTGTGCAGATACACCCAGTCACCAGGTTCGAGACTGTTGAACGTGGTCGTCAGAACCGTGCCGTCCTGTTCAACTTCGACGTCGCCACGGTTGAGATCGGTCAGGTCGTCTTCGGCCAGCACCGGAGCCGCCGGGGTGATCAACGGGCGTTGCCCCGCCGCGGCTTCGCCGATGCTCACGAGGCTGTTGCCTGACGCCTTCAGCGTGAGGTTGCTGTTGCCGGTGCTCCCTGACGCCTGCTGCACGACGACCGTATCGGACGCGCCGCCATCCTGCGGCTGCGGGCGCGGGTCGGGCGAATCTGTGCCGATGCCGAATTCGAGTTTGACGGAACGGCCGCGATCGCCGCTGCGTGAGCTACCGGTCAGCAGGGTGACCTCGTGTGATTCACCGGTCTTCCACTCGCTGCCGGCGGCTGCGAGCGTGGAAGAGTTCGCCCGGGTCGGAATCGGAACATCGACGACGAAATCACCGTTGTCATCGGCTTTGAAGTAACTGAAGATGTTGCTGACGGTGCCACCGCCGCTGCAGGTATTGGAAGAGTCCGTCTTGGGCGGATTCGATGGCTCAACCTTGCCGTCCTCGAACTTCACAGCGAAGCATGAGCCAAGGTCTCCGTCCGCAGTCTTCCACCCCCGCCCCTCTAAGTGGAGTCGGCCTTGCTCGGCTACGGCTTTGACCATGCAGAGTTTCAGCTGGGGCTCCGCTGCGGTCGTCACGTCTTGGGTTCGGCAGTTCCAACCTTCTTCTCTGATTCCTCCGGATACTCCGTTCGAGCCGCCACCGGTCGCCAGAATCAACGGTGCGATGTTCTGCGCTATCCCTTCGTCATTGGTCGCTGTCACCCGGTAGAGATCGCCGTTCTGATCGGGTGACATTCTCCCAGGGAGGTTCGCAGTCAGGGCCCCTCGTTGCGAATCCGGGCCTTGAATCCTCTGCCACGTGACGCCAGAATCGTGCGAACGCTCCCACACCACGCTGGGGATCGGCGACGCATCAAGGTTCACCTCAGTCTCGAACTTTCCATCGCCTTTGTCGGCCACGGTCTGCGGCTGCATCCGTTGGGTGAAGACGGGTGCTTGCGCACGTTCCACAGCGAACGGCTGGGACGCAGCTTCTTCTCCATCTGTCTTGGCTGTCAGAAGATAGCTGCCCGAGGCCAGCCCCTTGGGAATTGTCACAGCGACGGTTGCAGCGCCATCTGACGAGAGCACCGTCTTCGCGACGTCTGCTGCGGTCAGCGGCCAAGACTGCCCGTTGGGCCTGTCTTCTTGGAGGACGAGGGCGGCCGTCTGCCCTGCAGATTTCGTGAATCCGCTGAGCTCAAACGTCGCACTGTAGCCGCTGGTGATGGTACTCCCAGGTTCGGGCGCGACGGAGGGGCTGGACGTGTCGGGTTTGGGCCCGACCAGGAACTTCGCGTACTGGCTGACTCCCTCGCCACCGTCACCGGAACCGCCCAAGACGCGCACCCAGTGCACACCATCTGAGAGACTCGGGCTGAGCCTGAGCTCAACGGACATGTCACCGTTCGCATTGGGCAGGTATCGGGTATCGGTGACTGTCACACCACCCTGATCGATTTTGCCGTTCGGCTGTTCGGCAGCCAAACGCGTGTGATCATCATCATTGACGTCGTCGATCTTGAAGGTGAGTTGCCCCGTTCCTTCAGGGCGCTGAGCCATTCCCTGACCGGTCACAGTGATCGCATCGCCCGGGCTGACCTTGCGACAGTTGGAAACCGCGATAGAGCCCTGGTCCTGTCCGTTTGGTCTCGGGGTGCCCTGCGTTGTCAGATCCTCGCAGCGATCATCCTGCGCTGCAGCGCTATCGGACACTGCTCGAATGGTCTGCAGCGATTCCGCTGGAGATCCGCTGCCAAGGATTTGCACGCTCCCACCGTCAGTCTCTCCTGACGCTCCCGTCGCAGCCGAAGCCGGCATTGCGCCGAGCGCACCAAGCGCCAACAGGCCAGCTGCGGCGAATGCGGTGAGGTTGCGAACGGCGGTGAATGATCGGTCGAGCACGCTCACGTCGTGTCTCGTATCTTTGACTCTCTTCTGCATCACTGAGCTCCGTCGAGTTTCTGCTGCACATCAGTGATCAGCGAGTCCATCAGGATCGGACCGCCGGTCGATGTCCACCGGGACCCGTCGACCAGAAAGACATGCTGCTGTTTGTAGACGTTGAGATCGGTGAACCCGGGCACGGCTACGGCCTGACGCAGCGCATCCTTCGCGCCCTGCTCGTCGGTCGCACCGCCGGCATCCGCGTTGCCGACGGATGAGCCGCCAAGCGTGCCGAAGAACATGTAGTCAGCGTCGATCTCGCTCAGGTTCTCGAGCGAGACCGGCTCGGAGTGACCGGCACCAGCTCGGTCCTGGTTCTCGGGACGCTTGAGGCCGAGGTCTTCGAGAGCCTGCCCGGGCAGGAGCTCTTTCAAGATCAGCGATGCCGTGTTGCCCTGCCAGCGAACGATGGAGAACGTCTTGTCCTGGTAGGTGCCGAGACCTGATTTGACCTGCTGGACATGGTCGTCGTAGTTCTGAACGACCTTCTTACCGTCATCGGCTTTGTTCAGCGCATCGGCCACGATGCCGAAGTTGTCTCGCCAAGAGCCACCGGCCTCGCCTGCGACCACCACGGGGGCGATCGCCTTGAGCTGCTGAATCTGTGCATCGTCGTTGATGCTCGTGCCATCGGTGAGAATCAGATCGGGCTTGAGTTTGCCGATCTCTTCGAAGTTGGGGTTCGCGACATCGCTGACGATCGGAATGCTCGCAGCGCGGTCTCCGAGGTATCCCGGCGCTGTCTTCTGCCCGCGGCCTGAGGTCGTTCCCGCTGGTGTCACATCTAAGGCGAGCGCACCGTCAAGTGTCGGCTCGCTCAGGGTGACGACCTTCTTCGGGGAGGCCGGAATCGTCACCTCCGCGCCGGTTGAGTCTGTGATGGTGCGGTTTCCTTGTGCATCAGCGGTGCTGTCGGAGCTGCCACCTGAGACGACACCGCAGCCCGCGAGCCCCAAAGAGACAGCAAGCGCGGCGAAGAGACCGATCATTCGAGCTGCGCCTCTGCGGCGTCGGGCAGTTGCAGAACCTTCACGGCGTGATGACACGAGACTGTGACCTCCAATTCTTCAGCCTGTCAGGCACTCACCTGACGGCTACCACCGCCCTATAGGCAGAGACACATGCCGGTCTAGTCAAACCGTTCTGAAAGATGCTCCCAAGGCCAGGGCCCCGTAGATTCTGATCCGACAGAATGACTATGCTAAAGAGACATTTTTTGAATCATCCGACCTCAGTGTGTACTTCCTTACACATCGGCCTGGTGATGACGCCGACAGTTCGGGAGCCTGATTAGGTGCAAGCCCATGCGCACTCGTTGTTCTGGCCGCCTACGGGCGAGCTGGAGGTCGTCGTCAATGCCGAGCGATGGCCTGCCGGACCAACACAGGCCGTCTGGGTTCCGGCGTCAACGAGTTTTCGCGTCGAACCAGCGCGGCACAGCCCTCTCTTTCGAGTCGCGGTGCCGACCGTAGCGCACGGCGCTCAGTCCCTGCCAGAGCTGCCGAGAGTCGTTCCTGTGGACGTGGATCTGCGGACCAGCATTCTCACGTACATTTCTGGCCGGCTTCGAGGCGCTCAGCTTGACGTGCAGCCTGTAGTTGATGCACTACGGAGGGTCGGACGACCGCAGGTATCAGTCACGCAGCCAGTGAACGCGACCGCACGCGAGCTGGCGATCGCCATCGAAAGGCAGCCGGCATCCCCGCCCTCATTGACTCAGTGGGCCGCAGATAGCGGCACCAGCACCCGCACGCTGCTCCGCCGATTCCGAGCCGAATCCGGCTGCACTGTCGCACAGTACACTCTGCGGGTGCGGATGCGCCTGGCCTTGAAACTCCTCGACCAGAACGTCTCACTCACAGACGTGGCGCTGCAATGCGGGTACAGGTCGACGACCAGTTTTCTCGCAGCATTCCGCAGAACGTTCGGGGCCCCTCCGGCAGCATACGGATACGCCTTCAACGAGCAGCCCGAATAACGGACGCCTCCCAAACAGAAAGTGTGGGGCCGAAGATGAGAACACCTTCGACCCCACACTTGAGTGCCGAGAGTCACACGCTCTCAGGGCAGTTCAACCCTATGCGCGAGACCCAAATGGCTAGGCGCGACGACGACGCACGGCCAGGAGAGCACCGGCGCCAACGATCAACAGCGCCACACCTCCGAGCACACCCGCAACGCCTGCACCCGTGTGCGCAAGCGTGCCCGAGTTCTGCGTGCCGGTCGCATCCTTGCCATCCTGGCCGGGCTTGACCGGGGCCTGCTCGCCAGAATCATTCTGGTCAGGAGTCGCGCCCTGATTCTCATCCGTCTCAGGCACAGTGATGCCAGCCCAACCGAGGAAGTCTCCGTCAGCCTTCTGCACGGCAAGCTTGTGATCGCCGACGCCGAGTTTCGCGACGTCGATCGCGATCTGACCGTCGGTCAGCTTCGCCCAGCCGAGACCCTGAGGCGTCGAGTAGCCGTAGACGTAGAGCGACTCGCCTTCCTGGACGTTGGGAGCCTCCACCTTCAGCGTTGCCACCGTGCCATTAAGGGATACCAGCGACACACCGCCACGGTTCTGATCTGTCAGATCGTCCGAGTGTGCATACGTGGCAGTAGGCGGAATGACCTCGACAGTGACGGTGACCGACTTCTTCGTTTCGTTGCCGGCAGCATCTTTCACCGAATAGGTCAGCGTGTACTCGCCCACCTTCGAGGTATCCACCGTACCCTCAACAACGACCTTGTCAGTCAGATCGCCATCGACGTTGTCCTTAGCCGAAACACCAGCCTTCGGATCAAACGCATCGCCCACGTTCACCGTCTGATCGGCGGGAACAGTCAGCTCCGGAGCCGTCTTGTCAGCAACAGTGACAGTGACCGACTTGGTCGTCTCGTTGCCGGCAGCATCCTTCACCGAATAGGTCAGCGTATACTCGCCCACCTTCGAGGTATCCACCGTACCCTCAACAACGACCTTGTCAGTCAGATCGCCATCGACAGCATCCTTGGCCGAAACACCAGCCTTCGAATCAAACGCATCGCCCACGTTCACCGTCTGATCGGCGGGAACAGTCAGCTCCGGAGCCGTGACGTCAGGGCCTCCGGTGAGCGACTCGGGATACCCCTGGAACGGAATGATCGTCGGTACGGAGGTCGCGGGCTGGAAGCCCTGAGGAGTGACGTCACCCGGAACAGGCGGGGTGCCTTCGCTCACCACCGAAACAGGCCCAAAGGCACCTGCACCTTGCGGGTCAAGAAGGTTCCCGGTTTGGTCCACCGACAGACTCCCCGAAAGCAGCTGCACGTCAAAACGGTCTCCGGGTTTGAGGTCGGACGAGACGTCCGAGTTCGCCGTTGTCGGCACAGGAATGCTCACAGAGAAGTTCCCCGAGCCGTCTGCCTGAGCGATCGCATTGACCTGACGAGCTTTCCAATCATCTGGAGCTGCGTTCTCACCAGTGTTCTCCACAGGATACTTCGAAGTGAGGAAGGTACCCGCTGGAGTCTTGACCTTGAAGGCAACACGGGCACCACCGGTGCCTGCCTTGTTCAGCCAGTTGCTGCCGGTCACCACGATATTGCCGTCTGCGGTCACCTGGTCAGTCCACGTGATCTGGCGAAGCTTCCCCTGCTCATTATTGCCATAGGGCTTCGACTGATGGGTTTCTCCCGGTGCCACAGCTGCCGCCGTGGTCTGGAACGGCGCCTGCACAGATGTCACCGGCTCGTTGTCGAGCAGAAAGAGCGTGTGCTCGCCGGCAGTCGTAGGAACGCCTGCCGAAGTCTTCGCCGGAACCGTGATCTTCTCATTCGTGAAGCTGCCGTTTGCGTCCGTTACGATTCGCGCGCGGGTTGCATTGGGCGCGTCCTCGCCGTCATCCGCGGCGATCTGCCCGTATGCATCACGATCGATCTTCACCGCAAGGTGCTGGTTCGGCTCGAATCCACTGCCCGAGACCACAAGTGGCTGTTCGGTATCGCCCGGGATGACCTGCTTGGTGTTCTGTGCATAGACGCGAGCAGTGGTCTTGCCCGGAGTGATCTTCGTGATGTCATCGGCGTTGACTGGCGTGGGATCCGCCGTTGAGCCTTTGACCTCGGTGTTGGCACTGATCGACTTGCCAGTGAGAATATCGAGCGCGTACGGAATGGTCGCGTTCTGGTTTCGTCCGGCCTTGTCAACGACGAAGGCGCTGCCGTCGGCCACGACGAGGTGGTTTGCTGATTTGTCAGCGATCTTCACCGTGTTGATGACACCGTGGCTCAGACCGTCGACGACCGAGACCGTGCCGTCTTTGAAGTCTGCCGCATAGATCAGGTGCTTTTCCTGATCGACAGCCACAGCCAGAGCACTGTTGCCGGTATTCACCTCGTACTTAAGCGCACCGGTGTTGATGTCGTACGCCTGCAGCGCGAGTGCGCCACCGCCTTGGTTCGCGGTGTAGACCTCACCCAGTTTCGCGTCGATGGCGACGTTCGACGAGCTGAACGTCTTGCCGTCGGTCTTCGTCTGAAGATCAATTCTCTTCGAGATCTCCTGCTTCTCGAGATCGATCTCGTAGATCTTGTTCAGTGACATGTCGCTCGTGTAGAGCTTGCCGTTCGCCTCATCGAGAGCGAATCCCATGGTCACGGTGCCTTCACCGGTCTCGATGCTCTTGACCTGCTCATGCGTCTTGGCGTCGTACACCTGGACACCATGGCTGTTGTCTCCGCCGCGTGCAGCTGCAGAGACGTAGACGAAGCCCCGCTTCTCATCGACGATGACTTCACGCGGGTGAGAGAGTTCCTGCTCCACCTTGGTCGTGCCGGCCTTGTAGGTCGTCGACTTCGTTGCACCAGTATTGTCAGTCGTCGTCACGACCTCATCCTGATCGCGCACGGTGGAGTTCTCGTCGTAGCTGCTCCAGACCTTGCCCAGCGTGTTGAGGTCGAAGGATGACACCTGGTTGTCTCGAGTATTGGTGACCCAGACCTGCCCGTTCGCGTCGTCAACGTCGATGCCGTATGCGCCCAGACGCTTGACGCCTGCGTGCGAGACGACGCCGTCTTTGGTCTCGTCACGAGCAATGGTCGGCAGCTCTGCGAGAGCCTCGACCTTGAGGGTCTTGGGATCGAGCTTGGCAATCGTGCTGGTCACGATCGGCGGTCGTCCGACCGAGCCCGTGACATAGAGCGCATCCTGCGACGACGAGTAGGCAATCTGATACTGCCCGGGGATGCTCTGCGTCTTCTCTGACGTGATCGCGATGTCACGTGTGACCGGGGTGATCTGCGATGCCTCATCTGCAGCCGACGCCTGCAGTGGAGCGATTAGCGCGCCGCTTGCGGCAAGCGCGAGGCCGAGGGTACCCGCACCGGCTCGACGCAGGAATGATCTGCCTCGTCGATTCGATACAGAGCCCACATGATTGACAGCTGTCATCTGTACGCCACTTCCTTCTTTCGTATTGGCAGTCGACAATCCTCTGTCGTTAGAGAGGCAGACCTTGCTATATTGATGCGCGTGCATGCAGGCGAGGCTTACCTCAGAACTCAGGACGGACCTGCACCAGCTTGGCAAAGGAGGCCATCTCTGTGAACTCGATAAGAAGAAATTCTGCATCTCGAGCACAGGTGCATGGCATCCGACAGCCAGATCAAGCCAATCGGACACTCGAGCTGGCGCATCGAATCGGCACAGTCATACTCGCTCTCGAAGGGCAGCATCGAGTCGCCCTTGCCTCTGTCGAACATGTGGTCACCCCACGTGTCGTTCTCTGGGTGCCCGCAGACGTCGCTGCTGCCGACCAGCTCGACGGGCAGCTCACGCACTCTTTGACGATGCTGCCAGTGACCGCCCACGCATCCACTGCTGAGTCCCTCTTCGATCTCGCGCCTTCATCGCTCACAGCTCTGCTCGTCGATGACGAGGTTCAGCATCAGATTCTGCAGCGTATCTCTCATCAGCTGCTGCACGGGTGCGATTCAGTCGAGCATCGCGGCCTGTGTCTGCGCGCGTGCGGAGCCAGCACGCAGGCACTCATGTCCGCGATAAGCAGCTGCGAGGTCATCACGGCACAGGTTCCCTGCGCGAGGTCAGAAGACGCCGAGTGGATCGCACAGCAGCTTCGCGAGTGCCCCGCCGACAGTCGTACCGCCGCACAATTCGCCGCAGCCCTCGGGGTGAGCAGCAAGACCGTTCAGCGCAGCTTTCAGCGGGAGACTGGAATGACCTTCAGCGCCTATCGTCAGCGGGCGCGCGCGCTGTACGCCCTCGAACGTCTGACGGCCGGCACTGATCTCGCCGTGCTCGGGGCCGCCGCGGGCTATACCTCGGCCTCAGCGTTCGCCCAGGCATTTCGACAGCAGATCGGGATGTTGCCATCGGCACTGCTGAGGCAGAGTTGCGAGCTGATCGAATTGCCCCGGCAGCCGGCCGCCGAACGGAACTCGGACATCCGCCGCTCAGCCTGACCGCCTTCGTCAGTCGCTCTTCAAAGCGCTGGCCGCACGTCGGCTACTAGCGCAGCGCAAGCCGCTGCTCGTGGAGCACTTCCAGCAGAGGAGCCTTCTCGGCCGCCCCGCTGCCTGGCTTTGTGGCGATCTGGTGTGAGAACGAATCGATGCGACGGCTGGTGTCGCGAAGGTCATAGTAGGTCTGCACGATCTCGTCGTAGGCTGCGAGCGCGTCATCGTGGTCGGTGAGATCTGGGTATGCGTCAACGCCGACCGTGATCTCTTTGGGCAGGCGCGGCTTGAGCTGCGGCTCCTGGTCAGGGTGGCCGATCAGCAGTCCGACCAGAGGAAACGTGCGAGTCGGCAGCTGCAACGCGTCAATGACTTTACGGGGGTCTCCCCCGATGCTGCCCAAGTAGACGGTGCCGAGTCCAAGTGATTCAGCGGCCACGACCACGTTCTGCGCCGCGATCAGGATGTCTTCGACGCCTTGCAGAAACAGGGCGGTGGTCTCGAGCGGATCGAGGCTTCGTCCCTGCCGCTCGCGAATCTGTGCGTTGCGGTACAGATCGACGACGAAGACGAGCAGCTCGCCCCGGTCGCCGCCGACGTAGGGCTGACCCGACGACTCGAAGATGCGCTGACGCACCTCTGGGTCTTTCACTCGGATGATCGTTCGCTGCTGGTAGAAGCTGCTGGTCGCCGCCTGTGACGCGACGTCGAGCAGCGTCTGCATGGTCGACTCGTCGACCGGCTCTGCCGTGTACGCGCGGATGCTGCGGTGTGCGAGCTGCGCGGCGATCGTCGCGTTGGGTGCTGAGTTCACTTCGTCTGCCGATGTCGACTTCTGTGCAGGCATTGTGCTCTCCGTTCATCACGTCGTCTGAGCGCCCGGGACGGCGCGGCGCTGGTCGCGCGACGGCGACGAACCGTCACGCAGCAGATTCTACGACCTGTGCGACACGTCGTTCCGTAACGATTCGATCACTGTCGTCGGCATGTCGCGCGCAATGTCAGAGGCTTCTCATAGACTCTTCTCAGACGGGGAGGCGAGTTATGGAGAACAACGATGTGACTACGGTCGCTTTCATCCTGCTCATCGTGGCCGGTTCGCTGCTCGTCATCGTCGTCGGGCTGCTGCTCATGTACGTGGTCATTCGTGAAGCCGTGCGGTCTGGCACACGCACCGCCCTGCGCGAATACGAGCACGAGAAGGCTCAGCGTCGCGCCAGGCTCGAACGCGAGAAGCGCGCGAAAGCCGCAGCGCAGACATCTCGTTCTGCAGGTGCACGTGCACCTGCCTCCGCCGGTGCCGCAGCCGTCACTCCTGCCCCGACTGAGGCAAAGAAGAGCGTCTGGCAGAAACCCAGGCGAAAGACCGCGGCTAAGGCAGCCGCCAGTTCAGTCCCTCACGCATCGCCGGCTCAAGCTGCGACGAACTCGCCGTCCCACGTGCAGCCGACCACCGCATCCGCATCGTCATCGGCAGCTGCGACCCAGGTCACCGGACAGACCCGTGCTGCGCGCCGCACAGCAGAGGCGGAGTCTCCGCGGTCGCATTCCTGGACCTCATGGTGGTCGCGCAGCACTCGCAACACGGCCTCACCCGACACATCCGGCACGCCAGCCATCATGCAGGGCACGACAGAGGCCGATGCCCATGGGGCTGCCGCGACCGACGAGGCTCAGTCCACGGGCGCACCCGGTGCGCGAGCCCAGGGGATTCTGGCACAAGAGACCGCTCCGATGCGTCAGGCCAGCTGACCGGCGCCTGAAGAGATCTCCCCCGCGCACTTCTCCTCAGTCGTCGATTCTCACGAGCGCATTTCTCTGTTTTACGGATACGAAGAGGCGTAGTCATGATCACTTCAGAATCTCAGACGGTCGATCAACAGGTGTCGACCGGGCATCTTCCCGGGGAGGCCGAGGTCGCTTCGCTGACGACCACCGCCTATGAGCGCTATCGCCAATTGGACGACGGACGGGTGGCCGACTACATTCCCGCGCTGGCCAAGGCGGATCCGGCGCTGTTCGGCCTGTCAGTCAGCGAGGTGAACGGCGCTACACACGATGCTGGCGACAGCGACTACTCGTTCTCCATCCAGTCGGTCTCCAAGGCATTCGTGTACGCACTGGTGTGCGAAGCCTATGGCCATGCAGTCGTCAAAGAGAGAGTCGGCGTCGACAACACCGGTCTGCCTTTCAACTCCGTGATGGCACTCGAACTCAACGGCGGCCACCCGATGAACCCCATGGTCAATGCTGGGGCGATCGCGACGACCGCGATGATGCCCGGAGCCACGCCCGCAGAGCAATGGGAGCTGATTCGCACCGGCCTTTCGACTTTCGCAGGTCGCCAGCTGACCATGGACGGTGAGGTCTATGCCTCAGAGATGAAGACCAACTCTCGCAACAAAGGCATCGCCCGACTGCTCGAAAGCTATGGACGCCTCGACCACGACCCTTTGGACATGGTCGACATCTATACCCGGCAGTGCGCGATGCTCGTCACCTCGCACGATCTCTCAGTGATGGGGGCGACGCTCGCCGACGGAGGCATGAACCCGGTGACGGGTGAGCAGGTCGTATCGGCCGAGGTCTGCAGAGACACGCTCTCGGTGCTCGCCGCGAGCGGAATGTACGAACGGTCAGGCGAATGGCTGTTCGAGATCGGGATTCCTGCGAAATCAGGTGTGGCAGGGGGCATCGTCGCGATCGCTCCCGGCAAGGGCTCCATCGGCGCGTTCTCCCCGCGCCTGAACTCCGCAGGAAACAGTGTGCGCGGCCAGCGTGCGATTGCATATCTCTCTCGGGCACTGGGCCTGAATCTCTTCGCCTCCGACAGCAAACGACAGACAGGAAAGGTCGCCTGATGACCGCCACCGCAGAGACGCTTCAATCAGAGACGAAGCGATCATGGGTTCCTCTGATCGGTCTCTTCCTCGCTCAGATTCTCATGTCATTCAACGTTGCAGCGCTGCCGATCTCAATTGGCGGCATGGTCGCTGACTTCGGGGTTCCGCCCACCACCGCGAGCACCACCATCGTGGTGTACGGCTTGGTTGTCGCGGCGTTGGTCATGACCGGCGCAAAGCTCGGGCAGCGCGTCGGATGGGTGCTCATTTTTCGCTGCGTCATCGTCGTGTTCGCCGGATCGTCGCTGATGATGATTCTGGCGCCTTCAGTCGGCTGGGCGATCGCTGGTCAGTGTCTCGCAGGTGCCGCGGCGGCGATCATCGTGCCTTCACTGGTCGCGCTGATCGCAGAGAACTACAGCGGCGACCAGCAGGCGACCGCGATCGGCTCTCTCGGGTCGGCTCGTGCGCTGTCAGGCATCAGCGCCTTCCTGATCGGAGGAACGCTCGGCACGCTGGTCGGCTGGCGACCGGTCTTCATGATCGTGCTCGCTCTCGCGATCGCCGTGTTCCTCTTCAGCTTCAAGCTGCGCTCGGACAAGGGGGATGCGGGTATCAGAATCGACCTCGTCGCCTCGGCCCTCATCGGTCTGTCGATCATGCTGCTGACCCTCGGCTTCAACAATCTCAACGGGTGGGGCGCATTCTTCGCCACACCAGGTGCGCCTTTCGACGTCCTGGGAATCTCCCCGGCGCCGATGCTCATCGTCTTCGGCATCATCTTCGGCCAGGCATTCTTCGCATGGACACGGCGACGGATGCGTCAGGGCAAGGTTCCCCTCGTCGACCTCTCGGTGCTCGGCTCCCCATCTGAGCGAGCAGCCGTGTATGCGATGTTCGTCGTTGTCGCGCTTGAGGCGGCCCTGAACTTCACCGTTCCCATGTACATCCAGATTGTGCAGGGGCGCACCCCGTTCGAGACCTCGCTTGCCATGATGCCGTTCAACCTGACAGTGTTCATCACTGCGACACTGGTTGTGCGCTTCTACAAGCGCTTCAGTCCTCGGACCATCGGCATGGCAGCGTTCGTACTCACGACCTGCGCGCTGGTGTGGCTCTCTTTCGTGGTCACGAACAATTGGGAGACACTGCCGACCATCCTCGGACTCATCGTCTTCGGCATCGGCCAGGGTGCCCTCGTGACTCTCATGTTCAACGTTCTCGTCACCGCTGCACCGGCCGAACTCGCTGGAGACGTCGGGTCGATTCGCGGAAGCACGCAGAACCTTGCCTCGGCGGTGGGCACCGCCGTCGTCGGCGCACTGCTGGTCGCTCTCTTGAGCGTCGGCGTCGGCCGCGCCGTGGCGGAGCACCCCGAACTCCCTGACGATCTCGTGACACAGGTCGATCTCGACAGCGTCAACTTCGTGTCGAACGATCGGCTCGAAGAGGTCCTGTCGCAGACCGACGCGACCGGAGCTCAGGTCGAGGCAGCGGTTCAGCTCAACGAGGAGCAGCGTCTGCGCGCTCTCAAACTGGGCCTGCTCATCCTCGCTGGTCTCAGTGCGATCGCCATCCTCCCCGCCTCACGCCTGCCCCGCTACCGACCGCATGAGATTCCTGCTCCCGATGCCGCATCGACAGGCAGCTGATCAGCCTGCCCGAGAACGATGAGGACGATGAGGGTCGCTTTCTGAGCGAATCATTCCCGTCGGAGTCTCTGCTCTGACGAGCGGTGCCGTGGTGCTGTGACCAGGCTTGCGCTGCCAAGGCTTCGCCCGGAGAGTTCGAGGGCGGCAGATCTGTACCCCCAGTCGGGTTCGAACCGACACTGGGCCGATTTTAAGTCGGCTGCCTCTGCCAATTGGGCTATGGGGGCCCGGTACGAGCGAGATCTGCAGCGACATTCCGCTGCGAGCGCATCGCCTGCTCTGACATCTTAGTGGCTGCGAAAGACGGTCTCTGTAGAGTTAAGCTAGCGGGCACCATGTCCGCTGATGACTTGAACAAGGAGATCATTGTGGGCGCTGGATGGATCACCCTCATTGTCGTGATCGCGATCGTCGTGATCATCGGCATCTGGCTATGGGCCACGTACAACGCTCTGGTTCGTCTGCGCGTGCGCGTCGACGAAGCCTGGAGCGACATCACCGTGCAGCTGAAACGGCGAGCCGACCTGCTGCCGAACCTGATCGAGACCGTCAAGGGGTACGCGGCACACGAGAAGGGCGTGTTCGAAGCCGTCACGCAGGCGCGTTCCGAGACGGTCAACGCAGCCACACCCGCAGAGGCTACCGTGGCCGAGGGGCATCTGCAGGAGGCACTGAAGAGTCTGTTCGCCGTGGCCGAGGCGTATCCCGACCTCAAGGCGAACCAGAACTTTCTGCATCTGCAGCAGGAGCTCGTCGACACCGAAGACAAGATTCAAGCGTCACGCCGCTTCTACAACGGAGGCGTGCGCGAGCTGAACACCAAGATTCAGACCTTCCCGACCAACATCATCGCGGGCGCCTTCGGCTTCACCAGCCGCGAGTTCTTCGAGGTCGACAACCCCAGCGCGATCGCCGAGCCGCCGCGCGTCCAGTTCTGACCTGATCCATGTATCGAGCCATCCGCCGCAATAAGGTCAACACGGTGTTCATCATCCTGATGTTCATCGTGTTGATCGCGGTGCTCGGATACGCCGCGAGCCTGCTCTTCGGCAATTGGACGATCACCATCTGGGCTCTCGTCGGAGCAAGCATCTATGCAGTGATTCAGTACTTCATGGCGGGCCGTGCTGCTGTCGCCATGAGCGGGGCGCGTGAGATCACCAAGGCAGAGAACCCTCGACTGTGGCGCATCGTCGAGAACCTCGCCATCACCACGGGCACCCCGATGCCCAAGGTCTACATCATGGACGACCCCGCGCCCAACGCGTTCGCGACCGGCCGCGACCCTGAGCATGCCATCGTGTGTGCGACCAGCGGCATCCTCGAGCTGATGACCGATCGGGAGCTCACCGGGGTCATGGCCCACGAGATGGGACACGTGCGCAACTACGACATCAGGTTGAACATGATCGTGTTCGGGCTGGTCGCGGCGATCGGCATGGTCGCTGACATCTTGATGCGCATGTCTTTCTGGAGCGGGATGACCGGCGGCAACCGCAATAACAACAACGGCGGTGGCAACCCGATCATGCTGGTGGTCGGCATCGCTGCAGCCGTGCTGGCTCCCCTAGCGGCGACGATGGTGCAGCTGGCCGTGTCGCGACAGCGCGAGTATCTGGCCGATGCGACCGGGGCGCTCACCACGCGTGACCCCGAGGCCCTGGCGAGTGCGCTCGACAAGCTGCAACGGTACTCACAGCCACTGGTGCGGCAGAACTCGGCGATGGCTCACATGTACATCGCAGACCCGTTGAAAAGCGGATTCGTCGACAGACTGTTCGCGACGCACCCGCCGATTCCCGACCGCATACGCCGCCTGCTGAACAGTGCCGACAAGTTCTGAAGGCTGACGTCGGGCAGAGCCGAAGCTCTCATCGGTGACGCGCGCGTCCGATCGACACTTTGTGTGGGAACCGACGCGCAGAACCACGAATACTGCTCACCCGTTCAAAACCTGTGTGGACGAGTTCTTCGCGCTGGACCACTTCGCCTGCCGCAGCCCTGCGCGGGCCCGGGTACCCGCTCAAACGTGGAGAGGCCCCGCACTTCACAGTGCGGGGCCTCTCCACGTCAGCTCGACAGAACCTGCTGCAACCGCCTACGTCGGTGGCTACCGGCAGCAGGGTCTACTTCGCAGCGGCCTTCTCGGCAGGCTTGGCGTCAGCGGCCTTGTCTGCTGCCTTGCTCTCGGCCGGCTTCTCAGCCTCGGCCGGCTTCGGCCGCGGGCGCGAGGCGAACTCCTCGAAGAAGGCACGAGGCTCGACGCCGTGGCTGGTGGTCGCGAGGTCGCGACCGATCCACATCTGGTGCCACCAGTCGCCGAACACGCGGAACTTGCGCTCCCACATCGGAATCGCCAGACCGTGGTAGCCGCGGTGGAACACCCACGCCGGGAAGCCCTTGAGCGAGAACTTCTTCTGTCCACCCGTGAACACGCCGTTGCCGACGCCCAGACCGGCAACCGCGCCAGCAGGCTTGTGCACATAGTCGATGGGGGCATCGCCACGCAGTGAGGCCACGATGTTCTTGCCCAGGCGTTTCGCCTGACGCACCGCGTGCTGCGCGTTCGGCACGCAGGATCCGTCGAACGGCAGGCCGTTACCGGTCACGTCGGGAACCTGCGTCGAGTCGCCGGCGCCCCACACGTTCTCGAGCACGCCGTCGTCGGTCTCGGCGCGCAGATCGGCGCGCAGGCGCAGACGGCCACGAGGCTCAAGCGGCAGGTCGCTGTTGCGCAGCACCGGGTTGGCCATCTGACCAGCGGTCCAGATGATCACGTCGGTCGGGTACTTGTCACCCTTCGAGGTCTCGACGATGCCGTCGACCGCGCTGGTCACCTGCGTCTCGAGGTGAATCGTCGCGTGCCGGTTCTTGAGGTCGTCGATGACCCACTTCGCGGTTTCGAGCGAAACCTCAGGCATGATGCGGTCAGCGGCCTCGATGAGGTGGAACTCCAGCTCGCTCTCGCTGATCTGCGGGTAGAACTTCAGCAGTTTGGTGGCCAGGCCGCGCACCTCTGCGAAGCCCTCGATACCTGCGAAGCCGCCGCCGACGACGACGAAGGTCAGCAGACGCTGACGCTCGGGGCCGACGGGGAGGTTCGCCGCACGGTCTAAGTTGGTGGTGATCTTGTTGCGAATCCACTCGGCCTCTTCGACCGACTTCAGACCGATCGCGTTCTCGGCGATGCCCGGAATCGGGAAGGTGCGAGAGACAGCGCCCAGCGTGACGACGAGGACGTCATAGTCCAGCTCGTAGGGGGCACCTCCCTCGGCCTGAACGGTGACCTGCTTGTCAGCGTTCGAGATAGCGGTCACCTTGGCGTTGATGAGGTTCGTACGGCTCAGGTGGCGACGGTGCGGCACCAGGACGTGGCGAGGCTCGATCGACCCGGCCGCGACCTCAGGAAGGAAGGGCTGGTAGGTCATATAGGGTCGAGCATCGACCAGAGTTACCTCGGCCTCGCCGGGGTTCAGCAGCTTCTCGAGTGTGCGCGCGGTGTAGAAACCCGCGTAGCCACCACCAATGATCAGGATCTTGGTCACGACGTTCCTTTTGCAGACTTGTTGACGAACATGGATCAATCTACTCCAAAGCGCCTGCGAGGTCTCGGGACCGTCTCAGATTGCATCAGGTTGCACGCGGGGCCGCGCGCAGGTGCCATGGAGGTTGTCCCAGCCTACCTGTTCGAGCACCAGGTCACCGATTGGGTTCACGCCCGGTCCGGCGGCCAGGGCGTGCCCCACCAGCGCGTGCAGACACTTCACACGAGTCGGCATGCCTCCTGCTGAGACGCCGGCGATCTCGGGCACCTCGCCGAACTCTTCGCGGTCGGCGATATAGGCCGCATGCGCATGTCGGTAGCGTTCGGCAAGCTCTTCGTCGGCGGCGAGCATCTCGTTGAAGTCGTTCATGCGTCCGATGGCCTCGAGATTCGAGACCGCAGCGGTCAGCCCCGGATGCGTCAGGTAGTAGAAGGTCGGAAACGGCGTGCCATCGGCCAGCCGCGGGGCGGTGCTGACCACGGTGGGAGTGCCGTCGCCGGTGCGTGCGGCCACCGCGACGACCGACCGTACCGGCCGGCCGAGCTGCTCGCTCATAATCTCGAGGTCGCGCTCGCTCACCTCGTATTGTGCTTCGGTCACTGCTGCTCCTGCTGGTCGTTCTGTCCGCCTTGGTCGCCGTCGTTTGAGGGAGGCTGACCGGCGCCGCTCTGCGTCTGGTCGCCGTCGAGTGGCTGGTCTCCGACACCCGCCTGGACGATCGACGACCCCAACAGATCGGTCCACTTCTGATCGCTGCTGGTCACGCTCTGGCTCGGCGTCTGGTGCGCGCGGTCATCGGCGCTCTTCGCCTGGTCGCCGTCGACCACGACATAGGTCGTCTCGCCCGGCACCACGAAATAGAGGCGTTGGCGCGTCTGCGCGCGAATGTACGCGGGATCGTCCCAGCGTGCACGCTCCTGCTGCAGCTCGCCGAGTTCGCTGCGCTGCTGGTCGACCTCGGCCTGCAGCTGCTGTTTCTGCTGCTGCTGCTCGACGTAGAGGCGAATGTTCGGCGTCAGCAGCAGGGCGGCGGCGACCAGCGCCACCGTGAGAATCACGGGGAACGCTGGAAACCGCCGCCCCTGTCGCTGTTCGCTCATCTGCAGTCGCGCTGCTTACTTCGCAAACCGGGGAAACGCCGTTGCACCTGCGTAGACCGCGCGGTCGCCGAGCTGCTGCTCGATGCGCAGCAGCTGGTTGTACTTGGCGACACGCTCGCTGCGTGCCGGGGCGCCGGTCTTGATCTGACCGCAGTTGGTGGCGACGGCCAGGTCGGCGATCGTGGTGTCTTCGGTCTCGCCCGAGCGATGCGACATCATGGCGCTGTAGCCGTTCGTCTGAGCGAGTTCGACGGCACGCAGCGCCTCGGTGAGCGAACCGATCTGATTCACTTTGACCAGAATCGAGTTGCCCGCCTGGTCGTCGATGCCGCGCTGCAGGCGCTCTGGGTTCGTGACGAACAGGTCGTCGCCCACCAGCTGCACGCGATCGCCGAGCTTGGCGGTCAGGGCGCTCCAGCCGGCCCAGTCGTTCTCATCGAGACCGTCCTCGATCGAGACCACCGGGTACTCGCTGACCAGGCTGTCGTAGTAGTCGATGAGCCACTGCGAATCACGCGATTCGCCTTCGAAGTGATAGCTGCCGTCGCTGAAGAATTCGCTGGATGCGGCGTCGAGTGCCAGCGCGATGTCGCTGCCCAGCTGGTAGCCGGCACGTTCGATCGCCTCGGTGATGACGGCGAAGGCGTCGGCGTTGTGCCCGAGGCTCGGTGCGAAGCCGCCCTCGTCGCCCAGGCCGGTGCTGAGCTTCTGCTCTTTGAGCACCGATTTGAGGGTGTGATAGACCTCGCTGCCCCAGCGCAACGCCTCGGCGAAGCTCTTCGCGCCGATCGGGGCGATCATGAACTCCTGGAAATCGACGTTCGAGTCGGCATGTGCGCCGCCGTTGAGAATGTTCATCATGGGAACGGGCAGAGTGACCGCGGCGTCGCCGCCGACCGAGATGTAGAGCTCCTGCTGCTTCGACAGAGCGTTGGCTCGTGCCACGGCGAGCGATGCGCCGAGAATGGCGTTGGCGCCGAGGCGAGCCTTGTTCGGGGTGCCGTCGAGGGCGATGAGCGCCTCGTCGATGCCCTGCTGGTCTGCGGCGTCACGCCCGGCGAGCAGATCGCTGATCTCGGTGTTCACCGACTCGACTGCGCCCAGCACTCCCTTGCCCAGGTAGCGGTCGCCGCCGTCACGACGCTCCACAGCCTCGAACTGGCCGGTGGACGCACCCGAGGGAACGTCTGCGCGACCGAGGGTGCCGTCGTCGAGGGTGACCTCTGCCTCGACGGTGGGGTTGCCGCGCGAGTCCAGGATCTCGCGTGCTGAAACCGAAACGATGCCTGCCATGCTGAATGCCTCTCAGGGTCTCCGAAGGTGATGTCTTCGGCTCGTGATCTCTGTGTGAAACCCGCGGGCAGCCATGCGCCGCCGCAGAGCGACAGTCGATGCTGATACGGGTTCTCTCAACAGTCTACGTTGTCTTCGCCAGACCCGGCCCACCACCGATGGGTCTCCGGCCCCCGTCGCACGGCGCCCGTCCGCAGAGCACGTTGCCCTGCGCATCCCGCACACGGCACCGCCTCGCCCCGCCACGCCACGCCAGGCCTGCCCCGCCACGCAGAGATGCCCGGGTGCACGCGAACGTGCCCCGGGCATCCGTCGTCAATCAGACGATCGGCGCACTCAGCTGAGCGGCAGCACCTGACCCTGCCAGGTGTCAGAGATGTGCTTCTTCGTCTCATCGCTGGTCAGCAGCTCGTGCAGCTTCTGCACGCGCGCGTCGTCTTTGAGCTCAGGACGAGTCGCCAGCACGTTGGCGTACTTCTCGGTGGTCTCGAGGATGATCGCCTGGTCGGCGGTCAGCCCCGCACCCAGTGCGAACGTCGAGGTGACGAAGGCCGCGTCGATGTTCGAATCGTCGACGGCGCGGGCCAGTGTCGGGTTGTCCAGCTCTTCGAACTTCAGCTCTCGCGGGTTCGATGAGATCTCGCTCGCCGAGGTGGCTCCCTCGGGAATCTCGATCACCTTGTTCGCAGCGAGCAGCTCGAGTGCGCGACCCTCGTTGGTCGGGTCATTGGGAATGGCCACCGTGCTGCCGTTCTCCAGCGCGTCGAGACTGTCAACCTTCTTCGAGTAGAAACCGGCGGCCGGCAGGTAGATCGTGCCGACGCTCACCAGATCAGTGCCGTTGCTCTTGTTCGAGTTGTCGAGGAAGGCCTGGTGCTGAAACAGGTTGGCGTCGACCGAGCCGTCTGCGAGCGCAGGGTTCGGCGTGTTGTAGTCGCTGAACTCGACGTACTGCAGGTCGAGCCCGGCGTCTTTCGCCTGGCCGTCGGCAACGAACTTGAGAATGTCACCGGCCGGAGTGGGCAGCGCGCCGACCTTGATCGTGCCCAGGCTGCTGCCGTCGTTCGACGACCCAGACCCACTGCTGCAGGCCGTCATGCTGACCGCCGCGGCAACGATGGCACCGGCTGCGAGCAGTCGTTTGGTGAGTCTGTTCATGATGTGTCTCTCCTGTTTTCTTATTGGTCGAACGGGTTTCGAGCGCCTGGCGTTCAGGCGGTCTCGAGGTTTTTCTGCACGGTCTCGGTGCGTCCTGCGTCTTGGCGGCTCAGCCGGCGGGCGGCGAAGTTCGCGATGAGCTGGGCGATCTGCACGATGGCGAAGAGCACGACGATCACGACGACCACATGCATCCAGCTGTAGCGCTGCCAGCCATAGCTCAGCGCGACGTTGCCCAGCCCGCCGCCGCCGACCACGCCGACCATCGCCGAGAAGTTGACGATCGACGTGAACGTGGTGGCCAGGCCGAGCACGATCGCCGGCATCGCCTCAGGCAGAATCACACGGCGCACGAGCTGCCAGCGACTCGCGCCCAGCGACTCGGATGCCTCGAACAGCCCTGGGTCGACCTCTTTGACCGCGATCTCGACGAGCCGCGCGAAGAAGGGAATCGCCACCAGCGTGAGCGGCACGATCGCCGGGCCGGTGCCGATGAACGACCCGACCAGCCACCGGGTCACGGGGATGAGCGCGATCATCAGAATCACGAACGGCACCGATCGCCCCAGGTTCACGATGAAAGAGAGCACGGCGTTCAACACGCGAGCCAGCGCACGCGAGCCGAAGATGCTGCTCAGAAAGCCGTTGCGTTCGGTGGCCACGAGCAGCACGCCGAGCGGCAGCCCCACGATCACGGTGATGATCGTCGCGATCAGCACCATGTACAGGGTCTCGCCGGTGCCTTCGAGCACCACGTCGAAGAGATTCGGCCAGAATTTCGGGTCGTTCATGTCAATCATCGGCCGGCCTCCTCATCGGTGTACGCCGTTTCGGGGTTCGCGATGTGCGCGGCGGACGACGCGGACGCGGCGGCTCCGCCCGAAAGCACATCGACGATCAGCCCTTCTGCCTTGAGCTCTGCGATCGCGGCCTCTGCCTCGGCACCGACTACAGGCAGCGCGAGCCGTGTGCGGCCGACCGACTGGCCGGCGATGCGCTCGATCATCGCTCCGAGGATGCTGACGTCGAGACTGCGTCGGCGTGCGAGCCGTGCGATGACGGCCTGACCGACCTCACCGCCGCCAAAGGTGACATCGACGACGGTCTGCCCGAGCGCGCTCGATGCCTCCGCCTGATCGACGCCGAGGGGGAAGAGCTCGCGCGCGAGCTTCGACCCTGGAGTCGCGATCAGATCGAGAAGCCGCCCCTGCTCGAGTATGCGACCGTGCTCCATCAGCGCAGCCGAGTCGCATACCCCCTTGACGACGTCCATCTCGTGGGTGATGAGCAGCACGGTCAGCCCGAGTTCGCGATTGATGCGGCGAAAGAGCTCGAGAATCGAACGCGTGGTTGCGGGGTCGAGTGCGCTCGTCGCCTCGTCAGAGAGCAGAACCTTCGGTTCGCCTGCGAGCGCCCGTGCGATGCCCACGCGCTGCTTCTGCCCGCCCGAGAGCTGCGCCGGATAGTGCCCGCCGCGATCGGCAAGGCCCACCAGATCGAGCATGTCGCGAGCTCGCGAGGAACGCTCACGGCCGCGCACGCCGACGGCTTCGAGCGCGAACTCGACGTTCTGCTGCACCGTTCGGTTGCCCACCAGGTTGAAGTGCTGAAACACCATGCCGATCTCATGACGGGCAGCACGCAGGGCACTGCCGGTCAGCGCGGTGACTTCGCGATCGCCCACGATGACGCTGCCGCGATCGGGGCGCTCCAGCGCGTTGATCGTGCGCAGCAGCGTGCTCTTGCCAGCGCCGCTCTGCCCGATTACCCCGAAGATTTCGCCGTCGGCGACGGTGAGGCTCACGTCGTCGAGCGCGTGCACGGCGGCAGCACCCGAGCCGTAGGTTTTGTAGAGATGAGAAGCGGTGATCACTCGCAAAGATTAGCCGTACTGGGCCACGAGCCCCCAATCACGACCGAGAATGTGACGGAGTGTGACGTTTCCCGCACCTGCGAACGATGCACGCAGCAGGAGGCCGGGCGTGCACGAACGCAGCTCGAGATTCCGTCGTCGTTCAGACGTTCATCGCGCTCAGCCCAGCGAGCGCACCTCGATCTCGGCGAGTGACGTGGCATCCGCCGGAACGCGTGCGAAGTGCGTGTACCCGTCGGCCGCCAGCTCGTCGAGCAGCCTGCCCGCCTTCTTGGGCTCGGTGACAATGTCGACACGTGTGTGGTCGGTCTGCGCGAGAGCCTGCGCCTTGATCACGATGAGATTCGCGGCAGCGGCTCTGCGGTCGGCGAGCAGCACGAGGCCGCCCTCGGGGCCCGACGCCGAATCGTCGACGAGATCGATGATGCGCTCGAAGCCGATCGAGAACCCGGCTGCCGGAACCTGCTGCCCCAAGAAGCGTCCGATCATGCCGTCGTAGCGGCCGCCGCCGCCGACGGACGACTTCGACGAGGGGTGCGAGATCTCGAAGATCGTACCGGTGTAGTAGCCCATGCCGCGCACGAGGGTCGGGTCGAAGACGAGCTTCGCTGCTGCCGGCGCGCCCTTGCGGCGCACACCGGCGGCAGCAGCCGTGGTTGCGGCGGATGCGTCGCCCGCGGTCGTCGCAGCGAGTGCGTCTGCGATGGTGACCAGATTCTCCACCGCCGCGGGTGCCTCAATGTCGCCGAGCGCCGTCGTGATCGCCTCGCGGCTGAGCGGCTGCAGCCCGAGCTGTTCCACACGCTCGAGAAAGCCTCCCAGACGCTCTGCCTGGGCGCCAAGGCCGGCGTCACGCAGTTCGGCGAGCACGCCATCGGCACCGATCTTGTCGAGCTTGTCGATGCTGATCAGCACGCGAGCGGTATCGGCCTCGGCAAAGCCCGAGTCGGCCAGAATCGCATTGAGGATGCCGCGGTCGTTGATGCGGATGGTCGCCCCGGTGAGCCCCAGCTCAGCGAGCGCCGCCGAGGTCGCGGTGATGAGTTCGAGCTCGGCGAGCACGCTCGGCTCGCCCAGAATGTCGATGTCGCACTGTACGAACTGGCGGTAGCGGCCCTTCTGCGGGCGCTCGGCCCGCCAGACCGGACCGGCCTGAATCGAACGGAACACCTTAGGCAGCTCGGCGTGATGCGAGGCGTAGTAGCGCGCCAGAGGCACGGTCAGGTCGAAGCGCAGGCCGAGATCTGAGAGGTCGGCTTCGTCGCCCGTCTCAAGCGCGTGCTGCAGCTTCTCGGGGGTGAGCCCGCGACGCAGCACGCGAAAGGCCAGTTTTTCGTTGTCGCCACCCATGCCCGAGGTCAGCCTGCTCAGCTCTTCGAGCACCGGCGTCTCGATCTGGGTGAACCCGTGTCGACGGTAGGTGTCGAGAATCGTGGACAGCACACGCTCTCGGCGTGCTTTGTCAGCGGGCAGGAAGTCGCGCATGCCGCGAGGCGGATTGATCTGCTGAGCCATGATTGTCTATCATGCCACGCGCCGACCGGTCGGCTGCTCCGAAAGCCGGTGCAGAACGCCTGCGCGCTGTGGATTTCACACGCGGAATGTGCGGGGCACGCCGAAGAGGAACAGAGTATGTCAGAGGTTCATGCTTAGGCTGAATGTTCAGACAGGTGTCTGAACCCGATCAGTGAGGCGGAGCATGGCGAACAACGAGAACGACGCGCACGAGCACAAGCGCGGTCTTTTCGGCTGGCGCAAGCGCACCAAGGCCGAGACGACCGTCGAGGTGCCCGAGCCTGGCCCCTCCGCGGTCGATGCCGATCGGCCTGCGAACGAACCGCATCCACAGACGGCGCCCATCGGCGAGCCCGAGGGCTTCATCGCATCCGCTGACCCAGTCGACCCGCAGTCGATCGACGTACCCGAAGCCGACGCTGACGGCGGTTCAGCCGCAGGTGGGCAGAAGCCCGACGTGCCGAGTGCGGCTGAGGCCGGCCTCGACGCGCACGGCCCGCAGGTCTCCGGTGCGGCGACACAGCCGGGTGATCGGTTCGTTCCGCCGGCGATGCCCGAGCGCCCCGTCTATGACAGCGGTCAGGCTGCGGCGGATGCTGCCCGCATCCTGCGTGCGGCTCGCGCCCGCCGGCCCGCTGGAGCACCCGACCCGCTGCATGAGCATCATGAGGGTGCGGCCGATGTCGCTGACGCGGTGAAACCCGCCGACGTCGATGCCGCCAAGCCCAATGCCTCAGAGACCTCGAATGCGGCCTCGACGACCCTTGCTGAGACACAGCCCGATGACGTGACAGCAGTCGAGGAACAGACCTCCGAGAGCGGCGATGCAGCTGCAGGCACCCTGGCCTCGGCTGTCGCGACCCCGTCCACGGGCGAAGCAGCAAAGGCGTCAGCGTCTGAGCCCTCTGCGAATGCAGCATCGTCTGCGCCCGCAGCAGCAGCACCGGCGCCAGAGCGCCTAAAGGAATCAGAGAGTTCAGAGAACTCAGAGGAAGACGCACCGACCCCAGTGACCGAGCCGAATCCGATCGCCCCGCAAGAGGCCGCGGCGAGCGCACTCCTCGCGCAGCAGAGTGACGACACCGAGCAGCCTCAGCTCGGCGGATCCCCCCGCACCACACCGACGTACGATCCAGACGTCGACGTCGATACACATCCGTCGGCGCTTCCGCTGATTGCGACGCCGATCTCGCTCGACGACGCACCGGCAGCTGCTGAGTCATCTGCGAGCGAGGCGCCTGCGACGGCAGAGCCTGCTGCAGCAGCGAAATCCGCATCGCGGCCTTCGCCGTTCGAGGCAGCGACCGCACGTATGGCTGCGGCATCTCCCCGTGATGCGTCAGTCGCCGATGCGGCAGCCGAGTTCGCCGAGCAGCCCACCGCTGAGGTTCCCGAAGAGGCAGTCGAAGCGGCCCCGCGATCAGGTGACCGGGACGACGCGCCCCATACCGCATCCACACGCCAGCTCGACCCGAGTGTGACCGCGGCCGCGACTCAGACGTCGGCCGAAGACGATGGGCTCGAGCCTTCGTCGGCGCCGCTCATCACCGAACGCAACGTCGAAGTGCGCCACCTGCAGCGGTCGTTCGGCCGCAAGAACCGGGCGCTGATCGATGTCAGCTTCACCGCCCGCTCAGGGCATGTCACCGCTCTGGTCGGCGTGAACGGCGCAGGCAAGAGCACAGTGCTGCAGATTCTTGCGACACTGCTCAAGCCTCAGAACGGCGAGGTGCGCATCAACGGCATCGACGCCGTGGCCCGCCCGCAGGACGCCCGCTCGTCGATCGGATGGGTGCCCGACCACATTCCGCTGTGGCCGCGCATGACCGTGCGGCACACGCTGCAGACCTTCGCCCGGCTCTACGGGTTGCCTCGGGCCGAGGCACGCAAACGCACGATCGACCTGATGACCAAGACCGGTCTCAACGATGTGGCCAAGCGTCAGGCGCGTCAGCTCTCGCGAGGTCAGCGTCAGCTGCTCTCGCTGGCGCGGGCGCTCGTGCACGACCCGCAGGTGCTGCTGCTCGACGAGCCCACGTCAGGTCTCGACAACATCAGCCGCGATCGCGTCCAGGCCGCGCTGCGTCAGCTCGCCGACGAGGGCAAGACGGTGGTCATCTCGACCAACTGGTTCGAAGGCCTCGACGACTACGCCGACCACGTCGTCTATCTCACCGAAGGCGTCAGCGCTTCGTCAGCCGAGGTCAATCAGGCCGCGACCGCACCGCGCGCGTGGCGCATCCGCAGTCTCGACCCACAGGCGCTGCTTGAGGCGCTGCAGCGGTTCGAGACGCCGTTCGATCTCGACCCGGTCACGCAGGCCGTCGAAGTGCTGATGGGCAGCGATGAGGCGGCGAACCTGCTGCTCGCCCGGCTTGTGATCGCCGGAGTTCCGGTACACGATTACAGTCCGGCGTTCAGCGCGACCGAGCAGACGTTCCGGGCGCTGCAGCAGCAGGCTCCGTCTGACACCACCGAGTCGGTGCTCGACGCGCTCGGCGCGAAGCCAGACGACTCGGCTGACGCCTCCGTCGGCGGTGCCGCTGACGATAGCGACGGGCCGGCTGAAGCCTCGCACGAGAGGCCTCGTAAGGGCCGAGGCAAGGGCGCAGGTCGCACCCCGACCGACCGATCCGACCGCAAAGGAGGTGACCGCTGATGCTCACACTCATCGGCCTCGAGCTGCGACAGCGTATGCGCGGGTCTGGGTGGCTCCCACTGCTGATCATCTGGCTGCTCGCAATCGGCGGGCTCACCGCCGGCGCCTACTTCATCAGCCAGAGCAACGGCCAGACCATGGGCGCGTGGCTGTTCTCGCTGATCCTGTACTTCACGCTGTTCCTTGCCGCCGTCGTGGTGCCCGCACTGGGCGGCGGGTCGATCAACGGCGACCGTGAGAGCGGAGTGCTCACACTCGTGCAGACCGCGCCGGTGTCGGCTGCCACCATTGTCTGGGCCAAGGCGTTCGCCGCTTGGATCGCCTCGCTCGTATTGGTCCTGGTTGCGCTGCCGTTCCTGCTCTTCGCAGCGGTCATCGGCAATGTCGGCTGGATCATCGTGGTGCCCGCGTTAGTCGTGCTCTTCTTGGAGCTCGCCTTTTTCTCGGCCATCTCGGTCGCGTTCTCGGGCATCTTCAGCCGCGCCGGTGCCGCGACCGCGATGTCATACCTCGTGATCGCGCTGTTGAGCGTCGGCTCCGTCTTCGCATTCAACATCGGCTCTGCCCTGCTGACCAGCGAGCGCACCGTCCAGGTGAACACGCACGTCACAGCCTCAAGCCAGCAGAGTGGTTCGGCTGCAGACGGGTCGAACGGCCAGCCTGGTGCTGACGGCGAGGCGGGCGGCGACGCGCAGTCGCAGGGCGAGGGAGCATCCGCCGACGGCACGCAGCCCGGCGAGGGCACGCAGAGCCGACGCTGCCAGGTCGTCTCTGAGCAGCGCAGCTATCAGCGCCCCGATCTGGTCTGGCCTGTGCTGGCCGCAAACCCGTTCGTCATTCTGGCGGATGCCACCCCCGCCCGCTTCGGGCATGGTGACGCCGGAACTGCGGTCGGGTACCCGACGAACCTGCTGACCACGCTCAAGGTCGAACTGCGCAAGGCGCAGCACTCGGCGATTCCGGTCGAGACGATCGAGGAGTGCGAGTGGTCGGCCGACGCGAAGACTCCCGAGCAGCAGATGGCCGGCACGCAGCCGGTGTGGTTCTGGGGCATCGCAGGGCAGGTCGTGCTCTCACTGATTCTGCTCGGGTGGGCCACGTCGCGCACCCGCGCACCGTACCGCAACTCTGCGAAGGGGCAGCGCATTGGCTGACTCACTGTTCTCGAACGCGGCCGACGCGGCCGATCATCCGGGGCTCGACGGACTGGTCGACACGGTCGACACACTCCTCGAAGAGGGCGGCTGCCCATGGGATCGCGAGCAGACCCACCGCTCGCTCGCGAAGTACCTGCTCGAAGAGACCTACGAGGCACTCGATGCGATCGAGACCGACGACGGGTCTGAGCAGGCGACCGCCGCGCTGAAAGAGGAGCTCGGAGACGTGCTCTACCAGGTGCTCTTTCACGCGCGCCTCGCCCAGACCGAGGGGCGGTTCGACATCGACGACCTCGCGGCCGCGGTCGACAAGAAGATGCGCGATCGGCATCCGCACGTCTTCGGCGATGCGCACGCCGAGACTGCCGACGATGTGGTTGCGGTGTGGGATGCGGCCAAGGCCCGCGAGAAGAGCGAGCGCACCAGTGTGCTCGATGGGATTCCACAGGATCTGCCCGCGCTCGCACTCGCTGACAAGGTCATCGGTCGCGCGCACAAGTTGGGGCTGCTCGATGCGACCCAGCCCGGAGCGTTTCAGCTCGAAGACGAAGACGACTTGGGAAAGCTGCTGCTCGCAATCGTGGCGTCGGCAAAGGCGTCCGGGCTCGATTCGGAGCGGGCGCTGCGCTCGACGCTGCGTGATTTCCAAGGCGAGATTCATGCGGCCGAGCAGGCCGGCTCTGATGCCGGAGTCATCGGCGTGACCGGCGACAGCACGGGCAGCGACAGCGCAGGCGAGTAGTACTGGGCTGGCAGGTAGTACGGGGCTGGAAACGGTACTGGGCTAGCAAGTGGTACCGGGCTAGCGAGTGGTACCGGGCGGCGGCACTGGCAGAGAGCACGGGGCTGCGGTTTCTGCACACTCGCGCGTGGTCGCCCCTCCCCTTCAGCAGGTTCTACACACTCGAGCCCAGCCGCCAGCCCCACTCGACAGATTCTGCACACTCGAACCCGAGCATCCCCTCCCATTCGACAAGTTCCACACACTCGGGGGCTCAAACACACCAGCCCTCACTCGCCGACCGCCGAAAGTGCAAAACCTGCGACCATCAGCAAACGAAGCTCGCAAGTTCTACACGCTCGCCTCGCATTCAGCAGGTTCTACACACTCGAGTTCAGCCACGGGCTCCATTCGACAGATTCTGCAGACTCGAGCCAGAGCATCCACCCCACTCAGCAGGTTCTGCACACTCGCAGCCAGCCACCGACCCCATTCAGCAGGTTCTGCACACTCGCGGTCAACCGCACATATTCAGTGCACTATCCCAGTGCACTATGTCTCATCCCCGGTCGCCCGCCGCATCCAGCCGCCGCAAATGCTGCACCACCGCATCCAGACATGGAACTTGGCATGCCTCGATCGCCTAGAGCGACAATTCCCATGTATCGATCGAGAAAGACAGCATTCTCCATGTCTCGATCGGCAGAAACAGCATTTCCCATGCCTCGGTCCCGCCCCAGCCTGGAATTACAGCAGTCCAAGACCAGAAACAGCCCCGCCAGAATCAGAAGTCGTCGGCCTTGCGCCGGCGAGCCCTGCGTTCGCGCGCGCGCGCATCGGCCGCGGCACGACGGGCGGCGGCTCGCTCCTCGAAGGTCTGTGGCCGGGCAACGCCCGAATCACGGTCTGAGGCAGATGATGTGGATGCTCCGCTCTCCCCCGCCTCCCCACGTGCGCTGGTCTGAGCGTGGGTTTCAGAAGCCGAGCCAGCCTCTGAAGGCCGAGAAGCGGCCGATGCGCTGCGACCCTGACGTCCTGCGCCCGCAGCACGAGATCCCTTCGACGCCGAATCGCCACTGCCGGCCCGTCTGGCACTGGTGCGCGCAGAACCAGTGCCACGTCGACTCCCAGTCTGACCTGCGGCACCGCTCTCAGCGCCAACACCTGCCCCGCTTGGAGCACCAACACCGCCAGCACTCCCCCCAATGCCGGCACCGCTGCTCTCAGCCCCAGCGTCAGAGCCCTCAATCGCAGCAGCGACCGGAGCCTCGATCACTTCGAGACTGACCAGAACTCCGGTCACCCAGTCGACCAGCGGCTGCACATCGTCCAAGCCCAGCAGCTCTTCGGGCACGGTGATCAGCACACCGCCGCCCGCGGGCAGCATCGTGTACGAGCCGTAGAGTCGGCGCAGGCGCATCTGCAGCGAATCGCTCAGCTCCAGCGGCGCGAGGCGCAGCCGGCCGCTCACCGCGATGACCTCGGCCAGCCCGGAGCCCGCGAGCGCGCGCCGCAGACGCGACACCGAGATGAGATTGCGCACCGGCAGCGGCAGCCTGCCGTAGCGGTCTTCGAACTCCTCGACCACCGCGTCGATGGCGCCGTCGCGCCCGGTCGGGCTCGAGGCGGTCGCCAGCTTCTGATAGGCCTCGAGGCGAAGCCGCTCCGAGTCGACGTAGTCGGTCGGAATGTGCGCATCGACAGGAAGCTCGAGCCGAAGCTCGATCTGCTCCGCGGCATCCCCGCCTTTGAACGCGTCGACGGCCTCGCCGACCATCCGCAGGTACAGGTCGAACCCGACTCCCGCGATGTGTCCGCTCTGCTCGCCGCCCAGCAGGTTGCCCGCACCGCGCAGCTCCAGGTCTTTCATCGCGACCTGCATGCCGGCGCCGAGCTCGTTGTTCGCAGCGATCGTCTCAAGCCGGTCGTGGGCGGTGTCGGTCAGCGTCTTCTCCGGGTCGTACAGGAAGTACGCGTAGGCACGCTCGCGCCCGCGCCCCACACGACCGCGCAGCTGGTGCAGCTGCGACAGACCATAGCGCTGTGCATCGTCGACGATCAGCGTGTTCGCATTCTGAATGTCCATGCCGGTCTCGATGATCGTGGTCGAGACGAGCACGTCGAACTTCTGCTCCCAGAAGTCGACGATGACCCGCTCCAGCTCGCTCTCGCCCATCTGCCCGTGTGCGACGCCGACGCGTGCCTCGGGCACCAGCTCGGCGATGTGCGCCGCAGCCTTGGCGATGTCGCCGACACGGTTGTGCACATAGAACACCTGCCCCTCGCGCAGCAGCTCGCGCCGCACCGCCGCGGCGACCTGCTTGTCGCTGAACGCCCCCACATACGTGAGCACCGGGTGACGTGACTCGGGCGGTGTCGCGAGCGTTGACATCTCGCGGATGCCCGTGACGGCCATCTCCAAGGTGCGCGGAATCGGCGTGGCGCTCATCGAGAGCACGTCCACATTCGTCTTCAGCTCTTTGAGACGCTCTTTGTGCTCGACGCCGAAGCGCTGCTCCTCATCGATGATCACCAGCCCGATCTTCTTGAAGTGGACGCTCTTGCTCAGAATGCGGTGGGTGCCGATCACCATGTCGACCGACCCGTCGGCGAGCCCCGCGATCGTATCGGCGGTCTCTTTCGCCGTCTGAAAACGCGAGAGCGTGCGCAGCTTCACCGGGAACCCCGCATACCGCTCGGCGAACGTCTCGGCGTGCTGCTGCGCAAGCAGTGTGGTCGGCACCAGCATCGCGACCTGGTAGCCGTCCTGAATCGCTTTGAACGCCGCACGCACCGCGACCTCGGTCTTGCCGAAGCCGACGTCGCCGGCGAGCAGGCGGTCCATGGGCATCTCGCGCTCCATGTCGTGCTTGACCTCGTCGATGGTCTGCAGCTGATCAGGCGTCTCGGCGTATGGAAAGGCCTCTTCGAGCTCGTGCTGCCAGGGGGTGTCGGGCCCGAAGGCGTGCCCTTTCGCCCGGGTGCGCTCGGCGTAGAGCTTCACCAGCCCGACCGCGATCTCCCGCACCGCCTTGCGTGCCTTGCTCTTGGTGCGCGACCAGTCCGAGCCGCCGAGCTTCGACAGCGTCGGGTCTTCCCCGCCCACATACCGCGTCAGCTGGTCGAGCTGGTCGGTCGGCACGTAGAGCCGGTCGCCCGGGTGCCCCTTCTTGCTCGGTGCGTACTCGATCACGAGGTATTCGCGCAGATGCCGGCCGTCACGCCCGCCGACCTCGCGGCTGGTCAGCTCGATGAACCGGCCGATGCCGTGCTTGTCGTGCACGACCAGGTCTCCGGGCTTCAGCTGCAGCGGATCGACCGTCTTGCGTCGCCGGCTCGCCAGCTTCTTCGGCTGGCCGCGGTTGTAGCTGGCAGTGCGCCCGAAGAACTCGGCCTCGGTGATCAGCGCCAGCCGTTCGTCGGCGAGCTCCCAGCCCTCGTCGACGTCGGCCACGAGGATGCTGGCCACGCCCGCCTCGATGGCTCCGGCGGATGCGGGGCGCGCGGCGACCTCCTGATCGGCAAGCAGCTGCATGGTGCGGGCGGCCGTGCCCTTCGCAGCCGCCGTGATCACCACGCGCCAGCCGTCAGAGAGCAGAGCGCGAACATGCTCGACCGCACCGTTTGCGTCGCCTGCGAAGCTCGGCACGGCCCGCGCGACCACGGGCACCGATCCGGCGGGCGCGTCTGCGGCATCCGCCCCACCCGTGTCGGCGCCGGCGATCTCGCTGTCGAACGGCGACAGCTGCCACCAGTGGCGTGGAGACGCCGCCTTGCGCAGCGCGTCCAGGTCGAGATACTCGCCGGCGCTGAGGTCGATCGGCGCTTCGGCTCCGGCGACTGCGGCACTCCACGCCGCCTCGAGAAACTCGCGGTTGGTCGCGACCAGATTCTCGGCGCGGGTACGGGCTCGCTCCGGGCTCACGACGGCGACGACGGCATCGCGCGCGAGGTAGTCGGTGATCGGCACGAGATGATCGTCGAGCGCGGGAGCCAGCGATTCCATGCCCTCGACCGGAATGCCCTGCGAGAGCTTCTCGAGCATGCCCGAGAGGTTCGGGAACTCGTGCTGCATCTCGGCGGCGCGCTGACGCACGTGCTCGGTGAGCAGCAGCTCGCGGCTGGCGCCGATGTCGACATGGTCGAGCTGCTGTTCGTCAGTGCGCTGGTCGGCCACGTGGAACGGCTTGATCGTGTCGACCTCGTCACCGAACAGCTCGATGCGCACCGGGTAGTCGGCGGTCGGCGGGAACACGTCGATGATTCCGCCGCGCACGGTGAACTCGCCGCGACGGGTGACCAGGTCGACGCGTGCGTAGGCCATCTCGACGAGGCGGGTGGCGAACTCTTCGAGCGGGTGGTCCTCGCCCACCGCGACATGCAGTGGGCGAATGCTGGCGAGGTTGTCGGCGACCGGCTGCAGTGCCGCTCGCACACTCGCGATCACGATCTGCACCTGCGGCTGGGCCGCAGCCGCGCCGCCCTCTGCAGCCGGGGTCTGCTCGGAGCTCGAAGAGGCATCCGCCTCACCGTCTGCACCGCGCGCTTCGCGCCAGTCGGCGAGTGAGCGCAGCACCTCGAGACGCTGCCCGGTGACCTGCGGCGACGGGCTCAGCCGCTCGTGTGGCAGGGTCTCCCACGCCGGCAGCTCCTGCACCGAGGCTTCTGGCAGCAGTTCGCGCAGGGCGCGCAGCAGCACGTCGGCCTCACGCCCCGTCGGCGTGACGATCAGGTACTGACCCCCGGCGTTCTCCGCAGCGAGGTCGCCTGAGTACTCGTCGATCATCGCCGCCAGCAGCGCCGTGCGCAGCCTCTCGATGCCGACGACGTTCAGGTCGCGTTCGTCGATCGCTTCGCGCACTCGTTGAAAGGCCTCGGTGCCTGCGAAGGCTCGAGTGATCGACTCTGCGTGATCCGGCAGCACGAAGGCCGCCTCAGCTGCTTCGGTCTCGGCGTTCCTGCGCTTGGCTGCCATACTCACTTTCGGTTGTCGTGCGGGGCGTGGAAACGCTGCTGGGCCGGTTCGAGGCCCTCAGCAGCGAGGGCGAGCGCCGCATCCGCCGCATCGCTGACCAGCATGGGCAGCTCGCGACGCTCGGTGCTTGAGAAGGGACGCAGCACATAGTCGGCGACCGGCTGCCGACCCGGCGGATGGTCGATGCCCACGCGCACCCGCGAGAAGTCACGGGTCTTCGTCGCGGCGATGATGTCGCGCAGACCGTTGTGCCCGCCGTGACCGCCGCCGCTCTTGAGGCGCAGCGTGCCGAACGGCAGGTCGAGGTCGTCGTGCACCACGATCAGGTGATCGGGGGTGATGCTGTAGTAATCGAGCAGGGCGGCGACGGGGCCGCCCGAGGTGTTCATGAAGCTGCCGAGGTGTGCGAGCAGCAGCTTGATCGTCTGGCCCGGCGCGTGCGTCGCGTTCGCGGCGGATGCTCGGGTCACGCCCGTCGCCACGAAGGCGTTGGCGCGTTTGTTGCGCTGGAACGATCCGGCGCTCAGATCGTCGGCGAGGCGCTCGACGGCCATGTGCCCGACGTTGTGTCGGGTCGCCTCGTAGTCGGGCCCGGGGTTGCCGAGACCGACGATGAGATACGGGGTGTCACTCACGGTGCGGTGAATGCTCTCTTCTTGTCTGACAGCCAGCAGTCAATGTGCCTGCAGGTGGAGCTGGGCCGCGCGCGAACGAACGCGGCGCGGCCCAGCAGAGCGGATGCTCGAGTCGATCAGGCCTCGGTCGTCTCGGCGTCGCCGGCGCCCTCAGCCTCGGCTGCGGCCTCGGCCTCAGCGGCCTCGACGGCGAGCTCGTCAGCCGAGTCGCCCATGTCGGCCGCGCTCGGGATGATGACCGAGAGCACCAGGGCCTCGGGATCGGTGACCAGTTCGGCGCCCTCGGGCAGCACGAGATCCTTGGCGAAGATCTTGGTGCCCTCTTCTGCGCCCTCGATCTCGATCTTGACGTTCTCGGGGATGGCGATGGCCTCGACGCTCAGCAGGATGGTGTTGAGGTCGGTCTCGGCGATGGTTCCGCCGACGGGCTCGCCGACGAGGTGCAGCGGCACCTCGACCTCGACCTTTTCACCGCGCTTGACCGCCAGCAGGTCGACATGCTCGATGATGCGCTTGACCGGGTCGCGCTGGACGTCTTTCACGAGCACCAGGTGCTCGTCGTCACCGGTCTTGACGGTGAGCAGGGCGTTCGAGGTGCGCAGTGCGAGGCCGAGCTGGTGGGCCTCGAGTGCGACGTGCACGGGCTCTGCGCCGTGGCCGTAGATCACTGCGGGGGTCTGGCCCTCGCGGCGCAGCTGACGCGAAGCACCCTTGCCGAAGCTGGTGCGCACGATGGCGTCGAAGGTGTTCTCGGCGTTGTCTGCCATTTTGTCTCCTTGGTCTGTGGGATGCGCCCATGCGCACCCGCCGTGTGGCGCCGACGCGCTCGAATCCCGCAGCCTCATGCTGCATGTCATCGGGTGGTCGACGGTTTTCTCAACTCAAGCACTCACGCGCGAGGAGAGGGCGGGCTGCCCACTCACTGCGTCGATAACGGCTGAGACGTCTGCTCACGCAGGGGTCTCGGCCCTCGCCGAAGTATCAGTGCACAGTCTATGCCGCGGCGGCCCCGCCTGCCAAGCCGTGAATTCTGCGACAGCTGGGGATTCTCGTACGCTTAATGAGCCAAAGGAGGCCCCGATGTCCCCCATTTCGTCTTCGCCTGAGCCTGCATCCGCCTCGCTGCGCGAACAGACACAGGCACTGCTGCGCGACACACCCATCATTCAGGCGCCCATGGCGGGTGCGACCACACCCGAGCTCACGGCCGCCGTGTCGAACGCCGGAGGCCTCGGATCGCTCGGCATCGGCGGCGCCGACCCGACACGTGCGGCCGAACAGATCGCGCGCACGGCAGACCTCACCGAACGGCCGTTCATGGTCAACTTCTTCGCGCACGCAGAGCCGCGTTCGAGTGCGCTGGTGACACAGTCATGGCTGCGGCTGCTGGAGCCCGAGTTCGCAGCCTTCGCGACCGCTTCGCCGGGCACGCTGCGCGCAATCTACGCCAGTGCGGCGACGCCCGGTGAGAACACCCAGCGACTGGTCGACGTGCTGGCGGCCACTCGGCCGGCCGTCGTGAGCTTTCACTTCGGGCTGCCTGCCGCGGGCATGATCGAGCAGCTGCACGACGCCGGCATCCTGGTGTTCGTGACGGCGACCACGCCCGAGGAGGCGCGCCTCGTCGAGCGGGCCGGTGCGGATGCCGTCGTCGCTCAGGGGCGCGAGGCCGGAGGACACCGTGGCGTGTTCGATTCGACGCTCGACGGCGATGTCGACGGCGACGCACATGCCTCGCGCGGGTCTTCGACCCTCGGCCTCATCGCGGCGGCGGCGCGAGCCGTCGACCTGCCGCTGATCGCCGCCGGCGGGCTCATGGACGGCGTCGACGTCGCACGTGCCCTCGACGCAGGCGCTGCAGCAGCACAGCTGGGCACCGCGTTTCTGCTGTGCCCCGAGGCGGCCACCGGGCCGGCCCACCGCGAGCGCATCCGCGAAGAGGTCAGCCGTGCCCATGTCTCGGACATCCCCCGCACCGATCTCGGCGAGCAGCAGCTCGAGGCGATCGACCCCACGGCATTCACCAGCGCGGTCTCGGGCCGACCTGCACGTGGGCTGCGCAATCGCATGCACGAGATCGGTGTGCGGGCCAGAAAGCTCGGTGTGCAGATCCCCGCGTACCCGCTGACCTACGACGCAGGCAAGGCGTTGGCCGCCGCCGCATCCGCACACGGGGATGCCACCTCGTTCGCCGCGCACTGGGCCGGCTCCGAGGTCGGCCGGGCTCGCGAGATGCCGGCGGCCGACCTCGTGCGCACGCTCGTCGCCGAGCTGGAGCGTGCCCGCGGCTAGGTCGTCGTGGGAGGCCCCGGGTCGCCCTGTCAGCTGCACCTTAAGCGAGTGCATCTCCCGATGCTGGGTTCAGAGGGCCCCGGGTCACCACATCAGCGGAGGCTCAGTGGGCCCAGGTCGAGACTTTGTCGAGCTCGGCCACTTCGTCGGCGGTCAGCTCGACGTCGCCGACCGCAAGCAGCCCCGCGACCTGATCGACGCGTGAAGCCGAAGCGTTCGGCGCCACCACCTGCGGCTTCGCAAGCAGCCAGGCGAGGGCGGCCGTGGCGATCGACGTCTGGTGTGCCTTGGCGATCTCGTCGAGCCGGTCGATGATCGCCAGACCGGCTGGCACTGCGTACTTCGATGCGGCACCTGCCCGCGGCGAATCGCCCTGCTCGACGGGCTCGCGGTACTTGCCGGTGAGAAACCCCGAGGCAAGTGACCAGTACGGCAGCACCGCGAGGTTCTCGCGCGCGGCGAGCGGCGCAAGATGCTCTTCGTAGTCATTGCGATGAACGAGGTTGTAGTGCGGCTGGATGGCCACCGGCTCTGCCCAGCCGTTGTCACGCGAAGCCTTCAGCCAGGCCTCGGTCGCCTCGGCAGAGAAGTTCGAGACGCCGATCGCACGGATCTTGCCGGCCTTCACCAGGTCGTCGAAGGCCTGTGCTGTCTGTTCGATGGGCACATTGGGGTCTTCTTCGTGCGCGTAGTAGAGGTCGATGTAGTCGGTGCCGAGTCGCTGCAGCGAGTCGTCTGCTGCGGCTGCGACGTTCGCCGGTGAGAGCCCGGGGCGCTTGGAATACTTCGCCACCTTCGTGGCGATCACCACAGACGAACGATCCCGCCCGCGCAGCCATGACCCGATGATCGTCTCGGATTCGCCGCCGACGTGCTCGTCGTCGGCCCACTCCGAGTAAGAGTCTGCCGTGTCGATCAGGTTGCCGCCGCCCTCGGTGAACCGGTCGAGCAGTTCGTGCGAACGCTGTTCGTCGGCTGTCCAGCCGAAGACGTTGCCGCCGAATGCAAGGGGGAAGACCTCAATGCCGCTCTTGCCGATCACTCTGGTCGCTGACTTGGTCATTGTCTGTTTGCCTTTCGGTCAGGCGTTGTTCCGGCGCCGTCTCGCTCGGATGTCTGCACACCATACCGACTGTGGCTGTCGTTCGCACCCGGCTGCGACGTGTTGCGTCACACGATATTCGTTCGCCTCGACGCTGGCCCGCATCTGTCCGCCCGCCCAGACGCCATCCGACAGGTGCCACACCCAGCGCCGTGCCGCATCCACGCCCAGCACCGCCGTCACGTCTGCACACCCAGCGCCGTTCGCCACATCCATCCGCCCCAAATGCTCCCCAGCACCAACCAGACATGCCAAGTTGCATACTTCGATGCCGCACAACGACATCTCCCATGTCTCGATGGCGGCCCTCTCACCTCCCCGACGCCGAAAGTACAGAATGCGCGACCATCAGTGAGCAATGCCCGCACCTTCTGCACACTCACCTCGCATTCAGCAGGTTCTGCCCGTTCGAGACCAGCCCCTGCCTTCCCCGCCTTCCCGGCCTTTCGGGGGAGGGCTCAGAGGGTGCCTTTGCCTTTGCCTCGCATTTGGAGTTTTCCCGGCGGTGCGGGGCTGCCGATGTAGGCAGAATGATGACCTTGGCTGATTCTCCCCGGAGATCTCTCTCCTCGAAGACCCCCGCGAACTACTTCCGCCGCCTCCGCAGCAGTCGATACGCGATCGCTGCCAAAACCGGGGCTACGAACGAAGCCGCCAACACGCCCAACGTGGCGTGCTCGGTATGCAGCACCGCATCCGCCCCACCGGCGGAGAACGCGAGCTGCGCCACGAGCAGCGACATCGTGAACCCGACACCGGCGAGCAGGGCGACCACCCAGAGATCCGGCCAGCTGACTGATGCCGGCGTGCGCTGCACCACGGCTGTGCCAGCGCGCCGAGCGCGGCTGACGCTCCACGCACGGCCGATCCGCTGCACGATCCACGTCGCCAGGATGATGCCGACCGGCTTGCCGACGACAAGGCCCAGGAACACTCCGAAGAAGACAGGGTCAGCACCGAGCGCCACAGCCCCTGCGTCACCGGCCCCGACTGCGGCGTCCGACACCTCCCCGGCACCCGCGCCCCACAGCGGCACCCCGGCGCTGACCAGGGCGAAGGCGGGCACGACGATCCACATCGAGAGCTGCTGCAGCATCCGGCGCAGGCGCGGTCGCACCCATGGCCCGATCAGCAGACCGAGCGCTACGGCCACAATCGTGGGATGCAGCCCTGGCGTATAGAACACCGCGAGCACGATCATCGCGAACAGGTCGTCGGCGACCGCGAGCGCGAGCAGAAACGCACGCGCAGGCGCAGGCACTCCCGGCGCCACGAGCGCGAGCAGCGAGACCGCGAAGGCGATGTCGGTCGCCGTGGGAATGGCCCATCCGTGCGCAGCCGACCCGCCTGCGGTGAACGCGACGAAGATCACGGCCGGCACGACCATACCGCCGAGCGCCGCCATGATCGGCGTCAGCGCCCGCCGCGGAGTCGACAGACTGCCCCGTGAGAACTCCTCGCGCAGCTCGACGCCGGTCACGAAGAAGAACACGGCGAGCAGCCACTCGGCGACCCACTCGTGCACCGTGAGCGGGCCGAGCCGTGCCTCGACCACGCCGTGCCACGCTCCGCTCGCCGCAGAATTGGCCAGTACGAGCGCGACTCCCGTCGCCGCAATCAGCAGAAGGCCGGGCAGCATCTCGGCGCGGCGTCCGCTGCGAGCGCGGTGCGCCCGTTCGGCGGATGCATCGGTCACATCGCGAGCAGCAGAGGCGGCGGGCTGTGTGGTTGCGCTCGGTTGGCTCGCCTCGCTGGCGGCGCTCACGTCGTTCTGCGCGTCCAAGTGGTTCTGCGCGCTCGGCTCGTTGGGTGCGGGCATGTGTCTCCTCGTCTCTGTCGACCAGGCTTCCCGACGCACCACTCGGCCCGGAGGGCACGAGACCGCTCTAGTCTACCGGGCGGTCACGGTAGAATTCTCTGCATGACTTCCAGCGCATCAGCCAACATCGGCGTCGTCGGCCTCGCCGTCATGGGCAGCAACCTCGCCCGCAACCTGGCCCGGCATGGCAACACCGTCGCTCTCTACAACCGCACTCCGCAGCGCACCCGCGATCTGATGCGCGACCACGCCGACGAGGGTGACTTCGTGCCCACCGAGACCGTGACCGAGTTCGCTCAGGCGCTGCAACATCCGCGCACCGCGATCATCATGGTCAAGGCCGGGCAGCCGACAGACGAAGTGATCCGCCAGCTCAGCGAAGTGTTCGAGCCGGGTGACATCATCGTCGACGGCGGCAACGCGCAGTTCGCCGACACCATTCGACGCGAACGCGAGTCGCGTGCCCGCGGGCTGCACTTCGTCGGCGCAGGCATCTCCGGAGGCGAGGAGGGCGCGCTCAACGGGCCGTCGATCATGCCCGGCGGCAGCGACGAGTCGTACGCCACCCTCGGTCCGATCCTCGCGTCGATCGCCGCGCAGGTCGACGGCGAACCCTGCGTCACACACGTGGGCACCGACGGCGCTGGCCACTTTGTGAAGATGGTGCACAACGGCATCGAGTACGCAGACATGCAGCTCATCGGCGAGAGCTACGACCTGCTGCGACGTGGCGCCGGCCTCGAACCTGCTGAGATCGCCGATGTGTTCGCCGAGTGGAACAAGACCGACCTCAACTCGTACCTCGTCGAGATCACCGCCGAGGTGCTGCGCCAGGTCGACGCCGAGACCGGCAGCCCGCTCGTCGACGTGATCGTCGATCAGGCCGGCATGAAAGGCACTGGCACGTGGACCGTGCAGACCGCCCTCGACCTGGCAGTGCCGGTCACGGGCATCGCCGAGGCCGTGTTCGCCCGCGGTTTGAGCGGCCGGCCCGTTCAGCGTGAGGCGGCGCAGCGGCGCTTCACGGCATCCGCCGGATACCCCGACGGCCAGCTCGGTGTGACCGACCGTGACGCCTTCGTCGAGGCGGTGCGTCTCGCACTGCTCGCGTCGAAGATCGTGGCCTATGCGCAGGGCTTCGACGAGATCCGGGCCGGTGCGGCGGAGCACGGCTGGAACATCGACCTTGCAGCGATCGCCCGCATCTGGCGTGGCGGCTGCATCATTCGCGCCGGCTTCCTGAATCTGATCGCGGCGGCATACGAGGGCGATCCGGCGGATGCCCCGGCCTCGCTGATCACTGCGCCTCACTTTGCCGAGGTGCTCGATGCGACGCAGGGCGCGTGGCGACAGATCGTCGCGCATGCGGCGCTCGGCGGCATCCCGGTACCCGCCTTCGCCAGCTCGTTGGCCTACTTCGACGGGCTGCGCTCGCCTCGTCTGCCTGCCGCTCTCGTGCAGGGGCAGCGTGACTTCTTCGGTGCGCACACGTATCGTCGCGTCGATCGCGAGGGAGCCTTCCACACACTGTGGTCGGGCGACCGCAGCGAAGTCGAGGCTTAGCGGGCGGCGCCCCTGACGTCTTGCGCTCAGAACCCGGGTTCGGGTCGGCTGGCCCCGCAAGAGCGCGCCTCTTACCCTCTCGATAGGCTCAGGCAGACGCCTCGAGCAGCCGGGCGGCCACGCCGACCTCGCGCATCTTCGCTGCGATGCTGTCGATCGTCTCATGCGCGTTGAGCCCGCTCGAGTTCGGCAGCACCCACAGCTCAGCACCGGCCAGTCGCTCCGCCTGCAGCCCCATGTGTGCCTTGGGCCGGTGATAGGCGGTCCGGTACGACATGATGCCGAGCACCGCGACCACACGTGGACGCACGCGCATCACCAGATTGTCCAGATGCGCAGCGCCAGCGCGCAGCTCGTCGGCTGAGAGCTCGTCGGCACGGATCGTCGCACGGTTGACGAAGTTCGTCGAGCCGAGTCCGGCTGCGACGAAGTCGGCCCGGTCGGCAGGGCTCAGCCCGTGGCTGGCATCGAAGTGTCGCTGCACGAGCCCCGATCGTTCGAGCGCAGGCCAGAACCGATTGCCCGGGTAGGCATACGGAGCGTTCACCGCCGCCGTCCACAGCCCCGGGTTCACTCCGACGAAGAGCAGCTCTGTGTCCGGACCGATGATGTCGTCGACCGTTCCGTTCTCATGTGCGAGCAGCTCCGCTCTCGTGAATCGCTTCATACGTGTCGTTACCTCTCCTGTGCACCGGCGCGCGGCGCCGACTGCGTGCCCGCTGCCGACTGCGTGCACGCTGAGGCACTTTCCGAGCCCCTGCTCGAAGCTCTCCCCGCAACGCTCTCAGAGACGCTCTGCGCAACACTCCTCGACGGTGCGCCCGTTCGGCTCGCCGCATCACGCTGCAGATCGCGGTCGATCCATACCATGACCACTGCGGCGAGTCGGTCGAGCTCCTGTGGTGTGAGCTCACGCCCCTTCGGAATGCCGTACCACTTCTCGACGCATCCACGGCAGCAGGTGGCCGTGGCGTGCTGTGCCGGAAAGACCGGGTGCCCCCGATACGGCGTCTGACGCCCATCGTGCACGGGGTGCGCAGCGCCGATCCGTTTGGTCAGCAAGTCACGGGCGTGGGATGCGATGGTCGCCCTGCCCCGCTGCCTCGCGTAGTCAGCGTCGGCCTTCGCCAGACGGAACTTGGCGCGAAAGGTGGACCGCGCAAGTCTCGTCAGCATCCCCGCCGGGTCGTTCATGGTGCGAGGACTACTCGAGAATCTCGCCCAGATCCTGGACCTCGACTTCATCGTCGACAAGCGGCTTCGGTTCGCCGCTTGTGCCGTGTTTGTGCTCGTTCCAGACGCGAGCAGCGATCTTGGCGCGACGCTCCCAGGCATCCGCTTCAGGGTCTTCGAGCGCACGCAGCACATCTGCGTACGCTTCGAAGAGCCGACCGCTGTATGAGAACGCTGTATCAGGATCGAGCTCCGGAATCTCGAGCGCCTTCCGCGCCTCAGCGAGCTTGCCCTGGTCGCGCCAGGCGCCGCTGACCACGATCGCGAGCTCGACGCGAACCTCGGTGGGCACATCGGTGAGATCAGTCTCTTCGGCCAGCGCGATGGCATCTGCGGGGCGCTCCAGGCCACGCTCGGCGTCGGCCAGCAGCGCGATGTTCAGCTGGCTGCCGGTGATGCGACGGTGCGTGCGCAGTTCGCGCAGCGCGGTCTGCCAGTCACCCGAACGATACGCGGCGATGCCGGCGACCTCGCGGACGATCGCGATACGACCGGCTCGCTTCACCGCAGCAGCCGCATAGCTGTAGGCCTCAGCCGGATCATCGTCGATCAGTGCGAGAGCGACGGCCAGCTGCTGCGCGACCACATCGGCGTTCTCGCGAGCGAGCGTCTTGAGTTCGACGCGCATGCCGAACGGCAGGTCGTCGGGGCGCACATTCGCGGGAAGCTCCGGCTCATTGCGCCGCGGTGCGCGGTCGTCGAACCTGCGGTCGTTGCGGTCGCGGTCGTCATGACGGCGGTCGTCACGCCAATCACTGCCGCCACGATACCCACCACGGCGGTCGTCACGAGCGCCGCCGCGACGATCATCGTCCCGACCGCGATAGTTCGAACGCCGGTCATCACGCCGGTCGCTGTTTCCCCGGTACCCTCCACGACGGTCATCATTGCCGCGGAAGTCGGAACCCCGGTCGCTACTGCCACGGAAGCCGCCACGCTGACCGTCACGGTCATTACGGTCGTTGCGGCGATCATCATGACCGCGATATCCGCCCGTGCGATCGTCCCGGTAACCTCCCCGGCGATCATCCTGACGGTCGTCCCGGCGGTCACGGCCACCGCGGTAGCCTCCCTGACGGTCGTCGCGATATCCACCGCGTCGATCCTCGCGGTGATCACTGCCACCACGGAACCCTCCACGCTGACCGTCACGGTCGTTGCGTTCGTTCCGGCGATCATCATGACCGCGATATCCGCCACGCCGGTCGTCCCGGTAGCCACCCCGGCGATCATCCTGACGGTCGTCCCGGCGGTCACGGCCACCGCGGTAGCCTCCCTGACGGTCGTCGCGATATCCACCGCGTCGATCCTCGCGGTGATCACTGCCACCACGGAACCCTCCACGCTGACCGTCACGGTCATTACGGTCATTACGGTCGTTGCGGCGATCATCGTGCCCGCGGTACCCTCCGCGAGAGGAGCCCGACCCTTCGCCGTCCCGGCGGGGACGATCCGACCAGCGACCGCCGCCGCGGTACTCGTGACGTTCCTGGTTGCCGCTCCGGCCGCTTTCTCGGTACTGACGTTTGGGGCCACTGCTGCTGCGGCGGCCATTGCCCGCACCGCCCCGGTGGTCGTTTCGTTCGTTGCGGCCGTGACTGCGGTCTCCGCGGCTGTCGTCGCGATCGTTGTATTCACTCATGATGTCTCTCCTGTTGTAGACAGGGTCTTCATCATGGTGAAGCAATCCTGCCAGTCTCGTGTTGCGTGTGTGATTGGCGTTCGTGTGTGTGGTTAACGACGGAAGGCCACCCCGCTAGCGGGGTGGCCTTCCGTGAATAATGTTCCGGCGGTGTCCTACTCTCCCACACGGTCCCCCGTGCAGT